>CAVVQV010000006.1:0-502426 GCA_963750495.1 uncultured Actinomycetota bacterium
GCGCCCAGATCGTGCTGGGGGGTTACTTGACCGAGACGGTGGCGCCGGCGGCCTCGAGGGCCTCCTTCGCCTTCTCGGCCGCATCCTTGGCAACCTTCTCCAGGATCGGCTTCGGGGCGCCCTCGACCAGGTCCTTGGCCTCCTTGAGACCGAGGCTGGTGAGCGAGCGCACCTCCTTGATGACCTGGATCTTCTTGTCGCCGGCGGACTCGAGGACGACGTCGAACTCGTCCTGCTCCTCGGCGGCCTCAGCGGCAGCGCCGCCGCCCGCGGGGGCGCCCGAAGCGGCAACCGCGACCGGAGCCGCGGCGGTGACGCCGAAGGTCTCTTCGAACTGCTTCACGAACTCGCTGAGCTCGAGGAGGGTCATCTCCTTGAACGCGTCGAGGAGCTCGTCGGTGGTGAGCTTCGCCATGGTGGCGTTCCTTCCTGATTACGGTGTCGTGCTGGCCGGTGCGTCGAGCACTGGCCGGTCTGCCTGGATGGATGGGTCGGTCCGGGAGCGTCAGCCCTCGGCGGGTTCCTCAGCTGCCACGTCGGTCGCCTCGTCGGCTTCCTCTGTGGTGTCCGTTGCGACGGCCTCCGGCACCTCTTCAGTGACGTCGGCAGCAGCATCGGTGGTGTCGTCAGCCTCAGCCGAGGCTTCCTCCGAAGGGGCCGGCTCGCCGGCGCCACCCCCGAGGATCGACGGGTCCTGCTCGGCCTTCGCCTGCAGGGCGCCGGCGAGCCGGGCGGCCTGGGAGAGCGGGGCGTTGAGCAGGAAGACGGCGTTCTGGAGCGAAGCCACGAGCGCCCCCGCGAGCTTGGCGAGGAGAACCTCGCGCGACTCGAGGTCAGCGATCTTGGCGATCTCGGCAGGGGTGAGGGGCTTGCCGTCAAGCACACCACCCTTGATGACGAGAGGTGAGTTGGCCTTGGCGAAGTCACGCAGACTCTTGGTCGCCTCGACTGCGTCGCCCTTGATGAAGGCGATCGCGGACGGTCCTTGGAGCAGGTCGTCGAACGAGTCGACGCCGGCCTCCTTGGCGGCGATCTTCGTCAGGGTGTTCTTCACCACGGCGTAGCTGGCGTTCTCACCGAGGGCACGCCGCAGGTCCTGCAGCTGCTTCACGGTGAGCCCGCGGTACTCGGTCAGCACAGCGCCCTCGGAGCTGCGGAACGCGTCCACCAGCTCTGCGACGGCAGCTGCCTTGTCCGGCCGCGCCATGGGTCCTCCTTCAGCGGATCACAATGGGTTGCGAAGCCGCCGGGCCGGGCCCTACAAAGAAAAACGCCCCATGCAGGCGCACGGGGCACGACCTGGATCCGGATGCGATCTCGGTGTCGAACTCAGTTCACCTGCGCGGGTCGCCCGCTCTGCGGGGCCTTCGACTGGCTCCAGGCATGAACCTGAGGTCAGTAACCGGCGGTCTTCGGTGGGACAACAGTACGACGAACCCGCGCCGTCGGCCAAATCGAGCCGGCCATCGGACACCCTTGGCGCCTCCAGGACGACAGCGTCAGTGACCGCCGCGTCTGACCGTACCGATCTGGCTCGCCGGCGGCGCCTTCACCTGCACCGGCTTGCCCCAGGCGGAGTACTCCAGCTCGGTGGTGGTCCCGGCGACCTCGGACCTCGTCTTGACCGGCCGATCGTCCGCGTCGACCCAGATCTGGGAGGTGAGCGTCTTGGGCAGCTCGGCCTTGATCGCGGCCGCGCCGGCACCGGGGATCTTGCCCAGGTTCATGAGCTTGATGACCTTGGCGGTCTTGACCCTCACGACGTAGTGGCGGGTCTCGATCCCGTCGATGTCGTCGATACCGAGGTTGTTGAGCTGCACGCTGGCGTAGAACTTGGCCAGGTGGTCTGGGTCGAGGTTCGAGAACATCTGGTCCAGGAGCGAACCGAACGGGTTGGTCGGGTCGTCGAGATCGATCTCGACCCACGGCCGGTTGGCCTTGCCGGTCAGCGCCGCTTGAGATGCCTTCAGGTAGAAGACCCGATCGAGGAAGCGCATGGTCATGACCTTGCCGGGACCGACTCTGATGGTCAGGTCGAGCACGAGATCGTCGGCGGTCTTGCCGGTGGAGAAGTTGCCGGAGATGCGCACCCTGCCACTGTCGCTGGTGACCGTCCCCTCCAGGTGCGCCGACTGCGCCTTCGCCTGGGCGGCGGCAATGGTGCTGCCGAAGTCGGCGGGAGCGAGTTCTCCGACGCTGTCGGGTGCGCGGTACGGGTCGTCGGCCGTCTCGGTGCCGCACGCGCTGAGCGACAGCGTCAGCACGGTGACAGGCGCGATCATCCGGAGCAGTCGACGGCTCATGAGTCCCCCCTCAGGTGTACGTCTCAGGCCGTCATTGTGCCGGAGCCTGGTACGCCGCGAGAGGTGATTGTTACTTTCTGTGACTAGAAAGTGACAGGATCGGTCAGAAGCTGAACTGGCCGACCTGGTCCTTCGGCGGAGCCGCGATCGTGACGGCCTTCCCGTAGTCGGAGAAGTGCGCCTCGAAGGCTCCCACCGCGGCGAGGTCGACCTTGATCTCGATCGGGCGGTTGGCCTCGTCCACGTAGACCTCGCTCGTGAGCGCGTCGGGCAGCCCCAGCTTCGCCATGTCCTGACCCTTGAAGGCCGGGTTGGACTTCAGCATCGCCTTCGCGTCGACGGTGACGGTGTAGTGCGTCGTACGTACGCCGTCGACCGTCTCCTGGCCCTTGTCCTCGAAGCGGGTGACGCCCTCGAGGTACGCCGCGAAGTTACCGGGGTTGGCAGCCTGGAAGATCTGGCCGAGCGGGTTCGTCGGGTCGGACAGGTCGATCTTCATCCACTTCTTGCCCTGAGCGGCCGTCAACGGCCCGCCGGAGAAGAAGAGCACCTTGTCGACGACGCGCAGCTGGAACTGCTGTCCTCCCGCGTCGGCGGTGAACGCGATGTCAGGGGAACTCTGCTTGTCGAGGTGCGCGACATCGCCGGCCAGCTTGAGCGACTGCCCCTGTGACTCGACGGCGACGTCGACGTGAGCAGAGCCCGCAGCCGCGAGGGCGGCGCGGATCTCGCTGGCGAGGTTGTCCTTGGTCAGCACCGCCACGGCCGCAGCGCCGCCGCCTGCCGCACCGGAGGCACGCGTCGTGTCGCTGGTGCTCCCACACGCCGCCACGGTGGCGAGCAGGCCGGACATCATGACGGCTACCGCCGCCCGTCGGACATGCACTGGATTCCCCTCGAGTCGCTGGAGACGACGCCGGTACGGGTCGCTTCATCCAGCGTACGTCGTTGCCCTGGTCACTCCGGGCCGGCGGCGCTACCGGCCGCCTCACGCACACCGCCACCCGTGGCGCCGGCGGCCTCTGAGCGCTCCCGGAGAGGGCGAGCGCCGAGCTGCTCCGCGATGACAGCTGCCTCCGAGACCAGCGCGCCGGCGGCCGCCTCGTCGCCCCTCTTCCGGAGGAACTCCCCCTGGTCGATGAGCCCGTGGGCCAGGTGGTACGGGCTGCAGCAACGTCGTACCGCCTCGATCGCTTCAGTGAACCGTGACGATGCCGAGTCGTCACCTGTACGACCGGCACGGCGCGCCAGGGCCAGCTCTCGCTCGGCCCGCAGCAGCGGGGGGACGTGCCCGATCGGATGTGCGTCGAGCAGCGACAGGACATGGTCCAGGGCGGCGTCGTCGGCGAGGAGGTGCGCCATGTCGGCGGCCACCGGCCACGACCAGAGCACCGCTTCGTTCTGCAGGCCCAGCCCGGAAACGTGCTCCAACGCGGCTCGGGCCCCCCGTAGTGCTCGGTGGGCATCCCCTGCACCGGCAGCGGCCACCGCCACGATAGTGCTGTTGGCCGAGATGTCCTGCGGGTCCTCACTGGAGCGTCCGGCTGCTGCCGCCTCCCACTCGTCAGCCTGCAGGCGTCCGCGCAGCGCGGACAACCACGCCTGACCCTGGACGATGATGCCGTCCTCGAGCCCGTCGCGACGAACGACATCGTCAAGCGACTCCTGCGCGGTGTCCCACTTCCCCACTCCCAGCAGTGCAAGCACTCGGTTGAACAGGGATACGGACAGCAGTGAAGCGGCGCCGATCCGGCGCGCCTGGGCGATGCCGGCCTGGGCGGTCCGCGCGGCGGCCTCCGGTTCCCAGGCAAGCTGGCAGGACGCGAGGTTCAGCAATGCACGACCCCACTGAGCGCTGTCGTGGGAGCGCTCGGCCAAACGCACCGCGTACTCGAGGTTGGCGACTGCACGAGGAGCCTGGTTGAGCCGCTGATGCGCCAGTCCGCGGGTGATGAAGAGACCCGCGAGACGAGCCTCGTTCACGTCGAGGTCGATGCCGAGCGCCAACGCCTCCGAGGTCAGCTTGCCGACGTCGGAGTCGGTGGTGAAGACCTGGATCACGGCGTACTCCGCAAGCGCGTCGACCGTGTCGTGGTCGGGTTGTGGACGTAGCACCTCGATGGCCCGCTCGAGACGATGACGGGCGTCGGTGTAGCGACCGAGCTGCCGAAGGGCGCGACCCGCCACCGTACCGAGGCGGGCAACCGCACGATCGTCGGAGGCACTGGCATACAGAGCGGCCGCGCGATCGGCGAGCTCGACCGCCCACTCGAACGCCCCCGCCGTACTCGCCGCGGCCGCCGCAGCCTCGAGAAGCTGGGCCGAGTCCTGCGCTACCTCCGGTCCAGTGAGCAACGCCGCCTCTGCGAAGCTCGAGGCAGCGCGGCTGGGCGCGCCTGATCGCACCGCTCGCTCGGCCGCCCGGCGTAACGCGTGGATCGCCTTGGCCCTGACGTCCGCGGCGTCGGAGTCGGACGGGCCGGCTTCGAGGGCATCCCGGTAGTGCTGGGCGATGACCTCTGACACCTCCTCGCCATCGCTGGCGAAGGCACCCCGCAGGTGCGACGCCACCGCCAGGTGCCGCCGCTTGCGGTCGGGTTTGGACAGGGTTGCGTAGGCGACTTGCCGCAGCATGTTCTGGGAGAACTGGTAACTGCCTTGTTCGGGAGAGAGCGGATCGGACGAGACGTGCAGCACCTCACGGCGCACCAACTCACGGAGCCCGGCTTCGACCTTGTCGACGGGACGCCCGGAGACAGCGACCAGAGCCTCCGCGGAGAACGCCCCACCCAACACGGAGGCATCGGCCACCAGGCCTCGAAGCTCGTGGTCCAGCGCATCCAGCCGTGCGGCGAGCAAGCCGTGGAGGGAGTCGGGGACGCTCAAGTCCCCGACGTCACCGACGAGTCGGTACTCCCCTTCGAGAGGTACGACGACGGCGCGGTCGATCAGCGTCCGGATGGTCTCAACGGCGAAGAGCGGGATTCCTTGCGACTGGGCGGAGATACGCTCGCGTGCGGAGTCGGACAACCCTGGAACAAGCGCGTCCAGCAGGGTGTCCATCGACCTTCGGTCGAGCGGGTCCAGCGCCAGAGTCGTCCGGTTGCGCCCGACCCCGAATCCCGGCCTCGTGTCCTCGATCTCCGGCCGGGCGAACACGAGCACGAAGATCGGCGCGTCCCTGGCCCAGTCGACCAGGTGGTTGAGGAACTCGATGAGTCCTTCATCGGCGTACTGGGCATCCTCAACCAGGATCGTCACCGGCTGACGCGACGCGAGCCGTTCGAAGAAGAGCCGCCAGCCGGCGAAGAGCTCGTCGCGGTCGAGGGCGACCGCGCCAGCGTCGCCTCCCGGGATACCAAGCAGGCGATTCACGCGCTGAGCGATGTAGGCACGCTCATCGGGATCGTCGACAAAAGCTTCAAGGCCCTCGCTCACCTTGGCGGAGGCGTTCTCGGGAAGGTCGTCCTCAGCGATGCCCAGCCGCTGCCTGATGACCTCGGCGAGTGCCCAGAAGGCCACGCCGTCGCCGTACGACAGACAACGGCCGCGGTGCCAGAAGACCCTCTTGGCGAGCCCGTCGATGTACTTTTCGAACTCCCAGCCGAGCCGTGACTTCCCGACACCGGCCGGACCGGTGACGACCACGAGTCGCGGACTACGGCGATCGGCGGCGGCATGGAAGAGGTCCTTGACCAACCGCAGTTCCGGGTCGCGCCCGAGCATTGGGGCTTCGAGTCCGTCGACGCGCTGTGCACCACCAATGTTCGACAGCACCCGGGTCGCCCGCCACAACCGGACGGGCTCCCGCTTGCCCTTGAGCTCGTGCTCGCCGACGTCTGCGAAGCCGATTCCGTGCCCGGCCAGGCGATGGGTGGCCGCGTCGACCCAGACCGAGCCCGGCTCGGCTGCCGTCTGGACCCGAGCGGCTGTGTTGACCGTGTCTCCCGCGGCCATGCCCTGACCGGTGGCGCCGAGCGTCACAGCCACCTCACCCGTGACCACCCCGGCGCGAGCCCGCAGCTCACGGGCTCCGACGTCGTCTGCCAGCTCGGCCACCGCCGCCAACACGTCGATCGCAGCACGGACGGCGCGCTCCGCGTCACCTTCGAAAGCGACAGGCGTACCCCAGACGGCCATCACAGCGTCACCGATGAACTTCTCGATGACCCCGCCGTAGCGGGCGATCACGGTTGATGCCGACTCGAAGTATCGCGAGAGCACGCCTCGCACGTCCTCGGGATCCATCGACTCCGACAGCGGGGTGAATCCGACGAGGTCGACGAACAGCACGGAGCAGACCCGCCGCTCCGCAACCGGCGGTGAACCGCCGTTGCTGGCAGCAGCGGGGTGGGGAGGGACGGTTGCGGGCAGGCTGCTGTCGAGGGCCGCCGCGCAGTTGCCACAGAAGCGCTCGTCGGGCTCGTTCGGAGTGCCGCAGGCGCCGCAGGTGACGCCAAGCGGAGCGGCGCACTGAGCGCAGAACTTGCGACCTGGCCGGTTCTGGGTCCCGCAGGCTCGGCACAGCAGGTCCACGCGCCCACCTCCTTGCACTCGGCGGGGTATCCCACGTCCAGCGTGCGTGATACCGGCGCTCCAGAGCGAACGATAGACCTTCAGGGCCCCGCGTGTGGGCGCGATCCGTCGGGGACGGGTTTCGCGGCCGAATGCCACAAACCGCCCCTGACCTCACGGTCGGGGCGGTTCGGGTCGTTCTGGTGGCCGTAGCTCGACGACGTCAGGCCTCGCCGGCATCCTCCGAGGTGAGGTTGCGGGTGCGGTTGGGGTCGACCTGGACACCCGGACCCATGGTCGTCGAGAAGGTCACCTTCTTGAGGTAGCGACCCTTGGAGCTCGACGGTTTGAGGCGGAGCACCTCGTCAAGGGCGGCGGCGTAGTTCTCGACGAGCTGCTCGGTCGAGAACGACGCCTTGCCGATGATGAAGTGCAGGTTGGCGTGCCGGTCGACGCGGAACTCGATCTTGCCGCCCTTGATGTCGCTGACGGCCTTGGCGACGTCGGGCGTCACCGTGCCGGTCTTCGGGTTGGGCATGAGACCACGCGGACCGAGCACGCGGCCGAGACGACCGACCTTGCCCATCATGTCGGGCGTGGCGACCACGGCGTCGAAGTCGAGCCAGCCGCCGTTGACCTTGTCGATCAGCTCGTCGCCGCCGACCACGTCGGCGCCGGCTGCCCGGGCCTCCTCGGCCTTGTCGGCGTTGGCGAAGACGAGAACCCTGGCCGTCTTGCCGGTGCCGTGCGGGAGGTTGACCGTGCCGCGGACCATCTGGTCGGCCTTGCGCGGGTCGACGCCGAGACGCATCGCGACGTCGACGGTGCTGTCGAACTTCGACGAGCCGCCGCCCTTGGTGAGCTTGACGGCGTCGAGCGGGGCGTAGAGCTTGTCCTTCTCGATCTTCTCTGCTGCCGTGTTGTATGCCTTGCTGCGCTGCATGGACTGGATCCTTTCGTGATCACCAGGTGTGGTCTCGTGGGCCAGCGCGGCCCTGCCACGGTGTTTCGGGTGTTCCGGTGTTGCGGTCTGTTCGAGTGCTGCCGAGGTGGGACGACGACTAGCCGACGACGTTGATTCCCATCGAGCGGGCCGTGCCCTCGACGATCTTCATGGCGGCGTCGACGTCGTTCGCGTTGAGGTCAGGCATCTTCGTCGTGGCGATCTCGCGTACCTGGTCACGGCTGATCTTGCCGACCTTGTCGGTGTGCGGGGTCGACGAGCCCTTCTGCAGGCCAGCAGCCTTCTTGATGAGCTCGGCTGCTGGCGGGGTCTTGGTGATGAACGTGAACGACCGGTCTTCGTAGATCGTGATCTCGACCGGGATGACGTTCCCACGCATCGCCTCGGTGGCGGCGTTGTAGGCCTTGCAGAACTCCATGATGTTCACGCCGTGCGGACCGAGCGCGGTACCGACGGGCGGAGCGGGAGTCGCGGCTCCGGCCTGCAGCTGCACCTTGACGAGCGCTGCGATCTTCTTCTTCTTGGGAGGCATTCTTCAGGTTCCTTGGGTTCTTGAAAGTGGCTGTTGCGGTGTTACGCAGGTGGCGTGCCTTCGTCAGCAAGCTGGCTGCGGCCCATGCAAAAGTCTGCGGCGAGCGAGCTCCGCCTCAGACTTTCTGAATCTGGTTGAAACTGAGTTCGACGGGGGTCTCTCGGCCGAAGATCTCGACCAGCGCCTTGACGCGCTGCGCATCGATGTTGATCTCGGTGATCGTCGCGTGCAGGGTGGCGAAGGGGCCATCGACCACCATGACCGAGTCGCCGGCATAGAAGTCGGTGAACTCCACCTGCTTCTGCTTGGTCTTGGTCGGCGACGCCTGACCACCTTGGGCTTCCTCGACGATCGCGGGGGCGAGCATCGCCTCGACCTCGGCCAGGCTGAGCGGTACCGGTTGGTGGCTGTGACCGACGAAGCCGGTCACAGACGGCGTGTGCCGCACAGCTGACCAGGACTCGTCGGTGAGATCCATGCGTACGAGGACGTATCCCGGAAGCACGGTCCGGCTCACTTGCCGACGCTGACCGTTCTTGATCTCCCAGACTTCCTCCTGCGGCACGTGGACCTCGTAGATGAAGTCCTCCATGTTGAGGGAGGTGATGCGGTTCTCGAGGTTGGTCTTGACCCGCTTCTCCATGCCCGAGTAGGTGTGGATCACGAACCAGTCACCCGGCTTGGACCGCAGCGCCTCGCGGAACTCCTCGAGCGGGTCCGGAGCGGGGGTCTCTGCCTCGGGGTCTGCCTCGACGTCGGCGTCGGACTCGTCAGCCGGCTGATCGCCGGCCTGGGCGTCCGCCGACTGATCGGCAACGTCGTCGGCCGGTGAATCGGTGACCTCGGCGTCCTCCGGGCCGACCTCGGCGTCGCCGGCCCCGTCGAGGGCGGCGTCAGCAGCGCTCTCGAGGGACTCGGACTCGAGGGCTGCGGCATCGGTGGTGATGTCGACGGTCTCGTCGACTGACTCTGACACAGAAGGCTCCGTCACTGGTTCGTCACTGTTGTGCACTGAATAGGGGCTCCGGCTGCAATCAGCCGAAGATCTTGAAGGCGGCCTTGTTGAACGCGAAGTCCAGCACGGACACCAAGCCGATCATGAAGATGACGAAGACGAGCACCACCATGAAGTAGGTGACCAGCTGGTCGCGTGTGGGCCAGATGACCTTGCGCAGCTCAGCGATGACCTGTCGGAAGAACAGGGCAGGACTGGTGCGACCGCTGCTGTTCGGCTGTCGCTCACTCGACGAGCTCGTGGAGCGGGTCTCGGTCACCGTACTGCCTTCCTGTGGTCATGCCGTGTCGTTCCGAGTGCTGCTGGGTCCTACTGCATCGGACTCGGTCGTCCTCGCAGGGCAGGAGGGACTCGAACCCCCAACCGCCGGTTTTGGAGACCGGTGCTCTGCCAATTGAGCCACTGCCCTCCGGTGGAAGACGTGTCCGAACCCGGTCGCCTTGGGGAGGCGCCTGGTCCCGGCTGACCCGGCCTGAACCGGATCTCGGGCACACGAACGAGAGGTGCATCTGCCACCAAGGAGTCGAGTGTACGGGGTGCAGGCCGCCACAGTCGAACCGAAGTCCTGCGCCCTGTCAGACGCGAGCGGGATGGTGCGAGGATGGGGTTCATGAGTGAGTCCACCTCCACCGTACGCGAGCCTGGCACCCAGGCTGCGCAAACCACCCAGCCGGCGCAGGGCGGACCCGCCCGCGTCTCCCGCAGGATCGGCAGTATCAGCGAGTCGGCGACCCTGGCCGTCGACGCCAAGGCCAAGGCCCTCAAGGCGGCCGGTCGGCCGGTGATCGGGTTCGGCGCGGGCGAGCCCGACTTCGCGACTCCCGGCTACGTCGTCGAGGCCGCGGTCGAGGCGGCGCGCGACCCCCGCAACCACCGCTACACGCCGGCGGGAGGCTTGCCGGAGCTCAAGGAAGCCATCGCCGCGAAGACCGAGCGTGACTCGGGCTTTGCGGTCACCTCCGGCCAAGTCTTGGTCACCAACGGCGGCAAGCAGGCCGTCTACCAGACCTTCGCCACGTTGCTCGATCCCGGCGACGAAGTGATCCTGCCCGCGCCGTACTGGACGACCTACCCCGAGGCCATCGCGTTGGCCGGCGGGAGCAGCGTGCCGGTGCTGGCTGACGAGACCCAGGACTACCTCGTCACCGTCGACCAGCTCGAGGCCGCTCGCACCGAGCGCACGAAGGCGCTGTTGTTCTGCTCGCCCTCCAACCCGACCGGAGCGGTCTACTCACCGGAGCAGGTGCGGGCGATCGGCCAATGGGCGTACGAGCACGGCGTCTGGGTCGTCACCGACGAGATCTACGAACACCTCGTGTACGGCGGGGCGACGTTCAGCTCGATCGTGGTCGAGGTGCCCGAGCTGGCCGAGACGTGTGTGGTCGTCAACGGGGTGGCGAAGACCTACGCGATGACCGGCTGGCGCGTCGGCTGGATGATCGGTCCGAGCGACGTCATCAAAGCCGCGACCAACCTGCAGTCCCATGCCACCTCCAACGTGTGCAACGTGGCGCAGCGCGCTGCGCTGGCCGCCGTGACCGGCGACCTGTCCGCGGTAGATGCGATGCGGGCGGCCTTCGACCGCCGGCGGCTGACGATGGTGTCGATGCTCAACGACGTGAGCGGGTTCGTCTGCCCCGAGCCGAAGGGTGCGTTCTACGCATACCCCTCCGTAGCCGGCGCCCTCGGACATCCGATCGGGGCCGCGGGCCGTTCGGCTCGGTCGTCGGTCGAGCTGGCCGAGGTCATCCTCGACGAGGCCGAGGTGGCTGTGGTTCCCGGAGAGGCCTTTGGGAGCCCGGGCTACCTCCGCCTCTCGTACGCGCTGGGAGACGACGACCTCGCCGAGGGCGTTGGCCGCATCCAGAAACTGCTCGGCTGAGTGGCCGCCCGGCACGCCCCCTCGCACCGTGGCGCCTGAACCCCGAGCGACCGGCCGGCGACCGCTTGCGTCGCTGCCGAAGGCACATCTGCACCTGCACTTCACCGGGTCGATGCGGCACGCGACCGTGCTCGACCTGGCAGCCGAGCGCGAGCTGCATCTGCCCGAGGCGCTGACTGACGACTGGCCGCCACAGCTGTCGACCGCCGACGAGCGCGGCTGGTTCAGGTTCCAGCGGTTGTACGACATCGCCCGATCCGTGCTGCGCGGCGAGGCCGCCGTGCGACGACTGGTGCGTGAGGCCGCCGAGGACGACGCCCGCGAGGGATCTCGCTGGCTCGAGATCCAGGTCGACCCCAGCGGGTACGCCGCGAACTTCGGCGGGCTCACCGCGTTCACCGAGCTCGTCCTCGACGCCGCTCGCGAGGCCACGGCGACGACCGGCGTCGAGGTGGCGGTCGTCATCGCAGCCAATCGCACCAGGCACCCGCTCGATGCCCGCACCCTGGCGAGGCTGGCCGGCCAGTACGCCGGCCGCGGGGTCGTCGGGTTCGGGCTGTCCAACGACGAGCGTCGCGGTGAGGCACTGGCGTTCGCAAAGGCGTTCGAGATCGCCGACCGGGCTGGTCTGATCTCGGCGCCGCACGCCGGCGAGCTCGCCGGCCCGGACAGCGTCTGGTCGTGTCTGGACGGCCTGGGCGCTCGGCGGATCGGTCACGGCGTGCGGTCAATCGAGGACCCCAGGCTGGTGGCCCACCTCGCCGACGCCGGCATCACCTGCGAGGTCTGCCCGACCTCCAACGTCGCTCTCGGTGTGCACCCGGACCTCGAGGCGGTGCCCCTGCGGAAGCTGTACGAGGCCGGCGTGCCGATCGCCCTCGGGGCCGATGACCCGTTGCTGTTCGGCACCCGGCTGCTCGACCAGTACGAGGCGGCCCGGCATGCCCACAGATTCGACGATGCGGCCCTCGCCGAGCTGGCACGGATGTCGATCCGCGCTTCCGCGGCGCCCGACGACGTACGGCGCCAGCTGCTGGCCGACGTCGACGCCTGGCTGGCGACTCCACCCCCGGTCGGCTGATGACCGGATCACGGCCGGCCACAGCGATCGGTACCCTCCCGACATGAGCGCTCACCCTGCCCCCGGGGCCCGACCGGCTGACGATCTCCTCCATTACCTGCAGCAGGCTCGGGACGCGCTGCTGTCCGCGATGGACGGGCTGAGCGAGTACGACGTACGCCGGCCCCTCACTCCCAACGGCACCAACCTGCTCGGGCTGGTCAAGCACGTGGCAGGCGTCGAGCTCAGCTACCTTGGGGACTCCGCGGGGAGGCCGTCGCCGGTGCGTCTCCCGTGGGTGGACGACGGCTCGATCTGGGACAGCGCCGACATGTGGGCGACGGCCGAGCAGAGTCGTGCGGAGATCATCGGGCTCTACCGGACCGCCTGGCGGCACAGCGACGAGTCCATCGCCACGATCGACCTGGCTGCTCCTGCCCATGTGGCCTGGTGGGAGGAGTCGCGCCGCGACACGACGTTCGGGCACCTGCTCGTTCGCGTGGTGGCCGAGACTGCCCAACATGCCGGGCATGCCGACATCCTCCGTGAGCTGGCCGACGGCCGCGGGGGACGCGATCACGACGACGTGGGCGATGGGGCGTGGTGGGCGGCGTACGTCCAGCGCATCCAGGATGCCGCCGACGTCCACCGGCAGGAGTGACCCGGCTGCTCCCCGCTGATCGAGCCTGTCGAGATCACGCGTCGGCGAGAACCGACCGCGCCATCGACAGCCGGCTGGCGCACCGTTCCGGCATCGTGTGCCAGTAGTACGCAAACGTCATCAGAGCCACTGCCAGCGCCCAGGCTCGGCCGCGCAGCCAGGAGTCGTCGTCGACGCCGACTGCTTGCCGGAACACTTCCCGGGATGAAGCGTCGAACAGCTCCCATGCCACCACGAGGTCGATCGTGGGGTCGCCGACCGAGAGCCCTCCGAAGTCGAGCACGCCGGCGAGCCGCCCCTCGCGTACGAGCAGGTTCTCCGCCAACAGATCCCCGTGGTACCAGCGCGGTGACGACGCCTGCTCGGCGCCCGGAAGCGCCATGGCCACGTCCCATTCCCGTGCTGCCGCGTCGAGGTCGAGATGGAGGTCGCGCAGGTTCCGGCAGGCCTCGATGTCGCTCCTGGTCTGTCGATCCATCGTGGCCAGCGGCTTACCCCGGTACCAACGCAGCTCCGGGTCAGCGAGGGCTTCCGTCGACACATCGACGGCGTGCAGCGCGGTCACTGCAGCAGCCAGGTCCTGGGCCAGCAGGCGGCGCGTGGCCGTTTGACCCGGGTCGTCGTCGGAGGTCGGGTCGACCACCGTAGGGGTGTCGCCAGAAAGCCAGGTCACGATCGACCAACGCTCGGGATAGCCCAGGTCCGGCTCCTCGACAGCGACGACCTGCGGGACCGGTACGGGCAACAGCGGAGCGATCTGCGGCAACCACCGAGCCTCTTTGTCGATCGTTGCGGATCCACCCGGTTGGCGGGGCAGGCGGACGACCAGCTCAGCACCGAGACGGAAGAGCGCGTTGGTGGAGCCTGACGAGTCCAGCCGGGCCAACGGCAGGGAGGCGAATTCCGGCCGCGCTCGGGCGACCAGCGCGCGGACGAGCGCCAGGTCGATCGGGAGCTCATCGTCGTGCAGTGCATCAGTCACACCGCTGATTCCATCGGACTCGCGTGACCGCTGTCGACGGAGTATCTCGAGTGATCGGCTACGGAGTTCGGTCAGATCCGTAGGCCGTCTGATGCCGCGGCTGGTAGAGCTGCACGTCGTCGGCACCCGGCACCCTGACCATCGCCACGAGCCCGTAGCCATGGTCATCCGGTCCTGAGCCGAACTCGGCCCCCTTCGCCTGCAGCTCCGCCATGGTCGAGGCCAGATCGTCGACGATGAAGCTCACCGCCTGGTGACGCGAGGTCGGGGCACCGTCGTGCGAGGGGCCAGTCGGGTGGACGCCCAGCTCGCTCGGCCCGGTCCGGAAGATCAGCCACTCGTGGTCTTCGGTGCCCGCGTCGACGTTCGGGAAGCCGAGCACGTCTCTGAAGAACGCTCGGGTGGCTACCGCGTCGTCGGAGTAGATCAGCGTGTGACAGGCAACGATCACCTCGCCAGCATGCCACGTGCCAACCGTCGAAGGAGGTTTCAGGCAGCCGGCCGTGCCGGGACGGCGGCAATTGGCCAGTGCGTGCCGGTGTGGTCGACCAGGAGATGCCGGCCGTGCGGGGTGCGCCACACGAACACCCCGGTGAACGGTTGCACCACTTGCCAGTGGCCGTGGGTCTTGACCCGGTGGTGGAAGCGGGTGATCGGGCCGAGCTTGCCGAGTCCGGTCTGGCCCGGTGGCCCACCGTCATCAGGTTTGACGAAGGCGATGGTGTGGTCGATGTCGCCGGTGCGTCGGGTGGAGGTCGCATACGGGAAGCAGTCCACCGGGATCGCCAGGTGCACCGTTTCGCGGATCCGGTCGGGGATCTCATACGCATCCACCGGCACCTGGTCGTTGAGGTCGATGACGGGTTTGACGGTCACGTTGGCGTGACCGAGCCAGGACCGGACCCGGTCCAGGGTGACGGGTCCGACCTGTTCGACCCTGGCTACGCCTTGACCGGTGACCACGGCTTGGTCGGTGAGGTGGACATACAACGTCACGTCCGGCCGGGTGTCCACCGGCTTGGCCTGACCCGCACGATCAGCTTGCGACTCGGCATCGTCGGCCGGATCAGCCGGGTCGGTGGGTGGTTCGGCCTGGCTGGTGGCGGTGTGGATGTCGGCAAACAGGTCCAGGGCGTGTTGGGGGTTGGCGAGGATCCCCACCGCCGCGGCCCGGCGCACGTTCACGGGACGGGTGTCGCCCAAGGCGCCGAGGCCGGTGGCGAGGCCGCCGATCGAGGCGTTGAACCGTAACGCGTCCGGTGCCTCGGCCCGGATGAAGATCTCCTGTGTGCCGGGCTCGGTGGGCTGGTCTTTGACCCACACCCCCAACGACGCCTGTGCCCGCTCATCGGCTTCAGCGGCAGCCGCAGGGTCGCACTCCAGCCAGCACGCGTGGATGATGGCTTCGATCCGTCCCCACGACAGGGAGTGGGCGTACCTCGCGATGCGGCGGTCCACCACTGCGGCGGTCTCCACCGACAGGTGGCGGGTCGCCTCGGCGGTCTTGCGGCCGATCCACGGCTTCACCTCACCCGCACAGACCCTGACCCACAGCCTGGGGAGCCGGTGACGTAGATCGAGCGCGTCCCCGACCAGCCGCTCAGCCGCCGTGGTCGATGTCGCGAGCACCACCCCGAGCTCGGCGGGTGCGAACTCCGCCACCGCCGGGGTCCCGTCCCCGCCGAACCGCACCAGCTGTTCCGACCCGGGCAGCAGCGGACTGGTCGCGCGGGCGAGCTCACTGTGCAGGTCAGCCCAATGGGCGGCGGTCTGCAACAACCTGACCTCGGCCTGTTCGGCGACCGCGCGAGCGTGCTCGGCGGCGGCCAGGGTGGCCGGCTCGTCGAGAACACTGAGATCGGTGTCGAACATGTGTTCGACTCTACTCGAAATGTCCGACAGTGACCATGGAGTTTCGCGTTGTCCACAAGGGTTTCCGAGGTTTCTTGCTGTCGGGTCCCGACAGCTCGACCGTCGAAGCCGGGCGAGGAGAGCTCACTGAGGTGGGACCCGATGAGCCGGAGTCGCCGCACGCACTCCCAAGCGATGACAACGCGTCAGGCGCAGGCACCCCGCGTCGCTTCCACCACCGCCGCACCCAACCGTTCGTGGGCGAGCCGAGGCAATTCCTCGGACCGGAACCAACCGATCTCATCGTGTTCCTCGGGAGCGGCGTTGGTTGGTTTCCCTTTCCACTCGCGGACAAGCCAGGCGCTGAGGCGAACAGGTTCTCCACCGCGGCCTGCGCGCAGCCGACACAGGTGGACCGCTGAGCTTGCTGCAATCTCAACGCCCAGTTCCTCGTGGATCTCTCTGGCGAGCGCAGCCAGCTCGGTCTCGCCCGTCTCGATGTGCCCGCCGGGCAGGTCCCAGACGCCCGGACAGGCACGGCGATCCGGGCTCCGGTGGACGAGGAGAACGTGACCCTCGCGAACCAGCGCCGCGACAACGACCTCGTGCATGGGTGCGATTAGAGCATGGCGATCCGACACCGATCATTCCGATCTGCCGCGACCGCGCGACTAGCTCCGCCCGGGACGTAGGGCACACCTACTCAGAGCGTGCAGCCGACGAGGACGGGTTCGGGATGCAGTTCGATACCGAAGCGCGACCGGACCCCTTCGCGCACCTCGGCAGCAAGCGCAAGCAGGTCGGACGTCCGGGCATCGCCACGGTTGGTGAGCGCCAGGGTGTGCTTGGTCGAGAGACTCACCCGGGCGTGGCCATAACCCTTGCTGAAGCCGGCGTGCTCGACGAGCCAAGCCGCGCTGGTCTTCACGGAGCCGTCGGCCTGCGCGTATGCCGGCGCCCCGTCAGGCACCTCATCGGCACTCACGAAGGGGTTGGTGAAGAACGAGCCCGCGCTCCAGGTGTCGTGGTCGGCCGGGTCCAGCACCATACCCTTGCCCCGCCGCACCGCGAGCACGGCCTCGCGGACGCGGGCCGACTCGACCCGATCGCCGGTCTCGACACCGAGCGAGCGAGCGAGCTCGGCGTACTGGATCGGTGCGCCCAGGTTCCCGTGGCGCAGCTGGAAGGTCACGGCCCCGACGAGGTACCGACCGGGCTCCCTCTTGAAGACGCTGGTGCGGTAGCCGAAGCCGCAGTCCGCGTTGAACATCGTGCGGGTACGCCGTTCGAGGCGGTCGTAGACGTGCACCTGGGCGACGGTCTCGGCCACCTCCTGACCGTAGGCACCGACGTTTTGGATCGGCGTGCCACCCACGGTCCCGGGGATTCCGGACAGCGCCTCGAACCCGATCCACTCCGACCGCACCGCCTGCTCGACCAGCGCGTCCCAGGCCTCGCCCGCCTCGACCACGACCTCGACACCACCACAGGCGTCGCCGCCCACCGACACCCCGCTCGTCGCGATCCGCACCACGGATCCGGCGAACCCTTCGTCGGCCACGACGACGTTGCTCCCCCCGCCCAGCACCAGGACTGGCTCGCCGGTCTCGTCGCAGGCCGCGACCACGTCATACAGGTCAGCCCGGGACGTGACCTCGACGAACCGCGCGGCAGGACCACCGAGGCGCAGTGTCGTCCAGTCAGCCAACCGCTGACCCGCCACCGTCTTCTTGCTCAACAGCGCACCGTGGCCTTGCTCATCCCGAGCACCTTCAGGTCGGCGTTGGTCACGGTGAGGTCGATCGTGGCAACGCCGTTCTCGACGGACTTGACCACTCCGGCGACCGTCACCGTGGTGCCGAGATCATCATCCGGAACGATCACGGGCTTGGTGAACCGGGCGCCGAAGCTGAGCACGGCCGCGGGATCTCCGACCCATCCAACGACTGCGTTCCCGGCCAGGGCGAGGGTGTACATGCCGTGGGCGATCACACCGGGCAGTCCAACCGACGTGGCGACCCGGTCGCTCCAGTGGATCGGGTTGAAGTCGCCGGACGCTCCGGCGTAGCGGACCAGGTCCGAGCGTCGGACGCCGTACGACACAGGCTCGAAGGCGTGCCCCAGCTCCCACGTCATGCGGCACCATCCTCGTCGTCAGCCGGGGCCCGATGGACCAGGGTCGCGAAGGCCGTGGCCACAGCTTCACCCTCGACCGTGGCGATCTCGGTCCGCGTGCCGATCATGTCCATGCCGGCAGCGGCACGCAACGAGTCGATCGTGATCGTGGCGGTCAGCACGTCCCCGGCCCGGACCGGCCTCGTGTACTCGAACCGCTGGTCGCCGTGGACGACGTTCTGTAGCTGGATACCGACGCTCGGGTCGGTCATCAGCTGAGTCATCGCGCCGAAGGCGACGACGATCGGGAACGTGAGAGGCGCGGTGTCGCCGGCGTCAAGGGCGGGTGAGCCGATCGCGGTGCAGAACTCCGCGATCTTCTCCCGGCTGGCGGCGTACGGCGGTGTCGGGTCGAACGTGCGGCCTGCCAGGCCGGGGTCGAGGAGCATACCGAGACGCTACCAAGCACGAAACCCGCACCTGCCAGGCAGATGCGGGTCGATCGAGCGCGGTCAGCGGACCGCGGGTCAGCCAGAGAGGCCTGGGGTCAGCGGGTCTCGCGGTGCGCGCGGTGACAGCGGCAGCGCGGGCAGTACTTCTTCAGCTCGAGCCGGTCGGGGTCGTTGCGCCGGTTCTTGCGCGTGATGTAGTTGCGCTCTTTGCACTCGGTGCACGCCAAGGTGATCTTGGGGCGGATGTCTGCGCTCTTGCTGGCCACGGGATTGCCTCGTCTCGAAGGAACTGGGTTGTTGCGGTCCTGCTGGTCTGTCAGGTGCTGCTGTGCTGCCGGTCATGCCGTGCGTGGTAGCGGGGGCGGGACTTGAACCCGCGACACCACGATTATGAGCCGTGTGCTCTGACCACCTGAGCTACCCCGCCGCCGGACTCGGCGCCCACCCGGACGACCACGTCTGCGGTAGCGATCGGGTGAGGCTCCGACTCCAGAGCCCCAATACGGAATCGAACCGTAGACCTTCTCCTTACCATGGAGACGCTCTACCGACTGAGCTATTGGGGCAAGCGACGTATGAGAATACACAGCCTCGCGTCCGGAGTGTTAATCGGATCGAGCAGGCGGTTCTTGCGCAAACTTCGGCGTGGCGCGACGACCTCGACGCCGGCAGGTCAATGACGAGGTGGAGCGCTCGTGGCTGCGCTGCGTAACCGTCGAGCCGGGTCGCTGCCGCTCGGGGGGATTGCGCAGCGGTGGCGGCTCGGACGTACAACGCAGCCACGAGACGTGGTGGGGCAATGTCTGCCGTGGAAAGACGCTCAGCCCGCCTGGGCGGCGCCGAGACTGAGCACATAGAGATCAGGGACGGTTGAGGACCACGCCTCCGAGGCGCTGCCGCCTGCGTCAGGAGCTGGACCGGTTGCCGGCGACGCTGCTGCCAAGCCGGCCGATCCCACTGGCACGACGTCGAGCAGCGCTGCCGTGGGCACGGACGGACGCTTGTGACCGGAAGGCTGGCGGTGCCGACCGAGCAGACCCCCTGAGAGCAGCCCGCCTGTCGACGCCAGCAATGCGGGCCTGTTGACCGAACTGGACACGTCAACCTCTTTCGGACTGGTGCCTCCGTCAGCACCTTTCCGCAAGCATCCCGGTTCTGCGACGCCGATCGCCACGACATGACCGCGCTGTCACCCGACGGTCACCAATCGGTCAGACTCGTCGTCAATCCGTCACCGGACGGTCACGCTCCGCCTAGCGACCGTTCGGCGTTGCGGCGATGCACGGGACCGTGAAGACGACGTTCGCGCCGCCCTCAGCCGAGCGATTGGCGCACGCGTCGCCACCGTGCGCGGTGGCGGCCGCCTTCACGTAGGGGAGGCCCAGGCCTGTTCCCGACGCGTAGGCGCCGCCGCGCCAGAAGCGTCGGAACACGTGTTCGAGCGCGTCATCTGCGATGCCGTGCCCTCCGTCCGCGACACCGATCGCCACGGCGTCACCGCGACCAGTCCTGTGACAGTGCAATCGAACGACGTCGCCGCGATCGGTGGCCCTGATCGCGTTCTCGAGGAGCGCGTCCAGACACCGTCTGACGACCTCGGCGTCGGCAAGACCGAACAGCCGCGGGTCGCAGTCAAGCCGCCACTCTCGCGCCAAGGTCACCGACCATCGCGAGAAGACGTCGCTGACGAGTTCACTCAGGTCACAGCGCGAGAGCACCAGCGTGCGACTCTGCTCCAGCTTGGTGATCGTCAGGAGATCGGCGGCCATCTGCGCCAGGCGATCCAGCTCACCGAGCACGATCTCTGAGTCTGCGGAGAATGTCGGGTCGTCACTTTGCTCGGACATCAGCTCGACGTGGCCACGGGCAATCGTCAGGGGCGTGCGCAGGGCATGCGCCGTGTCCCGCGCATATTCATGCTCTCGCAACCGACTGTCGTGCTCGGCCGCGTGGAGCCGTTGCACCTGGGTGAGCAGCGTCGAGCGCCGGCGAGCGTGCCAGACCATGGCTACCAGGATCGTTGGCATCAGGACGGTCTCCGACGCCTCGTTGATGTCGATAAGGCCTTGCAGGTATTGGGTGATGAGGATTCCTCCGGTGCCGATGACCAGCAACCCCAGCGCCAGAATAGTGACGCCGAGCGACCAGACTCGATAGCCGTACACGGCAGCGAAGAGAACGAAGATCAGGTGGTAGGGGATCGTGGCGGCCTCGCCGAGCGTCCACATGAGCAACAACCCGAACACCGACCCGACGACGAAGATCGCATCGATCAGCGGATCGAACCATCGCCCGGCGCGGTGGTCGTACGTACGATCAGGCCCGAGTGGTGCCAGTGGCGTCCGGACGAGATCGGGCTCGCCAAGGGTCACCTCAGACGACGAGGGCATATCCAACATTTCGGACCGTCTCGATGTGAGACGTGCCGAGCTTGAGCCGGAGCCTTCGAACGGCGACGTCGACGACGTTGCTGCCGGGGTCGAAGTCCATTCCCCATACCTCGTGCAAGAGGTCCTCGCGGGAACAGACAACGCCAGGGCGGTCCATGAGCCGCTTCACCAGCATGAACTCGCGCTGGGTCAGGTCGATCGTGCGATCGTCGATGGTGAGCTCACGCCGCTGGACGTCCAGATACAGCCCGCGCACCCTGATGCCACCCTGGGCGCCGACCCGCGGCGCTCCGTCGAGCCGGGCACGCACCCGCGCCTGCAACTCGCGGACCGCGAACGGCTTGGGCATGTAGTCGACCGCACCACGCTCGATGCAATCGGCCTTCATGTCAGCATCCTCGATCGCGGAGAGCACGATCACCGGCTGCGTCGGGCGGTGTTCCAGGATCGCGTTGAGCACGGAGACGCCCGAAAGGTCCGGCAACATCAAGTCGAGCATGATCAGGTCCCAGGTCTGCTCCGTTGCCAGGCGCAACCCATCCAGGGCAGTAGCAGCGCCGGTGACGTGGTGCCCAGCATTCTCGAGCACCCGTCGTACGAGCTGCCTTACCCCGGCTTCATCGTCAATGCACAGAATCCGAGCCATCAAGTTCCCCTCGAGACGGTGGGTCGGATGGCGAAACCTCGCAATCCACCCACGTCGAGTCTGAAAGGTGGAACAGGGGCAGTGGGGACAAACACCGGATCTGGCCTGGTTAGCCACAGATATCATCCGAATGGCCCATGGAAAAATCACCTGCGGTAATCGACGCCTCTCTCAGCGTTGATGCCGGTCGGTCCCCGGGTGACTTCCACAGCAGCACAGCGCCCGATCCGAGGACCGGGCGCTGTGCCGTGGCAGGTGTAGGGTTCGAACCTACGTAGGCTGAGCCGGCAGATTTACAGTCTGCTCCCTTTGGCCACTCGGGCAACCTGCCAAGGCCGCGCGGAGCTTGGGACTCATCCGCAGCGAGCAGCAAGGATACCCCTAGCCCAGGGGTCAGATGCAAAGCGCCCTCGACGGTGCGCGACGACGTGAAAGGCTGGGCCCATGGCCAATGACGCATCCTTCGACATCGTGAGCAAGATCGACCGTCAGGAGGTCGACAACGCACTCAACCAGGCCGCCAAGGAGATCTCCCAGCGGTTCGACTTCAAGAACACGGGCGCTGACATCTCGTGGCACGGCGAGGCCTCGATCACGGTCACGGCCAACGCCGACGAGCGGGCGCTCGCGGTCGTCGAGGTGTTCAAGGAGAAGCTGATCAAGCGCCAGCTGTCGCTGAAGATCCTCGAGGTGGGCGAGCCACGGACCTCCGGCAAAGAGGTCAAGGTCGACGTCGACCTGAAGGAGGGCATCTCTCAGGAGCAGGCGAAGAAGGTCTCCAAGCTGATCCGCGACGAGGGCCCGAAGGGCGTCAAGGTGCAGGTCCAGGGCGAAGAGCTCCGGGTGACGAGCAAGAAGCGCGACGACCTCCAGGCCGTCATCTCCCTCGTCAAGGAGCAGGACTACGACTTCGCGCTGCAATTCAGCAACTACCGGTGACAGGTTTCGGACACTGTGCGAGACTGAATCCACTCTTTTCGACCCACCCGTCCCGACGGGGCGCACACCCGATGGAGATGTCATGAGGAAGCGCCTGACCACGCTGGCTGCGTCCACGTGCGCCGCGCTCATCTGCTGGGGAAGCGTCGGCTCAGCTGCTCCGCACGCCGCCGGCAATGACTGGGAAGTCGCCCCACGGAGCTCGCACGCCATGAGCGGCAACGACTGGGAGCTCACCACCCCAGCCGCGCACGGCAACGACTGGGAGTTCAGCGCCCAGTCCCGCGGTAACGACTGGGAGTAGTCCCGCCGCGTGCGCACCGCACGGGTCGCAACCCGGCTCAACCTCTACGTCGCAGCGCTTCTCGTCGCGACGGTCGTGGCCGTCGGTGCCGCACTGCTCCTCGACGTCGGACCGCCGGGCTCACCCGCCTGGGAAGCGCTGCCGCTGCTCGCGCTCGCGCTCGTCGTGGCCGGGCACCTCAGAGTTCGCTTCCGACGCGGCGACGACGTCGACGCGATCACGTTGTTCGAGGCCGTCCTCGCCCCACTGATCTTCACTTTCCCGACGCTCGCGGTCGTGGCCACCGTCATGGCCGTGCAGATCATCACCGGGCTGCTGCGTCGTGCCCCGGCCGTCAAGAGCCTGTTCAACCTGGCCCAGTGGTCACTGGCGGCAGCCGTGGGCAGCCTGGTGCTCGACAGCCTCCGTACCGATCCGGGCGTCACGGGGAGCTCCCTGGTCCAGACGGTGGTCGCCCTCGCTGCCATCGGCCTGGTCAACAACACGGCGCTCACGGTGGTTCTCGCCATCTCCGGCGACAAGTCGACGGCGTCGGTTCTCCGCGAGCTCAGACCGATCCTCGTGCCGGGATGGCTGGTCGGCTGGGCCGTCAATACGTTGATCGGGTTGCTGTTCGTCATGGCGTACGCGACCAGTTCGCTGGCGGTCGTGCTCTTCCCCGTCCCGTTGCTCATCCTGCACCTGGCCTACCGCGGGTACGCGACCGCCCGCTCGGACCGCTACCGGCTGTACGGCGTCCGCAAGGCTGCGCAGACCCTCGCCGCGCCCTTGCACCACCGCGACGCCATCGGCGACTTCCTGTCCGACGTCCGGAGAGGCTTCGAGTCGGGCGGCGCGCTCCTCGTGCTGGTCACCGAGTCCGGTGAGCTCGAGCTGCACCGGCTCGACAACGACGGATACGTCACGGCGGAGCACGCGCAGCCGGAGCTCGGCTCCATGCCGGCGGCGCTCGCCGACGAGCCCGCCCCGGCGAGATCGACCAGTAGCGACGCCAGCAACATCGGCAGACTGCTGCGCGGGGCCGGCTGGCGCGACTGCATCTCGGCGCCTCTGATCGACGAACACCGCCGCCTGGGTGCCCTGGCCGTGTTCGACCGCACCGGCCTCGAAGGTGACGCCGTCGCGGACCTGGCCATGCTGGAGACGCTGGCGCGGGAGACGGCACACACGATCGCTCGCGGCCGGCTCTTCGATGGAGTCCTCGAAGAACGTCGCAAGCTCAACGTCATCGTCGACACCACCTCGGACGGCATCTTCACCCTCGCCGACGACGGCACGGTGCTGACCTGGAACTCCGGCTGCGAGGCCATCACCGGTCTCGCAGCAACGGAAACTGTCGACCAGCGCGACATCCTGACCCGACTGCGGGCGCGCACGGCTGCCGGCGTACCCATCGACTTCGCCGGCTGGGCCACCAACCCGGCGTTGCCGGGTGAAGTACTCATCACCCGGCCGGACGGGTCGCACCGGCGCCTCTCGTGCTCGGTCAGCACCGCCACGGCCACCGACTTCCAGACCAGGACGCTCGTGGTCGTCGCGCGGGACATCACGCCGGCAGAGAAGTACGAAGAGCTCCGCGAGCAGTTCGGCCGACTCGTAGAGGCCCAGGCTGCCCAGCGGCTGGTGGTCGAACATCTGCAACGGGCCGTGGCGCCCGAGCCCCCCGGCATCGACGGCGGCGACATCGCCGTTGCGTACGTCGCCTCGGATGCGGCGTCCCCCACCGGTGGCGACCTGTTCGACTGGCATCTGCTCCCGACCGGCGAGCTGCACATCGCAGTCGTCGACCTCCTGGGCCACGGGGTCGAAGCCACCAAGCACGCCCTGCTGGTCGTGCATGCCCTGCGGTTCGCGGCACTCGACCGGACACCGCTCGACCAGATCGTGGCCCGCGCCGACGAGCTCCTCACGGCGCAGCAGTCCGATCTGGTCGCAACAGCCGTGATCGCTCGCTATCGGCCCGAGACCGGTGAGCTGCAGGTCGTGTCGGGTGGTCATCCTCCGGCGCTGATCGTCAGTGCGGAGGGTGGGGTGACGCAGCTCGCGGCCTCGGGGGGTGCGATCGGCTGGCCCGGTGTCGGGAGCGACAACATCGTCACCACGGTGCTCCAGCCCAACGAGTCGCTGGTGCTCTACACCGACGGGCTCATCGAGGCGCGCAAGAACGTCATCGACGGGATGGACGCGCTCATGAGGCACGCCAGCGACGTCGCCTCGCTGCCCGCCGCCCAGTTCGCTGACGAGCTCGTACGCCGTTCCCTCGAAGGCGCCTACCGCCGTGACGACAGCCTGGCGCTCGTGCTGAGGCGTACCCGGGTGGCCACCGTGCCGGAACGGATGAGCTGGGACGTCGAACCGGGCAGCCAGGACGCCATCCACGACGCGCGCCAAGGTCTCAAGTCGTGGCTGACGGCCCATCGCTCCACCGCAGATGACGCTGTGCTGGTAGCGGCCGAGCTGCTGGCCAACGCGGTCGTCGTCGCCCGCTCCAGCGTGGTTCTCAGCGCCTCGCTGGACGGTGACCATGTCGTCGTCGAGGTCTCGGACGACGGCCACGGCGACTCTCATCTCGACGAGCTCGGGGAGCGGCTGCCCCGTAGCGAGAGTGAGCACGGTCGGGGGCTGTTCCTGGTGCGTGCGCTGAGCGACGACGTGTCGATGCTGAGCACCGACGAAGGCACCGTCGTGACCTGCGTGCTACCGACCCTGCGGCCGCGAGTCTCGAGCACTCCGCAGCACACGTCGAGCGGTAGCTGACCGGGGTCTGACGCTTCGGCGTGGTGCTGGTCGGGCGGCGCTAGGAGATGGCCGAGAACAGCAGTCCGGGGAACACCGAGAGCACCACGGCGGCAGCCAGCGTGATGCCGACCACGAACTCCGTCGACCACGGAACCGCCCGGTCGAGTCCGGCCCAACGCTCGTCGAGCTGGTGGTCGCCGACGCCCGCTGGGTCGGCAACGTCGTACGCAGCCGGGCGCACCAGAACCGCGAGGAACCGCAGGTAGTAGACGAGGCCGATCGCGACGTTGATGCCCACGACGACGGCCAACCAGATCAGGTCACCATCGACTGCGCTGCGGAAGATCGCCACCTTCGCGATCAGGCCCACGACTCCCGGGGGTAACCCCGCCAGGCAGAGGAGGGCGAACGCCAACGAGCCGCCGATCCACGGATGGCTCCGGGCCAGACCCACGCAGTCGGCGAGGTCGGACTTCCCCCAGCTCGCCACAGCCAGCGCGGCCGCGAACGCGGTCAGGTTCACGATGGCGTACATCAACGCGTAGGCCTGCAGCGCAGTCACGTCGTCCGGCAGCCCACCCGCTGCCAGCGGGACCAGGAGGTAGCCGGCCTGCGCCACCGAGGACCACGCCAGCAGCCGGACGATGTGGCTCTGTCGCAGCGCGCCGAGGTTCCCCACGGTCATCGTCAGAGCGGCGGCCACCCCGATCATCGTCGACCAGGTGTCGACGTACGCCGACAGGAACCGGAGGAGCACGATCGTCAGACCCGCGAGCCCGGCTGCCTTGCTCACGACGGAGAGGTATCCGGCGACCGGGATCGGAGCTCCGACATAGGTGTCCGGTACCCAGACCTGGAAGGGCACCGCAGCCACCTTGAACCCCAGCGCGACAACGGTGAGCACCATGCCGACCCCGATGACAGGCGTGACAGCGGCACCGCTCGCGATCGAGGCCGACACCGGTCCGGCAGCGATCGAACCCGTGGCTCCGTAGACGAGGGAGATGCCCAGCAGGCTCAGCGCGGTCGCCACCACCGAGGCGATGAAGAACTTGAGTGCGGCCTCGGCTCCCCGGCGATCGACCCGCCGCAGGCCGACCAGTGCGAAAGCGGGTAGCGACACGGTCTCCATGGCGACGAGCAGCGTGATGAGGTCCTGTGCAGCCGCAACGGCCAGTGCGCCCGCAGCCGAGGACAGCACCAGGAAGTGCAGCTCCCCGGTCGGCAGCTCACCCGCGACCGCCGCCGGCCACAACAACAGCACCACCAGTCCGGTGGCGATCAGCATGATCACCCACCAGGCGGACGTCACGTCGTCCACGAGCCAGGAGCAGCTCGTCGGGAGGTCGCCTCCGGCGAAGCAGAACGTCGAGCGGGCGTCGTTGCGGCCCGCCACCGTGAAGCCGAGTGCAACGGCGACGCCGGCGAGACCCACCAGACCCGCAGCGGCACGTCCTCGCGGCCACGCCGCGTCGACCAGCAGGGCCGCCAGCGCGGCCACCACCAGGGCGAGCGGGGGTGCGATCGCCACCCAGTCGACGGACTGAGTCATCGCCCACCTGCCAGCGCCGTTGCCGAGCCCGACCACAGCATGATGACCGGGAAGACGCCGAGGGCGAGCACGGAGGCGACCAACGGTGACCACGCCGCCCACTCGTCGCCGCCGACGTCCGGGACCGCGTCACGGTCGGGCACACCCTGGCAGACGCGGCGGACGGTGACGACGAAGTACGCCGTCGTGAGGACCGCCCCGAGCCCGGCGACCACCATGAAGACCAGGTACGTCGAGCGCGGCAGGTCTGCTGACGGGGAGTACGCCGCCAGCATCGACAGCATCTCGCCCCAGAACCCGGCCAGCCCGGGCAGACCGAGACTGGCAAGGGCGGCGAAGCCGAACACCGCACCAAGCCGAGGTGCCCGCGCATACAACGCCCGTCCGATGCCGGTCAGGTCGGTGGTGCCGACACGGTCCTTCACCGCCCCCACCACGAAGAACAGCAGACCGGTGATGATCCCGTGGGCGACGTTGGCGAAGTTGGCCGCCAGCCGACCCTGTTGGGTCAGGGTCGAGATCGCCAGCAGCACGAATCCCATGTGGCCGACACTGGAGTAGGCGATCAACCGCTTGAGATCCGTCTGCGCCAGGCAGGCCAGCGCACCGTAGACGATGCCGACGACCCCGAGTGCCCCCAGGTAGGGCGCGACCGTGATCGCGCCATCGGGGACGTCCTGCCAGAACCGCAGCAGGCCGTACGTGCCGAGCTTCAGCAGGACACCGGCGAGCAGGACCGAGCCAACCGTCGGTGCTTTGCTGTGCGCGTCCGGCAGCCAGAAGTGCAGGGGCCAGACCGGCACCTTCGCACCGAAGCCGAGCAGGAAGAGCACCGCCACGAGCACCTGGGTGCCCTCGCCGATCCGGTCCACCCGCGACGGCAGCTCGGTCACGTCGAAGGTCCCGGTGTGAGCGTGCAGCAGCAGGAAGGCGATCAACATCAGCGCCGAACCCGTCACGGTCGTGACCAGGAATCGCGTGGCGGCACGTCGTCGTCCCACTGGGTCGTGCTCGTCGCCCCAGTCGGCAATGACGAACCACATCGGGATGAGCACGAGCTCGAAGAAGACGAAGAAGACGATCAGGTCGAGAGCGGCGAACGTCCCGATGCTGGCGGCCTCGATCACCAGCACGAGCGCGACCAGCCCCGGTCGCCCTCCACAGGTCGGTGCGCGGCGTACCAGGGCGACCAGGCAGCACCACGACAGCAACGCCGTGAGCACGACGAGCGGCGCCGACAGCGCATCAAGACCCAACGCCCAGCGCACGTCGAGGGCCCGGATCCAGTCCGCATCGGACCTGGCGACGAAACCGTCATCTGCATCGATCGTCGACATCCAGGGCACCACGGTGCCGACCAGGGTCGCTGAGCCGAAGCCGACACCGACCCAGGTCGCGACGGTGTCACGCCGCGACAGCAGCATGACGACGAGAGCGCCGAGCAGCGGCAGGCCGATCAGGATCTCGAGCCCGCCGATCATGACGGCCCCACCACGCCGATCACGACGGCCACCGCGACGGCGCCCACGACGACAGCCGTGACGTACCGCTGCGCGTTTCCGTTGTGGCTCCACCGAACCAGGCGCGCCGCCCACTGGCTCCCGGCGTCGGTGCCGTCGGCATAGGTGTCCACGACCTGCTCTTCGTTGAGGCGGGTGAACCGCGCCGCCCAGCCGGTGGGGCGCACGACGACAGCTGAGACGAGGTCGTCGAAACGAGCCTCGCGCGCCAGCACCGGACGGAGCCGGCCCAGGGCCACCGCCGGGTCGGCGCGCTGCACCCGCAGCCATTGCGCGACGGTGCCGGCGGCACCGGCCGCCGCGACGGCCAGGCTGATCAGGACGACCGCCACGTTCGTGGAGTCCGCTTCGACCCCGAGGTAACCGGGCCGGAGGACCGCGACGCCTCCGACCACGGACAGTCCGGCCAGGACGACGAGGGGCCCCAGCATCAGCCAGCCGGACTCGTGCGGGGCCACGTCGGTGACCTCACTGCGCCGCGGACCGAAGAACGTCATCAACCACGCCCGGGTCGCGTATGCCGCGGTGATGCCGGCGACCAGAACGCCCACCACCAGCACCAACCAGGCACGTGTCGTCGAACCGTTGGTGGCCTGGTCGGCCGCCACACCGAGCACGGCGTCCTTGGAGAAGAAGCCGACGAACGGAGGCACACCCGCGAGCGAAGCGAACCCGATCGTCATCGTCACGAACGTCACCGGCATCGCGGTCCGCAGGCCGCCCATGCCGTCGAGACGCTGGGTTCCGACGGCATGGATGACCGACCCCGCGGCCAGGAAGAGCAACGCCTTGAACGCGCCGTGCGAGAACAAGTGCTCCACGCCGGCGGCGTACCCACCGAGTGACAGGGCCGCGAACATGTACGCCAGCTGGCTCACGGTCGACCAGGCCAGCACGCGTTTGAGGTCGTCGGCCGCGAACGCGAACAGCGCGGCCCCCAGCATCGTGAGGCAGGCGATCCCGGCCAGCACGTTCATCGCGACGTCCGAGAGCGAGAACACCGGCAGCAACCGCGCGACCAGGAACACACCGGCCGCGACCATCGTGGCGGCATGGATCAGGGCGCTGATCGGCGTCGGACCGGGCATGGCGTCCGGCAGCCAGGAGTGCAGCGGGAACTGTGCGGACTTGCCGACGACCCCGCACAGCATCAGCAGTGCCGCTGCGGTCGCCTGATGCCCGCTGATCCCACCGTTCTGCGCTGCGGCAACGATGCCACTGATGCGGTAGGTGTCGGCCGCGTTCCCGAGCACGAAGAAGCCGAACAGCAGGCCGATGTCACCCAGCCGGGTCATGACGAAGGCCTTGACGGCACCGGATCGGGCCGGCTCGAGCTCCCAGTGGTGGCTGATGAGGACGTACGAGCAGGCCCCCATCACCTCCCAGCCGACGAGCAGGACGAACAGGTCGTCGGCCATCACCACCAAGGCCATGGCTGCGGTGAACACGCTGACGAAGGCGGTGTACGACGGGTAGCGCGGATCACCACGGAGGTAGGCCACCGAGTAGACCTGCACCAGCAGCGCCACTGTCGTTGCCAGTACCAGCATCGACGCGCTCAGCTGGTCGACCCGCAGCGTGATGTGGATCGGGAGTCCCCCGGTCTCGACCTGGCCGGTGCCAGTGACCGCAGCCGTCGCGTCGAGCCCCCACTGCCGCGCGCCGAGGACGATCGCTGCGGCCCACGCGACTGCCGACCCCACGATGCCGAGCAGCGGCGGCAGCCGGGCGTCGCGGTGCCCGACAGCGATGGCGAGGGTCGCGGCGAGGACGAGAGATGACAGGAGGGCCAGCGTCATGACGTGGCCCCACCTACCTGCTCCGGTTCAGGGGCCGGGTCGCGGTCAGCCAGCTCACGCAGGCTGTCGATGTCGACGTGGCGATGCGTCCGGAAGACCACGAGCACGATCGCGAGCCCGAGACCGATCTCGGCGGCGGCGATCGCGATCACGAACAGCGCCAGCACCTGTCCCGAGTCGAGCGTGTCGTTCCACCAGGCATCGAACGCGACCAGGTTGAGGTTGACGGCGTTGAGCATCAGCTCGACCCCCATCAACACGAGGACCGCGTGCCGCCGCGCAAGGACGACGTACACGCCGATGCCGAACAGCGCCGCCGACAGGACGAGTGGGAAGAGGAGCGGCACTAGTCAGACACCTCCTCGGCCGGCCGTCGGGAGAGCACGATCGCACCGACCAGGGCAGCCAGCAGGATCACGGACACCAGCTCGAACGGAAGCACCCAGGAGCCGAAGATCGTGGCCCCGACAGCACGGGTGCTACCGATGTCGTCTGCGCCCACGTCGATCCGGGTGCCCTGGAAGCCCGCTACGAACGTGACGACGAGCATGGCGGTGGTCGCGAGGCCGGCGATCGCGGCAACCACCCGGTTGGGCCCGTCGAGGTCCGGCACATGTCCGACCGGGGCACGGGTGAGCATCAGGGCGAACAGCAGCAGGACGACCACGGCGCCCATGTAGACGAGCACCTGCACCCAGGCGACGAACTCCGCAGCCAGCAACAGGTAGCACCCGGCGAGAGCGCCGAGCGTCACCACGAGCCAGAGCGCGCAGTGCACCAAGTTGGTGCTCAGGGCGACCAGGAGGGCCGAGCCGACGGCGAGGACCCCCATGAGCACGAACAGGACCTCGACGGTCGTCATGAGGTGTCCTCATCCGTCACCGCCGCGTCGGCCGCAGCAGCCAATCGGGTGGCCGCCTTCTCGGCGGTCGCGATCTCCTTGGGGTCCGTTCCGCCGTGGTCGAAGGCGGCTGGGGGCGGCACCGTCCACATCCACTCCTCGAGCCGCGATTTCTCGTGGGTGAGGTCGCGGATGTCGAACTCGCTGTACTCGAACTCCGGTGACCAGTGCAACGCGTCGAAGGGGCAGACCTCGATACAGATGCTGCAGTACATGCAGAGTGAGAAGTCGATCGCGAACCGGTCCAGCATGTTGCGGCTGCGCTCACGCCCGCCCTCGATCGCCGGAGGCACGGTCTCCTTGTGCGAGTCGATGTAGATGCACCACGACGGACACTCCCGGGCGCACAACATGCAGCTGGTGCAGTTCTCCTCGATCAACGCGATGACACCACGCGAGCGGGGCGGCAGCGTCGGGAGCTCGTCGGGGTAGTGCGCCGTCACCGATCGCCGGGTCAGGTTGCGCAACGTGACGCGGAGACCGGTGACCAGCCCCTTGCCGAACATGGTCATGTGGCGACAACTCCTACCGCGGTGATGGCGAGCTGCAGCAGCGCCAGCGGAACCAGGCCGGTCCAGGCGAGCCGCTGCAGTTGGTCGGCACGCAGTCGCGGGTAGGCGACTCGCAGCCAGATGACGACGAAGGACACCGCTCCGACCTTCAGGAGGGTCCACACCACGCCGAGCGTCCCGGACCAGGGCCCGTGCCAGCCTCCGAGGAACAACACGGTGGTCAAGGCTGCGAGGACGACGATGCCGGCGTACTCGGCGAGCAGGAAGACGGCGAAGCGGATCCCGGTGTACTCGGTGTAGGGGCCGAAGATGATCTCCGCGTCGGCGACAGGCATGTCGAAGGGCGGCCGTGCCAGCTCAGCGAGCCCAGCAACGAAGAACACGAGCAGGCCCGGCAGCTGCCAAAGCAGCCACCAGGGAGTCCAGGCATCGGCGATGACGGTCAGCGAGACCGAACCGGCGGCCATCGCCACCGACGCGGCGGCGAGGACGAACGGCAGCTCGTACGACATCAGCTGGGCCGCGACCCGCAGGCCTCCGAGCAGCGAGAACTTGTTCGCGCTCGACCAGCCCGCCATCAGCGACCCGAGCACGCCGATGCTCATCACGGCCAGCACGAAGAACAAGCTCGGGTCGAGCACGGAACCGGCGCCATCGGGAGAGACGGGGATGGCCACCATCACGACGAGGTACGGGATGAGCGCCACCGCGGGGGCCAACCGGAAGACAGCCCGGTCGGCTGCAGCGGGGACCACGTCCTCCTTCTGCACGAACTTGACCCCGTCGGCCACCAGCTGGGCCCACCCGTGGAACCCGCCGGCATACATCGGGCCGACCCGCGACTGCATGTGCGCCATCGCCTTGTGCTCGGTCTGGCCGACGAGCAGTGGGAGGACCAGGAAGGCGACGAGCACGACGACGAGCCGCAGCGTGAGCTCCCACCAGTCGATCACGCGTCTGATCCTGGCATACCCGACGTGGTGGGGGACCCCACGACCACGTGCTGTCTCCGCAGTGGCTCAGCGAGCGGCCACCGCCCGCCTCAGATCGGCAGCGACGGTCTGTGCTTCCTGGACAGGGATGCTCGACAACAGGACCGCTACCCGTTTCCCCGAACGGACGTCGACCTCGGACCACAGCTCTCGCGGCAGGTAGGTCCGGGTGCCGACGTACGACGTGGCAGCGCGACTGGTCACGTGCGCGACGACGCCGGACGGGCCGTCGGGTGCCCGACAGTGGGCGAGCATGGCGGTGAACCCGCCGAAGTACCCAGCTGCGTCGGCCTGCGACCCGAACCCTAGGACGACGACCTGCGCCGGGCTCGCCCGCGGACCGTGATAGCTCGCCTGCAGGGCATGCACCGGCACCGGCAGGCTGACGTCGAGCCGATGCTTGCACCCCAGCGGCAGTACGCCGAACGCCGCCTCATGGGCATCCCGTCCCCGGACGAAGGTGCCGTTGCCGATCCAGCCGGCCTCTGCCCCGCCCGGGTCGGCGTACGTGCGGAAACCCTGACCGAGGATCGAGGGGGCGGGCACGTCGGCTGAGCTGAGCGGACCGGACCTGCGCGGCGCCGGCCCGGTCGGCGGGCTGTAACCGGGTGCGACAGCGGCGTCGGGGGAAGCCGGCCCCGGAGCACTTGCCGGCAGGTGTTGTCGTGCTGCCGTGCCGTCGTCCGCACCGGGCCACCCGCGTGCGGTGACCACGCCGAGGGCGATCGCCGCCGTCGCGGCAGCGACCACCGGTACGACGACGGCGGCGCGACGGAGCCTCGCCCTCACGACGGGTCGAAGTGCTGGTAGTCAGGATGTGACCACCGACCACCCCATTGGAAGCCACGCGCCTGCAGCAGCCGGGTGAGCAGCGTTCGCCGGAACAGCATGCCCGGATGAGGCTCGCTGCGGTCCCGGTAGCGCGCCCCACGAGCGTGCGGCCACCAGCGACCGCTGGAGTCCATGTAGGGGTTGCGAACCGTGTTGATGTCGATGGCTGTGCCATAGGCATGCGGCGACAGGCTCGTCGGATCGCCCGTCACGTGGCGGCAGTTGAACGCGCTCGTGTTGTCGTGCGCCATCGCCCTGGGATCGGAGCCGCCGTACCGAGCGGTCGGGAGGATCCTGGCGAACGGAAACCGTCTTGCCAGCGCACGACTCCACACGGTCCGCACATCGTCGACGATCGAGCTCCGGACGACGAGTGTGCCGCGCCGCACGGTCGGCCCATAGGTCCTGAACGTCAGGTCGACGTTGCGAAGCTGCGACGGGCCGACCGGACAGCCTCGGTGGTAGCTGCCGCCGAGCTGGGCCGCACTCACGCTCGAGACGACCGGGTCCAGCACGGCGCGGACGACGTACCGCTTGCCCGTGGAAACCTCACGACTGCCGTGCTGCGGCCGGCTGCCGGTGGTCATCGCCCGGACCCGCCAGACGCCGGGTCTCCGGTTCGGCAGAACGGCCTCCCACGCCCCGTCGGGCGTCGTCCGCGTCGACCCGATGGGTGCCCAGCCTCGCGAGCCCCACCTCTGAAGGTGGATGCGCGCTCCGTCTGCCGCCGGTTGTACGCGGCCGCGCGCCAGCACCCGGCCGAAGGTGACGAACTGCTGCCGCATGCGCAGGACGACCGCGCGGTTCAGCACCGACAACGTCACCTCGTTCGACGTCTGCGCGGGTCCGCTCTCCCCGCCGCCCGGCGTGTACCGGGCCCGCAGGGTCACCTCCCTGGGGTGCGCGAACCGCAAGGGCACCACGAACGAGCCATCCGGCTCGCTCGTCACGGTGGCGAGCCCGCGCCAACCGTCGGCAACCTGGCGATCGACCAGGACCTGCTCGCGCGCCCCGGTCGCGTCGATCCGCCCGGTCACCTGGCCGTGGCGGTCCTCGTAGACCGGGGGTGGATCGTCGAGCACGACGCCGGCCGAGGGATCGGTCGACGCCGGCGGCTCCGTGGTCGGCTCGGTCGTCGGTTGTGTCGTCGGTTGTGTCGTCGGTTCGGTCGTCGGTTCGGTCGTCGGTTCGGTCGTCGAGTCGTAGGCAGTGGTGTCCCCCGCCCAGCGATGGGGATCCGTGTTCTGGGCGGCAGCCTGTTCACCGGCTCCGGCGAGAACGACAACCACGATCGACGCCGCTGCGGTGGCCTGCACGGCCGCGTCGCGGAGCGGGCCAGCGTCCGGGCCAAGACCGAGCGGAGCGCCAACGGCCCCTGCTCGACGTAGACATGGGTGCGTTCCATCCGTGAGTCAGTCACTTTACGTGATGGAGAGACTACTTCAAGTGAGCGCCTGGTGCAGGTCTCCGCGGCACTCCGCCTCGACGGACGTCAGTCCGCGGACGGATCCGGCCTCGCGGACGGTCCCCACTCCTCCGGATCCGGGACGCCCGGGGGACGTGTACGCCGACGGCTCGGTGCGGCGTCGTGGCTCGACTCACCGGGCTCCTTCGCGCCCGGCCACGGCTTGGCGGCACGCGACGCCAGCACGAAGTCCTTGCGCAGGGGGTGCCCGTCGAAGCCGTCCGGCAACAGGAGCGGATCGAGGTTGTCATGACCCGCGAAGTCGATGCCGAACATCTCGTGCGTCTCCCGCTCGTGCCACCCGGCTCCGGCATACACGGCGCACAGGCAGGGGACGGTCGCGGCTTCGCGAGGCACGCGGGTACGCAGCAGCAGTGACAGCACTTGTCCGTGCGTGGGCGCGGCCACGTGCAGCACCACCGCAAACCCCTCCTCGAGCTCGTCGACCCCGGTCAGGAAGTCGAAGAAGGCGCAGCCGAGGGTGTCGCGAGCGATGCCGGCGGACTCGACCCACGCGTCGGGGGACACGTCGACCGTGGGCGGGCCGAAGCCGACGTCCACCTCGGCGTCGTACGCCGCCGCCAGCCTCTCGTGCCAGGTCACGCTGACGGCTCTCCCCCACCAGGGCTGCTGGGCTCACGAAGCAGCGGGCGGGTCAACCGCGCGACCAACGAGCCCCTGTCCTCGACCGGACTCGCGTACCGGTCGGGCAACGACTCGGCGGCGATTTTCTCCTGGAGCTTGACGATGCCCTGAAGCAGCGACTCCGGCCGGGGCGGGCAGCCCGGAACGTAGACGTCGACGGGGATGATCTGGTCGACGCCCTTGGTGACGCAGTAGGAGTCCCAGTAGGGGCCGCCGGAGTTCGCGCACGACCCGAACGAGATCACGTACTTGGGGTCGGGCATCTGCTCGTACAGCCGTTGGACAGCAGGCGCCATCTTGTCGGTGACGGTGCCGGAGACGACCATCAGGTCGGCCTGTCGCGGCCCCGGCGCGAACGGGATCACACCGAGTCGGATGAAGTCGTGCCGCGCCATCGACGTCGCGATGAACTCGATGGCACAGCAGGCCAGCCCGAAGTTGAAGACCCACAACGAGTAGCGCCGACCCCAGTTCAACACGTACCGCGCGGGCGCTGGGGCAAGCTTCTGCAGCGCCCCTACGCGAGGCATCGGCAGGTCGACGCGGGTCAGCGACGGCGCCGGCGTCAGGGCCTGTGCCCCCGTCACGTCCACGTGAGCACGCCCTTGAGCCAGGCATAGCCGAGCCCCACGGCCACGATGCCGACGAACACGCCCATCTCCGCGACGCCGGCCCAGCCGAGCCCCTCGAAGACCGTGGCCCACGGGAACAGGAAGATCGCGTCCACGGCGAACACGACGTAGAGGTAGGCGAAGATGTAGTAGCGCACGTGCATCTGCGCCCAACCCGACCCGACCGGATCGACACCGCACTCGTACGTCAACAATTTCTGGGCGGTCGGCTTCGTCGGTCGCAGCAGGCGGTTGCCGCCGAGCATGGCCGCGACCAGGCCGATCCCCACGAGCATGATGACCAGGACCGGCACGTACGACGCGAGGTAGTCGCGGTACGTGTCACTCATCGCCGGTCACCCCCAGGTCGTCGGAGGTCGGACACGTCGGCATGCCTCACACGGTAGTGGCCCCAGGACCGATCCGTCCCGGGGCCACTCCTTGATCTGTGGTGAAGCGTCAGTCCTTCGCGTCCTTGCGCATGAACGCAAGGGCAAGGCCGGCGAGAATCACGAGCAGGCTCAGCCAGAATCCCCAGGCATGACCCTTGGAGAACTCCACCGTGATCCCGGAGAGGGTCTGCTTGCCCTCTTCTCCCGGCAGGGGGTTCACGACGAAGGTCAGCAGGCTGCACAGCGTGGCGAGTCCGAAACCACCGAGAACTGCCAGCCGCGTCAGCGAGGCGTCCAAGCCTGCTCCCAGCAGCCGAGCGACGAGCAGGCCGGCCACCACGAGGCACACCAGGGCTGCGAACCAGCCGAAGAAGCCGTGCCAGGCACTCCACGTACCGCTGCCGCCAGTATCGAAACCCCCGCCGATGGCGCCGGCACCTTTGATCGAGGCGCTTGCCTTGTAGTACGGGAAGAACGAGAAGAGAAAGGCCACCACCCCGGCGGCAATGATGCCGAGGTCGAATCGGTCGGCTGTCTGGAAAGCACTCTTGACCTGGTCACCGGTCATCCCTGAGGGACCTGGCGATGGTTGCGGTGGTCCCGGCTCGGGGGGCGGAGGAGGCACGGAATCGGACATGGGGTCTCCCTAGTCTGGCTGGCGTACACATCTGACGCCTCAGGAGACGGGTGTTGCACCTGAGATACGCCTGATGCGCTTCATGGTCCCACCCGGCGGTGAGCCACCCTCAGCAAACACGATATGACCGCTTTACGGCGAGTCGACACCCCGGCATCACTACAGCAGGGTGGCCAGCATCCTGCCCACCCCGAACACGACCCATCCGGTCGTCACGCCGAGGAGTAGCCACCGGCGTGAGCGCCCGCCGGAGAGCTGGGCGAAGGTCGGAAGCGCCTGGCGGCGCACACCGGCCGACACGGCCGCGCCGAGCACGACCACCGCGAACGTCAGCGCCACGATCCCGAACGGGTTGGCGGTCATGGCCTCGCCGACCTGGCCATGCAGGAGATGAACCCAGGAACGCGTCAGTCCGCAGCCCGGACAGGGCAGGCCGGTGGCCAGTCGGAAGGGGCAGATCACCGGCCCGGCATCCGCCTGCTGCGGGTCGATGAACCGCGCGGCGACGAGCGCGGCCGCTGCCGCCCCGGCCACCAGTCCCACGGCCGGACCGGTCGTCGGCGAGAAGCCGGCGACCGAGCGAGGGGACGCGTCAGCGAAGCGGACGGCCATGGGAGTCGGTGACGGTGCGCATCGCGATGAGGATGATGTCGACGACGTACCAGATGCCGAGACCACCACAGGTCAGCAGCTTGGCGATGCCGAGGCCGGTGTAGCCGAGGTAGAACCGGTCGACGCCGAGTGAACCGATAAAGACGGACAGCAACAGCGCGACCAGCCACTCCTTGTCGGAGAAGACGCCGGGCACGTCCTTGGCCTGGAACCAGCCGCCACCGCTGGCGCGTCGCAGCGATGCGTCGGCACGCAGCTGACGTCTCGCGGCCATCACGCGGAGGTCGTCCCAGCCGTACGGACCGACCTCCTGCCCCATCGAGTGCACGAAGAACAGCTCCTCACCGGGAGGGCCCGGCGGTGGGGGGTACGAAGGGTTCTGGGTCATGACGAGCACCTTAAGCCGTCCACCGGCTCAGCCGTTGTCGCAACCCGCGGCCCCCGAGATACGGACTCTGTCACAAACGAGAAACTCACCGGCGTATGCTCGAAACAGCAGGAAAATCAGCAGCAAACCGTTCGGGATTGAGGATGCAGTGGCCAAACAGGTCAAGCAGCTCGACCGAGTGATCATCCGCTTCGCCGGCGACTCCGGGGACGGCATGCAACTCACCGGCGACCGATTCACCCAGGAGACGGCGGCCTTCGGCAACGACCTGTCGACCCTCCCCAACTTCCCGGCCGAGATTCGCGCCCCAGCAGGGACTCTGCCGGGTGTCTCGTCGTTCCAGCTGCACTTCGCCGACCACGACATCCTGACTCCGGGCGACACTCCGGACGTCCTCGTGGCGATGAACCCGGCGGCGCTGCGCGCCAACCTCCGCGACCTGTGCGCAGGCGGCACGCTCATCGTCGACACCCATGACTTCTCCGCCCGCAACCTCGCCAAGGCGGGCTACCAGGCCAACCCCCTCGACGACGGTTCGCTCGAGAGCTACAGCGTGCATGCGATCGACCTGACCGCGCTCACGGTCGAGGCGGTCAAGAGCTTCGGGCTGAGCCGCAAGGACGCGGGCCGGGCCAAGAACATGTTCTCCCTCGGGCTGCTCTCCTGGCTCTACGGTCGTCCGGTCGGCACCACCGAGCGTTTCTTGACGACCCGGTTCGCCAAGACGCCCGACATCAGGGACGCCAACATCGCGGCCTTCAAGGCCGGCTGGAACTTCGGCGAGACAACCGAGACGTTCGCGGTCTCCTACGAGATCAAGCCGGCACCGATGCGCACCGGCACCTACCGCAACATCTCCGGCAACTTGGCCCTGAGCTATGGGCTGGTGGCCGCATCGGTCCGCTCCGGACTCCCGTTGTTCCTCGGGGCCTACCCCATCACCCCGGCCTCCGACATCCTTCACGAGCTCAGCAAGCACAAGCGTTTCGGTGTCATGACGTTCCAGGCCGAGGACGAGATCGCGGGCATCGGCGCCGCACTCGGAGCCTCCTTCGGCGGAGCGCTGGGTGTCACCACGACGTCCGGGCCGGGCATCTCGCTGAAGAGCGAGACAATCGGCCTGGCCGTCTCGCTCGAGCTTCCGCTGGTCATCATCGACGTCCAGCGCGGTGGTCCCTCGACCGGGCTCCCCACCAAGACCGAGCAGTCCGACCTGCTGCAGGCGATGTTCGGGCGCAACGGGGAGGCACCGCTTCCCATCGTGGCGCCGCAGTCGCCGGGCGACTGCTTCGACGCCGCGCTCGAGGCAGCGCGCATCGCCCTGACCTACCGCACGCCGGTGATGCTGCTCTCCGACGGCTACCTGGCCAACGGGTCGGAGCCGTGGCAGCTGCCTGACGTCGACTCTCTGCCGCGCATCGACCCGGCGTTCGCGACCGAGCCCAACCACGAGACCGAGACGGGCGACCGCGAGTTCTGGCCGTACCAGCGTGACCCCGAGACACTCGCCCGGCCCTGGGCCGTGCCGGGGACCCCTGGTCTCGAGCACCGCATCGGTGGGCTGGAGAAGGCCGACGGCCACGGCAACATCAGCTACGACCCGACCAATCACGACCTGATGGTGCGCACCCGGCAAGCCAAGATCGACCGCATCACGGACACGATCGGATCTCTCGAGGTCGACGACCCCGAAGGTCAGGCCAAGGTGCTCGTGCTGGGCTGGGGCTCGACGTACGGCCCGATCGGTGCCGCCTGCCGGCGGCTTCGTAACCAGGGCTTGCACATCGCCCAGGCCCACCTGCGCCACCTGAACCCGTTCCCGGGCAACCTCGGTGAGGTGCTGCACCGCTACGACCGTGTCGTCGTACCGGAGATGAACCTGGGTCAGCTCGCCCTGCTGCTCCGGGCCAGGTTCCTCGTCGACGTGGTCGGCTACAACCAGGTACGCGGCCTGCCCTTCACCGCGACCGAGCTCGAAGCCATCCTGAGCTCGACCATCGACTCCGCCGACGGCAACGGAAGTGAGCGATCATGACGACCGACCTGCCCCTACCGGGGCTGCGTGACATCCCGGCCTCCGACGGCCCGCTGACCCGCAAGGAGTTCACCTCCGACCAGGAGGTCCGGTGGTGTCCAGGATGCGGTGACTACATCATCCTCGCCGCCGTGCAGAGCTTCCTGCCCTCGCTCGGCCTCAAGCGCGAGAACATCGTCTTCGTCTCGGGCATTGGCTGCTCGTCACGCTTTCCCTACTACCTCGACACCTACGGCATGCATTCGATCCACGGCCGTGCACCGGCGATCGCGACCGGGTTGGCCACCTCACGTGCGGATCTCTCCGTCTGGGTGGTCACCGGCGACGGCGACGCCTTGTCGATCGGCGGCAACCACCTGATCCACGCCATGCGCCGCAACGTCAACCTGACGATCCTGCTGTTCAACAACCGGATCTACGGGCTGACCAAGGGTCAGTACTCCCCCACCTCCGAGCCGGGCAAGATCACCAAGTCGACGCCGATGGGATCGGTCGACCGGCCGTTCAACCCGGTCTCGCTGGCGCTGGGCGCCGAGGCGACGTTCGTGGCCCGCACGCTCGACAACGACCGTGCCCATCTCACCGAGGTGCTGCAGGCGGCGGCAGCCCACCGCGGGACCGCGCTCGTGGAGATCTATCAGAACTGCCCGATCTTCAACGACGGCGCGTTCGAGATGCTCAAGGACAAGGAAGAGGCCGAGGCGCGGCTGGTGCGGCTGGTGCACGGCGAGCCCGTCACGGTCGGCGACCGCACCTGGATCCATGACGCGCACGCCGACAACCCCGCGGCAGCGTTCGAGATCTCGCGCCTCGACTCGCTCACCATGGAGCACGTGCCGATCGGCATCTTCCGGCAGGTCGACCGACCGACGTACGACGACCAGGTCCGCGACCAGGTGGCAGCGGCCAGGTCGGAGCAGGGCGATGGTGACCTCGCGGCGTTGATCGCCGGCAGCGACACCTGGAGCGTCACCGCCTGACGCGACGGCTCAGCTGAGCTGCGTGGTGAAAACCCCGGTGTAGGACCGGATGAACCGCTGCTTCGCGGGCACGCTGGCCCGCCACCACCACCGACCGCTGTGCGGGGCAGGCACGTAGAAGCGGAAATGGCCTCGCTTGCCGGTCTGGTCGGAGCGCACACGGTGCCAGCTGCACGTCGCACACGACCGCTTCTCGAGGTAGATCACGCGGTGGACCCACTTCGGCCGAACGGTCCCGTGAAAGTTGCCGGACACGTCCTCGAGCCGCGCTCGCATGTCACGGTGCACGAGGAGCGTGGTGGTGGCCGACGAGCGCTTCAGCTTCGCGTTGCCGCGGAAGACCACCTTGTAGTCCGCGTTGCCCACTGCCTGCGGGCGGAACGTGAACTTCGGCGACGACCCCGAACCGGCCCGGGTCCGCGCGAGGTACTTCCACGACGAGCTGCCTGCCCCTCGGCGGAACAGCCGGACGTGCACCCTCTTGAGGGCGCCGCGCCGACCCGACACCACCGCGGTCACCTGCCCCACGATGCGGGCGCGTGTGTGCCAACGACGCGTGTGGCTGAAGTCGAGCAGCCGGATGTGGGTGCGGTGGCGGGCTGCCAGCGCTGCGGACACCCCCGGCGACGTGCTCACGGCGACCGTTGTGGGCGTGGCTGAGTCAGGGGCCAGCGGCGAGGCCGTCGAGACCGCGGTGAGTCCTGGCGACGCCAGCAGCGCCACTGACGTGAGAGAGACCGCAAGCATCCGCAGCGGCGAGACACGCGACATGGACAACCCTTCCGGATCGGGAGGTTTCGGCCCGGGACGGCCCGGACCGCCCCCACGGTAGACAGATCGGTCGGGACGAAGCAACCTTCCGTCCCCTGGACGCGTCCCTTGTTACGCTCCGATCCTGACCCGACCCAGCCGCTCATGGCGAGGCCGGCAACTCGAGCAGGGGACGACAAACGTGCGGGGAACATCGGTCATCGCAACCACGTGTGCGCTGGTACTCACGCTGGGCGTCGGCACGGCACCGGCCGCGTTGCATCCCGGCGTCTCGGACGCCCACCCCGCACTCGCGCCGTCGTACTCGTCGGCACGCTCGAATCCGGTGGAGGATCCTTATTACCCCAAGCACGGGGATCCGCGCGTCGACACCCTGCACTACGATCTCGACCTGCGCTGGGCGCCGAAGACCCGCACCCTGGTGGGGACGGCGACGATCGTCCTGCGCGTCACGCGGGCGACCGGTGTCGTGCAGCTCGACCTCGGGGCTCCCCTGCAGGTCAGCCGCGTCACTCTCGACGGTCGCCGTGCGCGCTTCTCCCACCCTGGCAACGTGGTGCGCATCTACCGCGACGGGCTGCGCGCCAGCTCGCGGCATCACCTGGTGATCAAGTACCGGGGCACCCCGCGTTCGGTCCATGCACCGACCACCCGCTCCGACTTCGAGCGGACCGGCTGGACCATCCGACCCAACGGCACGGTGTGGACGATGCAGGAGCCCTTCGGCGCCTTCACCTGGTACCCGGTCAACGACCAGCCGTCCGACAAGGCCTACTACGACTTCCGTATCGACGTCCCCGCTCGCTGGGTCGGCATCGCCAACGGCAAGCTGACCAGCCGGCACGCGCGCAAGGGTCGGACCGTCACCCGGTGGCATCTGGCATCGCCGGCCGCGAGCTACCTGACCACGATCGCCATCGGTGACTACCGGCGTTACCGCGACACCGGGCCGCATGGCCTCCCGATGGCCTACTGGCTTCCGAAGGGGTCTCCGGACCAGTGGCTGCACATCCTCCGCCGGATGCCGCGCATGCTCAAGTGGTTGGAGAGCAAGCTCGGGCCGTACCCCTTCGACCGGGCCGGCGCGGTCGTCGTACCGTCGCAGTCGGCCATGGAGACGCAGACCCTGGTCACGATGGGCACGGGCGCGTTCAAGCGGTCGGACCGGGTGGCCGTCGTGCTGCACGAACTCGCCCACCAGTGGTACGGCGACACCGTCACACCGACCACGTGGAAGGACCTGTGGCTCAACGAGTCTTTCACGATGTACGTCCAGGCCCTCTGGGAGAGCCAGCACGGCGGCCCGTCGATGTCGGACCAGGCCGCCTACTGGACCTGGAACGACCAGGACTCCCGGCGCTCGGATGGGCCGCCGGGGGCCTGGCACCGCGACCAGTTCGGCGAGAACTGTGTCTACTACTGCGGTGCCTTGGTGCTCCACAAGCTTCGCCACCGGATCGGGCCGGACACGTTCGCCCGCTCCCTGCGGGCCTGGCCGCAACGCCACCGATCCGGCAGCGTCTCCCGCAACTCGTACATCGCCTGGCTCGACGATTTCTCCCACCGTGACACCGGACCTTGGCTGAGGCGGGTGCTCGACGCCGAGAACTCGCCCTTCGACTGAGTCCGACCGTCTGGGCGACGCCCACCGACAGGAGTCAACTCGTTGAACGGTGCTGACCGGGGTTAGGCTCGCGGACATGCACGAAGAGCGACGCGGCATGGCGCTCGGTGCCGCCGCGTTCGGTCTGTGGGGCATGTTCCCGCTCTACTGGCCGTTGCTCGAACCAGCGAGAGCCACCGAGATCCTGGCCCATCGGGTCCTGTGGTCGCTCGCCCTCACGACGATGATGTTGGTGGTCACCGGCCGCACCGCTGCGCTGCCTGCGATGTGGCGCAACCGCCGGGTGCGCTTCGTGATGATCGGCGCCGGTGTCACGATCGCCATGAACTGGTTCACCTACATCTGGGGCGTCAACAACGACCACGTGGTGGAGACGTCGCTCGGCTACTACATCAACCCGCTCGTCACCGTGCTGATGGGAGTGCTCATCCTGGGCGAGCGGATGCGGCGGTGGCAGTGGGGCGCGCTGACCCTGGCGTTCCTGGCCGTGCTCGTGCTGACTCTGGAGCTGGGTCGGCCACCCTGGATCTCACTCGTGCTCGCGTTCAGCTTCGGCACCTACGGTCTGCTGAAGAAGAAGGCGGCGGTCGGTCCGATCGAGGGGCTCACGTACGAAGGCCTGGTGTTGGCGCCGCTGGCCCTGGGATACATGATCTGGCTTTCGGTGGTCGGACAGGCCACGGCCTGGTCGCAGGGTCCCGACCACGTGGCACTGCTCATGACGACCGGCATCGTCACGGCGGCCCCGTTGCTCTGTTTTGCCGGTGCGGCCAACCGGATCTCGCTGACGACCTTGGGCCTGCTGCAGTACATCGCGCCGACCCTGCAGTTCCTGCTGGGAGTGTTCGTCTTCCACGAGCCCATGCCCTGGATGCGGTGGGTCGGCTTCTCGCTGGTCTGGGTCGCGCTCGCGATCTTCACCGTGGAGTCGCTGGCCGCTTCGCGACGCCGCGTCCGCCCCGAGCCCACGCACGGGGCGGCCGTCGAGGCGGGCGTCGTCCTCGATCCTGACTGCCTCGGCGATCGACCGGGCCGAGCGGTGTCAGCGCAGCCCCATGGCCCGTCCGAGCGCGTCACGAGTGTCCACGAGGACAGCTGACCGAGGGCATCGGTGCGCTGGCGGGCTCCCGGGAGGCTGGGCGAGCCGCTCGGTCGTCGTTCAGTCGAGCGGGAGCTCGACGAGGAAGCTGGCGCCGGCGTCGCTGTGCAGGTAGCTGACCTCGCCACCGACCGCATGCGCGAGCCGTCGCGACAGCGCGAGGCCGAGTCCCGCACCCGGGCTGTCCGGGTGCCGCGCGCCTGCCGAGAACGCCTCCTCAGCAGTGACCGCGCCGAGGCCAGGGCCGTCGTCGTCGACGCGGATCCGAGCATGGTCGGCGCCGACCTGACCGGTGACGTGCACCTCGTTGCGGTGGTAGCGCAATGCGTTGTCGAGGATCGGCGAGAGAATACGCACGGCCACCGACTCGGGCACGGCCAGCTGGGCGTCGGCGATGTCGTCGGGGAGCGTCACCGTCAGCTGGCGGAGCGCGTCGTGAGCCGAGACACTGGCCAACGCGCCCTCCACGGCGGTGGCGAGCGAAACCGACTCGTCGAGCCGGGCGGGGTTGCGGCTCATCGCCATGAGGGTCGCGATCGTCGCTGCCATCTCGGTCGACGAGCGCACCACACGTTCGAGGCTGGACCTGGCAGCATCGTCGAGGCCGTCGCGCGCCAGCGCCAGCTCGGCCTCTCCGCGCACGGCCGTCAGCGGCGTACGCAGCTCGTGCGCCAGTTCGGAGGACAGTCGCTGCTCGGCACGGATGACCCGTGAGACCCGTTCGAGCAGGAGGTCGAGCGTGTGGCCGAGCTGGGTGATCTCGTCACCGCCTGCGCCCAGGTCGAACCGCCGCGACAGGTCGTGCTCGTTCCACTCCTCTGCCCGGCGGGCCATGGTCGCCACGGGACGCAGCGCCCGGCCGACCGCCCAGCCGACGAGCCCGGTGACCCCGGCGACCACGACGACACCGAGCAGGATGCTGACCACCAGCGCATGCTGCTCGGTCCGTTCGTACGGCGCCAGCCGCTCGGCCACCACCAGTACCCCGGTCGGCCCGCTCGCCCCATCGATCGGGGTCGCGAGCATGCGGTAGTCACCCGTGTCGACCGTGGTGCGTCGGCTCGCTGAGCTCAGCGAGGTGAGCTGGGTGTCGATCTCGGGGATCGTCGGACTGCCGTCCACGAGCATCCCGTGGCTGTCGTAGATCCAGCTGTCGTCGTCGGGCACGCGCGAGCGAGGCTCCAGTGTCTGTAACGAGCCTTGCGCGTCCACGAGTGTCGAGCGGATCGCGTCCGTGCGATCAGCCAGGACACCGTCGATGTCGTGGTCGACGATGAGCGACAGAACGACTTGCAGCAGGACGGTCAGTGTCAGCATGCCGATCGAGGTCGCCATCGCCGTGCCGACGACGACCCGACGTCTCAGGGACAAGGTCGGTGCCGATGGCCATCTCACGGCGACCTCACTGCAGCACGTACCCCACGCCGCGGACAGTCTTGATCGCTGCCGGGGCGGCGATCTGTTCGAGCTTGCTCCGCAGACGACGGATGTAGGAGTCGAGGGTGTTGTCGTGGACGATGGCCCCGTCCGGCCAGGCCGCGGCCACGAGCGCCCGGCGGCGTACGACCTCCTCAGGTCGGGCGATCAAGGCGGCGATGAGCCGGTACTCCGTCGGAGTCAGCGTGACCGATCCGGTGGCGGAGCGTAAGGCGAAGCGCTCGGGATCGAGGTGCAGGGCGACCGCACCGGACGGAGCGGGGCGGGTGCGTTTGACGAGCGCATCGACGCGGACGAGGAGCTCCGAGAGTGCGAACGGTTTCGTCACGTAGTCGTCACCACCCGCGTGGAAGCCGGACACCCGGTGGTGAACCGCGTCGAAGGCGGTGAGGAACAGGACCGGGGCATGTTGCCCGGCCGCGCGGAGTGCTTGGCAGACATCCCGACCGTCGGAGTCCGGGAGGCCGATGTCGAGGATGAGCACCTCGATGGTGCTGTCGTGACCGAAGAGCTCGACGGCTTCGCGACCGTTGCGGGAGATTCGGACCTGATGCCCGGCACCACGCAGTGACTCGGCGACGACGCGCCTGATCGCCTCGTCGTCCTCGCAGACTCCTACGGTGGCCACCCGCACATGGTGCTATGTCCGCCTGAGTATGTCCTGAGCGACGTGGCGCCGCTATGGCGTCGCGCGTCTGAGCCGCGGCGACTCGCGGGGTCACGTCCGGCCGGGCTGGTCGCCATACGCCCGACCGCCAGGTGGACGAGGCAAACCCCCTGTCCCCAAGGTGAGCTTGCCTAGTGCACAAGCCAGGTGGCTTGTTAACTAGGCAAACGCGGAGGGCCAGGTCAGTCAGGAGGTGCGGGTGGTGACGAGGTCGCAGAGGGCGACGAGGGCGTCGCGACTGGCGATGTCGGGAAGGCTCGCCAACAAGCTGCGAGCGGCGTCCGCACGACGGAACACCTCGTCGCGGGCGAGGTCCATGGCCGGGTTGTCACGAAGCAGGTCGAGCGCTTCGGCATGCAGCCGCTCGTCGACGATGGGCCCCTGCAGCAGCTCGCGCAGCCGCGCGTCGTCCGAGCGGTCCGACTGCTGGGCGATCAGCGTCGGCAGGGTCGGTACCCCCTCTCGCAGGTCGGTGCCGGGGGTCTTGCCGAGGTCGGCTCCGTCGGACGCCACGTCGATGATGTCGTCGGACAGCTGGAACGCCGTGCCGATCTGCTCGCCGAACTCGGTCAGCACCTCCTCGATCTCCCGGTCGGCGCCCGCCACCCGCGCACCGAACCGCGCCGACGTGGCGATCAGCGAACCGGTCTTGCCGGCTACCACCGACAGGTAGTGACGCAGGGGGTCCTCACCGTCGCGAGGACCGATCGTCTCGCGGATCTGGCCCTGCACGAGCCGGGCGAACGTCTGCGCCTGGATCTTGACCGCGGCCGGCCCCAGCTCGGCCACGATGTCGGAGGCCCGGGCGAACAGGAAGTCACCGGTCAGGATGGCCACCGAGTTGTCCCAGCGAGCGTTCGCGCTCTGCGCACCACGTCGGAAGTCGGCTTCGTCCATCACGTCGTCGTGGTACAGCGTCGCCAGGTGAGTGAGCTCGACGACGAGGGCGGCCGGTACGACGTCCGGGACGGTCGGCTCACCGAACTCGGCTGCCAGCACCACCAGGAGAGGGCGGAAGCGCTTGCCGCCGGCATCGAGCAGGTGTCGTGCTGCCTCGTTGACGAAGTCGATGTCGGAGGCCACGGCGGTGGCCAGCTCCTTCTCGATCTCCAGCAGCCGCGAGCGCACGCGCGCCTCGAGCTCGGGGTCGGCCATCGACAGACCCCAGGTCGAGTCGGATGCTTCGCTCGTCATCGGCACCGGATCACCTAGTCAGCTAGCGGATGAACTCGCCCGCGTGGCGGGCGAGGTCGAACACGGGCTGCGGGACGACGCCCAAGAGGAACGTCATCGCGGCCCCGACCGTGATCGCCACTGTGGTGAGGATACTGGGCACGGCCACCGTCGGTCCTTCCCCGACCGGGTCGGAGAAGAACATGAGGACGATGACGCGGACGTAGAAAAAGGCAGCCACCACGCTCATCACGACGGCCACGATCACCAGCGGCCAGGCCCCGCCTGACCAGGCGGAGGTGAACACCGCCCACTTGCCCGTGAATCCGCTGGTCAACGGTATGCCGGCGAACGCGAGCAGGAAGAACGCGAAGACACCTGCGACGACCGGGGCCTCCTTGCCCAGCCCGGCCCACCGGGAGAGGTGGGTGGCTTCTCCGCCGGCATCGCGGACGACGGTCACGACCGCGAACGCGCCGATCGTCGTGAACCCGTAGGCCACCAGGTAGAAGAGCACCGCCTGCAGGCTGGTGATCTCCTTGCCGGCGACCGAGATCGTCTGCGTCGCACCCACGAAGCCGGTGACGAGGAACCCGGCGTGCGCGATGGACGAGTACGCCAACATCCGCTTCACGTCGGTCTGGGTGATCGCGATGATGGAGCCGATGGCCATCGTCAGCGCGGCGATGATCCACATCATCGGCTGCCAGTCCCAGCGCGCACCACCCAAGGACACGTAGAAGATGCGCAGCAGGGCGCCGAACGCGGCGAGCTTCGTGCAGGCTGCCATGAAGGCGGTCACCGCGGTGGGCGCGCCCTGGTAGACGTCGGGAGTCCAGGCATGGAACGGCGCGGCACTGACCTTGAACAGCAGCCCGACCGCGACGAGCCCCATCCCGATCAGGAGCAGGGCGTTGTCTCCGGACTGGTAGGAGACGGCGGTGTCGATGTCGGCGAACGTGAAGCTGCCCGCGAAGCCGTACAGCAGCGCGATGCCGTACAGGAAGAACGCCGACGAGAAGGCCCCGAGCAGGAAGTACTTCATCGCTGCTTCCTGGCTGATCAGGCGACGGCGACGAGCCAGACCGCACAGCAGGTACAGGGGCAGTGAGAACACCTCGAGCGCTACGAACATCGTGATGAGGTCGTTGGCGGCCGGGAAGAGCATCATGCCGCCGATCGCGAACATGACGAGCGGGAACACCTCGGTGTGCTCGACACCCTGGGCCGACGCCTCACGCTCGGCCTCCGTGCCCGGCAGCGCGGCCGCCTGGCCGGCGAAGGCCGTCACACCACCCTCGAGCTGACGCTCGGCGAACAACATCACGCTCATGATCGAGAACACCAGGAGGGTGCCCCAGATGAACAGCGACGGACCGTCGACGGCGATGGCGCCCATCGCCTCGATCGATCCTCGAGCAGCGCCGTCGTCGTGGGTTGCGAGGTTGGCCGCAACGATGATGACACCGATGAAGGCCGCCACCAGGCCGACAAGGGCCAGCGTCGTCTGGATCAGGTAACGACGCGCGCGCGGCGCGAACGCCTCGACCATGACGCCGGCCAGTGCCACACCGAACACGATCAGCAGCGGAAAGAGCTTGTCGTAGGCGATGTGCGGTGCACTGAAGGTCGAGTCAGCAGCAAGCGTCGTCACTTCGGCGTTCCCTCCGTGTCAGCGGCGACTGTCGGTGCCGGATCCTCGACTCCCACGTGTTGCAGGATCGAGGACACCGACGGGTTGAGGACATCGAGCGCGGGCTTCGGATAGACCCCGAGCACGACGATCAACGCGAGCAGCGGCGCGAGGGCGAAGACCTCTCGCGGCCGCAGGTCGGTGATGTGCTTGGTCGACTCGCGCACCGGACCGGTCATGGTGCGCTGGTACATCAACAGGATGTACAACGCCGCCAGCACGATGCCGAGGGTGGCGATGACACCGGCCGTGATCGACTTGGTGAAGGTGCCGGCCAGCACCAGGAACTCGCTCACGAACGGCGAGAGACCCGGCAGCGACAGGCTCGACAGCCCGGCGACGAGGAAGATGCCCGCCATGACGGGCGCGACCTTCTCGACCCCGCCGTAGTCGGTGATCATCTTCGACCCGCGCCGGCTGATCAGGAAGCCGGTCACGAGGAACAGCGCCGCCGTGGAGAGGCCGTGGTTGAACATGTACAGGATCGAGCCCGCCTGACCCTGACTGGTCAGCGCGAAGATGCCGAGCACGATGAAGCCGAAGTGCGAGATCGAGGTGTAGGCGATCAACCGGCGGATGTCGTTCTGCCCGATGGCCAGCAGGGCGCCGTACAGCACCGAGAACACCGCCAGCGCGATGATGACAGGTGTGGCCCAGCGCGATGCCTCGGGGAAGATGCCGAGGCAGAACCGAAGCATCCCGAACGTGCCGATCTTGTCCAGGATGCTCACCAGCAGCACCGACGTACCCGGGGTACCTTCGCTGGCGGCATCGGGAAGCCAGGTGTGCACCGGCCACATCGGCGCCTTCACGGCGAAGGCGATGAAGAAGCCGAGGAAGAGCCAGCGCCCCGTCGTCGTGCTCATGTCGGCCTTCATCAGGTCCTCGAGCAGGTACGACGGCCCGCTCGCCGAGTCGGCGGTGACGACGTACAGCCCGACCACCGAGGCGAGCATCAGCAAGCCGCCGAACAGGCTGAAGAGCAGGAACTTCACGGCTGCGTACGACCGACGAGCGCCACCGAAGCCGCCGATCAGGAAGTAGATCGGGATCAGCGTGGCCTCGAACAGCACGTAGAACAAGAACACGTCCGTCGCCGCGAAGACGCCGACCGCGAGGCCCTCGAGGGCAAGCATCCACGCGAAGAACGAGTTGACGCTCCAGCGACCGTCGTCGGCGTCGTTCCACGAAGCCAGGATCACGACCGGCGTCAGGATCGTCGTCAGCAGCACCATGACGAGGCCCAGGCCGTCGACTCCCACGGCGTAGTGCGCGCCGAATGTCGCGATCCAGTCGTACTTCTCGACGAACTGGAAGCCACCGGCGTTGTCGAACTGCGTCGCGATCCCCACCGCGATGGCGAGCGTCACCAAGGAGAAGCCGAACGCGACCTGCTTGGGCACCACGGCACCGACCGACGCCCGCCTCGGCAGCAACATCACCACGACTGCGCCGACGATGGGCAGGGCCGCCAGGATGGTCAGCCAGGGCACAGACATCTCGCTTCCAGTCATGAGAGCTTCACCGCCAGGAGACCCAGCACGATGAGAGCGGACCCGCCGAGCATCGACAACGCGTAGGAGCGGACGAACCCGGACTGCCAGCGGCGGATGCGGCCGGAGCTACCGCCCACCAGGGCAGCCAGCCCGTTGACGGCGCCGTCGACTCCGCGGTTGTCGAGGTAGACCATCGACCGGGTGAGGTACTGACCTGGTCGCATGAACAGGGCTTCGTTGAGCGCGTCGCCGTACAGGTCGGCACGGGCCGCCTTGGTGAACACGGAGACGCGCGCCGGGGCGACGGTGGCTATCCGCTCCCGCGCGTACATCATCCAGGCGATGCCGGCACCGATGGCGACGATCACCACCGCCAGGACCGAGATCGCCGCGGCGGAGATCGGTAGGTCGTGGTGCGGCTCAGGGCCGACCACCGGTTCCAGCCAGTCGACGATCCAGCCGTTGAGAAGCAGGACACCGCCGAAGACGGACAGCCCGGCCAGCACCATGAGCGGAATCGTCATCACCAGCGGGGACTCGTGCGGATGCACGTCCTTCTCCCAACGCTTCTCACCGAAGAACGTCATGAGCATCAGGCGCGTCATGTAGAAGGCCGTGATCCCCGCCCCCACCAGCGCACCGATTCCGACGAAGACGTTCTGCCCGAATGCTGCCTCGATGATCTTGTCCTTGGACCAGAAGCCGGCGAATCCGGGGAAGCCGATGATGGCGAGGTAGCCGCAGGCGAACGTCACGAACGTGACCGGCAGCATCGACCGCAGCGCGCCGTAGCGGCGCATGTCGACGTTGTCGTCCATGGCGTGCATCACGGAGCCGGCGCCGAGGAACATGTTGGCCTTGAAGAAGCCGTGGGTCAGCAGGTGGAAGATCGCGAACGCGTAGCCGGCCGGACCGATGCCGGCAGCCAGCATCATGTAACCGATCTGGCTCATCGTCGACCCGGCCAGCGCCTTCTTGATGTCGTCCTTCGCACAACCGATGACCGCACCCCAGAGCAGCGTGATCAGCCCGACAGCGATGACCGCCGACTGCGCGGCGTCGCTCTGGGCGTAGACGAAGTTGGAGCGTGTCACGAGGTAGACGCCGGCCGTCACCATGGTCGCCGCGTGGATCAGCGCCGACACCGGCGTCGGACCCTCCATCGCGTCGAGCAACCAGCTCTGCAACGGGAACTGGGCCGACTTGCCGCAGGCCGCGAGCAGGAGCAGCAGACCCAGGGCCGTGGCCGTCCCGGTCGACACCTTGTCCATGCCCGACTCGACGCCGGCCACCGTCGTCGTGCCGAAGGTGGTGAACATCAGCATGATGCCCAGGGCCATCCCGAGGTCGCCGACCCGGTTGACGAGGAAGGCCTTCTTGGCGGCCACGGCCGCGGAGTTCTTCTGCTGCCAGAACCCGATGAGCAGGTACGACGCGAGGCCGACTCCCTCCCACCCGAGGAACAGCACCAGGTAGTCGGAGGCGAGCACGAGCGTGAGCATCGCGGCCACGAACAGGTTGAGGTAGCCGAAGAACCGGCGGCGGCGCTCGTCATGCGCCATGTAGCCGATCGAGTAGATGTGAATCAGACCGCCGACGCCGGTGATGAGCAGGACGAACAACGCTGAGAGCGGGTCGAACACGATCGCGTAGTCGACGTGGAAGGTGCCGGCATCGACCCACGTGAACAACGACTGGGTCAGCGACTCCTCACTGCCCCCCCGCAGGTCGAAGAACGCGGCCAGGCCGAATCCGAAGGATGCCAGCGGGGCCAGCGTGCCGAGGACATGGCCCCAGGCGTCGGTGTACTTGCCGCCCAGCAGCAGCACTGCTGAGCTCGCCAGCGGGATGGCGACGATCAGGAACAGGAGATCAGTCATCTGAGCAAGCCATCCCTAGTACTTCAGCAGACTGGCGTCGTCGACCGAGGCCGAGCGTCGCGTCCGGAAGATGGTCATGATGATCGCGAGCCCGACGACGACCTCGGCCGCTGCCACGACCATCACGAAGAAGGCGGCGACCTGTCCGTCGAGGTTGCCGTTCTGGCGCGCGAAGCTGACAAACACCAGGTTGGACGCGTTGAGCATGAGCTCGATGCACATGAAGACCACGATCGCGTTGCGTCGGACGAGCACGCCCACGGCACCGGTCGAGAACAGCAGGGCCGACAAGACCAGGAAGGGGGTCGTGCTCATCGCTCGCCTCCGTCCGGGGACCGGGATGTGCTGTCATCGTCGTCGCCGACGGCAGCATCGGCCGGTTCGCCGGGTGAGCCACCCAGGTGCGTGCGCTCGATCTGTTTGGTGTCGGCCTCGATCGCAGCCTCGACCACCCGGTCGGCCGTGATGTCACGCACCGTCCCGCGCGCCCGCATGACCCGAGAGATCGACAGCTCCGACGGCGTACCGTCGGGGAGCAACGCCGGCGTATCGACCGAGTTGTGCCGAGCGAACGAACCCGGGCTGGGCAGCGGGCCGGGGTGGACGCCGCGTTCGGCGTAGTCACGCAACCGCTGGGCCACGACATCGCGCTGGGTCGGCTTCGGCGTCAGCCGCTCGCGGTGCGCGAGCACCATGGCACCGACCGCGGCGGTGATGAGGAGGGCACTCGTGACCTCGAAGGCAAAGACGTACTTGCTGAACAACAACTGGGCGAGTCCGGGGACGTTGCCGTCCTTGTTGGCGGCGTCCAGACCGACGGCGGTGCCGATCGTGACCTGGGTGAGGGCGGCCACCACGAGGACGACGAACAGCGTGCCGACCGAGATGGCGGCGACACGTTGACCGCGCAGCGTCTCGACCAACGAGTCGGCCGAGTCGACGCCGACCAGCATCAGCACGAACAGGAACAGCATGAGGACGGCGCCGGTGTAGACGATGATCTGCACCGCGAACAGGAACGGGGCGTCCAGGACCGCGTAGAGCACAGCCAGCGAGATCATCACGACGGCGAGGAGAAGGGCCGAGTGGACCGCCTTGCGCACGACGACCATGCCGAGCGCACAGGCAACCATGATCGGGGCGAGCACCCAGAACGCGATCACGCGGGCACCTCACCTTCACCCGGTGAGTGCGTCGATGACGCACCGGCCCCGCGGTAGTACGCGCCCTCGTCGTCGCCGAGCCGCATGGCGTGCGGGGGCTCCTCCATGCCGGGCAGCAGGGGCGCGAGCAGGTCGTGCTTCTCGTAGATGAGGTCGGCCCGGTTGTTGTCCGCCAGCTCGTACTCGTTGGTCATCGTCAGCGCCCGCGTCGGACACGCCTCGATGCAGAGCCCGCAGAGGATGCAGCGCAGATAGTTGATCTGGTAGACGCGGCCGTAGCGCTCGCCCGGCGAGAAGCGCTCGCCGTCTGAGTCGTTGTTGTCGGCACCCTCGACGTAGATCGCGTCGGCCGGGCACGCCCAGGCGCACAGCTCGCACCCGATGCACTTCTCGAGTCCGTCCGGCCAGCGGTTGAGCTGGTGGCGGCCATGGAAGCGCGGAGCCGTCGGCTTCTTCTCGAACGGGTACTGCTCCGTGACGACCTTCTTGAACATGGTCCGGAACGTCACGCCGAAACCCGCCACGGGGTCCCAGAGCTGTTCCTTCAAGCTAGCCACGGAGGGCCTCCTTGTCGGGCATGGGCGGAACCGGGAAGTGGCCACCCTGCAGGTCGGGTGCAGCCTCTTCATCCTCTTCCTCGGACGACTCGGGGATGAAGCCGAGAGCTATGAAGATGACGACGGCGATCCCGGCCGCGACGAACAAGTAGCTGCGATTGACCTCACCCTCGAGGCTGATCGCGCGGATCGTACCGACCGCGAGAATCCAGAACAGGGACACCGGGATCAGGATCTTCCAGCCGAGCTTCATGAACTGGTCGTACCGCAGTCTCGGCAGCGTGCCACGCAACCAGATGAAGACGAACACGAAGATGAACACCTTCGCCAGGAACCACAGCACGGGCCAGTAGCCCTCGTTGGCGTCCTCCCACAGCGACAGTGGCCAGGGGGCTCGCCAGCCGCCGAGGAACATCGTCGTCGCCAACATCGACACCGTCACCAGGTTGATGTACTCGGCGAGGAAGAAGAAGGCGAACTTGATCGAGGAGTACTCCGTGTGGAAGCCGCCGACGAGCTCGCCTTCGGCCTCCGCCAGGTCGAAGGGGGCGCGGTTGGTCTCACCGACCATGGAAATCATGTAGATGGCGAACGACGGCAGCAGGATGACCCCGAACCAGAGGTCCTGCTGTGCGGACACGATCCCGGAGGTCGACATCGAGCCTGCGTACAGGAAGACGGCGACCAGCGAGAGGCCCATCGCGACTTCGTAGGAGATCACCTGGGCCGAGGACCGAAGCGCACCCAGCAGCGAGTACGTCGATCCGGACGACCAGCCCGCCAGGACGATGCCGTAGACCCCCACCGACGCGATCGCCAGGATGTAGAGGACCCCGACCGGCAGGTCGGTCAGCTGCAGCGGCGTGACGACGTTGCTGAACGGGACCGACGCCTCGGGGCCGAACGGGATGACCGCCACCGCCAGGAACGCCGGGACGGCTGCGAGTACCGGAGCCAGGATGAAGACGAACCGGTCGGCCGCCTTCGGCACGATGTCTTCCTTGAGCATGAGCTTGACGCCGTCGGCAAGACTTTGCAGCAGGCCGAAGGGTCCATGCACGTTGGGCCCGATCCGGTGCTGCATGCGGGCGACGACGCGGCGCTCGAGCCAGATGATGAACAGCGTCATCAGCACGAGGATCAAGAAGGCCAGGACGACCTTGATGATGATGACCCACCACGGGTCGTGGCCGAAGGCAGACAGGTCGTCGGCGGTCGCGAGGCTCAGGCTCGAGGTCGTCATCGGGACCCTCCCTCGACGCGGACGGCGGTGCCGGCGGCGACGCCCAGCTCGTGGTGGACGTGTGACCCGGGCGAGCTCGTCGGTACCCACACGACATCGTCGGCGAGGTCGCCAGTCATGACAGGCAGGCTGATCGAGCCGTGGTCGGTGGACACGGTGACCGAGTCTCCCGTGCTCAGCCCGAGACGATCAAGCGCGGCCGGGGAGACGACGGCCACGGCCTGCTTGCCGGTGGCGGCAAGGTACGGCTCGCCGTCGACGGCACGGCTGTCGTCGATCAGCGTGCGCCAGGTCGAGAGCACATACTCGCCTGCGGCGGGAGTCTTGGCGGTCTCGGCCGCAACGGGCTCGAAGGGCGTGAAGTCACCGTCCCAGGGTCCGACCTCCGCCATCTCGGCCCAGGCGCCCTCGACGGTCCGGAACCCGAGACCGGCCCCGAGCTCCTCGGCGATCCCCGCCAGGGCGCGTACGTCGGTCAGGGCGGAGCTCTCGAGCACCTGGGTGAAGGGCCGCAGCCGGCCTTCCCAGTTGACGAAGGTGCCACTGCGCTCGGCGACCGACCCGACCGGGAGTATGACGTCGGCCCGCTCCGTCACCTCCGACGACCGGACCTCGAGGCTGACGACGAAGTCAGCGGCACCGAGGGCAGCCAGCGCGAGGGCACGATCGCCGAGGTCGTTGATGTCGACGGCGCCGACCACGAGGGCCTTGAGATCGCCCTGCGCGGCGGCCGCGAGGATCGCGTCGGTGTCCCGCCCCGGAGTCGAGGAAAGCACGTCGACACCCCAGGCGGCAGCGATGTCGACACGAGCGGCCGCATCGGAAAGCGGACGACCGCCCGGCAACAGGTTGGGCAGCAGTCCGGTCTCGACCGCACCGCGCTCGCCGGCCCGCCGCGGCACCCAGCCGAGCCTGGCCCCGGTCGACGCGGCAAGCGCTGCAACGGCACTGAGCAGACCCGGGGTCGTCGCGGCGCGCTCACCGACCAGCACGACGCTCGAGCCGTCGAGGCCGACACCGGTGTCGCGTCCGAGCGCCTCGACCACGGCGGCCTCCGCTCCGGGGGTGGTCCGGATCAGGTTGCCGTCCAGCTTGCCGAGGCCGCGCGAGGAGTGCGAGGCGACGGCGTGCACCCGGGTGCCGTGCTGCTGGACACCCTTGCGCAGCCGGAGGAACACGATGGGCGACTCCTCCTCGGGCTCGAAGCCGACGAGCAGCACGTGATTGGCGTGCTCGAGGTCGGCGTACGAGGGCGAGGGGCGGGTCACGACGTGCGCGGCCAGGAAGGAGGCCTCCTCCTGCGAGTGCGGGCGCACCCGGAAGTCGACATCGTTGGTGCCGAGGACCGCGCGGGCGAACTTGCCGTAGGCGTAGGCGTCCTCACTGGTCAGGCGTCCACCGGCGAGGACACCGACGGCGCTCTGCGCGGCGGCGAGGCCACGTGCGGCCACCGCGAACGCCTCGGGCCAGGAAGCCGGCCGAAGCTCACCGGTCTCGTCGTCGCGCACCTGCGGCCGCGTCAGCCGGTCGTCCAACCGGGTCGACACGAACGCGAACCTGCCCTTGTCGCAGTTCCACTCCTCGTTGACCTCGGGGTCGTTGCCGGCGAGCCGACGGGTGACCTTGCCGCGCCGGTGGTCGGTGCGCAAGGCACAGCCGGAGGCACAGTGCTCGCACACCGACGGCGTGGAGATCAGGTCGAAGGGACGTGCGCGGAAGCGGTAGGCCGCCGACGTCAGGGCCCCCACCGGGCAGATCTGGATGGTGTTCCCCGAGAAGTAGGACTCGAAGGGTTCCTTCTCGTAGATGCCGACCTGCTGCAGCGCTCCCCGCTCGACCAGCGCGATGAAGGGGTCGCCGGCGATCTGTTCGCTGAAGCGCGTGCACCGTGCGCAGAGCACGCAGCGTTCACGGTCGAGAAGCACCTGTGCGGAGATGCTGATCGGCTTGGTGAAGGTGCGCTTGGTCTCGGTGAAGCGGGACTCACCCCGGCCGTTGGACATCGCCTGGTTCTGCAGCGGGCACTCGCCACCCTTGTCACACACCGGGCAGTCGAGCGGGTGGTTGATCAGCAGGAACTCCATGTTGCCCTGCTGCGCCTTGTCGGCAACCGGTGACGAGTGCTGGGTGCGCACGACCATGCCGGGCGCGACCGCGAGCGTGCATGACGCCTGGGGCTTGGGGATCGGTCGTCCGTTGCCGGCGTCGGGGATGTCGACCAGGCACTGCCGGCAGGCACCGACGGGGTCGAGCAGCGGATGGTCACAGAACCTGGGGATCTGGATGCCCACCTGCTCCGCGGCGCGGATCACGAGTGTGCCCTCGGGCACGGTGACCTCGACGTCGTCGACCGTGAGGGTCACCGTCTTGACGGGCGTACTCCCGGTCTGGGTCGGCTCGGTTGTCGTCGCACCGTCCTGCGCTTGTCGAAGGATCATGCGGACGCTCCGGCGGTCGTGGCGGTGAAGAGGGTGGCCTTGGCGGAGTCGAACGGGCATCCGCCGTGCTTCAGATGAGCGAGGTACTCGTCGCGGAAGTACTGCACGGACGACGTGATCGGCGATGTGGCACCGTCACCGAGGGCGCAGAAGGACCGGCCGAGAATGTTGTCGCAGAGGTCGACCAGCGTTTCGAGGTCAGCCTCCTCACCTTCGCCGCGCTCGAGCCGTTCGAGGGTCTGCACCAGCCACCAGGTGCCCTCCCGACAGGGCGTGCACTTGCCGCACGACTCGTGCTTGTAGAACTCGGTCCACCGCAGCACCGAGCGTACGACGCACGTCGTCTCGTCGAAGATCTGCAGCGCGCGAGTGCCCAGCATCGAGCCGGCCTCGCCGATCGCCTCGAAGTCGAGGGGCACGTCGAGATGTTCGGCGGTCAGGATCGGTGTGGAGGATCCACCCGGAGTCCAGAACTTGAGCTCATGGCCCTCGCGAACCCCACCGGCCAGGTCGAGCAGCTCGCGCAGCGTGATCCCGAGCGGCGCTTCGTACTGACCCGGCTTCGTCACGTGCCCGGACAGCGAGAACAGTCCGTAACCCTTGGACTTCTCGGTGCCCATCGAGCTGAACCAGTCGGCACCGTTGGCCACGATGCTCGGCACCGAGGCGATCGACTCGACGTTGTTGATCACGGTCGGGCAGGCGTACAGGCCCGCCACGGCAGGGAAGGGTGGTCGTAGCCGCGGCTGACCACGACGACCTTCGAGGGAGTCGAGCAGCGCCGTCTCCTCACCACAGATGTAGGCACCGGCGCCGGCGTGCACCACGAGCTCGAGGTCGTAGCCCGAGCCGTGGATGTCGGTACCGAGGTGCCCGGCTTCGTAGGCCTCCTGCACGGCCGCCTGCAGGCGGCGTACGACGTGGAGGACCTCACCGCGGATGTAGATGAAGGCGTGGTTGGCGCGGATGGCGTACGAGCTGATGATGACGCCTTCGACGAGTGTGTGCGGGCTCGCCATCATCAGCGGCGTGTCCTTGCACGTTCCGGGCTCGGACTCGTCGGCGTTGACCACGAGGTAGTGCGGCTTGCCATCGCCCTGCGGGATGAATCCCCACTTCATACCGGTGGGGAAGCCTGCGCCACCGCGGCCACGCAGGCCGGACTCCTTGACCATCTCGATGATGTCGTCCTGCTTCTTGCCCAGGGCGGTCCGCAGGGCGGCATATCCCCCGGCACGCTCGTAGGACGGCAGGGTCCACGCGCGCTCGGCATCCCAGTTGTCCGAGAGGACCGGCGTCAGAGTGTCGACCATCAGCTGTTGTCCTTCGTGCCGTTGCTGGTGGGCTTGGCGTCCTCGTGGGTGTCGGCGTCGGACTGCTCGACCTCGGCCTCCGACTCAGCCCTGCTCGTGTCGGCTTGCGCTGCGCCCGCGACACCGGAGTCCTGCCCGGCCGGCTTTGCGGGACGGTCGCCGGGGCCGTTGCCGTTGCTGGGGGCGGTCCAGCTGCGCTCACGCGCGAGCTCGAGGCCGACCAGCGAGGCCGCACCGGCCGCAGGTCCCTCATCGACCAGCCCGTCGGGGAAGCCGGCCAGCACGCGCTCGGCGTCGCGCCACGTGACCACCGTGGCACCTCGGCTGGGCTCGACCTTCGCACCGCTGCGCAACTCGTCGACCACTCGGACCGCAGACTCGGGGGTCTGGTTGTCGAAGAACTCCCAGTTGACCATCATGACCGGCGCGTAGTCGCAGGCGGCGTTGCACTCGACGTGCTCGAGCGTGATGCTCGCCTCGCCGTCCTGGGTGGGCACCGTCGTCTCGTCGTTGCCGACGTCGAGGTGGCCTTTGAGTCGCTCGAAGATCGCGTCGCCACCCATCACAGCACACAAGGTGTTGGTGCAGACACCGACGTGGTAGTCACCGACCGGACGCCGCTTGTACATCGTGTAGAAGGTCGCGACGCCCGAGACCTCGGCGGCGCTGATCGACAACAGCTCGGCGCAGACCTCGATCCCGCGTGGCGTCACGCAACCGTCGATGCTCTGGACCAGGTGCAGCATCGGCAGCAGGGCCGATCGGGGCTGGGGATAGCGAGCCGCGATCTCGCGCAGCTCGTCCATCGTCTGCTGCGAGTACGGCGCCGAGGCGAGCTCGGAACGAGCTGATGCTGACACGGTGGCCTGATCCTGGGGGCTGGTCATCGGTCGACCCCACCCATCACGGGGTCGATGCTGGCGACGGCCACGATGACGTCGGCGACCTGGCCGCCTTCACTCATCGCCGGTGCCGACTGCAGGTTGACGAACGAAGGGTCACGGAAGTGTGCGCGGTAGGGCCGGGTGCCGCCGTCGGAAACGAGGTGGCAGCCGAGCTCGCCGCGGGGTGACTCGACCGGCACGTACGCCTGGCCGGCGGGGACGTGGAAGCCCTCGGTGACGAGCTTGAAGTGGTGGATCAGCGCCTCCATGGACTCACCCATGATGTGGCGGATGTGGTCGAGGGAGTTGCCCATGCCGTCGGAGCCGACGGCGAGCTGGCTCGGCCACGCGATCTTCTTGTCTCCGATCATGGTGGGCTTGCCCTCGAGACCCTGGAGGCGTTCGGCACACTGCTCGACGATGTGCAGGGACTGGTGCATCTCGTCGAGGCGGATGCGGAACCGGCCGTAGGAGTCGGCCGTGTCCCAGGTGCACACCTCGAAGTCGTAGTCCTCGTAGCCGGAGTACGGCTGTGTCTTGCGCAGGTCCCAGTCGTAGCCTGTGGCGCGCAGGACCGGGCCGGTGGCGCCGAGGGCCAGGCAGCCCTCGAGGTCGAGGTAGCCGACGTCGACGAGGCGGGCCCGGAAGATCGGGTTGGCGTTGCACAGGTCGGCGTACTCCTTCAACCGCTTGCGCATGATCCCGATGAACTCGACGATCTTCTCCAGAGCGCCTGGTGGCATGTCCTGAGCGACCCCGCCGGGGCGGATGAATGCGTGGTTCATCCGCAGGCCGGTGATGAGCTCGAAGAGGTCGAGGCACAGCTCGCGCTCGCGGAAGCCGATCGTCATGACCGTGAGTGCGCCGATCTCCATGCCGCCCGTCGCGATGGCGACGAGGTGGGAGGAGATGCGATTGAGCTCCATGAGGAGGACGCGCATGACCTGCGCCTTCTCGGGGATGTCGTTCTCGATGTCGAGGAGACGCTCGACGCCGAAGCAGTAGGTGGCTTCGTTGTAGAACGGCGCGAGGTAGTCCATCCGGGTGCAGAACGTCACGCCCTGCGTCCAGTTGCGGTACTCCATGTTCTTCTCGATGCCGGTGTGCAGGTAACCGATGCCGCACCGGCACTCCGTGACGGTCTCGCCGTCGAGCTCGAGGATCAGGCGGAGCACCCCGTGGGTCGAGGGGTGCTGGGGCCCCATGTTGACGACGACGCGTTCCTCGGCCTCGACGTCGATCCCGGCCACGACCGAGTCCCAGTCCTGACCGGTGACGGTGAAGACCTTGCCCGCCGTCGTGTCCTGCGCGGCGGCGTAGGGGTCGCGGCCACCTGACGTGCGCGTCTCGGTGTTGGCTGCGCTGGTGGGGTTGGCTGTCTCGGTCATCAGTTGTAAGACCTCCGACGGTCGGGCGGGGGAATCGTCGCACCCTTGTACTCGACGGGGATGCCGCCGAGCGGGTAGTCCTTGCGCTGCGGGTGACCTGGCCAGTCGTCAGGCATCTGGATCCGGGTGAGGGCCGGGTGGCCGTCGTAGATGATGCCGAAGAAGTCGTACGTCTCGCGCTCGTGCCAGTCGGCGGTCGGGTAGACGGCCACGACGGACGGCATGTGTGGGTCGGCGTCGGGGCAGGTCACCTCGACGCGGATCCGACGGTTGTGGGTCATCGAGAGCAGGTGGTAGACCGAGTGCAGCTCGGCACCCTCGTCGTGGGGGTAGTGCACCCCGCTGACACCGCTGCAGAGCTCGAACCGCAGCTCCGGGTCGTCGCGCATCGTCTGCATCACCGCAACGAGCTTCTCGCGGGCGACGTGGAACGTGATCTCGCCCCGGTGCACCACGACCTTGTCGATGGCCTCGGCTGCGCCGTGCGGCTCGAGGGCCTGGTCGAGTCGGTCTGCGATTGCGTCGAACCAGCCGCCGAACGGGCGCTGGGTGGCGCCGGGGATGGCGACCGGTCGGACGAGACCGCCATAGCCCGAGGTGTCACCCGATCCCGAGACACCGAACATGCCGGTGCGTATGTCGACGACGTCGAGGTCCTGCTGGGGCAGCGGCCCGGGATCGTCGCTCAGGACGATGTCGTCGTCGTGCAGTGACTTGTCCTCGATCGAGCGTTCGCCGGCGGGCTTGTCCTCGAGGGAACGCTCACCGACCGGCTTCTCCGGAACGCCCGCAGGCTGCCCGGCAGGAGGCATCGGGGGCGGCTTCTCGTCGGTCATCGCAGCAGTCCCCGCATCTCAGACGTTGGCTCCGCCGTGAGTGCGGCCTGCTCGTCGTGCTGGACCTCGGCCACCCGGTTCGCGCCGAGCTTCGAGTGCTGGATGTCGTTGTGGAGCTTGAGGATCGCGTCGATCAGCATCTCGGGGCGCGGCGGACAGCCCGGCAGGTACATGTCGACGGGCACGACGTGGTCGACGCCCTGGACGATCGCGTAGTTGTTGAACATGCCGCCGCTGCTGGCGCACACGCCCATCGCGAGGACGTACTTGGGGTTGGCCATCTGGTCATAGATCTGGCGCAGCACGGGAGCCATCTTCTGGCTGACGCGACCGGCGACGATCATGAGGTCGGCCTGGCGCGGCGAGGCGCGGAAGACCTCCATGCCGAAGCGGGCGAGGTCATAACGAGGCCCGCCGGAGGTCATCATCTCGATGGCGCAGCAGGCGAGGCCGAACGTCGCCGGCCACAGGGACGCCTTGCGGAAGTAGCCGGCCAGGTCTTCGACCGTGGTGAGCAGGACTCCCGACGGCAGCTTGTCTTCGATACCCACGTGACTACCTCAGTCCCATTCCAGGCCGCCGCGGCGCCAGACATAGGCGTACGCGACGAAGATCGTGCCGATGAACAGGGCCATCTCGACGAGGCCGAAGACCTTCATGCTGTCGAAGTAGACGGCCCACGGGAACAAGAAGATGATCTCGATGTCGAAGACGATGAACAGCATGGCGGTGATGTAGTACTTCACCGGGAACTTGCCGCCACCCATGGGCTGCGGCGTCGGCTGGATGCCGCACTCGTAGGAGTCGAGCTTGGCACGGTTGTAGCGCTTTGGCCCGATCACGGTGCTGACGGCGACGGACCCGACCGCGAACAGTGCCGCCAGCAGCATCAGGCCGAGAATCGGCACGTACTCACTCATCGTGTCTGCCTCCCCTCTGTCGTTGCGAGTGCGACCTGCGGTGCCCGTTGAGTGCACGCACGTTTCGCCATCCTAGAACTGCACCTCTCATGCCGTGGGGGCGACCTTGGACAGACCGTTGACGAGACGGTCCGTGAGGTCGCCGTCGCGGGCGTCTGTGAGGTTGGCCAGCAGCTTGAGCGCGATCCGCATGAGGGCCGGCCGAGGGAGCCCGTAGCGGGTGAGGTACTTCATCACACTGGGGTTGCCGATCGCCTGCACGAAGAGGCGACCCACCGTGTAGTAACCGCCGTAGCGCTGGTCGAGCGCGCTGACATACCCCTGCAGCGCGCGCTCGCGCCCGTCGGCCGTCGTTCGGCTGAGCGCCTGCGTCACGACGTCGGCAGCCATCTCTCCGGACTCCATCGCGTACGCGATGCCTTCGCCGTTGAACGGGTTGACCATGCCGCCGGCGTCGCCGACCAGCAGCATGCCGTTGGCGTAGTGGGGCTTGCGGTTGAAGCCCATCGGGAGCGCGGCCCCACGGACCGGCGAGACCATGTTGTGGTCGCGGAAGCCCCACTCCTCGGGCGTGTGGTCGAGCCAGCGCTTGAGCAGGTCCTTGTAGTCGACGTGCTGGAAGGCGGACGACGTGTTGAGAATGCCCAGGCCGACGTTGACCGTCCCGTCACCGACGCCGAAGATCCAGCCGTAGCCGGGGAGCAGCTTGCTCTCGCCGGGCTTGCCGTCCCAGAGCTCGAGCCATGACTCGAGCCAGTCGTCGTCATGGCGCGGGCTCGTGTAGTACGTGCGGACCGCGACACCCATCGGGCGGTTGTCGCGCTTCTGCAGCCCCATCGCGAGGCTGAGCCGGGTCGAGTTGCCGTCAGCGGCGATGACCACCGGCGCGCTGAACGTCACCTCGTCACCGGTCTTGCGGCCACCCTCGTCGACCGTCCTCGCCGTGACGCCGACGATCCGGCCGGTCGCATCGAGGACGGGGCCTGTCACCGCCGTCTGCTCGTGCAGCCTGGCGCCGACCTTCTGGGCGTTGCGCGCCAGAATTTCGTCGAAGTCCATCCGGGTGCGTACGAGTCCGTAGTTGGGGTAGTCGGTGAGGTCGGGCCAGGGCAGCTCGAGGCGCTGGCCGCCACCGACGATCCGCAGCCCGTGGTTCTTGATCCATCCGGGCTGGTCGAGATCGATGCCCAGCGACACCAGCTGACGCACTGCACGGGGGGTGAGCCCGTCGCCGCAGACCTTTTCCCGCGGGAAGGCGGTCTTTTCCAGGAGCAGGACGTCGAGGCCGGCCTGGGCGAGATAGGTCGCCGCGGTGGAGCCGCCGGGGCCGGCGCCGACGACGATGACGTCGGCCTGCCGTTCTGACCTGGAGGGCGCTCCGGTCGTGGCGGTCGCGGTCATGGCTGGCGGTTCCTTCGGAGAGGCCGTACGGAGGTGGCGTCCGGGCAAGTGAAATTCTTCACGAGCCGGGCCACGGCCCAGTCTAGGACCTGCCGTTGGCGGGTGCACCACTGCGTTCCCGCGGCACGGTCAACGCCGTGGGAGTCCATACGCATGTGTCACCCGCAAGCTGCCCATGAGCCGTCGGTCGGTCACCATCGCGGCCCGGTACTCGTCCCAGTCCGGGTGCTCCTTGCCGGCGACCAGTCGGAACACCTCGATGAGCTCTTCCACGGTGGCGTCGTGCGGATCAGATGCGGTGGGAGTGAGCTGCATGTCGCCCTCGACGACCGCGTAGGTCCACCCGTCACCGCTCTGGACCAGCATCGAGGCCCGGGGGTCGCGGCGCAGGTTGTAGATCTTGGCACGGTCGTCGGTGAGCGACATCCGCACGACGCCGGACTCTGCGTCATACGTGTAGCTGACGTTGGACAGCTGCGGTCGCCCGTCACGCTTGATCGTGGCGAGCGAGCCCAGGTTGCGCTCGGCCACGAAGGCGCTCAGGTCGGGGTCGACTGTCATCCGGTGCCTCCGTCGGTCGCGGGTCTCCAGGCACATCTAACCCGAAGATCCGAGGCTTGCCTTGCCCTGGCCAGGCAGGTCTCGGATCTTCGGGACGGTGTCACCTGGTGGCGCGGTGGAGGGCAACGATGCCGCCGGACAGGTTGCGCCACTCGACGCTGCGCCATCCGGAGCGCGCGATCTCGGCGGCCAGCCCGGGCTGGTCGGGCCAGGCCTGGATCGACTCAGCGAGATAGACGTAGGACTCCGGGTTCGACGACACCGCGCGGGCGACGCTGGGCAAGGCCTTCATGAGGTACTCGGTGTAGACCGTGCGGAACGCCGGGTGGGTCGGCTGGCTGAACTCGCACACGACGAGGCGACCGCCCGGCCGGGTGACCCGCAGCATCTCGGTCAGCCCGCGCGGGAAGTCGTGCACGTTGCGCAGCCCGAACGAGATCGTCACGGCATCGAACGTCTCGTCGGCGAAGGGCAGCCGGGTCGCATCGCCAGCGGCGAACGGCAACCGAGGGCGCGCCCGCTTGCCGACCTCGAGCATGCCGACCGAGAAGTCGCACGGCACCACCGTGGCGCCGGCCAGCGCGAACGGCACACTGCTCGTACCCGTGCCCGCGGCGAGGTCGAGCACACGCTCCCCTGGCTTGGCGTCGACGGCCGCCAGCACGGCCCGCCGCCAGCGGCGATCCTGACCGAGTGAGAGCACGTCATTGGTGAGGTCGTAGCGCTCGGCCACCTCGTCGAACATGGCCGCGACGTCACGCGGCTGCTTGTCCAGACTGGCTCGACTCATGGCGCAAGCCTCGCATGCTGGTCTGCGCCGTGAGGTCGTAGGCTTCCCCCTGTGACGACCCCCGCGCCGCGATCGGCGTACGACACCGACGCCGCGCAGCACAGCACCCACCTCGCCCCGCTCGTGGCGCGCACGGTGGTCATCGACGACCCCGGACCGCTCATCGACCTGCTACCCCGCACGGCTCCGCTGTCGTGGGTGCACCGCGGCGACGGCCTGGTCGCCTGGGGCGAAGCGGCGCGGTTCGAGTGCGGCGGACCCGAGCGCTTCCAGGCCGCCGAGCACTGGTGGCGCGGCGTCGCCGAGCACTGCGTCGTCCGCGACGAGGCAGACGTGCCGGGCAGCGGACTGTTGACCTTCGGCTCGTTCGCCTATGCCGACCGGCCGGGCCGTTCGGCGCTCGTGGTGCCGTCGGTGATCGTGGGCCGTCGCGGCGACCTCGCCTGGGTGACGACGGTAGGTCGCGGATCGTTGGAGCCTGCCCCGCGTCTGGTCGGACAGGAGCCCGTGAGCCTGCCGGGCGAGGTCCTCTTCAGCGACGGCGCGATGAGTGGTGCCAGCTGGGAGCTCGTCGTGGCCGAGGCGGTCCGGCGCATCCGGTCGGGCAGCCTCGACAAGGTCGTGCTGGCTCGGGACCTGATCGCCGAGCTCGACGAACATCTCGACGTACGGGCGCCGCTACGGCGGCTGGCGGAGCGATACCCGGCGTGCTGGACGTTCCACGTCGATGGGTTGTTCGGGGCCACCCCAGAGATGCTGGTGCGCCGGGAGCGTGGCCTCGTCACCAGCCGGGTGCTCGCCGGCACGATCCGGCGTACCGGCGACGACGAGCACGACCTGGCGCTCGCCGCCACCCTCGCGCGGTCGTCGAAGGACCTGGAGGAGCACGAGTTCGCCGTCCGCTCCGTGGCAGACGCGCTGGCGCCGTACTGCCTCAGCATGAACGTGCCGGAGAGCCCGTTCGTGCTGCACCTGCCGAACGTCATGCACCTCGCCACCGACGTCACCGGCGTGCTCGACGACGTCACCAGCTCGCTGGGGCTGGCGGCGGCGCTGCATCCGAGTGCCGCTGTCGGTGGCACGCCGACGCCCGACGCGGTGGCGCTGATCGCCGAGCTCGAGGGGATGGATCGCGGTCGCTATGCCGGTCCGGTCGGCTGGATGGACGTCAAGGGGGACGGCGAGTGGGGTATCGCGTTGCGCTCGGCCGAGTACGACGGGAAGCGGGTCCGGTTGTTCGCCGGCTGCGGCATCGTGGCTGAGTCCGAGCCGGCGGCCGAGCTGGCTGAAGCGGCGGCGAAGTTCATCCCCGTGCGTGACGCCCTCACCTCCTGACCCTCCTGACCGGCTGACCTGCTGACTGCAGGCTCCCGGCTGCCGGGACGCCGAAGGCCCCCGCCCGCTGGGCGAGGGCCTTGCTGCTGCCGGCTCGGGCCGGCCGCGTCGGTGTCCGGGTCAGGCCTGCGGTGCGATGCCGAACTGCACGGACCCGGACTCGTCGACCTGGGCGTCGAGCACTTCGTTGGCCAGCGCGGCAGCAGCCGCTTCGTCGAGGTAGATGCGGGCGCCGTCGGCCTCGAGGACCTGGTCGCCGGGCTGGGGGTTCTCGACCGGGGTGAGACCGAGTGCGGAGGGGTCGGACTCCTGCCTGCTGATGCGCAGGCCGCCGGCCTCGGACTCGGTGGTCTGTTGGGTGATCGTCTTGACGACATCGGTGGCGTTCTCAGTCAGGGTGAGCATGAGGCTCTCTTCCGTCGATTGCAGGTGCATGCCGGACCTTCCCACCGTCTCTGATCCGGACGCAGGACTCAAGTCGAGACCGCGTCGGGTTGGCCGTGAAGGCGGTGGGTATGACGCGGCTCACCTGGGGCGGCAGGGCGCGGGCCTCATCCGTCATACGGCGTGGAGGTGGGTCTGTGGGGAGGCTCGCGAGGCAAACCCCCTGTACACAAGGCGCGTTTGCCTAGTTCACAAGCCAGGTGGCTTGTGAACTAGGCAAACGCGGAAGGGCCACCCGGTGGTCAGAAGACGGAGGGGGAGGATTGGGAAAGGCGGAAGCCGTGACGGGAGAGCAACGAGAGGCAGCGGATGCCCGTGATTCGGCTGGTACAGCCGAAGTCTCCGACCACGGTCGATGTGCCGTACTTGAGCACCCGCGCCCCCGGAGCGAAGACGGAGTCGGTCACGCAGACGAACGCGCCGACGTCCCCGCCCGACACCTTGAGGCTCTGGCCGTAGTCACCGCGGCAGCCGGGCGGCCTGGTCGGCTCGCGGTAGACGTGCTGGCGGATGTCGCAGCGTGCCCCACCGGACGTGATCCGGCAGCCGATGTTGCGCGATGGCGTCTGGAAGACCCGTACTGTCCCGACGACCTTCGGCAGCTGCCCGTGTCGAGGTGACGGTGGTGCGGTCGTCGGCTGCTTCGTCGGGCTCGGCTTCGTCGGGCCTGACGTCGGCCCTGACGTGGTGGGCTCGGTCTGCTTGCCCTCGTTCCGCGACGACTCCGTGCTCGGCCGGCCACCCGCGACGACGTCAGCAGCCGAGCCGCACCCGCCGAGCGTCACGAGGGCCAGTGCGGTGGCCCCGGCCAGACATACGCGTACTCGTCGTGTGCCCACGTCGACCTCCCGCAGCCGCTCGCCGTTTCGTGCTCGACCTGTCCGAGCCTGCCAGATCATGGCAGTGAGATCGAGCGGACTCCGACTCCGGCAGCAGCCCCCGCTCAGGCGTGCTCAGCGACCCAGCGCATCGGGTCGCCGAACCCGAGGTCGTCGATGCCGGCCGCCGCGAGCGCCTGCACCGCCAGGGTTCGCCGGTACGCCGCGAACGTCAGCACGTGCGCGATCATGCCTGCGTAGGTGAAAACCTCCGGCGGGTCGCAGACCGCGTCGACGAACGTCTCGTCCAGCCGGCCCTGCTCACAGACCGTGCGGATGTGCTCGAGGTACGTCGGACCGACCTTTCGCAGCCTCGCTTTCATCGCCCCGGTGGGCTCGGCGGTCTCGACGTCCCAGTCGTAGAGCTCGTTCGCGATAGCCCTGTTCCACATGTCCATCTGCCCGATCAGCCGGGACAGCAGGGAGCGCAGCGACGCGACGTCGGCCCCGTCGTCGACCGATACCTCGATCGGCTGATCGAGTGCGGCGGCCTGGTTGCTGTTCTCGAGGCGGTCGGCGCGGTCCACGAGCTCTCCGACCAGCCAGACGTGGTGTTCGACCATCGTGACGAGAAGATCCATGGAAGTGACCTCTGTTCGCGCGGGCAGCCGCAGGCCGCCAGGTGGGTGGAAGTGGACGCCGTTCGGAGCGTCCAGCTGGATCGGTCGGTGCGGCCGCTTGCGCCACGCCGCCGGCCCGATGTCGTACGCACGTTGGAACGCGCGCGTGAAAGCCTCGTTGCTGGAGTAACCGGCCTCGACCGCGACGTCGAGGACACCGCGCTCGCTCGTGAGCAGCCGGTACGCCGCCCGCTCGAGCAGCACTCGCCGTCGAAACCGCGCCGGTGTCTCTCCCGCGGTCGCGGTGACGACGCGGTCGAAGTGGAACCGCGACAGGTACGCCACCGCCGCGAGGTCCTCGCCGCGGGCCTCGTGGTCGTCGAGCCTGGACGCCAACGCGTCGACGAACGTGACGAAGGTATCCGGCTGGCTGTTCACCATGCCATGCTCACTCCCCCGTCGGTGACCACACTTGATCGTTCTTGCTCAGACCGCGACAGCCCGTAGCGCGTCGGCGAGCGCACGTCGGTGCGCCCGCGATACGGGCACCTCGAGCACCCGGATCCCCTCCGAGTCCTCGGCCAGCGCCGCCTGCAGCCGGTCGATGTCGCGGACGCATTCGTACGCCGTGTGCGTCGCCGAACAGAGCTTGGCCAGGTCGACGCCGTGCGGCGTACCGAACACCCGCTCGTAGGAGTCCGCGTACGCCCGGTCGCCCTGCTCGAGCGTCGAGAAGATCGCGCCGCCGTCGTCGTTGGCCACCACGATCGTCAGGTCGGGCCGCGGCTCGTCGGGGCCGAGCACCAGCCCGGTCGCGTCGTGAAGGAACGTGAGGTCGCCGAGATAGGCGAGCGCACGCGTCGAAGGTCGGCCCAGTGCGGCTCCGACCGCCGTCGACACCGTGCCGTCGATGCCCGCCAACCCGCGGTTGCCGATCACCAGCCGTCGCTCGCCGGCCGGGTAGGGCGCCGTCATGATGTCGAGGTCGCGCGCCGGCTGCGAAGACCCCACGATGAGCAGGCCCTCGGCGGGCAAGGCGGCCGCGACGGCAGCCGCGACCAGCAGCGGAAGGCCCTGCGCATCCGCGGCGACGGCGTCCACTCCGGCGGACAGCGCTGCATCCGCCTCCCGCCAGGCTTCGACCCAGTCGTCCGGATCGGGCTGCTCGGCCAACGGCATCGTGTCGAGGTGGCGGGCAACCCGACCGGGGTCGGTACAGATGCCCCCTCCACCGCGAACGGAGATCACCTCGAGGTCGGACCGCGAGAGCAGCTGCGTCACCGGACGGGACAACGTGGGATGCCCGGTGACGACGACGCGCTCGATGTCTCTGCCGAGCCGGCCGGCGACGAGCAGGCGAGCGACTCGCAAGGCATGCGTGCCGGTACGCGCACCCGACGTGGGCTCGGCCAGCAGCGGCCAGTTGCCCTGCTCGGCCAGGAACCGGGCCGGCGGCCCTGCGTCGTCGCCGGCGACCACCACGGTGCGTGGTCCCGACCGGAGCACCTCGGCCTCGTCGACACCAGCGTGCTGCCAGCGGTAGCCGGCCTCGGTCGTGGGCGCCGGCTCGAGGGCCAGCTCGGTGAGGAGCGGACCCGGTTCGGGCAACAGCGGCTCGGCGAACTGAAGGTTGACATGGGTCGGCCCCCGCCGTCGAACACCTGCCTGGACGGCACGTACGGCGGCACCCAGGTCTCCGACCGGCACGTCGTCGCACGGCACCTGCGGGCCGAGCAGCCCGGGTTGGTCGGTCGTCTGGTTGGCGCCGGTACCGCGCAGCGCGGCGGGCCGGTCAGCAGCCAGCACGATGACCCGCTCACCGACGTGCGCCGCCTCCAGGACTGCTGGGTGCAGGTTGGCCACCGCCGTACCCGACGTCGTCACGACGGCAACCGGACGGTGCGCCCCCTTGGCGAGCCCGAGGGCCAGGAAGCCGGCGCTGCGCTCGTCGATGCGGACGTGCAGCCGCAGCAACCCGGCCCGGTCGGCCTCGTGCAGCACCAGGGCCAGGGCTCCCGAGCGCGACCCGGGCGCGAGCACGACGTCGGTGACCCCGCCACGACGGAGTTCGCTGACGACGGCCACGGCGAGCGCGGCAGAGTGGTTCATCGAGGCCGATCCTCCAGGAAGGCGAGACACTCGGCCAGTCGGCGGTGCCATCGCTCGGTCGTCTCGGCGTCCGCCCGCACTGCGTCGACGGCATCGACGTCGGGATCGACGCGGCCTACGTCGAGCTGTCCGTCGACCGGCCGCGTTGAGCTGTCGACCACATCTGCGGTGAACATGGACGTGGTAGCCAAGCCACAGGCGTAGGGCAGCTCCGGCAGCGCCGCAGCCAGGGCGACACCGGCGGCGATGCCCACCGAGGACTCCAGCGCAGACGACACGACGACCGGCATCGCGATCTCGTCGGCCAGCCGCAGACAGGCACGGACACCTCCGAGCGGCTGGACCTTGAGGACGGCGAGGTCCGCAGCGCCCAGCCTCTTGACCCGCGCTGGGTCGGCGGCCCGCCGGATCGACTCGTCCGCAGCGATGGGTACGTCGACTCGCTTGCGCACCAGCAGAAGGTCCTCGACCGAGGCGACCGGCTGCTCGACGTACTCGAGGTCGAACGCGCCCAGCACTCCGATCGCGTGGACGGCCTCGTCGACGCTCCAGCCGCCGTTGGCGTCGACGCGCACCCGCCCCTCGGGCCCCAGTGCTTCACGGACGGCCGCCACCCGTGCGACATCCGCGTCCAGCGACTGTCCGGGCTCGGCCACCTTGACCTTGGCGGTGCGGCAGCCGTGCGGTGCGAGCACGATCGCGCGTGCCTGCGCAGGGTCGACGGCGGGCACGGTGCAGTTGACCGGGACCCGATCGCGAACAGCGCTGGGAAACGCGTGGTCGGCCACCTCGAGGGCGGCCGCCAGCCAGGCAGCCGACTCCGCCACGTCGTAGTCCCAGAACGGGCTGAACTCGCCCACCCCAGCCGGGCCGGAGATCAGCATCCCCTCCCGGTGCTGGACACCACGGAAGCGCACGTTCATCGGCAGCGAGAACACCTCGACCAGGCGGCCGCCCACGTCCTTCATCGTGGCTCCGCAATGACCTCGGCCAGCCGTCGCCGGTCGACCTTGCCCGACGCCAGCATGGGAAGGGCATCGACGAGCACGAGACGGCGAGGCGCCCAAGGGCGCGGATGCGTGGCACCGACGAAGTCCCGGATCTCCGCGAGCGACGGGGTCGCCGTCCCTCGCTCGACCACCGCGACGATCTCGGCGCCCCACTCGTCGTCGGGACCTGCAACCACCGCCGCCAGCTCCATGCCGGGCATCGTGTTGAGGCACACTTCGACTTCGGCGACGGAGACGTTCACTCCGCCGGTGATGACCACGTCGTCCGTGCGCCCGAGCACGACGAGCCGACCGTCGTCGTCGAGCCGGCCGCGGTCTGCGGTGTGGAACCAGCCGTCCCGCAGGATCTTGGCTGTCAGGTCGGGCCGGCCGTCGTAACCGTCGAACAGGACAGGTCCGCTGAGCCGGATCCCGCCGTCCCGACCCAAGGCCACCCCCACCCCGTCGAGGGGAACGCCGTCGTACACGCAGCCGCCGCACGTCTCGCTCATGCCGTAGGTCGTCACGACGGTGACGTCATGCTCACGCGCGAGCATGACGAGGTGGTCAGGTGCCGGCGCTCCTCCGAGGAGCACGACGTCGTACGCGGCGAGGGCGACGGCATCGGACTCCAGCCAGCGGTACAGCTGGGTCGGCACCGCGGCGAGGTACCGCCGGGGTCCGGTGAGCGCCGTGGTCGCGGCAGTCAGGTCCGGATGCTCGACGAGATGTACGGGAGGCAGACCGGCCAGCGCCGAGCGGACCAGCACCTGAAGTCCGGCGACGTAGTTCGCCGGCAGAGCCAGCACCCACTGGCCCGGACCACCGATCCGAGCGAGCGTCGCAGCTGCGGACGCGTGCAGGGCGGCGGCTGAGAGCAGCACGTCCTTCGGCTGTGCCGTCGACCCGGACGTGCGGACCGTCAGGGTGGGAGGGTCGTCGGCCTCGAGCCACTGCCGGACCGCAGCCTCGATCGCGCGCGGCGACCCGGTCACGGGGCGCAGTGAGGCGTCGGCGGTCACGCCGCACAGACTACGGCCGCCTCGCGGCCGGACCCGATCGGCGTCCGCGCGGCTGGCAGACTGGCTCTCGCCATGACCGAGCCCACCACCCGCGCGACCCGTTCCGACTGGGTGGAGGGTGCCCGGCCACGCACGCTGCCCGCAGCCATCTCTCCGGTCGTGGCCGGCACCGGTGCAGCCCTGTACGCCGACGGCTTCGTCTGGTGGAAGGCCGTGCTGGCTCTGGTGGTGGCGCTGGCGCTGCAGGTCGGCGTCAACTACGCCAACGACTACTCCGACGGTATCCGCGGCACCGATGCGGACCGCGTCGGTCCACTACGGCTGGTCGGGTCGGGGCTGGCCGCCCCGGCTCGGGTGAAGGGGGCGGCGTTCGCGTCGTTCGGCGTCGCCGGCGTGGCAGGCCTTGTGCTGGCCGCGACGAGCAGCTGGTGGTTGGTGCTGGTGGGCGCCGCCGCGATCGTCGCGGCGTGGTTCTACACCGGTGGCTCGCACCCCTACGGCTACCACGGCCTCGGGGAGCTGTTCGTCTTCGTCTTCTTCGGTCTCGTCGCCGTGGTCGGCACGACGTTCGCGCAGACCGGAGACGTCACGGCGAACGCCGTGCTGGTCGGCGGTGGAGTCGGCGCCCTGGCCTGCGCGATCCTGGTGGCCAACAACCTGCGCGACATCCCGACGGACCGTATCGCCGGCAAGCGCACGCTGGCCGTGGTTCTCGGTGACCGTGGCACCCGGACCTTGTACGTCGCCCTGGTGGCTGCGGCGGTGGCTCTCGTCATCGTGCTGGCGGTGGGCGAGACGCCCTGGCTGCTGCTCGGTCTGGCGTCGCTACCGCTGGCCGGTCGCGCCTGCCGCGTCGTCCTCGGGGGCTCGGTCGGTCCACAGCTGATCCCCGTCCTGCGAGCCACCGGGCTGACCGAGCTCGTCTACGCAGTGGGGCTGTTGGTCGGCTTTCTGCTCGCCTGACAGCTCCGGGTCGTCAGTGACCGGGACGGCGGTCGTCGAGGCGACCGAACAGGCTCTCGAGCCGGTCGTGCATCTGGCGGGCAGCGCCGGAGATCGCAGCGTCCATGGTGGCCGCGTGATGGGTGACGGCAACGGGTCGATGTCCGGTTGGCCTGACCTCGATCATGCAGCGGTTGTCGGCGTTCCCCCACTTGTCGCCGTTCTCGTCGCCGAGGTGGACCTGCGCCGTCGTGATGCGGTCGCTGAACACGCGAAGGCCATCGATGACCTCTTGCTCGACCTCCGCGATCAGATCGGGTGTGCCGATCACGTTGCGGTCGGTACGAACCTGGATCTCCATGGGCTGTCCTTCCCGTCGACCCGGTCGACAGTCGTTGCTCCGGGGTCTGTCAGTCGACCACGGGATCGACCAGGGCCAAAGACCTTCGATGAACGTACATCTGACCAGAGGGCGGTCAGTCGTCCTCGTCGGAGCGCTTGGCGTCGAACGCGGCCTTCGCCCGGGTAGCGCGCTGGTCGACCGAGGCGGCCAGGTCGGCACGCAGTGACTTCAGCGTCGCGAAGGCGACCAGGGACGAGATCACCATCGCGATGATGGCGGTGTAGAGCGCGCTCAGGGCATTCCACGCGAGCCAGTGTCCGAACACCAGCCAGATCAACCCGTAGGCGGCGGCGAACAGGCCGAGTCGGGCCAGCGTGTAGACGGCGAAGACCTTCACACGGTGCACCTTCGGGGCCGGAACGGGGGACGCCGTCCAGCGTAACGTGCCGCGGTCGGCTCAGCCCGCCAGCAGCTCGGCGAGCACCGCCGGGTCGATGTTGCCACCGGACACGACCGCCACCGCAGGACCGGACGCACACACCCCGGGATGCGCCAGGTATCCCGCCACGGCCACCGCCCCGCTCGGCTCGGCCACGAGCTTGGACTCCACGGCGATCCGGCGTACGGCGTCGAGGATCTGCTGCTCGCTCACCGTGACGACGTCATCGACCAGGGCAGCAATATGTGGCCAGGTCAGCTCGCCGACGGCGGGCACCCGAAGACCGTCCGCGATCGTGCGAGCCGTCTGCGCCGCGTCCCACGAGACCCGGTGACCACGTGAGAAGCCTTCCGCCAGGTCGGCGGCGAGCTCGGGCTCCACACCGATCACGCGGGCCTCCGGCCGGCGGGCCTTCACCGCGACAGCCACACCGCTGATGAGGCCGCCACCGCTGACCGGGACGAAGACGGTCGCGGCATCCGGGAGGGCGTCGACGACCTCGAGCCCAACGGTCCCCTGTCCGGCGATGACGCGCAGATCGTCGTACGCCGAGACGAAGACTTCGCCGGTCCGGGCGCGGATCCGGTCGACCTCGGCGGCCCGCTCGGCGATGTCGACGAGCACGACGCGTGCGCCCAGGGCCAACGTGGCCGCGCGCTTCACCTCCGGAGACTGGCGTGGCATCACGATCGTCGCCGCGACGCCGGCGTCCCGAGCCGCCCGGGCCACGGCCTGGGCATGGTTGCCGGACGAGTGGGTGATGACACCGCGGGCACGCTCGTCGTCGGTCAGCGAGGCGATGGCGTTGGTGGCACCGCGGGCCTTGAAAGCGCCCCCGACCTGCAGCGACTCGGCCTTCAGGTGCAGCGGATGCTCGTCGCGGCCCCAGCCCGTGGACAGCAACGGGGTCCGGCGCACGGCTGGGGCGATGCGGGCGGCTGCGAGCTCGATATCCGCAAGCGTCACCAGCGACGGGGCGGTCTCCGGCGGAGCGGGTTGCGCCGAGGTCGGGCTCATCCGGTCACCTTACGGGTGGACGATTCGGCACTGCTTGGTCGAGCCGTCTAGGCTGGAGGTATGAAGAGGTCGATGCATCGATGAGATACCTACCCGCAGTCCTGATGATCGTCATCGCGATCTACAGCTGGGTGGAGATCGCGATGTCCGACCCCGGCCAGGTGCGCCAGCTTCCGCGCTGGGCCTGGGCACTTGTCGTTTTCATCCCGCTGTTCGGCGCAGTCGGTTGGCTCGTGTTCGGTCGGCCGAACGGCACCCCGGCTGTGCAGGTCGCACCCCGGCCCCGCCCCCGGCGCACCCTTGCGCCCGATGACGACCCGGACTTCCTGCGCAGCCTGCGCAACCAGAAGCCACCTCCCGAGGATCCCTCCGCACTCACCTGACGCGGTCAGGCGGGACGTGCATCGGGGCTCGCTGCTCACCTGGCTCACATGCCGGAGTACGCGTGCAGTCCCGACCCGAAGAGGTTGATCCCGACGAAGTTGAAGATGAATGTCGCGTAGCCCAGGAGTGCGACGTACGCCGCAGCGCGTCCCTGCCAGCCGGCCGTGGCCCGGGCATGCAGGTAGGCGGCGTAGGCGACCCAGGTGATGAACGCCCACACCTCCTTGGGGTCCCAACCCCAGAAACGTCCCCATGCGTGTTCAGCCCAGATCGCGCCCGCGAGGACTGCGAACGTCCAGAGCGGGAACGCGAAGGCATGGACGCGATACGCGACCCGGTCGATCGCCTCGGCCGGCGGGGTGCGCCACAGGAAGCCCGTCCGGGGTCGGTCCGGGTGGACAGCCGCCCTCGCCTCCGCCCGGTTGCGGAGCAGGAACAGCACCGAGCTCAGCGCGCCCACCGTGAACGCGCCACCGGCAATCGCGGCTGCGGAGACGTGGATGAGCAACCAGTAGGAATGCAGCGCCGGCACCAGCGGGCCGACCGGTCGGTACAGCACGACGACGGCCAGTCCGAGGACGATGACGAGGAAGCCGGTGACGAGCAGGCCCAGCCAGCGGATCGCGTAGCGGCGGACGAGCAGGAGGTAAGCCACGGAGACAGCCAACGAGCCGGTGATGGCGAACTCGTACATGCTGCCCCAGGGGACACGCTCCGCAGCGAGTCCGCGCGTGACCACACCCACGGCGTGAAGCAGGAGCCCGAGCACGGTCAGCGACAGGCCGATCCGCCCGAACCGGTCGCTGCGCTCCTCGGGGGTCTCCTTGTCCGCCTCGGCAGGAACGCTGTCAGCGGGTGGCAACGCGGTTGATGCGGCGTCTGCTGCCGACGAGGCCGGCACCAGAGCCGCCGCGGTACGCCTGGGTGCCGGGGTGCTCACGATGTCTCTGGCCATCGCCCACTCGAGCATGTGCGCCAGCATCGCGAACGTGTAGACCACCGTCGCGGAAACCATGACGTTGTTGCTCAGGTGCGCGTACGTCTCGGTCACAGCCGATCCTCTCCGAACTCGGGGCGCAAAGCCGCAGCGACGGTGTTCACATGTGCTTCCGGGTCACCGCCCGACACGCGGTCGAGTGCAGCGACCTCGACCACGGTACGCCCGTCTCTGGCGCCGACCCGGACCCAGGTCCGCCTCGGTCGCACGAACAGCGAACCGAGTAGACCGAGGATGGCCAGCAGGACGCCCACCAACGGGATGACCTTGCCCGGCTGCTTGTTGATCTGCAGCTTGACGAAGCGGTCGTACCCGTCGAAACGGATGGAGCCCATCCCCTGGCCCAGGCTGGCTTTCTCGCCCTCGCGCAGCAACAGCGGGCGAGACTTGCCGCCGGGGGTGGTGAAGGGCTTGAGCCGGTCCTTGTCGAGGACGTAGACGGACTGCGCGGCCCCCTCGTCGATGCCGAGGTTGCCGTGGTAGGCGATGAGCGAGAGGACTGGGTTGTTGGCGTCGGGGAACAGGGAGCATGGCTGCCCGTCGCACAACGACGCCGTCGGGAAGAAGTAGCCCTCGAACCCGAGCTGCTCCGGCGCCGCGTCGGGCGCCTTGATGACGCCGTAGGACACGAGCGAGCTGTCCTGCGGCAGGAAGATCACCGGACCTGAGAACGCGACGTTGCCGTCGCCGTCACGCACCGTCACCCGCGGCGCGTATCCGTGGCCGGTCAGGAACACCGAGGTCCCGTCCACGACGAGTGGGTGGTTGACCCGTAGGTCGTACCCGTGTGAGGTCGCACCAGGCTCGTCGGTGACGGTCAGGTCGGCGTCGTACGTCAACGGAGTGCCGGCCCCGGCCCCCGACTTCTTCCACGACACATGGAAGTCGTCGACGTTGAAGGAGAACGGCGCCAGGTCGGAGCTGTTGAAGCGCGCGCCCGGAGTGAAGTCGTCGTACTGGATCAGCGTGTTGGAGAACCCGTCGCCTGCGATGACAGCCGCGCTGCCCTTGAAGCCGTACAGACCTGTCACGGCGACCCCGACGAGCACGACCAGCAGTGACCAGTGGAAGAGCAGGTTTCCCGCCTCGCGGAGATAGCCCTTCTCGGCTGTGACGACGACCGAGGGTGCCGGCTCAGCGGCGGGTTCGCGACGACCGTCCTCGTCGTACACGTCCACCCGCCGGCGTTGCCCCGCCAGCAGGACCCGCGCCCGCTCGGCGACCTCGGCAGGTGGCTCGTCGGTCTCCCAGGTGTCGTACGCCGCCAGCCGCGACAAGTTGCGCGGAGCCTTCGGCGGCCGGGCGCCGAAGGCCTTGGCGTAGACCCGCAACCTCGGGACGACGCAGCCCACCAACGACAGCATGAGCAACAGGTAGATCGCACTGAACCAGACCGAGCTGTAGACGTTGAACATGCCGATGCGTTCGAAGGTCGGCGCCAACGAGGGATGGCGGTCCTTGAACGACACCACCGCTGACGGGTCGACGCGCGTCTGCGGGATCAACGAGCCCGGAATGGCTGCGACGGCCAACAGGAACAGCAGGATCAGCGCGGTCCGCATCGACGTGAGCTGTCGCCAGGTCCAGCGGGCGAACTCCAGCGGGTTGAGCGCTGGAGCCACCCGCCGCGGGTCAGACGGCTGTGCCATAGTCACCCATCCAGTTCTGGACGTGCACGACCATGGCAGTCCATGCGCCGGAGACGAGGAGAACGCCGACCACCACGAGCATCGCGCCACCGAACCGCATCACGGCGAGCTGATGGCGACGAACCCAACCGACCGCGCCCATCATGCGCCGGTAGGACACCGCCGCCACGATGAACGGGATGCCCAGCCCCAGGCAGTAGACGAAGGCCAGGAACGCGCCGCGGGTCGGGCTGCCGCCCAGTCCTGACAACGACAGCACGGCCCCCAAGGTCGGGCCGATGCAGGGCGTCCAGCCCAACCCGAACAGCACACCGAGCAACGGGGCCGCGCCGAGCCCGACCGCCGGCACCGTATGGATCCGTACGTCGGACTGGAGCCACGGAACAACGCCGGCGAAAACCAGTCCCAGCCCGATCGTCACGACGCCGAGCACTTTCGTGAGCAGGACCTGGTGGTCGATCAGTTGGTAGCCGAGCTGGCCGAACGCGCCTCCGACGGACACGAAGACGAACGAGAAGCCGAGGATGAACAACACCGCACCGGCCATCATCCGGCCCCGTACGCCGGTGCTGCCGTTCGCGACGATGTCGGCACCGGACAGGCCCGTCATGTAGGAGAGGTAACCCGGGAGCAGGGGCAGGACACAGGGCGAGAAGAACGAGACCAGTCCGGCGATGAGCGCCACCGGGATCGCGAGCAGGACCGGCCCGTCGAGTGCGGTGTCGTGGAACCACGTCCCGATTGACGATGCCGTCAAGAACGACGGCGAGGAGACCAGGTCCAGCATCGGGTACTCAGCCGGCCTTCTGCGCGACGTCGTCGACCAGGCCGACCAGCGTCGACGTCGTGGTCGGCCCGGTGATGACCGCGGCGAGCTTGCCGTCACGGTCGATCACGAGGGTTGAGGGTATGGCGTTCGCGGCGACCACGCCGTAGAACTTCAGCAGCAGCTTGCTGTCCTGGTCGACGAGGCTGGGATACGGCACGTCGAAGCGACGCACGTAGGCAAGCGCCAGCGAGTCGCGGTCGCGGGTGTCGATGCCGACGAACGCCGTGTCGGCGAGCTGACGCGAGGCCTCGACGAGGTCCTTCGCCTCGCCACGGCACTCACCACACCAGGCACCCCAGATGTTCAGGACCAGGGTGTGGCCGGCGTAGTCGGCGGTGTCGAGCGTGCCGCCACCCAGCTTGTCGCCCTGCAGGGTTGGCGCGGTCTTGCGATCTGCCGGCGGGATGAGCGTGATGGTGCCGTCGCCGCTGACGTATCCGTTGCTGCTGGTCTGGTCGGCCCCGGCCGTCGTACACGCCGTGGCGGTCGCGAGAACGACCACTGCGGCGAGCAGGGTGGTGACGGTCCGGGCCGGGCGACGACGCATGGGTCAGGCGCCGGCCGTGAACTTCTTGGCGCTCGTGACCGGCACCAGGTCGGCGGCGGGCTCGGAGTACGCGACCATCGTGACGCGGTCGCCGGTGTAGGTGAACGACGTCACGCTCGCCAGGCTGCACTCGCGTTTGCGCGGGTCGTGGAAGAGGCGACGGCCCTCGACGAACGAGCGAACGGTCCAGACCGGCAACTGGTGCGAAACGATCAGTGCCTCATGGCCTGATGCCGCCTCGCGAGCATCGTGCATCGCGGCAAGCATCCGTACGGCCACGTCCTTGTAGGGCTCACCCCAGGACGGTCGGAACGGGTTGTAGAGGTGCTTCCATGCCGACGGCTTGCGCAACGAGCCGTCGCCGACGCCGAACCGCTGCCCCTCGAAGGCGTTGCGCGACTCGATGACGCGATCGTCGGTGACGATGTCGAGCCCCAGCACCTCGGCGGCCGGCCGGGCCGTCTCCTGCGCGCGCTCGAGCGGCGACGACACCAGGTAGGTGATGTCGCGTCCCGTGAGCACCTTGGCCACCCGTTCGGCCATCTGCTCCCCGAGCTCGCTCAAGTGGTAGTTGGGCAAGCGGCCGTAGAGGATGCCGTGGGGGTTGTCGACCTCGCCGTGGCGCAGCAGATGGACGGTGGTGATCTCGCTGTCGGCGGTGGTGCCTCCAGCCGCTGCGTCGGAGCTCATCGGGCCCCTTCCTGGTCGGGTCGGGCCGCGGCGGCAGCCGCCGCAGCACGCGGCAGGGCTGCCGCGATCCGGTCGATCGCACGGTCATCGTGCGCGGTGCTGACGAACCACGCCTCGAACGCGCTCGGTGGCAGGTAGACACCCTGGTCGAGCATCGCGTGGAAGAACGCAGTGAAGCGGTACAGCGCCTGTCGGCTCGCGTCGTCGAAGTTCCGCACCACAGGTACCTCTTCTGGATCGACGAAGAACGCACAGAAAAGGTTTCCCGCCGCCTGCATGACATGGGGCACACCCGCGGCCGTCAACGCCTCACCGGTGAGCCTGCTGATCGTCGCCGCCGTCTCGTCGAGTCGGCGATAGACGTCATCGGTCGCCAGCCGCAGCGTCGTGAGTCCGGCGGTGGTGGCGATCGGGTTACCCGACAGGGTGCCGGCCTGGTAGACCGGGCCGACCGGCGACAGGTGCGCCATGACGTCGGCCCGACCACCGAAGGCCGCCGCAGGGAAGCCGCCGCCCATGACCTTGCCGAAGGTCATGAGGTCAGGTGCCCACCCCTCGACGGCTCCGTCGAGTCCCCAGTGCCCGGCCCGGCTGACGCGGAAGCCGGTCATCACCTCGTCGCTGATGAACAGGGCGCCCTGGTCGCGGCACAACCGTGCCAGCCCGGCGTTGAAGCCCGCGACCGGGGCCACTGCTCCCATGTTGCCGGCGGCGGCCTCGGTGATCACGCACGCGATCTGGTCGCCGTACTCTGCGAACACCTTCTCGACGGCGGCCAGATCGTTGTAGGGCAGCACCAGGGTCGCGGCGGTGGACGCGGCCGGGACGCCGGGCGTGCCGGGGATGCCGAAGGTGGCGAGGCCTGAGCCGGCGGAGGCGAGCAAGGAGTCGACGTGGCCGTGGTAGCAGCCGGCGAACTTCACGACCAGGTCCCGGCCGGTGAAGCCGCGCGCCAGCCGGATGGCAGACATCGTGGCCTCGGTGCCGGACGATACGAGGCGCACCTGCTCGACCGGGGTGCGGGCCACGATCTCCTCGCCGAGCTCGACCTCCGGCAGGGAAGGCGTCCCGAACGACGTACCTCGTGCCACCGCCTGCGTCACGGCCTCGACGACGGCCGGGTGGGCGTGCCCCAGGATCAGCGGTCCCCACGAGGCCACCAGGTCGACGTACTCGTGGCCGTCGGCGTCGTACAAGTAGGGGCCGGCGCCGCTGGCCATGAAGCGGGGGGTTCCACCGACAGCCCGGAAGGCTCGCACCGGGCTGTTGACGCCACCGGGGGTCACCGCACTCGCCCGGACGAAGAGCTCAGCGGACCGCGAGACGTCGGAGATCCCCGGAGGACCGCTCGACTGGCTGGCGCGAACCTGGGCGGCACCGGAGGAAGTCACCGCCCCATTGTCGCCGAGCGATCCACGCTGGACGAATCCGGCCCGGGTGCTGACAGGCATGTCCCGGTGTGTCCTGATACGTTCTGAGGTGGGACGCATCACCTGTCGTGGCCGTAACCCGGACTCACGGCCATCGTTGCTTCCCGGTCAGGACTGCTCGACGTCCGAGCAGCGATACGCACCCACGGAGGACTTCAGCGATGGCAGCTCGCCACCGACGGCCACCCACGACCAGCCGGTGGCAACGAGGGACGGTTCTCGTGCCCCTGGCGGTTCTCGGCGCCGCGTGGGCCTTCACGGTCAGCTCCCCGACCGGCGTCCAGGACGCCTCGGGCGGCCCCGGATCAGTCGTCTCGACCATGCCCACCGTCGTCTATGGACCAGCGACCGGCTCAACCGTCGGGATCCCGGTGACTCCCGGCGACTCGACAGGCCCCGCCACCGAGGGCTCGACCAAGGGGTCGGCGAGCACCGGCGCCGCGGCTGGCCCCACGTCGTCGGCCCAGCCTCGTACGTCGACCGGTGGTGCGAGCAGCGCTGGACCTGCCTCACCATCCGGCGGCGTGACACCGCACGGTGCCCCGGGTGCCACCAGCGGTCCCGACCCCAGCGGCAGCCGCAGCCCGAGCCGTCCGACGAGCACCACCACCTCGACGTCGTCAGCTCCTGGAACGACTGGACCTGTGGTGCAGCGCCTCGACAACGCTGCCCAGGCGACGGCGTACTGCGCTCGAAACCTTCCCGGCAGCCCGACGCAGGCGATGATCACTGCCTGTGGCACGAAGCTGGTCGGGGCGACCACGGACGAGGCCGCCCACCTGCTGTCGGGCACGCTGGTCGAGGTGCTGACCCGACTCGACCTGACCAGCCTGCTTCCGGGCATCCCGCCGGTGGTCTTGCCCTGTCTGCCGATCATCTGCCTGGGCTGAGCCGCCGGATGTCCCGTCGCTTCTGACAAGAATCAGGTTCCGGCCGCGAGATACTGTGCATGCCCATCGCGTCGATCCGAAGTAGGCGACCTGTCCGGCGTCCGCTGGTACGTTGCCATCGCGGGGGCGGTGGGCCGTTGCGGGCTGAGCCCGCGAAAGGGTGAGACACGTGGACGCAAGGGCAGCTCCCGACGCCCCTCCGACCGCGGACTCGCTGAAGGAACGCGACGCCCTGCAGGCCGAAGTGGCAGAGCTGAAAGCCCAACGCAGCAAGGTGCGCCAGCGCCTCGAACGGTCACGCGCCCGGCTCGCCGAGCTCACCGCTCTCAACGACGAGCTCGCTGCGCGGCTTGCCACCGGTGCCGACGGCTTTGCCGGTCCGGAGACCGAGTACGGCTACCTGTTCGTCGTGACCTACGGCAGGTCTGGATCAACGCTGTTGCAGGGTTTGCTGTCCAGCATCCCCGGCTACCTGATCCGCGGAGAGAACGGCGGCGTGACCTACGACCTGTTCGAGCTGCACCGCGGCCTGGTGGCCTACCGCGAGAAGCACGGTCCCAGCGGCCTCCCCTCCAACGCGTGGTACGGCATCGGCGGCTACTCCGACGGAGTGGCGTTCCGCGCCATGCGGCAGCTCGTCCTCGCCACCCTGATCCGACCCGACGAGGACTCGCGTGTGGTGGGGTTCAAGGAGATCCGGTGGGACCACGAGGACCTGCCCGAGTACGCCGAGTTCCTGCGACACGTCTTCCCCGGAGCTCGGTTCATCGTCAACACCCGCAATCTCTCTGACGTGGCGGAGAGCAAGTGGTGGTCGAAGCAGACCGACTCACCCGAGGTGCTGGCAAAGGTGGAGGCGCGGCTGCTCGACCTCGTCGACCGACTCGGCGAGGACGCCTTCCATGTCCACTACGACGACTACGTCAACGAGCCGTCGCGACTCGAGGGCCTCTTCTCGTGGCTGGGCGAGCCCTTCGACGACGACACGGTCCGAGAAGTGATGGCGGTGCGCCACAGCTACTGACGCGCCCCGCCTCGAGGCCGCCGTCGGGTGACCAGGTTTGCCGGGCGCCCGCAACGCCGCCACGCGGCTAGGCACATGCACTCAGCACAAGGCACGTTTGCCTAGTTCACAAGCCAGGTGGCTTGTGAACTAGGCAAACGCGGAGGGCCAGTTGGGGATGTGCGGTCAGCGGGGAAGCAGGAGGAGGGGGGCGGCTTCGGCGGCCCAGTAGGTCAGGATGATGTCGGCGCCGGCGCGGCGGATCGAGGTGAGGGTCTCGAGGATCGCTGCCTCCCTGTCGATGGCCCCGGCGGCAGCCGCCGCCTCGACCATCGCGTACTCACCCGACACGTTGTAGGCAGCAACAGGCACGTCGGAGATCGTCGCCACTTCGCGGAGCACGTCGAGGTAGGCCAGGGCCGGTTTGACCATCACGATGTCGGCGCCCTCGGCGAGGTCGAGCGCGACCTCGCGGACCGCCTCGCGAGCATTCCCGCCTTCCTGCTGGTAGGTACGCCGGTCGCCCTGCAGGGACGAGTTGACCGCCTCACGGAACGGACCGTAGAACGCCGACGCGTACTTAGCGGAATAGGCGAGGATGGCGACCTCTTGGTGTCCGGCATCATCGAGTGCCGCCCGGATCGCACCCACCTGGCCGTCCATCATGCCGCTCGGCCCGACGACGTGGACGCCCGCGCGGGCCTGGGCCACCGCCATTTCGGCGTACCGCTCCAAAGTCGCGTCGTTGTCGACCGTTCCGTCCGCGGCGAGCACGCCGCAATGCCCGTGGTCGGTGAACTCGTCAAGACACAGGTCGCTCATCACGACCGTGGCGTCGCCGACCTCGGAGACGACGTCGGCGATCGCGACGTTGAGGATGCCCGCCGGGTCGAGCCCGCCGGAGCCGGTCGCATCCTTGGCCTCGGGTATACCGAAGAGCATCACCCCACCGACGCCGGCCTCGACAGCCGCCGCGGCGGCTTTGCGCAGCGACTCGCGGGTGTGCTGGACGACCCCGGGCATGCTGCTGATCGGCCGCGGCTCGGTCAGTCCCTCACCGACGAACATGGGCAGCACGAGCTGGCTCGGCCGCAGGGTGGTCTCAGCCACCAGCCGCCGCAGGGCGGGTGTCCTGCGGAGGCGTCGCGGCCGGGACTCGGGAAAGCCGCTCATGACCAGGCTCAGGTGGCCCGACGGCGGGTGGGAGCGCGCCGCTGCGACGGTTTGGTCACCGGCTCGCCTGCCTCGATGAGCTCGAGCCGGCGCGCCGCACCGAAGTCGGCCAGCGCGTCCGCCAGCTCTTCGACCGAAGGCTTGGGCGCAAGCACGTCGACGCGCAGGCCGTGCTCCTCACACGTCTTCGCGGTCGCCGGGCCAATGGCCGCGATCACCGTCGAGGCGTGCGGCTTGCCGGCGATGCCGACGAGGTTGCGCACCGTCGACGACGACGTGAACACGACGGCGTCGAACTTCCCCGACTTGATCGCGTCGCGGGTCGGCGCCGGGGGCGGAGCGGCCCGCACGGTCCGGTAGGCCGTGACGTCGTCGACCTCCCAGCCGAGCTCGTGCAGCCCCGCGACCAAGGTCTCGGTCGCGATGTCAGCCCTGGGGAGGAACACCCGGTTGATCGGGTCGAGCACGTCGTCGAACGGTGGCCAGTCCTCGAGCAGGCCCTTGGCCGACTGCTCGCCGGAGGGCACGAGGTCGGCCCGGATCCCCCACTCGGCGATGTTCTGCGCGGTCTTGTCGCCCACGGCAGCGACCTTGAGACCGCTGAACGCCCGGGCGTCGAGACCGTACTCGTCGAACTTCTCGCGGACCGCCTTGACCGCGTTGACGGACGTGAACACGATCCACTCGTAGCGCCCTTCGACGAGACCACGGACGGCCTTGTCCATCTGGAGCGGGTTACGAGGCGGCTCGACGGAGATCGTCGGCACCTCCTCCGGCACCCCGCCGTAGTTACGCAGCTTGGCCGACAGCGAGCCCGCCTGCTCCTTGGTGCGCGGTACCAGGACACGCCAGCCGAAGAGCGGCTTGGTCTCGAACCACGACAACGCCTCACGCATCGCGACGACCTCACCAACCACGATGACGGCCGGTTCGTGGATGCGGGCCGAGCGGACGTCGGCGGCAACGGAGGCAAGTGTGGAGACCACGGTCTGCTGCTCGGTCGTCGTACCGATCGAGGTGACGGCGACCGGGGTGTCGTCGCCACGACCGGCGGCGACCAACGACCGTGCGATGTCTCCGAGCGACTTGACGGCCGACAGCAGCACGAGGGTCCGGCAGCCGGCGTAGGTAGACCAGTCGATCTTGGTGTCGGCGACGCTGAGGACCGTGACCTCGCGTGAGGTGCGCGTGGTCAGCGGCACGCCGGCGTACGCCGGGACGGCGGTCACCGCGCTGATGCCGGGAACGACCTCGAACGTCACCCGCGCCTTGACGCAGGCGGCGGCCTCTTCGGCACCGGTGGCGTACATCCAGGGGTCACCGGAGAAGAGGCGGACGACAGGGCCCGGGGTCTTGGCGTGCTTGACGACAAGCCTGGCGCGCGAGGCGTGGGTCAGCGGCTGACCGTCCTCGCCGTACCCGCCGTCGATCATCGTCAGCTCGTCGATGCGGTCGCCGACGAGCGACGTCACCAGCCCCAGGTGCTCAGGCGACTCTGTGATGACGACCTGGGCGGCCCGGATCAGCTCGGTGGCGCGCACCGTCAACAAGCCTGGGTCTCCGGGGCCGGTCCCGATGAAGGACACCGATCCGGCAGGTCGCGGGGCGGCACTCGGCTGGTCGAGGCGGGCCGTGGCTGCACGGCTCGTCGACCTGGCGGCGGCTGTCTTGGACATGTTCTGGTTCACCGTCTTGCTGTTCGAGGGTTGCTTCTTGCTGGTCGTGGTCGGCGTGGTCGTGCGACCGGTGCCGGTGGTCCTACTCGGTGCCTTGTTGCGGGTCGGGCTCGGGCCCGGTTCTACGGATCTGCTCATGACGCCATCTCCTGCATCAACGCGGCAGCACCTTCGGCGAGCAGCTCGTCGGCGAGCCTGCGTCCGACCCCGATCGGGTCATCCGCGGGGCCACCGGCGGACAGACGTACGACGTGACTGCCGTCCGGCGCCGCGACGACTCCGCGCAACCAGATCTCCATCCCGTCCTCACCTTCCGCGACGTCGGCCAACGCGCCCACCGGGGCGCTGCACCCGGCCTCCAGCACCCGCAGCAGCTCCCGTTCGGCGGTGACTGCTGCGCGGGTTGCCTCGTCGTCGAGGACCTCGGCCACAGACCGGGCCAGGTCCGTTGCCGACGCGGCCACCTCGACGGCCAGCGCGCCCTGCCCGGGCGCCGGCAGCATCTGGATCGGGTCGATCGTCTCGGTGATCTCGTCCGCCCGACCGATCCGGACGAGACCGGCTCGGGCGAGCACGACGCCGTCGAGGTCACCGGAGGTCACCCGGGTGATGCGGGTGTCGACGTTGCCACGAATCGCGACTACGTCCAAACCGAGACCGAGGGCGAACAGCTGCGCGGCTCGTCGCGGCGATCCGGTCCCGACGCGAGAGCCAGGTGGCAGCTCGCCCAGGGTCAGACCGTCCCGCGCAACGAGCGCATCCCGCACATCACCGCGCTGCGGCACCGCTGCGAGGGTGACCCGGTCGTCGGCTGCCGTGGGCAGGTCCTTGAGCGAATGGACGACGAGGTCGACGTCGCCGGCCGCCAGCGCCTCGCGCACCGCCCCGACGAAGACACCCTGACCACCGATCTCGGTGAGCGGCCGATCGGTCGCATCACCCGCACTCACGACGTTGACCAGCTCGATCTCGACTCCGAGCGCAGCGGCGAGCCCGTCTGCGACGAGCTGGCTCTGCGCCCGTGCGAGCGTGCTGGCGCGCGTGCCGATCCGGATCGTGCTCACTCCTTCTCACCCGCCCGGGTGACGGCTTCGACCGCTGCGGGATCGAGCGCGAAAAGCTCGGCGAGCGCGTCGGCGTAGGACGAGTCGGGCACTCGTCCGGCCAGCTGTTTGATGCGGACCGTGGGCTCGTGCAGCAGCTTGTCAGCGACCCGGCGGACCGTGTGGACGACCTCGTCGCGTTGCGCGGGTGTCAGGCCCTCCAGTCGGCCCCACAGCCGGTCGAGCTCGGTCGCCACGACGCCGGTCGCCATGCTCCGCAGTGCCACGAGCGTCGGCGCGACCCGCGCCGCGTCGCGTGCCGCCGCGAACGCCGCCACCTCCTGGGTGACGATCGCCTTGACCGCAGCCACGTCCTCGACCGCCGGCCCGTTGTGCACACTCTCGGCGACTGCGTGCAACGGGATCAGCGTCACGCCGGGCAGGTCGCCCGAGGCCGGTGCCACGTCGTGGGGAAGCGCGAGGTCGATGATCGCCATCCGGGCGGGGCGGGACCGTTGCGCGAGGGCTGCCGTCACGATCTCTGCGGGTACGACGACGCCGGTGGCGCCGGTGCACGAGATGACGAGATCGGCACCGATCAGCTCATGTCCGAGCTCGGTCATGGCCACCGCACGTCCGTCGACCGAACGTGCGAGGCGATCGGCGTGCGCGAACGTCCGCGAGCAGATCGTGATGGTGCCGGCACCCGCGCGACGCACCGTCGCCGCGGCCAGCGCGGCGATCGACCCGGCCCCGATGATGCACACGGTGGCGTTGTCGAGCGGTCCGATGACCTCGACCGCCTCTTCGAGCGCGACGGACACGATCGACTGACCGGCGTGGTCGACGCCGGTCTCGGAATGCGCCCGCTTGCCGACCCGGAGCCCCTGCTGGAACAGCGTGTTGAGGGCGGGGCCGACGCTCTCGTCACCTTGGCCGCGACGGAGCGCGTCGCGCACCTGACCGAGGATCTGCCCTTCGCCGACCACCATCGAGTCGAGTCCGGTGGCGACCGAGAACAGGTGGTCGACAGCAGCCTCGTCGTAGTGGACGTACAGCGACGGCAGAACCTGGTCGACCGAGGAGTCCGCGACGTCGACGAGCAAGGCGGTCAGGTCTTCGACGCTGCCGTGGAAACGGTCGACCTCTGCGTAGATCTCGACCCGGTTGCAGGTTGCCAGGACCAGCGCCTCGCTGACGTGGTCGCTGTTCATGGCGGCAGCTCTGAGCTTCGACGCCCCAGCGTGGTCGAGCGCGAGCCGTTCGAGCAGCTCGACGGGCGCGCTGCGGTGCGAAGCGCCCACGATCAGAATGCTCACGAGGCACCGGCCGAGAGCTGGTCGAGCGGAGACGCCGTGTGCCCGTGCGCCTTGCGCTGCTCGTGGTACGCCAGGATCTGCAGCTCGATCGACAGGTCGACCTTGCGAACGTCGACGTGCTCAGGCACGGACAGCACGGTCGGAGCGAAGTTGAGGATGCTGCTGACGCCGGCCTCGACCAGCTGGTCACACACGTCCTGGGCGGCACTGGCCGGGGTGGCGATCACGCCGATCGACACCGCACCCTCGCGCACGACGGTCTCGAGGTCGTCGAGCGAGGAGATCTGCAGGTCGCCCACCGCCTCGCCCACCCGGGCAGGGTCGCTGTCGAGCAGTGCCGCGACCTGGAAGCCGCGGGAGGCGAAGCCGGAGTAGTTGGCCAGCGCGTGGCCGAGGTTCCCAATACCGACGATGACGACGGACCAGTCCTGGGTCAGCCCGATCTCGCGGGCGATCTGGTAGCGCAGATAGTTGACGTCGTAGCCGACGCCGCGGGTGCCGTAGGTGCCGAGATAGGACAGGTCCTTGCGGAGCTTGGCGGAGTTGACGCCGGCCGCGCTGGCCAGGTCTTCGCTGCTCGCCGTGCCGACGTCACGGTCGGAGAGGGCCGTCAGTGCTCGCAGGTACACGGGAAGCCGGGCGATCGTGGCCTCGGGGATGCCCCGTTCCGCACGCTCGTCGCGGGCTCGGCCGCTCTTGCGGCTCCGTGCCGTGGTCATACAGAGGTCACCGTGCTCCTGGCTGCTCCTGGCTGCTCCCGGGCGCTGCTCGTCGGCTCGCACTCGCGTGGGAGCGACGACTCCTGACCACTCTAAGAGTTTGTGAACGTGAGAACAAAATCGTCTCACCCCGTTGTCGGGCGCAGTGATCTACGTCACAAGCGACCGCCGGGCGGCTACCGGAAGGTGTGTCTCACCGCAGGGCGTGACGGAGGCGGTCGGCGTCGACCCGCCAGAAGTCGTGCTGCTTGCCGTCCACGAACGTCACCGGGATCTGTTCCCCGTACTCGGCCATGAGCGCGTCGTCCGCGCTGATGTCCACCACTTCGTACGACGTCCCGAGCTCGTCGCACACGTCGGCGATGACGGCCTGGGCCACGTCACACAGATGACAGCCCGGCTTGGACAGCATCCGGACCCGGGCGCTCACGCCAGCCCCATCGCCCGGCGTGCGTCGCCCGCACGAAGCCGGCCCTTGGCAACCTTGCCGGTCGCGGAATGCGGCAGCTCGGTGACGACCTCGATCACGGACGGAACTTTGAACCGAGCCACCCGCTGCTCACAGTGCCGAGCGACCGCCAGCCGGAGCTCACCGGCATCGACCCCGTCAGCCGCGACCAGGAACGCGACCACTGCCTCACCGGTGCGATCGTCCGGTTGACCGATCACGGCGCACTCGGCCACCCCCGGCACCTCGCTGACCACGTCCTCGATCTCAGACGGGTAGACATTGAAGCCCGACACGATCACGAGCTCCTTGAGCCGGTCGACCAGGAAGAGGTCGCCGTCGGCGTCGAGGAAGCCGATGTCTCCCGTGGCCAGCCAGCCCTCAGGTCCGGGAGCACCGTCGCCGTCGGGCCAGTAGCCGGAGAAGACGTTGTCGCCGCGCACCCAGATCTCGCCCGGGTCGTCGGCATGTACCTCGCGGCCGACGTCGTCGACGACTTTCAGCTCGACCCCAGGAAGCGCACGGCCGCTCGAGCCAGGCTTGTGGCGAGGCGTTCCGATGGTGGAGGTGACGATGGGTGCTGCCTCGGTCAGACCGTATCCCTGCTCGACGTCGACCCCGGTGAGCTCCTCGAACCGCCGCGCGGTCTCCGCCGCCAGCGGGGCCGCGCCGGACAGGAGGACCCGGACCGAGCGCAGCTGGTGACGGAGCCCGGCCGCGTCACGGGTCATCCATGCGGCGATCACCGGCGGGGCGACCGGGACCACGCTCACGGCGCGCTCGGCAACCAGCGACAGCGTGTCGTCCGGGTCGAACCGGGGCCCCAGGACGAGCGTGGCTCCGTTGAGCAGCACCTGCCCGAGGACGGCGTTGAGGCCGTACACGTGGCACAACGGCACGACACCCAGTACGACGTCGTCCGCGTTGATGGGAGTGGGCCTGGTCTGCGAGGCCTGGTCGATGTTGGCCAGCAGCGCCCGGTGACTGAGCATCGCGCCGCGGGGGTGACCGCTCGTGCCGGAGGTGTAGAGCAAAACCGCCAGGGACTCACGATCGCGGGGCGTGACCACGGCGGCATCGTCGACAGCCAGGTCGTCGTACGCGATCTCACCGGGCTCGGGTTGGGAGCCGACGACTACCAGCCGTGGTGGCTGTACCCGCTCCTGGACTGCGCCGATCTGGTCGCGAGGACCCTCGGCCTCCTCGGTGACCGCGGCACGCACCGCCGACAGCGTGGTCTCGTCAGCGAAGCACAGCCGCGCCCCGCTGTCCGCCAGCATGCGGGAGATCTCGTCGCTGGTCGAGGTGGGGTTCAGGGGAACCGCGACCATGCCGGCGCGCAGGGCGGCAAGGTAGCCGGCGACGAAGGCGCTCCCGTTGCCGAGCGCGAGCGCCACCCGCTGACCGCCCACGAGCCCAGCCCGCGAGAGACCGCCGGCCAGGGCGGACACGTGCCTGTCGAGCGCGTCCCACGTCAGCCTCACGTCGGTGTCGCTCTGGATGAGGGCGGCCTTGTCCGGGGTCCGTTCGGCGTTCGACCGCAGCAGGTCGGCCACGTTGGTCGCTGGGATGCGCAACTTCACCACAGCGAGTCTGGCACACGGTCGCCAGCTGGGATCGGGCGTGTCCGACCTCCTGCGGAAGCCTCTAGGCTGGAGCCGTGAACGCGCCGGTTCCGCCTGATCCGTCGGCCCGACTGCGCGCCAGGTCCGTGATGGCCGGGCAGGCGGCGGCATCGACCGCCGAGGTCGAGGCAGCGCTGGCCATGCCCCCTGACCCGACCGCCGCTGCCTTCTTCGACGTCGACAACACCGTCATGCAGGGTGCCTCGATCTTCCACCTGGCCCGTGGGCTGCACCGCCGGCAGTTCGTCACCACCAAGGACATCGCCAAGGCGGCCTGGGACCAGGCGTACTTCCGGATCGTCGGGGTCGAGGACCCCGATGCCGTCGCCAACGCCCGCGTCTCCGCACTCTCGTTCATCGCGGGGCACCGGGTCGAAGAAGTGCAGTCGCTCGCCGAGGAGATCTTCGACGAGGCCATGTCGCACCGCATCTGGCCCGGGACCCAGGCGTTGGCTCAGATCCATCTCGACCAGGGCCAACGGGTCTGGCTCGTCACTGCGGCCCCGGTAGAGATCGCCCGCGTCATCGCCCATCGCCTGGGCCTCACCGGCGCGCTCGGCACCGTCGCCGAGGAGGTCGACGGCGTCTACACCGGTCGCCTGGCGGGAGACCTGCTGCACGGGGTCGCGAAGGCAGCGGCCGTCGACGCGCTCGCCGAGCAGGAGGGCCTCGATCTCGCTCGGTGCTCGGCGTACTCCGACTCGTTCAACGACCTGCCGATGCTGTCGATCGTGGGGGACCCCTGCGCAGTGAACCCGGACAGCCGACTGCGCGACCACGCCCGCCAGCAAGGCTGGCGGATCCGCGACTACCGCACCGGACGGAAGGCGGCCAAGCTCGGCCTGGTGGCCGCAGCCGGAGCCGGGGCGTTGACCGGAAGTGTGGCCGCCGCTGTCGCGCTGCGCCGCAAGATCCGCTGATCTCGTGCCCGCGGGCCGACAGATCTCGTGCGATGAGCCCGATCCGCGACTTCTGGGCGCCACTGCCCCGTGACGCCCCGTGGGATGCCCGTTACAGACAGGTTTCCATGGGGAACAGAGACGGCGTACCATCGGCGGATTGAGGGAGCCGACGATATGTCGCCGGAGAGGGAGTTGGCATGTCTTGCGGTAGTTCCGCACGCCTGACAGGACTCGAGGTCCTGCGCTGCGCGGTCGCTGACCTGTTGCTTGCACCACCGCTGCTGGCGACGGCTGCCGACCAACCCGCCGGCAGCGGAGGCCATCCCGGCGGTGTTGCCGACTACCCGCCCGAGACCGATGACGACAGCCGTCGCCTCACCGCCCTCGTCGACCTGGCCCGAGCGGGAGACGCTGACGCATTCGGTCTGCTCTACGACCACTACTCGCACAGTGTCTACCGGTTCGTCTTCTACCGGGTCGGCTCCCAGGCGCTGGCCGAGGACCTCACCAGCGAGACGTTCTTCCGGGCCCTTCGTTCGATGACCGGGTTCCAGTGGCAGGGCAAGGACTTCGGGGCCTGGCTCATGACGATCGCCCGCAACCTCGTCGTCGACCACTACAAGTCCGGGCGTTCGCGGCTCGAGACGGTGACGGACGACCTCACCGGCCACGATGCGGCCACGGCCGGTCCGGAGGACGAGGTCATCTCCCGGCTCACGTCCGAAACCCTGCTCGAAGCGCTCACCAAGCTGCCCGAGGAGCAACGGACCTGCCTGGTGATGCGCTTCCTCAACGAAAGCTCGATCGCCGAGACGGCGCGGGTGCTCGGGCGCACCGAGGGGGCGATCAAGCAGCTCCAGCTGCGAGCCGTGCGGAATCTCGCGAAGCTCATGCCGTCGGGTGCCCGATGACGGCCACCCTGTGGGAGCTGATGGCGATTTGTCATGGCCCACGTGAACTAGGTCAAGATGGCCCATTCAGGGGCCTAACCCAGCCGGACCTTCGCTCGTTCACTCTGACAAGGGCCACGAGACGGCCTGCGACGCAGCTCGCGGGCGGATCGGGCGGCACGGACAGAAGGGGTGGGCATCCCCGATGATGCAGCTGGCGGGGGCGCGCAGACGCGCTGACGAGTTCGCCCGAGCCGTTGACGGCCCGGCGGCGCGGAGCGTTGCCGACGAGCACCGGGTCTTCCTCGATCTGGTCGAGCAGCTGCGCGCGACGGACGGCCCCATGATGCGCCCGGAGTTCGCGACCGACCTGCGCGCCCGGCTCCTCGACGCAGCCCCAGCGGCGCTGGCAGAGACCACCCACGATCGTGGACGGGATGCGACGCTGGTCCGATTCCCCGTCAGCCCCCGGCGTCGTACGGCGTCGGCGGCAGCGGCCGCCTGCCTGGTCGTCGCCAGTGGAGTGGGAGTGGCGGCGGCCAGCCAGTCGGCCCTCCCGGGTGACGCGTTGTACCCACTCAAGCGCGGGATAGAGCGAGCCGAGCTCCGCTTCGCCGGATCAGCTGCCGCCCGCGGTGGCGAGTATCTCGACCAGGCGTCGACCCGGTTGTCCGAAGCGACCGACCTCTCCCGGGGACACTCCGGCGACCCGACCACGCCGGCTTTGGTCATCAAGACGCTCACCGACTTCATCCAGGAGTCCAACGCGGGTGGAGATGCACTGCTGTCGGCGTACAACGAAGACCACAGTGCGGGCAGCATCGCGCGGTTGCGCGACTTCACGGCTCAGTCCGCCCGTGAGCTCGAAGCGCTGACGAACGCTGTACCTGAGGACGCAGCGCAGGTGCTCGCAGATGCTGCCAGCACGGTGAGCCGCATCGACCAACAGGCTGAGGCGGCCTGTCCGCAGTGCTCGAGCCTGCCGTCCTTGCAGTTGTCGAGTGTCCTGAACAGCCTCCAGCACCACTCCGACGGGTCGGCTACCGGCGGTGGCTCGTCGACCGACGGGCTGGCGGCCCCGCCCGGCGCGACCCGCGGCTCGACGGGGAGCGGAGCTCCCTCTGCGACGGGCAGCACCAACAGGCCCGTCCCGATCCCGAACGCCTCGGCGGACCTCGACCCCTCGATCGGCGGCGCCACGTCGGCGCCCCAGTCCCCGACCAAGCCGCCGCCGGGTGGCACCCTGTCCACCCTGTCCACCCTGCCCAGCCTGCCCAGCGGCCAGACGAACCTGCCGCCGCTACCGCTGCCGACGATCGCTCTCCCGCTCCCGACCTTGCCGACGATCACCATCGTGTCCATTCCCCTGCCGCCGTTGCTCGGGCAGGCGACCGCTCCGCCCGACGAGCTCCCCTGACTCAGCCGACCGCGACCGGAGGTGGGCGGCCGCTCAGGCGAAGACGCTGCGGCGCTGGATCAGCAGCGAGTACAGGGTGTGCTGGATGGTTTCCCTGACCTGGTCGGTCACGTTGAACACCAACATCGGGTCATCGGCGGCGCCGTCACCGTAGCTGTCCGTGCGAATCGGCTCGCCGAACTCGATCAGCCACTTCGACGGCAGGGGGACCATGCCCAGCGGACCCAGCCAGGGGAAGAACGGTGTGATCGGGATGTAGGGCACACCGAGCAACCGCGCCACCGAGGGAAGGTTGCCCACCAGCGGGTAGATCTCCTCGGCCCCGACGACCGAGCAGGGCACGATCGGGACCCGGGTGCGCAGTGCGGCCGAGACGAAGCCCCCGCGCCCGAAGCGTTGGAGCTTGTAGCGCTCGGAGAACGGCTTCCCGATGCCCTTGAAGCCCTCCGGCCACACCCCCACCAGCTCGCCTCTCGACAGCATCCGTTCGGCGTCCTCGTTGCTGGCCAGGGTGGCCCCGCCCTTGCGGGCCAGCTCGCCCACGAACGGCAGTCGGAACACCAGGTCTGCGGCCAGTGCACGGAGAAACCGGTCGGCGTGGTCGTGCACGACCAGGCCGGTCATCAACCCGTCGATCGGCACCGTGCCGGAGTGGTTGGACACCACGAGCGCGCCACCCTCGGCGGGAATGTTGTCGATGCCGCGCACCTCGATGCGGAACCACTGGTCGGCGAGGGGTCGCAGCGCCGTCAGCAAGAACTTCTCGGTCACCTCGATGTCGAACCCGAACTCGTCGACGTCGTATTCCCCGGTGAGCCGGCGGCGGATGAAGGCGAGAAAGGCCGCGAGCTGTTGCTCCCACTGGCTCGCACCGAAGACCTCGTGGGCGGCGTCGACGATGGCGTCTGCCACGTCGTCGGTCGACATCGCCGCTGCCGCAGATTCGGCCGGTGGCTTCGCCTCGTCGCCGGTGGCGGCGCGGCCCTGACGTGGCCGCGAACCGGAAGACTTCTTGCCGGCCCCCGCCTTCGAACGTCGGCCCGGTGACGGCGTCGCGGCCGGGTCGGAGCGCTTGCTCGGGCGCGACTGCGGCACCTCCGCCGAGTCGACCGAGTCCTGCGGGGCAGTCTGCGCAGCCGCACGACGCGGGCGGCTCGGTGCGCTCGGCGCCAGCGCTCGGGCCGCGGCGCTCGGGGACGTGCGTGAGCCGCGGCCCGGCCGGCCACGTCCACCGATCGGGATGATCTCAGCGTCAGGCATGTGGCACCACCTTCGCCATCGCGGCGGTCACCTGCTGCTCGAGATCGGACAGCCGCTGGGCGTTGAGCGGACCCGGCCGGAGCCGTTGCGCGAACGACTCGAACGCCTCGGCCGTGGTGTGGGCCGGGTGGAAACCGAAGAGCTCACGCATCCGCGTGGTGTCGATCCCGCGTCCATAGGCCAGGAAAGCCGCCTGCTCGGACGACAGCTCGGCGTACCTGATGCGCGGGAACACCGCCGCCAGTGGCCCGAGTGCCACCGGCGGCACCGGAACGCTGGGGCGGCCGAGGCGGCGGATGGCCTGTGACAGCATCAGCACCCCTTCGCCGGCGATGTTGAACGTGCCGTCGACCTCGGCGAGCGTCGCGTGGTGGAGGGCCGCGAGGGCGTCCTCCTCATGGCAGAACTGGAGCCGGGGATCGAACCCCAGCACGGTGGGAACGACGGGGAGTGAGAAGTACCGGGTCAGCGTCGTCTCGATCTGCGGGCCGATGAGGTTGGCGCAGCGCAGCATCGTGACCCCGACATCGGGGCGCCGCCGGGCGAACCCGCGGACGTAGCCCTCGACTTCGACGGAGTCCTTGCCGAACCCGGAGCGTGGCATCCGGCGCGGCGCCATGTCCTCACTGAACATGGCAGGGTCCTTGGGGGACGAGCCGTACACCTGAGCGGAGGACTTGACCACCAGCCGACTCACGCCGGGGGCCTTCTGGCACGCCGCCAGCAGCTGCATGGTGCCGATGACGTTGATTTCCTTCATCGACGTCCGGCCGCCGGCCCCGCCAGGCGTGGCGATGACGCTCAGATGGACCACGGTGTCGACCTCTTCGGCCGCGATGACCTTGGCGATCACGGGGTTTCGAATGTCGGCTCGCACGAAGCGCACCTCGCCGAGATCGTGGCGGGGGGGGACCACGTCGACCCCGATGACGCGGTCTACGCCCGGGTCGGTGGAGATCCGACGGGCAAAGCGACCGCCGAGATCACGGCATACTCCGGTGACCAGGACGACGCGGCCCATCGCAGTGGGTCTGCCTACTTGCCTTGGCGGCGGCGCTGGATGCGCGTCTTCTTCAACAGCTTGCGGTGCTTCTTCTTCGCCATCCGCTTGCGGCGCTTCTTGATAACTGAGCCCACGGTCTACCTTTCGGGCGTTGACTGGAGTGTCTGGTACCGACAGTGGCCCTGACAAGCTGGGTTGCCGCGCGCGGTGGCGCGACCGCAGAAGCCTACCCGCTGGTCGCTGTCGGACCCTATTCGGTGGACGAGGGACCCTCGGATGCATATTTATGCAGAAGGCATGTGGCGATGACCCTGTGACTGACTAGCCCATAGGGATGAGTCACCCTCAGCCGATCGTAGGAACCCCAATGCGAAAATTTTTCACCGTATTACGGTGAGAAACGGACAGTCGGTAACTACTCTTTGTGATTGCACTTGCACACTCCGCTACGAACCTTCAAACTCAGAGTCGGTCCATTGAGGCCTTTGGACCTGCTACGTCCCTGGGGAGGGAACATATATGAACGAGAATCGCACCGAGAGCCAGGCTGAGGCGGTCGACCAGACATCGCACCCCGCCCGGCCCTTCATCAAGACCGGCGGTCGGATGAAACGCTCCTTCGGCACCACCGCCCTTGCCATCATCGCCACCGCCGGCGTGGTCCTGCCCATGCAGGCGCCGGCCCAGGCAGCCCCTGCCGCGCACCCGTCCAGCAAGGTAGCGGCAGCGGCCGCCCTCAGCTCGGCAAAGACCGCGGCACAGGGCAAGCAGCACAAGCAAGCCAACGGAACCAGGCTTCAGCGGACCGTCTACCAGGACCGCCTGCACACCTGGGCCAACCGGGTGCGCCACGCACATGGCGTGCGCGTCATCGCCGTCCGGCCGTGCCACGAAGGCTACGCACAGCGCTGGACGGGGTACCTGGCCCGCAACAACGAGTTCTTCCACCAGGACCTCGGCCGCTACATGGACCGGTGCAAGCTGACCAAGGCCGGCGAGATCCTGGCCCTCGGAAGCGTCACGCCGTACCGGATGATCCAGATGTGGATGGGATCCCCTGAGCACCGGCGCATCCTGCTCGACCCGTCGTTCGGCCTGTCCGGCATCGCCGCCCGTCGGGACGCGAACGGCAACTGGATCGGCTGCATCGACTTCGGTCGCCGCTGAGCCCTGACCCTCCCCAGCCCCATCAGGCACCCACGGGGGTAACAGTCGACGAGGCGGGTCCCTTTTCAGGGACCCGCCTCGTCGATGTGTTCGGTGGCTCCGTCACGCGAGTGTGCGGGACGGAGCGCCCAAGATCAGCCTGCCTGGAAGAAGGACTTCCGCAGGTACTCGTTGACGGCGTCTTCGGGGACGCGGAATGAGCGTCCCACCCGGACAGCGGGCAGATCACCTGCGTGTACCAACCGGTACACCGTCATCTTGGACACTCTCATCACGGTGGCAACTTCTGCCACCGTCAGGAACTTGACCTCGGAGATACCTTCTCCGGGCGTGTTTGCGGCCATGACGCACCAACTTCCGGCACGGGCGCTCTTCGGCTTCCCCACCGAAGACACAATCGCTCGCGCGTCTTCGTGAGAGTAGTGGCAAATGAGGCTGATGGGAAAGCGAAGTGTCGAAATCGATGCCCCTTTGCAAGCGAAAGGGAGAGTCTTGTCGGCGTGTCGCTTGCAAACTGCGGCGATTCCCTCGCCGCGGGCTTGATGAGACAGGCCCTCGCGCGGCGGCGTTCAGTAGTCGAGCGGAATGCCGTGCCATGGGAAGACCTCATGCCTGGTCTGCTCGATGCAGCGGTCCAGCCACGAATCCGGGTTGTAGCCCTGGCCCCAGGCGTCGAACTGCGGCTCCCGACCGTCGGTCATGAACAGCGGCGCAGGCCGTCCGGTGAGCTCCTCGACATGCTGCTGCCACTCCAGCGGGGTCGGTAGCTGCGGATCGAGGGGTCGGCCGGCCACGACGGCGAGCAGATGCGTCCAGGTCCGGGGTACGACGTCGACCACCGCGTACCCGCCGCCGCCGGTCACGACCCACCGGCCACCGCAGACCTCGTGGGCGAGGTCGTGCAAGGCCAGGTGGGCGGCGCGCTGCCCGTCGATGCTGAGCATGAGGTGAGCCAGCGGATCGTCCATGTGGGAGTCGCAGCCGTGCTGGCTGACGAGGAGGGTCGGCTTGAACTCGCGCAGCAACGGGGGGACGACGGCGTGGAACGCGCGCAGCCAACCCCCGTCGGCCGTGCCCGGCGGCATACCGACGTTGACGGACATGCCCTCGGCACCTGGCCCGCCACTCTCACTCGCCTCGCCCGTGCCCGGGAACAGGGTCCTGGCGCTCTCGTGCAGGCTGATCGTGAGAACTCGCGGATCGTCGTAGAAGGCGGCCTGGACGCCGTCACCGTGGTGCACGTCGATGTCGACGTACGCCACCTTCTCGGCGCCGGCACGCAACAGCCACGCAATGGCGATCGCCGGGTCGTTGTAGATGCAGAACCCGCTCGCCATCTCGGCCATCGCATGGTGCAGCCCGCCGCCGATGTTGGCAGCATGCAGGGACTCGCCCGTCCACACCCGACGCGTCGCCTCCACCGTCGCCCCGACGATGTGGGCCGACGCCTCGTGCATCCGCGGGAACGTCGGGTTGTCGTCGGTACCCAGGCCGTGCACGAGGTCACGGTCGTGCGAGTCGACGATGTTCTTCACCGCCTCTATGTAGCGCGTCGAGTGCACCAGCTCGAGGTCGTCTTCACTCGCGACCGGGGCCGGGACGACGTCGAGATCGGCGAGCACCCCGAGAGCAGCAGCCAGCCGCACGGTGAGGTCGACGCGGATCGGCGCCATCGGATGGCCGATGCCGAAGTCGTACGCCGTCAGCTCCTCATCGAAGACGAGGCTTCCCGAACCGGCCATGACGTCGACTCTAGACGGACCGAGACGGCGTCCTACACTTCCTCACCGTTGGCGAGGGCGCGGGACCTGTTGCGTGCGCTTTCGAGGGCGGTCATGAACGCGGCCCGGACCTTGTGGTCCTCGAGCTCGCGGATCGCGGCCGCCGTGGTGCCGCCCGGTGACGTGACCCGCTCGCGCAGCACGGTCGGGTGCTCACCGGTCTCGCGCAGCATCTTCGCGGAGCCGACCATCGTCTGGACGACCAGCTCGGTCGCCGTCGAACGCGGCAGTCCCAGGTGCACGCCGGCCTCGATCATCGCCTCGACGACGAAGAACAGGTAGGCCGGGCCGGATCCCGAGATCGCCGTGACGGCGTCCTGCTGCTTCTCGGGCACGCGGATCACCTTGCCGGTGGCGCGCAGCAGCGTCTCGGCCTCGACCAGGTGCGCCTCGTCGCAGTGCGAGCCCCGCGAGATTGCAGCCATGCCCTCGTCGACGAGAGCAGGGGTGTTCGGCATGACCCGGACCACGGGTACGCCGGTCGGCAACCGCGCCTCGATCAGTGCGGTGGTGATCCCCGCGGCGAGGGAGATGACGAGCTGCGCCGGCTTGACCACGGGAGCGATCTCGTCGAGCAGGTCGGCCATGTCCTGGGGCTTGACCACGAGGATCAGGGTCTCGGCCTTGGAGGCCGCCTCGATGTTGGACACGACGTCGATGCCGTATCGCTCGCGAAGCTCGTCCGCCCGCGCCGGCCGCCGCTCGGACAACAGGAGCTCGGCCGGGGCCCGGCCCGCGCGAAGCAGCCCCGACACCACGGTCTCACCCATCACGCCTGCACCCAGGATCGCGACGGTCATCGCTGTCCTCCCGTCCGGCCGGGACCGTGCCGTCGTCCGACGGCGGACCACTAGCCCTTGGTGATGACTGACCTGGCGAAGAATGCCAGGTTGGACGGCCTCTCGGCGAGCCGTCTCATCAAGTATCCGTACCACTCGTCGCCGTACGGCACATAGACCCGGACCTTCTCACCCCGGGCCGCCAACCGCTGCTGCTCGTCGGGTCTGATGCCGAACAGCATCTGGTACTCGTAGCTGCCCTGCTCCCGCTCGTTGCTCGCGGCAAGCGCCCCGGCGATCTCGATGAGCCGAGGATCGTGCGAGGCGACCATCGGGTAGCCAGGACCGGCCATCAATGCCTTGAGGCAGCGCACGTAGGACAGGTTGACCTCGTGCCTGCTCTGGAACGCGACCGACTCCGGCTCCTTGTAGGCGCCCTTGCACAGCCGGACGCGCGAGCCCTCGTACGCAAGGTCCTTGCAGTCGGCCTCGGTGCGGTGGAGGTAGGCCTGCAGCACGGCGCCCGTCGACGGGAAGTCCTGGCGCAGGTCCCGCAGGATGCCCAACGTCGAGTCGGTCGTGGTGTGGTCCTCCATGTCGAGGGTGACCGTCGTACCGGCGTTGCTGGCTGCCTGGCAGATCGCCCGGGCGTGGTCGAGGGCCATGCGCTCACCGTCGCCGGGCAGCGACTGGCCGACCGCGGACAGCTTGACCGACACCTCGGCGCCCCCGGTCAGACCGCTCCCGGCGAGGTGCTGCAACAGCTCGACGTAGGCGTCGACTGTCGAGCGCGCCTGCGCCAGGTCGCGGGTGTCCTCACCCAGGTAGTCCAGCGTGACCTGGAGACCAGCGGACTCGAGACGCTGAGTGGCCTCGACCGCGGTGTCCACGGTCTCTCCCGCGACGAACCGCGCGACGATGCCGCTCGAGACGGGCATCGAGCTCACCAGACGCTTGGTGGTGTCGCTTCGCGACAGCATGAGCAGCGAACGACGCAACAACGAGACTCCTTCGTCACGGCCTGCACAGGCCCTCGATCCTCAGGGCTCCGGTGGCCCCGCCGGCTGCACCGACGCGCTGGACAGGGTACGCCGACCGGAGCGTCGGGATGTCACTAGGCTGAGCCCTGACCACCGTCCGAGGCAAGGAGCCCCATGAGCCACCATGTGAACGCCGAGCTGGTTGCCAACGTGTTGAAGGTGTTGGTCGCTCCCGGCGACACAGTGGCAGTGGGTGACATGCTCGTCATCCTCGAGTCGATGAAGATGGAGATCCCGGTGACCAGCGAGATCCCGGGAACCATCACGGAGGTCGGCGTCGCCGAGGGAGACGTGGTCACCGAAGGGGACCTGATCGCGACCATCGACGAGGACTGACCGGCTGCGTCAGGGCGGCCCTCCGGCGCGGTGCGTCAACCGGCCAGCTGGCTGCTCACGCCGAGCGCCCTTTCCAGAAGGCCGTCCAACCGGCACTTCGCGGCGCTCTCGATCGCGCGTCCGACCACCGCCTCGGCACGCGCCGTGTCGCCGAGCTCCATGGCTGCCTCGGCCTCGGCGACGAGGATGTCCACCTCGACCCAGCTGTAGGCGTCGGTCACCCGCCGGCACATCACGCCGGCGTTGGCCATCCATTCCAGCGCCGCCTCGTGATGGTGCTCAGCCAAGTGCGCCAGACCCACACTCTTCGCCGTGACGCCTTCCCAGCACGGGTCCTTGAGCTGTCGCGCGAGTGCGAACGAGGCCTCGGCGTCGGCCCGGACGGCCTGCGGATCGTCTCCGCTGGCCAACCGGGCGTGAGCGAGCCAGGCGTCCGGCCATGGCCGGAACGCGGTCCAGTGCTCGCGGTCGGCAAGAGTCCGCGAGTCGCGAGCCCAGGCCATCGCTTCGACCAGCCGGCCCTGGACGAACAACGTCCGTGCTCCCAGGCCCAGGCTGAACACCTCGCGGCGTACTGCACCCGCGCTTCGGCTCAGTTCCACCGCCTCCGCAAAGCGGTCGGCACCGGCTTGGAGCTTTCCCCAGTCGCTGAGGTTCATGGCGTCGAACGAGGCGACCGCTGCCGCCAGCGTCGGGTCGTCGACGGCGAGCTCACCGGCCGCGCGCAAGTAGTCATCCGCGCTCGACCGCCGGCCCGCGAGCACGTCCACGTAACCGAGCTCGGCGAGCCCCTTCGCTGCCGTGCCGGGCGCTCCGGCGGCGGTGGCCACCTCGACGGCAGCGCCGAGCAGCACCGAGCCCTCGTCGTCGTACCCCTGGACGGCGTGCACGAGAGCGGTACCGAGCTCCAGGAGGCAACGACCGAGCACGTACGTGTCTCCGGAGGTCTCGGCTGCCGCCGTGGCAGATCGTAGACACTCGATCCCTGCGTCGGACGCACCGGCCGACAGCGCCGCCAGACCCGCTTCGCAGAGCGATTCAGCGGTCGCCCTGGCCGAGACTCCGGGTACCGGCGCCGAGACGGCTGGTCGCGCGGCAGCACGGATCGCCGGGGTGGCGTCGACTCCCAGCTCGTCGACGAACATCGCTTCACTGTGGCTGGCCTGCCGTGCTGCGGCGGACGCGTCGCCCGATGCCGCCAGTGCCTTGACCAGCAGGACGTGCGAGCCCTCCTCCCACGGTGCCCGCCGCACCATCGCTCCCGCCAGCATCACGGCCCGGTCGAACACGCGACCCGAGAGTGCGCGCAGTGTCGCCTGGCGCAGCGCCGACACCACCTCGGCATCAACCCGTTGACGTTCGATGAGCAACCACGACTCGTAGCCGGGTGACCCTTTCACCTCGATGCCTTCCAGGAACTGCCCTTCGGGGATCTCCTCCGGGAGGTCGCCACTCGCGACCTCGTCGACATCGAGGCTCACCTCGGAGGCAGCAGGCATCGAGAGGGGGTTGCCTTCGAAGGCGCCGGCCAGGCGGGTCCGACGACGGAGCTCGGCCAACGCCCACCGCGCGCGCCGAACGGGTCGTCCGCCTCGCTGAACAGCTCCGCAACGAGGACCTCGCGCGATACCGGGTCCGACGAGCGTGCCAACCGGCCGAGCAGTGCCCACGTCTTGTGTCCCCGAGGGCCGGCGACCGGTTGACCGTCGAGCTCGAAGCCCGGTTTTCCGATCAGGCGGATCCGCAGCACGTCGCTCAATCTACTGAACGCCGACGGCGAGGAGGGGCGCTGAAGATCCGCCCAGGCGCCTGAGCAGCTGCGCTCGGTCGGCGAGCGGGAGATCTCGCAGCAGGACGCCGTGCACGATGCCGAAGGCCCGCAGTCGTGCGACCTCCGAGCCCTCCCAGTCGGCGAGGGCCGCCGCAGCGCCCGGACACAGGTCCCGTGCCGCCGCTGCCAAGGCGTCGAGCACCCAGAGTTCGGTCGCCGTCCCGCGTTCAGCGATGTCGTCGGCGACCCGGTCGAGAGTTGTGCTGAGTTCTACCCAGGTGGTGTCGTCAGTTTCCATGATGAGATCGTCTGCCCCGACCGTGTGACGAAACGGGTGACGGCCGACCCCGGGCAGAATTCTTTGCTGACCGGCGCCCGAACGGACGGTTCGGTTCGGTCAGGGCGTACGGCGCTTCAAGGTGGCAGCGCCGAGAGCGAGCGCGGCCATGATGAAGCCGACGATGACCAGCAGGTCGACCCCGTAGCCGCCGGTGAGGTCCGCCGACTTCTGGAGACTCTGCATCGCGTCCACCGCATAGCTCAACGGGAGCGCGTCGGAGACGCTGTTCAGCGTGCGGGGCAGCTCGTCACGCGGCACGAACAGTCCACACAGCAGGATCTGGGGGATCACCACGGCCGGCATGAACTGCACTGCCTGGAACTCCGTCTCGGCAAAGGCCGACACGAACAACCCCAACGCCGTACCGAGCACTGCGTCGACGACCGCTATCAGACCGAGCGCCCAGACCGGGCCGATGACGTCGAGGCCCAGCAACCCCACGGTCAGCGCCACCGCCAGCAACGCCTGGACGAGGGCCGCAAGTCCGAAGGCGATCGCGTAGCCGAGCAGCAGGTCGAGCTTGCCCATCGGCATCGAGAGCAACCGCTCGAGCGTGCCCGAGGAGCGCTCGCGCAGGGTGGTCACCGAGGTCACGAGGAACATCACGGTGAACGGGAACATCGCCAGCAGCGGTGGGCCGAAGCGGTCGAAGGCGACGGCGTTGCGATCGAACATCCACCACAACAACGTCAGCAGGACACACGGCACGACGAGCAGGAGCGCGATCGTGCGCGGGTCGCGGCGGAGCTGCCGGAGGACGCGAGCCGCGACGGCGACGGTGATCCGTGGGTTCATGCCGGCTGCCCTTCGACCAGGGCGAGGAAGGCCGACTCGACGTGCGCTGTCCCGGTGCGGCTCAGCAGCTCGTCGACCGTGTCGTCGGCGATCAGCTCCCCTCCCCGCATCAACAACAGCCGATGACAGCGCTCGGCTTCGTCCATCACGTGGCTGGACACGATGATCGAGGTTCCGCCGGCCGCCAGCTCGGCGAACATGGCCCACAGCTGGTTGCGCAGCACCGGGTCGAGACCGACGGTGGGCTCGTCGAGCACCAGAAGATCGGGTCTGCTCAGCAGCGCGACCGCCAGGGAGACGCGGGACTGCTCGCCGCCGGACAGCCGCCCGACCACGTCGTCGAGGTGCTCCTCGAGACCAACCGTCTCGGCCACGCTGCCGACGCCGGAGTGATCGACGCCGAGAACAGCGGCGAAGAACGCCAGGTTCTCCCGCACCGTCAGGTCGGCGTACACGCTGGGTGCCTGGGTGACATACCCGACCCGTCGGCGCAGATCTGGGCTGCCGGCAGGCTCGCCGAGCACGCTGACCGTTCCGGACCGGACGACCTGCGCACCGACGATCGCCCTCATCAGCGTGGTCTTGCCGCAGCCGGACGGTCCGAGCAGCCCCGTGATCTGACCGGTCGGCACCGAGGTCGAGAGGCCGGAGATCACCTCACGGTCACCCCGGACGATCTGCAGGTCAGCGATCGTGATGGCCGGTGTCGTCGAGGTCATGCGCTCCATGATTGGCCCAACCGGCCGCGAAGACCAGCACCCTCGTCACCGGCCTCGTCGCCGCCCGGCCCGGACCACCGCGCCGTCGGCCGGCCGTTTCCGCGCGGCCGCGGCGAAAGCGGGATCGGCAGCGGCGAAGTGCAGCCGGGTGAAGGCGAGAGACTCCGCCAGGTCTGCTTGTCGGATTGCTCTGCTCTGGGCCTTCCGCGTGTTGATCTCGACCACGACACTGCCGGCATACCCCTGACCGGCGAGAAGCTCGAGCAGCTCCGCGCATGGCTGGTTGCCATGGCCGGGGACCAGGTGCTCGTCTTTTGCCGAGCCACTGCCGTCAGCAAGGTGAATGTGCCGAAGGCGTGCCCCGAGCTCGGTGACCATCCGGATCGGGTCGGTGCCCGCGGTCGCCGTGTGTGACAGGTCGATCGTGACGTTCGCATAGGGCTGGTCGACCGGGTTCCACCCGGGCACGTAAGCCTGGAGCTCACGCTTGGACGCGCGCCACGGGTACATGTTCTCGACAGCGACCGCGATGCCGGTCTCGCTCTCGAGGTCGGCCACGCCGTCGATGAAACGCCGCGCATAGTCACGTTGCCACCGAAACGGCGGGTGGACGACGACGGTGTCCGCTCCCAGCGCCGCAGCCATGGCAGTGCTGCGCTGCAGCTTTCCCCACGGATCGGTGCCCCACACGCGCTGGGTGATGAGCAGGCACGGGGCATGCACGGCGCAGACCGGGATCTGGTGATAGTCGACGAGGTGCCGAATCGCGTCGACGTCCTGGCTGACGGGATCGATGCCGACCATCACCTCGACCGCGTCGTACCCCAGTCGGGCCGCGAGCTCGAACGCGCTGGCGGTGGACTCGGGATAGACCGACGCCGACGACAACGCCACGCGAGCGGTCGGGACCCGGACCGGGCTCACTGCTCGCTGACGCCGTCGGCGGGTGTCGTCGCTCACCTGGTCAGCCTAGGCACGTGAACCGGACCTGGGGTGGGCACCCACCACGTGGCTCACAAGGTGTCGAGCTTCTGCAGGATCACGCCTTCACGGAGCGCCCACGGGCAGATCTGCAGCTTCTCGATCTTGAACAGGTCCATGACCGCCTCGGCGACCATCCCCCCGGCGACGAGCTGGTGGGCACGGGCGGCGGAGACCCCGGGAAGGTCAGCCCGATCCTCGCTGCTCATGGCGGCGATCTTGGGCAACCACTTGTCCAGGTCGGAGCGGGTGAGCATCCGGCGGACGAAGGGGCCGTCCTCGCTCGGTGCCGCGCCACAGACACGTGCCAACGACCGGAAGGTCTTCGAAGTGGCCACGGTGTGGTCGCCGACGCCGGCGCGTAGCAGCGGTCCCGCGTCCTGTGCGATCTCGGTCCGGATGTGCTTGCGCAGCGCCCTGAGCTGCTCGGGGGTCGAGACGTCGTCCGGCAGCCAGGCTCGCGTCAGGCGCCCGGCGCCAAGCTCCAGCGACTGGGTGACGTCCGGCCGCTCGTCGTCCCCCGCCGCGATCTCGAGCGATCCACCGCCGATGTCGAACACGGCCAGCCGACCGGAGGACCAGCCGAACCAACGGCGGACGGCCAGGAACGTCAACCTGGCCTCGTCCTCGCCGGCCAGCACGACCAGGTCGACACCTGTTTCGTCATGGACGCGGGTCAGGACGTCATCGGTGTTGCTGGCCTCCCGGATCGCCGACGTCGCGAACGCCATCACGGACTCGCACCCCTGGTCCTCGGCCTCCTGGAGCGCCACCTTGATGAAAGAGACGAGGGAGTCGACGCCACGGTCGGACAGGGCACCGTCCTGGGTGAGGTGCTCGGCCAGCCGCAACGCCTGCTTGGTCGACGACGCCGGCAACGGCGGCGCGCCGCGATGGGCATCGACCACGAGCAGATGCGCGGTGTTCGAACCTACGTCCAGCACGCCTTCTCTCATGGGTTGAGGCTAACGCCCGGCGAGGCCCCGCGGCGTCGTTGACAGGAGCGACCTAGGGTGGGCGTGTGCCAGAGGTTTCCCCCGACTTCCCCCGCGCGTTCGTCGAGTTCGACGATCCGGGCGACGAGTCCCAACGTTTCAAGGTCGACCTCACCTGGTTGACGTCGCGCTGGAGCTGCATCTTCGGCGCCGGTTGCCAAGGCATCTACGCAGACCGGCCGGACGACGGCTGCTGCACGCTCGGGGCGCACTTCTCAGACAAGGCAGACGAGAAGCGCACCCGCCAGTTCGTCAAGCTCCTCGGCCCCGACGACTGGCAGTTCCACGACGTGGGCACCCAGGGCAAGAATTCCTGGATCGAGACCGACGAGGACGGCGAGCGCAAGACCGCCGTCCACGAAGGCGGTTGCATCTTCCTCAACCGGCCCGGCTTCACCGGTGGCGCCGGCTGCGCCCTGCACGGCTGGGCTCTGCGTCATGACCACCACCCGCTCGAGACCAAGCCCAACGTGTGCTGGCAGCTGCCGATACGCCGGTTGTTCCGTGAGGTCGAGCGCGGCGACAAGACGTCCTACACCGAGGTGACGATCACCGAGTACGACCGGAGAGGCTGGGGCGAGGGCGGTCACGACCTCGACTGGTACTGCTCGGCCAACACCGAGGCACATGTCGGCACAGATCCGGTCTACGTCAGCAACGGACCAGAGCTCGTCGAGCTGATGGGCCAGGCGGCCTACGACCTGCTCGTCGACCACTGCCGCGACTACGAGCTGCGCCGCTCTCAGCTCACCCTGCACCCAGCCACGGCAGCGGCCGGCGCGTCGCCAGCGCCCGTGGCCAAGGCGGCCGCCCGAGCGACCCGCCGGTAACCGTCGTCGGCGTACCCCGGTGGCCCAGCACGGATCGGTAGCGGCCACAATGATGCGCATGCATCTCGACCATCTCTCGTTCGCTGTTGGCCCTGACGGCCTCAACGGCACCACGGAGCGGTTGTCTGAGCTGCTCGGCGAATCTTTTGTCGACGGGGGTGTCCATCCACGGTTCGGGACGCGCAACCGCGTGCTTCCCCTGACCGACGGGCAGTACCTCGAAGTCGTCGAGGTGCTCGACCACCCCGCCTCCGACAAGGCCCCCTTCGGGCAGGCGGTACGCGCCAGGTCGGCCGCCGGCGGGGGTTGGCTGGGTTGGGTCGTCGCCGTCGACGACCTCGAGCCGATCGAGAAGAGACTCGAACGTGAAGCCGTGCCGGGCAACCGGCATCGGCCCGACGGCGTCGAGCTGCGCTGGAAGCAGGTCGGCGTCAGAGGCCTGCAGACCGACCCGCAGCTGCCCTTCTTCGTCCAGTGGGAGAGTCCCGCCGAGCTGCACCCCTCCGTCGGCTCCTCCGGCAAGGTCTCGCTGAGCAAGATGGAGATCGCCGGCGACTACCAGCGGGTGGCCGCGTGGCTCAACACACCGATCGAGCACCGCATCGGCCAGTTCGACGTCGAGTGGGTGGCCCCGAACGGCACGCCCGGGATCGTCGCCGCGACGTTCACCACGCCTGCCGGCACGATCCGGATCTGACCGGCGGCTGCGACAGCCACCGCCTGTGACGTGATGGCTCACTCGCCAGACCTCCCCCGCGGCATCAGCGCCGGCGCCGTACCGAGCCCGAACATCTGGAACGACCCTGCGACGTACGAGCTCGAGAACCTGGCTGTCGACCCAGCAGGCGTCATCGAGCAGACGATGGCCTCGATCCGGCCGTACGCCGGGGCCGTGCTCCTCGACATCGGGTGCGGAACGGGTTTTCACCTCCCCCGCTTTGCCGCCACCGCGGCGCAGGTGATCGGGGTCGAGCCACATCCGGCGCTTGCCCTCGGAGCACAACGGCGTACCCGTGACCTGTCCAACGTCGAGGTGCGGAAGGGGGTGGCCCAGGCCTTGCCCGTCGACCCCTCGAGCATCGACGTCGTGCACGCTCGCTGGAGCTATTTCTTCGGGCCCGGCTGCGAACCCGGGTTGACCGAGATCGACCGGGTGCTCCGCCGGGGCGGCGCCGCGTTCATCATCGACAACGACGCGTCGACGAGCACGTTCGGTCGCTGGTTCAGATGGGCACACCCGACGTACGACCCCGATGCTGTCGACGTCTTCTTTGCGCGACACGGCTGGACCAACCACCGGCGCCTGATCCGCTGGTCGTTCACCAGCCGTGCAGACCTGGCCGCCGTCGTGGGGATCGAGTTCGCGCCTGACCTGGCAGCGCGGATCCTCGCCGAACATCCGGGAGCCGACGTCGACTACGCGATCGTGGTCCGCACGAAACTCACCTGAGCGACCGCCGGAGTGGCAGCCCGCTAGTCCGGCTCCTGAACCGTGTCGGCGTGCCGGTGCGCGACCTTCCACCCGCCGTCTTCTCGACGGTAGACCTGCGTCACGCGAAGCGTGTAGGTCCGGGGCCGGCCGTTGACCGATGCCTGTGTGTGTTCGTAGCCGACGGTATAGGCCATGTCGCCGCTCACGTCGGCGGCGACGACGTCGTGTGAGTACGACGTGCAGTTCGAGAACGTGGGTTCCAACGTGCGGAACAGGTCGCCGACCTCCTGCTGACCGGTAGCCGACAGCCAGGCACCGAGCACCGACACCGGCTCGTGCGTGGTCCAGATCGCGAATCGCGGGGCGGCGTCCCCATGGTGCAACGCAATCTCGGCTTCCTTGAGCCGAGTCCCGACCCAGTCCATGAAGTCGTCCCTGTCCGTCATCAGCTACCTCCCGCTGCTGGGCCGGCGCAACCTGCGAAGCCCTTCCTTTCGATTGAACATCTCGAGCGCAAGAGTCGGCTCGGTGAGCCCCGACCGCCGGCGGGTTGCGAGGGCTGCTGCGAGCGACGATGCGCCGCGCCCGGCGTGGCAACGGCCGTTGTCGGCGCCAGCACCTAGCGTCGTCCCCATGGCCAAGACGTCACCGCGCAAACCCACCGAGAGCTACCGCTGCGGAGAGTGCGGGTGGACGTCGATGAAGTGGGTCGGCCGGTGCGGTGAGTGCCAGGCGTGGGGCACCATCGAGGAGGCCGGTGCACCCAAGGTCACGCACGTGAAGGCGGGGCCGGTCACGACGCCGGCCGTGCCGATCTCACAGGTGCGGTCCGAAGCCGCCACGGCCCAGTCCAGTGGGGTGTCCGAGCTGGACCGCGTGCTCGGCGGCGGCATCGTGCCCGGTGCGGTGCTCCTGCTGGCCGGCGAGCCGGGCGTCGGCAAGTCCACCCTCCTGCTCGAGGTCGCGGCCCAGGTGGCGCGTGGCGGGCAGCGGACGCTCTACGTTTCGGGCGAGGAGTCGGCAGCTCAGGTGCGGCTGCGGGCAGAGCGCACGAACGCGCTCGAGGACAAGCTGTTCCTCGCCGCCGAGACCGACCTGTCCGCCGTCCTCGGCCACATCGACGCGGTCAAGCCCGACCTGCTCGTCATCGACTCGGTCCAGACGATCGCCACCGCCGACATCGACGGGGTCGCCGGGGGCGTCACCCAGGTCCGGGCGGTCACTGCCGCCCTGGTCCGGGTGGCCAAGGAGCGCCACCTGCCGACGTTGCTGGTCGGCCATGTCACGAAGGACGGTTCGATCGCCGGTCCGCGGGCGCTCGAGCACATCGTCGACGTCGTGCTGCAGTTCGAGGGCGAGCGCAACACCCGACTGCGCCTGCTGAGGGCCGTCAAGAACCGGTTCGGCCCCGTCGACGAGATCGGCTGCTTCGACCTGTCCGACGGTGGCATCGTCGAGGTCGCCGACCCGACCGGGCTGTTCTTGTCCAGACACTCCGAACCCATGTCCGGCACCTGCGTGACCGTGACCCTCGAGGGCCGGCGTCCCCTGCTGGCTGAGGTGCAGGCGCTTGTCACTCCCAGCCCCGTGCCGTCGCCCCGCCGCGCCGTCAGCGGTATCGACTCGGCCCGGCTCGCGATGCTGCTCGCGGTCCTGCAACGCCGGGTCGGGCTCGGCGTCTCTTCCGCCGACGTCTACGCCGCCACTGTCGGCGGAGCCTCGCTGCGCGGGCCGGCGTCTGACCTGGCGGTTGCCGTCGCCGTCGCCAGTGCCACGGTCAACACACCGGTGCGCGACGCCACGGTCGCGATCGGTGAGGTGGGGTTGGCCGGTGAGCTGCGCCGCGTCCCCGACATCGGTTTGCGCTGCAGTGAGGCCGCGCGCCTCGGTTTCCGGTACGCCGTCATACCCAGTCATCACGACGTGCCCCACGCGACGATTCCCAAGGTCGACGGCATGACTCTCATCGAGTGCCACAACCTCGACCGCGCGCTGACGGTCCTGGGCATCGCTCATCAGCCGGTCCCGCAGGGAGGCACCGACCTGTTCATCGTGTGAGCCGGTCGACCGCGCCCGTCAGCGGGGCCGTCGACACGCCCTACACTGAACGCGCGCATCACTGGAGTGATCAGAGGGGAACACGTGGCAGGCGGCGACAGGCACAAACCCGGGGCACGGCTGCGGGCGACCATGGCGGCAGTGGCACCCGGCACCGAGCTCCGTGAAGGGCTCGAGCGGGTGCTCCGTGGCCGTACGGGTGCCCTCGTCGTCCTCGGCAACGACCGCACGGTCGAGTCCCTCTCGACGGGTGGGTTCGTGCTCGACATCGACTTCACCGCAACAGCCTTGCGCGAACTGGCGAAGATGGACGGTGCGATCGTCTGCGACCGCGAGGCAACGCGCATCATCCGCGCCGGCGTCCACCTGATGCCCGACTCCGCCGTACAGACGCAGGAGACCGGGACCCGGCACCGCACCGCCGACCGCGTGGCCCGGCAGACCGGGTTCCCCGTGATCTCGGTGTCGCAGTCCATGCGCACGATCGCCCTGTACGTCGGAGAGATGCGGTATGTACTCGAGGACACCGGGTCGATCCTCTCCAAGGCCAACCAGGCGCTGGCGACGCTGGAGCGCTACAAGATGCGCCTCGACGAGGTGTCCGGCACGTTGTCGGCCCTCGAGATCGAGGATCTGGTCACGGTCCGCGACGTCGCCTCCGTGGCGCAGCGGCTCGAGATGGTGCTGCGCATCGCGACCGAGATCGAGGACTACGTGCTCGAGCTCGGCACCGACGGCCGGCTGCTCTCGTTGCAGCTCGACGAGCTCGTGGCCGGTGTCGACCACGAACGCGAGCTCGTGATCCGTGACTACCTCCCGACCGGGCGTCGCGCCCGGACCGCCGACTCCGTGCTCGCCGACGTCGATGCACTGAGCTCGACCGAGCTGCTCGACATCGGCACCGTCGGGCGCGCGCTCGGTCTCGGAGGTGCCGAGAGCCTCGACAGCGCAGTCAGCCCGCGGGGGTTCCGCCTGCTGGCGAAGGTGCCCCGACTGCCTGGGGCGGTCGTCGAGCGGCTCGTCGACCACTTCGGCACGTTGCAGAAGCTGTTGGCCGCGAGCATCGACGACCTGCAAGCCGTCGACGGCGTCGGCGAGAGCCGCGCCCGATCGGTACGCGAAGGGTTGTCGCGCCTCGCCGAGTCCTCCATCCTCGAACGCTACGTGTGACCTCTACCCTGATCTGACCTGGCCCTCATCTGACCTGGCCCTAGGCGTTTGCCTAGTTCACAAGCCAGCTGGCTGGTGAACTAGGCAGATTCACCTTGGGTTCAGGGCGCCTGCCTCGTCGGTCACTTCGCCTTGATGTCGAAGTACGCCTTGTGCGGGTCGCCACCGATGAGCGCCGCCTGCACCCAGTACCCGCCCGGCGTCGGCAGCGTGTCGAACGGCTGGCAGTTCGGCGCGGACCGCCGCCCGTCCCAGTGGAACTCGTACGCCGTCGGCGGATCGGCCCGGACCACGACCTCCTTCGCCCGCAGCAGGTCAGGACAGTCGTCGCTGGACCACACGACGTCCCGGCCCGACGTCACCCGCACGACCAGGTCGTCGGGCGTGATGGCCAGGGTGCACGCCGGCGTGTCTGTGCTGGTCAGCAACAACGTGGCGGTGTTGGGCTCGCCCGGAGCAGAGTCGGCCACGTCGATCTCCATGGTGACGCCAGTCGGGCTGCACGGTCCGGTCGGCTGCGCCAACGCAGTCTTCTTCACCTTCGTGGGCTGGCCTGGTTTCGTCGAGGTGTCCCCGCCACCTGTCGGTTGACTGGGCTTGGCCGGCCGGCTCGTTGACCCCCGCGTCTTCTTTGTCGCCGTGGGCTGCTTCCGCGACCGCTGCACCGGTGAGGTGGACGGGGCCGTGCTCGAAGGCGACGACGTCACACCCGGGGACGCCGCCGCGGGCACCTTGGGATCAGCGCTTCCCGACCCGGCCAACAACCACCATGCGACGCTGACCACCAGCACCACGGCGAACAGCAGCACGAGCCGCCGCACCCAGTACACCTTGGGCGGCAGCGGTCCCGCCGGCCGCATCATGGTGCTCATGTGCCAACGCTAACGTGGTGTTCTGGTGATTCGTGGCAGCGCGCCGAGCGGCGGCAAAGACGCTGCTGCGGGCCCACCGCACACCACCCAGGGAAGGAACGCGCGTGCACCCGATCGACGTTCCGGACCTCCACCGTCGGATCCTCCGCTGGTATGACGACCACCGCCGGACCCTGCCGTGGCGCGAACCAGGAGCCGGCGCCTGGGCTGTGCTGGTCAGCGAGGTGATGCTCCAGCAGACGCCTGTCGCCCGGGTTCTGCCCGCATACGACGCGTGGATGTCGCGCTGGCCGACGCCGTCAGCGCTCGCGGCAGAGCAGCCCGGCGAGGCCGTTCGAATGTGGGGACGGCTCGGCTACCCGCGCCGCGCCCTTCGGCTGCATGCGGCGGCCACCGTGATCGACCGTGACCACGACGACGTGCTGCCGTCCAGCTATGCCCAGCTGCGCGCCCTCCCAGGTGTCGGCGACTACACCGCCAACGCGGTGCTCGCGTTCGCGTATCGCCAACGGGCACCCGTGCTCGACACGAACGTCCGTCGCGTCCATGCGCGGATCATCAACGGGGCCGAGTTCCCGCCCCTCGGCGTCCTGGCCGCCGAGCGCGGCACGGCCGAAGCGCTCCTGCCGGCCGACGACGAGACCGCCGCCACCTGGAGCGTCGCCGTGATGGAGCTCGGGGCACTGACCTGCCTCGCCCGCTCACCGAAGTGCACGACGTGCCCGGTGGCAGAGCTCTGCGCGTGGAGAGCGGACGGATACCCACCCCATGACGGACCGCCGCGCCGCGGCCAGACGTACGCGGGCACCGACCGGCAATGTCGTGGCCGCATCCTCGCGCTGCTCAGGGACACCCCTGACGCGATCGATCCAGCCTGCATCGGCACCGTCTGGGCCGATGAGCGCCAGCGCGAGCGGGCCTTGCAGTCCCTGCTCGACGACGGGCTCGTCGTACGCCGGCCGGACGGCATGCTCAGCCTGCCGTGACCATGCGCGGCACCCACCTGCGACCCAGCCGGTCCGGCAGACATGCGAAGGCCCCCACTCACGATCGTGAGTGGGGGCCTTCGAGGTCAACCGCGACGTCGGGTCACGGGGTAGGCGGCGGCTGCACCGCCTCCTCTTCGACCGGCGGCGGGACATCGGGCAGCTCGGACTTCGGTGTTCCGTGGAACGTGAACGTCTGCTCGGTGCCTTCGCCCTCGACGTCGACGAGCACGATCTGGCCAGGCCCGACCTCGCCGTACAGCATCTTCTCGGCGAGCACGTCCTCGAGGTCGCGCTGGACCGTGCGCCGCAACGGACGGGCTCCGAGCACGGGGTCGAACCCACGCCTGGCCAGCAGCTCCTTGGCCGCCGTGGTGAGCTCGAGCGCCATGTCGCGATCCTTCATGCGGATCTCGACGGAGTCGATCATGTAGTCGACCATGTGGATGATCTCGTCCTGCGTCAGCGGCGGGAACACGATGATCTCGTCGACACGGTTGAGGAACTCCGGACGGAAGTGCTGCTTGAGCTCGTCGGACACCTTGGCCTTCATCCGGTCGTACGAACCCTGCTGGTCGCTCGACTGGCTGAAGCCCAGGTTCATGCCCTTGGCGATGTCTCGGGTGCCGAGGTTGGTCGTCATGATGATGACGGTGTTCTTGAAGTCGATGACCCTGCCCTGCGAGTCGGTCAGACGACCTTCCTCGAGGATCTGGAGCAACGAGTTGAAGATGTCGGGGTGCGCCTTCTCTACCTCGTCGAACAGCACGACCGAGAACGGCTTGCGGCGGACCTTCTCGGTCAGCTGGCCACCCTCTTCGTAGCCGACGTAGCCCGGAGGCGATCCGAACAGCCGCGAGACCGTGTGCTTCTCGGAGAACTCGCTCATGTCGAGCTGAATCAGCGCGTCCTCGTCGCCGAACAGGAACTCGGCCAGTGTCTTGGACAGCCAGGTCTTCCCGACGCCGGACGGGCCGGCGAAGATGAACGAGCCACCCGGACGCTTGGGGTCCTTCAGCCCGGCGCGGGTACGACGGATCGCCCGCGACAGCGCCTTGATCGCCTCGTCCTGACCGATGACGCGCTTGTGCAGCTCGTCCTCCATCTTCAACAGACGGGTCGACTCGGCCTCGCTGAGCTTGACGATCGGGATGCCGGTCGCGGTGGCCAGCACCTCGGCGATCAGCTCCTCGTCGACCTCAGCGACGACATCCATGTCGCCGGCCTTCCACTGCTTCTCACGTTCGCTCTTGGCGAGGATCAGCTTCTTCTCCTCGTCACGCAGCGAGGCCGCGAGCTCGAAGTCCTGCGCGTCGATCGCGCCCTCCTTCTTGCGGCGGACGTCGGCGATCTTCTCGTCGAACTCACGCAGGTCGGGCGGTGCGGTCATCCGACGGATCCGCAGCCGCGAACCAGCCTCGTCGATGAGGTCGATGGCCTTGTCCGGCAGGAAGCGGTCGCTGATGTAGCGGTCGGCCAGGGTCGCGGCCGACACCAGCGCCTCGTCGGTGATCGTCACGCGGTGGTGTGCTTCGTAACGGTCGCGCAGCCCCTTGAGCATCTCGATCGTGTGCGCGATCGACGGCTCGGCCACCTGGATCGGCTGGAAGCGACGCTCGAGTGCGGCGTCCTTCTCGAGGTGCTTGCGGTACTCGTCGAGGGTCGTGGCGCCGATGGTCTGCAGCTCGCCGCGGGCCAGCATCGGCTTGAGGATGCTGGCAGCGTCGATGGCGCCCTCGGCCGCGCCCGCGCCGACGAGGGTGTGGATCTCGTCGATGAACAAGACGATGTCGCCGCGCGTGCGGATCTCCTTGAGCACCTTCTTGAGCCGCTCCTCGAAGTCACCGCGGTAGCGCGATCCTGCGACGAGGGCACCGAGGTCAAGGGTGTAGATCTGCTTGTCCTTGAGCGTCTCCGGCACGTCGCCCTTGACGATGTTCTGCGCGAGACCGGCGACGATCGTCGTCTTGCCGACTCCCGGCTCCCCGATGAGCACCGGGTTGTTCTTGGTCCGCCGCGACAGGATCTGCATGACGCGCTCGATCTCTTTGTCGCGGCCGATGACCGGATCGAGCTTGCCCTCTCGGGCAGACTGGGTGAGGTTTTGGCCGAACTGGTCGAGCACGAGCGACGAGGACGGAGCACCCTCGGTCGGAGCCCCGGCCGTCGCGGTCTCTTTGCCCTGGTAGCCGCTGAGGAGCTGGATGACCTGCTGGCGAACGCGGTTGAGGTCGGCTCCGAGCTTGACGAGGACACCGGCTGCGACGCCTTCGCCCTCGCGGATCAGGCCCAGCAGGATGTGCTCGGTCCCGATGTAGTTGTGGCCGAGCTGCAGCGCCTCACGAAGGCTCAGCTCGAGGACCTTCTTGGCGCGGGGGGTGAACGGGATGTGACCGCTCGGCGCCTGCTGCCCCTGGCCGATGATCTCCTCGACCTGGGCGCGAACCGCTTCGAGCGAGATGTTCAGGCTCTCGAGCGCCTTGGCAGCGACGCCCTCGCCCTCGTGGATGAGGCCGAGGAGGATGTGTTCGGTGCCGATGTAGTTGTGGCTGAGCATCCTGGCTTCTTCTTGTGCCAGGACGACGACGCGCCGCGCGCGGTCGGTAAACCGTTCGAACATATGACTGATCGCTCCTCGGTAGTGCGTTGCGCCCCATGTTAGTCGGAGAGCCAACCCCTGGCCGCCTGAACGGTCCCCCGCCGTGGAAGCGGTGCAGAACCAGGGATGGTCGGCGGATTGGGGAACTCGCCAGGATTCGGCGGGACTTCGTGTTCAACCCCGAGGTGAGGCGGCATGTTCCCCCGACGTTACGCCGGGGGCGAACACGCTGCCGCGCTGCTCAGGTGCAGCGCGTCCTTCCAGTGGCGCGGACTAGTGGGCCGCCTCGTAGGCGGTCTTGACCTCGGCAGGCACCCGACCCCGGTCCGAAACCTCGAATCCGTTGGCGCGGGCCCACTCACGGACCTCGGAGGCGTTGGACCCTGCAGCGCGACCACGACCCGATCGACGACCCCTTGTCTGCGCACGGCGCCCGACGGCGACGTACTGCGCCAGGCTTTCCCGCAACTTCGTCGCATTCTTTGCAGAAAGGTCGACTTCGTAATTCGCGCCGTCCAAGCCGAACATCACCGTTTCGTCGGCACTGGTTCCGTCGAGGTCGTCTTCGAGAACGACATGCACGCGCTGAGCCATGGACAACTCCTTGATTCGCCAAAGGCAAGAATGGTGACTCAGACAATAGCATTAGGTACTGGGAGTGACTAACGAAAAGCGGATCTCACGTGGCTTTCATTCGGGGCGAAGAAGCGGAAAGAGAATAGATTCGCGAATTCCCACGCCCCACAACAACATGACAAGGCGGTCGACGCCCATTCCCATTCCACCGGCCGGCGGCATACCGAACTCCAGTGCACGCAGGAAGTTCTCGTCCAGGTCCATGGCGTCGGCCGCCCCCTGAGCGGCCAGCTGGGACTGCGCGACCAATCGCTCACGTTGCACGACCGGGTCATTCAGCTCCGAATAGGCAGGTGCGAGTTCTACCCCGTTGATGATGAGGTCGAAGGCCTCTCCGAGTCCCCCGATACTGCGGTGCTGCTTCGCAAGCGGCTTGACGTCTTCGGGATAGTCGCGGACAAATGTCGGCATGATCAGCGTGTGCTCGACCAGCTTTTCGTAGAGTTCGAGCGCAATGTCAGCCGCGCCCCATCCGGGCTGCAATGTCACCTCGTGTTTGTCGGCATAACCGCGCAGGGTGTCGGCGCCCGTGTCGGCCGTGATGTGCTCACTGACGGCTTCGGAGACAAGGTCGAGGAATGACGCGTGTCGCCATTCTCCTTCGAGGTCGATCTCGCTTCCGTCCCGAGCGACAACGACCGTGCGGCCGATGGCTCGGGCGGCATTCACCACGAGCTGGCGGATGAGCTCGGCCATCGTGTTGTAGTCACCGTAGGCCTGGTACGCCTCCAGCATCGAGAACTCCGCCGCGTGGGTGGAGTCGATCCCTTCGTTACGAAATGTCCGGCCGATCTCGTAGACCCTTTCGACCCCGCCCACCATGGCCTTCTTCAGATCGAGCTCCAGCGCGATCCGCAGCACCATGTCCTGGTCGAACGCATTCAGGTGCGTCCTGAACGGCCGGGCGCTCGCTCCCCCGTTCGTGAGCTGCAGGACCGGCGTCTCGACCTCGAGGAAGCCCTGGTCGTCCAGGGTGGCGCGGAGGGACTTCAGCACCGCTGCCTTGTCCCGGACGATCTGGCGCGCCTCCGGGCGGACGATCATGTCGACGTAACGCAAGCGCACGCGACCTTCGTCGGAGAGCGGCCTGTGCTCATTCGGCAGCGGCCGGATGGCCTTCGCCGCCATCTGCCAGGTGACGACCTGCACGGACAGCTCTCCCCGCCGACTGGTGACCACTTCACCCTGGACGGCGACCAGGTCGCCGAGGTCGACCAGCGCCTTGACGTCAGCGAGCGACTCCTCGCCGAGGTCGGCGAGGGAGAACATCGCTTGAAGCTCGGTGCCGTCGCCGGCGCGGAGCCGGGCGAAGCAGAGCTTGCCGGTGTTGCGGAGGAAGATGACCCGTCCGGCGACGGCGACGTGGTCTCCGGTGCGGTGGTCCGCACCGAGCGTCTCGGCGTCGTACGTCGCCACCAGCTCGGACAGCTCGTGGCTACGAGGCACCGAGATCGGGTAGGGATCGAGTCCGCGCGAGATCATCTTCTCGCGCTTGTCGAGGCGCACCTGCAACTGCTCGGGGAGGTCGTCTCCCGGCGCAGGCGGGGGGTGCTCGACAGGCTCGGTCATGGTCCACAGGCTACGGCATCGTCACCTGGCGACTGAGCGCGATATCGCACTGCTGGCAAGGCGGATCAGCACTGGAGCAGGGCTCGGCTCAGCGTTGGTTGCGCTCGTACACGAGCCGAAGGCCGTCCAGGGTGAGGAGTGGCTCGACGTCGGTCAGCGTGGTGCAGGCAGCAACGACTGCAGAGTCCAGGTGACCGGTCGCGACCACCCGTGGTGGCGGTCCGCCCAGCTCGGCGATGATCCGGGTCACCAACCCGTCGACGAGCCCGGCAAACCCGTTGACGGCGCCGGACTGCAGTGCCTCGATCGTGTTCTTGGCGATCACCGATCTCGGCTTCTCGACCTCGACTTGGCGCAACTGGGCGCCGTGACGCCGCAGTGCCTCGACCGAGATGCCGACACCGGGCGCAATCGCACCACCGATGTATCGACCTGTCTCGTCCACCACGTCGAACGTGATGGCGGTACCGAGATCGACGACGACCACTGGGCCTCCCCACCGGGCCGCGGCTGCCACGGCGTTCGCCACCCGGTCGGTGCCGACCTCACGCGGATTGTCCATGTGGACAGGTAGGCCGGTCTTGACGCCAGGCCCCATGACCAGCACCTCTGCCCGCGGGAAGTAGATGCTCGTCATCGCGCGCAGCTCGTGCAGGACAGCGGGAACCGTCGAGGAGATGCACAACCCCGTCACCTCAGTGGCCTGCGGACCGGACTCGTGCTCCGTGAGGCCACTCATGACGAGCCCCCACTCGTCCGCCGTACGCCGTGGCTCGGTCGACACCCGCCAGTGCGACAGCCGTTCGGCGCCCTCGAACAGGCCGAACGTGGTCTGTTCGTTGCGTACGTTCACGCACAGGACGCTCATCAGCGCAGGTCCAGGGCGATGTCCAGGGCACGCACCGAATGGGTCAACGCCCCGACCGCCAGGTAGTCGACTCCGGTCTCGGCCACAGCGCGGGCGTTCTCGAGGAGCAGGCCCCCGCTGGCCTCGAGCCGGGCCCGACCGGCTACGAGCTGGACGGCCGCACCCATGGTCTCGGTTGACATGTTGTCGAGCAGGATCGAGTCGGCGCCCACCTCGAGCGCCTCGGACACCTGGTCGAGGGTGTCGACCTCGACCTGCACGGGCACGTCCGGGAACTCCTTGCGCACCCGCCGGAACGCCTCTCCGAGGCCACCGGCTGCCACCACGTGGTTGTCCTTCACCAGTGCCTCGTCTGACAGCGACCGCCGGTGGTTGACGCCACCACCGCACCGCACGGCGTACTTCTCCAGCGCACGAAGCAACGGCATCGTCTTGCGCGTGTCCCTGATCCGGGCTCCTGTGCCGGCTACCGCATCGACCCACTGCCGGGTCGCGGTGGCGACACCCGACAGATGGCACAGCAGGTTGAGGGCCGTGCGCTCCCCGGTCAGCAGCGCTCGCGCAGGTCCGTGCACGGTCATCAGCACGTCACCGGTCGAGACGCGTGCGCCGTCGATGACGTGTCGCTCGACGACCACGGCAGGCCCGATGAGCGTGCGCATCACCGCCTCGGCGGCGTCGAGGCCTGCGACGACGCCGTCCGCGCGCGCCACGAAGTCACCGACCGCTGTCGCCTCGGCCGGGATGGTGGCTTCGCTCGTCACGTCGACTCCACCATCGAGGTCTTCCTCGAGGGCGGCACGCACGAGGTCGTTGAGGTAGCCGGCGTCGAGCACCGAAGGCTCGTCGTGAGTCGCGAATAGGTCGAGCCCGAGCCGTACACCGTCGTCACGGGCACGGAGGTCGAGGTGGAGGACCCATGCCTCGGCGGTGTCGGGGAAGTCCTCGCGCCAGTGGCTGCCCCGCGTCTCCTCCCGCACCGTCGCAGCAGCCACGACCGTGGCCGCCACCGTGGTCAGGTTGGTGGCCTCCCAGGCATCCGGCCCGACGAGGTCGGCAGGCGTCGCCGCCAACGCGGCCAGGGTCTGAGCCGCGGCCTGCAGCCCGTCGGCACTCCGTAGCACTCCGGCGTACTGCGTCATGCCGTCGCGCAGCCGAGCCACGACGTCGGGTGACACCGCGCCGGGGACGCGTTCGTCGACGACAGGGCTGCGTTGACCAGGGAGGTGCCGCTCGAGGTCGGCAGTGATCCGACGGGCGAACACGAGCCCTTCGAGCAGCGAGTTCGACGCCAACCGGTTCGCGCCGTGGACACCCGAGCACGCGACCTCGCCGCAGGCGTACAAGCCCGGAACGGTCGTGCGTCCGTTGAGGTCCGTCGCCACTCCTCCCGATGCGTAGTGGCAGGCCGGTGTGACCGGGATCAGCTCGGTCACAGGGTCGATGCTGTGGTCGCGACAGGCAGCGAGCACCGTGGGGAAGCGGCTGGTCCATCTCTCCTCACCGAGGTGCCGGCCGTCGAGCCACATGTGCTCGCGCCGTTGCTCACGCATCCGCCGCATGATCGCCTTGGCGACCACATCACGGGGGGCCAGGTCGGCGAGCTCGTGCTGGCCTTGCAGGAAGCGCACCCCGTCGTCGTCGACGAGGAAGGCGCCCTCGCCGCGGACCGCTTCGGACACCAGCGGCTGCTGCCCACGTGACTCAGGGCCGAGCCACAGCACCGTCGGATGGAACTGGATGAACTCCATGTCGCGAAGCCGGGCGCCGGCACGTAGCGCGAGCGCCATCCCGTCACCGGTCGAGACCGAAGGGTTGGTCGTGGACGAGAACACCTGACCCAGCCCGCCGCTGGCCAGGACGACAGCTCGACAGAGCACCGCGCCGACGCCGTCGCGGGCACCCTCACCGAGCACATGGACGGTGACCCCGGCGATGCCACCGTCGCCAGGGATCAGGTCGAGCGCCAACGCGTGCTCGATGACGGTGATGGCCGGCGCGTGCAGGACGGCGGCGACGAGCGCGCGCTGGATCTCGGCTCCGGTGGCGTCCCCGCCCGCATGCACGATCCGATCGCGGTGATGCCCACCTTCGCGGGTCAGCTGCAGGTCTCCCATGGGGTTGGTGTCGAACATCGCCCCCAGGTCGATGAGCTCGCGAAGAGCCGCCGGACCTTCAGTGACCAGCGTGCGGACAGCGTCCTCGTCACACAACCCAGCACCGGCGACGAGCGTGTCGTCGAGGTGCTGCTGCGGGCTGTCCCCGGGGCCGATGGCCGCAGCGACCCCGCCCATCGCCCAGCGCGTGGAGCCCGCCGACAACACATCCTTCGTGACGACCGTGACGCTCCCGAGCCGACTGGCACGCAGGGCAGTCGTGAGACCGGCGATGCCCGACCCGATGACGACGACGTCGGTCTCGACCTGCCAACCAGGCTCGCCGGCAGACAGCTTCTGCGGGAGCGTGAGCTGGACGGTGGTCACGCCGTCATTGTGTCGGTCGATCCACACGAAGCCACGGTGGCCCCTGCCTCACCGCACGACCGCAGGTGGAGCAGACAGGCCGCGAGATGACGACGAGTCGGGGAGAAATGTCGCAGACCGGCCGACCTCGACGATGGCGTTGTGCTCATCGACGAAGACGACCGAGGGGACGAAGCCCCGCGCTTCGACGTCGTCGAACTGACCGTAGGCGATGAGAATCACGACATCTCCCGGATGCACGAGGTGAGCGGCTGCGCCGTTGATGCCGATGACGCCACTGCCGCGTCGACCCGCGATCGTGTAGGTCTCGAGCCGCGCTCCGTTGGTCACGTCGACGATCTGGACGAGCTCACCAGCGAGCAGGTCGGCGGCGTCGAGCAGGTCGGCGTCGACCGTGACCGATCCGACGTAGTTGAGGTCAGCCTCCGTGACCGTGGCGCGATGGATCTTCGACTTCATCAGGGTCCGGTACATGGTCTTGCCTCCGAGGTTTCAGCCGCCGAGTCGCAGCGAGACGTTGTCGATGAGTCGGGTGGCGCCGACCCTGGCTGCCACCAGCAGCCGGGCCGGCCCATCCGTCGGTTCAGGGTGGAGCGTCTCGTCGGTGAGGGCGAGGTAGTCCAGCTCGAGCCCTGGTGCGGCCGCGAGCGTTTCCTGCGCCTCTCGGCGTACGACCGCTGCACCCTCGGACTGCACGGCCTGGCCGGCGCGGAGCGCCCTTGACAGCGCCAGGGCAGCGTCGCGGTCGGACTCCGACAGGAAGCGGTTCCGGGAGCTCAGCGCCAGCCCGTCGTGCTCGCGGACCGTTTCGCTGCCGATCACCTCGACCGGCATGCACAGGTCGGCGACCATGCGCCGGATGAGCACGAGCTGCTGGTAGTCCTTCTCGCCGAAGACGGCGACGTCCGGTCCGACGAGCCCGAACAGCTTGGCGACCACGGTCAACACGCCGCGGAAGTGTCCCGGCCGGCTCGCCCCTTCGAGCACCGTGCCGAGTGGGCCGGGCTCGATCACGACCTCCGCCTGACCGCCCGGATACACCTCGTCGACAGCAGGAGCGAACACCACGTCGACGTCGTGGTCGGCGCACAGCGCGAGGTCGGCGTCGAACGTGCGGGGATAGCGGTCCAGGTCCTCGCTCGGCGCGAACTGCAGCGGGTTGACGAAGATCGAGGTGATGAGCAGGTCGGCCCGACCTCGTGCGTCGTCAAGGAGGTGAGCATGCCCGGCATGCAACGCCCCCATCGTCGGGACGAGCGCAACCGAGCGCCGCCGCGACCCGGCACGCCCGCCGATGAGGTCGGCAAGCTCCGTACGCGTGTCGTGCGATCGATGGTGTTGTCACTGGAGCCCCGGACGAGGCGAACTCAGCCGAGTGTCTCGATCAGCGCGGCCTCGAGGACCTCGTTGACCGCGTCGGCCCGACGCGGCTCGAGGCGACCGTCCGCGATCGCGCGGTCGGCCGTGGCCCGCGCCATGGCAACGTAGGACTCGAGGGTCGACCGCGGCTGCCCCGACGTGGAGAGGCTGTTGACATGGGCTCGCACGGTCTGGACGTCTCCGCGAACGATCGGACCAGTGAGCGCAGCATCGCCGTAGTCGAGTGCGTTGTCGAGGGCCGCCGTGAGGAGCGGGCGCAGGGTCGCAGCCGGATCTGTCGAACCGGCGGCGCGCAGCACCTCCATCGCCTGCGAGACGAGCGTGACGAGGTGGTTGGCACCGTGCGCGAGAGACGCGTGGTAGAGCGTGCGGCTGTCCTCGTCGATCCAGGCGACCCGGCCGCCGAGCTCCGCCACGAGCCCGAGGGCGAACGACTTCTCCGCCGGTGCGCAGGTCACGCCGTAGGTGCATCCCGGCAACCGGTCGAGGTCGACGTCGGTCCCGGTGAAGGTCATGGCCGGATGCAGAGCGATGCCACGCGCGCCGATGTCGACCGCTGGGCGCAGGACGTCGGTGCCGTGTCGTCCGCTCGTGTGGACGACGTACTGACCGGCCTGGATGGCACCGGACGCCACGAGCATGCGGACGACGTTGTCGAGCGCGTCGTCGGGAACTGTCAGCAGGAGGATGTCTGCGGACCTGGCGACGGCGGTGGGTTTGTCGACACGGGCGCCGGGAAGCAGCGTCTCGATGCGGGTCAGAGAGGCGTCGGACTCACCAGCCACGGCGGCAATGGGATGCCCGGCCTGGTGCAGGGCCGCCGTGAGGACGGCACCGACGCGCCCGGCGCCGATGACGCCAAGCGAAAGGAGGCTCGTCGATCCGATAGGGCCCGTTGTGCCTGCAGAACCAGATGACATGGTCATGTTCGCCTTTCGGTTCCAGTCCCTTGGGGGGTACCGGACGTTCGCGCGAGTACAGCGGGTCTGATCGGCCCACTTTCAACGATAGCGCCGCGTTCACCTGCTGCGATATGCCAGCAGAACGTGGGTTACCTCACATGCACGCGGCCGGCTGCTTGGCTGGGTCAGCTCCGTACGACGACCAGGCCGTCGCCCGGCCGCCATGTCAGCCGCGCGAAGGACGCGTCCGGTAGGTGTTTCGGGTCCAGGTCGGAGGACGTGCTCTGCACCGGCCCAGCCCGGTGGATCCCCGCCACGTCCACCTCGATGCGCACGGTGAGTTCCGCAGGCTGCCCCACCCGACCGGACACCCAATCGGCCAGGTCGAACCGGGCGACGAAGCCGCTGTCGTCGTAGGTCTGGTCCCCGCGCGCCACCCACGTGGTGGCGGCGGGGGCAGCGAAACGCGTTACGTCTGCGTTGAGCCCGACGATGTCGTCACCCGCGTCGTCGCGAAGGGACGCTCGGATGGCGGTGCTGACACCGGACGTGGGCGCACCCCGGATGAGGGCCCACCCGGTCACGACCAACGTCGTGTCCTCCCAGTGTGCCTCCAGCAGCCGCGCGTCGAAGTCGAGCTCGTGCTCACCGAGGGAACGCAGGTCCTTGGGAAGGTCGGCGCCCGTATCGGACACGAACGGGAGCTCTGTCGGCACGGCCCGGTCACCGTCGACCCGCAGAGACAACGGTCCTGGATGGGCGTCGATCCAGGCCAGCACCCGTTCGGCGTCTGCACGCCGATCGGCCGTGACGAGCCAGCCGACCAGCCGCTGCGGCAGACGCAGCATCGACGACTCGATCGGCGGGAACCCCTCGAGAAGCTCGCGCAGGCCCGTGACCAGTCGCTGCCAGTAGCTGTCGTCGGCGCCCGGGATCTGGTCGAAGTACACCGGCAGGTCTCCGACGAGGGCGAGCCGCCCCCAGAAGTCGAGCACGGTCTCATCCCCGTACGTGCGGACGACGACGCTGGTGAGCTGCTTCGTCGTCAACCGGTCTTCGAGATCGCTCAGGTCTGCCCGCCGCTGGGTGATCGAGCTCCCGTCGGTGCGCACCCGCCAGGTGTAGACCGGTCGCCGGATGATGTCGAACCGGTCGGCCGTCAGGTAGGCCCGCAACATCGCCGGCTGGTCCTCGTACCGAACGCCCTCGGGAAAGCGGATTCCGGCGCCCTCGTAGAACGAGCGGCGAAAGACCTTGTTCCAGGCGAACACGTTGCGGAGGATCCAGGGTGCGTCCGCGGCCGTGACCCCGATCCTGCGTCGCTCGACGCCCCGCCGGATGAACTCCGGCTCGACGAGCTCGCCATCGACGAGCTGCTGCACCGAACCGACCACGAAGTCCGACCCGCTGTCGGCCAACGTCGAGACCATCGCGCTGTAGGCGTCGGTCGGCACCAGGTCGTCGGAGTCGACGAAGGCGAGGTAGTCGCCGGTGGCCTCGGCCACACCGCGGTTCCTGGCGGCTCCTAGCCCGCGGTTCTCGGTCTGGATGAACCGCCACGTGCGACGCCACCCCGCGTACCGTCGGGCGATGTCCGGCGACCCATCCGTCGAGCCGTCGTCGACCAGGATCACCTCGAGGTCGCGATAGCTCTGGGCGAGGATGCTGTCCAGGCAGTCGGCGAGATACGGCTCCACGTTGTGGATGGGGACGACGACGCTCAGCTTTCCGAGCGTGCGGCGTAGCGGCCGGGGCAACACAGCGTCACCTTATTGGGCTCGCCGTCGCGCTGCTTCGGCCACCTGGCAGCAGGGCCTCCGCGCTACGATGCACCATCGTCAAGCCCGGCACGTCACGCGGACCAGCCCTCGCAGCTCGAAGGACGCTGATGCCCCTCACCACCCTCCGCGCCACCGCCGAGCAGCTCGGGCACGACCTGTCGGCGTGGAACGTGTGACCGAGGACTGGGCCTCCTGGCGCGACGCCTGGCAGCACGCGCTCTACGGACCCGGCGGCTTCTACCGCTCTGCCGTCCCTGGCGACCACTTCCGCACCTCGGTGCACGCATCCGCGCAGTTCGCCCGGGCGGTGCTCCAGTTCGTACGCCGGGAAGGTCTTCCCGCCGTGACCGACTACGGGGCCGGCAACGGTGAGCTGCTTCGACACCTCGCGGCCATGGCCCCCGACCTCAGGCTGACGGCCGTCGAGATCCGGCCGCGCCCCGCTGACCTGCCGCCGGCGATCAGCTGGGTCGACAGCCTTCCGGACCAGGTGGAGGGCCTGCTGTTCGCGAACGAGCTGCTCGACAACGTTCCCTGCGATGTCGTGGAGCGCGACGACGCGGGCGCGGTCCGGATCGTCGAGGTCGACCCGGCGAGCGGTCGCGAGCGGCTGGGCGATCTCGCCGAACCCCCACTCGTCGCCTGGCTCGACAGCTGGTGGCCGCTGCAGCTCAGCGGCGACCGCGCCGAGGTGGGCCTGGCCCGCGACCTCTTCTGGCAGCAGGCCTGCCGACGGATCACGTCCGGCGCCAGCATCGCCATCGACTACGGACACCTGCGCGACTACCGCCCCGTTCTCGGCACGATCCGGTCCTACCGGGCCGGTCATGAGGCTCCGGTGTCCCTGGATGGACGGCATGACCTGACGTCTCATGTGTCCATCGACTCGGTGGCCGCGGGGATCGGAGCCACCGTCGGCCGGCAGCGCGACCTGCTGCGCGACCTCGGCCTCACCACGACCAGGCCGGATCTGTCGCTTGCCACGTCCGACCCGGTCGGCTACGTCCATGCGCTCTCCATCTCGTCCGAGGCTGGGGAGCTGGTCGCTTCGCCCGGCCTCGGTGACCTGCACTGGGTGCGGGGCCGGCACGGCGAAACCGCCGAAGTTGACGGTGAGCGCGCCGCGGTCACTCGTTAGTCTCGGCCGGATGAGCGACAACATCGAACGTATGTCCGAGGGCGAGTGGTACATCACCGACGAGGCAGTGCTCGACCTGCAACGTGAGCGTCAGGCGTTGATGGAGCGGTACAACGCGACCAGCATCACCGAGACGCTGGGCCGTAGGGAGCTGCTGGTCGAGCTGCTGGGCCAGGTCGGTGACGAGGTCGAGGTCCGCAGCCCGGTGTACGTCGACTACGGCTCGAACGTCCGGGTCGGCACCGGGGTCTTCCTCAACTACGGCTGCCAGCTCGCCGACGTGGCCACGATCACCATCGAGGACCACTGCCAGATCGGCCCCAACGTCCAGTTCCTGACACCGGTCCATCCGATCGAGGCCGACCGGCGCGAGGCCAAGTGGGAGACGGCCCAACCGATCACGATCGGTCGGAACGTCTGGATCGGCGGCGGGGCGATCATCTGTCCCGGGGTCAGCATCGGTGCCGACACGGTGGTCGGCGCGGGCTCGGTGGTGACCAGGGACCTGCCGGCGCGCGTCGTCGCGGCGGGCAACCCGGCCCGGGTCGTCCGTGAGCTCGACTGAGGCTCTGCCGGTCCACCGGCAGGCCGACGTGGGAGCATGACCGATGTGACGGAGCAGCGGATCGTCGGCATCGGGTCCGGCGCGGAGGCCTTCCATGGGCACGAGCGCGGTGGCAGGGGTGCCGACAGCGAGCTCGCGACCCAGGACATGGTGCTCAACATCGGGCCACAGCATCCCGCCACCCATGGCGTCCTGAGACTGCGGCTGACCCTCGACGGCGAGCGGATCGTCGACTGCGAGCCCATCGTCGGCTACATGCACCGCGGGGTCGAGAAGCTCTTCGAGGTCCGCGACTACCGACAGATCATCGTCCTCGCGAACCGACACGACTGGTTGTCAGCCTTCTCCTCGGAGCTGGGCGTGGTTCTCGCCGTCGAGCGCATGCTTGGCATGGAGGTCCCGGTCCGGGCTACCTGGACGCGGATGCTGCTGGCGGAGCTCAACCGGATCCTCAACCATCTGATGTTCCTCGGGTCCTACCCGTTGGAGGTCGGCGCGATCACGCCCATCTTCTACGCGTTCCGCGAGCGCGAGACGATCCAGGAGGTGATGGAGGAGATCTCCGGCGGCCGGATGCACTACATGTTCAACCGGGTGGGCGGTCTCAAGGAGGACCTCCCCGCGGGCTGGCTGCAACGGGTGTCCGCCGCGGTGTCCGCCGTGCGCACCCGACTGCCGCAGATCGAGGAGCTCATCTTCGGCAACGAGATCTTCCGAGCCCGCACGGTCGGCGTAGGGATGCTCTCCGCGGAGACGATTGCGCAGTACGGCGTGAGCGGACCCATCGCGCGTGCGTCGGGCGTCGACTTCGACCTTCGGCGTGACGACCCGTACCTGGCCTACGACGAACTGACGGCCGACGGGACGCTTCGCGTCCCGACTCGCACCGGCGGAGACTGTCACTCCCGGTTCGGTCTGCTCCTCGACCAGGTCAAGGTGTCCCTCGACCTCGCCGACGCATGCCTCGACCGGGTCGGGGCGCTGCCTCGGGGGCCGATCAACGTCCGGCTGCCCAAGATCCTCAAGGCGCCGGAGGGACACACCTACGCGTGGACCGAGAACCCGCTGGGGGTCAACGGCTACTACCTGGTGTCGAAGGGCGAGAAGACGCCGTGGCGGCTGAAGCTCCGGTCTGCCTCGTTCAACAACATCTCCGTGCTGCCGACCATGCTTCCCGGGCAGGTCGTGGCCGACATGGTCGCCATCCTTGGCTCGATGTTCTTCGTCGTCGGGGACATCGACAAGTAGTTCAGCTCAACCGGTCCGGCGACCCTGGGTCAGCAAAGCCTTGCCTCGCCGCGCCCACCCGCGCGCGGCGGAACCGGCGCGCGCACGAACCGTCGCCGCCGCTGTCGCGTTCGGGGTGACCTGCGGAGCGGCCTGTTGGTCGGCGCGAAGTTTCTGCCTCGTCTCGCGCAGTGCCTTGCGACGGGCCCGCTTCGCATCGGCGGCGGCGACATCGTGGGCGATGGCGCTGGCATCCCGGAACAGCCTGGAGTATCGGCTCGTCAGCTCGTCGAGCGCGCCCTGGATATCGTCATCGTGACCATGCCGATCCGCAAGGTGGCACAGGCCGTTCCAGGTGTCCTCGGCTACCTCGCGCAGGTTGTCGGGGACGTCGAGGTCGTCCCAGGTGACCTCGTGCCGACGTAGCGTCGGGTCGATGAACTCGTCAACGGGATGCCGCTCGGACGACGACAAGTCGGTGTTGAAGGTGAGGTCGAGCTCTGTCCGCACGCCCTCGAGGGTGCTCCTCCAGTCGGCGATGAGGGCGTCGTACCGGACGAAGGACCGGGGTGCGGTCCTCGTCTGCCGCTCGCAGATCAGGTTGGCGTTGATCCAGCGAGCGACGCTCGTCACCTGATAGCGGCTCACCCGATCGGGGTCACCCTTGGCGTAGTAGGTGGAGCGGCTGCCAGTCACCTCCGCTGGGTGACGCAACATCGTCAGGTAGCCAGTCTGCAGGCCCACCGCGTCGGCAGCGTCCGCCCAGAGTCGGGGCATCCACGCAGAACGTGGGTCCTTGACGACCAGCTGCGGCGCGAACTTCGACTGCTCACGGAGCCAGCCCTCGATCTCGAGCTGGTCGTCCGGCGTCAGCACCCGCTTGATGTCGTCCAGGGCCTCCGGGCGGGCGTCGAAGTTGTCGATCAGAGCACGGTCGAAGATCTTCCGGTGGAAGTCGATCGCCCACTTGGACTCGTAGAAGCCACGCGGGTTGGACTTGTTGGTGCCGAGCACCGGGAAGGGGAGGTGCAGGCCCAGGAAGTACAAGCTCCCGGACACGGTGCTGGTCCCGCTGCGTCCTGCTCCCGTGACCAGCACGAACCGGGGGTTCGCTGACTGGACCAGGTCGGCATCCACGTCCGGTTCCTCTAACACCCTGGCTCCTTCAGACATTCCGGTCGACCCTTCCGCAAGGACTGGCCGCGAGGGGGAGCATAGCGGTCCGGGCGGAGGGTATGGACACCGGCGACCCCCGGCAGGAACGGTCCCGTACCGACACCGGCAAGTCAGGGAAGAACCGTCCCAAAGTGTAGGGTGACGCTCTCTGGACACACCGAGAACCCGAGGATGGACGCTGCCCCGATGAGCCTCACGACCGCAATTCGCCGGCAAGGCGGGCGCGTGAAGAGACGGCTGATCCGGCTCAGATCCGAGGTCGCTGTCGCCGCTCACAGGTCGGCCCGGCCGGTCGAGGACATCACCGTCTCCATCATCGTCCCGATCTACAATGTCGAGGCCTATCTGGACGAGTGCCTGGACAGCCTGCGCCAGCAACGCCACCGCAATCTCGAGATCCTCGTCGTCGACGACGGCTCGCCCGACGGATCCGCTGCGATCGCGATGCGGCATGCCGCAGAGGACAGCCGCATCCGCGTCATCCGGCGCGACAACGGTGGGCTGGGTGCCGCTCGGAACACCGGGGTTCGCGAGGCCACCGGCGACTACCTGTGCTTCGTCGACTCCGATGACGTCATACCTCTCGATGCGATCTCGACGATGGCGGCAGTCGGCAACAAGACCGGTTCTCAGATCGTGGCCGGGGCGATGATCCGCTTCAACTCGACGCGACGCTGGCGACCCGACTGGGTCGAGCTGCATGCCCAGGAGAGGTTGCACCTCCGGATCCGGGACTGGCCGTCCCTGGTGCGCAACAACTACACGACGGGCAAGTTGTACGACACGACCTTCTGGCGCAGCTGCAACCTGTGGTTCCGTGAGGGCGTCTCCTACGAGGACCAGCCGATCATCACGCAGCTGTTCATCCGCGCCAAGGGCATCGATGTCATTCCGACGGTCACCTACGAATGGCGTCAGCGTGACGACCTCAGCTCGATCAGCCAGCAGATGCACACCTTGCCCGATCTCGTCGACCGCGTAGCGGCCTGGCGGGAGAGTCACCGCCTTCTCTCCGTCGAGGCTCCGCGGGGCGTCTACGAGGCCTGGCTGACCACGCTGTACTCCGCCCACTTCCACTGGTATCTACGCAGTACGTCGACCGTGGATGACGATTACTGGGCGCTGTTGCAGAGCAGCGTCGTGGAGATGACAGCGCACGCTCCGGCCCACCTGCTCACGTCGGTCAGCCCCCAATTCCGGATCCCGGTCGAGCTGGCCCTCCGCAACCTGCGCGACGAGCTTCACGAGTTCATCCGGGTCGGCGGCTACGGTCTCAACAACTTTCCGGCCCATCTGGAGGACACCGGCCTGGTCATGGAGCTTCCCACCTGGGGAGACGAATCCGTCGGGCTGCCGAACGACCTCTATCTGCTTCGCGATGAGGACGTCCCGTTCGTCCACCGTCTCGACCGGGTCAGCTGGACCGATGACGGCGACCTGCGGATTGCCGGTTGGGCGTACTTCCGTTTCATCGACCTGTCCAAGCAGAGCACGGTCATCACGCTCGTCGTGCGCCACTCGAGCCGCAAGGAGATCCGGGTCGACACCCATCCCGACCCAGCCCGGACATTGACGGCTCCGCTGGAGGACAAGTGGGCCGACTACCCGAGCGCTGCCTTCACAGCGACGATCCCCTTCGCAGACCTGATGGCACACGCCACGTTCAAGACGGGTGAGTCCTGGGCTTTCGATGTCCACGTGCGCACCGGCCGGCTCGAGCGCAGCGTCGCACTCACCAATGTGCACCCCTGGGGCGCGGCACCCTCACTGGCGCCGCGTCGGTTCGGCGACGGCTTCGTGCACCGCACAGACATCGGTATGGACCGTCCGTTCATGCTGCAGTACCTGGCCCAGCTCGTTGCGCCCGAGGAGCTCACGCTGGACGGGCGTACGTTGCGGGGGCGGCTGCGCTCCTTGCGGACCGAGCACATCACCGAGCTCAGTCTGGTCAACGTCGCCGGTGACCAGGTCTTCTCGTTCCCCGTGTCGGAGGCCGGCCTGACCCCGGAGTTCTCGTTCGAGGTCCCTGGCGAGGTCCTCGCGACCCCTCCTCCTCGCGACATGACCGCCGCCATCTTTTCGCTGCGGGCGGTGCTGGCGTCGGGGCGCACCGTGCTCGTCACGTCGATCTTCGACGACCGCGCCGACTCGACCGTGATCGGATCGCGAGTGTTGTCCTTGCGTTCCTCGCACCGCGGCGCCGTAGTCCTGGAGGTGTCTGCCGCGACCGTCGAGATCGATGCCGCTCGGATCGATGCGGACGTATTGGAGCTGTCCGGCCATGTCCCCGGGGTGATGACAGGCAACGTCACGCTGCAGCTGACCTCGGCCAAGGCTGCATCGCATCCTGTCACCGCTGCCATCGCACACGGGCAGTTCGCCGTACAGCTTCCGCTGCGCCACTACGAGCCGAAGTTCGGAGACGCGATCCTGCCTACCCGCCGGTTCGTTCTGACGTTCACGGTCGACAGCAGTCACGCCGACAACGCGTTGTCCTTCCGGGGAGAGGCCCGGGCCAGCTCCGACCTGACCTCACAGCTGCCCATGCCGATCGACGGCGACCGCGTCGCGATGACCCTCACGAGAGCCACCGAGGGCGTCCTGGTCGCCGCGATCGTCGCGCCGATCGGCGCAGCCGCGCGCGGCTCCTACAACCGCAACCGGCTCGAGAACGAGCACCGGGAGGGCGTGCCGGCGCGGCGCGGTGAGCCACGCGAGGGGATGCTCATCGACAGCTACTTCGGTGAGGTGGCCTCCTGCAACGGCGTCGGTATCCAGCACGAGCTGAGGAAGCGCGGTGCGACGCTGCCCATCTACTGGGCCGTCAAGGACCACTCGGTCGGCGTCCCCGAAGGGGGCATCCCGGTCGTGCGCAACAGCCTCGAGTGGTACGAGCGGCTCCGCACAGCCAAGTACTTCGTCACGAACATGTACCAGCCGGCGTACCACCCGAAGCCGGACGGCCAGGTCATCATCCAGACGTTCCACGGCTATCCCTTCAAAGTGATGGGCCATTCGCACTGGGTCAACTTGCAGAACTCCAGGAAGCGAATCGAGTCGTTCGACCAACGTGCTGCCGAGTGGGACTACCTGATCTCACCCGCCCGCTACGCCACGCCTCTCCTGCAACGCGAGTTCGCCTACCACGGCAGGGTGCTCGAGGTCGGATACCCGCGTAACGACGTTCTCAAGTCCGCCGAGGCGCTGCAGATCCGCCCGGCGGTGCGGGAGGCGTTGGGTATACCTGCCGGTGCCACCGCCGTGCTTTATGCCCCGACCTTCCGTGACTACCTGTCCGTCGACGACCACACAGCTCCGATGGCCGACATCCTCGACGTCGACCTGCTGATGAAGCAGCTCGGCGAAGAGGTCGTCCTGCTGATCCGTGGACATGCCTTCCATGCGCGAACCGATGAGCGGCAGCGCAGCTCCGACCGGGTCATCGATGTCACCGACTATCCCGAACCCGCAGACCTCTACCTCGCCTCTGACCTCGCGGTCGTGGACTACTCCTCGCTGCGGTTCGACTACGGGCTCACCGGGAAGCCGATGTTGTACCTCGTACCGGATCTCGACCTCTACAAAGAGACGCGCGGCTGGCTGCTCGACTACGAACCGACCGCACCGGGGCCGCTGCTGTCGACGACTGCCGAAGTCGTCACGGCCATCCAGAACCTCGACGCTGTCGTCGAGGACTTTGCCCCCGCGTACCGGAAGTTCACCGACGACTACCTCGACCTCGATGACGGCCACGCGTCCGAACGTGTGGTCGACGCGGTTTTCGTCCCCCGCGGCGACGCGCCGCCTCGCACTGCGGAGTGACCCCGGTCAGGCCGATCCGGCGTCGTCCTCGCCCAGGTCGTCCTCGTCGTCAGGTGCCGCAGGCTCGGGATCGAGCGTATCTGCGGCTGCCGCGAACTCGTCGCGGTTCGCCCCGCTCATCGGATCGAGCTTGCGCAGGTCGACGATGTGTCCGGTATCCCGTGAAACCAGCAGGTCGATGGACGCCCGCGCCACCGAGCTCGACTCGAGCAACGAATCCACCGGCTCGTGGCCGAACGCCTTGGTTCGCATGGGCGTACCGGTGCGTTCGGGGTTGATGCAGTTCACGCGGACTCCGCTCGCGGCCCACTCGTCCGCCAGCGCCTGCGTCAGGTTGACGGTTGCGGCCTTGGCCGAGGAGTAGAGGCTGTAGCCGCTGCGGCCACGGGTGTAGGAGCTCGATGTGAAGAAGAGCAGGCTCCCCTGGCTGGCCGCAAGATGTGGAAAGGCTTCCTGCGCGATCAGGATCGGGGCGAGGTAGTTGATCTCCGTGGCTGCGTAGATCGTCTCCTCGGACGTCTCGATCAGCGTGCCGCGGGGCAGCACGGCCGCGGAGTTGACCACGAAGTCGATCGAACCGAGCTCAGTGGCGACTACCGAGATGGCACGAGCGACATCCTCGCGCCGCTCGACGTGGGTCCGGGTGGTCGATCGACTGAAGGTGCGTACTTTTGCGCCGTACGACGCAGCGATCGACGCGATGTCGGCACCGATGCCGTAGCTGCCGCCGAACACGATCAGCACCTTGTCGGCAAGGGCGCTGCGGTAGCCGGCCTCGTCACGGGCGGCCGGCAGGTCCTGTGACGTGAGCTGGAACAACTTGTCGACCAGGTAGAGGTCGATCGGCTCGGTCACCTTCATGTTGCGCTCGTCGCCGCGTACGACCCAGATGGGAACTTCGGGCAGGTAGCGCAGGACCACGGTGCAGTCATCGGTCGCGACGAAGTGCGGGTCTTGCTTGGCAAGAGCGTAGGCAGCCCTGAGCACCGACGCCCGGAAGGCCTGCGGGGTCTGGCCTCGACGCAGCGACGCACGAGGTGGGATGTCCTTGATCGTGTTGTCGTCCGTGACCTCGATGATCGTGTCGGCCGAGGGGATGGCGACGTCGACGGCGTCGTAGCCGTCGAGCGCCGAGAAGCACTCGGCGATGATGCGACGGCTGACCAGTGGACGCACCGCATCGTGGAGCAGGAGCTTGCAGTCATCGTCAGTGAGCGCCGCCAGCGCCCGCAGCGTGGTGTCGTTGCGGGTCTCGGCGCCCTCGAGGATCTGGGTGACCTTGCTGTAGCCGCCGGAGGCCACGATGGCGTGGGCGGCATCGAGATGTCCGGGCGCCATGAGCAGGATGATGTCGTCGACGTCGTCATGCCCGTCCAGCGCGGAGAGCGAGTGCTCGAGGATCGGCCGTCCCGCGATCTTGATCAGCTGCTTGGGGATGTCCATGCCGACTCGGGTCCCTACACCACCGGCCAGCAGCACGGCCACATTTCTCCGAGCGGTCACGCACCACTCCGTACCCGACGGGCCCGGCGCTTGAGGCCGGACAGGATCCGGCGGACCGGCCCCGGCGCCTCGCTCGCCTGTGGCGCCCGGGACGGCGCCCCGGTGGGTTGTGCCGGCGGCCGGGCGGCATCGCCGGCGGCTGCACCCTGGTTGGCCTCGTTCGACTCGGCCTGGGCACCGAGCCGGCCTTGCTGGCGGGCCAACTTCCGCGCGGCGTTCAGACTGGAGCTCACCAGTGCTTCGGCATCGCCGTACGCGGTGGCGTACGCCGTCCGCAGCTCGTCCAGCCTCGCGCCAGACGTCTCGGGTGGGGTGCCGTCGGGCGACACGGCTGCCGCACCGAGTGCCCGGTAGGTCTGCTCAGCAAGGTCTTCGAGCCAGGAGGGGACGTCGAGATCGGCCCAGTCCCGGTCCATCCGCCGAAGGGACGGGTCGACGAGCGAATCAGCGTCAGCGAGCTGTTCGTCGGTGGCGACGACGAGAGGGACGCCGAGCTCGTCTCCAGCCGCGGCCAGGGTGGGGCGCCACTGGGTCAGCAGGTCGTCGTAGCGGATCACCGCCCGATGGCGATCGCGCGTCATGGCCTCGACGCCCAACATCATGTTCAGCCAACCTGCGGTGCGGGTGACGGCCCCGCGGGTCTGGTAGTTGAACTCCTTGCTGCGAATCGTCTCGGCCGGTGCGCGCAGCATCGTCGCGACGCACAGGTCTGCACCCAGCTCTTGCGCGACCTCGTCGTACAGCGGAACGAACCAGGCCAGCCGCGGGTCCTTGACCACCACCCGGTCACTGTTGTCGAACTGCTCGGCCAGCCACGTCTTCAGCCTCGCCCGCGCACGGGGCCGTTCGAGAACCTCGCGGGCGAGATCCCAGGCCTCAGGTCGGCCGTCGTCGTGCGAGACGCCAAGGTTGGAAAGCAGGGACTTGTGGAAGCCGATCGCCCACCGCGGTTCGCCGAATCCCCGCGGATTGGTGTCGTTCGCCTTGATCTCCGGCTGCGGGATCGCGAAGCCCAGCCGAGCCGAGAGCCCGGCCAGCAGGCTGGTGCCGCTACGTCCGGAGCCCGCGATGACGAGGAGGGTGCGCCGCGTCGGCGCCTCGACGTTCGCATGATCCATGGGGAGCACTCTTTCACAACCACTCGGATGATCTCGGAGGTCCGACGCTGGTTCGAGGGACGATCAGCGGACGCTAGGATGCAGCAATGCGCGTCTCAGACTCGAAGCGCGTGGTCTTCGTCCACCTCCCCAAGACGGGCGGAGCCACGCTCGAGAGCGTCCTCGACACCATTCCCGACATCAGGCGCAACCCGAAATCAAGACATGACACCCTCAGCGCCATCCTGGAGCGTGAGCCCGGGTTGACCGACTACTGGATCTTCGGCTTCGTCCGGAACCCGTGGGCCCGCATGGTCTCGTGGTGGTCGATGATCGACGTCGCACAGAAGGCGGCCGACGACGGGGACGAGTCTCAGCGAGTGAAGTTCGAGCAGTATCCGCTGTGGCGCAAGACCCAGGGCTACGACTTCGAGACCTTCATCCTGCGCGGCATGGACGAGGTGCAGCGACTTCGTCTTCCGCAGATCGAGATCCTCACCGCCGGTGACCGGGTGGCCGACTTCATGGGACGGACCGAGAACTACTTCGACGACGTCAACAAGGTGCGCGCAAAGCTCGGCCTACCGGTCGAGGCGGAGCTCCCGCACAAGCACCGCGGCAGCCACGGGCCCTACCGGGACTACTACACCCCGAAGACGAGGGACAAGGTGGCGGAGGTCTTCAAGCCGGACCTCGACGCTTTCGGCTACGAGTTCTGACAGCTGCTCACCGCAAAGACGGCCGCCCTGGCCAGGAGCCGGTGGCGTGGCCACCGGCTCCCCGCATACGGCACGGGTCAGCTCAGACCCTTGTCGGACAGGAACTGAGCCGCGACGTCCTCTGGCTTCTGCCGCTCGACGTCGACCTTGGCGTTCATCGTGGCGAGATCCTCGGTCGTCAGGGCCGCGGACAGCTTGTCGAACAGCTGCGTCAGGTCGGGGTTGGCCGTGAGGAAGTCGGTGTTGACGGCCGGCGTGAGGTTCTGTGCCGGCTGGATGCCCTGGTCGTCCTCGAGCAGGACGAACCCGGCTTCATCCAGGGTGCCGTCGGTCGTACCGGTCTCACCCATCTGGACCTCGCCGCTCGTGACCGCGTCCTTCATCTGCGCGCTGCCGAACTCGAGCGGCACGATGCCGCTGATGTCGAGGCCGTAGACATCCTTCAACCCGCCCTCGCAGTCGGCACGACCTTCGCAGTCCGGCGGCGCGGCGAGCTTGATGGGCTGGCCGAGTGCTGCGAGGTCGGACAGTGTCGTGAGGTTGTTGTCGCCGGCAAACTGCTTCGTCACGAAGAACGCGTTCTGGTCAGTCGCCTCTGACGGCGGCAGGATCGAGATCCCCTTCTTCTCGGCGAGCGGCTTGAGCGCGTCGAGGGTCGCCTGGGGGTCGTTGGTCGACACCACCGGAGCATCGGCACCGTTCTCGTCGGTGTTGAGGTAGTCGGTGATCCCGGCGAGATAGTCCGGCACGATGTCGACGCTGCCCTTGCTCAGCTCGGGAATGTAGACGTCGCGGGTCGTGACCAGCTTGGTGGTCACGCTGTAGCCGTCGCCTTCGAGCAGCTTCTGGTAGATAGCGGCCAGGATGCGGCTCTCGGTGAAGTCCTGACCTCCGACGGTCACGCTCCCCTTGTCGCCGTTCGCCGTCGTGCCGCCATCCTGGCTCTCGAGCGTGTTGCTGTCTCCACAGCCGGCAGCTGCCAGCAAGGCCACGCTGGCAAGCGCCATGCCGATGATGCGCTGGGTCCTCATGTGTGTACCACCTTCTGTGTCCCGCGAGCCGAGGCTCGCGCGTGTCCGATGGGCACCCATGGGTCGGTACCCAGCCCTACCGAAGCACCCTGCACCGACACTCGCAAGCAGAGGACTGCTTACGAAAGCATCACGATGCCTGGCGGCGCGCGCGACGCATAGGATCGAGGGTCCGTTCGGCGAGCACCGCCACGGCTTCCAGCACCAACGCTCCGACGGCGACCAGGATCGCTCCGGCCACCACCTCGGCCGTGCGCTGCTGGGCGAAGCCGCGAGTGATGATTCGGCCCAAACCCGGACCTGCCACCAGCGCCGCGATCGTGGCCGTGGCCCAGACCTGGACAAGGGCGAGCCGGACGCCGGTCAAGATCACCGGCAAGGCGAGCGGCAGCTCGATGCCGAAGAACACCTGGGTCCCCTTCATGCCCATCCCTCGAGACGCCTCGACGATGTCGCGGTCGACCTCGCGCACTCCGACGTACGCATTGGTGATGATGGGCGGGAGTGCGAACAGGACCAGGGCGATCAACGTGGCCAGTCCGGCACGTCCGTACGGCCCGAACTCGGCGGCGCCGACCGGCCCGATCGACAAGACCAGCAGGACGGCGAAGACCGGCACCGCCCGGCCGACGTTCGAGACGTTGACCGCAATGAACCCACCACGTCCGCGGTGCCCGAGGTAGAGCGCGATCGGTAGACCCAACAGGACCGAGGCCACCAGGCTGGTGACGGTGAGCAGCAGCTGCTGCACGAAGAACGTCCCGATGCCGTTGGTGCCGGACCAGTTGCTGCCGTCTGTCAGGTACTTGAGCGCGTCGAGGAACATCTCAGGCCGCCTGTCCGGAGCGGGCCCACGGGGTGAGCAGACGCTGGGCGACGACGAGGACGAGGTCGAGCACCACAGCCAGAGCCACGCACAGGACACTCGCTGCGAAGATCTGGGCCTTGAACTGGTTGCCTACAGCCAGCAGCAGCAGGTTGCCCAGACCGCCGTACGCGACGATCGAGCCGATCGTGGCCAGTGCAACAGTCGAGACCGTCGCAACGCGCAGGCCGGCCATGATCACCGGCAGCGCCAAGGGCAGCTCAACCTTGAAAAGCAGGCGAAGGGGACCGTAGCCACACCCGACCGCGGACTCGCGTACGTCATCGGGGACACCACGCAAACCGGCCAACACGTTGCGCACCAGGATCGTCAGCGAGTACAACGCCAGACCGATGATCACGGTCGTAGGGGAGAGACCCGTCCATGGCAAGAACAACGAGAACAGCGCCAGCGACGGGATCGTGTAGATGATCGTCGTAGCCCCGACGACGAGCCCTTCCAGCCGGGCGAACCGCCGAGCGAGCAACGCGAGGGGCATGGCCACAGCCAGACCGAGCACCACGGAAACCACCGTGATCCAGACGTGCTGGACGGTGGCGTCGATGAGGTCGGAACGGTACTGGACCCAGTAGCGCCCACAGATCCAGGCGTTGTCGATGTAGCACTGCGGTACGGAGACGTCGGTCTGCGATGCCGGACCGGCGCTGTGAACGGTCGCTGACGAGGCCGCATCGCTCGTCAGGTGGGCAGCGACAGCTGCCAGTAGAGTCACGGCATGAACGCTACCGAAGATCTGATGATCCGGCTGCAGGGCGTCGGCAAGACGTACCCCGGCGGAACGGTGGCAGTTCGTGAGCTCGACCTCGATGTGCCGCGGGGTGAGCTGGTGACGCTCGTAGGCCCGTCCGGCTGCGGGAAGTCGACCACTCTCAAGATGATCAACCGGCTGATAGAGCCGACCACCGGTCGCATCGAGCTCGACGGCCAGGACGTCACTCACATCAACCCGGTCGAGCTGCGCCGCCGGATCGGGTACGTCATCCAACAGATCGGCCTGTTTCCGCATCAGACCATCCGGGCCAACGTGGCCACGCTGCCGAAGCTGCTCGGCTGGGACAAGAAGCGCACGAACGAGCGCGTCGACGAGTTGATGGAGACCATGGGTCTCGACGTGGCCACCTTTGCCAGTCGCTACCCGCACCAGCTGTCGGGTGGCCAACGACAACGCGTCGGCGTGGCGCGGGCCCTGGCCGCCGACCCCGACGTACTGCTCATGGACGAGCCGTTCGGCGCGGTCGATCCGATCGTGCGCACCCGGCTACAGGACCAGTTCCTGGAGATCCAGGACACGCTGGCCAAGACCGTCGTGCTCGTGACCCACGACATCGAGGAAGCCGTCCGGCTCGGCGACCGGGTCGCGGTCTTCGAGCCAGGCGGCCGGCTGGCGCAGTTCGACACCCCGGCTCGGGTGCTCGGTGAGCCGGCCGACGAGTTCGTGGCCGAGTTCGTCGGCGCCGACCGCGGGCTGCGGCGGCTGGCGGTCACGGCCATCGAGGCGATCGACCTGGTCCGGCCGCCGGTCGTGCACGACACCGACACCCTGGCCGAAGCGCACTTGTCGATGGACGCCGAGGACGCCCGCTGGGCGGTGGTGGTCGATGCGAACGACGACCTGCGTGGCTGGGTGGCCGCGGACAACTGCGACGGCCAGGGCACCGTCGCCGACCGTGCCGATCGCATGGACGCGTGGGTCGACAAGAACGCTTCGCTCAAGGACGCACTCGCGACGATGCTGCAGTGGGACGCCGGCTGGGTGGCGGTGCTCGAGGGCGCGCAGTTCCTCGGCGTACTCACGCCCAACACACTGCACGAGGCGTTGCGCCGGTCCGTCGGTGCCGACCATGCCGGACTCGAGCTGGCCGAGGTGAACGTCTCCTCGACCGGGCCGCTCCACTAGCGCACAAGGCAACCACGCAGTTCCCAAGGCACCTTTGCCTAGTTCACAAGCAAGCTGGCTTGTGAACTAGGCAAACGCGGAGGGTCAGGCTTGTTGGCGGCGGCTTTCGAGCAGGGTTTCGTGGGCGCGGCTCTCCCAGGCGAGCAGGTCGACGATCGTCGGCAGGTCTGCAGCCTCGGGGATGCCGACCCCGACCAGCGCCTCGTCGTCGTCGGGCATCAGCAGCGAGGTCTGGTCGACCAGCAGCTCCTCGAACATCGCGGACAGCCGCTCCTCGGCCTCGCTGGCGCGCTTGCCCTCCAGCTGCGCCTCGTTCTCGGCCTCGGCGGCGCGCTGCTCCGCCACCCGGAGGGTGCCGTTGAGCTCGATGATCGCCGAGTCGCGGTGCGCGATGCGTTCGGTCATGGTTGCGGTGAAGGCAGCATGCTGGGTGTGGGTCCTGGTCATCGCGTCGCCGAAATCTCGCGAGAGCGCCGCGCGTTCGCGGGCCGCGGCCCGGCGAGTGTGCGTCACCTCGGTGTAGACCAGGCGCGACGCGGAGGCTCCCAGCAGGAGCGACACGAAGGCGGCGGCACCGGTGGACGTCGACGTCGAGACCGCGAACACGACCACGGCGGCGGCTGCGACCAGCAGCAGCACCGCCACGGAGACTCGCACGCTGCGTTGGTTTCGTCGGCTAACAGACATGCCGGACATGCTATTCGTCGTCATCCCGGGGAACTCGGCAGGCGCGCTCAAGCAAAAGCGCAGAAATCACAATGGCCACTCCAGTAACAGCGGCTATGACCCCCCGGATCACCCTTTCGCGGGGCAGTTCGGCGTCCATCCGGTCGACGAAGTGGAGGACGAAGCCGGTATACCCGCCTGCCACGAACGCGCCCACGAGCGAGCTCGCCTTGGCGAACAGTAGGAAGCTGACCGCCAGGTGTGGGTCCATCCGGCGTCGTTCGCGATGCACCACGTAGTACGTCCACCACCCCAGGACGACGTTGGCGACGGCGATTGCGGCCAGCGCGACGACCGCGGTCCATTGCACTCGGGGTGCCGTGGAGGTCGAGCTCAGCTGCTCCGACAACACCGCCATCGCGTAGCCGAGGACTCCACCGACGAAGAACGTGAGGGCGAGCACGCGGAGCGGCGTCGGCATGATCGTCCCCTGCGGAGGATCCTGCGGCGGTCGACGCTGCGACGAAGGTGACACGGTGGGAGCAGGCTCAGGACTCGAGGTCGAGGTCGCCGCGGCGTACGACGCCCGACGCGTCGAGGTCGGCCAGCAGGTCGGCGATCTTTCCCTTACCGGGAATCTGCGCGTGCCCGTCGATCTCGAGCCACGGCACGAGCACGAAGGCCCGCTCGTGTGCGCGGGGATGCGGCAGGACCAGCTCATCGGTCTCGGACAGCCGGTCGCCCACGACGATCAGGTCGACATCGAGGGTACGCGGCGCGTTCGGCTCGGCCCGCTCCCGCCCGAACGCGGACTCGACCGCCATCGCCCGGTCGAGCAGCGTGGTGACCGACAGGGTCGTGTCGGCCAGCATGACGGCGTTCAGGAAGTCTGGCGAGCCCTCGGCCGCACCCATCGCGGTCGTCTCGTAGACCGACGAGACGGCAACCACGTGGACGTCCGGGGTGTCGGCGAGAGCGTCGACCGCACCCTGCAGGTTGGCCAACCGGTCACCGACGTTGCTCCCGAGCCCGATGACCGCGGGCCGGATCGGCCGCATCTCACCGGTCAGCGTGTCGGGGTCGATGATGTGCGGGTTGGGCGTCTCAGTCATCTCGGCTCCGATGGATAGTCAGGCACACGTCGTCGAACGGGACGGTGATGGGTGCTTGGGGCTTGTGAACGGTGACCTCGACCCAGGTGACCGGTGACTCGGCGAGACAGATCTCGGCAAGTCGCTGGGCCAGGGTCTCGATCAGGTCGACCGGGTCGGACGTCAGGGCGGCGTGCAGCCGCTCGGCCAGTTCGCCGTAATGCACCGTAGCTGCGAGGTCGTCGCCGACAGCCGCCGCCCGGGTGTCGAGACCGAGCTCGACGTCCACGACGAACTCCTGCCCGTCCTGACGCTCGTGCTCGAAGACACCGTGGTGACCGAGGCCGCGCAGACCCCGGAGCGAGAGGCGGTCGTCCGGCCTCACGCCCGAGGGAGATGCAGTGGAGGTCATGGCGAATCTTCCTGGCTCGGTTCCGTGCTCGACAGTACCGGTGACGCATGATGTATCCACAACCGCCAACCCTGCGAGGTATGTCTCAGCACGTTGGTCGCGGCGGCGCTTCCCCCCGCGAACACCCCGACCGGGGTGTCGGCGCCGGCGGAGAGCACGTTCTCGGTGCAGGTCACCGAGGCGATGTCGCCCACCACCGAAGCCTGCACATCGGTGAGGAAGAACTGGATGTACGGAGCACCGGCCATCAACACCAGCCAGGAGCGCATCACCGCGCTGCGGCCGCGGATCGGTTCGGCGCCCGGGTGGACGCATACGACGCCCTCGTCGTCGGCCCACATGGCCTCCATGGCGTCGAAGTCCGACTTCTCGAAGGCTGCGTAGAAGGCTGCGTGCGCCTCCAGCACCTCGTCGAGGCGATCCCGGTCGGCTGCCGTCACGAGCCGGGCTCCTGGGCCCACCTGGCGGCCACCTTGACCGCGTCGAGTGACGGCCGCACGTCATGCACCCGGACGCACCAGGCGCCGGCCAGGGCAGCGAGCGTGGACAGTGCAGCCGTGGCATCGTCCCGGTCGATCGCAGGTCGGGACTGACCGTGCTCATCGGCGAGCAGCGCGCCCAGGAACGCCTTCCGGCTCGACCCGACGAGCACCGGGCAGTTCAGGCTGTGCAGCTCCGCGAGCCTGCGCGACAGCGTCCAGTTGTGGTCGCCGGTCTTGGCGAAGCCCAGTCCGGGGTCGACAGCCAGCGCGTCCGTCGCGATGCCGGCATCGTGTGCGGCCGCGACCCGCGTCCGCAGCTCGGTCACCACATCGAGCACGACGTCGTCGTACGACGCCTGGCTCTGCATCGTCGTGGCGTGACCCCGCCAGTGCATACAGATGAACGGCACGCCCAGGGCGGCCACGGTCGTCAGCATCGCCGGATCGGCGCAACCACCCGACACGTCGTTGACGACCACGGCGCCGGCATCGACGGCGCGCCGGGCCACCTCGCTGCGCATCGTGTCGATGCTCACGATGGCACCCTGCCGGGACAGCGCCTCGACCACCGGGATCACCCGGAACAGCTCCTCGTCGATGCTCGGGCGCTCGGCACCGGGCCGGGTGGACTCCCCGCCCACGTCGACGAGATCGGCGCCATCGGCGAGCAGCCGGTCGCCGTGGGCCACGGCCGCGTGCGGTTCGAGCCACATGCCGCCGTCGGAGAACGAGTCGGGCGTGACGTTGACGACGCCCATGACCAGGGTCCGCGCAGGGCAAGGGAGCCCTGCGACATAGCGCGGCGGCGCACCGAAGACCATGCCCCTACTCTGCCCTAGATGGTGGTCACCCGAGGATGAGGCTCATGGCCTCGGCCCGGGTGGCAGGGTCACGCAGTTGGCCCCGGACGGCGCTGGTCACGGTCTTGGAGCCGCCCTTGCGCACACCGCGCATGGTCATGCACAGGTGCTCACACTCGAAGATCACGATCACGCCTCGGGGCTTGAGGATCCGCATCAGCGCGTCCGCCACCTGCGTCGTCAGGCGCTCCTGGACCTGGGGCCGGCGGGCGTACACGTCGACCAGGCGGGCAAGCTTCGACAGGCCGGTGATGCGGCCCTCGGGGCTCGGGATGTAGCCCACGTGGGCGACCCCGTTGAACGGCACCAGATGGTGCTCGCACATCGACCAGACCTCGATGTCCTTGACCAGGATGAGCTCGTCGTGGCCGATGTCGAACGTCGTGGTGAGGACGTCTTCTGCGGTCATGCGCAGGCCGGCGAAGGTTTCGGCGTACGCACGAGCCACGCGGGCCGGAGTATCGCGGAGCCCGTCGCGGTCGGGGTTCTCACCGATCGCGATCAGCAGCTCGCGAACCGCCGCCTCGGCCCTTGCGTGGTCGAAGTCGCCGCCGGTGAATTCCTCGTGCACGCTGACGCGGTCGATCCCCGTCGTAGCCATGTCGAGGTCAGCCCTGCGGACCCATGGTCGGGCCGAGCGGTGGGCCGGAGGGCGGAGCTCCCGGGGGAGCAGTCGGTGGCCCCTGGCCCACACCGGGCCCCCCGCTCTCGGTCCCGGGACCGACGGTGATCTCCGGCGCAGGCTCGGGGCGGGTGCCGTTGGCGTTGGCCGGCACAGCGACCGGTGGGAGCGACGAGGGGATCCGTGTCTCGGAGCCCGTCCACGCCGGCCGTTCGGGTCGCATCCGGATGTCGGAGAACACCTCGCCGAGACCCTTGCGGTCGATCGTCTCTCTCTCGAGCAGCTCGGTCACGAGGTGGTCGAGGACGTCACGGTTCTCGACCAGGATGTCGAACGCCTCCTGGTGGGCGTTGGTGAGGAGCTTGTTGACCTCCTCGTCGATGATGGCCGCGATCTCCTCGGAGTAGTTGCGGGTGTGGCCGAAGTCGCGACCGAGGAACGGTTCGCTGTTCTCCTCGCCGAGCTTGACCGCGCCGAGCCGCTCGCTCATGCCGTACGAGGTCACCATCGCCCGGGCCACCTTGGTCGCCTTCTCGATGTCGTTGGACGATCCGGTGGTCGGGTCGTGGAAGATCAGCTGCTCGGCAGCCAGACCACCCAGTGCGTACGCGAGCTGGTTGAGCAGCTCGTTGCGCGAGATCGAGGACTTGTCGGAGTCAGGCAGCACCTGGGTGAAGCCGAGCGCGCGTCCACGCGGGAGGATCGTGATCTTCGTGACGGGGTCGGTGCCGGGAAGGGCCGACGCGACCAGGGCGTGGCCGCCCTCGTGGTACGCCGTCATGAGCTTCTCCTGCTCACTCATCAGGTGCGAGTGGCGTTGCGGACCCATGCTGACGCGGTCGATGGCCTCGTCGAGCATCTCGTTGTCGATGAGCTTGCGGTCCTTGCGCGCGGTCAGCAGGGCGGCCTCGTTGAGAACGTTGGCCAGGTCTGCACCGGTGAAGCCCGGGGTACGGCGAGCAACGGCGAGCAGGTCGACGCCGCTGGCGATCGGCTTGCCCCGGGCGTGCACCTTCAGGATCTTGTTGCGACCGTCCATGTTGGGCGCGGACACACCCACCATGCGGTCGAAGCGGCCGGGCCGCAGCAGTGCCGGGTCGAGGACGTCGGGCCGGTTGGTTGCCGCGATCAGGATGACCCCGCCGCGCACGTCGAAGCCGTCCATCTCGACGAGCAGCTGGTTGAGGGTCTGCTCACGCTCGTCGTGGCCACCGCCCATTCCGGCGCCGCGGTGCCGACCGACGGCGTCGATCTCGTCGATGAACACGATGGCCGGGGCGTTCTCCTTGGCCTGCTCGAAGAGGTCTCGCACCCGGGAGGCACCCACACCGACGAACATCTCGACGAAGTCCGAGCCGGAGATCGAGTAGAACGGGACGCTCGCCTCGCCGGCGACCGCACGCGCGAGCAGTGTCTTTCCGGTGCCCGGTGGACCGTAGAGCAGCACACCCTTGGGGATCTTGGCGCCGACCGCCTGGAACTTGGCGGGCTGCTGGAGGAACTCCTTGATCTCGTGGAGCTCCTCGATCGCCTCGTCGACGCCGGCGACGTCGGCGAACGTGGTCTTGGGGGTGTCCTTGCTGACCACCTTGGCCTTGGACTTGGCGAACTGCATCACCCGTCCGCCGCCGCCTTGGAGGCTGTTCATCATGAAGAGGAAGAACAGCACGATCAACAAGATCGGGAAGATCGTCCCGAGGAAGCTCCACAGCACGCTGGGCTTGGGCACCTCGGAGTTGTAGGACTTCGAGATGTTGCCGTCATCGACAGCCGCCTGGACGACCTTGGTGACGTTCGGGCCCTGGGCGAAGACCCACTGCGACGTGATCTCCTTGCCGCTGTCGAGGGTGGCGTTGATGCGCTGGTCACCGTCGACCAGGGTGACCTCTTTGACCCCACCCTCCTTGATCGTCGAGAGCATCTGCGACGTCGGGACTTCGGTGGCGCCGCCCCGGCTGGAGACCACGTCGATGACGATGAGGATCACGATCGCGAAGAGCACGACCCAGAGCCAGGGTCCACGGAACCAACGCTTCACGCTTGTGTACCGGGGCCGACGGCCCCGTGCCTCCTACCAGCTCGAACGACTCGGGTGCATCCATTGTCACCTACGGACCAAATCGGCGTACACGCCCGTGGAAAACCGAGGCAAATTTGCCCGATCGGCCGAGGGTGGCGCCGCTACGCGACCAGCCGCCTCGGAAATATGCCTCACGTATAGACGTGCGGGGCGAGCGTCGCCACGGAGCGGAGGTTGCGGTAGCGCTCATCGTAGTCGAGTCCGTAGCCGACCACGAACTCGTTCGGGATGTCGAAGCCGACGTACTTCACGTCGACGGCCATCTGCTGGGCGTCCGGTTTGCGGAGCAGCGTGCAGATGTTCACCGACTCGGGGCCGCGCGACTCGAGGTTGGCCACCAGCCAGGACAGGGTCAGTCCCGTGTCGATGATGTCCTCGGCGATAAGTACATTTTTGCCGGATATATCCGTGTCGAGGTCCTTCAGGATGCGCACCACGCCGGAACTGGTCGTTCCGGAGCCGTACGACGAGACCGCCATCCAGTCCATCGAGACGTGCCGGCTGAGGGTGCGCGACAGATCGGCCATCACCATGCAGGCACCCTTGAGGACACCGACGAGGAGCAGGTCTGTCCCGGCGTAGTCGGCCTCGATCTCGCGAGCCAGCTCACCCAGACGCTGCTGGATCTGCTCCTCGCTGATGAGGGTCCGACTCAGGTCCTTCTCGACGTGACTGACATCCACAGCAGTTCTCCGCGTGAGTCCGAGTGCTTGGCGCCGCCTCGTCGAGGCAGCGGTCCGGTTGCAGACGCCTTAGCGTCCCACAGCCGCTCGGGTGAAGGTGATGGTGCCCTGGTCACGGGCGGCCAGCACTCCGCCGGGCAGGGTGAGGGGTCCTTGGCCGCGCCAGTCGTCAACCAGCCGCTCGAGCTCGTCGACGTGTATGACGAAGAGGTCCCGGTTCGGGCAGCCGGCTGCCAGCGCCGCACGACGTAGCACCCGTCGTCGCAGGGCCGTCGGTGCTTCCGCCAGGGTCGTCACGGCGAGGGCCCCGGACGGATGTGCCGCCACCTGGAGCACCTGCTCGGCCTGTTCGTCCAGGAGGTCCGCGTCCAGCCGGGCGGCGAGGGCGGTGCGGGCCAGCGCCTCGGTCACCCCCGGGCCGAGCGCTTCCTCTAGCCGTGGAAGCACGTCACGGCGGACGCGAACCCGGGCGAAGGCGTCGTCCTCGTTGTGCGGGTCGTGCCAGACGGTCAGCCCGCGCGCAGCGCAGGCCTGTGCCGTCTGCGCCCGACGTACCCCGAGCAGCGGCCTGCGGAACCGGCCGGTCACAGCCGCCATCCCGGACAGCGAACGGGTCCCGCTGCCGCGGGCGAGACCCAGCAGGACCGTCTCGGCCTGGTCGTCGAGGGTGTGCCCGAGCAGCACGAGGGCGTCGTCAGCGACACCGGCCTCGTCCAGTGCGGCGTAGCGGGCCTCGCGGGCGGCAGCCTCGGGGCCGCCGGCCCGGCCGACCTGGACCGGGACCACCGCGACCGGGTCGCAGCCCAGGGCCGCGAGCCGATCTGCCACGTCCCGCGACACCGAGGCTGACCCAGGTTGGAGCCCGTGGTCGACGACGACCGCGCCGACGACCCAGCCTGCATGGGTTCCCTCGAAGGCCGCGGCGTCGGCGAGGGCCATGGAGTCAGCACCTCCGGAGCAGGCCACGAGCACGTGTGCCCCGGGTTCGAGGTCGCGCAACGCCAGGCGCACGGCGCGGCGGGTTGCCGCCACGGCTGGATCGAGTGCCTCGCTCATGGCCCGTCGGTCGTGGCTCAGCCGTGGATCCGGGTGACCCAGAGTGCGGGGTCGGCGATCTCGTCGCGGGTCGGTAGGTTGGCCGGCTGGTCCCAGACGGCGTTGAACCCGTCCATGCCGACCTTCTCGAAGGCCCCGCGCACGAAGTGGGCGCCGTCGCGGTACTGCCGCAGCTTGGCGTCGAACCCGAGCAGCCGCCGCACCATCTGGTCGAGCGGACCTGCTCCTGCACGCCGCTGGGTGAACTTCGCCCGGATCTTGTCGACGCTGGGGACGACGCCCGGCCCGACCCCGTCCATGACCACGTCCGCGTGGCCTTCGAGCAGGGACATCACGGCCGTGAGCCGTTCGAGCACCGCTCGCTGCTGCGGGGTCTGGAGCACGTCGAGGAGCGACGCGTCGTCGTCACCCCGGACGAGCTTGCCCACGCTGTCGATGGCGTCACGCATCATCGTGGCCAGCTTGGCCGGGTCGAGCTCTGCGCTCTGCAGCAGCCCAGCCATCTCGGTGAGCAGGTGCTCGCGGAGCCATGGCACCGCGGTGAACTGCACGCGGTGGGTTTCCTCGTGCAGGCACACCCAGAGCCGGAAGTCATGGGGGTCGACGGCAAGCTCGCGCTCGATGTGAACGACGTTGGGAGCCACGAGCAGCAACCGGCCGCCGTGGGCGACCCCGGCCGGGCCGACACCGCTGTAGAAGGGGTCGAACTGGCCGAGCACCTTGTTGGAGAGGTAGGCCAGCAGGCCACCCGCCTCCAGGCCGGTGACCCGCGAGCCGATGGCGGTGGTCATGGCCCCCGGCTCGCCACGCTTCTCGCGCATCCGCGCGATGAGTGGTCGGAGTACCTGCTTGAACCCGTCGGCGTTGGCCTGGACCCAGCCGCCGCGGTCGACCACGAGCACCGGGGCGGTCGCTGACTCGGTGTGCAAGCCGGTGAAGGACCGTACGTGGTCCTCCGACTCGGCCGCCAGTCGGCGCAGGTCCGCAACAACTTGCCGTGCCTCGTCGTGGCTGACCTCCGGACCGGGCTTCATCAACCGCTTGGCGGTGGTGACGGCCAGGTCCCAGTCGACCATGTCGCCGTGGGCGCCCTGGTCGCTGTGGCCGTCCGATCCATCGGCGGCGGAGGTCTGCGCTTCGTCTGCCATGGACCTACCGTACGGGGTGCGGACCACGCGGACGGGGGAGGAAAACCTCGTGCGACATGTTCCACGCTCCGGCAGGATCACTGACCATGGCCGAGACTTCCCCAGAGAGCCCAGCGTTCTTGCGTCCCCTCGTGCTACCCGTCGAAGCGTGGGAGCCGGTCCGCGAGGGCACGGTCGACTGGTACCTCCCCGCGGCAGGCGAACCAGCCCCCGCCGTGGTGTTCGTGCACGGGGGTCCGGTGCCCGACTGGCTCGAGCCGAAGCCGCGCGAGTGGCCGAGCTACCAGGCGTACGGCGCCTGGGCGGCTCGGTCAGGACTCGTGGGCGTCACGTTCGACCATCCGTTCTCGAGCGTCGAGGCCTGGCCCGGCGCGCAGCGTGAGATCGAGCGCGTCGTCGCGTCGACCCGGACGCATCCTGGCGTCGACCCGGACCGGATCGTCGTGTGGGGCTTCTCCGGGGCCGGCGCGCTGCTCGGTCGCTGGATGACGCGCCCCGAACCGTGGCTGCGTGGAGTGGCCGCGACCTATCCGCTGTGCCGACCCCTGGACGACCTACCGATGGCCCCGGTCACGATGGCGGACGCGGTCAGTTCCGCAGCAGACCTCCCGCTCCTGCTGACCAGGGTGGGACACGAGCGCGACGAGGTCGCCGAGACGGTGGCCGAGTTCGTGGCGGCGGCAGCCGAGGCCGGGGCACGGCTGGACGTGATCGACGTACCGCACGGACACCACGGGTTCGACCAGATCGACGACACCGACGAGTCGCGGGATGCGATCCGCGAGGCGATGAGTTGGGTGTCGGCGCGGCTGCACTGAACAGCTCGTGCTCGTCAGCAGCCGCACGTCGCGAGCAGGGCGGCGATCCTGTCCAGCTGAGCCGGTGCTGCGTACTTCTTCGACGGCCGCACCCGGTCTGCCACGAATGCGAACACCAGCGGCGTGCCTTGTGTCGTCGTGACGATGCCGGCCAGCCCGTGGACGCCTGTCAGCGTGCCGGTCTTGGCACGCACGACCCCCAGACCTGCTGGCGCCTCCTCGACGAAACGGTAGGCCAGGCTCCCGGTGAACCCCGCCACCGGCAACGCGGAGATCAGCGGTCGGAGCTCGGGGTGGTCATCGGCTGCGGCGAGCTGCAACACGTCGGCGAGCACGCGCACGGGCAGCTTGTCCTGTCGGGACAGTCCGCTGCCGTCATGAATGGTGACCCCGGCACTGTCGACACCCAGCTCGGTGAGCTGCCGTTCGATCACGGCGACCCCGGCCCGGAACGAGCCTGCCCGGCCCGCGCCGATGGCCGCCTGGCGGAGCAGGACCTCCGCTCCTTCGTTGTCGCTGACCTCCAACACGTGTTGGACGATCTGGGCCAACGGTGCCGACTCGACGCTGGCGAGGGGCGCCACCTTGGTTGCCCGGCCCGGCTGCGCAGCACCGGTGACCCGGACCCCTGCCTTCGTCAGGAAGGCCGCGAAACGCGCGGCGGCCTCCGCCGCCGGGTCGGGCACGCGCTGCGCGTAGCCGCTGACCGACCGGCCTTCATCGACCCACAGGGACGTGATCGGACTGACCACGTTGTCGGCGAGGTAGGTGGGCTCCCATGTCGGATTGACCGCTGGGCCGGAGAAGAGCGACGTGTCGTAGGACAACCGGACCCGGCGTACGCCCTCTTGGCGGAGCTTCTTCGCGGCCCGCTCTGCCAGGCTCTGCAGCGAAGCCTGCGCCGGGTACGACGCCTGCGCCTGCGCTCGGCTCGGGGTGGCATCGGTCAGCAGCGGGTCACCGCCGCCGACCAGCACGATCGAGCGCGCGGTGCGTCCCGGCACCACTCTCGTCGAGAACCGGTGCTGGGGGCTCAGCTCTCGCAGGACGGCCATGCTGGTCAGCAGCTTCACCGTCGAGGCCGGGGTCACCGGGGTCGACGCGTCGATCTGCATGAGCGGTCGTGGGGACCCGAGGCGCTCGACGATCAGCCCGAGCCGGCGTCCGAGCAGGGGCTTCTTCGCTGCGGCCGCCAGCAGCTTCTGTACGACAGCGGGTTTCGGGCGCGCCTCGCCGGTGGCCGGGTCGAGCACCGCCGGCGGCACGGCTGGATCGGAGAGCAACAAGCCCGGACCCGAGGGAGGCGGCGAAGATCCCGGTGTGCGGACCGACTGGACCTGGCTGAGATCGGGCAGCCAGCCTTGCTGCACGGCGACTCCGGCCATGAGTAGCAGGGCGACCAGGCCATACGCGGTCTTGTGCATGATGCTGCCGCGTTCGCCGGGGACGGTGCGCGTCAGGCGACCGCTGTCACGACGCACGTACGCCTCCTCGGGAAATACACAAAGTCAGGTCCGTAGGGGAGACTAGTGCCAGCGCCCGCGCACCGGGCCGACAGGCGGACCACCGGGCGGGGACGGCAGGCCGACGCAACGAGCTGATCGGCACCCGGACCGGGCCCAGGACGAGACACAGGACGACCTCCAGAATGATGAGGAACCAAGCGTGGACTTCGACGTCACCATCGAGATTCCCAAGGGACAGCGCAACAAGTACGAGGTCGACCACGAGTCGGGCCGCATCAGGCTCGACCGCACCCTGTTCACCGCCACGCAGTATCCCGCTGACTACGGCTTCATCGACGACACCCTGGGTCAGGACGGCGACCCCCTCGATGCCCTCGTGCTCCTGCCCGAGCCCACGTTTCCGGGCTGTCTGATCCGGGCGCGAGCCATCGGCATGTTCCGGATGACCGACGAGAAGGGCGGCGACGACAAGGTGCTGTGCGTCCCGTTCAACGACCCGCGCCAGGAGCACCTGCGCGACATCCACCACATGCCCGAGTTCGACCGGCTGGAGATCCAGCACTTCTTCGAGGTCTACAAGGATCTCGAGCCGGGCAAGTCGGTCGAGGGTGCGAGCTGGGTCGGTCGGGTCGATGCCGAGGCCGAGGTCCGGGCCTCGCAGCAGCGGCACATCGACGCGCACGGGGTCGGCGTCAGCACGGTCTTCACGGCCCCGGGTGCCAAGCCCGGCGAGGCTGTTCCGCACAGCACCGGCCGCGGCGGCCACTGACGCGTCGCCCCGCCGCGCGTAGGACCGACCACTAACCTGATCAGGCTTGGCCCGCTAAGTCGAGCCCGCCGAGATCACCAGGCCAGACCGCAGACTGGGAGCCTCGCAGGTATGGGGCTGGGCTTGGCCAGGACAATCTCACAGTCGATCGCGGCGAGAAGCGGCTGAGCGAGCCTGCGAGATCGGGGGACTTTCAGGCAGCCGGCAGCGCCAGGGCAGGTGAGACTGACCGGTGGGTGCCGGTGTGGTCGACCATGAGGTAGCGGCCATGCGGGGTGCGCCACACGAACACGCCGGTGAACGGTTGGGCGACCTGCCAGTGGCCGTGGGTCTTGACCCGATGGTGGAAGCGGGTGATGGGGCCGAGCTTTCCGAGGCCGGTCTGACCGGGTGGTCCACCGTCGTCGGGTTTGACGAACGGAATGGTGTGGTCGATGTCGCCGGTCCTGCGGGTGGAGGTGGCGTAGGGGAAGCAGTCGACCGGGATGGCGAGGTGGACGGCTTCGCGGATCCGGTCGGGGATCTCATACGCATCGACCGGGATCTGGTCGTTGAGGTCGACCACGGGCTTCACCACGACGTTGGCGTGGCCGAGCCAGGTCTTGACCCGGTCGAGGGTGACGGGTCCGACCTGCTCCACCCGCGCCACCCCGCTGCCGGACTGCAGCGCTTTGCCGGTGAGATGGACATACAAGGTGACGTCCGGGCCGGTGTCGACCCGTGGAGGTCTGGCTGTCTGCGGTGTCGGCTGCCCGGCCGCCTCAGCTACTTCAGCGAACAGGTCCAGGGCGGTCTGGGGACGCGCCAGGATCCCGACCGCGGCGGCGCGGCGGGCGTCCTTGCCCCGGCTGTCTCCTAGCAGGCCGAGCCCGTCGGCGGTGCGGTCCACGGTGGCGTCGAACCAGATCGCATCGGCTGCTTCGGCCTCGATGAAGATCCTCTTGGTGCCGTGCTCACTGCACTGGTCCAGCCACACCCCCAACGACGCCTGAGCCTGCTCGTCGGCTTCAGTCGCAGCCTCAGGGTCACACTCCAGCCAGCAGGCGGCGATGATGGCTTCGATCCGGCCCCACGACAACGAATGGGCGTACTTCGCGATCCTGCGGTCCACCACCGCGGCGGTGTCCACGGACAGGTGGCGGGTGGCTTCCGCGCACTTGCGGCCGATCCACGGCTTCACCTCACTCGCACAGACCCTGGCCCACAGCCGCGGGAGACGGTGACGCAGATCGAGGGCGTCCCCGACCAGCCGCTCCGCCGCCGACGACGACGTCGCCAACACCACACCGAGCTCGGTCGGGGCGAACTCCGCCACCCCAGGTGTCCCGTCGCCACCGAACTGCACCAGCTGTTCCGACCCGGGCAGCAACGGGCTCGTCGCGCGGGCGAGCTCACCGTGCAGGTCAGCCCAATGCGCCGCGGCCTGGAGGATCTCGACCTCGGCCCGGTCCGCGGCGGCGCGGGCGATCTCGACGTACGACAGGGTCGCTGTCTCGTCGAGCGCACTCAGGTCGGTGTCGAACATGTGTTCGATTCTATCCGACATGTCTGACAACGGCCAGACATTTTCGCGTTGTCCACAAGGGTTTCCGGGGCTTCTTGCTTCCGGGCCTGGACAAGCTCGACCACCGAAGACGGACGCGGGTCTCGACAAAGCTGCTATCAGTCTCGGCGGGCGATGGGGGCGCGGATCAGCTCCTCGGGGATCGCAAAGCCATCCGTCAGCACCTCGGCGATCGGCGCGATCTCCTCGCAGAGCCGACCGACCATCGCCGTGATGGCCTTCGAGCGCGCTGACGACAGCCGCCCGTGCTCGAGGAACCACGCCCGGTCTGCCTCGATGGCAGACAGGGCATGCAGGTCGCACAGTCGCTCGAGGGCCGGCCGGACCTGCTCATCGGCGCGCTCGATGCTGGCTGCGAACGACTCCAGCACGACACGTTCGACGTGCGCCCGCGCCATCGCGACCACGTGGTCCTGACAGGACGCGAAGACCTCGAACGGATCGCCCCCCTCGTCGACGCCGCGCTTGAGCCGTCGGGCGAGACCCACGCGCATGTGCGACTCGCGCCAGCGCATGAGACCGCGGTAGTAGTCCACGTCGAGCAGTCCCGCGTCGTCATCCTTGCTGGGAACAGCATCACGCAGCCGCTCGACCAGCTGTCGCAGGGCTGCCTTCTCCACGACGGACTCCACCGCCTGGGTGGCCACGAAGCGCACCAGACCCCGAGGGTCGAGGTCGTTGAAGCTCTGCTGGAACTCGGTGAGCAGGCCCTTCGCCACCAGCTGGAGCAACACGGTGTTGTCGCCCTCGAAGGTCGTGAACACGTCGGTGTCCGCCTTCAGCGCGGCAAACCGGTTCTCGGCGAGGTAGCCGGCTCCGCCGCAGGCCTCGCGGCAGACCTGGATCGTCTCGGTGACATGCCAGGTCGCAAGCGCCTTCTGACCGGCTGCCCTGGCCTCGAGCACGCGGCGGTTGTCCTGCGGAGCGTCGGCTGCAGTGAAGCTGTCGTGCAGCATCACAACCAGGTCCTGCTGAGCCGCACTGAGCGCGTAGGTCCGCGCCAGCAACGGCAACAGGCGCCGCTGGTGACTGCGATAGGTCATCAGGGTCGCCTCGGTGTGCTCCCCGGGAGGACCGAACTGCCGCCGGCGGTTGGCGTAGCGGATGGCGATCGTGAGCGCGACCTTGCCCGCGTTCAGCGCGCCACCCCCGACGCTCACCCGGCCCTGCACCAAGGTGCCGAGCATGGTGAAGAAGCGCCGGTCATCGCTGTCGATCGCGCTGACGTACCTCCCCTGCTCGTCCACGTCGGCATACCGGTTGAGCAGTGACTCGCGCGGGATCCGGACGGAGTCGAAGGCGAGCCGGCCGTTGTCGACACCCTTCAACCCGAGCTTCGGACCGTCGTCCTCGATCGTCACGCCGGGTCGTACCGTCCCGTCCTGGTCACGGACCGGGACCAGGAGGGCATGCACGCCGTGGGAGGCGCCCCCGACGATGAGCTGGGCGAAGACGACGGCGAGGTGGGCGTGCTCTGCCACGTTGCCGATGTAGTCCTTGCATGCCGACGCGGTCGGTGTGTCGATCACGAACTCCCCAGCCTCAGCGTCGTAGGTGGCGGTGGTCTCGAGCGCCTGCACGTTCGAACCGTGGCCCGACTCCGTCATCGCGAAGCACCCCAGCGTCCGGCCCGTCACGACGTCCGCCAGGTGCGCGTCGTGATGACGCTTCGAACCGAGGTGCAGGATGGCACCTCCGAACAAGCCGAACTGCACACCAGCCTTGACCAGCAGGGACAGGTCGCCGTACGCGAGGTTCTGGAACGCGATCACGGACGCGCCTACATCACCGCCGCCGCCGTACTCCGTCGGGAAGCCGAGTCCGGTCTGCTTGGTCTCGATCAGCAGGTGCAACGTGTCGAGGACGCGCTGACGGAAGGCGACGCGGGGTTCCTCCAGCTGGTGATCGAGGAGGTCGGCGTGCTTGGCCAGCTCCGAACGGACCCCGGCGGCGACGTCGGGATAGGGAGCGTCGAGGAACTCGGTGAGCAGCAGGGAATCGGGCTCGGAAAGCTCGCGCGGCTCGGCGGTCATGCTGCCAGCGTGCCATCACGACAAAGAGGACGGCCACACATCAGAGATGTGTGGCCGCCCACATCAGGCCGTTCCGTACGGCTACCGAGCACCGCTACTCGGCTGTCCCTGCGTACGTCCTGACGCCTGTGTTTCTCGTCTCGTTCTCTCAGGACCGATGGGGCCGACCGAAGAAGTCCGGCGTCTCCCAGTCCCAGATGCTCTCGATCTTGACGGGCACCCCGGTCCGCGGGGCGTGGATCATGTTGCCGTTCCCGATGTAGAGACCGACGTGGAAGATCGTGCTCGGATCGTTCGAGTCATCAGCCCAGAAGACGAGGTCTCCCGGCTTCAGGTGACCGACCGAGATCGGCGTGGTCGCCGCGTACTGCGCGACCGACCAGTGCGGCAGCGCGACACCACCGGCGGCCCAGGCGCCCATGGTCAGGCCGGAGCAGTCCCACGAGTCCGGTCCCTCTGCGCCCCAGACGTAGGTATCGCCGAGCTGGTCGTAGGCGAAGTCGACAGCGCGCTGCGCGGCGGTGGCGTTGGGCGGCGGCGGGGTGGGGTCGATCGGTGGCGGAGCCGGCGCGGGCGACGGCGTGGGCGTCGGCGTCTGGTGCTGGCGACGCTCACGCATCTGCCGGCGGTGCTCGACGCGTTGCTGTTGACGCGCTCGTGACTCCTCCTCGGAGCGCCGTTCCTGGGCGAGCCGCACCTGCCGGCGCTGCTCGAGCCCACTCTGACGCTGAGCGGCCAGCGAGACCGAGATGTTTTGGGCCTCGGCGAGCTCCCTGATCAGCGAAGCCCGCTGGTTGCCGATGGCCACGACGGCGTTCTGCTGCAGCAGGACCGCTGTCTTGGCCGCGGCCCGCGCCTTCTTGGCCGCTGCCTTGGCATCGGCGGCCGCGGCCAGCGAGGCCTCGGCCTGCCCCTTGTAAACCTTGGCCAGCTGGTTCGCGGCGCTCCACGCCTGGTACTGGGCGTCGTACGCCTGGGAGGACGCGTCGTGGGTGGCGATGCTGACCATCAGGTCGTGCGGTCCACCGGCGGTGAGGGCGGTGCTGAAGGTCGTGAGTCCGGTGCCGGCAGTCTCCTGCCCGACGACGAAGCCGGCCAGCTCGGAGCGGGCGACCTCGGCCTTCCCGGCCGCATCCTCAGCGCGGTGACGAGCTGTGATCGCCGCCGCCTGGGAGTCGTGCCACTGGAAAAGGGCCCCGTTGTAGGCCTCCGCCGCCCGCTCCGCTGCGGTGTTGAGCGCATCGAGCTGGGCGCTGGCGGTAGCCAGGTCGGCCTGGATCGATGCCACCGAGCGCTCGGTGTCGCTGACCTTCTGCTGTGCGTCGAGAACGTCTTGCTTGCTCGGCACGACCGTCCCGTGCCCGTTGTCGTCAGCATGAGCCGGGGGGCTCAGCGCGATCGTGAGGACCGCTGCAGCGCTCATCGCTACCAGCTGAGCCCGGACTCGCCTCGACACGTGGATCCCTTCGGTCTGGATGAAGCGACCGGCCACCCTTCCCCGGTGGCCGGGCCCTTCGTCTGCCAACCAGGACCGTAGCCACCTTTAGCCCCATGCGGAACAGTTTTCACAGAAATAACTCTGGTACCACGGCGTGTCGTCTTGACGAACTACACCGTTGTAACTTTCTGCTGTCCTATTTGAGACTCTTTATGACGTATTTCGTAGCCCTGTTCTTCGAGACTCCCAAGGGGTGGGGTGGTTGTCCGGAGAACGATGCAAAAGTGTCCGGACGGTCGATACGACCGCGGACCGAACCGCTGACCCCGCCACAGCCGGGCCTCCACGGTGGTCCTGGGAGCCGCGCCCGGCTCGGCCCGGGGCGGGCGGCTGCTACGCCTCGAGCGACTCCCGGCCAGCCACCGCGATGACGGAGAAGACCTCGCCCTCGGGACCTTCGAGCACAGCCAGCCGACCCTGCGGGGTGTCCATCGGACCAGTCCGGAGCACGGCACCCAGCTCGGTCGCCCGCTGCACGGTCGCATCGACGTCATCGGACGCGAAGTACGTCATCCAGTGCGCGGGCACATCGGACGGCATCGAGCCGGTGAGCTCGCCGATACCACCGACGACCTGAGCGTTGACCGAGATCGTCGCGTACCGGAACGAGTCATCGCCGATCTCGCCGAACTCGTGGCCGAAGACCTCCCGGTAGAACTCCTGGCAACCCTCGTAGTCCCTCGTCATGCACTCGTTCCACGTGAGGGCACCGGGCTCGTTGACCACGGTCGCGCCGATGTGTGCTTTCGCCTCCCAGAGACCGAAGGCCGAACCCGCCGGGTCGAAACCGACCGCCATCCGGCCGGCGTCGAGCACGTCGAACGGCTCGATCAGCAGGCTGCCGCCTTCCTCCATGACCCGGCGGGCCGTGCGGTCGGCATCGGCGGTTGCCAGGTAGGTGGACCACACGCTGGGCATCTCGAACTTCTGCGGCCCCGGACCGATCCCGGCGACGGGGCGCCCGCGCACGTGACACATGCGGTAGCCCGCGGCTTCCGGGGGACCTTCCTGGCAGTCCCAGCCGAACAGGTCAGCGTAGAAGGCGACCGCCTGCTCGACATCCTTGACGATCAGGTCGACCCAGCAGGGCGTTCCAGGGTGCCACGGGATGTCGCGGGTGGTCATGGTGTCTCCAGGATGTTTCGCCGACTCGGCCTCCGGTCAGCCAACCAGCACCGAGCCGTGCGCGCCAGCCTCGGGTCAGGCCCAGCGCGGGCTGCGACGCTCACGGAAGGCCGTCATGCCCTCGCGTGCCTCGTCGGAAGCGAAGAGCCGAGCCGACAGCTCGACCAGCGCGTCACCCTGACTGTCGATCTCGGCGAGCACCGGTCGGTTGAGGAGTGCCTTGGTCTCACGCAGACCCTGGGGCGAGACCGACCGCAGTGCCGCCAGCTGCGCCGCCAGCAGCTCATCGAGCCGGTCTGCCGGGGCCGCGGCGGTCACGAGACCGCTCCGGGCCGCTTCGGCACCGTCAAAGGTGGCCCCCGTGAGGTACTTCAGGGCGGCGTCACGGTCGTGCAGCCGGCTGCGCGTGGTCAATGAGATGATCGCCGGAGTCAGACCGAGCAGCACCTCGCTGAACGCGAACGTCGAGTCGTCGGTCACCAGTGCCAGGTCGCAGGCTCCGACCAGTCCGACCCCGCCGGCCCGGACGTGGCCGCGGACGACGGCGACCACGGGAGTGCCCAGGGTCACGACGGTACGCAGCAGCCCGAGCAGAGACCGGGTGCCCTGCTCCATCCCCAGCTCGACAGCCTCGGCGAGGTCGGCGCCGGCGCAGAACGTTCCTCCGGTGTGTGTGAGGACGATGGCGCGGATCTCGGCCGCCTGGTCGGCCCTCGCGAGATGCTCGCTGAGCTGAGCCACCAGCCGGCGCGACAGCGCGTTGCGGTTGTCCGGTGAGTCGAGGGTCAGGGTCGCCACGTGCTGGTCGACCTCGAGGTGGACCAGCTCGGGTCCGTGACCCTCCGCGTCAGTGCCATGGCTCTGGCTCATGCCGGTGCGTTGTCCTTGGCGTCGGGCGAGTCCACGTCAGCCCGGACATCGGCGGCTTCTGACCCATCGCCGAGCGACTGGCCGAGCTCCGCCGGGTCAGCATGCTTGCGCCTCAGGAGACTTCGCTTGGCACCGAGCTCTGACAGGTCGCCGGTGTCGATCGGCTCGGCGGCACCGTGGGCTTCATCGTCGTCGTCAGGCCGGCCGCTGTCGGGAGGGAAGACCCCGATGACGCCGTCGCCGGCGTGCGGGCGATGTCGTTGGATGCCCATGACGTGCCCTGTCGTCTTCGCACCGATCCACACCGCGATGAATCCGATCGCGAGGCCGGCCAGGTCGTCGAGCAGGTAGTGCCAGCCGAAGTAGATGGTCGAGATCGTCGTCAGCACGAAGTAGAACCACATCGACCACCGCACCCAGCGCGACGGTATGACGTAGTGACAGATCAAGGCGGCGGTGAAGATGATCGACACATGCAATGACGCGAAAGCGGCGACGCTCTGGATGGAGCTGGTGGCTTGCGGGTCCTCGAGCACGCGCAGCCGACCGGCCTGCAGGGAGTGCTGCAGCGCGGTGACGCCCGTGCTGGGGAGCTCGTTGAAGGCACCGTTCTTGTAGAAGGGGCCCAGCGACGGCAGCCAGTAGTAGCTGAGCGTGCCGAGCACCCAGTTGACGCACAGCGCAGTGACGTACCAGAACCCGGTCGCCACGTTCTTCGACCAGACCAGCGCGGCACCGAGGCTCACTGGCACGAACGTCAGGAACATGACGTAGACGAACGAGAGGATGTGCGCCGTGATGCCGGTGCCGAGAAGGTGGTGCAGGACCACCGCCGGGTCGTGGCCGAACATCAGGGCCACGTCGAGCCGGTGCAGCACGTCGTCGTACAGGGTGTCCGTGCGCACGAAGGGCAGGAACCCCTTGAGGTTGCGGTAGGCGACGTAGACGACGTAGAAGCTCGACAGCCCGACTCCGACCAGGGCCACGCGACTGCCGGTCCAGCGCAGCTTGGTGTAGGCCTTGAACGAGGGGACGAAGTTCTTGAAGCCCCGGTTGGTGACGAGCACCCGCGGCACCACGTCACTGAGGAAGAACAAGATGACGATGAGCGGGAGTCGGATGTATGACGGCCCGGCGAGCCCGTCCGGGTCTCGCAACGGCATGTCGAGCCGGTAGGACGCGACCCACGCCAGCAGGCCGACCGCGACGGCAAGGCCGACCGCGAAGCCGTAGGCGCGACGCGTCATGGAACTTCCCATCCTTCTGAAGAGTCTCACGCGGCCACAGGCGTCCTGTCACGGGCGACCAGCGCGCCCCCATCGTAAACCCCGGGCAGCCGCCGCAGATCGGCTCGCCGCCGCCGCGGTAAGGTGACGGCAACGACAGGGGAGCGCCCCAAGCGCTGAGAGTGCGGCCGATCCGCAGACCCTCGAACCTGATCCGGCTAATACCGGCGAAGGGAGTCGAGACTCGAGCAGTGACACTGCTTCCCCTCCCTACCCGGGAGGTTTCCGCATGAGCAACACCACACATGACGCCGAGCCACGAGCCGAGACTGCGTCGCGTCGCCTGCCAGCCGCCCGCTGGCGGAGCGTCGACCTGATGTCCACCGCCATGGTGGGTGTCGTCTTCGGGGTCGCGTACTGGGGCTGGAGCGCTGCTTACAGCGCTTTCTACACTCCCCTGTCCGGCGTCATCGGGCCCAGCGTCGGACTGCTGGGCGGCCCGTGGCTGATCGCGGGCGTCGTGGGCGGTCTCGTCGTACGCCGACCGGGCGCGGCACTGTTCGCTGAGCTGCTCGCCGCAGCGGTCGAGGCCATGCTGGGCAACGAGTGGGGCTGGTCCACCTTGATCTCAGGAGGCTTGCAAGGCTTCGGAGTCGAGCTCGCGCTGGCGCTGTTCTTGTTCCGACGCTTCACCTGGCCGGTCGCCGTGCTCGGTGGCGCCGTGGCCGCATCGTTGGAGTTCCTCTACGAGTGGCACGCCTACTGGCAGGGCACCACGGCCGGGTTCAAGCTCGGATACCTGGGCTTCTTCGTGCTGTCCGGAGCGGTGGTCGCGGGTCTCGGCGGCTGGGCGTTGACACGGGCGTTGGCGGCAACAGGCGCGATCGACGCGCTGCCGGCAGGACGCGAGGCCGCCGACCATCAACCGGTCTGACCCGAACCGGGCCGGCGGCGCCTCGGTCGTCGTGTCCGGACTCACCTGGCGGCCGTCCCGCCGTCGCACTCCGGTGCTGGCCGACCTCGATCTGACCATCGGCGCCGGCGAGCGGGTCGTGCTGGCCGGGCCCAGCGGAGCCGGGAAGTCGACGCTGCTGCGAGCGATGGCGGGGCTGCTGCTCACCGCCTCCCACGGCGACCTGTCCGGCACCGCCCTCGTCGACGGCATCCCGGCCGGGCAGCGCCCCGGAGACGTGGCTTTGCTTCTCCAGGAACCCACAGCCGGGATCGTGGCCGAGTCGGTGGGTCGGGACGTGGCGTTCGGCCCGGAGAACCTTCGGGTGCCCCGCGACGAGCTGTGGCGACTCGTCCACGGCGCGCTCGCCGAGACCTCCTTCCCGTACGGCGTCGACCACCCGACGCGGGCCCTGTCCGGCGGGGAGAGCCAGCGCCTCGCGCTGGCCGGTGGCCTCGCGCTGGGCAGCCGGGTGCTGCTTCTGGACGAGCCGACGTCGATGCTGGACGAGCCGACGGCAGCGTCGGTGCGCCAGGCAGTCCGCTCGACCGTGCAGCAACGAGGTACGACGCTCGTGGTCGTTGAACATCGGATCGGACCGTGGCTCGACTTCGCCGACCGACTGGTCGTGCTCGGACCCGATGGCGAGCTCATCGCCGACGGCCCGCCCGACCGGGTGCTGTCGGCACAAGGCGGTGCCCTGGCCGCACTCGGCGTCTGGACCCCGGACGCCCCGCTGCCGACCTCCAGCTCCCTCGACCCGGACCTGGTGGCTCCGCACGATCCGGTGCCAGGACCGGTGGTGACCGCCGAGCGCGTCGCGATGTCGCTGACGTCTCGCCTGCCCGGACGTCGCCGGACCGTCACCCAGGTGCTCGACGGGATCGACGCCTCCATGCGGGCGGGCCGGGTGCTCGCCGTCTGCGGACCCAGTGGGGCCGGCAAGTCCACCCTGGTCAGCGTGCTGGCCGGGCTGGCCCGGCCTTCCTCGGGCGAGGTGCTCGCCGCGGCAGCGCTCGCGACCAGACAGGGGCGACAACCGTGGCGCTGGCGATCCCGCGACCTGGCCGCTCGGCTGGCCTGGACCCCCCAGGTGGCCGAGGCCGGCATGGTTGCCTCATCGGTGCGCGACGAGGTGCTGGCCTCCGGCCGCGCGATCGGCCGAGACCTGAGATGGCTCGAGCCACGCGCCGAAGGTCTGATCGAGGCCTTCGGTCTCAGCCCGCTCGCCAACGTCAGCCCGCATCACCTGTCCGGCGGGGAGCAACGGCGCCTCATGGTGGCCGCCGCGCTGGCACACGGTCCCGCAGCCGCCCTGTTCGACGAGCCGACGGTGGGCCAGGACCGTCTGACCTGGTCCGTGGTGGTGTCCGCCCTGCACGGAGCGGCGGCGGCCGGCGCCGCCGTGTCCCTGGCAACCCATGACACGGATGCCGTCGCACGCCTCAGCGGCGATCTCCTGATGCTGGCCCCCCGCGTGACGGGGCAGCCGTGACCGACCTACGCGAACGGATAGGTCCGCTCTCCCGACTACTGGCCTGCCTCATCCCCGTCGCTGGAGCCTTCGCCATCGACAACGCCCGGCAAGGGCTGATCTGCCTGGCGGCCGAGCTGGTCGTGCTCGGCTGGCTGGCCCGCGACCTGCGTTCGAGTGCCGGCAGGCTCGTGCTCGGCCTCGTTGCTGCGACGTCGATCCTCATCTCGACCTGGCTGTACGGCGGCCACCACGCCGATGAGGCGCTCGGTGCCGGTCTGCGCATCCTGTTCATCGTGCTGCCCGCGGCGGTCCTCACGCCAACGATCCAGCCCAGCCAGCTCGGCGACCACCTGGCTCAGCGAGCTCGGCTCCCAGCACGCACCGTCGTCGCTGCCGTCGCCGCGCTGCAACGACTTGATGCCACGCTCGACCAGTGGCAGACCATCCAACGTGCGCGCCGTGCGCGCGGCCTCGGGCTCGACGGCGGGCTCCGACGCCGGGCCAGTGGTTCGGCAGCGAGCGCCTTCGCTCTGCTGGTCGTCTCGCTCCGTCAGACGGCCGGTACTGCCATGGCCATGGATGCCCGTGGTTTCGCGGGTGCGACCCGGCGTACCTGGGCCGAACCGGCGCCGTGGACGTGGACCGACTCCGTCCTGCTGGCCGCAGCCCTTGGTCTGGCCGTGTTGCCCTGGCTCCTAGGATGAGGGATTCCGCCCACCAGGAAGGCCGCAACCCAGGTGCCCCACCACGCCGAACCTCGTCGGCTGCTGCGCTCAGGCGCCGTGGGCGTCGTCGTCGCATCCTGCCTTGTGCTCACGGGCTGCTCCGGCTCGTCGAGCGATGAGGGGGCGGCCGGCGAAACCACGGTAGCGGTCGGCGACTGTTTCACCGAGGCATCGGCAAAGCCCGTCCCGTGCACGGACAACCACCTCGCACAGACGGTGTTCGTCAGCTCGAGCCCGCCACCCGACTCGTCGGCTGCTCTGGCCCCCTGCCGTGAGGCCCAGGCCGGTTTCCTGGGCCAGGACTTCAACAGTCGCCTCGATGTCCAGCTGTGGGAGCCGGACGACAGGTCGTGGTACCGGTGCGACGTCCTGCTCCGCAACTCCACGCAAGCCGGAGCCGGCTACCAGGTACTGAGGGAGTCGCTCGAGGACTCGCTCAGCGAAGGAGTGCCGGTGCCGTTCCAGGCCTGCCTGGACGAGCCGTACGACGCCGGCGTCGACCAGACCTACACGTCGTGCAGTGAGCCGCACGTGGCGCAGGAGCTCACGATTGCACCGGCCATCGGCACAGCCGACGACAAGTTCCCGGGCGACATCTCAGACCGGGCGTCCAATGCCTGCAACGCCTCGGCAGCGGCTGCCGACCTGCTCGTGCGCCACCGCACAGTCGACGCGTACTACCCGGAGAATCCCGACGCGTGGTCGACCGGTGAGCGCTCGGCCGACTGTTGGCTGACGGCGACGCGCGGCAAGCTTCCGCCCGTGCCCGCCAGCGGCTGAGCTCGCGGCGGGATGTTCCGGTCAGTGGTGGGTGGGGAAGCCGAGGTCCACCTGGCTGGTCGCAGGGTCGGGCCAGCGACTGGTGACGACCTTCGTCCGGGTGTAGAAGTGCACGCCCTCGGGTCCGTACATGTGCGAGTCTCCGAAGAGGCTGGCCTTCCACCCTCCAAACGAGTACGACGCCACCGGCACCGGGATCGGGACGTTGACACCGACCATGCCCACGTTGATCTCCTGCGAGAACTGCCGCGCCGCGCCACCGTCACGCGTGAAGATCGCGGTGCCGTTGCCATAGGGGTTCGCGTTGACCATGTCGATCGCCGCGGCGGCGGAGTCGGTCCGCACGACCGACAACACGGGTCCGAAGATCTCGTCGCGGTACACGTCCATCGTCGGGGTCACGTGATCGACGAGACTGACACCAAGGAAGAAGCCGTCGCCGTCGAACTCCTGCTCCCGCCCGTCGACGACAACGGTTGCTCCTTCGCGGTCGGCGATGTCGACGTACGACGCGACCTTGTCGCGGTGCTGCCGGGTGACCAGCGGACCCATCTCGGAATCCGGGTCGGTCCCTGGTCCGATGCGCAGCTTGGCGATGCGCGCGCTGACGGCATCGACGAGTCGGTCACCGGCGTCACCGACCGCCACCACGACCGAGATCGCCATGCAGCGCTCGCCGGCCGAGCCGTACGCCGCCGACACCGCGGCGTCCGCAGCCATGTCGATGTCGGCGTCCGGCAGCACCACCATGTGGTTCTTGGCGCCACCGAGCGCCTGGACGCGCTTGCCCGCAGCCGTTCCGCGCTCGTAGACGTGTTGGGCGATCGGCGTCGACCCGACGAAGCTCACGGCCTCGACGTCCGGGTGGTCCAGCAACGCGTTGACCGCCACCGCATCGCCGTGCACGACGTTGAAGACGCCGTCCGGCAGACCGGCGCGGCGCAGCAGGTCGGCGATGAGCAGCGAAGCCGAGGGGTCCTTCTCGCTCGGCTTGAGCACGAACGTGTTCCCACACGCGAGGGCGTTGGGGATCATCCAGAGCGGCACCATCACCGGGAAGTTGAATGGGGTGATGCCCGCGACGACGCCGAGCGGCTGCTTGACCTCGTGGACGTCGACGCCGGTCGACACCTGCATGGAGTGGCCGCCCTTGAGCAGCTGGGAGATCCCGCACGCGAACTCGACACATTCCTGTCCGCGGGCCACCTCACCGGCGGCGTCACTCAGCACCTTGCCGTGCTCGGCGGTGACGAGCGCGGCAAGTTCGTCGCGGTGCTCGTTGAGGAGTTCGCGGAAGGCGAAGAGGATCCGGGTACGCGTGGCCAGGCTGCTCATCCGCCACTCGACCGCCGCCGCCTTCGCCGCTGCGACCGCCTGGTCCACCTCAGCGACCGACGCCAGCGCCACCTCGGCGGTCTGCTCACCCGTCGCCGGGTTGTAGACCGGTGCGGTGCGATCGAAGGACCCCACCGTCGTGCCGGCGATGACATGCCCGATCTGCTTCACCCGTGCTCCTTCGTCGATCGTGTACGCCGAGCGGCGCACATCGCCCCATCCTTCGGCGCCAGCCCGCACCACGCCTATGTACACAGTGTCCACCCCAGGCAGACTCGTAGCCAGAGTGGACAGCGGCACACCGGGCCAACCGGCTGATCGAGGCCACCCGGGCGGCTACCCTGGTCCGGTGATCAGGGTGCGGGCGGGCGTCGTAGGGACAGCTGTCGTCGCCCTCGCCCTCGCCGGTTCCGCGGCCGCCACACCCACCTCGAGCGATGTTGCGCCGCTGGAAGGAAGCATGGCCACGATGCTCACCCACGCTCTTGACAGCGATGTCGCATCGGCAGCCCGCGCAAAGCCGTTGAGGGGAAAGGTGGTCGTCATCGACCCCGGACACCAGCTCGGCAACGCCAACCACCCACGCCAGATCAACAAGCTGGTCAACGCCGGCGGCTTCAGGAAGGCCTGCAACACGACGGGAACCGCCACGAACGGTGGGTTCCCGGAGTCGACGTTCGCCTGGCGCGTGAGCAAGGCGCTGCAGGCCCAGCTCGAAGCGCGCGGCGCGACGGTCTTCCTGACTCGGCACACCAACTCCCGAGCTGACTGGGGTCCGTGCATCAATGTCCGAGGTCGTACGGGCAACCGCGTGCATGCCGACGTCGCGGTCTCCGTGCACGGCGACGGGGCCAGCCGTGGTGTGCGGGGATTCTTCGTGATCCGACCGGGGCTGCGCAAGGGGTGGACCGACGACATCCGTGGCTCGTCCCGCGCGTTCGCCGTCCGGGTCAAGCACGGGCTCGTCTCGGCTGGTGCCCGCGTGTCCAACGGGTACGGCGGCGATGGCTACGACGTACGCACCGATCTCGGGACGCTCAACTGGAGCAACGTACCCATCGTGATGGTCGAGCTCGGAAACATGCGCAACGGGATCGACGCGGCCCACATGACCTCCCAGCGGTACCGCACGCACGTGTACGCGCATGGTCTGCGCAACGGTGTGGTCACGTACCTGCGCCGCTGACCGCACGCTCATCGCATCGCCAGCGCCTAGCTGCACGCTCTACCCTCGACCCATGCCCGCCGTCGATCTCGAGTTCGCACCCTGGTCGCCTGAACATCTCGACGAGGCAGCACAGCTACTGACCGCCAGGCACAAGCTGCACCGTCAGTCCAACCCCGACCTGCCCGAGCTCGCCCCCGGCAGCGCGCGCCAACTGCTCCGCGAGAGCGCGGCCGGCACCCACGGTTTCGCCGCGATCCGGTCCGGTGAGGTCGTCGGCTATCTGCGCTACACGCCCATCACCGAAGGCCATCGCGCCGGCTTCGCGTGGTCCGACTTGAACGACCATGCGGCGACCGACGCCGAGACCACCCGCAGCCTGTACGCCCATGCCGCGAAGCACTGGGTCGATGCCGGGCTCCGGCAGCATGTGGTTCACGCTCCCGCGGTGCACGACCTGCTCTGGCCCTGGTTCGTCACGAGCTTCGGGATCCAACACACCTGGGCACTGCGCGACACCGCGCCGCTGCACCGCCCTCCCGGCTCCGACGGCGTGGTCGTACGCCGCATCGGCCCGGACGAGGCCGAGACCGCCGGCCGCGCCGACCTGGTGCTCACCGAACACCTCCAGGGATCCCCCGCCTTCAGCCCCATGCCGACCCCGTCAGCGAAGGAAGCGCTCCACGAGCAGCGCGAGTTCCTCGAGGAACCTTCCGTGTGCGCCATGGTCGCCGAGCTCGACGGGACTCACCTCGGTTACGGCGAGATCACCGACGACCGTAAACGGGACCTGCGCTCACCTGTCGGCTCAGCGATCTTCGGCATCGTGGTGGTGTCCGAGCGGGCACGGGGGCGGGGTGTCGGACGCACGCTCACCTCGGCGCTGCTCGACTGGGCTCGAGAGCAAGGTTTCGACCACGCCATCTGCGACTGGGCCGCGACCAACCTCGAGTCGTCGCGAGCCTTCACGTCCTTCGGGTGGGCTCCGACGTTCTACCGGCTCTACCGAGTGCTTCCGCAGCCTGTCTGACCGTCGTCAGCGCGAGGAGCTCTCCCCTTCGTCGAGGGTGGCACGAGCCGCTTCCAGCCGGGCCACCGGAACCCGGAACGGTGAACAGGACACATAGTCCAGGGCGATCGACTCGAAGAAGTGGATCGATGCCGGATCTCCTCCGTGCTCACCGCAGACACCCACGACCAGGTCCGCCCGCGTCTCCTTGCCCTCCCATGCAGCGACTGACACGATCCGGCCGACTCCGGCCACGTCCAGCGTCTCGAACGGGCTCACGTTGAAGATCCCGGCATCGATGTAGTGCGGGAAGAACTCCGACTCGACGTCGTCGCGGCTGAAGCCCCACGTCGTCTGGGTCATGTCGTTGGTGCCGAAGGAGAAGAACTCGGCCTCGTGCGCGATCTCCTTGGCGGTCAGTGCCGCGCGGGGTAGCTCGATCATCGTCCCGATGAGGAAGCTCAGGTCCTGTCCGACCTCGCGGCTGACCTCGGCAATGGTCTCCTCCGCCTGGGCCCGGACGATGGCGAGCTCCTTCACGTCGGCCACCAACGGCACCATGATCTCCGGATGAGGGTCCTTGCCTGCCTTGGTCAGCTGCGCGGCCGCCTCGGCGATCGCCCTGACCTGGAGCAGGAACAGCCCCGGCACGACGAGCCCCAGCCTGACCCCGCGCATGCCCAGCATCGGGTTCTGCTCGTGATGGCGTTGGACCTCCTTGAGGAGGGCTGCAGCCTCTGCGTCCGGCTTGCCCAACGCCTCCGCCACGGCGACCTTGACCGAGAGCTCGGTCAGGTCAGGCAGGAACTCGTGCAGGGGAGGGTCGAGCAGCCGAACCACGACAGGAAGGCCGTCCATGGCCTCGAAGATGCCCAGGAAGTCCTCGCGCTGCAGCGGCAGCAGCTCCTCGAGCGCCTTCTCGCGCTGCTCGTCGCTGTTGGCGAGGATCACCCGCTCCACGATCTTGCGACGTGCGCCCAGGAACATGTGCTCGGTGCGGCACAGCCCGATGCCCTCAGCTCCGAAGTCGCGGGCACGCTGGGCGTCCTCGGGCGTGTCGGCGTTGGCGCGAACGCCCATCCGCCGCGTGCGGTCTGCGTGGTCCATCAATGAAGCGACCGCCTGGACGAGCTCCTCGTCCTGACTCCCGCCTTTCCGGCGGCCCCCGGCTGAAGGGTCGTTCCCGGCCAGCAGTGCCTCGACGACGACGCTCTCGGTCACCGGAACCGCACCGGTGTAGACCTCGCCGGTCGATCCGTCGATCGAGATCAGGTCGCCTTCGTCGACGTGGGCACCGTCCGGCGTTGTGAAGGCCCGCTCGCGTGGGTCGACCCGCAACGCCTCGACGCCGACGACACAGGTCCGGCCCATGCCGCGGGCCACCACGGCGGCGTGCGACGTCTTGCCGCCGCGGCTCGTGACGATTCCCTTGGCTGCGATCATGCCGCGCAGGTCGTCGGGTGTCGTCTCGCGGCGCACAAGGATGACGTCCTCTCCCTTGGCCGCCCAGTCGACTGCGGTGGCAGAGTCGAACGCTGCCTTCCCGACCGCGGCGCCGGGGCTGGCGGCCATGCCGGTCGCGATCAGGGTCAGGTCGTCGCTCTTGTCGAACTGCGGGAACATCAGGTTTGCCAGCTGTGCTCCGGTGACTCGGCGCAGGGCCTCATCCAGGTCGATCAGGCCCTCGTCGACGAACTGCATCGCCACCCGGAACGCCGCGGCCGCGGTGCGTTTACCGACCCGGGTCTGCAACATCCACAGCTTGCCGCGCTCGACGGTGAACTCGATGTCGCACATGTCCTTGTAGTGCTTCTCGAGCGTCTCCATGATGCCAAGCAGCTCGTCGTACGACTTCTTGTCCGTCTCACCGAGGGCCGTCAGCGGCAGCGTGTTGCGGATGCCGGCCACCACGTCTTCACCCTGCGCGTTCGGCAGGTAGTCGCCGTACACGCCCTGGTGCCCGGACGCGGGGTCGCGGGTGAAGCAGACACCGGTGCCGCAGTCGTCCCCGAGGTTGCCGAAGACCATCGAGCAGATCGTCACGGCCGTGCCGAGATCGTCGGGGATCTGTTCCTGGCGGCGATAGACCTTGGCGCGGTCGGTGTTCCAGGACGAGAAGACGGCACGTACCGCCAGGTCGAGCTGCTCACGCGGCGCCTGCGGGAACTCTCCGCCGGTCTGGTCGACGATGACCTTCTTGTACGTCGCGACGACCTCCTCGAAGTCGTCAGCGGTCAGCTCGACGTCGGAGGTGACCTGCCTGACCTCCTTGAGCTCGTCGAGCGCCTCGTCGAAGTGGCTGCGGTCGACGTCGAGCACGGTGGCCCCGAACATCGACAGCAGCCGCCGGTAGGAGTCCCACGCGAACCGCGCGCTTCCTGAGATCTTGGCCAGGCCGAGGACCGACTCGTCGTTCAGACCGACGTTGAGGACGGTCTCCATCATCCCAGGCATCGAGAACTTGGCGCCGGAGCGCACCGAGACCAGCAACGGGTCATCGGACTGGCCCAGCGTCCGGCCCATGGCCTCCTCGAGCGATGCGAGATGCGTGTCGACCTCGTCGTCGAGCTCAGCGGGTACCTCGCCGGTCTCGAGGTAGACCTTGCACGCCTCGGTCGTGATGGTGAAGCCCGGCGGCACCGGCAGGCCGAGGTTCGTCATCTCGGCGAGGTTGGCACCCTTGCCACCCAACAGGTCCTTCTGCTTGGCGCTTCCTTCAGCAAAGTCGTATACGTAGCGGGTCATCACGGTCCTTTGGCGCTCACGCTCAAGTCCCCACGGGGCTGTGGCCCCATCTTGCACCGATCGGGAGCGCACGGAAACCGACGAAGGTCCTCTGCTTGCTCGAAGGGCCGTCGGCGGTGCCGTAGGCTCCCTGCCAAGCGGACCAGCCAACCCTCGAGGAGACTCCCGCCGATGGCGCGCAAGACCTGGGTGACAATCCTCGGCTGGCTGCTGGTCCTGGCCGGTGCTGCCGCCCTGGTCCTCCCGGGTCCAGGTCTCCTGCTGTTGCTGGCGGGGCTCGTGGTGCTCTCACAGGAGTACGAGTGGGCCGAACGCCACGTCGAACCGGTCAAGGACAAGGCGATCGAGGCGGCCAAGCAGGGCGTGGCGACCTACCCGCGGATCATCCTCAGCATGCTCAGCGCCACGGCCGTGCTCGCGACCGGTGTCTTCTGGTGGGCGGACCCGGAGATCCCGGAATTCTGGTTCATCGGTCCGCAGCTGCCGCTGGGCGGGTGGACGTCCGGGAGCGGGATCATCTTGTCGGGCCTGGTGGCCTGGGGCCTGCTGATCTACTCGATCAAGACCTACCGCGCCGAGGCCGTCCGCGAGCGTAAGGCCAGCGCCTCCACCTGACTTTCCCCTCCCCACACTTTGCCCACCTGGCCCTCCGCGTTTGCCTAGTTCACAAGCCAGCTGGCCTGTGCACTAGGCACATGCGGCTTGGGAACCCCACAGCTGCCTAGCCATCGAACCGAACTGGCCAGGAGGGCGCCAAGCCACGCCACTGCCGAGCCCATAGTCTTGGGCCATGAGCTCTCACTTCGACGTTGTCGTGCTCGGCGCCGGTCCGGGCGGGTATGTCGCCGCCATCCGCGCCGCCCAGCTGGGCAAGAAGACCGCCATCATCGAGGAGAAGTACTGGGGCGGCGTCTGCCTCAACGTCGGGTGTATCCCGAGCAAGGCCCTGCTGCGCAACGCAGAGCTTGCGCACATCTTCCATGCCGACGCCAAGACCTTCGGCATCTCGGGTGAGGTGACCTTCGACTACGGCGCCGCCTACCAGCGCAGCCGCAAGGTGGCCGACGGCCGCGTCAAGGGCGTCCACTACCTGATGAAGAAGAACGACATCACCGAGTTCGAGGGCCATGCGACCTTCCGCGACGCGACGACCCTCCAGGTCCAGCTGGGCCAAGGTGGCGAGGAGACCCTCACCTTCGACCACTGCATCCTCGCGACCGGAGCAACGACCCGGCTGCTGCCCGGGACCAGCCTCAGCGAACGGGTGGTCACCTACGAAGAACAGATCATGACCGAGGAGCTGCCGGGCTCGATCATCATCGCGGGCGCCGGCGCGATCGGCGTCGAGTTCGCGTACGTCCTGGCGAACTACGGCGTCGAGGTGACGATCGTGGAGTACCTCGACCGGATCGTCCCGCTCGAGGACGAGGAGGTCTCCGCCGAGCTCGCCAAGCGCTACAAGAAGCTTGGCGTCCAGGTGCTCACGTCCACGCGGGTTGACGCCATCGACGACTCCGGCGACCCAGGCAAGAAGGTCACGGTCACCGTGACACGCGGCGATGAGCAACGGACGCTCGAAGCCGACAAGGTCATGCAGGCGATCGGCTTCGCCCCGCGAGTCGAGGGCTACGGCCTGGAGAACACCGGTGTCCGGCTCAGCGACCGCCAGGCCGTCGAGATCGACGAGTACATGCGAACCAACGTGCCAAGCATCCTCGCGATCGGTGACGTGACGGCCAAGCTGATGTTGGCTCACAACGCCGAGGCGATGGGCATCGTGGCCGCCGAGACCATTGCCGGTGCCGAGACGATGGCGATCGACTACGCCATGGTGCCGCGGGCGACGTACTGCCAGCCGCAGATCGCCAGCTTCGGCTACACCGAGGCCCAGGCGGCCGAACGCGGCCACGAGGTCAAGGTGTCGAAGTTCCCGTTCACGGCCAACGGCAAGGCCCATGGCCTCGGCGACTCCGGCGGCTTCGTCAAGATCATCGCCGACGCCGAGCACGGAGAGTTCCTCGGCGCCCACCTCATCGGCCCCGACGTCACGGAACTGCTTCCCGAGCTCACGCTCGCCCAGCAGTGGGATCTGACCGCAGCCGAGGTCTCACGCAACATCCACGCACACCCGACACTCAGCGAGGCGCTCAAGGAAGCTGTGCACGGCATCGCCGGCCACATGATCAACTTCTGACCGCCGCATCCGCCTGGGTCCGAGCACGGTACGGGCGCCCCGCGAGATGCGAGGCGCCCGTCCGGTACGACGGCGGTGTCCGGCCTTCAACGGGTTGGGAAACCCGGCTCATGAGCTGCCACGGCGGGCGTCCCCGCGGGCAGTGAAGGCACGGCGTCGTACTGCTCGTGGAACTGCCGTAACCGGTCGAGTTCCACGATCTCCCGCGCGGCGGTCTGCCGAACGGGAAGCAAGGGCTGTGGCGCCTAGGCGCGTGTCGATCCGCTCGGCACGGATCCCGCTTGTGCCTGCTGGGATTCTGGGATGACGGGGGTGCTTTCGTCGGGCGTCGCCGCCTTGAGAACGAGGCCGGCCAGCGGAGCCGCCACGAAGCTGACCAGCAGCCAGCCGAGGGCGATGCCGAGGCCGGTCGGGAGCGTCCGGGCGGCCGCAAAGCCGCCGTACACCAGCCCAGCCAGTGCCAAGGCGAAGAACACGACGCGAAGAGCCTGCAAGACGACCGACGTCGCGGCAGGGCGACCGGGCGATTCCGCCCACGCGGCCTGCATCGAACGCTGGCCTGTGTGCGCCATCCCGGTCTCGTCGATCGTCAGCATCGGTGCTCCTCAGGGCTGTGAACTCGCTACACCACGCAGCGAGCGCCCCACGAGGAGCCATGCCCGGACTGACGACAGTACGGAGCGTACGCAGGCAGTCACTAGTGTTCGCACCCGAAATGGCCCGGACGACGGGCCGGACCGAGCGATTCGGCGGCACCGGGGTCATCCGTTCGGCTGAGGCCGGCAGCGGCATCGACCTGGGGACAGCGCGAAGCGAGGGCAGCCGGAGACTAGACCCCCAGCCAGGCGATCAGCCCGAGCTCACCGAAGAAGAGGTACGTCAGGGCCATCGCCCGGTTGACCACCAGCGCACCGCCGGTCGTCTCGTCAGGGACCAGGCGCCAGATGTACCCGGCACCGAAAAGCAACACCATCGCAATGAGCATTGCGTCCTCCTGACTCGCCGGTAAGTTGAGTCTGAGCCCGGCAAAGTCCCTGCACAATGGCGGTTTTCGGCACTATTGGTGGCTGACAGTCACACCCGTCGCGTGTCTTAACGGCGTGTTTCGACCCGGTGACTCACCGATGTATCCGACGCCGGTCACGACCGCGTAGCGTGACGGCGTGACCAACGCATGGCATGACATCGGCGGCCGGATGGTCGAGCTGTGCGACGAGTGCGGCTTCGACGCCCGGGAACTGACCGGCAACCGGGACGTAGCAGCGCGGCTCGGTGCGCCGTACGCCGACCTCGGACGGTTGTTGGACCATTCGGACGCCGACCGGAGCCCAGCCGCCGAGACCTGGTCGGCGCGTGAGTACGTCGACCATTGCGCCGAGGTCGCCGGGGTGATCCTGGGTTGGGTTGCGAACCTCACCGATGCCGGAACGGATCAGGAGTTGGCGACTTGGCGACCCTCCCGTCGTGCAGTCGCAGTTCTGGTGCCGCCACTCAGCGAAGCCCAGAGTGGCGCGGTCCTGCACGGTCAGTACGAGCAGCCGGTCACCGTCGAGTGGCCGCTTCGTCACCTGTTGCACGACACCGAGCACCATGTGCTGGGTCTCCGCCGTGGCTACGCCTCGCTCGGCATGGCCGACCACCCTGAGATCTCGTTCCGCGGTCGAGCTCCCGCTTCAACCGGCTGACCTGGCGGCGACCTCTATCTCCTCGCGCCGCTCCGTCCAGAAGGCTGGGTCGTGCTCCTTCAGGGCCATGCTTTCCGCGTCGGTTCCCACTGCTCCGTCGAGCTCTTCGCGCAGGATGTCGGCGTGGCCGGCGTGCCGACTGGTCTCGGCCAGCAGGTGGACGAGGATGTTGAACAGTGGCACCTCGGCGTCCTGCCACCAGGCCACGCGGCCCGTGGCATCGAGCGCGAGGGTGTCCACCGTCGCGTCGCTGTGGTCCCACACGCGTCGGTAGCGGTCGACGACGTCGCTGCGGGACTCGTGCTCGGTCGCCCACATGTCGGCAAGTCGCTCGGCCTCGATGTCCCACCGAGGCAGGGGTTCGGGAAAGGGACGGTCGAAGACCTCGCCGAGGTACCTGGCCTCCCATGTCGCCAGGTGCTTGACCAGGCCCAGCAGGTTGGTCCCGGTGACGGTCAGCGGGCGTCGGACGTCGTACTCGGAGAGCCCGTCGAGCTTGGCGAGCACCGCCTCGCGCTCGTGCTTCAGGTAGTCGTACAGGTTGGCCTTCGCGGCGTCGTCGTTCATGGGACAACACCTTGCCACTCGTGCCACCAGGTGGCAGATCGCGAGTCAGGCGCTTGTCGGCAGCCCTGGTCCCGCGGGCCGAGCTGGTGACCTGCTGCTCATGGATGAGGCCGGGATGATCGACCAGGGGGATCCCAGGTGGAGCCGCCTGTCGGAATCGAACCGACGACCTTCTCATTACGAGTGAGACGCTCTACCGACTGAGCTAAGGCGGCGCAGCCCCACACTCGCGGGGCCGACGTGAGAGGTTACCAAGCCGCGCGGAGACGCCCCAAATCCGATCGTGACCGACCACCCGGCCGCCACCCGGCCGGCATGCGGCCGCGACCTCGTCGGCGGAATCACGAGATCCTCGGTAACGTCATTTCGCGGGCCACCCCCCCATCCTGGACGCAACCTCCCGGAGGACACCTTGCTCACCGCCGCTGCCGGATCATCGCTGCGCCTCGACGCCAACGTCGTGGACTACCTGCTGATCGCGCTCTACTTCGTCTTCGTGCTGGGAATCGGCCTGCTGGCGCGTACCCAGGTCTCGTCGAGTCTCGACTTCTTCCTCTCCGGCCGGTCCTTGCCCGCCTGGGTGACTGGTCTGGCATTCATCTCCGCCAACCTCGGGGCTGTCGAGATCATGGGCATGTCGGCCAACGGCGCCGAGATCGGCATGCCGACCATGCACTACTACTGGATCGGCGCCATCCCGGCCATGCTCTTCCTCGGCGTGGTGATGATGCCGTTCTACTACGGATCGAAGGTGCGCAGCGTTCCCGAGTTCATGCTCCGCCGTTTCGGTCCGACCGCGCATCTCGTCAACGCGATCAGCTTCGCGGTCGCCCAGGTCCTGATCGCCGGCGTCAACCTCTACCTGCTCGCCACGGTCGTGCACTCCCTGCTCGGCTGGCCGATCTGGGTTTCCACGATCGCGGCGGCGGCGATCGTGCTGTCGTACATCACGCTGGGTGGGCTGAGCGCGGCCATCTACAACGAGGTGCTGCAGTTCTTCATCATCGTGGCGGCACTGTTGCCGTTGACGCTGCTCGGGCTGCACAAGGTAGGCGGCTGGGGAGGGCTGACGGACAAGATGTCGGCAGCCGGCACCGACGGCCAGCTGGCGTCCTGGCCCGGCACGTCGCTGACCGCCTTCAGCTCGTCGTTCCTGTCCGTCGTGGGAATCGTGCTCGGGCTCGGCTTCGTGCTGTCGTTCGGCTACTGGACGACCAACTTCGTCGAGGTGCAGCGCGCCATGGCTTCCAAGGACATGAGCGCCGCCCGGCGCGCACCGATCATCGGCTCCTTCCCGAAGATGTTCGTGCCGTTCATCGTGATCATTCCTGGCATGATCGCCGCGGTCGCGGTGAGCGAGCTCGCCGACTACAAGAAGGCCGGCGGCAGCGGGGGCGGCGGTATCGACTACAACGACGCGCTGCTCCTGCTGATGCGCGACCTGCTGCCCAACGGCCTCCTGGGGGTGGCGATCGCCGGGCTGCTCGCTGCGTTCATGGCCGGTATGGCGGCGAACATCTCGGCATTCAACACCGTGTTCAGCTACGACATCTGGCAGGACTACATCCGTCCGGACCGCCCCGACGAGTACTACACGAAGGTCGGGCGTCTCATGACGGTGGTCGCCACGGTGCTGGCGATCGGCACCGCAGCGCTGGCATCGAGCTACAGCAACTTGATGGACTACCTGCAGACGTTGTTCGGCTTCTTCAACGCGCCGCTCTTCGCCACCTTCATCCTGGGCATGTTCTGGAAGCGGATGACGGCCACCGCCGGCTGGACCGGCCTCGTGTCGGGCACGTTCGCGGCCATCGTGGTGGCCATGCTGAGCCAGGACGCCCTGGGCGGGCTCAGCACGGGAGTGCTCGGCCTCAGTGGCCAGGGTGCGAGCTTCGTCGCGGCCGGCACTGCCTTCGCGGTGGACATCCTGGTCAGTGTCGTCGTCACCGGCATGACCCGACCCAAACCCGAGTCGGAGCTACGCGGCCTGGTCTACTCCCTCACACCCAAGTCCGACTTCACCGAGGGATCGTCGGTGGCCGCGCACTGGTGGCTCTCCCCCACGAAGCTGGCCGGTGTCTCGCTCGGTCTCGTCATCGTCTTGAACCTCGTCTTCCGCTGAACGGAGCCCCATCATGCCCGCTGACGAAACCGCAACGCCCCCCCGCCGACACCAGGCCGGCTGGTTCGACATCCGCAACGTGATCGGCCTGCTGCTCCTGATCTACGGGCTGGTGCTGCTCGGGATGGGGATCTTCAACGCCAGCGACACCGAGCTCGCCCGCGCCGACGGCATCAACGCCAATCTCTGGGCCGGCCTCGGGATCGGCGCGCTGGGCGCCTTCTTCCTGGGCTGGGCGTGGCTCCGTCCGATCGTCGTCGACGACGCCCAGGTGGAGGAAGACAAGAAGGCGCAGGAGAACGAACCCCCAGCCCACTGACGCCATGACCCCGGCAATTGCAGGAAAGTCAGGCCGACACGCCGTGGAGAGCCTGCACCTTCCCGCAATGCGCGGGGAGGGAAGGTTCCTAGCGCGTACGGCCGCGCGACTTCAGCCGGGTGTTGGGCATCGGCGGGGCGAGCAACCGGTCGCCGTCGTAACCGACCACGTCACCGAACTGCTCGTCACCGTCGTTCCACCGCCGGCGGAACTCCACGATCTCGTCGTGGCTGCGGCCGATGAAGTTCCACCACATCACCAGCTCCTCGACGAACGGTTCGCCACCCAGCAGTAACGCGCGCACCGTCCCCGTGCTCGCGGTCAGCTCCAGCCGCTCCTGGCCGGCGCCGAGGTAGCCGATCTCGCTTGCCGCCAGCCGGTTCCCCGCGACGACCACACCGTCGTCGATCGCCAGCACGCCGTACTCGTAGTCCGGCCGCAGCCCGACCGTGGCGGGACCGTCGATCACCAGCTCGGCGCCGACGACAGGTGTGTAGGTGGTGGCCGGCGACTCCGTGTCCTCGAGGCGCCCGAGGATCACCGTCGCACGGAGACCGCTCCGGCTCAGCACGGGAAGGTCGGAGTACTGCGTGAACGCTCGCGGCGCCTCGTGTCGTGCTCGGTCAGGCAGCGCCACCCAGAGCTGCACGCCATGCATGAGCGCTGAATGTCCGGGCGGCGACTCCTCGGAGTGCGCGATCCCCGGGCCGGAGGTCATCAGGTTGAGCTGGCCGGGGACCACGATGGCGTTGCTGCCCAGGGTGTCGCGATGCTGGATCTCGCCGTCGAGGAGCCAGCTGACGGTTTGCAGCCCTGAGTGGGGATGGGGCGCCATCCTCATCCCGACCTGGTTCGTGATGTCCTCCGGGCCGAAATGGTCGACGAAGCACCACGCACCGATCGTCCGTCGATGCTTGTTGGGCAGCACTCGCCGGACCTCCTGGCGGGGGCCGAGCAGCACCGCCCTGGGTTCGAGACGCTCGAACGTCGCCGCCTGCTCCGTCGAACCGGGAGTAAGCACGAGCTCGCGGTCAGCCTCGGCGTTGCTCATGACATCAGCACGTCGTTCCGGCCGCCGGCGGAGTACCGCTGACGAGGAACGTGTCGACCGCCCGCTCGATGCAGACGTTGCCGGAGCCGTACGCCGTGTGACCGTCGCCATCACGGCTCAGGAGAACACCGGACTGGAGCTCATCGGCGAGCTTGACCGCTTGCTCGTACGGCGTGGCCGGGTCTCGTGTCGTGCCGATGACGACGATGGGCGCTGCCCCCTGGGCGGAGAAGTCGGGCTGGGGCTGGCTTGGTTCGACGGGCCAGTTCGAGCAGGTGTAAGGCCACCACATCGCGACCGGACCGAACACGGGTGCCTGGGCGACGAAGTCCTGCCGGCCGGCCTCGATCTGACGCAACGACTCGCTCTCCGGGTGGTCCAGGCAGTTGACAGCCGACTGCACCTCGAGTGAGTTGTTCGCGTAGGTCCCGTCGGGTTGTCGATCGGCGTAGAAATCGGCCAGCAACAGCAACGTGTCGCCGCTGCCGTCGATCGCCTCCTTGAGCGCCTGCGTCAGATAGGTCCAGCTGTCCCTGCTGTAGAGGGGGACGATGACGCCGTAGAACGCCAAGCCCTCGGTCACGTCGCGTCCGCTCGACGTCGGCAGCGGGTTGGCGTCGATCTGCTTGAACAACTGAGCGATGCGGTCACGCGCTGCATCGACGGACGTGCCGAGTGGGCAGTTGCCCTGGCCGACGCAGTAGGACAGGAAGGCGGTCAGGGCGTCATCGAACCCGGCCGCCTGGTCGATCTCGGTCTGCCGCGGGACCGCGAGCGGGTCCACCGCCCCGTCGAGGACCATGCGCCCGACCTTCTTGGGGAACAACGCGGCGTACGTCGCACCCACGTACGTGCCGTAGGACGCCCCGAAGAAGTTGAGCTTCGGGTCGTTCACGGCCGCACGGATGATGTCCATGTCGCGCGCCACCTCGACGGTCGACACGTGCGCGAGCAGGGGTCCGGACCTCGCGACGCACCCGGCTGCGAACGACGTCGCCAGATCCTGGAACTGCTTGATCTCGGCAGCTGTGTCGGGCGACGGGTCGGAAGCGACGAACGTGTCGAGGGCAGAGTCACTGATGCAGTCGACCGGGGTGCTCTGGCCGACGCCACGAGGGTCGAAGCCGAGCACGTCGTAGGCCGCCGTGACGCTCTCGGCCAGACCGATGTAACCGAGATAGTCGATACCGGAGCCGCCCGGGCCCCCGGGGTTGATGAGCAGGGTGCCACGACGTTGCGCCGGGTCGGTGGCTACCCGCCGCTTCGCCTTGATCGTGATGGCCTGGCCGTTGAGGTCGGAGTAGTCCAACGGAACCCAGATGCTCGCGCACTGACCCCCTTCGCACGAGGTCCACGAAACCTTCTGGTCGTAGAACCTCGCCAGCCCTCTGCCCGCCGGGCCTGCGCCGAAGCCCTTCGGCAGGTCTCCCGGGCCGGCTGGCCCCGAGGCAGACGGAGACTCGCTGGGCTGGGCGGGCGTGCCACCGGAGACGTCCTGCGCTCCTCCACATCCCATGAGGACGAGAAGGGCCGCCAATGCGGCGATGGCGGCCGATCCGCGGAGACGGTGCGGAAACCCAGGGGTGGCGTAGGTCACCCGGCAAGGGTACGTGGCGAGCCAGGCCGGGTCAGCGGGCGAGCGATCCCGTGAACGTGTCGAATCCGGACTTGACCACGAAGCAGAGCACCCGGTGACCGGACTGATCGCTCCAGATACCCTCCGTAGGAATCAGTCGATATGGCTCATATCCGCCGTCCTGCACCGCAGGGATGGCTGAGACCGCATCAACGCACGGCTGGACGGACTGGTCGTCGAGGCTGCCCTGCCCGGGGTAGGCGCTGCCGTCGATCTGGATCACGGCCACGGTCTCGGCGTTGTGTGCCTCGTCGCAAGGCACACCCTTGAGCTTGAACGTGTCGATGTTCTCGGCGCCACTGGATCCCGGGATCGAGATGCAGTCACCCTCGCGGATGTCACCGAAGGAGATGCGTCCGCTCTTGGTGATCGCACCGCTGTCGTCACGGTTGGCCTGCTGGCTCACCGCCCAGACGCCCAGGGCGATCAGCGCGACCCACCAGAGCACCGACAGCACCATGCCGACGATCGCCAGCACCTTGCCCCGCTGGCGGCTCCGGCCGATCTTGATCAGCGCCACGATGCCCAACGGGATCGCGATGAGGATGCCGACCCACGGGACGATGAGTCCCACGACGAAGGCTGCGATGGCCCAGCCGCTCCAGCCGGTGGGGCCGTCGTCGTACCCGCCGGGGGAGCCGGGATAGCCACCCAGCCCCTGTCCCGGTGGTGGGTAGCCCTGTCCCGGTGGGTAGTTCTGCGGACCCGTGGGGTTGCTCGGTGGTGCCGGCGGGTACGCCGGTTGTCCCGGTGGGTAGCCCGATCCTGGTGGGTACGTCGACGGTCCGGCCTCACCCACTGGGGGCACCGGTGGCGGCGGCGAACCGGCGCCGGGCTGCCCCTGCCCCGGATGTTCGGGGTACGACGATCCGCCGCCTGACGTGTCGCTCATGCTGGTCCGCCCCTCAGCGAGATCATCAAGGACTCCAGGGCCAACAGGGGAGCGATCTCACCCTCGAGCCGCTCTCGCGCCGCGAAGATCGCAGCCAGCCGCCCCGTGGACACCTCACCCGTCGTGCCTCGCGCCATCGTAGCGACCTCGCGCCTCAACTCCTCGTTGACGAGCTCGGTGTCGGCGCCAATCTGCAAACACAGCACATCGCGGTAGAACGACGCCAGGTCGATGAGCGAGCGGTCGACTGCGTCCTTGACCATGCGCTTCCCGCGTTGCTTCTGGTGGCCCTCGAGCTCCTTCCTGGCGGCCGCGTAACCGGTCGACTTGACGCCGCGGGTGCCCGCACCGAAGGCGAGCTCGAGGTCGGCCTGCTCACGCGCGTTGAGCGCCTCACTGCGTGGCTTCGCCTCCTCGCTGGCGGCGTCGACGAGGTTGGCGGCCGTCGTCATGCAGGAGCCGAGGTCGGTGAGCTGGGTCGGGATGGCGAGCACCTCGCGCCGCCGGTTGCGCGCTGCCTCGTCGCGTGCCAGCGCACGGGCCCGACCGATGTGGCCCTGGGACGCGCGCGCGGCGAAGCTGGCCACCGCAGCACTCACGCTGTCACGTCCCTCGAGGTGCGCGGCCACCTCACGCGTGGACGGGGTGCGGAGCACCAGGGCGCGGCAGCGGGAGCGAATCGTGGGCACGACGTCCTCGACCGTCGGAGCACACAACATCCAGACCGTGCGCGGCGGTGGCTCCTCGATGCTCTTGAGCAAGGCGTCGGCGGCCGACTCGTTGAGCCGGTCGGCATCCTCGACGATCATGACCTGCCAGCGCCGGCCGGCCGGGGCCAACGCAGCGCGGCGAACGTACTCACGAATGGCGCCAACCTTGATGACACTCTCTTCGGTGCTGATCAAGGTGACGTCGGCATGTGACCCGGCCAGTGCCGTGCGACACGCCAGGCACTCACCGCACCCAGCTCGCTCACACTGGAGCGCCGCCGCGAATGCTCTCGCCGCGGTCGAGCGTCCGGACCCCGGTGGTCCGGTGAAGATCCAGGCGTGAGTCATCGCCGTGCCGGTCTCACCGGCCAACGCCCGCTCGGCCCCGGCGACCGTCGCCTGCAGCTGCTCGACGATGCGAGCCTGACCGACCAGGTCGTCCCAGACGCTCACGCGTCGGCGCCTTCGCGTCGGTCAGCAAGCGTGAGCACGGGCGTGAGCCGGACGCGGACGGCTGTCGCAATCTCGTCCATGGGCAACCGGGCGTCGATGACGAGGTAGTGCTCGGGATCGGCTGCTGCCAGCTCGAGGAACGAGTCGCGTACCCGGTGGTGGAAGGCCGCCGACTCCGCCTCGATCCGGTCGGGCGTCTCGAACCGGCCGCGTCCGAGCTGGGGATCGACGTCGAGCAGGACGGTCAGGTGCGGGCGCAGCTCGGCGGTCGCCCACCGGGCGATGTGCTCGACCTCGAGCGGTAGGAGGTCGCGACCTGCACCCTGATAGGCCAGCGCCGAGTCGACGTAGCGGTCGGTGATGACGACCGCCCCGCGCGCGAGGGCCGGCCGGACGAGCTTTTCGACGTGCTCGGCCTTGTCGGCGGCGTACAGCAGGACCTCGGCCCGGTGGTCGAGCGCTCCGGTCTCGGGCGACAACAAGATCTGCCGGAGCTGCTGCCCCACCGCGGAGCCGCCCGGTTCGTGTGTCAGCACGACGTCGTAGCCGGTGGCCGTGAGCCAGTCACCGAGCAGACGTGCCTGCGTCGACTTGCCGGCGCCTTCGCCACCCTCGAGCGCAACGAAGACACCGTGATCGGCGTACACGCCGCGCTCTCCCATCAAGGACCTCTTCAGCTCGCTCAGGATCGTGGTACCCGGCCGGTCGTTCATCTGACGGTACGACAGCACACCGACGACGATCATCACCAGTGACGAGAAGAACATGGTGATGGCAGCCCCGTTGTAGTCGAGCACCGCATCGTCGTTGAGCACGAAACGGTGGGTCCCGATGAGACCCGCCGTCAGGGGTGCGAGCGCCAGCACGAGCGCCAGCACCAGCCGGATCAGCGTCTGGACGAACGCGAACGTCCGGCCGCGGAGCGCGTCCTCGACCTCCAGACCCAGCAGTGTGTAGCCGGTGATCCAGGCCGTCCCTGCGAAGTAGCCGAGCAGGAAGGTCAGGAAGGTCACGACCGCGAGGTTGGCCACCAGGGCGACGCCGGCGAGCAGGAGCCCGGCGGCGATGATGGACACGCCGAACAGCCGCCGTCTCGACATCGCCGCCAGGAGGCGACCACCTCGCCACATGCCCATGGCGAGACCGGTGAACACGCTGGCGAAGAGCAGGCCGTAACCCGGGTTCCCGCCGCCAAGGTCCCCGACGTAGACCCGGGCCAGGCCGACGACGACACCGCCCGCGGCAAAGGCACCGACGATTCCGATCACCAGGCCGCGGATCAGCGGCGTGCGCGCGATGTAGGACCATCCCTCCCGAATGACCGCGAACATGCCTTGTCGGTCCTCGCGGGCGATGGCTGGTCCACGGGGGATGTCCTTCAACGTCGCGATGACGATTCCCGAGGCGACGAACGAGACGGCGTTGAAGACCAGTGAGACCGTGACGGCCGCGTCGACCCACCCGAAGGTCGCGTGGAGCGCGTTCGTCGACAGCGACAGCAGCACGAAGATCGCGGCAGCGGGTACCGCCGAGCCGTACGTCGTCGCGATCGCGATCTGGTTGGCGGACCCGAGCTTGTCGCGCGGTACGAGGTTGGGGATCGTGGCGTCCTTGGCCGGCAGCCACACCAGGGTGATCGCCTCGATGATCACCGTTGCGATGTAGACCCATGCCAGCGTGTCCACGATCGGGATCGTGAGAAACACCAACCCCCGGAGGACATCCCCGACGATCAGGGTCGAGCGGCGGTCGAGCCGATCGGCGATGTAACCCGCCAACGGTCCCAGCACCACCGCCGGCAGCACCCGGAGGAACAGGACGCCGGCGATCGCGAAATTCTGGTTGGCATAGCTGTCGGTGGCCAGCGAGCTCGCCAGAGCCGTGAGGGCGAGCAGACCCAGCCAGTCCCCCAGGCTGGACAGTCCCAGCCCGATCCACAACCTCCGAAACGAGGTGATGGACAGCACGCCCGCGCCGGGACGCATGGCTCGGACGTTCGACACGGCCTCAGCCTAGGGCGTCTCGATCGGCCGTCCGGACGCTCGGTCGGCACGGTCACGAGACCACTCGGGCCGCGGGGGTCACGATTGGCCCGAGAGGTGATAGTCTCGTCGTCAGTTGCAGTTAGCAGTCCCCGCACGTTTTTGGCGCCAGTGGGTCATCCTCTTGGCGCCTTTCGCCTTTCAAGGCCACATGTCTTGTGCGGCGCACGTGGGAAAGTTGTTGCACGCAGCAAGGCATCGGCACAAGGTCGGAGCCACCACCAAGGAGCAGCACAAACATGGCACAAGGAACAGTTAAGTGGTTCAACGGCGAGAAGGGCTTCGGCTTCATCACTCAGGATGACGGCCAGCCGGACGTATTCGTCCACTTCTCAGCGATCCAGTCCGACGGCTACAAGTCGCTGGACGAGAACGCGAAGGTCGAGTACGACGTCAAGCAGGGCGACAAGGGCCTCCAGGCCGAGAACGTCCGCGTCATCTGACGTACGGTCGACACGCGCTCGCTAGCGGGCCGCGCTTCGCCGACTGACTCGAAGATCCGCCCAGCTCCTCGGAGCTGGGCGGATTTTTTTCGGGCGGCCGGCCTACTTCTTGGCCGCGGCCTTCTTGGCTGCCGTCTTCTTGGCTGCCGTCTTCTTGGCTGCCGTCTTCTTGGCTGCCGTCTTCTTGGCTGCCGTCTTCTTGGCTGCCGGCTTCTTCGTCGTCGACTTCTTGGCGGCCCGCTTCTTCGGGGCAGGACCCTTGGCGCGCTTCTCGGCCAGCAGCTCGGCTGCTCGCTCGATCGTGATCGTCTCCACCGCGTCGTCCTTGCGCAAGGTCGCGTTGACTTCCCCGTCGGTGACGTACGGACCGAATCGGCCGTCCTTGACGACCACCGGCGTCCCGGTCACCGGGTCTGCCCCGAGCTCCTTGAGCGGTGCGGCCGCCGCCCGACGGCCACGCTGTTTCGGCTGGGCATAGATCGCCAGAGCCTCGTCGAGGGTGATCGTGAGCAGCTGCTCCTCGGAGTCGATCGACCGGGAGTCAGTGCCCTTCTTCAGGTAGGGCCCGTACCGGCCGTTCTGCGCCGTGATCTCCTCGTCGGACGCCGGGTCTACCCCTACGACGCGCGGCAGGGTGAGCAACGTGAGCGCCTGTTCGAGTGTGATGGTGTCGAGCGCCATCGAGGCGAACAGGCTGCCAGTGCGTGGTTTCGCGGACTTCGGAGCGTCCTCGCCCAGCACCTCGGTGACGTAGGCACCGAACCGCCCGTTCTTGGCCACGATCATGCGGCCCGTCTCGGGGTCAGTGCCGAGCTCGTGCTCGGCACCGGACGGGTTGGCCAGCAGCTCTTTGGCCTTCTCGAGAGTCAGCTCGTCCGGTGGCAGGTCCTCGGGGACGTTCGCGCGCTTCTCGTCGGCGTCCTCGACGTAAGGTCCGTAGCGCCCGACCCGCAGCGCGATCCCGTCACCGATCTCGAACGTCGACAGCTCACGCGCGTCGATGTCGCCGAGCTCGGTGACGATCGTCTTGAGTCCTTGCTGATCGGCGGTCCCGAAGTAGAACCCGGCAAGCTCACTGGTGGAGTCGCGGCGACCGGCGGCGACCTCGTCGAGGATGTCCTCCATGCCCGCCGTGAAGTTGTAGTCGACGAGCCGGGCGAAGTGACGCTCGAGCAACCGGACGACGGCGAACGCCAGCCAGGCCGGTACGAGGGCGGTGCCCTTCTTGTAGACGTAACCGCGGTTGAGGATGGTGCCCAGGATCGATGCGTACGTCGAGGGCCGCCCGATCTCGCGCTCCTCGAGCTCTCGCACCAGGGTCGCCTCGGTATAGCGGGCCGGCGGCCTGGTCTCGTGTCCGGCCGAACCGAGCTCGGTCACGGTCAGCGCATCGCCCTCGGCGAGATCCGGAAGCCGCGTCTCGCGGTCGTCGCGGTCGGCCTCGGGGTCGTCACGCCCTTCGACGTACGCCTTCATGAAGCCGTAGAACGTGATGACTCGGCCGCTGGCGGAGAACTCGCAAGCCTCTCCGCTCGTCGCGGTGGCCGCGATACGCACCGACACCGACCGGCCCTCGGCGTCGCGCATCTGGGAGGCCACGGTCCGCATCCAGATCAGCTCATACAGCCGGAACTCGTCGCCGTGCAGTCCGGTCTGCGCCGGCGTCCGGAAGTGCTCACCGGCCGGCCGGATCGCTTCGTGCGCCTCCTGCGCGTTCTTGACCTTGCTCTGGTAGGTCCGCGGTGAGTCCGGCAGGTACTCACGGCCGTAGAGCTCGCTCACCTGCGCACGAGCGGCCGTGATCGCGGTTCCCGACAAGGTGATCGAGTCGGTCCGCATATAGGTGATGTGACCGTTCTCGTACAGCCGCTGAGCGATCTGCATGGTGCGGGAGGCGCCGTAACCGAGCTTGCGGGAGGCCTCCTGCTGGAGCGTCGTGGTCCGGAAGGGGGCGTACGGCGATCGTCGATAGGGCTTGGCCTCGACCGAGCGGACCGCGAATGCCTGGTCGCGCAGCGCCTGGGCCAGTGCCCCTGCGCGGGTCTCGTCGAGGTGCACCACGTCGCTGCCCTTGAGCTCACCGACCGACGTGAAGTCGCGGCCCTGGGCCACCCGGCTCCTGTCGACCGCCGTCAGCTTGGCCGGGAACGTCTGGGGTGTCTTGCCCTCTCCTGCGTCGAAGGTGGCCTCGAGATCCCAGTACGCCGCGGAACGGAACGCCATGCGCTCACGCTCGCGGTCGACGACCAGCCGGGTCGCGACCGACTGGACGCGACCGGCGGACAGCCCGCTCATGACCTTCTTCCACAGGACCGGCGACACCTCGTATCCGTAGAGACGGTCGAGGATCCGGCGCGCCTCCTGTGCTTCGACGAGGTCACCGTCGATGTCGCGCGGGTTGGACACCGCCTCGGCGATGGCCTCCGGGGTGATCTCGTGGAACACCATCCGGCGCACGGGCACGGTCGGCTTGAGCTCGTCGAAGAGGTGCCAGGCAATCGCCTCACCCTCGCGGTCCTCGTCCGTGGCCAGGTAGAGCTCGTCAGCGCCCTTGAGCAGCGACTTCAGCTTCGCGATCTGGGCCTTCTTGTCGCGCGGCACCACGTAGACCGGCGTGAAGCCGTCGTCGACGTTGACCCCGAGGCGCCCCCACGGCTCACCCTTGTACTTCGCCGGCACCTCGCCGGCGTTGTTGGGGAGGTCGCGGATGTGACCGATCGAAGACTCCACGACGTAGCCGCGCCCGAGGAAACCGGAGATCGTGCGCGCCTTGGCGGGCGACTCCACGATGACCAGCTTGTGTCCATCATCAGCCACGGGGGTGGTGCTCCTGATTCTCTCGGTCAGACCGTTCCGTTCGGCGAGCCTGACACAGCGCCGCGAAGAACGGTAACGCGTGAGTCAAACGGAATCCCTCAGGAACGGTCGCCCAGCGAGTCCTCGAACGTCGCTGCCCAGGTCTGGGGGGAGGACAGCTCGGGCAGCGCCTGCTTGTACTGCTCGGACAGCTGTGGCCACTCCTTGGCCAGCCGGGCGTGCAGCGAGACGGACCTCGTCAGGAGATCGCGCGCCAGCTCAGGACGACGTTTGTACCAGGCGGCACTGGTGCCGTCCGCCGACGAGACGAGGGCCGAGTCGAACTGTGCCAGCAGCCACCACTTGAGGTCGACGTGCGGGATGTTCGCCTCCGGGTGCTCCCGGGACAGGTCGCGCACGGGCAGCACCTGGCGGATCCCACCGAGCGCCATGGTCTTCGCGCGCCCGATCAACCCGACCGGGGTGCTCGGCGACTTGCCCTTGCGCGGCGGCTTCGTACGACGGGCGGGCGGGAACTGGTCGAGGTCGGTCTCGGAGATCGAGTCGTCGTAGCGGCGGCGCAGCGTGTTGAGCTCGCCGAGGCGCAGTCGCACGTCACGGTGCATCCGTTGTGGTCCTTCGAGGATGTCCTCGATCGCCATCAGACCCATCTCGGCCGGCCCGTACTGCATCGACAGCAGGTGCTTGACCTGCGTCTCGAAGCTCTCGCGGACCAGGCGGCCGCCGCGGTCGTACGGTGAGTGCAGCAGCGCCGCGATGATGCGGTTGCGACGGTGGAAGTACGCCTGCCAGTCGATCGTGTCGTCCTTCTCGTGCCACGGCACGTGCCAGACAGCCACGCCGGGCATCGTCGCGGTCTTGTAGCCGGCCTGGGCGGCACGCAACCCGAACTCCGCGTCATCCCACTTGATGAACATGGGGAGCGACAGCCCGATCTCGCGGATCACCTGGGTGGGGATCAGGCACATCCACCAACCGTTGTAGTCGACGTCGACGCGCCGGTGCAGCCACTTCGTCGACCGCAGCGACTTCTGGGCGAAGTTGTGCCCGTGCTTGGTCTTGGGGGCCGGGCCCCAGAACCAACGCCACTTCGCGACGGTCTCGCCGTACGCGTGCATGACGGTCCGGTCGTAGAGGCTGAACATCTGGCCACCGACGAGCATCGGCTTCTTGGTGAGGTCGGCGAAGGTGACCGCCCGCAGGATGCCCTCCGGCTCACAGACGACGTCGTCGTCGAGCAGCAGGACGTAGTCGGCGGCGCCCTTGACCGTGGCCTCGTCCATCGAACGCGAGAAGCCGCCGGACCCACCGAGGTTGCCCTGTTCGATGAGGCGCAGCTTCGATCCGAGAGCAGCCGCCGTCTCGGCATACAGCGGGTGGTCCTTGACCTTCTGGTTGCCCTGGTCGACCACGATCACCTCGTCGAGGATCGCGAGCACATCGGGTTGCTCGGACAGCTTCACGAGCTGGTCGACACAGAAGTCGGGCCGGTTGAACGTCGTGATCCCGATCGAGACGGTCCCGGAGGACGTGCGATCGGTCTGGACGCTCCAGTGAGCGGAGTGCAACGTGAACGGCTCGTCGCCGGCCTCGATGTCGAACCAGTACCAGCCCCCGTCGATGAACGGCTTCAAGGGCAGGTCGACGGCGACACTCTGGTGCTCGGCACCCGCGAACGTGACCGAGTCGGCCCGCTGCACGTGCCCCTTGGCCGTCGATCGGTAGACGAGCAGCGTGCCGGGGCCGGACACGGTGGCGGTGAGCCGGACCGTGCCGACGTCGGTCCAGCGGCGCCAGTAGCTGGCCGGGAAGGCGTTGAAGTAGGTGCCGAACGTCAGACGCAGCTCCGGCTTCGCGATCGCGCCGGCGTCGGTGACGGTGCCGAAGGCTCCGATGGGCTCGACGGCCTCGCCCACCGTGTCGTCGTACTGGTTCTTGGCGGCACCCTTGCCGCGCACCTGCGCCTCGACGTCCGGCTCCTCCTCGGCGCCGGACTGGCGGGAACCGGAGGCGGCGCCACCGAATCCGGAAAGGCCGTTGATGTAGAGCGGACGGAGGTCGAGGTCCTGGTCGGGGCGGATAATCGTGCGCTGGACGATGCGCCAACCGGGCTCGACAGCGTCTCCGGCCACGGCCTCGACCGCAGAGGCGACACCGGTGGCGACCTCGGCGGGCGCGGCGTCGCCGACTGTCTCGGCCGTCTCGCTGTTGGCGGTCTCGGTGGTGGTGTCAGTCACAAGTTCGTCCTCAAAGGGGTAGTCACGGCTCAGCCACGGTATCGCCCTGCCGCGGCCGGTCGCTAATCTGGGCCACGCCTCTACGATGAACCCGTGCCCGCTCGCCCCCCAGCCGTCTACCTGCATGTCGGCCCGCCCAAGACTGGCACGACATTCATCCAGGACGTCCTCTGGCTCAACCGCGACACGCTGGCCAGGCGCGGACTCGCCGTCCCCGGGACCCGTCTCGTCGACCACTTCCACGCCGCGCTCGACCTGCGCGCGATCTCGTTCGGTGGGCACGAAGACCCCGCCGTGCCGGGCTCCTGGAACCGCCTCGCCGCCCGGGCGCGCTCGACCGAGCAAAGCAGCGTGATCAGCCACGAGGTGCTTGCCGGGGTCGACGTAGAACAGGCCGGGCGCGCAGTCGAGAGCCTCGCCCCCGCCGAGGTCCACGTGGTGTACGGCGCCCGGGACCTGGCCCGGCAGCTGCCCGCGGTCTGGCAAGAAGGGCTGAAGAACCGTCGGACGCGTACGTTCGACCGCTTCCTGGACCTCACCCTCGACCCGGCCGCTGCACCGGACCGTGGGTTCTGGAGGTCCCAGCAGCCGCTCGCGGTCCTGGCCCGCTGGGCGCAGCACGTGCCCGCGGACCGGATCCACGTCGTCACGTTGCCCCCGGCGACCGTCTCGGGCGGACAGCTCCTCTGGCAGCGGTTCTGCTCCGCGGTCGGCGTCGACGGGTCGGGGCTCGACCTCGACGTGGCGCGGAGCAACGCCTCGCTGAGCGTCGTGTGGTCCGAAGTGCTCCGACAGCTGAACTCGAAGCTTCCCGACGACCTCGACTGGCCGACGTACGAGCGAACGGTCAAGAGGCGGTTCAACCTGCTGGCCGACAGCCAGACCGGTGGTCGCCGCCAGAAGGTCCCGCTCCGCCTCCGGGCCGAGGTGCTCAGTCGCGCCGAGGACATCATCACCGGCCTGCGCAGCGCGCCGTACGACGTCGTGGGCGACCTGGCCGACCTCGTGCCCGCTGACGAGAGCTTCGGGAAGGCTGCCCGGGCGAGCAACGCCAAGGTCGCCCGGGCGGCGCTGAGCCTGCTGGCCGAGATCCTTCCGGAGACCGAACGCCGGGACAGCGGTGCCGGCGACAAGGCGCGTGTCCTGCTCGGGCGGCTGCAGCGCAAAGGGCAGGGGGTGTGATGAGCGCCAACCAGCCGTCTGCACCCGATCGCAAGCGGGTCTTCTTCCACATCGGCGCCCCCAAGACGGGGACCACCTATCTCCAGCATGTCCTGCTGCAGAACAAAGAGCCGCTGGCGGCAGCCGGGGTGCTCTATCCCTACGACGACCACGGTCAGTCGTTCCGCTCGATGCAGGACTTCCGTGGCGTGGGTTGGGGCAGCCAACGCGCCCACGCGTTCAAGGGCGAGTGGAAGACGGTCGCGGACCGTGCTGCGGAGTGGTCGGGCCATACCGTGATCGTGTCCAACGAGCTGCTCGGTGGGGCGACCCCGGACCGCATCACGGCGGGAGTCGCGAGCGTCGGGCCGGCCGAGGTCCACGTCATCTTCTCGGCTCGTGACTTCGCGCGGCAGCTGGTGTCCGACTGGCAGGAGCACATCAAGCACAAGCACCAGGTCACCCTCGAGAAGTTCGTCGACGACCTCATCGAACTCGGCTTCGACGCTCCACCCCCCTTCGGTGAGATGTTCTGGGGCATGCACGATGCGGCCTACGTGCTGCAACGGTGGTCCGCGGTGGTTCCCGCGGAGCGGATCCACGTGGTGACCCTGCCACCGCCGGGGGCGCCGAAGGACACGCTCTGGCGTCGGTTCTGCCAGGTGACCGGGCTCGAACCGGATTTCTACGACGCGGTGACGTCGAGCTCGAACCCGTCGATGGGGGTCGCCGAGACCGAGCTCGTACGCCGGATGAACGCCTCCGTCGAGGGCATGCCGGCCGAGAACTACGACCCACTGGTGCGGCTGCTGCTGGCCGAGCAGATCCTCGGCGGGCAGTCACCCAAGCTCCTCCTGCCGCCCGGCCGGCTCGACTGGGTGCTGGAGCGTTCCCACGTCCTGATCTCCGATCTCGAGGCGGCGGGGTACCCCGTGGTCGGCGATCTCCAGGAGCTGCTTCCCCGTGCCGCCGACCATGACGGCTATGTCTCCCCGACCGAGCTGACCGACTACGACCTGGCCCCCGCAGCCATGCGCGCTGCGACAGGGCTGCTGCAGCACGCCGGTCGGCAGCGACGCACGATCGTCGAGCTGGAGAACGCTGTCCACGGCGTCACCCGGCCAGGACATTCACCGCGTGAGCGGGCCGTCGAGGTCTACTGGCAGGCGCGAGGCCGCGTCGGCAAGATCCTGCGCCGGCTCGGGCTCCTGCGCCGCTAGTCGGGCGTGGCCTCGGACTCGTCGCCCTCGCCGGCGGGTGTGTCAGCCGGCTGGCCCTTCTTCTTCTTCGCTCCCCGCCTCAACACCTCGAACAGCGCGTCGAGAAGCGCCGCGTTGACCTCGGCGTCCGTCACGTCACCGGGGCGGCGTTGCTCACCCTGGGGAGCCGCATACGGTGCGGGCTTCAGGTCAGCGAGATCACCCACGATCTCGAAGCCGCCTGCCCGCAGGCCGGTCACGAGATCTCCACTGCGGGCGACGAGGGCGGCGTGTTCTTCGGGATTCAGCGTGATCCGGATCTTGTCGGGGACCACACCGTCCAGCACGTCGAACAGGCCGTAGCGGACCACACGGCGGTAGGCGGCCGCGCCGAGCTCGCCGGCCCCACGTTCGTTCAGCCGCCGCAACACCTCGGCCTCGACCGCGCCGAACGACGTGTTGGTCGCAGGAACGTCGGCGACGTACTCACTGCCGTCGAGCCCGACCACGGACGCAAACCTGTTCCAGAGCAGGTCAGGGGCGGACCCGGATGGCGGCATGGTCACCACGTGGACGTGCTCGGGCTGGAGCCCCTGCGACCAACGAGCCAGCGCCGTCGGTGCGTCCTGGGCCAACCAGAAGCTCTTGGCCATGCCCGAACGGGACCGACCGATCACGTCGGAGACGAAGGCGTCGTACCGCATGGTGTGCTGGTTCTTCAGTCGCTCCTGCCAGACGGCAGGCACCTGGCGGACGAGGTCCCGGGCGGTGTAGATGACATGGACCTCGATGTCACCGAAAGACGTGAGGGCGCGGACGACCTCGTCCGGCTGCGCATAGACGAACAGCTCGCTCGACAGCACGGCTGCCGGACCGTCCCAGGCGGTCACCTTCTTGACGACGCGCTCCCAGTGGCCACGGACGTCGACGTTGAACTCGCGCTGCTTCCACATCTGGCGCAGGTCCCACAGCGCGCTGTGATGCGCGATACCGGGCAGCTTCGGGTAGAGCACCCCGGCCCGTTTCATCTCCTGCCGGTTGGCGTCCAGCACCTCCTGCAGGTACGTGGTCCCGGTCTTGGGCGCCCCGATGTGGATGTACACCCGCTCAGTCACGGCGGAACTTCTCCTTGAGCCGGTCGGCGACACCACGGCTGGCGAGCCGGATGGAACGCTGCGGGGAGGGGGCGGCCGCGGCCATCGTCGCCAACACCACCAGCGCTGACTCGAGCAGCTCGCTGTCACTCACCTCGTCGGGCAGCGGCCCGTCCGCGGGCTCGAATCGAGGCCGGAGGTCGTCCAGGTCTCCGACGACCCGGATTTCTGGCCCCTGCAGGGTGGTGATCATCTGCTCGGAGATCTCGGTGACGGCTTCGTGCCATGCCTCCGGCACGACGATGCGACCCTGGGTCCTGGCCGGCGCCAAGGTGCGCTCGGCAAAGCGCCGCTTCACCCGGTTCTCCCACTTCGGCCAGTCGATCTCGGCATCGACGTGCGGGATGATCCGCCGCAACAGCTCGGCCTCCGCCGCGCCGAGCGAGACATTCTCGCTCTCGAGATCGAACGAGTAGGGCAGGTCCGGGAGCTCGGTGGCGACGGCGAAGCGGTTCCAGAGCTCGTTCCGGGGCGCTCCCGGCGGCGGAACGGTGACGACGATGACGTTCTGCGGTCCGACCACTTGGGACCACCGCGTGACGAGGTTGGGCAGGTTCTGCGGACGCCAGAAGGACGACGACGGCACGAGGTCGGGCAGTCCTGGCCGCGGTTGGGTCCGCGGTACGCCCACGAGCACGTCGTGCAGGAACTCGGCGTAGCTCTGGTCGTTGCGGTTCTTGACGTTCTCCTGCCAGACGGCAGGGATCTGGCGGGCCAGGTCGCGCGTCGTGAGGACCACGCGCACGTCGTCGGTGTCGAAGCTGTCGACGGCGTGCTGGATCACCTTGCGCCTGGTCCGGGCCAGGGTCTCGTGAGAGATTACGGCCGATCCGGAGTACTGCTTGACCTCCTTGGCGATCGCCGCCCACATGCCCTTCGCGCCGGGGTACTCGTGGCCGCCGAACCCTGCGCCCCGGAGGTCCATCGAGGCCAGGAAGTGGGCGGCCGGCCGCTCCCCCGGGTAGAGGACGCCGTTCGAGCGCAACAGGTCGCGATTGGCGAAGAGGAGCCGCTGCAGGTACGTCGTGCCGGTCTTGGCGACGCCGACATGCAGGAAGACCGTGCGGGACAGGGTGACCTCCTCGGGCGACGGCCTGGTGCCGAACACCTGATCCTAGAACCCCTGGGAGGCCGAACGCCCTCCGACCGGCTGGTCGGAGGGCGTTCGAGGACCCCGTGGGTCAGTCGACGGCGGTCAGACCGTCGTCGGCGTGGTCGCCGGCTCCGTGTCGACGTCACCGATCGCGATCGGCCGACGCTTGGAGATGTACACCGCGGTCGCGATGCCGAGCGCCGCGACGACGGCGATGAGGATCCGCAGCGCGTCGTTCTGGTCCTTGCCGACCGACAGCGAGATCACTGACGGCGCGATGAGCAGCGAGACCAGGTTCATCACCTTGAGCAGCGGGTTGATCGCCGGACCGGCGGTGTCCTTGAACGGGTCACCCACGGTGTCACCGATGATCGTCGCCTCGTGCGCGGGCGAACCCTTACCGCCGTGGTTGCCGTCCTCGACGAGCTTCTTGGAGTTGTCCCACGCACCGCCGGAGTTGGCCAGGAACACGGCCATGAGCGTGCCCGTGCCGATCGCCCCGGCCAGGTAGGCACCCAACGGCGCGGCACCGAGGCCGAAGCCGACCGCGATCGGGGCCAGGATCGCCAGCAACCCAGGGGTCGCGAGCTCGCGCAGCGAGTCGCGCGTGCAGATGTCGACGACCTTGCCGTACTCCGGGCGACCGGTCCCCTCCATGATGCCGGGGATCTCACGGAACTGGCGGCGCACCTCGAACACGACCGCACCCGCGGCCCGGCCGACAGCGTTGATCGCCAGACCGGAGAAGAGAAACACCACCGAGGCGCCGATGAGCAGCCCGACCAGGTTGGCCGGGTTGGCGACGTTGAGCACTCCGACGTTGGCGAGCAGGCTGTCCATGTGTTGCGGCAGATCTGCCGGCGTGTTGAAGTCCAGCGCGCCGGCATCTCGCGCGGCTGTCGCAACGGCATCGGTGAACGAGCCGAACAGCGCGGTCGCCGCCAGCACAGCCGTGGCGATCGCGATGCCCTTGGTGATCGCCTTCGTGGTGTTTCCGACGGCGTCGAGCTCGGTCAGGATCGCGGCACCCCGCTCGTCGACGTCGCCGGACATCTCGGCGATGCCCTGCGCGTTGTCGGAAACCGGACCGAACGTGTCCATCGCAACGATGACACCGACAGTGGTCAGCAGGCCGCAACCTGCCAACGCCACCGCGAACAGCGAGACGACGACGACACCGCTACCGAGCAGGAACGCACCGTAGACGGCCGCGCCGATGACGAGCGCGGTGTAGACCGCCGACTCGAAGCCCACCGACAGACCGGAGAGGATGACAGTCGCCGGGCCGGTCAGGGCGGTCTTGCCGACGTCCTTGACCGGGCGATACTCGGTGCCGGTGAAGTACCCCGTCAGCGCCAGGATCAGCGCCGCAAGCACGATGCCGATGACCACGGCGACCGTGGCGATCACCCGTGGGTCGCCCTCCGGACCCCCGTGCGTCGGCAGGAGAATTGCGTCGAGCGCACTCGTCGCGCCGTTGGCATCGGTCAGACCGGCGAACGACGAGGGCAGGTAGACGAAGGCCGCGATGGCACAGAGCACCGCTGACACGGCAGCGGAGATGTAGAAGGCGCGGTTGATCGTGGTGAGGCCACCCTCGTTGGGGCGGGGCCGACACAGGTAGACACCCATGATCGCTGTCAACGCGCCGATGGCCGGCACGATGAGCGGGAACACGAGGCCCTCTGCACCGAAGGCGGCCTTGCCGAGGATCAGGGCAGCGACCAGCGTCACGGCGTACGACTCGAACAGGTCGGCCGCCATACCGGCGCAGTCGCCCACGTTGTCGCCCACGTTGTCGGCGATCGTGGCAGCGTTGCGCGGGTCGTCCTCGGGGATGTTCTGCTCGACCTTGCCGACCAGGTCGGCGCCGACGTCGGCAGCTTTGGTGAAGATACCGCCACCGACACGCATGAACATCGCGAGCAGGGCTGCTCCGAAGCCGAAGCCCTCGAGCACCGAGGGGGCGTCGTTCTTGTAGATGAGCACCACGAGCGAGGCGCCCAGCAGCCCGAGCCCGACCGTCATCATGCCGACGAAGCCACCGGTGCGGAACGCCACGCGCATGGCCGGGTCGCGTCCGGTGGTCTGCGCTGCGGCGGCCACCCGGACGTTCGCCTTGACGGCGAGCGACATACCGAGGTAGCCGATCGTGGCCGAGAAGCCGGCACCCAGCACGAAGAACAGCGAGCGCCCGATCCGGATGCCGGCGTCGCCAGGTAGCACGAACAACAGTGCGAACGCGATGGCGGCGAAGACGGCCAAGGTCTTGAACTGACGGGTCAGGTAGGCCTGTGCGCCCTCCTCGACCGCAAGCCCGATCGTCTTCATGTTGTCGGTGCCCTCAGACGCGCCAAGCACTTCTTGCCGGAACATGTAGCCCATCGCCAACGCCACGAGGGCGATGACGGCCACGATGACCACAAGAGTCGTGTTACCGCTCGAGAGGGACACATCCACGCCGCTTTCGGCGAGGGTGAGCCGGGACATCCGTTACCTCCAGTGAGCCCACAGGCCCGTGTACGTTTCCGCGCACGCCAGACGGTGCACAGGTGGTCGGTCAGTGATCAAAACTCGACCGTGCGAAACGGTGATGCCGCTCACACGAGACAAGACCGCCGGAGTCTAGCGACATCACGGCGGCGAGGAAACTTCTGGGGTCGGCCCCGGACGTGTCGTCCGGGACGCGTGCTAAGCCTGGGCGGCGGCCTCGACCGAGTCGTAGATCGGGAAAACCTTGGCGAGACCCGTGATCCGGAAGATTTTGAGCAAACGCTCCTGGGTGCACACCAGGAGCAGCGAACCTTCGTGGGCCCGGACGCGCTTGAGCGCGCCCACCAATACGCCGAGCCCGGTGGAGTCCAGGAAGTCGACACCCTCGAGATTGACGATGAGGTGGTAGTGGCCGGAGTTGATCAGCTCGACCAGGCGCTCACGCAGCTTGGGCGCGGTGTAGACGTCGATCTCACCCCCGACGTCGACGACCATGCGCTCACCATCTGCCCTGTTGTCCAACGACAGGTCCACGAACGCCTCCTTGGTGCACCCACGCAGATCGGTTGATCGCTGGCTGGGCCTCGATGGTCACATTCAACCACGACTCCGACACTGTGGGTCAGCGGTGCGAAGATGAGCGGTGGTGACCAGAGGACGAGCGTTCGACCCAGAGGCGGTGGCGCTGAGCCTCGCTGCCCCGTCCGCGCGCCGTGATCGGCTCACGCACCTCGAGCTCCGCGCCGCCCGCCAGGCCCGTGTCGCCCCCTGGCCGGACTGGGCGCACCCGGCCTTGGTCGATGCCTACCTCACCCGGGGGGTGGCGGCCCTGTGGAGCCACCAGGCCGAGGCGGCGGAGCTGGCCTGGACCGGTCAGCACACGATCGTGGCCACCGGGACTGCGTCCGGCAAGTCGCTCGCCTATCTACTGCCGGCGCTGTCCGCCATCGCGCACAGTGTCGAGCGGCCGGGAGCCCGTGGCGACACGGTGCTCTACCTGTCCCCGACGAAGGCGCTGGCCCGCGACCAGCTGACCTCGGTCAGCGGTCTCGCCGTGCCCGGTGTCCGGCCGACGACGTACGACGGCGACTCGACCCGTGAGGAGCGGGACTGGGCGCGCAACCACGCCAACTACGTGTTGACCAACCCCGACATGCTGCATCGCACGATGCTGCCTTCGCATGCGCGCTGGTCGCTGTTCTGGGGATCGCTGCACTACGTGGTCGTCGATGAGTGTCATCACTATCGCGGTGTCTTCGGTGCGCACGTCGCGCAGATCCTGCGCCGCCTCCGCAGGGTGGCCGCCCACTACGGTGCGCGGCCGACGTTCGTGCTCGCGTCAGCGACCGCTGCCGACCCCGATGTCACCGCGAGCCGGCTGCTCGGGACGGATGTCCTGGCGGTGGACGACGACGGCTCGCCGCGCGGGACGACGGCCATCGCGCTGTGGGAGCCGCCGCTGACCACGCTGCACGGCGAGCACGGCGCGCCCGTACGCCGGTCGGCCGCTGCCGAGACGGCCGACCTGCTCGCCGACCTCGTCGCCGAGGGAGTGCGCACCCTCGCGTTCGTCCGGAGTCGGCGCGGAGCCGAGTCGGTGGCGCTGCAGACTCAGGCCAAGCTGCACGAGGTCGATCCCGACCTGGCCAAGCGCGTCGCGCCGTACCGTGGCGGCTACCTCCCCGAGGACCGGCGCGAGCTCGAGCAACGGCTCAGGAGCGGCGACCTGCTGGCGGTCTCCGCCACCAACGCCCTCGAGCTCGGCATCGACATCGACGGCCTCGATGCGGTCGTGATGGCAGGCTTTCCGGGCACGCGCGCGTCGATGTGGCAGCAGATCGGTCGTTCGGGCCGCGAAGGGCAGGGCGGGCTGGGGGTCCTGGTGGCCCGCGACGACCCGCTCGACACGTTCCTGGTCACCCACCCCGAGGCGCTGCTCGGATCACCGGTCGAGGCCAACGTCTTCGACCCGGCCAACCCTTACGTCGTGGCCCCGCACCTGTGTGCCGCCGCGCAGGAGATTCCCCTGACCGAGGCGGACTTCGACGTGTTCGACGGTGAGGTCGAGCAGCTGTTGGGCTCCCTGGTTGATGCGGGCTACCTGCGCCAGCGCGCCCGCGGGTGGTTCTGGACCCGGCGCGACCGCGCCGCCGACCTCGCCGACATCCGCTCGACTGGTGGTAGCCCGATCCGCATCGTCGAAGGCTCGACCGGTCGCCTGGTCGGTACCGTCGACGCCTCGTCGGCGCATGCCACGGTCCACCCGGGCGCGGTCTACGTGCACTTCGGGCAGACCTACCTGGTGGCCTCGCTCGACCTCGACGACCATGTGGCGGTCGTCGACCTGGCCGAGCCGGACTACTCCACCAGCGCGCGCGACCTCACCGACATCCGGATCCTGGCTAGCATCACGACGGATCCGTGGGGGGACGCCGAGCTGACCTTCGGCGCAGTGGAGGTGTCGTCGCAGATCGTGTCGTTCCTGAAGAAGCGGGCAGCGACCGGTGAGGTGCTCGGTGAGGAGCCGCTCGACCTGCCGCCGCGACACCTCCAGACCAAGGCTGTGTGGTGGACACTGACGGCCGAGCAGATCGAAGCCAGCGGGGTCGACGCGCGCGACGTCCCGGGTGCTGCGCATGCGGCTGAGCACGCCTCCATCGGTCTGCTGCCGCTGTTTGCGACCTGCGACCGCTGGGACATCGGCGGAGTGTCGACCGCGTGGCACGAAGACACCGGCCAGCTCACCGTGTTCGTGTACGACGGGCATCCCGGTGGCGCCGGCTTCGCCGAACGCGGCTTCCACACGGCCGGGCAGTGGCTCACCGCCACGCGGGAGGCGATCGCCGCGTGCCGGTGCGATGACGGTTGCCCGTCGTGCGTGCAGTCGCCCAAGTGCGGCAACGGCAACAACCCGCTCGACAAACGCGGTGCCATCCGGTTGCTCGACGTGCTTCTCGAGCACCAGGGTTGACCTCCACGGTCGTGGTTGACCCAACGACGTCCGGCCTGCTCGTCTCGCGGGTCGCGCTGAGTGTCGATACCGTAGACGCAGTATGGAGGCGGCCGCGACAACGACCGCGCCATCCGCCTGACTGAGCCTGCCGGCTCGAGAGGAGACGCGTCATGATCGTCCTCGGACTTCTGATCCTCGCCGCTGCCGTGGCGGTGACCGTGGCTGCGATCGCCCGTGGTGGTGCCGACGTGTCGCTCGACTACGGCTCGTGGACCGTCAACACCGACGCGACGGGCATGTTCCTGGCCGGGGCGGCGACGTTGCTGGTGGGTGTGATCGGTCTGTGGTTGCTGCGAGGCGGGTTGGCACACTCGCGCCAACGTCGCCGCGAGATGCGCGAGCTTCGTGACCGCGCATCTCGCAACGAAGCGGCCGCTCGACGCGAACGCGAGGCAGCCGCGGACGAGCGCGCCCAGGCGGGTGCAGAGAGCGGCAGACATGCCGACCCGGTTGAGCCCTCGGACCCCTAGGTCCGACGCCACCTGGACGGTGACGTGCTGCGCAGACCGTCAGCGGTGGGCGTCGTACCAGCGCGTGTATCCGTAGATCAGTCCGGTGAGCGCGGCGACCGCGAGCAGGGTGACGATCAGGATCCGCGTCAGACCTGGCCCGTTCGCGTTGGTCGCCGTCTCGAGACTGGCCGGGTTGGTCAGATCGCTGCTGCCCAAGGGCACGTAACCCGACCCAGCCACGGCATCTGAGCTCCCAGAGGCCGGCTTTCCGGACTTTTCAGCGCCACCTACGGCAGCGCCCAGGAAGAGCCCCTGAGCCGGCAGTGGTGCCGAGGGGTCTTGAGCGATCGTCTCGACCCCGCCGTTCGGGCCGGTGATCGTGATCTCGGTGGGGATCGGGCTCGGCGGCGACGAGGTCGAGCCGGTGGTGCCCTGGGTGGTCGGGTTCGATGTGGTGCTCGGTGCCGTGGTTGCGGGTGTGGTCGACGACGTCGTTGGGGCGGTCGACGTCGGCGGAGGTGGTGGTGGTGACGAGGACGTGGTTGTCGGGTCCGTCGTGGGGATCGTGGGCAGCGGGTCGGTCGTCGGGGGCAGCGTGATCGTCACGGTCGGGTCCGTGATCGTCGGATCCGTCGTGGTCGGCGTGCCCGACGGCTCGGCCGAGGCGACGTTCGCGCCGAGCCCGATGATCAGCAGAACGCCGAAGGCGGGGATGCCCACCACGAGGTGGAGTTTCGTCAGCTTGCCCATACGGCGGTTTCGGCTTTCCCGGTCAATGTTGACAAGGGGCCACCCAACCCCGACGTCGTTGCGCTGTTGGTTTCAAGGTCACGTGGTCCCACACGTCTCGTCATAGTTGCACGACTGGTGCGTCAGCGATAGAGCCTGTACTTCTTGCACAGATTCGACGGCAATGCCTTCATTTTGGTGCGGGTCCGGCCCGGGCGCGGCTCACCACGTCGAGGTGCAGCCCCAGCGGCAGGTCCAGTTCGTCGGTGACGACGACGATCAGGTCACTGTGGTCGAGCCGGCACCCGCGCAGCACCACCTCGTTGGCCGCTGAGACCTCGGCGGCCGCCTCGCAGGCGTCCGAACCGTCGCGGAGTGCCCCTGCGGCCGACAGCGCAACCAGGTCGGCGGAACCATCGAGATGATGCTGTCGGGCCGTGACGCCGGCAACGAGAAGTGCTCCTCCAGCCACCGCCAGGAGGCACCCGATGCACGCGACCGCCCACACGGACGCGTAGCCGCCGTGACCACTGTGACTGTTGCGACGACCTTGGCTGATGTGGCGCCCATGCCAGCTCTCGAAACCGCGCGGACGCGTCACGGCCCGCGGCTCTCATCCTCGGTAGCGACCACTGACGTGGCCGACACGTCGACCGGCGGCAACGGCACCAGCAGCCAGCCCGGCGGTTGCGCCGCGAACGTGACGTCAACGTGCGCCAGCCCCTGCACGTGGCCGACCTCGATCCGTGACCCCGCCGGCGCGGTCTCCAGCGCGCGAGCTGTCGCGGCGGCGACGTCTCCGCCGCGGGCCAGCTCGCGCGCAGCGTCGCGAGCAGCGTCAACGGCCTGTACGTGGGCGATCCCCAGCGAGATCAGCCACATCAGGCTGATCGCGAAGACCGCCAGCAGAGGCAGGACCAGCGCCGCTTCGGCGGTGACCGACCCCTCCTCGGAGCCGGAGCTGCGAGCCGGCCGGGGAGGCCGGCCAGGAGGGACGTAAGAGAGCAGTGTCATCGGTGGCCTTCCGGGAGTCGCAGTGGGTCGGGAGGCGCCGCAACCGCTCTCGACCCGACTGCGGTCAGGTTCAGAACGGCAGCAGGTCGGCCACCTTGTTGAACAGGTTCTCGAGCAGACTGCGCCCGAAGTCGGAGGTGAGCAGCTGGTAGAGGAGGCCGGCGAAACCACAGGCTCCCACCGTCCCGACCGCGTACTCCGCGGTGTTCATACCGGCCTCGTCGCGCGCCGCACGACGTGACGGGACAGCGGAAGTGGCGGGTGGCTGGGCAAGGGTGCGTGACATGGGTGATCCCTTCGATCGGTCATCACAGCGACGACGAGGTGGACAAGTGCTGCCAGACAACCGGAGACCTGCGCGGCTCCCGATCGTTTGATGACCTTCTGTTGACAGCCGCCCACCAAGGGAGGCACTGGGGAACGCGGCTAGACCCCGAGGTGAGCGAGTCCACCGACGATCGTCGGCACGACGCCGATCAGCATGAAGGCGGGCAGGAAGCACGCGGCCAACGGCGCGGCCACCTTCACCCCTACCGCACGAGCCGTTGCCTGGTTGCGCGTGCGCAGGTCTCGACGACGGTCAGCGGACAATCGGCTGAGGACGTCAGCCACCGGCGCCCCGGACCGGTGTGCCCGCATCATGGCGTGCCCGAACCCTGCCAGCGCAGTGTCGTCGGTCAGGCGGGACCACACGCGGACCGGGTCGGCGCCGAGATCCAGGCGCGCGGACACGTCGAGCAACTTCGCACCCAGCGGTCCTCCGACTGCCCGACCGATCGGAGCCAACGTCGCCTGCACCGGCAACCCCACCTCGGCGCAGGCGGCCAACAAGTCGATGACCAGCGGCAGGTCTCGCTCCACCCTCGCCCGGTCGCGCGCCAAGCTCGGCGGCTCGAGCCGCCCGAGCCACATCGACAGCACCAGACCGCCCACCACACCGCCGACAGCCGCGGTCATGCCGACCGCGGCCCACCCGACCAGGCCGCCCGCGACCGCGCACAGCACAGCCCGTCTCCGGGGGTCCTCGACGAACGCGGTCGGGGCGACAGCGGGCGACCGTGGCTGTCCGGCGTCCCCCCCGACGCCCCGGGCCGGCCAGGATCTCGCGGCGGGGACTGCAAGCCAGCACGCGGCAGCGACCAGTGCGACCAGTGCGGCCAATCCGGGGGCTGCGCGCATTCAGCACTCCGCCGCATCGGCAATGTGCTCGACCCACAGCACGCCCAGGAGTGCGAGGACCACGCCGCTCGCGAGGCATCCGATGCCGAACGGTGTGGAGAGCAGCACGTGCACCGGCCGGGCTCCCATCGATGAGCCGAGGGCCAGGCCGAACCCGGGGAGCGCCGCCAACAGCTTCGCCGTCGCCCGTGCCGGTGCGAGCGCAGCCGTGACCTCGCTGCGCGCATCCTCCTCGTCTCGGAGCACGTCACTCAGCCGGTCGAGTACGTCTGCCAGGGCGAGACCGGATCGTGCCGAGACCTCCCAGGCCGCCGCGACCGCCGCGAGTCCGCGACGGCCGGGACGCCCGGCCAGCTCGCGCAGTCCGGCGGCGACGTCTCCGCCGAGGCGGGACGAGACGAGCAGCGGTGCCCACTCAGGGAGCTGTCCGCAGGCTTGGTCGAGGGCCGTCGCGGCCGGGATTCCGGCCCGTAGCTCACCCGCCAGGGCATCGCACAAGGCGACGACCGCCAGCTGGTTCTCCTCTCGAAGCTTGCGGTTCCGTCGTCGAGCGACCAGGCGGCGTACGACCAGAGCCACCCCGACGGTTCCGCAGGCGGCCAGCGCGGTACGTACCCCGAAGGATCCTTGTACGGGTCCGATGGGCGCCAGAGCACCGAGTGACACCAAGCAGCCGAGCGAAGCCACCACGAACCACCACCGCACCGGTCGGCGCCGGTACGTCGCCTGACCGGTGGCCCGCACTCCCACGCCGAACCACGCGGCGAGCGCAGCCAACACCACGACCGGTGTCACGGACGGTGTCACGGTCAGGGTCACCGACTGTCAGCCTGCTGCAGCCGGTCATCGAGCAACGGCGCGCCTGGCCCGACCATGGGTGCTTCGCCCACGGGGAACGACACTGCAGCAACGACCCGTACGGGTCCGGAACCGGGTTGTTCGACGACGCCAACCTCGGCCAGCCGCCGTCGCCCGGTTCCGTCCCGTCGCAGATGCAGCACGACGTCAAGGGCGGCGGCGAGCTGGGCACCGACAGCGTCGCGGGTCAAGCCCGCCGTCACGCCCAGCGCCTCGATGCGAGCCGGAAGGTCCGTGGCCGAGTTGGCGTGCACGGTGCTGCAGCCGCCTTCATGTCCCGTGTTCATCGCGGCCAGCAGGTCGACGACCTCGGGGCCGCGCACCTCTCCGACGACGAGTCGGTCCGGACGCATCCGCAGGGCCTGCCGGACCAGCGCGCGCAGCGACACCTCCCCTGCCCCCTCGATGTTGGCCGGCCGGGCCTCGAGACTGACCACGTGGGGATGACAGGGGCAGAGCTCGCCGGCGTCCTCGACGACCACGATTCGCTCGCGCGGCGACACGAGGGACAAGAGGGCATTGAGCAGTGTCGTCTTGCCGCTACCGGTCCCGCCGGTGACGACGAAGGCGAGCCGGGCTGACACGACGTCGCGCAGGAGACCCACAGCCGCGTCGGGAACCGTCTCGACGGCCGCCAGCTCCTCGATGGTCCACATCCGTCGCGCCGGGACCCGCAGCGACAGGCAGGTGCCCGGTCGAGAGAGCGGAGCCAGCACTGCGTGGAGGCGTGTCCCGTCAGCGAGACGAACGTCGACATACGGTGACCCGTCGTCGAGACGCCGACCAGCCGCTGCCGCGAGACGCTGCGCAAGGCGACGTACGTCGTCATCGTCGGAGAAGCGCACCGCGGTCAGCTCGAGCCCGGATCCCACATCGACGTACACCTCGTCCGGACCATTGACCAGCACGTCGGTCACGCCGTCGAGGGACAGCAACGGGTCGAGAGGTCCGGCGCCCAGACTGTCTCGACGCAGGGCATCGAGGACGTCGAGGACCACCGCATCCGTGATCAGCCCTCGGGTGGCCCGCAACGCGTCCGCCACCGCCGCCGGTGTGACGGCCCCGCCGTCCCGGGCAAGGCGGTCGCGGACCTCGTCGAGGAGCTGCCGGTCGACCGCCGTCACGCCGACACCGGGCCGGCCAACAGGCTGGTGAGCAACCGATCGCACCGCGCCATCAGCGCGCCCCTGGCGGGAGGGCCGAGGCCTTCGGCGATGTTGCGGCCCACGGCGCGGCGGGTAGGGAGCACAGCCGCGAGCGGCATGCGGAGGCTGTCCGCGATCGCTTCGGGAAGGACCGCAGACGTCTTCGCGGTTCGCACGACGAGGTGGAGGTCAGCCGCGTGCCGCTCAAGCTTGGGCAAGAGTGCTGCTGTTGCTGCCGCACAGCGAACATCTGCGGTGGCCACGACGAGGACGCGTTGGCACGTGTGCAGGGCCTCGATGGCGGCATCGTCGCCCTGGCGCGGCAGGTCGAGGAGGATCAGTTCGAAGGAGCGCGCGGCATTATCGAGCATCCGGCGCATGGTGGTGGCCTCGACCGGTTCGGGCGCTTCCCGCGCCCACGACAGCACCGTGACTCCCCGGTGCTCCGGCAGGGCAGCCCGGAAGGCGGCGGAACCCACCTGGCCGGTCGTGACGGCGATGTCGGACCAACGCAGGCCGTCACAGTGCTCACTGCCGAGCACGAGCTCGATCCCACCGGAGAGCGGGTCCGCGTCGATCAGGCACGTCTGGCGTTGCCGCGCTGACCGGACGGCCAGTGCCGTGGCCAGCGTCGATGCACCCGCTCCTCCGCCGGCGCCGACAAGTCCGACGACCCGCGCAGCGCCTGCCCCGTCGGAGGCGTCGCCGAGCCAACGGACCAGCCACTCCTGCTCCGACGGCAGCCGGACCACCCGGGCCGCGCCGACGGCGACCGCGTCGCGCCAGACGTCGATGGACTCCGGCTGCGCGCAGACGATGATCACGTCCGGACGGCGCGGCAGCTCGACGGCCGCCAGCTCCGACGCAGCGTCGCGACCCACGAGCACGCAGGAGGCCGTCCGCCAGCGGGACCGGCAGTGGTCGGCCCGGCCGAGCAGGACGGGCTCGACGCCCGCGGCAGCGCACAGGCGCGCGATGGTCTCGGAGAGTTCGGCGTCGGTCGTGACGAGAAGCGGCGCCGTGTCACTGGCTGCGGCCGGGGCAAGGGTCATGGCGACACCGTGCTGCGTCCGCGCCCGGTGCCGGCGGCTCCGGTGCGGATCTGTGGACAGGCGGCGGGAGACCACCAGATTGGGGACCGCCGACGGCGGGACGGCTGGAGACATGAAGCGGCCCCCGGTGGGGGGGTACCGGGGGCCGCGGGGTGGGTCTCGATTCCGGGGGGGGATGGAATCGGCCCACATCGGTCCAGCGACGAGGGGGGATGCCGCTGGCCCAGACTCACAATACCCCCACCTCCACGAGGAAACGCAAGCCGTCCGTCTCGGCCCGTATGCTCGACAGCGAACGCCCAGGATGGACCACAGCGCTGCAGGTCTGAAGAACCGGGAGGAGGGCCGACATGCCACCTATGTCCGGAAGGCCCGCCGCCTTCTTCGATCTCGACAAGACGATCATCGCGAGATCGAGCGCCCTCGCGTTCAGCCGACCCTTCTATGAGGGCGGGCTCATCAACCGCCGCTCTGTGCTGCGCAGCGGCTACGCCCAGTTCGTGTACCTCGTCGGCGGCGCCGACCACGACCAGATGGAGCGCATGCGTCGCTACCTCTCCGAGCAGGCCGCCGGCTGGCACGTTCAGACGGTGAAGGACATCGTCGCCGAGACGATTCACCACATCGTCGACCCGCTGGTGTACGACGAGGCCGTCAACCTCATCGAGCAGCACCATCTCGACGGTCATGACGTCGTGATCGTGTCGACGTCCGGCCTCGAGGTCGTCGGCCCCATCGGCGAGATGCTGGGTGCCGACCGGGTCATCGCCACCCGCATGGTGCAGCAGGACGGCCGCTACACCGGTGAGATCGAGTTCTACGCGTACTCCGCGAACAAGGCCGCCGCGATCCAGGAGCTGGCCGAGCAGGAGGGCTACGACCTCGACGCGTCGTACGCGTACTCCGACTCCTCGACCGACATCCCGATGCTCGAAGCGGTCGGGCACCCGTATGCCGTCAACCCGGACCGCGCGTTGCGCAGGGCCGCCACCGAACGAGGGTGGGAAGTTCTCGACTTCGTCAGACCGGTGCAGCTGCGTCGGCGGGTGCCCTTCCAACCCCGCAAGGCCACGCTCGCTGCGGTCGCGGTGGGGGCAGGTGTCGCGGCGGCGACAGTGGTGGTGCTGTCGCTGCGCCGCTCTCGTCGGACCTGAACCGGGGCTCTTCGGCACATGCGAGCGGCGCCCTCGCAGAGAAGACGCCGCCGCTGACACACAAGCACGGGCTACCAAGCGTGCAGGTTCTCAAACGTCGCCCCGGGAGTGTCCCGAAACCGACTGCCCTCATGAAGGGTGGGTCACCGCGTGGGTACCTGGCTCATGTGCGGGTCTGTAGTTGTGACTCCCTTTGTACGCCGTTCGCGGTCCCAACGGAAGGGGTCACGGCGTGTCGCGCGGCGTGCCGCTCCGTAACGGGCTTGCCTCGACCCCGCGCGCCGTCGCTTGAGCCACGTGCAGCAGCCAGGCCCGTCGGCCGGCCACACCACCGTCCGCGTACGCGGTGAGCGCGGCGCGGTAGGCCGGCTCGAGCGCCAGATGGCCTGCCTCGGCAACCACCATCGAGGTCGGGTCGACACCGCGCGCCACCAGCAGCAGCCGCTCGAGCCCACGCGCCACCACCCCGTTGGCCGTCGCGAACGGGGCCACCGCTACCAGTTCTGCATGGGCGACGCCGGCGATGGCGATCGCCGGCAGGTCCGTCGAGGCCAGCAGCAACGCCGACAGGGCCTGCAGCCGGTCAGCGACGCCGGCTGCCGAGCGCGGACGACCGAGCGCTGCGTCGTCGACGAGTCCCGTGGCGGCCACCATGTGCAACCGGGCGATGGCCTGCACGGGGGACCGCTGCACCACGGGGATGAGGGCCGGCAGCTCCGCGTTCATGCGTGCCGCGGCCAACGCCGAGTCGTCAGCGCGGCCTCCGCGAAGGTCGTCGAGCGTGCACGCGCTGCCCTCGAGCCGTGCGCTGGCGGCTGCCCCCCGCAGCAACGACTCCGCCGTGAGCTCAGGCGTCGTACGACGCAGGCCCCGGTCGCGGAGCAACACGTCGACCGCGTCGCGCGCCGCCACGAGTGCGGACGGGACACCTTCCAGACCCACCCAGCCTCGTACGTCGTCAGCGGTCAGCACCCGGCCCAGCCTAGGTGGCCATGGCGCCGAGAAACCCTTCGCTCTCAGCACACATTCACGGCTACGCTCGCAGCAAGGGCTACCCGGCCCAGACGACACGAGGAGCATGGACATGCGGCAACTGCTCGGACAGATCGCTTTCAGCCATCCGAGCAACCAGAAGGCAGCCGTTTGCCATGCCCACCCTCAACCTGGGGATCGTCGCCCATGTCGACGCCGGTAAGACCACACTGACCGAACGTCTCCTCTACGAGACCGGCGTCAGCAACCACCTCGGCCGTGTCGATCACGGCGACACCATCACCGACGCGGACGCACTCGAGCGCCGGCGCGGCATCACGATCCGCTCCGCCGTGGTGGCGTTCACGATCGGTGAGCTCAAGGTGAACCTCATCGACACGCCTGGCCACTCCGACTTCGTCGCCGAGGTCGAGCGCGCCCTCGCCGTACTGGACGGCGCCGTCCTCGTGGTGTCCGCGGTCGAAGGCGTGCAGTCGCAGACACGCGTCCTGATCCGCATCCTGGAACGTCTTCAGATCCCGTTCCTGATCTTCGCGAACAAGATCGACAGGGTCGGAGCGGCGTACGAGCAGACGATGACCGCGATCCGGGCGGCTGTCACCGGTGACGCCGTCGCCCTCACCGCTCCGGTCGGGCTGGGGAGCCGGGCCGCGACTGTGGTGAGCAGGGGCGGTCCGGAGTTCGCCGGGCAGCTCACCGAGCTGCTTGCCGAGTACGACGACGACGTGCTGCGACGTTACGTCGAGGGTTCGCCGATGGACGAGCCAGCCATCTGGACGGCATTGGCACACCACACATCCAGCGGCCGACTGCACCCGGTCTGCTTCGGCTCGGCGCTGGCGGGCATCGGGGTCACTGACCTGATCGAGATGATCCCTCGCCTTCTCCCCGCCGCGGCCCCGGTGCCTTCCGCCGCGCTGCGGGCCACGGTGTTCAAGGTCGAACGACCTGCCGCGGGCCACGCCGTCGCGTACGCACGTCTCTACGCCGGGACCCTGAACGCGCGCGACCACGTCAGCGTTCACCACCGCTCGTCGACCGGAGTGCTCACCGAGCATCTGACGCTGGCCACCCACGTGGAGACGTTCCGCCACGGAGCCACCCCCACGCCCGAGACGGCGCACGCTGGAGACATCGTCACGATCAGCGGCTTGAACGACCTGGCGATCGGAGACCAGCTCGGTCGTTGGGACGCATCGCGCGGTGGCGGGTACTTTCCGCCGCCCGGCTTGGAGGCCGTCGTCCAGCCACGCGATCCCGAGGACCGACGCAGGCTGTTCGTCGCACTGCAACAGCTCTCGGAACAGGACCCGCTGATCGACGCTCGGCTGGACGGACTCGATCACGAGATCACCGTGAGCGTCTACGGCGAGGTCCAGAAGGAGGTCATCGCTTACCGGCTCGCGTCGGAGTACGGCGTCGCGGCCGACTTCCTGCCGACCCGCACGGTCTGCGTCGAGCGAGTGGCCGGCATCGGTGAGGGTCGAGACCAGGTCCGTACCGGGAACGCGTCGTTGGGGCTGCGGGTCGAACCCGGTCCGGTCGGGTCAGGGCTCGAGTACGTCATGGCGGTCGAGCGTGGCTACCTCCTTCCGTCGTTCCATGTCGCGATCGAGGAGGCCCTGCCCGCGGCACTGGAGCACGGCGTGTTCGGCTGGCGGGTGACCGACTGCCGGGTAACCCTCGTCCACGGGCGGTTCTGCGCCCCTACTCCCCCAGCGGGCTACTACCGCGATCTCGCGACGACCGTGCTTGCCGCGGCCCTTGCGCAAGCGCGAACGACCGTGTGCACACCCGTCAGCGAGTTCGAGGCGGAGATCCCGGCGGCCGCGCTGCACCAGGTTTTGCAGCTACTGCACCTGCTGGGCGCTACGCCTGAACCGCCGGTGGTGTCCGGGTCACGCGGCCGGATCGCGGGCATGATGGCCACCGATCAGGTGGATCTTTGTCGGCGCCGTCTCCCCGGGCTCACCCAGGGAGATGGTCTGCTGCTCGTGTACCCCGCAGGCTACGCACCGGTGCTCGGTCCACCACCGATGCGCCACCCGCCCGTGCGCGTCCCCAAGGGGCCGGGTCCGGTCGGATAACCTCAGCAGACATGGATGCCGACGCCGCCAGCGACACGAACGACGCCAGCGCCGCCGAGGAGATGGCCGCGCGGGCGGCCAGTTTCGGCTCTGTCGCGGCGGAGTACGCCGAGTTCCGCCCTGGCTACCCCGACGATGCCGTCGAGTGGCTCGTGGGACATGCTCCCGCGCAGGTGCTCGAGCTCGGAGCAGGCACCGGAAAGCTGACGGAGCGATTGGTGGCGATGGGCCACGACGTGACGGCGACCGATCCGTCGGAGCAGATGCTGGACCTGTTGAGCAAGGCCGTCCCCCGTGCTCGGTGCACGACGTCCTCGGCGGAGGATCTCCCGATGGCCAACGCGTCCTTCGACGTCGTCGTAGCCGCTCAGGCCTTCCACTGGTTCGACCATGAACGTGCGCTCCCTGAGATCGCCCGGGTCTTGCGGCCGGGCGGCGTGCTCGCCCTGGTGTGGAACAGGGCCGACCAGAAGGTGCCGTGGGTTCGCAAGGTGTTCACCCTGATCGGGTGGGGCGGAGACGACGCCGACCACGATCCGGTGGCCGACTCGGACCTGTTCGCTCCGAGTGCCAGCCGCCTGATGCGCCACTGGCAGTCGATGGATCGCCGGTCCCTGCTCGGGTTCTGTTCGTCGCAGTCGGCGGTGGCCACGATGAGCGAGAGCCGCCGCCGCGAGGTCCTCGATCAGGTCGGGGCGATCTACGACTCGTACGGACGCGGGCCCGACGGAATGCTGCTGCCGTGGAACACCTACTGCTACCGGGCCAAGGTGCTGGCGCAGACCCAGGGCCGCGGCGGCTCGGGCGACCGGCTCACCGACCCACCTGTCGACCATCCGCTCGACCCGTTCCACCCGGGCACCCCCGGCCAGCCCGGGGCACCCGGTCACCCACGTCGCGCCGGCCAGTCCGGCAACCTCAGGTACGGCGCCAACGCCGGCAGGTCCGGCAACCTCAGGGACGGCGCCAACGCCGGCAGGTCCGGCAACCTCAGGGACGGCGCCCAGTCCGGGTCGAACGATGACACCGTCGACGAGGACGACCTGGACGACGGCCTCCTCGTCGACTTCCGCTGACCATTCCTCCACCTACCCCATCTCTGCAGCTGACCCTCCGCGTTTGCCTAGTTCACAAGCCAGGTGGCTGCTGAACTAGGCAGATTTCCCTTGCGGACAACGGTTTTGCCTTGCTCACCTGGCGAACCGAGCCCCACCAGACCACCCCGGCCCGCTCGCTGACTCCCTCACGGCGTACGACGCATGGGCAGATGGGGTATGCCGTCGTCGAGATAGTCCGGCCCCGTCCGGACAAAGCCGAGCCGCGTGTACCAAGCCTCGAGATAGGTCTGCGCGTCCAACACGACCACCCGCCCACCGAGATCGCCCATCGCCTGACCCATCAGCCGCCCGGCCAGCCCGGCCGACCGGTGCGACCGCGCCACGCAGACGCGCCCGATCCGCGCGGACCCGTCCGGCTCGTCGAGGACCCGCAGGCACGCCACGGGTCGTCCACCGTCCACCGCGAACACGTGCCGCGTCCCAGGCTCGAGGTCGCGGCCATCCAGATCGGGGTAGACGCATTCCTGCTCGACCACGAACACCGCCGACCGCAGCTCCCACAGGCGATAAGCCGTCACCGAGTCCAGCTCCTCGAACGTCTGACTCAAGAGGTCCACACCACCAGTGTCACGGACGCCAGTCGACCAGGTGGCACAGTGATCGCGTGCTGATCTTCCACGCTGCGCTTCCCGACGACTGGGCCGCCGCCAAGCGCGACGGGCGCTACGAGACGTCAACGCGCGGCGCGACTCTCGACCAGGTCGGGTTCATCCACGCCAGCCAGGCAAGCCAGCTGGTGCCCGTCCTCAACGCCTTCTACGCCGACCTCGACGAGCTCGTGCTGCTGCACATCGACACCGATCGGCTCGCGTCTCCGTGGCGGCTCGACGGCGTACCGGGCTCCGACGAGCCGTTCCCCCACATCTACGGCCCCCTCGACATCGACGCCGTCATCGAGATAACCACCATTCGTCGTCAGGCGGAAGGCTGGACCCTGCCTCACCACTGCTGACCCATCAGCAACAGCCTCCCGACCTCGGCCAGGTGGGCACGTATGCGAGTCATGCGAAGTCGTGACAACGCCCCTACAATCCCGTCGTAACGGCAGTCATCACCCGCGACCCCGAGGTGGAGGCATGAGCGAAGAGACGGCACGCGTCCGACAGACCCACCACGCGATCTACCGCGAACTCCACGCCAGCGAGGACTTCCAAGTTCTGCGTGGGCGTTACCGGAGCTTCGCGATCCCCTGGACCATCGCCTTCCTGGTCTGGTACCTGCTCTACGTCATCTGCAGCAACTGGGCGACCGGCTTCATGAGCACCGACATCGTGGGCAACATCAACGTGGCCCTCATCTTCGGACTCCTGCAGTTCGCCTCGACGTTCTTCATTGCCTGGCTGTACTCCCGGCACGCCACTCGTGAGCTCGATCCGATCGCAGAGCGGCTCGAGGCGGCCTACACGAAGGAGACCAGCCGATGAGCATCACCGGTTCGACGACCCTTGCAGCAGGCTCCAGCCACCAAGGCCTGACCGCGTCCCTGTTCATCGCGGTCGTGATCGTCACGGTCGGGATCACCTTCTGGGCCAGCCGGCAGAACCGCAGCGCCGCCGACTACTACGCAGGCGGTCGTTCCTTCACTGGCTCGCAGAACGGGCTCGCCGTCGCCGGCGACTACATGTCTGCGGCATCGTTCCTCGGCATCTCAGGGGCAATTGCGCTGTCCGGGTACGACGGCTTCCTCTACTCGATCGGTTTCCTGGTGGCCTGGCTGGTCGCTCTGCTGCTCGTCGCGGAACTGCTGCGCAACTCCGGTCGCTTCACGATGGCCGATCAGCTGGCCTACCGCATGCGTCAGACGCCGGTCCGTACGGCGGCAGCCACCTCGACCGTCGTGGTCTCGATCTTCTATCTGCTCGCCCAGATGGTCGGCGCCGGCGCGCTCGTGACCCTGCTGCTGGGCGTCACGAGCGAGAGCGCCAAGAACTGGGTGATCGTCGGCGTCGGACTGCTGATGATCTTCTACGTCACCGTGGGTGGCATGAAGGGCACCACGTGGGTCCAGATCGTCAAGGCCGTGTTGCTCATGACGGGCACGATCCTCATCACGTTCCTGGTGCTGCTGCACTTCCACTTCAACATCTCGGAGATGCTCGGCGCCGCCGTCGACAAGACGGGAAAGCCGAACTTCCTCGACCCAGGCCTCAAGTACGGCGTCAGCACGACCGCCAAGATCGATTTCGTCTCACTCGGCCTGGCGCTCGTGCTGGGTACTGCCGGCCTTCCCCACATCCTGATCCGCTTCTACACGGTGCCGACGGCCCAGACCGCCCGGACATCGGTGCTGTGGGCCATCGGCCTCATCGGCTTCTTCTATCTCATGACGCTGGTGCTCGGCTTCGGCGCCGCCGCCCTGCTCGACACCGGCCCCGAGAGCGCGGTAGGCACCAGCAAGGGAAACCTGGCCTCTCCGCTGCTCGCTGAGGAGGTCGGCGGAGGTGCCGGCTCACTGGGTGGAGCGATCCTGCTCGCCTTGATAGCGGCGGTGGCCTTCGCCACGATCCTGGCCGTCGTGGCAGGCCTCACTCTGACGTCGGCGTCGTCGGTGGCGCACGACATCTACGGCAACGTCATCAAGAAGGGTCAGGCCACCGACAAGGAGGAGGTCAACGTCGCGCGGGGGGCGGCGTTCGTCATCGGGTTCATCGCGATCCTGCTTGCGATCCCGTCGCAGAAGCTCAACATCGCATTTCTGGTGGCGCTCGCCTTTGCCGTCGCTGCATCCGCCAACCTGCCGTCGCTGATCTACAACCTGTTCTGGCGCCGATTCAACACCCGTGGAGCGGTCTGGAGCATCTACGGAGGACTGGTGTCGTCAGTCGCTCTGGTCTTCTTCTCCCCCGTGGTCTCGGGGAAGGTCGACCCGCTCACCGGCGAGAGCGCCTCCCTCTTCGGGCTCGGTACCGACTTCAGCTGGTTCCCGCTCGAAAACCCCGGAATCGTCTCGATCCCCATTGGTTTCCTCCTGGGTTACCTCGGGACGATCTCGTCCCGTGAGACCGCGTCCGAGGATTGGTACGACGAGCTCGAGGTGCGCTCCCTGACCGGTGCCGGCGCCGAGAAGGCGATCGCCCACTGACCGGCAGATACCACGGCCGAGCAGGTACAACGGGTCAGGCAGGACCGTTGCACCTCACGAGTGCTGGCCTACGGTTGTCAGGCAACCATCGGCATGCTGAGGTGATCTTGTGACTACATCCGATTCGACACAGACCCCAGAGGGCAGCAACGAGACCCTCTCCAACCTGATGCACGAGGAGCGCAGGTTCGAACCGCCTGCCGAGCTTGCCGCCCACGCCAACGTCACCGCCGCCGATTACCAGGCTGCCGAGGACGACCGTCTGGGCTTCTGGGCCAAGCAGGCCGAGCGCATCTCCTGGGCCGAGCCGTTCGACGAGGTCGTCGACTGGAGCAACCCGCCGTTCGCGAAGTGGTTCGTCGGCGGCAAGGTCAACGCGGCATACAACTGCGTCGACCGCCACGTCGAGGCGGGCAAGGGCGACAAGGTCGCTTTCCACTGGATCGGCGAGCCCGAGGGCGATACCCGCGACATCACGTATGCCGAGCTGAAGGACGAGGTCTGCCAGGCGGCGAACGCCCTCATCGAGCTGGGTGTCAAGACTGGCGACCGGGTCGCCATCTACATGCCGATGATTCCCGAGACGGTCATATCGATGCTGGCCTGCGCCCGCATCGGCGCTCCACACACCGTCGTGTTCGGTGGGTTCTCCGCCGACGCGCTGAAGGGCCGCATCCAGGACTGCGACGCTCGCGTCGTGATCACCGCCGACGGAGGCTACCGGCGCGGCGCAGCATCGGCGCTCAAGCCGGCCGTCGACGACGCCGTCAAGGAGTGCCCGGACGTCCGTTCGGTCCTGGTCGTACGCCGCACGGGCCAGGCCACCGAGATGACCGATGGCCGCGACGTCTGGTGGCACGACATCGTCGGGAAGCAGTCCACCGAGCACGAGGCCGAGGCGTTCGACGCCGAGCACCCGCTCTACGTCATGTACACCTCCGGCACGACCGGCAAGCCGAAGGGCATCCTGCACACGACCGGTGGCTACCTGGTCGGTACGTCGTTCACGCACTGGGCGATCTTCGACCTCAAGCCCGAGACCGACATCTACTGGTGCGCCGCCGACATCGGCTGGGTGACCGGCCACTCCTACATCGTCTACGGACCTCTCGCGAACGGCGCGACCTCACTGATGTACGAGGGCACGCCTGACACCCCGCACAAGGGGCGCTGGTGGGAGATCATCGCCGAGCACAAGGCGACGATCCTCTACTGCGCGCCGACCGCGATCCGCACGTTCATGAAGTGGGGCGCCGAGATCCCTGCCACGTTCGACATGTCCTCGCTGCGGGTCATCGGATCTGTCGGTGAGCCCATCAACCCCGAGGCCTACATCTGGTACCGGGAGGAGATCGGTGGGGGCAACGCTCCTGTCGTCGACACCTGGTGGCAGACCGAGACCGGCATGATCATGATCAGCCCGTTGCCCGGCGTCACGGCCGGCAAGCCCGGGTCGGCGATGAAGACGATCCCGGGAGTTGAGGCGCTGGTCGTCAACGAAAGCGGCGAGGCAGTCAAGCCCGGCTCTGGCGGCTATCTCGTGCTGACCGAGCCGTGGCCGGCGATGCTCCGCACGATCTGGGGCGACGACGAGCGGTTCAAGGAGACCTACTGGTCACGGTTCCCCGGCGTGTACTTCGCCGGTGACGGGGCGAAGCTCGACGACGACGGTGACGTTTGGCTGCTCGGCCGCGTCGACGACGTCATGAACGTGTCGGGCCACCGGCTCTCGACCACCGAGATCGAGTCCGCCCTCGTGTCCCATCCCAAGGTTGCCGAGGCAGCCGTCGTGGGCGCCAACGACGAGACCACCGGCCAGGCACCGGTCGCGTTCGTGATCCTGCGCGAGAGCGCGGGCGACGGCGGTGCCGACGTGGTGGCGGAGCTGCGCAACCACGTCGCCAAGGAGATCGGCGCCATCGCGAAGCCGAAGGCGATCATGGTGGTCCCGGAGCTGCCGAAGACCCGGTCGGGCAAGATCATGCGGCGCCTGCTGCGTGACGTGGCCGAGAACCGCGAGACCGGTGACGTCACCACGCTCGCCGACTCCACAGTGATGGACCTCATCAAGGACAACCTGGCTGCCGGAAAGGCCGACGAGGACTGACCGCGTGTTCAGTCCGTCGAGAAGCGTTCCCAGGCAGCCTGTCGGCTCACGCCCAGTGCAGACCCGATCTCGTCCCAGCTCAGGCCGCGCTTCCGCGCAGCCTTGACCGCCTTTCGCTGCCATCGGTCCAGGCTGCGGCTGCCTTCTCGGATGCCGGCGATGAGCTTGAGCGGATCAGCACGCCAGTCACCGGCGATCGTCAGAGTTGTCTCAACGCGTACTTCTTCGGCCATCGACTCGTCCATGCGTCAAGAATCCTTGACAACCCTGCGCCATGTCAAGGAACCCTGACACACCCGCTCGACCGTGGCCGCGCCGAAACCACTCTGATCGTCACAGCGACCGCTCTCCCGGTTCGTGCTCCGTGACCATCGGCTCGGCCAGGAAGGCAGCGAGCTCCGGTGCGAGCTGCCTCAGCCGCATCAGCGCGTGCTTCGTCTGCGACTTCACGGTGCCGAGCCCGACGCCGAGTGCAGCCGCAGTCTGGACCTCCGTCAGGTCCTCGTAGAAGCGCAGCACCAGGACCGTCCGCTGCTTCGGGGTCAGTCGTGCCAGTGCAGTCTCCAGCGTGACCCGGGACTCCACGTCGGCCCGGTCATCCGGCCGATGGAGGCGCCCGTCGGGCAATGAGCCGGTCAGGACCTCCGCGGGCCGGCGTCGACGCCAGCGCGAGACGTTCTCGTTGTACATGATGCGGCGTACGTAGGGCTCCGGCCGGTGCTCGATCCGCTTCCACACCTTCGCTGCCTTGAACAGTGCGGTCTGGACGAGATCCTCCGCGTCGTGGTGGTTGCTGGTCAGCAGGTATGCCGTGTGCGACAAGGACCCGATGCGCGCGGTCACGAAATCGGTGAACCCCTGCTCCTCGTCACTCCACGACATGACGCTGTTCCACACCTCCCCCGGCGCTGAGGAAGCCCATGTGGCTGAAGGTTCGGTCGACCGGTCGCTCGCTGCTTCAGCCACAACGCCACCACGTGTCGCTCATCGTGCCATCCCGGCGAGCGCGAAGGTGGCTCGCCGCTCCCTGCGCCGACCAACGACGACACGTCCGACAACGGCGCAGACCGCGAGGACGACGACGGCAACGATCCCGGTGACGACCCTCGGGTCCCACGGACTCGGTGGCTTGACCCCGGCGCGCAACGGCCGGTCGAGATAGTCGGTCGCCACCTGAAGTGTCGAAGGGGACCCGGTCTCGGTGTTGAGCGTGATGAACGACCGACTCGTGCCGGTGTCGGCGTCGACGGCGAGGAGGTCAAAGCCGCCTGAGCCACCCGGCACCGGCGAAGTGGGCGACCCCAACACGATCAGCGTCGAGTCGTCAACCCACCCCACCACCTCCTCGGGGTACCGAATGCCGCCGACCCGGGTGACGCTCGCGCTCGCGGATCCGCTGGGCTGCAGCCGCGAGACGAGCACACCACCGGAACGTTGTCCAGAGCTGTCCAAGGCCGCCGCTAGACGACCGTCGGGGCTGACCATGAGGTGTTGGTCGAGTTCGCCGCGCACCCGTTCAGTCGTGATGCTGCCGTCGCCGGGCGCCACGGTCACCATCGTCCGTCCCACCCGGGTCACGAAGCCGCCGGGTCCCCTGCCGAAGTGCGCAAACCCGAACGCGTGCGGTCGGCCCGGCGGCGTGGAGATCTGGCGCACCTCGTCGTCGGCAGCGTTCCACAACGCGACCGGCCATGCGGTTGCCGAGTTCGGGTGATCGATGTCCCGCTCCCCCGCGCTGACCAGCAGGATCTGGCTGTCCGGCGACCAGATCAGCTGCTCGGGCGCAAGCCCTCCCGGCAGATCGAGAGTGTGCCGCGCGACGTCGCCTGTCGTGGTGTCGTACGACGCCCACCCCACGATCCGCGCTCGACTCTCTCCCGGCGCTGGACCTCCCCGGAGCCAGTAGGCCAGCCGCGTCCCGTCCGGTGAGAGGGCGAGGGGTACCGCGAACGAGCCGGCGAGCGGGGCCATGTCCGGGAGGTCGACATACCGGTACTCGCCCGTCACCGCGCTCACCCCGAACCAGGAGCTCTCTGTCTGGTTCCACGACGTCCTGCGCTCGGTCGCGACGTTGACCACGGCAAGCGGACCAGGGGAACCCAGCTCCGCTGTTCCCTTGATCCAAGGGCTCGGCGTCCATACCTGGTCGGGAAGCAGGAGGTCGCTGTCGCCGTACGACGCCGGCTGCGTGACCTGCCGACCGCCCGGCTCGAGGCCGCCGTGCATCCACAGCACGCTCAGGCCCGCCAGCACGAGCACCAGAGCAAGGCTGGACCCGATCAGCTGTCGGACCCGGCGGGCCTGCCGGGCCCGCTGCCAGGTCGATGCCGACGGAGTCACCGTGGGACCGCGCTCGGCGATCTCCCGCAGCGCCTCCCGTAGCGGGTCGGACTGACCAGACACGTGGCCTCCTTCGTCAGGTCCTCGCGACATTGGGACCCGCACAACGAATCTGTTCACTCATACGCTGGCTGCCCCCGTTCCGGAGGGAGGTCGGTATGGTGGCCGTGCGCAGAATTGCGCGCGGTGAGCCGGGAAGTCTGGTCGGCGGCGTCGTAGTTGCGCCCGAACGCCAACGGACAAGGAGGCTCATGACGCCCACGACACCACCACCGATGCCGGGGTCCGGAGCCTCCGACGACCCGACGCTCACGTCTCCGTTTCCACGGGTGCTCAGCCACGGGTCCTGGGCAGAGATCACCCGGATCACCCAGATCCTGCGCACCGAGACGCTCGGCGGCGCCCTCCTCCTGATCGCGACCGTGCTCGCGCTGACCTGGGCAAACTCGCCCTGGTCGGCGGCGTACGAGTCGCTGGTGTCGTACGACATCGGTCCTCACTCCCTGCACCTCGATCTCAGCCTGTCCACCTGGGCGGCGGACGGTCTGCTGGCGATCTTCTTCTTCGTCGCGGGGCTCGAGCTCAAGCGGGAGTTCATCGCCGGCGACCTGCGCGACCCCCGGCGCGCGGCGGTGCCGATCGCCGCGGCCATCGGCGGCGTGGTCACCCCGGCCGTGCTCTACCTCGTGATCACCTGGGGCACCGGCGCAGGGACCGGCTGGGCCATCCCGACCGCGACCGACATCGCCTTCGCCCTCGCCGTGCTGGCCATCATCGGCAGCCACCTGCCTGCGGGGCTCCGGACGTTCCTCCTCACGCTGGCAGTCGTGGACGACCTGATCGCCATCACGATCATCGCGTTCTTCTACACCACCGACCTCTCCGTCGGCGCCCTCCTGCTGTCACTGCTCCCCCTGGTCGCCTTCGGCTACCTGGTGCAGCGGCACCAGCGGACCTGGTGGCTGCTCATCCCGCTCGCCGTGGTGACCTGGGTGCTGGTGCACGAGTCCGGTGTGCACGCGACCGTGGCCGGCGTCCTGCTCGCGTTCACCGTTCCCGTGGCAGCGCGGTCGGTGCCGGGCAAGTCCGATGACCGGGCCGGACTCGCCGAGCGCTTCGAACACGCCTGGCGCCCCGTGTCCACGGCCTTTGCCGTCCCCGTCTTCGCCTTCTTCGCCGCCGGCGTGGGCGTCGGCGGCTTCACCGGCCTCGGGTCCGCGCTCTCGGACCGGGTGGCCATCGGCATCATCGTCGGACTCGTCGTCGGCAAGGCGGTCGGCGTCTTCGTCGCCACCTTCCTCGTACACAGCTATACGCATGCCGACCTCGACGAGGACCTCGCCTGGGTCGACGTCGTCGGCGTTGCCGCGTTGAGCGGCGTCGGTTTCACCGTCTCGCTGCTGATCAACACCCTCGCGTTCAGCGACGGCGGCGAGACCTACGAGCACGGCAAGGTGGCCGTGCTGGCAGGATCGGTGTGCGCAGCGATCGTCGCCACGGTCGTGCTGAGGATGCGCAACCGCGTCTACCGCAACATCTGCGAAGCCGAAGAACTCGAAGCCCGTACCGAGGGCTCCGACACATACGGAAGTGGGACACCGCATGCGCGCACGTGACCTGGCCGAGGAGTACCCGACTGTCTCGCTCGACGACAATGCCCTCGACGCCGCCCGGGCGATGGCAGGAAGCCGGTTACCCGGGTTGATCGTCCTCGGCGAGCGCGGTGATCCGTACACCGTGCTTCCCGGCTCCCAAGTCCTGCGCTTCCTGATCCCCAACTACATCCAGTCCGACCCGGCACTGGCCCGGGCGTACGGCGAGAAGGCCTCCGACGAGCTCTGCAGCAAGCTCAGTGGCCGGACGGTTCGCGACCTCCTGCCGACGTCGACCGACGTGTCCGAGCTACCGGTCGTCGACGCCGACGCAACCACCATCGAGATGGCCGCCGTGATGGCGCACGTGCACAGCCCGCTCGTAGCCGTCGTCGATGGCGACCAGCTGATCGGTGCCATCACCGTGAGCACGCTGCTGACGCGCCTGTTGTCCGCATGACCGTCGCCGTCGTCGTCGTCTTCGTCGGCGCCTACATCCTGATCGCCACCGAGCGGATCCACCGGGTCGCCGCTGCCCTCGGCGGTGCGGCCCTGATGGTCGTGCTGGGCGTGGTGGATGCCCACGTCGCCTTCTTCAGCGAAGAGACCGGCGTCGACTGGAACGTCATCTTCCTGCTACTCGGCATGATGATCATCGTCAGCGTGCTGCGCCAGACCGGAATCTTCGACTTCGTCGCCATCTGGTCCGCCAAACGCGTCAAGGGGCGCCCCTTCGCCCTCATGGTCATGCTGGTGAGCATCACGGCGGTGGCGTCGGCATTGCTCGACAACGTCACCACGGTGCTCCTGATCGCTCCCGTGACCTTCCTCGTGTGCGAGCGGATGGCGCTCCCGCCGGTCCCGTTTCTCCTCGCGGAGGCGATGGCCTCCAACATCGGTGGCATGGCGACGCTGGTCGGCGACCCGCCCAACATCATCATCGCCAGCCGGGCGAGCCTGAGCTTCAACGACTTCCTGATCAACCTGGCGCCGTTGTCGGTGCTGTTGATGTTCGTCTTCATCGGGATGTGCCGGATCATGTTCCGGTCGGCGTTCGTGTACGACAGCGAACGCGCCAAGGACGTCATGGAGCTCGATGAGCGGGACGTGATCCGCGACCTCCCGCTGTTGATCAAGTCCCTGGTCGTGCTGGCGGGGGTGATGGCCGGTTTCGTCGCGCACTCGTTCCTGGACGTCGAGCCCTCGCTCGTCGCCCTGCTCGGCGCCGGCGTACTCGTCGCGATCAGCAAGCTCGGCCCTGCTGAGTACCTCGAGGAAGTCGAGTGGCCGACACTGGTCTTCTTCATGGGCCTGTTCATCATGGTCGGAGCGCTCGTCGAAGTAGGGATCGTGGAGCGCGTCGGCGAGTCTGTGACGGATGCGGTCGGCGATCGGTACGGGCTGGCGGCATCGGTGCTGCTGATCGGCTCCGCGGGCCTGTCGGGGATCATCGACAACATCCCCTACGTGGCAACCATGGCCCCCCTGGTCCAAGATCTCGTCGCGGGCGGCGGTAGCTCACCGGAGGCGCACGCCTTGTGGTGGGCCTTGGCTGCCGGTGCCGACCTCGGCGGCAACGCCACTGCCGTCGGAGCCAGCGCGAACGTCGTCATCATCGGAATCGCTGCCCGCAACGGCCACCCCATCTCGTTCTGGAAGTTCACCAAGTACGGGCTGGTCGTCACCGTGGTCACGATTGCGATCGCCTGGGGCTACATCTGGCTGCGGTACTACACCGGCTGAGGGGAAGCACATGACCGATCCAGCCCACACATCGCGTCCACCGACGAGACACCGTAGGGTTTCGGCTAGGAACAGCGCGCCGACCGACCGGCACCGGTCCGGTGCCCCTGCTAAGCGAGGAGAGGACACCAGATGACGACCCCGCACGGCCCCGGCACCGACGAAGACCCCACGATCGGCAAGCTGTTCGCAGACACCAGCCGAGACCTCTCCGCACTCATCCGCGGCGAGATCGAGCTGGCCAAGACCGAGCTCAGGTTCAGTGTCAAGGCCGGCGGAATGGCCATCGCGCTGTTCGCCGCCGCCGCGTTCATCGTGCTGTTGGCGATCATCATGATCTCGATCGCGTTCGCGTTCTTCCTGCACTGGCTGTACTTCGGGCTCGGCGTCTCGTTCCTCCTGGTCTTCGCCGTGTACGTCGCGATCGCGGTGCTGTTGGCCTTGATCGGGGTGCGGAAGGTCAAGCAGGTCAAGGCACCTCAGCAGACGCTGGCCGCGGTGAAGAGCAACAAGCAGGTGCTGAAGCGAGGCTGATCCTGGCCCGGCCAGCGGGACGCCGCCGACGGCCGAGACGATGACTGCGACCGACACCGATGGGCCCTGGACCCACCGTGACGTCGCCGCGAACGGCGCCCGCTTCCACGTCGCGGAAGCCGGGAACGGTCCCTTGGTGCTGCTTCTGCACGGTTTCCCGGAGTTTTGGTGGGCCTGGCGGCACCAGCTTCCGGCAGTCGCCGCTGCCGGCTACCGCTGCGCCGCCATGGACCTGCGCGGTTACGGCGGCAGTGACAAGACTCCCCGCGGCTATGACCCGATGACGCTGGCCGCTGACGTCGCCGGCGTGATCAGAACTCTGGGCGCACGCTCCGCCATCGTGGTCGGCCAGGGCTGGGGCGGGTACATCGGCTGGACCGTGGCCGCGGTCCGACCCGACTGCGTCGACGCGCTGTGCGCGGTCGCGGCCCCGCACCCCAGCGAGCTGCTCAGGACCCCGTGGCGGCTGGCGGCCCGCGCGCCCATCGGACACCTGGCCGTCATGCAGGTCCCGTGGTTTCCCGAGCGTCAGATCCGGCGGGGCCCCTACATCGCCCGCCACCTGCGGCGCTGGTCGTCGCCGGAGTCAGACTTCCCGACGGTCGACGAGGTCGCCGCGTATACGGCCGCGTTGGCGGCCTGGCCGGCACCGCACTGCGCGATCGAGTACCACCGCTGGCTGGTCCGGTCTCGTGCCCGCTCCGATGGCCGCACGTTCGCCAGGCTCTTGCGGCCTGCCGTCACCGTGCCGGTGCTCCAGGTCATCGGCGCGGACGACCCGGCCATCAGCCTCACCGCCGTGCGCCGCTCGGCGCGGCACGTCGACTCTCACCACAGCCTGGTGACCATCGACCGGGCCGGCCACTTCCCGCACGAGGAGCAGCCGGCGACGTTCACGGCGACGCTGCTCCAGTGGATGGCCAGCCGGGAACCGGGGGCACCATGAGCGGAAGTCAGAGCGCGCAGGCGCCGGTGTCGGCACGCCCGGACGCGGTCGCGCCGGACCTGGCCGCCGTCGCCACCTGGTCGGCGGTGAGGGCGTAGCCGGTGTCGCCGTCGGTCACCGACGCGGCAAAGATCACGCCCACCACGTCGCCCGCACGATCGACGAGCGGTCCGCCGGAGTTGCCCTGGCGGACGAGAGCGCGGATCGAGTAGGTGTCGCGGTAGACCGTGTCGTCACCGTAGATGTTGGGACTGCGCAGCGTCTGCTGGTCGCGGATGCGGGCGGGCTGGGCGTCGTACGGCCCGTTCTCGGGGTAGCCGAGCACGGCGGCCGGGGACTTGGGGAGGGCGGCGGTCGTAGCGAAGGCGAGCGGACTGGTCGGCAGGTCGGGCACGGAGATCACGGCCACATCGACGTCGGGGTCGTAGTAGACGACCTTGCCGGCGTAGTCGGTCTCACCCACCCGGACCTGAGGGTCGTCGACGCCGGCGACGACGTGCGCGTTGGTCATCACTCGCCCGTCCTCGTAGACGAACCCGCTCCCCTCGAGCGTGCGACCGCAGGACGAGGCGTCCCCGAGCACCTTGACCACGCTCGCACGGGCGGCGATGACCGTCTCCTTGGCGAGGATGCCCCGGGTCGGCGGTGGGACGCTGGCGATGTGCTCGGCAGCGAACGGCTCGAGGTAGCGCGGGAACAGGGACGAGTCGACGAGCGTGTTGAAAGCGGCCAGGATGCGGTCCGAGCCACCGGGCAGAATCTTGTCGACGGTGGAGAGCACCGTCGATGTCCGGACCTCCTTGTTGAGCCCACGAAGGTCGGCCCCGCTCGCGGCCACTCCGAGGACCCAGGCGATCAGCAGCATCGCGGCCACGCTGAGTGCGGCGCCGCCCACGGCGTCGACGGTCCGGGCCGGGTGCCAGGTGACCCGCCCGCGCAGCTGGGCTCCTCCGAACGCACCACCGGCCTGGCCGACGAACGCGCACGCCAGCACGATGAGCAATGCCGCCAGCGAGACCGAGATGCCCGGGTCGAAGCCGTCGAGCAACCACGGGGTGACCTGGACCCCGATGAACCCCCCGAGGAGCAGCCCCACGGTCGAGGCCGCCCCGACGATGAAGCCCTGCTGGTAGCCGGACAGGGAGTACAGGGCGACGAAGGCGAGCAGGATCCAGTCCAGGGCGTTCATGGGCGATCCTGCAGGTCGCGCATCGAGCTCTTGGCGAGTGCCGGCGGCAGCTCGATGATGCGGCTTTCGTCCCAGGGCTGGTCCCAGCCGACGATCGCGAACAGCCGGGACAGCACCCCTGCGGTGAAGCCCCACACGACGAGGTCACGCACCAGGAAGCCGGGACCGACGTAGCCCGACGGGTGCCGGATGAGGACACGGACCTCGGGATCGACGAGCTCGGCGACCGGGATGGTGTGCACCGAGGCCGTCTCGGCAGCATCGACGGCATGCACCGCCGACCTCGTGCGCCACCAGCCGAGGACCGGGGTCACCGAGAAGTCGGTAGGCGGCAGCCACAGGGAGGGCAGGATGCCCACGACTTCGACGCCCGCGGGATCGAGGCCAGTCTCTTCCCGGGCCTCGCGGAGTGCCGCTGCGACGGCGTCTGAGTCGTCGGGGTCCTGGGTGCCCCCCGGGAACGCGACCTGCCCGGCGTGGGAACGCATGTCGTGGGCGCGCTCGAGCAGCAAGACGTCGGGTCCCAAAGCTGTGTCACCGAACAACATCAGGACCGACGCGGCCCGGGGCGACGCCTCCGGCGGGGGAAACATCGTGGTCAGCTGCCCGGGACGGATGTGCGGCGCCGCGTCGACCAGCGCCCGCAGCCACGGCGGGGCCTCGCGGTCAGCGGCGACACCGCTGCTGCCGGCATGGGCTGACTCGGAATGTCCGTGCGTCACCACGTGGTGGTCACCCCCCGTCAGTCCGTCGCCAGGTCGACGCCGAGATACGTCGACACCATTTTGGCCAGGTCGTCCGACGATTGCACGGCGCCGTACTCCACATGCTGGACAACGCCGCCCGCGTCGAGGAAGAACGTCACCGGTAGTCCGGAGATGTGCAGCGGCGCCCGGGTGGCGGCCTCCGGATCAGCGAGCTGGGGGTACGTGAGCCCGAGCTGGTCGGCGAAGTCGAGCGCCCGCGACGGCAGCGGGTCGTAGAAGTCGACCCCCAGGACCCGCACCTTGCCCGTCTCGTGCAGTCCCTGGAAGAGCGGTGACTCGTGGCGACACGGACCGCACGTCTGTGCCCAGAAGTTCAGCACGGTCGGCCGGCCCGTCAGCGTCGCCAGGTCGACGGAACGTCCACCGCCCAGACACGGGAGGGTGATCTGCGGCAGCGTGTCGGCCCGGTGGCTCGCCCCCGAGGCGGACTGCGGACAGTTCTCGATCGCAGCGTTCACCTTGAGCTGGCGCAACGCCGGGGTGTCGACGTCGACCGCGGCCTTGCCAGGGTCGTAGGTGTAGGTGGCCGACTGGGGGGTGGAGCTGCCGCAGGCCACGACTCCGCCGCACGCCAGGACAGCCAACAGTCCGGCCGCAGCCACCCGACGCGAGGTCGCGATCACGCCCGGCCCTCGGCACGCAGCAGCTTGGCGGCCTTGACGGGGTCCGTCGGCCCTTCCCCGTACGCCGGACAGAGCCGGTCCAACGGGCACGCCCCGCAGGCCGGGTTGCGGGCGTGACAGCAGCGGCGGCCGTGCCAGATCAGGTGGTGACTGAGCATCGTCCAGTCGCGCCTGGGGAACAGCGCCCCGACGGCGTGCTCGGTCTTGACCGGGTCGGTCTCGTCGGACCACCCGAATCTCCGGACCAGCCGGGCGACGTGCGTGTCGACGGTGATCCCCGGGACGTCGAACGCGTTGCCGAGGACCACGTTCGCCGTCTTGCGGCCGACACCCGGCAGCGTCACCAAGTCCTTCAGCCGGCCCGGGACCTGACCGTCGTACGTGTCACGGACGGCGACCGCGAGCTTCATGATCGAGGCGGTCTTGGCCCGGAAGAAGCCGGTCGAGGCGATGATCTGCTCGACGGTTTCCGGATCTGCCTCGGCGAGCTCGGCAGGTCCGGGGTAGCGCGCGAAGAGCGTCGGCGTGACCGCATTGACGCGTTTGTCGGTGGTCTGCGCGGACAGCACGGTGGCGATGAGGAGCTGCCAGGGGGTCGAGAAGTCGAGCTCGCAGTGTGCGTCCGGGTAGGTCTCGGCGAGGATCCGGTTCATGCGCCTGGCCCGCCGGACGAGCGCTGTAGAGCTCTCCGAGCGTGAACGAGCGGCCGCATCGGCACCGGCGGACATAGGCCCAGCCTACGGCGTGGCGGCAGAGGTGATCGCGCCGCGGCTGCCCTCGTGACGCTCCGCGCCCGGCATACGGCCAGGTCACACAGCTAACGCCCACGCTGTGGCCGAACGCTGGGCCGCGGGACAACCCCCGTGGCATCGCCGGAGCGGATACGTCAGACTGTGACCCGTAACACCGCCTGTGGCGGTCGACGAGGAGGCAAGACGTGATTACCGACGTGCTCCGACAGGCACCCCTGTTCGGCGGGCTGGACGACGAGGCCGCCGAAGCCCTGACGTCGTCGATGGCCGAGACGAAGGTCCGCCGCGGCGACGTCCTGTTCCACGAAGGTGACGAGGGCGACCGGCTCTACGTCGTGACCGAGGGCAAGGTCAAGCTCGGCCGTACCTCCGCCGACGGTCGCGAGAACCTGCTCGCGATCCTGGGGCCGGGCCAGATGTTCGGTGAGCTCTCGCTGTTCGACCCGGGTCCGCGGTCGGCCACGGTCACCGCGGTCACCGACTGCACCATGCAGAGCCTGAGCCACGACGAGCTCGGGCGCTGGTTGAACGGCCGCCCCGAGGTGGCCCGTGGGCTGCTCTCGCAGCTGGCCGCCAGGCTCCGCAAGGCCAATGACGTGGTCGCTGACCTGGTCTTCTCCGACGTGCCCGGACGGGTGGCGAAGGCGCTGCTCGACCTCTCCTCGCGCTTCGGTCGCGTCGCCGACGACGGGGTGCACGTGCACCACGACCTCACGCAGGAGGAGCTCGCCCAGCTCGTCGGCGCCTCTCGCGAGACCGTCAACAAGGCGCTGGCCGACTTCGCCTCCCGCGGTTGGCTGCGCCTCGAGGCCCGGTCGGTCGTCCTGATGGACGTCGAGCGCCTCAAGCGCCGCGCCCGCTGACCGCTTCCCCTTCCCTCCCTCGCTTCCCCTCTGGCCGTTGGCGTTTGCCTAGTTCACAAGCCACCTGGCCTGTGAACTAGGCAAATCTCCGTTGGGCACTGCAGACCTGCCTCTCTCACCTGCCACAAAACCCTTCCCGTACGCCGGCCACCCCCCTACGCCCGCACCCGCCGCCGACTACGCCGACCACCCCCACACCCGCCGCCTCGGCAGTACGACGTCCGAGCCCGCTGCCGTACCCCAGCCACCGGGCTAACGTGGCCGACATGCGCCTCACCCATCTCGGCCACGCCTGCCTCCTCGTCGAAACCGCCCAGACCCGCCTCGTCATCGACCCCGGGGTCTTCTCCCACTTCACGGACGTGAAAGCACCGCTGGACGCCATCCTGGTGACCCACCAACATGCGGACCATCTCGACCTCGAGCGACTTCCAGAGCTGTTGGCCGCCAACCCCGCCATACAACTGCTGGCCGAGCCGGAGACAGCGGCTGACAGTGACGACTCCACGACGACCACCGCGATGCACCCCGGCGACACCGCCCAGGTCGGCGACATCGCGATCCGCGCGGTCGGCGGCCTGCATGCTCCCAACCATGACCAGGTACCGATCCTCGGCAACGTCGGCTACCTGCTCACGGCCGAGGGCCAGACCGTGTTCCACCCCGGCGACAGCTACACCGAGACTCCGGGCGACATCGACGTGCTCGCGCTACCCCTCAACGCGCCGTGGTGTCGGATGAGCGAGACCCTGCAGTTCCTTCGTGAGGTGTCACCTCGGGTCGCCATCCCGATCCACACCGGTCTGCTCAGCGACGACGGGCTGGCGAGCTACCTCATGCATGTCCAACGCTTCGGTCCTGACGGCACCGAGGTCGTCGACCTGCGCACGGGATCGTCGTACGACGTCTGAGCGCGATCGCCGTCAGCCCCCATCAGGTCGCCTTCGCCAGCAGCGCCCCGACGGGGACGCCGTCACCGGACGCCACCGACGTCAGAGCAGTTCGGCCGACAACCTTGCCGCGCGGGCAGCGCCATCGGTCTCGACCGGGCGGTAGCGGACCTCCCCGTCGATCTCCTTCGCGATGGCTGTCGCCAGCAGATCGGGGTCGGATACCTCGCGATAGCTCATGCACGTGCCCGCCCCGTACTGGTCGAGCCGTCGCGCGACATGGAAGTTCTGCTCGAAGTGGTGATCGAGGGGCACGTAGATGAACGGCCGCCGGTTCGCGGTCAGCTCCATGCAGGTGGTCAGGCCGCCCTGCACGATCGCCAGGTCGCAGGCAGCCAGGTGCTCGTACAGATCCGACAGGTAGCCCGTCACTTTCAGACCGCGCCGTCGGGGAAGGGACCCGGGATCGATCCGCGGCCCGCTCACGACCAGGAAGCGCTGGTCCGGAACCAGCCAGCGCGCCAGCGGAACCGCGTCCACCACCCGCTCCAGCAGGGCCCGCCCGACTCCGGACCCACCGACCGCGACCACGCACAGTCGGCCGCCCTGTGGGTAGCCCAGCCGCCCCGGATGTCCGACTGCGCACCGAGAGCCGCTGGGCCGAAACCCGTGACGTAGCCGGCGAAGTCGAAGTTCTGCGTCGTCCACTCCCGGATGCCCGGCAGCCCCGGCCCGAAGGCGTCGTCGACGATGTCGTCGGGGTTGCCGACGAAGATGGACCGGTCCCGCAGCCGACGGAACCGCGCCGGCTGCTCGATCATCTCCGCGTTGTAGTCCGCCGTCAGAGAGGCCTCGGCCGCGCCTCCGTCGGGCATCGGCAGCCACCCGACGAAGTCGGTCACCCAGGCGTACGGTGACCGCTTCAGCTCCGGGTTCTCGTGCAGGAAGTAGTCGATCTCCCACGCCTCGTCGCCGATCACGAGGTCGTAATGCTCCTCATCGACCAGGTCGGAGAAGACCATGAAGTTGTGACCCGAAGCACTGCCTCCGCGGGGAGCCGACTCAGCTGGTCTCGGCGCGGAGGTAGTCGAGCTGCGCGCGCACCGACATCTCTGCTGCAGGCCACAACCGGACGTCGACGTCGGCGTAGACGCTGCGCACGACGTCCATCGGTTCCTTCGCGCCGGCCGCCACGGCCTCGCGCACCTGCTCGAGGCGCTCGGCTCGGTGCGCCAGGTAGTGGTCCAGGATCTCCGCGGCGTCGTCGAGGACCGGGCCGTGCCCCGGCCATACGGCGGACACCTCACGTTCCTCGGCGAGGTCGCGCAGCCGTCGCAACGAGCCGAGGTAGGCCCCGAGTGCGCCGTCGGGGTGTGCCACCACCGTGGTGCCGCGACCGAGCACCGTATCGCCCGTGAGGACGGCGTGCTCGGCCGGGATGACGAAGCTGAGCGAGTCGGCGCTGTGGCCGGGCGTCGCCACGACGTGGACCTCGAGCCCGTCGACCGAGACCACGTTGCCGTCGCGCAGACCATGGCCGCCATACACGTAGGTCGGGTCGAGCGCCAGGACCTCGCAACCAACGGTGGACGCGAACTCCTTCGCGCCCTCGCTGTGGTCGAGGTGTCCGTGGGTCAGCAGCACCAGCCCGACGGGGCCGGCGACGTCGGCCACCCGTGCCAGGTGCCCTGCATGCAGCGGGCCGGGGTCGATGACGATGCTGCGTTGGCCGCCAGGCTCACGCAGGACCCAGGTGTTGGTCCCGTCCAGCGTCATCGGTGAGGCGTTCGGTGCGAGGACGCACGTGGCCCGCGTCCCGAAGCTGCCACCCGACCACCCCTGGCTCACGGGAGCACCGACGGATCGACGGTGAGGAACCCCTCGTCACCGACGAGCTCGACTCCGGGAGTGACGGTGGTGATCCGTCGGTCGCGTGCCGCCGCCAAGGCGGCCACGGTCGAGTCGAACGCCGCCATCTCCTGCACGGTCACGTACGTCGGCGGAAGCATGGCCATGGTGCCGGAGTCGACGCCGGCGAGCGCATCGCTGGGGGCCAGCCAGGTGACGTGGTCGGCCTCGCCGGACACGTCTCGCGTTCGCTGCCCGGCCGGCATCGCGGCGAGGAAGAACCGGGTGTCGTAGCGGCGTGGTTCGAACTCCGGGGTGATCCAGTGCGCCCACGCGCTCAGCAGGTCGGTACGCAGGACCAGCCCTCGACGGTCGAGGAACTCGGCGAAACCGAGGCTTCGGTCGACCAGCGCCGCCCGGTCGCGTTCCCAGTCGGCTCCGGTCGTGTCGGAGACCAGCGTGTCCGGTGAGTCACCGGCCAGCAGCACCCCCGACTCCTCGAACGTCTCGCGCATCGCAGCACAGACCAGGGCCCGCGCCTCCGGCTCGTCGCAGCGGAGTACGTCGCTCCATGCGGCGGCTGACGGACCTACCCACGCGACGGACGTGTCGGAGTCACGCGGGTCGACGGTGCCACCCGGGAACGCGTACATGCCGGCGGCGAACGCCATCGCGAGGTGCCGGCGCAGCAGGTAGACCTCGGGCCCCGACGTGCTGTCGCGCAGCAGGACGACGGTGGAGGCACCCTTGGGCGTGACCGGCGTACGTCGCTCGGCCAAGAACGACCGGGCGTGCACGACCAGCTCCGGAGGGAGCCGCCGCGTCGGGTCCACGGTCAGGAGACCTCGACGACCATCTCGACCTCGACCGGCGTGTCCAGTGGCAGCGCCGCGACACCGACGGCCGACCGGGCGTGCTGACCGGCGTCGCCGAAGGCAGCACCGATCAGCTCGCTGGCACCGTTGGCGACACCTGGCTGTCCGGTGAAGTCAGGGGTGCTCGCGACGAACACCACGAGCTTGACGACGCTCACCACCCGCGAGAGGTCGCCGACCATCGACTTCACGACAGCGATCGCGTTGAGCGCGCACTGCTTCGCGCACTCGGTGGCGTCCTCGACGCTGGCGTCGGCGCCGACCTTGCCGGTGGCGACGAGCTTGCCGTCCCGCCACGGGAGCTGGCCGGAGGTGTAGATGTGGTTGCCGGTGCGCACGCCCGGCACGTAGGTGGCCACCGGGGCGGCCACGTCAGGGACCTCCATACCGAGGTCGCGCAGGCGGTCTTCGGGGGTCGCCATGTCAGGACTCCTTGGGCCGCTTGAAGTAGGCGACCAGGCTCTCGGGGTTCAGACCGGGGATGATCTGCACCAGCTCCCAGCCGTCCTCCCCCATGTTGTCGAGGATCTGCTTCGTCGCGTGCACGAGAACGGGCACGGTGATGTACTCCCACTTCGTCATGCCGCGACTCTAACGGTGCGCAGGGGACAACGAGTCGGCCGCCGGTGAGTGACCGTGGCAGATCCTCTGTCCCCCAGGCACGTTTGCCTAGTTCACAAGCCACCTGGCTTGTGAACTAGGCAAACGCGGAGGGCCAGCCGGGCACGTGGGTCAGCGGCAGTAAGGTTCGCGGGTGGGAAGTGACCCTTCGGAGGTGTTGAGCCGGCCGGCCGGGCCGCCGGATGCGGTCGTCCGGTACGCCGACCACTCCTGCGGGGTGATCGACCTCTTCCTGCCGCCCACGTTCGGACACGGGGCGCGCAGCGTCGCTACCGAGATTTCCGCAGGCCCAGTGACCGTCGGGGGGAAACCGGGGGCCGCGGACGTCGCATCACGAGGCACGGCGCTGCACCACCCTTCGGTTGCGGCCGAGACGGACCAGCTCACCGGGTTTACCGGACTCGCTGCCAGACCATGCCGGTTGGTGGTCGCGCTGCACGGTGGGTTCTGGCGAGAGAAGTGGGACCGCACGCAGCTGCGCCCCTTTGCCGCCGGGTTGGTCGACCGTGGCTTCGTCGTCGCCATCCCGGAGTACCGGCGCGGACCCGGCGCCTGGCCCGACGCCTCCTACGACGTCAGCCGGGTCCTCGACATCGTGGCCGATCTCGTCGAAGCGGTGGCACCCGGAGTCATCGACCCGGAAGAACCGTTCACGGTCACCGGACACTCCGCGGGCGGACACCTCGCCCTGTGGGGTGGGCTGCGGGCCGGGCCGGCGCGGGTCCAGCAGATCGTCGCGCTGGCCCCGGTGACCGACCTCGTGGCCGCGGCGCGGACGAGGATGGGCAACGGCGCGGTCAGCGACTTCCTCGGAGGCGGTCCCGACGAGCGCCCGGCCGCCTACGCCCAGGCTGACCCGATGCGGCTGCTTCCCGGCGACGTCCCCGTCACGATCATCCAGGGAGCACTGGACGAGGACGTACCCGTCGAGGCCAACCGCGCGGTCGCCCACGCGCTGTCGACGGCCGACTCGGTCACCTACGTCGAGGTACCTGACGTCGAGCACTACGCGCTGGTCGATCCGCTCGCAGCGGTGTTCGCTGCCGTGGTCCTGCCCCACCTTCGAGGCTGAAAGTTCAGGGCGTCGAGCCGGGTGCACCAGCCGAGCCGCTGTCCGACCCGCTGCTGGACGTGCTCCTCTGCTCCGTCACCGTCACCGTTGGTATGTCCGGCTGCTCGCCGGCCGACCCGCCCCCGGAGTTCGTCGCTGCCCCTTCAGAAGGAGCTGGTTCCTCAGCCGACGACGTGACACTGCTCGAGCCGGAGCCGGAGGACGAGCTGAAGAAGCTGCTCTGGAAGTCCGCGAGCTGCTCACCCGCCGTGTTGTAGTCCTGGGTCGTGGAGAACCCGATCCGCGGGTCGGTGGCGAGTGCGGTGAGCGACTCGATCGACACCGGCAGGTTGTTCTGGGTGTAGGCCGGCTGGCCGACATCGGACGGCAGCGTCTCGATGACGGCGACGAGCTGCCCGTCCCGCTTGACCGCCACGATGGCGAGATAGGTCGTCCCGCTCGCACCGGTCGAGTCGGGCGTCGCGGTCGAGTCGGATGACGAGGAATCGGCCGCGCTCATGAGAATTCGCAGGGCGGGCGTCCCGTCGGGCAAGGGTGAGTCGTCACACCAGACGGCGTCCTGCCCACCGCCCGTCTGCGCGTTCGCACAGGTGCCGGCCTGCTTCCACTGGGTGACCGGGCGGGTGGCGATGACCTCGACAGAGAGACGCTGGCCGTCGACGCGATAGGCCGCGCCGACCTGGAGCGTCTCGTCCGGAGAGCCGTCCGGGCCTTGCTGCCGTTCGCCGCCGACGTCGGTCGGGGTGCCCAGGTCGGCGAGGTCGAGGAGTGCTGCTGCCGCTCCGCGCGGGGTGGCGTCGACCAGCTGCTGGCTCGTGGTCGGTGAGGTGTCGGTGGGTTGGGCAGAGCGCTGGTCGAAGACATCGGCCCCGCTGACATACGCACCACCGGCGACCAGGGCCAGCACCGCCAGCGCGCTCCCCCCGGCCTGCCAGCGCCGGCGACGGCGCAGCACGTGTCCGTGCTGTTCACCGGCACCGACGATGGCCACGACGTCCGGGCGCACGTCACCGACCGCGACGTCGAAGCGCTGGTGCAGCATTGTCTCGTCGAGTTCCATGGGTTCGTTCCCTCCCGGGCCGTGCTCCGTGCTGGTCATGATGTCGACGCCGCCTCTCCGGACAGCTCGATGCGCAGGCGGCCGAGTGCCCGTGACGCCCGGGTGCGGACTGCCCCTTCGCTGAGGCCCACTTCGGCGGCGGTCTCGGCGACAGTGCGTTCCTCCCAGTACCGAAGGACGACGACCGCCCGGTCCGTCGGGTCGAGGGTCCGCAGGGCCTCGAAGAGCTCGAGGCGATCGGGTACGCCGGGCGCCGAAACATCCACGCCCAGGTCGATGCTGGGCAGCTCGCTGTTGCGGCGTACCCGGCGGTGCGAGAGGAACGTCTTCGTGAGCACGCCTCGTGCGTAGGCCTCGCGGGAGTCGGCGCGCTCGACCTTCTTCCAGGCCACGAACAGCTTGCCTAGAGTGGTCTGGACGAGGTCTTCGGCCAGGTGCCAGTCACCGCACATGAGCAGGGCGGTGCGGAACAGCCGTGGTGTCAACACGGTCGCGAACTCGGTGAACGCGGCATGCGCCCCGTCGCTACGGCCCAGCGTGCCGCTCATCGGTTCCCCTCTCTCGTGACTACCTAGTAGACGCCACGAAAGAGTCCGGCGTTACAGGATCGATGGTTCGGTCTTCTCGCGCACCTCATCGGCAGTGACGTCGGGGGCCAGCTCGACCAGCTTCAGGCCCTCGTCGGTGACGTCGAGGACGCACAGGTCGGTGATGATCCGCTGGACCACCCGGAGACCGGTGTACGGCAAGGAGCACTCGTTGACGATCTTGTAGGACCCGTCGCGCGCGACGTGCTCCATGAGGACGATGACGCGCTTCGCCCCGTGCACGAGGTCCATGGCTCCACCCATGCCCTTGACCATCTTGCCGGGGATCATCCAGTTGGCGATGTCGCCCGTCACGGACACCTGCATCGCGCCGAGGATCGCGGCGTCGATCTTGCCACCCCGGATCATCCCGAACGAGGTGGCCGAGTCGAAGAACGCCGCCCCCGGTCGCAGCGTGACGGTCTCCTTCCCCGCATTGATCAGGTCAGGATCCTCCTCACCGTCATACGGGTAGGCACCGACGCCGAGGATGCCGTTCTCGGACTGCAGCACGATCTCGATGTCGTCGGGCACGTAGTTGGGGACCAGGGTCGGCAGGCCGATGCCGAGGTTGACGTAGGCGCCGTCCTCGAGCTCGGTCGCCGCCCGCGCTGCCATCTGCTCACGCGTCCACGCCATCAGCCCTGCTCCTCCCGTGCGCGCACCGTGCGCTTCTCGATCCGTTTCTCCGCCGCCTGCTCCGCCGTGAGCGCCACCACGCGCTGCACGTAGACACCGGGCAGGTGCACGTCGTTGGGTGCGAGGTCACCGGGCTCGACGAGCTCCTCGACCTCGGCGATGGTGACCCGACCGGCCATGGCGCACAGCGGGTTGAAGTTGCGTGCCGAGTCACGGAACACGAGGTTGCCGTGCCGGTCCCCGCGCCAGGCGCGGATGAGCCCGAAGTCGGTGATGATCGCCCGCTCGAGGACGAAGTCGCGGGGGCCTTCGGCCGTGTCGAACGAGCGGGTCTCCTTGGCCGGGCTCGCCGTCACGACGTTTCCGGCGTCGTCATACCGCCACGGCAGGCCTCCGTCGGCGACCTGGGACCCGACCCCGGTCGCCGTGAAGAACGCCGGGATCCCGGCACCGCCGGCCCGCAGCCGCTCCGCCAGCGTGCCCTGCGGAGTCAGCTCGACCTCGAGCTCACCATGCAGGTACTGCCGCTCGAACTCCTTGTTCTCACCGACGTACGACGACACCATCCGCCGGATCCGCTTCTCCCGGAGCAACAGGCCAAGACCCCAGTCGTCGACGCCACAGTTGTTGGAGACCGCCTCGAGGTCGCGGACCCCGGCGTCCAGCAGCGCTCTGATCAGCACACTGGGGATGCCGCACAAACCGAATCCACCCACGGCCAGCGAAGACCCATCGACGACGTCGGCGACGGCCTCGGTTGCACTTGCCACGACCTTGTCCACGTGCACGTCCTCTCTCCGGCGTAGTTGACGCCTCGGTCCTGGCAACCTACTGCATGCGTTGTTCGTCTCAGCGCCGACGCATGAAGCCACGAGCCGGCCGTGCACAGGCCTCGTGCACCACGCGAGAGGCGCGGCCGGCCACCGGCCCGGCGGCCCGGCTACCCTCGAACGGTGACCGAAGCCGCCGCCTCCTCCGACATCCGCCTGCACATCATCACCGGTAAGGGCGGCACCGGAAAGACCACGGTGGCGAGTGCGTTCGCCCTGGCGCTGGCGGCCGAGGGGCGCAAGGTGCTGCTCTGTGAGGTGGAGGGCCGCCAGGGCATCGCGTCCTTGTTCGACGTGGCGCCGCTGCCGTACGCGGAACGGCGTATCGCGATCGGTGACGGTGGCGGGGAGGTCTACGCACTGGCCATCGACACCGAGGCCGCCCTGCTCGAGTACCTCGACATGTTCTATCACCTGGGGCGGGCCGGTAAGGCGCTCGACCGCTTCGGCGTCATCGACTTCGCCACCACGGTCGCTCCCGGTGTCCGGGACGTGCTCCTCACCGGCAAGGTCTATGAGGCGACCCGGCGCGGACAGCCCGGCCGTTCGATGCGGGGGGTGAAGAACGCCCAGCCTTCGTACGACGCCGTCGTGCTCGACGCCCCGCCGACCGGTCGCATCCCTCGCTTCCTCAACGTCAACACCGAGGTGGCCGGCATCGCCAAGGTGGGTCCCATCCGCAACCAGGCCACGTCGATCATGCGGTTGCTCAAGTCCGAGCAGACCTGTGTGCACGTGGTCACGACCCTGGAGGAGATGCCGGTCCAGGAGACGCTCGATGGAATCGAGGAGCTCCGGGCGATCGGACTCCATGTGGGCGCGATCGTGGTCAACCTCGTCCGGGACGCGGGCCTGGCTGCGCGCGATCTCAAAGCAGCCATCGGCGGCAAGCTCGACGCAGCCGAGATCGAAGCTGCGCTCAAGGAAGTGGGCATCGCGCCGGACGACGGTGCCGTGTCCGGTCTCCTCGCCGAAGCCCGGGACCACGGAGAGCGGGTCATGCTCGAACGCGCCCAGCGCAAGCGGCTCGAAGCCGCGCAGCGGCCCATGGCGACGCTGCCGTACTCCCCCGAGGGCGTCGATGTCGGCACGCTGTACGACTTCGCCGGGACGCTGCGCGCGGCCGGGGTGCTCGCATGAGCCCCCGCACCAACGGCCGAAGGCTCGACGTCGGCGACCTCATCTCCGACCGCAGTGTGAAGATCATCGTGTGCTGCGGGTCGGGTGGAGTCGGCAAGACCACCACCGCAGCCTCGCTCGCGCTGCGCGCGGCCGAATCCGGCCGCAAGGCCGTCGTGTTGACCATCGACCCGGCGCGCCGGCTCGCGCAGTCGATGGGCCTGAGCGAGCTCGACAACACACCGCGGGCCGTGGCCGGCGTCGACACCTCAGGTGGCGGCAGCCTCGACGCGATGATGCTCGACATGAAGCGCACCTTCGACGAGGTGGTCGAGTCGCACGCCACCCGGGAGAAGGCCGAGCAGATCCTGGCGAACCCCTTCTACCAGGCGTTGAGCAGCTCGTTCGCCGGCACCCAGGAGTACATGGCCATGGAGAAGCTCGGTCAGCTGCACGCCGAGGCTGGGAGCAGCGGCCGATGGGACCTCATCGTCGTCGACACCCCGCCGTCGAGGTCAGCGCTGGATTTCCTCGACGCGCCCGAGCGGCTCTCGTCGTTCCTCGACGGCCGCCTGATCAAGCTCCTGGTGGCGCCCGCTCGTGGACCGGCCCGGCTGTTGTCCACCGGGATGTCCCTCGTCACGGGTGCGATCTCGAAGATCCTCGGGGGCCAGATGCTGCGCGACGTCCAGACCTTCGTGGCTGCGCTCGACACCCTCTTCGGTGGTTTCCGGACCCGCGCTGACAAGACGTACCAGATCCTCAAGGATCCGCAGACGGCGTTCGTCGTCGTCGCGTCGCCGGATCCTGACGCGCTGCGCGAGGCGGCCTTCTTCGTCGAGCGACTCCGTGAGGAACGGATGCCGCTGGCGGGGCTGGTGCTCAACCGGGTCACGATGCCGGGTCCGTCCTCCATCTCGGCGCAGGCTGCGTGGGCGGGTGCCGAACGGCTCGAGCAGGAGTCGAAGCTCACGGCCGCACTGCTCAAGCTGCATGCCGAGCGTTCCACACGTGTGACCCGGGAACGATCACTTCGTCGGAGGTTCGCGGCGGCCCATCCGGCCGTGGCGACGGCGTCGGTGGCAGCGCTGTCGACGGACGTGCACGACCTGGCTTCCTTGCGCCGGGTGGGCGAGCTGCTGGCTGGCTAGCCCCGCCGTCCAACTGCCGGAAAACACAAAACGAACCGGCTGAGACGGCTTACCCCTCCGAAGCCGCCTCATCCGGTTCGTTCCCGGAGCGCTCGCCGATCAGCCGGCTGCGCTGGCTCCTCTGGCCGTTGACACGGCCAAGTGCTGCTCGCGGGCTGCCTCGAGGAGGCCCCGCCACGACGTGACGTTGGGACGGCGGCGCAGCAAGGCCCGGCGCTCGCGCTCGGTCATGCCACCCCAGACGCCCCACTCGATGTTGTTGTCCAGGGCTTCAGCCAGACATTCCGTACGTACCGGACACTGGCCACACACCTGCTTGGCGCGATTCTGTGCTGCTCCACGGACGAAGAGCTCGTCCGGGCGGGCGCCCTTGCAGGACGCCACGTCTGCCCACTGCTCGTTCCAAGTCATGTCCAGCCCCTACCGAGAGAAGAATGAGCCTGCTGAGTCCCAGAGGAACCAGTGCAAACAGTGGTTCTCAGGTGGAGAGAACGTTACGGACCATTCGACCGCCGCGGGAGGGTCCGAACTGCTCAAACCGTGTAGTCCATTCGGACTATGACCAACTAGTCATATGTGGTCGGAGTCGGTCGCAAAGTCAGATTGCGACTTCTCCCAGGGTCTCCCGTACTCTGGAGCGCATGCCTCGGCTTGTGCGTCCTGCCCGTCATGAGGGCGGTTTGATCCATCAGATCGTCGTCATCATCGGCATCAGCGTCCTTTCCGGAGTGCTGATGGCGGGCCTCGCCCTCCCCTGGGTCGGCCTGATCAGCAAAGGTGCCGAGAACAGCGCCGAGTCCGTGAAGCACTTCCCCAAGAAGCTGGAGTTCAAGCCACTCAACGAGCGCACCCGCGTGCTCGCCGCTGACGGCACCCAGATCGCGGCCTTCTACGACGAGAACCGCAAGTACGTCCGGCTCGGCAAGATCTCGACCGTCATGCAGCAAGCGATCGTCGCCATCGAGGACGCTCGGTTCTACGAGCACGGCGCCCTCGACGTGCGCGGCACCTTGCGCGCCCTGTTCATCAACCAGGCCAGTGACAAGACGATCCAGGGTGGTTCCTCCATCACCCAGCAGCTCGTCAAGCTCACGTTGCAGGAGAACGCCACCTCTGAAGAGGCGAAGGCGGCTGCGACGGCCAAGAGCTACGCACGCAAGTTCGACGAGCTCCGGTACGCCGTCTGGGTCGAGTCCCACCTGACCAAGCCGCAGATCCTCGAGCACTACCTCAACACCGCGTACTTCGGCGACGGCGCCTACGGCATCGAGGCGGCCGCGCACCACTACTTCTCGACGACGGCGAAGAAGCTCAATCTTCGTCAGGCCGCGATGCTGGCCGGCATCGTCAAGAACCCGTCGGAGTACGACCCGACCAACAACCCCGACCTGGCCCGCGGTCGGCGCGACACCGTCATCGGCAAGATGCTCGACCTGCACATCATCACCACGCAGCGTGCCCACCACGCGATGAAGACCAAGCTTGGCCTCCACCCGTCCTACACAGCCAACGGCTGCGTCAACGCGGATGCCCCGTTCTTCTGCGCCTACCTGTTGAAGTACCTGCTCGAGAACCCGGCGCTGGGCAAGACCACAGAGCAGCGCAAGCACGCCATCTACGCCGGCGGTCTCACGATCCAGAGCACGCTCGACCGGCGGTTCCAGGTGGCGGCGTCCAAGTCGGTCCACTCGCACGTCTACGCACGTGACAATGCCGTCGGCGCGATCGCCGAGGTCGAGCCCGGCACGGGTTACGTGCGTGCGCTGGCCCAGTCCAAGCCGATGGGCAACGACCACCGCAAGGGCGAGACCTACCTCAACTTCACCGTGCCCACCAAGTACGGTGACGCGCCCGGCTTCCAGGCCGGCTCGACGTTCAAGCTGTTCGTGCTCGCGCAGGCGATCAAGGACGGCATCCCGCTCAACAAGTCGATCTACTCCCCGGCGGCATATCCGGTCGACCTCGGCACCTATCCGACCTGCGGCGGCAACTACCCGTCGACCGAGGTCTTCACGTTCCACAACTCCACCGACAGCGGCAACATGGACATGTACTCCGGCACGCAGCTGTCGGTCAACACGTTCTTCGTCCAGCTCGAGAAGATGACGGGCCTGTGCGGTCCCTACAAGCTCGCCCAGGAGATGGGCGTCGAGCTCGACGACCCGGTCCACGAGCGGGTGCCGTCCTTCACCCTCGGCATCGCCAACGTGAGCCCGCTCGAGATGGCCGAGGCCTACGCGACCGCCGCCAACCGCGGTGTGCACTGCGCCTCGACTCCCATCCTCGAGATCCGCGATCGCAGGGGCAACGTCATCCCCACGCCGGGACCGCAGTGCAACCGGGTACTCAAACCGGCCTACGCCGATGCGATCAACGACATTCTCAAGGGCGTCATGGAGCCGGGTGGCTTCGGCGCCAACATCGCCCTCGACCAGCCGTCCGCGGGCAAGACCGGGACGGTGGCACCGGCGAAGTCGGTGTGGTTCGTCGGCTACACGCCCACCTTGTCGACTGCCGCGATGATCGCCGGCGTCAAGCCCAACGGCGACCCGCTCGACATCGACTACACCACGATCGGCGGAGTCAACGTAGGCAGCGTCCATGGCTCGACGACCGCAGGCCCCATGTGGGGTGAGGCGATGCAGGCGATCCAGCAGTGGCTCCCTGACAAGGAGTTCATGTCGCCCGACCCCTCGGTCGTCAATGGCCAGACAGTCCCGATCCCGTCGTACTACGGCCAGAGCCCGGAGTCGGCTGCGGCGGCGTTGAGCAAGCTCGGGTTCAACCCGCAGATCGTCTCGTACAGCGTGAACTCCTCGGCGCCGCAGGGCACCGTTGCCTACACGTCACCGTCGTACGAGGGCACGACCGGGGAGACCGTCAGCATCTACGTGTCGAACGGCGTGACCCCCGAGCCGACCAAGCCGACCAAGCCGACCAAGCCACCCGAGACGACGCCGACCAAGCCGACTGACACGAAACCCACGGGTGGTGGCAACGGCGGTGGTCACGGTCGTGGAGGCGGCGGTGGCGGCCACGGCGGCGGCCACGGCGGCGGATAGCCGTTCCCTGAGCTAGCCGAGCTGGCGGCGCACCTCGGCCGAGACCGCACCACCGTCGGCACGGCCCTTGACCTGCGGAGTGATGGCCCCCATGACGCGGCCCATCGCGCGCATGCCGTCGGAACCGACGCCGAGCTCGGCGATCGTGCTCGTCACCAGATCGGCAATCTCGGCGTCGCTCATCGGCTCCGGCAGGAACTCCGCGAGGATGGCGGCCTCGGCGCGTTCCTTGGCAGCCAGCTCGGACCGGCCGGCCTCGTCGAAGGCGGCCGACGCCTCACGTCGCTTCTTGGCCTCCGTGGCCAGCACGCCGGTGACATCGTCGTCGGTCAGCTCGCGCGCCTGCTTGCCCGCCACCTCAGCATTGGTGACGGCGGTGAGCACCATCCGCAGCGTCGAGGAGCGCAGCTCGTCGCGGGCCTTCATCGAGGCGGTGAGCTCGGAGCGTAGACGGTCCTTCATCGCAGACATGTGAGAAGCCTATGGCCTCATCCGTACAGACCATGTGAAACCCTGGCCCGGTGAACTCCGTGGTGAAGGTGACGGCCGGGCTCGCCCTGGCCGGCGCCGGGACGCTGGCCTACAGCGCCGGTTACGAGGTACGGGCGTTCCGGCTGCGTGAGGCCGAGGTCCCGTGCCTGCCGACCGGTGCCGACCCGCTCCGTGTGCTGCACCTGTCCGACATCCACCTGACTCCGAGCCAGCTGCGCAAGCAGGAGTGGCTGGGCAGCCTCGCGGCTCTCGAACCCGACCTCGTCGTCAACACCGGCGACAACCTCAGCCACGCGGGAGCGGTGGACCCCGTGGTGCAGGCCCTGGGCGCCCTGCTGGACATCCCCGGTGTGTATGTCTTCGGGTCCAACGACTACTGGGGCCCCGTGCTGAAGAACCCGCTGCGGTACTTCCTGCCCAACGGCGGCAAGAAGAAGTTCCACGGCCCGCCGCTGCCCTGGCGCGACCTGCGCAGCAAGCTCGGCGCCGGCGGCTGGCTCGACCTGACGAACACCACCGCGTCCCTGGAGGTCAACGGGCTACGCATCGCCTTTGCCGGGGTCGACGATCCGCACCTCGGGTACGACGACCTCGAGGCCGTGGCCGGCCCCGCCGACGCGACCGCTGACCTCCGACTAGGAGTGAGCCACGCGCCGTACCTGCGCGTGCTCGACGCGTTCACCGCCGACGGGTACGACCTGATCCTGGCCGGGCACACCCACGGCGGGCAGCTGCGCGTTCCTGGGTACGGCGCCCTGGTCACCAACTGTGACATCGACCCGCGGCGCTCGAGGGGCCTGCACGACCACCGGGCGGGTGACCGTCGGGCCTGGCTGCATGTCTCGGCTGGGCTGGGGACCTCGCCGTACGCGCCGTATCGTTTCTGTTGTTTTCCCGAGGCCACGTTGCTGACCCTGACCGCTCGGTGAGTGCTACGGGAACCTGATTTAGCCTTGCGCTTGTGCTCCGGTAGAGTGACTCCGCCCTCGGGCTGTGGCGCAGTTTGGTAGCGCGCGTCGTTCGGGACGACGAGGCCGCAGGTTCAAATCCTGTCAGCCCGACAATGGTTTCCCAGGTCAGCGCCCATTCGGGACCTGGCCTGGGAAACCACGTGCCGTGAGTGCGCCGCGGGCGATAGCGCCGCCTGAGCGGCCGTGCACGCGCCTACCGCGGCCGTCGGCGGCGGTTCAACCCTCCGAGCAGGTCGGTCGACCAGCTCCCAAGGAACTAGTAGGCGACACGTCGGTAGCCCGAGGCCCTAGGGTCGAATGTATGCGCATTCTAGGTATCTGCTTCGCCGGAACCTCAACCAGGGAACGCCCGGCCATGGCCGAGTTCGTCAGCGACGTCCTCGGCATTCCGCACCACCATGTCGAGGGTGTCGAAGCGGACCTGTTCAAGCTTCCCGACGGTAGTTCGTTCGCCGTTGCGTCCCCAGGCGGCATGGGCGACAGTGCCCGATCCTTGGGCTTTCTCGTCGCGAGCCTGGATGACGCTGTCGCCGATCTGGTCGCCGCAGGTGTCTCCACGGACGCCGCTGCCACAAACGAGACTGAGCGGTACGTGCACTTCACCGCCCCGGATGGGCAGTTGTACGAACTGGTCGAGCGCCTGTCATCAGCGACCCGCTGAGGGCTGATCGAAGCCGACGAGTGCGTTATCGGCGCGGGCATCTACACCGACCGCGAACACAGCGCACCAGGGCACACACGCCATCCCGGGTGGCCGACGATCTCGTAGCAGACGAGGCGGTCAGCCCGACCTGAGCGCAAGCGCCGCCGCGCAGCCCTCAGGACCGCGCTCGTGCGATCGTGGTCCCGAGGACTGCGGTCGCCAGTGCTACGACAGCTGCGGCGGTGAATGCCGCCGCGAAGCCAGTGGGGGAGAGCACACCGGTACCCAATCCCCCGGCCGAGACGCCGATCGCGGTGAACGTGGCCGTGCCGAGTGCCGCGCCGACCTGGGTCGCCGAGCCCGCCAGTCCGGACGCGAGCCCCACATGCGTCTCGGGGACCGCAGACGCGACGACCATGGTGGTGGGCATGAAACTGAGTGCTACGCCGGTGGCGACGAGAAGCAACCCGGGAAGAACCGCAGTCAGGTACCCGGCTTCGCGAGGTGCGTACGCAAGCCAGAGGTGACCGGATGCCAGCACCACGAGGCCGATGGCAAGAGTGCGTTCAGGCCCAAGAACGCGTATCACCCGCGGCAGCACGGCGAGCGAGACCAAGAATCCCAGGAGCGGGGTTGGGACCATCGCCAATCCCGCCTGCTGAGGAGCCATGGCGAGGCCCTGTTGAAGGTAGAGGGCCATGAGCACAAACGTGGAAGCTCTGACGGCTCCGCCGAGGAGAGCAAGGGCCACACCGGTGGACAGTGCCCGCGAACGGAAGAGCTCGAGGGGCACGAGCGGGTCTGCGGTGCGGCGCTGGAGGATGACGAATGCCACCAGGAGCAGGGCAGACATGGACAGGCTGGCAAGGACGGTCGGAGAGCTCCAACCGCGGTCAGCAACGGCGAGGGCACCATAGACGAGCGCGATCACCGCCCCCGTACTGGTTGCAGCACCGCGTCCGTCGAGTCGGATTCGCGTACCGGTGGGAGCCTCCACGAGCACGTACGGGGCCAGGACAACCGTGGCGACCGAGACTGGAACGGTGACGAGAAATATCGATGACCAGCCAAAGGGACCTGTGAGCAGCCCACCGACCATGACACCGGTCGCCCCTCCGAGAGTCGAGGCTGCGCCCCAGGCGCTCAGGGCCCTGGTTCGCTGCTGACGAGAAACGGTCAGCAGGAGGAGCGACATCGCGGCGGGGCTGAGGGCTGCAGCACCAGCGCCCTGGATGAGGCGTCCCAACACGAGCAGCCCTTCGGCGTGGGCTCCTGCTGCCATCAGGGTGCCGACGGTGAAAAGAGTCGAACCTGCCATGAACATGCGTCGTCGACCGAGCAGGTCGGCGGCACGTCCAGACAGCAAGAGCAGGCCGCCGAACGCGAGGACGTAGGCGTTGACGACCCAGGTGAGGCCGGTCGAGCTGAGCCCGAGATCGGCCTGCATGGACGGCAGCGCCACGTTGACGATCGAAGTGTCGAGCATCACGACGAACTGGGCGGATACGAGCAGTCCGAGGGCCAGCGCGCGGCGACGGCACCCGAGGCGAGGGGGCGGGTCCGCGGCTACCCCGTCTGTTGGCGGTTCATGGCCGGTGATGCGAGTGCGTGTTTCGGTGCCGGTGGTCATGGTGGCCTACCTGATCGTCGTCGGTTGTCGTGCCATTCACCGTGCCGCGATTCCCGGGATCATCGCGCCGGCGATATGGCCGGGATCGCCTTGCTTCCTGGGACACCTTCCGGAGTTGTGTGTCCTCGTAGGCGGCAGAACTAGGATCCGGGTCGCGCCGTCCCATGCGCTTCCTCGCGCACACGAGAAGCCGGCCCCTGATCCAGCCGGACGCTCTCGGTTCGCACGCCGAGTCAGTGCAGGTGCATGTGGCCGCCACCGCCGACTGCTACGCGTGTGGACATCCGCAGGAACGCGAAGACTGCGACAAGGGCACCCATGGCCGCCGCGCCGATGAACCCTCGGGAGAAGGCTTCGGCTGCACCGCTGGCGTTCGTGAGGCTGCCGGCGGTGCTGGCGACCGCAGACAGAACCGCCACCCCCAGAGCAGCCCCGATCTCGTGCCCAGTCATCAGGAAGCCTGAGGCGACGCCGGCATGGGATGCGGGGATGCCGGCCATCGACGTCACCGACACCGGCACGAAGACCATGCCGACTCCAAGCCCGATGGTTGAGAGGCCGGGAAGGAGGTCGCTGGTGTAGCGCGCGTCGCTGCCTGCGGTTGACAGCAGCAGTGCCGCCACGACCGTGATCACGAGACCGGCGGTGGCGATGGAGCGCGGTGAGACGTGTGCGAGCAGGTGTCGGGCGACCACGGTTCCGGCGGTTATGGCGAGCGCGAAGGGCACGAAAGCTAGCCCGGTGCGCAGGGCGGTGAAACCGAGCACCGTCTGCAGGAAGATGGAAGTCAGGAAGACGGTGCCGACGAGGATGCCGGTGACGCCCAGCATGACCGTGGCGCCGGAGACCAGGGTGTTCAGCTTCCAGATGTGGGGCGGGAACAGTGGCTGGGCGGCGCGCTGCTCCAGCTTGAGGAAGGTCACCAGGAGCAGGAACGACGCGGCGAACGCCGACGCGGTCTGGATGCTCCACCAGCCGTGGGTGGCGGTAGCGCCGAGGCCGTAGATGAGGCTGGCGAGGCCACCGATGACGGCTGTAGCACCGGGCAGGTCGAACCTGCTGAGAGTGGGCCGCGGCGGGGTGTTCTTCACGATGATCCTGCGGCCGACGATGAAGGCGACCACGCCGATCGGGCCGTTGATCCAAAAGATGAACTGCCAGCTGGTCCAGGTGGTGATAGCACCGCCGAAGAGGACGCCGGCGACGACGCCTAGGCTGCCGACCGCACCCCAGAGGGCCAGGGCGGCCTTTCGCTGAGCACCGGCGTACGTCGTCATGATCAGCGACAAGGCGGACGGCGTGAGCAGTGCAGCGCTGAGGCCCTGGATGGACCGAGTGGTGATGAGCTGGCCACCCGTGTCGGCGAAACCGCTGAGCAGCGAGGCAACCGTGAAGAGGCCGAGCCCGGTGAGGAAGACGGTACGCCGCGACAGCAGGTCCGCGATGCGACCCCCGAGCAGCAGGCCGCCGCCGGACATCATCAGATACACCGTGACCAGCCATTGCAACTGGCTCCCACCGAGGCTCAGGGATCGGCCGATGCTGGGCAGGGCGGTGTTGACCACCGAGATGTCGAGGACGACAAGGATCTGGCCGGCAAGGGCGACTCCGAGGAGAGCCCAGGATTGCGTCGAGGTGGTCTCGTCGTCGCGGTTCACGTGGTGTTGCGGGGTGTCGGTCGACGCTGCGTGCGGGACGGGTGTGGTGGCGGACATGGGAACTCCATCGATGGTGGCAGTGGCGTAGGTGGTCGTGTTGATGGCGGGACGTGTCGGGATCCCCGATGAGACCGAGGAGTGTGGGTCGGTCATCGGGTCCCCCGAGGGGAGTGGCTGCGGACCGCTGCGATGACATGGTCGATGGCGGCCACGGCTGCGGCCGAACCGTGCTGCTCCTCCAGGAGGCCCATGTGGGTCGAGTCGACGACCTGGTGAATGCTCCGGGTGGACAGCGCGGCGAGGCGGTTCTGTGCTGCAGCCCAGCCATCCGTCTTCTGCACATTCTCCGAGGCAGTCACGACCGCGAGCGGACGACTGCCGAAAGTGGTCAGCGCCTGCGCCTGCTTGAAGAGGGTCCGCAGGACCTGCCACTCCCGGCTCGCGCTCCGAGCGCCCTGCGCGCTGGCGGTCAGGGCTGTCACCTGGTCGGCATCTGCCGTCGGCAGGCGTGAACCGGCGACTGCCGTCATGATCCGTCCGAGTCCGAGTCGGTTGAGCGTGGGTGTCAACGCCTCGACGCGGTGGATGACTGCGTACTGCCCGGCATAGCCGGGGATCGCAGTGAACTGCTCGGGGCTGGAACTGTCCAGGAGCACCATGCCAGCTACTTCCTGTGGGTACCGGGAGGCGTAGGTCAGCGCGTAGGTACCGCCGATGGAGTGCCCGACCAGCACGTAGGGGCTGTGTTCGCCGGCGATGCTGAGCAGCTTGTGGAGGTCTTTGGCGGCCGTCACACCGTCTTGAGCGCTGCTCGTTTCCTGGCTCCAGCCCTGCCCGGCACGGTCGTACGCGCAGACACGGGTGGAGGTGTCGACCTGGGCAACGATGCGGGCCCACGAGGCGGCGACTTCGCCGAGTCCGTTGTGCAACACGACCGTTGGGCTGCCCTGACCGCGGCAGTCAAGGTAGAGCCGGTGTCCGTTGACGTCGTGGCTGGTGCCGGGCGCGGCGTACGTGTGCTGGTCACGGACGACGGTGACGTTCTCGTACATGGCCGCGACGGGCGCTAGGAATAGCCCGGCGACGACCGGGACTAGCATCCAGCGAGCGCGACCAGGGAGGTCGCGCCGGACCTGCACCCAGACGTAGACCGCCAGCGCCAACATCGGCGCCGGCCACACCCAGCTCATCGCGGTCATCGCGGCGTTACCGGGCGTGAACGCGACCAGTCCGAGGCCGGCCGCACCCATGGCAACGGCCGGAACGACGGTCCAGTCCTGCGGCCTGTCGGTGAAACGGCGGGACAGGACGCCGATCAGGGCCCACCCGAGCCCAAAGCCCGCCAGCATCGCGCCGGTTATGGTGGCCTCGGTGTGCCCGGCGAAAACCACCAGGCTCAGCGTCAGCGCCGTGGCAAGACCGGCGCCCAGGGACGCGACGACGATGCGGCCGAACGGCCCCTGAGGAGCCGTGCCGACGGCCGACCGGTCGCTGCGGAGGATGGTGGCGTGGTGGGTGTCGACATTCATCGCGGTCTCGCTCTCGCAGTGGGTGGTCCGCTGTCGAGCGTGGCCGAGAACGCGCCCACTCACCCCGGTCAGATGGCCAGGATGTGCGGCACTCGTCCGGTCAGGAGAGGTCGAGGTGAGCGAGCTCGCCTCGGGAGGTGACACCGGTCTTGGTGAACACGTTGCGCAGATGGAATGCGACTGTGCGCGGGGACACCCAACATTGGCCGGCGACGTCCTTGTTCGACAGGCCCTGGCTGACGAGCTCGGCGACCTTGAGCTCCATCGGGGTCAGGTTCAGCGCCGTGGACGGGTCGCGTTTACGGGCCGTCTCACCGGAGGCGCGCAGCTCCTGGCTTGCCCGCTCGGCGAACTGGCCGGAGTGCAGGTCCTCGAAGGTCTCCAGTGCTGCTCGGAGTTGAACTCGAGCGTCCACGCGCCGTTGATGGCGACGCAGGAACTCGCCGAATGCAAGCTGAACCCGAGCGCGGTCGTAGGGACGATTGGCGGCTTCATGGTGGATGAGGGAGGTCTCGAACAGCTGGATGACCCGGTTTCCCTCGTTCACGTCATCGTGCTCGGAGAACCTGGCGCGCCCGAAGAGGGCTGCTGCACGCGCCCACGGAAGATTGGTGCCGGCAGCGAAGGCGTCCAAGTCCTCAACCCAGGCAAGGGCTTGTCTGCGATCGTCGGAGCGGACGGCAGCATCGATACGGTCCTGAGCAGACATCAGCGTCAGGGCGGACAGATGCATCGGTGACGAGGCCGCTGCCAACTGGCGGAACTGGTGCAGGGCGCCGTGTGCGTCCCCGGCGAGCAACGACCTGATGCCCTTGGCCCACCGGGTCAGGTCTTCGACCGGCCGGGCCAAGATGCCGACCGGCGGGTGTGCGGCGACGAGTGCCTCAAGGGACGAGAGGCGTTCGTCGTAGTCGGGGCGACCCTCGAGGGCGGAGAGCAGCGTCAGCCATGCCCGCGGGGCGGCCGTCACCGCGATCTGTCCGACGCTGTGACCGAGCGTGACTGCCTCCTCCGAGGAGTTCCGAAGCGCAGCCCACTGGCCGCCCACGTACTGGCTGAAGGGGAGGCGCTGGAGGGCGTACAGCACGGCCATGCCGTCCCCGTTCTCCCGAGCAGTGGACAGCATCAGAGCGTAGAAGTGGCGGTGAGCGTCGTCGTCGCCCAAGTGCAGGGCAGCGTTCGCAAGGTTCCCGAGCAGGTCGAGGTCGGCGAGTGTGTCGGCCGCCCCGAGGGCGGTTTCTTGCGCGGCGTGTAGCTCGTCGAATGCAGAGCCGCGGTCTCCCGCGATGTCGTGCCGGGTGCTTGCCAGGAGGTGCTTGAGGCACCTGGTGCGTGGCGTGTCGTGTGGCGAGGCGTCCACATTGATGGTGTCAGCAGGAAGCCTTGCCCCACTGTCGATGCCGTGGCTGCGGGCGACCGCAGCGGCCACGGCCATCTCGAGCGCCCGGACTGGTTCGTGCATCGCCACCTGCTCAGCGGCCTGGGTGAAGATCCGGTGCGCGTCCGCCGCAGAGCCGACATTGACCGCAATGCGGCCGCGGAGCCGGTCGATGTCCGCGAGCAGGAGTGGCTCGTCGGCGCGGCCGCGGGCCGACGACAAGAGCCGCGAGGAACGGGCGGTCTGGCCCGAGGCCCACGCGTTGCGCGCGGCGGCGAGCTGGAGAGCGGCTTTGGTGAGCGGGTCGGCGCTCAGGTCTGCGGCTCGTTCGAGTGCGTCTGCTGCGGCCCGGTAGCCGCCGCGTCGCTCGGCCCGTGCGCCCACCTGAGCGAGGGCGGCGACCAGGTTCTCGTCGGGCCCGTCGACGGCTGCTGCGCGGTGCCAAGTGGCCCGGTCGGAGTCTTCGAGGCTGTTCAGCACCTCGGCCAGCGCACCGTGCACTTCGCGCCGCTCGTTCGCGGTGGCGGCCTGGTAGACAGCGGACCGGACGAGCGGATGCCGGACGGTCACGGTGTCACCTCTGATAGCGAGCAGCCCGGACCGTTCTGCTTCCGCGACCGCGTCCGGTGGGACGCGGAGGGCGGCAGCGGCTCGTTGTATGGTCGCAAGCTGGCCGGTGTCGTCCGCCACGGCGACCAGTATCAGCGTCTGCGCAGCCGCAGTGAGGCGACGGGACCGCTCGAGGAAGACTCGTTCGACTCCGGCGGTGAGCATGAGTTGCGAGGGCAGCGGGGCAGCCCCAGCGAGCTGCGCGTCCGTGAGACCGGTCGGGAGTTCCACGAGCGCAAGCGGGTTCCCACCGGTCTCGGCGAGCAGCCGATCGGTTACCTCGGTCGCGACCACGACCGGAGCGTTTTCGGCAAGCAACGCCCGCACCGACACGGCGTCCAGCCCCTCCAGCCGCAGGGACGGCACGCCATCGGGGGCGAACGTCCGGCCGTCGGTGTCGCGCGCCGCGAAGACCATCGCGACCGGGTCGGCCTCCAGGCGTCTGGTCGCGAACAGCAGCGCATCGGTTGAGGCGGAGTCGAGCCAATGTGCGTCGTCAATGACACACACCAGGGCCTGCTCCTCGGCTGCCTCGGTGAGCATTGACAGAGTCGCGACCGCCACCAAGAACGGTTCGGCCGTCCCCACTTCGTGGCCGAACGCGACCCCGAGCGCGCGCGCCTGGGGTTCCGGTAACCGCTCGACCAGATCGAGGACCGGTCGGAGCAATCGGTGCAGGGCTGCGAACGCCAGCGGGGACTCCGACTCCAACCCCTGGGTGCGAAGCACCCGCACGTCGCTCACCGTTGACAAGGCCTCCGCCAGGAGAGCCGACTTACCCACGCCGGGTTCCCCATGCACGACGATGCTGCCGGCCGTTCCGCCGCGGGCATCCTTGATGAGTGTGAGCAGACGTGTCAACTCGACGTCTCGCCCATGCAACACGTCGTGACCCTACCGCGCGACCGCCTCCAGCGATCCTGGCAGTTTGACCGGGTCGACCGTTCGGAAACCCAGCGACAGTGAATCCATCCCCACTGCGGGCCACCGGGCCAGAACCGGCTGCGGACCTGCGCAGGACGACCCCGCACGACGAAGGGCACATGACATGAGCAGGGCACGAACCTCGACCCGCCACATCGGCCTCTTGCTGTTCGACGACGTCGAGGAGCTCGACGCCGTCGGGCCGTGGGAAGTCCTCTCCTACTGGACCCTCCACCACCCCGAAGACGGATGGTCCATTTCCTGCCTGTCCCGCGACGGATCCGCTGTGCTCGCCGCGAAAGGACTGACGCTGTCAGCGCACCACTCGATGAGCGGGATGCCACCCCTCGACGTGCTCATCCACCCCGGTGGCCAGGGCACCCGACGGCTGATGCGAAACCCGCAACACCTGGCCTGGGTCCGCACACAAGCCACCACCGTCCCGCTGATGACGAGCGTGTGCACCGGGGCGCTCGTCTATGCAGCAGCCGGCCTCCTCGTTGGGCGGCCCGCGACCACGCACTGGGAGTCCCTCGACCTACTCCGCGAACTCGACCCGTCCATCGATGTGAACCCGGACGCCCGGTACGTCGACGACGGGAACGTCATCACCAGCGCCGGTGTCAGCGCCGGCATCGACATGGCCCTGCACCTGGTCGCCCGACTCGCGGGCGTCGACCGTGCCCGCGAGGTTCGCCGCGCCATCCAGTACGACCCCCACCCACCGATCGTCTCCCCACGCCATCCCCAGCCAGACGCTCGATGACGGACCCGTCATCACTTTCCAAGTAAGGACAAGACCATGAAGGCGATCACACAGGACAGGTATGGATCGGCTGATGTGCTGCGGCTCAGCGCCATCGAAGAGCCGACGCCAGGCGACCATGAAGTCCTCGTCAGAGTGCAGGCAGCAGGAATCGCCCGCGGCGTGCTCCATGTCATGACCGGAGAGCCCTACCTCATGCGTCTCGTCGGCTTCGGACTGCTCAAACCGAAGCAGCCGGTCCCTGGCCAGGACGTCGCCGGGATCGTCACCGCCACCGGTGACGCAGTCACCCGACTCACAGTCGGTGATGAGGTCTTCGGCATCGCCAAGGGCTCATTCGCCGAGTACGCCGTCGCCCGCGAGGACAAGCTCACCCGCAAGCCCGAAAATCTCTCGTTCGAACAAGCAGCCGCCATGCCCATCTCCGGGCTGACCGCCTTGCGTGCGTTGGATGCCGCCGGCGTCACGGACGGCTCGAAACTGCTCATCGTCGGCGCGTCGGGAGGTGTAGGAACCTACGCTGTGCAAATCGCCGTCGCGATGGGCGCGATGGTCACCGGCGTAGCCAGCGGCTCCAAGGCTGAACTCGTCACCGCACTTGGTGCTCTACACGTCATCGACTACACCCGAGACGACTTCGCTGACGGCTCGCACACGTACGACGCGGTGGTGGACGTCGGCGGCATGACAGCGGTGTCGCGTCTGCGCAGAATCCTTCGACCGAAGGGGACTCTCGTCCTGGTCGGCGGTGAGAGCGGCCGCAAGTGGAGCCCCGGCATGGGGCGCCAACTGAAGGCCGCTGCCATGTCACCGATCGTTTCGCAACGTTTGACGTCGATCCTGAACAAGGAGCACTACTCCGGGCTGGATCGACTCGCGAAGCTCGCCGCCACTTGCGGCGTGAAACCCTCCATCGAAGGGTCGTACTCCCTCGCAGAGGTGCCCGAGGCGGTCCGGCGGCTCGACGCCGGCAAGGTCCGCGGCCAGATCGTGGTCATTCCCTGAGCCAGCCAGCCAACCAGCCAACACCGCCAACGGACGAGCGCGATATCCGGCTGCTGGAACGGCGACCTCGTGGACGTCGCGCACAAAGAGTCGGCGTTGGCGACCGACCTGCATGGCGCGCGGTCCCAGGTGGCTCAGCGTGGACACCGGGGCCTGTCCGAGATGCCCGTTCGGGGCTCATACGGCACACTGGTGGACCATGGCGGAGCACCACCCTGACCGGCGCCGTCTCGCCGGATGGTTGCCGACGAGGCACGTGCTGCATCGCGTGCACGTTGCACTCGCTGCCGCGATCACGGGGCTGCTCTGCGGCGCTGTCGGCACAGGTCTCGTCTGGTCCGGAGAGCAGGGCTGCGACGCCCTGCGGGGCCGGCCCACGTGCGGCGGCTACGGCCTGCCGTTGCTGCTCGTCATCATCGCGGTCTGCTATGTCATCGGCGTCGCCCTGCTCCGGGCATTCGGCGTCGATGAGGCCGGGGCCGCGGCCTTCTTCGGCGTCACCTTGCCCTTGCTGGTCATCCTCGGGCTGCTGATCGACCACGTGTTCGACGGCTGGATGGTGGTGGCGCTGCCGGGCATGGCGGCGGTGTCGTTCGTCGTCTCGGTCTACCTGGCGCGTGCCCTCGAGGCGGCCAACCCGAGCAGCTACACCGACGACGGCGCTGCCGAGATCGACGCAGGCCACGATTCGGACAGTGACGCCTCAGACGACGGGGACGACCTACCTCACTACGCCCCTGCCGACACCGGCAACTGAGCCGTCTGCGGCGCCGGCTCTCTCAGGCAGCGGGGATCACAACCACGGCAGCCGGACACGCCGGGGCGGGCGGTACGCCATCGCCAACACCACGGCGCCGGCCAGGAACGCGGACCCGCCGACCGCCAAAAGGACCCGCAGCACCGGCGTCAGGTGGAGGCCAGCATCGGCGTCCTGTCTGGTGAGCGCGACGAGAACCGCCGCAAGCAGTGCGCCGCCGAACACACTGGCTCCCGTGCCGAGCACGCGAACGACCCATCGGGCGAACTCGCTGACGACCAGCGCGGTGTCGAGCGGTTCACTCACATCATGGTCCGACGTCCCCATGGCCCTCGTCATGACCTCCCCCTTGGTCGCGCCAACCAACTGCCCGCAGGCTACTCCGGGGGTGTCGACGCCGTCATCAGCTCAGCGGCCACGAGTTCCGCGATCTGGGCCGTGTTGAGGGCCGCGCCCTTGCGCAGGTTGTCGCCGCAGACGAACAGCTCGAGCGTGTTCGGGAAGTCGAGCGCCTGCCGGAGGCGCCCCACGAAGGTGGGGTCGGAGCCGACCACGTCGACCGGCGTCGGGAACTCGCCGTTCTCGGGGTCGTCGATCAGCACGACGCTGGGCGCCTCGACCAACACCTGCCGCGCCTCTTGGACGTCGACGTCTCGTTCGAACACGGCGTGCACCGCCAACGAGTGCGTGGTCACCACGGGCACGCGCACGCAGGTGGCCGACACCTTGAGGTCGGGGATGTCGAGGATCTTGCGCGACTCGTTACGGACCTTGAGCTCTTCGCTCGACCAGCCACCCTCTTTGATCGAGCCCGCCAACGGCACCACGTTCATCGCCAACGGGGCAGGGAACGGCGAGTCCTCACCGAGCTTGTTGGCGACCACCCGGCGTACGTCGCCCATCGTCTGGCCCAACGTGCGGTCTCCGGCGATCACCTCGAGTTCGTCGTAAAGCCTGTCGACTCCTGGCTGCCCCGCGCCGGACGCCGCCTGGTACGACGCCACCACGAGCTCCCGCAGGCCCCAGCGGGAGTGCAGCGCGCCGAGCGCGTCCATCATCGTCAGCGTCGTGCAGTTGGGGTTGGCGATGATGCCGCGTGGCCGGTTGCGGACCTGGGCCGGGTTGACCTCGGGGACGACCAGCGGCACGTCGGCGTCCATCCGGAAGGCGCCGGAGTTGTCGACCGCGACCGCCCCACGTGCGGCCGCAATCGGTGCCCAGTGCGCTGACACGTCGTCGGGAACGTCGAACATCGCCACGTCGACGTCATCGAAGGCGTCCTCGGTGAGCTCTTCGACGACGACGTCGCGACCGCGACAGCGCAGCACGCGGCCGGCCGACCGCGCGGACGCGAGGAGCTTGATGTCTCCCCACACGTCGTGACGCGTCGAGAGGATCTCGAGCATGACCGTGCCGACAGCACCGGTGGCACCGACAACGGCGAGGTTGGGCTTGCTGGTACCCCTCATCGGCCGGTCCCGCCGTAGACCACGGCCTCGACCTCGGCACTGTCGAGCTCGAAGGCAGCGTGCGCCGACGTGACTGCAGTGTCGATCTGGTCCTCGTCGATGATGACCGAGATGCGGATCTCGGACGTGGAGATCATCTCGATGTTGACCCCGGCGGACGCCAGCGCCGCAAAGAACTTGGCCGTCACGCCCGGGTGGCTCCGCATCCCGGCGCCGACGAGCGACACCTTGCCGATCCGGTCGTCGTACAGGAGCTGCTCGTAGCCGACCTCGTCCTTGAGCCGCGCCAGCGCCGTCATGGCCACCTGACCGTCGTCGCGCGGCAACGTGAAGGAGATGTCGGTGCGCGCGGTGGCGGCGGCCGAGATGTTCTGCACGATCATGTCGATGTTGATGCCCGCCTCGGCGAGCGCCTCGAAGATGTGGGCCGCCTCACCGACCTTGTCCGGCACTCCGACCACGGTGATCTTGGCCTCGCTGGGGTCGTGCGCAATGCCGGAGATGATGGCTTGCTCCATGGGGTCCACCTTGCCTGCATCGATGACCCACGTGCCCGGCTTCTGCGTGAAGGACGAGCGGACGTGGATGGGTACGTTGTAGCGCCGCGCGTACTCCACGCAGCGCAGGTGCAGCACCTTGGCTCCGCACGCACACATCTCCAGCATCTCCTCCGACGAGATCCGGGGGATACGGCGCGCGGTGGGCACGATACGGGGGTCGGCGGTGAAGATGCCGTCGACGTCGGTGTAGATCTCGCACACCTCCGCGCCCAGCGCGGCCGCCAGGGCTACCGCCGTCGTGTCGGAGGCGCCCCGGCCCAGCGTGGTGATGTCTTTGGTGTCGACGGAGACGCCCTGGAAGCCGGCGACGATCGCGATGTCACCGGCGGCGATCGCGGACTCGATGCGCCCCGGGGTGATGTCGATGATCTTGGCGCGACCGTGCGCCGAGTCGGTGATGACGCCAGCCTGGCTGCCGGTGAACGAACGCGCGGTCTGTCCGAGGTTGGCGATCGCCATCGCGAGCAGTGCCATCGAGATGCGCTCGCCCGCGGTCAGCAGCATGTCGAGCTCGCGACCCGGCGGCAGCGGCGACACCTGCTCGGCGAGGTCGCGCAGCTCATCGGTCGTATCACCCATGGCCGAGACGACCACGCAGACGTCGTACCCCTCCTTGCGGGTGGCCACGATGCGCTGGGCGACTCGCTTGATGCCCTTGGCGTCAGCTACGGAGGAACCCCCGTACTTCTGCACCACGATGCCCACGCTGCTGGCTCCTTGTCCGTGTCGGGGACCATCTCGTCCGGTCATCGGCTGTCCGCTCAGGGCTTGTTTCGAAGATCGGCCCGAGGGACGAGTCTACCGACCAGGCCGGTCCGGACCGGCCTGGTTCGACCCCTGGGATCCGCGAAGGCCGCGAGGCGACCGGTCAGAGCTCGTCAGCGGCAGCCACCCGGGCCGCCTCGACCTCGCCGACCTCGGTGGCGTCGAGCCGGTCGTGGGCGATCACGGACTGCAGCGCACGCAGGGACGCACTGGCCTCGGCGCCCCAGCTCGACACGTAGGAGAACTGCCACCACCACAGGGCTTCCTGCAGCGACCCCGCCCGGTAGTGCTGGAGGCCGTGGGCGACGCTGGACGCGATGTCGGCCAAGTCATCGGACAGCTTGGACGACACCAGCTCCGGCGGGTCGATGTAGGGGTCGAAGACCTCGGTGAAGTCGTCGACACCTTCGAGCAGCACCGCCAGCCGCTCGCGCATCACGTCGAGGTCGGGATCCGGGCCGGCATCCGGCTCGAACTGCTCGCTCGGGACGAAGTCGGTCTGCACACCCAGCCGCGCACCGGCGAGCAGCAGCTGCGACACCTCCAACAGCAGCAGCGGCACCGCAGTTCCGGGGTCGCCACTGCGCGCGATTTCGCGCAGCGCGAGCAGGAAGCTCTCGGTCTGGTCGGCGATGCCCTGAGCCAGGTCTTCCAGCTCGCTGGACAAAGAATCGCGTGTCTCAGTCATCGACCGTGCGTCTCCCTTCGAAGGCGCGCCCCAGCGTCACCTCGTCTGCATACTCCAAATCTCCCCCGACCGGCAGGCCGCTGGCAAGTCTGGTGACTCGCAGCCCCATCGGTTTGAGGAGTCTGGTCAGGTAGGTTGCCGTGGCTTCGCCCTCGAGATTCGGGTCGGTGGCGAGGATCACCTCGGTGACCGTCCCGTCGGCCAGCCGGGTCATCAGCTCCCGGATGCGCAGCTCGTCGGGCCCGATCCCCTCGATCGGGCTGATGGCCCCGCCGAGGACGTGGTAGCGGCCCCGGTACTCCCGCGTGCGCTCGACGGCGACGACGTCCTTGGACTCCTCGACGACACACAGCACGGTCAGGTCGCGGCGCGGGTCACGGCAGATCTTGCACTGCTCTTCCTCGGCGACGTTTCCGCAGGTCACGCAGAAGCGGACCTTGTCCTTGACCTCGACGAGCACGTGCGCCAGCCGACGTACGTCGACGGCGTCAGCGTTGAGGAGGTGGAACGCGATTCGCTGCGCGCTCTTGGGACCCACGCCGGGAAGCCTGCCGAGCTCGTCGATCAGATCCTGGACGATCCCCTCGTACACCGTGCTCCTCGTCTCGTGACCACCGCGCATCTGCCCGGATCGCCCGAGCAGCCTAACTGTTGCGCGTGAACGTCAGCCGCGAGCGGCCAGGCGAGCCTTGAGCGCGTCGCGCTTCTCGACGAACCGGGAAGCCGAGGTGTCCAGGTTGGTCATGAAGTCGGACAGTTCCTGCCGCGCCTTCTCGCCCTCTCCGGACAGTCCCTCGAGCTCGAAGACGTTCCAGAAGCGCAGCACCGGCATGACGACCTCGTCGTGGTGCAGGCGTTGGTCGTAGATGCCCTGGACCGCCATCTCGACGGCCTTGCGCTGGAAGCCGGGAATGCCGGCGCCAGGCATCTCGAACTGGGCCACGACGTCGCGGATCGCGACCATCGCCTGGTCAGGGGCGATCTCGAGCGCCGCCTTGAGGAGGTTGCGGTAGAAGATCATGTGCAGGTTCTCGTCGGCCGCGATCCGGGCGAGCAGCTTGTCGCACATCGGGTCGGTGGTGAACCGGCCCGTGTTGCGGTGCGACACCCGGGTGGCCAGCTCCTGGAACGACACGTAGGCGAGGGAGCGCATGGCGTCATCGGCGTGCGAGGACTGGTAGCCCTCGGACATGTGCTCCATCCGGAACCGCTCGAGCGCCACGGGGTCGACCATCCGCTTGACCAGCATGTAGTCGCGCATCGCGATCCCGTGCCGGCCCTCCTCCGCGGTCCACCGGTGGACCCACTCGCCCCAGGCGTTGTCACGGCCGAAGATGACGGCGATCTCGTGGTGGTAGCTCGGCAGGTTGTCCTCGGTGAGCAGGTTGACGATCAGCGCCGAGCGGGCGACGTCGGGAACGTCAGCGTCGTCGGGAGACCACGGCTCGCCACCCATCAGCCCGTCGTAGTTGCGCCCCTCGCTCCACGGGATGAACTCGTGGGGGAACCACTCCTTCGCCACCTTGAGGTGACGGTTGAGCTCGACCTCGACGACCTGTTCGAGCTCACGCAGCAGGTCGTTCTGGCTGACCTCTTGGACTGTCATGGACGTCTCCCTCCGGATCGGACCTCCACTTCTGCTTCGAAGGTTACGCTACCGTAGGTTACGACCACGATTCCCGCGTGCGTCCAGGTCGTGAACAGCCGTCTTTGCGTAAGTTTCGTCGCCGTGGGGGCGGCAGGACCACGAGGTCTGAGTCAGCCGCCCAGTCCCGGAAAGCCTTCGCCGAACCCTCCGGACAGCTGTCCCATCTGCTCAGCCGCCACCTGATGCGCGTTCGCGCTGGCGTCGCGCACCGCCGCCAGCACCAGATCGGCCAGGGTCTCGGTGTCGCTGGGGTCGCACGCCTGCGGGTCGATGCGCAGACCGACGAGGTCGCCGGTGCCGGTGACCGTGGCCTGGACGAGGCCACCGCCGGCGGTGCCGTCGATGCGGCGCTCGGCCAGGTCGTGCTGGGCTGCCATCAGCTGCTGCTGCATCGCCGTGGCCTGCTCCAGCAGGGAGTTCATGTCGGGAGATCCTTCGGGGAACATCGGGCTCCTTGATCGTGGGAGGTCTTGTGCTCTCAGGGTCGAGATCGGGACGAGACCGCTCGTCAGCGGCCGTCATGACGGATGTCGTCGATGACCTGTGCGCCGAGCTCGCGCTCGAGCAGCTCGTGACTGCTCAGGCTCGCGTCGTCGACCACGTCGTCGTCTTCGTGTACCTCTGGCGGTGGGTCCGCCTCGTCACCCTGTCCGCCTTCGTCGCGGCCGTTGCGGGTCTTGCGGATGGCGCCCTTCGCCGCATCGACGTTGGCGCTGCGGTCAGGCGGGGGATCTACGGCGGCCGGCTCGGTCGCAGGGGATGCCGCGGTCGGGGTCGGCTCCGACGCTGCCGGGGGCATCCGACTCTCTGCCTGGGCAGCCGCCGTTCGCGTGTCAGGCTCGCGGACGGTGCGCGACGGAGCCTGTGGGCTCGGCCCGTCGATGATGCCCTCGACCCGCCAGTCGACGCCGAGCTCATCGATCAGGGCCTGCCGGAGGATCTCGGCGGCACCGCCGGTGCGGAAGTTCTTCGCAGCGCCCTCACCGCCGAAGCCGATGGTGAGGACCCCGTCGCTGACGTCCTTGACCTGGGCGTTCTGGCTCAGCAGGATCCACGCGTAGCGCTTCATCCGCTTGACCCGCTCGAGCACGCCGGGCCACAACCGTCGTACGTCGACCAGCGTCAGCCCTGAGCTGTCGGCTGTGGGACCCGCGACAGGGACTTCGTGACCGTCACCCAACGGGGCAGGCTGCCGGGTCGGGGGGCTGTCCGGCTGCGTTGTGGGCACGGGATCACGCGCTGGGGGCTCGCTCACTGCCGACTCGGTCGGGACCGGGGACGGGGCCGTGGTCGCTGCCGCCGCGCCTGCGGTCGGGCCCGCCGGTGACGGTGGAGAAGGCGCAGGACGCTCAGCCGCGGTGGGCGTAGGACCGGCGGGCTCAGGTGCCTCCAGAGTTTCGGCTGTCGCAGGGGCGGGACGGCGGGAAGGCTGAGCCGCCGTACTGGGCGCGGGGTGATCGCCCACGACCGACAGCCGTCGCTCGACCCGGTCGATGCGGGCGCCGAGACCCTCCGCGGACTGGTCGGCACCGGGCAGCAGGATCCGGGCGCACATCAGCTCGAGGAGGAGTCGCGGGGCGGTCGCGCCCTTCATGTCGGTGAGGCCCTGGCTGACGATGTCGGCGGCCCGGGTCAGCTCGGCGCGACCGAACCGCTGCGACTGCCCCGCCAACCGCTCGGCCTGGTCGTCGGACAGCTCGATCAGCCCGCGGGACGCCGCGTCGGGCACCGCGGAGATGACCACCAGGTCACGTAGCCGGTGCAGCAGGTCTTCGGCGAAGCGCCGCGGGTCCTGCCCCGTGTCGACCACCTTGTCGACGACGCCGAACAGGGTGGCGCCGTCGTCGGCTGCCATCGCGTCGATCGTCTCGTCGAGCAGAGTGTCCGGCGTGAAGCCGAGCAGCGCAGTGGCGAGGTCGTAGGTGACGCCGTCCGGGCCTGACCCGCCGATGAGCTGGTCGAGGACGGAGAGGCTGTCACGCACTGACCCGGCGCCTGCGCGCACGACGAGCGGCACGGCGTTGTGCTCGATGGCGACCTTCTCGCGCTGGCAGAGCTCGACGAGGTAGTCACCCAGGATCTTGGGCGGTACGAGGCGGAACGGGTAGTGGTGCGTGCGTGACTTGATGGTGCCGATGACCTTTTCCGGGTCGGTGGTGGCGAAGATGAAGCGGAGGTGGGACGGCGGTTCCTCGACGAGCTTGAGCAGCGCGTTGAAGCCCTGCGGGCTCACCATGTGGGCCTCGTCGATGATGTAGACCTTGTAGCGGGCCTTCACGGGGGCGAAGAACGCGCGTTCGCGCAGCTCGCGGGCGTCGTCGACGCCACCATGGCTGGCGGCGTCGATCTCGATCACGTCGATGGACCCCGGCCCACCACAGGCGAGCTCGACACACGAGTCGCAGACACCGCAGGGCTCGGACCTCGGACCTTTCTCGCAGTTCAGGGCCCGCGCCATGATGCGCGCGCTGGTCGTCTTGCCGCAGCCACGGGGACCGGAGAAGAGGTAGGCGTGGTGCACGCGGTTGTTGTCGAGTGCGTGCGACAGCGGTGTGGTGACCTGTTCCTGGCCGATGACGTCACCGAAGGTGTCGGGGCGATATCGCCGGTACAACGCGAGGGGGGCATCCACGCTCACGACCTTACTGCCGCCCGACGACGACCTGTATGGCTGGCTGGCGACGGTGGACGAGCGCCAGAGCCGAACCATTGTCTGGTCGGGTCTGCGGCTGGGGGTGACGCTGTCGGCCCCACCGTCGTAGGGTCGGAGACCAAGGAGCCGATCTCTCGACCCCTCTCGCGCCCTGACAACCCAGCCGGACTGAGGAGAGAGCATGAGCGACAGCGTGATCCACTTCGAGATTCCCGCCGACGACCTGGAGCGGGCCCACGCCTTCTACCGGGACACCTTCGGCTGGGGGATCAACCACATGCCGGAGATGCAGTACACCATGGTGACGACCACCGAGAGCGGCGAGCAGGGGCCACTGCATCCCGGCGCCATCAACGGCGGCATGTTCAAGCGCACCGAGTCGATGGCCACGCCGGTCGTCACCATCGGCGTTGACGACATCGACAAGGCGATGGAGAAGATCAGCGCAGCCGGCGGATCCAGCGCCGGAGACAAGATGGAGGTCGGCGGCATGGGCTGGGCGGCGTACTTCACCGACACCGAGGGCAACCTGATCGGCCTCTGGCAGAACGCCACCTGAGCAGCTGAGCCCCCGAACGGGGGCATGAAAGACCCCTCGTGTACCCGGCAGAGCTCGCTGACCCTTGCTGCCTTCCGGCCCTGGGGGAGTTGGGCAAGATGCCGCCACACGAGGGGCTGCGCAAAAGTCTACGTGAGGCCGCGCCGCATCTGCCAATCGCGGCGGGGTCCGCTCACGCCCGTCGACGACGCGATTTCGGCCCGGCCCGCACCAGGCGATAACCTCCTCCACGGAGGATTCGCATAGTGGCCTAGTGCGCACGCTTGGAAAGCGTGTTGAGTGAAAGCTCTCAGGGGTTCGAATCCCCTATCCTCCGCCATGAACGCGGCACTCGCGGCGGGTCGTCCCAGTGGTGGGGCTAGCCTGCGACGGTGGGTCTGACGTGGGCGAGGGCGCTTGGGTGGCGGTTACGACGACAGCTGCTCGACCCTGTTGGCACCGGGTCGGTCGCGGACGTGGTCGAGCGGCTGGGAGCGGTGCCCGCCTGGCCGGACGCTGCCGCCGAGCTGGCGATCGGCGCCCGGCGCGGCGGCGGTCGTCCCGGAGACGCGGTGCGGGCGCTGGCGGCGGAGAAGCTGGTCAAGGTCTTCGCGTTCCGCGGTGCCACGCACCTGATGACGCCCCGAGACGCAGGAGCGTACCTGGCGGTACGGGCGTCGAGCCGGATGTGGGAGCTGCCGAGCTGGGAAAGCTTCTACGGGCTGGGGCCGTCGGACTGGCCGCGATTTCGCGAGTACGTGCGGCGCGCCCTGACGGAAGGGCCGCTGACCCGTTCGGAGCTGGCTGCCGTGCTCGGCCGGAGCAGCCGCTACCGGCATCTGCTCAGCGTCGTCGCCGAGGGCAACGACACCCTGCTCAAACCTTTGACGTGGCAGGGCGACATGGGCCTGGGGCCGGTCCGGGACGGCGAGACAACGTTCCTACGGCTCGACAATGTCCCCGGTTGGGCCGGTGTCCCCGACCTCGACGAGGCCGGGCCGACGCTGATCGCGGCGTACTTCCGTACCTACGGTCCGGCCACCCCGGACCGGGTGCACGACTGGTTCGGCAAGGGACTAGGGGCGAAGCGGAAGTCCATCACCCGCTGGCTGGAAGAGCTCGATGAGCGGCTCGAGCCGGTGACGGTTGGAGGGGACCGCGTCCTGGCCCTCCGGGAGGACCTCGATGACCTTCGAAGCACCCAGGCCTCCACCGCCGTCCGGCTGCTGCCGGGGCGCGATCCCTGGGTGATGGCTCCGGGCACGTCCGACCCTCGAGTTGTGCCTTCCGCCCGCCGAGAACCGGTCAGCCGGTCTGCCAACCTCGTGGTCCACGGCGGTGTCGTGGCCGGCACGTGGACGACGCGTTCCGAGCGTCTGGACATCACCTGGTTCAGGGAGTCCGGTCGAGTCCCACGCACCGCCCTTGACGAAGCGGCCGCTGCTCTGGCGAGGCTGCTGAACCGTCCGCTCGAAGCGGCCGTGGAGGTCGCCTGATTGCCGGTCAGGACGCGGCGCGGTGACGCGCTGGCCGCGGGTTCGACGTCGACGGCGCCTCGGTCGATCCGAGGGTCGCGCCCTTGTCTCACGCCAGGCTAGGTTTGCCGGAATGGAGACTCGAGCCGGCGAGATCGCGGTCCACTACGTGGAGCACGGAGCAGGCCGACCGGTGCTGGTGCTGCACGGCGCCGGCGTCGACCACCGCGAGCCGGAGGCATGCTTCGAGCCGGCCTTCGACGGGGTTGCAGGGTTCCGTCGGATCTATCCAGATCTGCCTGGCATGGGCCGGACGCCCGCTCCCGACGCGCTGCGCAGCGGCGACGACGTCCTCGACACGCTCCTCGACTTCGCCAGCGAGGTCACCGCCCGGGCTGAGTACCTCCTCATCGGTCACTCGGCCGGCGCGTACTACGCGCAGGCGATGGCCACCAGGGTGCCGGAGCAGGTTGCTGGTCTCGCGCTGGTCTGTCCGCTGTTGCCGGGCGTGCGCGACGTCCCGGAGCACCGCGTCGTCAGCGGGTCGGGTGAGATCGGCGATGACGATTTCAGGAGCTACTTCGTGGTCCAGAGCCCTGAGATGCTCGAGCGGTACGAACGTTATGTCGCACCGGCAGCCGCGCTCGTCGACCAGGCGGCGCTCGAGCGAATCGGCGAACGATGGGAGCTCGCTCCCGATCAGCGGCCGGCGTACGCGGGTCCGACGCTCGTCGTGGCGGGGCGGCTCGACTCGACGGTCGGGTACTCGTCCGCCGCGGACCTCCTTGGCCACTACCCCCGCTCCTCGCTCGCGGTGGTCGATGATGCGGGCCACGCACTGCCCCACGAGCAGCCGGCCGTCCTGCGTGCACTCATCGCTGACTGGCTCACGCGCGTCGAGCGCCCGGCCTGAGGGTCGACTCAAGGGCGCAGCCGAACTCTCTTGCTGATTGTCGACTGCCAGGAAGGCATGCCAGGGTGGAGTTGTGGAAAGCGCGGGCCCTTGGTGGCCGACCAAGGACTCGCGATACGTGGCCGCCTGCGACGCCGTCGTCGAGGCCGAGCACGACGTGAGCCGGGCCGTCGAAGCGCTCGCCGTCCAACGTCGGGAGTTGCCCCCGGGGAGCATGGTGCGCGACTACGAGTTCATCGAAGGGCCGCCCGACATCTACTCGGACGACCAGCGCAGCGTCGTCAAGATGATCGACTTGTTCGGCGCGCACCCCAGCCTGATGCTTTACAACTTCATGTTCGACGGCACCACCACCGAACCGTGCGCCATGTGCACATCGTTGATCGACGGGTACGACGGCGCGGCCGCAGATCTCGCCCAGCGCGTCGGCTTCGCTGTGGTCGCACCTGCACCGATCGACGCCCTCCGCGCCTACGGACGTGGTCGTGGGTGGCGCAACGTCCGGCTCTTGTCCGATCCGGGCGGGGTGTACTCACGCGACAGCGGCGGCATCACTTCGACCGGCGACCTGAGCTCATTGATGACCGTTTTCACCCGACGCGGAGGCGACGTCCGACACTTCTACACCGCGCAGAAGCCGCCCAGCACCGAGGGCCAGGACGACCGACACCTGGACCTCGTGTGGGCGCTGTGGGGAGCCCTTGACCTTACCCCCGAGGGCCGCGGTGCATGGAGGCCGAGCCGTCCATCCCGGCGCTGACCAGCTGGGTCCACGGGCGAACCTCGCACCCTGTGATCGGCACCGGCCTCCAGGAACCGGCATACCCATGGGCTCTTCATTGCACTTCCGGTGCCCGATCGGGACGATGAGCCGATGGTCGTAGGGGAACCTGGAGACCCTTGACCTGCGGAGGTGAACAGGTGGTCGATGTCGTGGTCGTCGGCGGCCGCATCGGCGGCTGCCTGACAGCGCTGCGGCTGGCCGCGGATGGGGTGACGGTGCGGCTTCTGGAGTCGCACGAGCTGCCGTCCGACACACTGTCGACCCACTTCTTTCGAGGCAACGGCCTCGTCCGGTCACTCGAGGAGGTGGGGGTGCTCGACGAGGTGCTGGCCACGGGAGCCCCGCCCCTGGAGTGCGAGTACTTTTCCGTGGACGGTGAGCCGTTCGAGCAGGGCCCACCGCAGGAACCCGGACGGGTCGGCTACTGCCTGTCCGTACGTCGGTCCACTCTCGACGCGATCCTCGCGCGGCGCGCCGCCGCTGCCGGGGTAGACATCCGTACGCGAAGGAAAGTTGTCGACGTGGTGAAGCGCGATGGCGCGGTCGCCGGAGTCATCGACCAGAGCGGCACCGTGCACGCGGCGCAGGTGGTGGTCGGCGCGGACGGCCGACGCTCCACCGTTGCGCGCTTGGTCGGGGCCGTCGACGAGGAACGCCATGCCCCGGCCCGCGCCATGTACTACCGGTACGCCACGAGCTGGGCCAGTCCTGCTCCGGTCGGGCCGGAGTTCCTGCTCGATGGCCGCCGCTTCTCCTACGTCTTTCCCAGTGACGCCGGCGTTGCCTGTCTCGCCATCAGCATCACCGTGGAGGAGTACGAGCTCACCCGCCGGGATCCCGCCGGGCTCCTGGAGGACGCGTTCCGCTCCAACCCGCAGACGTCCGCGCGGATGGGTGACATCGACTGGGTCGGCGGTGCGTTCACCGGGCTTCCCGTGGACAGCGTTTGGCGGGTGGCGTGCGGGCCAGGGTGGGCGCTGGTCGGAGATGCAGCAACGGTCCAGGATCCGTGGGCCGGGGTCGGCATGGACTCCGCCGCGCGACAGGCTGAGGCGTTCGTCGAGGCGTTCCGCGGAGGCGCCTGGACGACTGCATACCCAGCACTTCGACGCGAGCGTACCTACGCGGAGTATGCGGAGACGACCCGCCTGGCCCCAGACCTGCGGCAGCTCATCGCGTGAGGGTGCACCGGCGGCTCCGGGTGGTCGCGCAAGCCCAGCGCAGTGGCCACCCTGACACAAACGTCTTCAGCGGCGGCCGACCTTGAACAGCGAGTCGGCGGAGTGTGGCCACTCAGAAAGTCCACATCGTGGAACGGGTCGGTCACCATCCACCGCGAGGCGATCTTGCAGGTGGGGAGTCTGCAGCAGGGTCGAATCCCTTAGCGCCCGTCGTGATCACGCGCGAAGCGCTGCGACCCGAAAGCCGCAGCGCCTCCGCACTCGTGGGTCAGCCGACCGTGAAGGGACCGGCGGTGCCGCCCAGGGTCGACTCGATCCACACCGTTCCCGGGTTCGTGTTCAACGGTGCAGCGGTCGACCTGTTGCGCATGTCGAACACACCTCCCGTCGCGGGGGCCGCGGCGGCTGTGAGGTCCGCCTGGCCGAGCACCGCACCGGAAAGGCTGCCGCGGTGGACCGTGATCGTGCCACCGACCACCGTGCTCGTGCCCTTGACTCGGAAGTCACCCAGCTTCCACTTGGCGCTCGTGATCGACACCTGGTCCGGGACGGGAGTGATGACCACCAGATCCGACTTGGACCCTGCACCCGTGGTGACCGTGAGCCTGAAGGTCAGCGGGTTGTTCGTCATCGGGAACGCGAACAGCGGAAGTCGGAAGTTCGGATTCACCGTCGTCGACCGGTTGAGCGTGACGAAGTCCGGGTTGCTGCTGGCCATGGGACTGGTCGTGCCGGGTGCGAGCTGGACCCACTGGTAGGTGCCGCCCGTCGTGGAGCCGGCTGCGGTCAGGTCCACACGAGTCGGCGTCGTCTGACGAACGATCAGCTGGTCCGGGCCGGCGTTGGCCACGACGGCGCCCTGAGGCGTCAGCGGGCCGACCTTCGGGGACGGGGCGCTGGTGCCGTTCGGGTTGGTCGCCGAGACGGTGAAGAACAGCGGGACGTCGCCTGTCAGACCGGTGAGCGTCACGCTGCGGGCCGCCGTCTGCGACGCGTTCGTGTCAACGGCGGCACCGACCGGAGTGCCGGCGCTGTTGAACGCTTGCACGGTGAACTTCGTGATCGACGGGTCCGGGTCGGAAAGGTTGAGCGTGACCGAGCCTGGTCCAACACTGCTGCTCAGGACCGTCGGAGTGTCCGGCGCCGGGGTGTTCGTGATCACGTACTGCTCTTGACCGATGAGAGACACGTTGCTCGCCGGGTCGAACGCGACGAACTTCAGGTTGGTGTCGACGTTGATAGGCAACGGACTCGTGTAGAGGCTCGCGGACGGGTCCAGGACGTCTCCGACGACCGGGTCGGACCCGTTCGTCGTGTAGTAGATGTCAGACCCGGTTTCGTTCGCCGTCAGCGTCACCGTCCGGGGGGTTGCGTATGTCCCTCCCGCCGGTGTAGCCGAAATGGTCGGCGGCGTGGTGTCGGTGATCGGCACCGCATGCACAGGAGGGAACGTCTCGCCGACGCTGCTGACGGCGACGACCTCGATGTCGTATGACTCGGTGCTGCTGAGCCCCGTGATCGTGGTGCCCTTCGCAGCGGCACCTGCGATCCTCCGTCCGATCTCCACCTGCTCACCGGCGGCGTTGACCGAACGCGCCACCGCAGTGGCCCGGTAGCCCGTGATGGCGGGCGTCCCGGGGATCGCCACGGCAGGAGTCCACGTCAGCTTGACGCCGCCGGCCACGTTGACGGCCGACACATCAGTCGGTCCGGGCGGGCCGGACTGGAGCGGACCGTTGGGGCAACCGCCGAAGCCGGGACCGCCGGGCTCTCCGAACTCGGCGATCGTCACGCCCTGACGGTTGCCGGCCGCGTCGGTGACCTCCCACGACAGCAGCCGTTCGCCGAGGCTGGCGTTCGCGGCGATCTGGGCGGTGGCTGCGCTGTCGAAGACATAGGTCGCAGTGAATGTGTCGGGCCCGTCCACATCGAACGCGAGGCCCGAGGAGTAGCCGCCTTTGGGGGCGGGAGTGAGCGGGCCAGGGATGGCTCGCACGTCACGGCGCGCCACGTCGGTGTCAACGAGGGCCGGTTCGACGATTCGCTGCTCGACGTTGTCGCGGATCACGTTCGTGCCGATGTGGCCCTTCACTGTCACAGTCGAGCCCGACAAGATCGCATCCTCGGTGACGAACCCGTCCTGTACACGCGTGTCACCGACGGCCTGGCCGCCGAAGCTGATGGCGGCAACGTCGCCAGGAAGGACGTCAGGGGTGACGTTGAGGTTGGTTCCGTTGCCCCAGCAAACGCCTCCTGGGTGGTTGACCTCGAACGCTACGTCGCCGCCGGAGACCACTCCTTGTGCCGAGCCGACGACCCGGCCCCCGAGAGAAGGCCGTGTGAGGGTGATGGTCGCGGTCTCGCCGACGTGATCGGCGTAGCCCTCGATCGTGATGAAGTCCCTGTTGGGGAAGACGAGCAGGTTGTCCGGCGCCGCCGGGACAGGCACCGCGTGCGCGGTCCCGAGGATGACCGGTATCGACATCCCTGCCGCGATCAGTCCGATCACGATGATGCGGGGTCGACGCACGGCCCACGACCGCTCCCCCCGCGTTCCCTGTGCACTCATGAAAGATCCTTCAGCAATAGCGACGCCGCATTAGCGACATGACGCTCACGAGTTTCGGCGGATGCCATGAAACTTCCGTGAAAGGACAATCAGTGCGTTCGTGTCGAATCCTCGTCAAAACCACTAAAAGCAAGGAACTGGCCCTGCCCAGAACGCAGCCCGAGGCACCGCGAGGCGAAACTCCCGGTCTCGTCGTCACGCTTCAGCACCGCTGAGGTCCGCGGGGCCGAGCACGTCGTGGCTTAGGCTGCCTGTCATTCCCTCCGCGCGAGCTGAAGCCTAGGAGCTGGCCGTGCCACGCGATTCCTTCGTGCCCGATGCGTTCGACGTCTACACGGTCGTCCTCCTGCGACGGCCGGACGATGCGCCGGAGCTGTCGGACGAGGAGCTCGACGCGCTCCAGGCCCGCCACCTCGCCTACCGCACTGAGCTTGCACAACAGGGGGTCGTGGCGGCGAACGGGCCGTTCGACGAGCAGAGTGACCCGTCGTACCGCGGGATGTCGATCTTTGCCGTCGACGCCGCCGAGGCCGCGCGACTGTCAGACGGCGACCCCTCGGTCATCGCAGGCCGACTCACCTACGACGTGATGGAGTGGTGGGTCCGCGCGGGCTCGCTCACCTTTCCGCATCTCGACCGTCCGGTCGGCGATCGCCGCTCGATGCCCGACCACTGACCGGGCCTACGATGTCGGCCGGGGTTTGTACGACGCCCAGCGGCACCAGTACCGACGATGCAACGGAGGTTCGCGTGGCCAAGCTGATCTACTCCGCGATCGCGTCCCTCGACGGCTTCGTCGAGGACAAGCACGGCAACTTCGACTGGGCCGCCCCCGACGAGGAGGTGCATGCGTTCGTCAATGACCTCGAACGACCGATCGGCACCTACCTGTACGGGCGCCGGATGTACGAGACGATGGCGTACTGGCAGACCGTGGACGCGAGCGGTGACGAAGACGCCGTCGCACGGGACTTCGCTGAGATCTGGCAAGCGGCCGACAAGGTCGTGTTCTCGCGGACCCTCGAGACGGCACCGAGCCCGCGGACCCGGATCGAGCGCGCCTTCGATCGTGCCGCGATCCGCGAGCTCAAGCAGTCGTCGACCCGAGACATCACGATCGGTGGTGCGGAACTCGCCGGCGGGGCGCTGTCCGCTGGTCTGGTCGACGAGTGCCACCTGATTCTCTGTCCGGTCGTCGTGGGTGGTGGCAAGCGCGCCCTGCCGGACGGCGTTCAGCTCAACCTCGAGCTCGTGGACGAGCACCATTTCCGAAACGGCGTCGTCTATCTCCGCTACCGGGTAATCGCCTGACGAGCCCGCACGCCGGCTCCGCCGTTGCGACGTTGCCTCGTGCGTGGTGAGGTTGCCCGAATGGAGACTTGGGTCGGCAGCATCGCCATTCACTGTGTGGCGCACGGGACCGGCCGCCCGGTGCTGGTGCTGCACGGCGCCGGGGCGGACCATCGCGAGCCTGAATCTTGCTTCGAGCCGGCCTTCGAAGGGGTGACCGGGTTCCGGCGGATCTACCCCGACCTTCCCGGTATGGGTCGCACCGCGGCGTCCGACGCGCTGCGCAGCGCCGACGACGTCCTCGACACGCTGCTCGAGTTCGCCAGAAAGGTCACCGGCGGGACCGAGCACCTCCTGATAGGTCACTCGGCCGGCGCCCACTACGCGCAGGCGATGGCCGGGCGGTCTCCAGGTCCGGTGGCTGGCCTCGCGCTGATTTGTCCGCTGCTGGCGGGCGTGCGAGACGTTCCTGAGCACCGCGTCGTTGTCGGGTCAGGTGACGTCGGCGACGACGACTTCCGGAGCTACTTCGTGGTCCAAAGTCCGGAGATGCTTCACCGGTACAACCGCTATGTCGCGCCCGCCGCCGCACTGGTCGACGAGGCAGCGCTGGAGCGAATCGGTGCGCGGTGGGAGCTCGCACCCGACCACGGCCCGGCGTACGCAGGTCCGACGCTGGTCGTGGCGGGGCGCCTGGACTCGACGGTGGGGTATGCGGCCGCCGTTGACCTCCTGGACCACTACCCCAACGCCTCGCTCGCGGTGCTCGATGACGCGGGCCACGCACTTCCCCACGAGCAGCCGGACCTCCTACGCGCACTCGTCGCCGACTGGCTCGCGCGTGTCAGCCGGTCGGGCTGAGACGCACACTCACACCGGCCGCGGCTTTGAGCACTGCCGCGACACCAGGCCGGAATCGGGAAGCAGCTGCGCCGTGTCCGGCCCCGCGTCCATGTCACGGTGCGCGAGACAGCTCCCGATCTGTCGCCGAAGACCTGGTACGGAATGCCCGCACACGAATCTCCTGACCGATTCGCGACCACGCGCCTCGCAAGCCGTGTCCGTCAGGCCGTGAGAATCATGGCCAGGTCCGCGAGGCTCTCCGCCTGCAGGTCAAATGAGTCCTTCGCACTCGGAGGATCGCCGACGGGACGTTCGACGTACGCAGTCCTCATCCCGACGGCCTGTGCCCCTCGGAGGTCCCAGGCATGGGGAAGGACAGTGCTGCTGGCGTAAGGGCGACGACCCGCGCGAATCTCCTGGTGCTGCTCCTCCACGTGCGTGGACCACAGCTCGAGCAGCTCATGCGTTCTTGAATCGTCGATGTCTGGAAGCAGAGCTTGCAGGCCTCGCCTGATCCCGGTCGGCTCATCGACCATCGTCCCGAGAACATCGAAGACGATCACATCGACGTCGTGGTGGGAAGTCATGGAGGTCCTCCTAGGCGTCGAGCGGGTCAGCACGCCTTGACGCAGAATTCGTTGCCGTCCGGGTCGGCTAGCTCGACGGAACCGTCCGGACTGACCATGAGCCGAGTGGCTCCGAGGGAACACAGCCGGTCGACCTCCACGCCCTGGTCGACGGCCGTTGGTGCCAGCTCGAAACGTTGACGGTTCCGCGCCCGTTTCGGGGCGAGAGGTGGACCTCCCCAAGCGATCTTGGTACCTCCGCGCGGCGACTGGATCGCGGTCTCCTGCTCCTGGTCCCACACCATCGGCCAGCCCAACGCCTCGCTCCAGAACAGGCCAACCCTGCGCGTTCCGTCGCACGCCAGTTCTCCGAGGAAACCGCACCCGTCGAGAAACGCGTTGCCCGGTTCGATCACGCAGAACTCGTTGCCTTCGGTGTCGCCGAGGACCACGTGCCCCTCCTCGGGGCGTTGCCCGACGTCGAGGTGGTCGGCCCCGAGCCCCAGGGCCTTCGACACCGTCTGCTGCTGGTCGGCATGGCTGACGCTGGTGAGGTGGAGGTGCATGCGGTTCGGTCCCATCCTTGCGGCTCCGCTCGGAACGAACCGAAGATCCGGTTGCGGGCCGTTACCGGGCAGGAGTGGACCACCAGGGTGTTCGATGACTTCTCGACCGAGGAGCCCGGCCCAGAACTGCGCCAGGCCACCCGGGTCATGTGCGTCGATGGCCACCGCGTACAGCGAGAGCATCACCACACGCTAGATGCGGAGCAGGAAGACGACAACCCTGCATCCTGGCTGGATGTCCACTCCGAGTGTCACCCGATGCGTTCGGCCAGCGAGACGATGATCTCCTCCGGCCCCCGGACATAGGCCATCCGCCAGAAGCCTTCGTACTCGCCGATGCCACCGACCAGCCGGTAGCCGTCCGTGGCCACCCGGGCAACGGCCGCCTGCAGGTCATGGACCTCGAACGCCACGTTGCGCAGTCCAAGCTCGTTGGCGGGGGCGGCCGAACCGGGCAGGTGGTCTGGCCGGACGAAGCTCGAGAGCTCGAGCCGCGTGCTCCCGTCCGGCGGTTTCAGCATCACGATCTCGGTCCGAGAGCCTGGGATGCCGATGACCGTGTCCAGGAACTCGCCCTCCACGAACATCCTGTTCTCGACCTCGAGGCCCAGCGCCACGAAGAACGCCGTGGCGGCGTCGAGGTCCGCGACGGTGATGCCGACGTGGTCGAGGGTTCGTACGTATGACATGAGTCCATCCTCCAGCGGTCGTTTGCGGTGCTCCCAAACCGTGGAACTCCAGCGAAGCGGTCAGAACATCTGGGTGCCGGCGACACGGCCGGCTGATCGTGGTTACTTCTCAACCGTGCAGCGCGTCGGTCGCTTAGGTGCGTTCAGAGTGCGACGTGGACGTCGTCGCCCTCGACCAGGACGTCGTCGCACGTCGTCAGCGGCGATGGCTTCGTGCCGAGGGCAATCATCTTGCGCGACCAGCGGGGCATCTGTTTACCGGCGAACCCCGACGCCCAGTCGAGGTTGTCGCACTGATCCTGGTTATTCATTGACGGTGTAACGCACGTGGGTCGCGTAAGAAGAGCTGTAGACCTTCGCCACCGCGAGATCCACATCGCGGTCGAACCCGTCGAACAGCCGCTTGCCCGCGCCGAGGATCACCGGAGCCGTCGAGATGACCAGCTCGTCGACTTTCCCCAGTGCCAGAGCCTGCCGGATGACGTCGGCGCCGCCCCCGATGGCGACGTCCCTGTCCCCGGCCGCTTCGGCCGCCCCGGCGAGTGCCGTGTCCAGGTCCCCGACGAACCGGAAGCCGCTTTCCGCCACCGGCTGGTCCTCGGTGCGGTGGGTCAGCACGAAGAGGGTCCCGGGGAACGGGTTGGTCCCGCCCCACGCCCCGGACGCGTCGTACATGCCGCGGCCGACCACCCCGGAGGCCAGCGTCGAGACGAGCTCGTCATAGAACTCCTTGTCGGGGCCGTGCATGGCGAAGGCGTGGCCACCTTCGTAGGTCCAAGGGCCACCCATCACCCAGTAGTGCAGGCGCTCGCCACCACGGCCGAGGCCGAGCTCCGGCCCGTCGTCAGGTCCGGTGACATAGCCGTCGACCGACGTGGTGATGGACGCAATGACTTTGCTCATGGGCTCCTCCTCGGGCGAGTGTCACAAGAACAGACCGGACAACGGCTCTGGACTCATCGCATCAGCCCGGGAACGCGCCCTTGGTTCCGCTCATCGGTCGATGGGCGCCCGTTCTCTCGTGACTCACGTGGGAGGGAGGCGCGGCGATCGCGATCCGTGCAAGATAGCGGCATGGAACGGGTGCTTGGAATCGGCGGCTACTTCCTGCGGGCCGCGGATCCGGCAGTTCTCGGTGCGTGGTACCGCGATTGCCTGGGCCTGGATGCCGATGAAAACGGCCTGTGGCGTCAGGGAGCCGGGCTGACGGTGTTCGCGACGTTCGAATCCGAGACCGACTACTTCGGGTCCCAGGCCCAGGGCACCATGCTCAACTTCCGGGTCAGCGACCTGGACGCAATGCTCGCCCAGTTGCGCTCCACGGGAGCAGACGTAGCCGAGGAGACGCAGGACATGGAAGGTGTCGGCCGATTCGGCTGGGTCACCGATCCTGAGGGCAATCGGGTCGAGCTGTGGCAGCCCGCCTGACTACGGCCATCGCCTAGCCCTCGAGCGTCTCGCGGGTGCAGTCGCCGTCAGCGGCGGCCGATCTTGAACACACCGCGGGCGATCTCCTTGGCGAGCGTGCGGCCCGAGTCGCGCAGGAAGTCCTTCAGCTGCTTGCTGCCGGCGAGGTCGGAGAGCAGGTCGTCGTCCTGCCGCGATGGAGCGGTGCCGGTCGGCGTGCGGCCCGTCGAGCGCTTCGGCTTCCTGGCAGGGACCCGCGCGTCCTTCGCCGCCGCTTCAGCCTCCTCTTCGGCGGCCTCGTCCGCCTCGCGTTTGGCGGCCGCCGCGTCCAGCCGCTTCGTCAGCATCTCGTGGGCGGACTCACGGTCGACGCCTTCGGCGTACTTGGGTCGCAGCGAGGAGGCCGCGATCACGCTGGCGAACGTCTCGGGCGTACTCGGGTCCATCAACGACTCCGGGGCCGGCAGCCGAGTCCAGGCCACGGGCGTGGGCGCGCCCCGCTCGTTCATCACAGTGACGACAGCCTCGCCGATGCCGAGCTGGGTGAGCACCTCTTCGAGGTCGTACTCCGAGTCGGGATAGGTGCGCACGGTGGCGCGCAACGCCTTCGCGTCGTTGGGCGTGTGGGCACGCAGCTGGTGCTGGACGCGTGAGCCGAGCTGCGCCAGCACACCATCGGGGAGATCGGTCGGGCTCTGGGTCACGAAGAAGACCCCGACCCCCTTCGACCGGATCAGCCGCACGGTCTGCTCGATCGCCGCCAGGAACGCCTTGGACGCGTCGTCGAACAGCAGGTGGGCCTCGTCGAAGAAGAACACCAGCTTCGGCTGGTCGACGTCGCCGACCTCGGGCAGGTCGTGGAAGAGATCCGCCAACATCCACATGAGGAACGTAGAGAACACCGCCGGCCGGTCCTGCAGGTGCGGCAGCTCCAGCAGGGTGATGACGCCACGACCGTCCGCGGCCGTGCGGAGCAGGTCGGTGGTGTCGAACTCCGGCTCCCCGAAGAACTGGTCTGCGCCCTGGGCAGCGAACCCGATCAGCTCGCGGAGAATGACCCCAGCCGTCGAGCTGGACAGGCCGCCGAGCTCCTTCAGCTCGGGCTTGCCCTCGTCGCTGACCAGGAAGGCCACGACGGCTCGCAGGTCTTCCAGGTCGAGAAGCGGCAGCCCGGCCTGGTCGGCATAGTGGAACACCAGCTCCAGGGACGACTCCTGGGTGGCGTTGAGGTCGAGCACCTTGGCCAGCAGGATCGGACCGAACGAGGTCATCGTGACGCGGACCGGGACCCCCTGGCCCTGACCGCCGAGCGCCAGGAACTCCACGGGAAACCCGCGCGCCTCCCAGGCCTGCCCGAGCGAGGTCGTGCGCGCCAGTAGCTTGTCACTGCTCTGACCGGGGCTCGCCAGACCGGAGAGGTCTCCCTTGATGTCGGCGGCGAAGACCGGCACCCCGGCCGCGGACAGCTGCTCGGCCAGCAGCTGCAGCGTCTTGGTCTTGCCGGTTCCGGTGGCGCCCGCCACCAGCCCGTGCCGGTTCAGCATCGCGAGCGGGATTCGCACGTCGACCGGGACGACGTCGGCGGCCTCGACGAGACGACCGAGCTCGAGGGCGGGGCCGTCGAAGGCGTAGCCGGCCGCGATGGCAGCGGCTTGTTCGGAGAGCCCGCTCGCTGCCTGGGCGCTCGACTGGGCGACCTGGTCCGACGTACTCATCGAGCCCTCCTCCGGGGCGCCGTGGCGTCGCCCAACACGTCCTGCCGCCGCCAGCCTAGTGCGGGCAGCGGCGACGTCAGCGATGCGAGACGCACCGGCGGCGGGCCTCAGCAGGACGCCTTAGACTCGCGAGCGTGATCTTCAAAGGCGTTCGAGACGCGCGGCCCTACCCCGAGCACGGGTTGCGGATGCGCGACTGGGCCGAGCTGCCCCCGCACCAGATCCGACTCGACCAGCTGGTCACGACGAAGGACACCCTCGACCTGGCCACGCTGCTCGACGAGGACTCGACGTTCTTCGGCGACCTGTTCGCGCACGTCGTCGAGTACCAGGGCGAGCTCTACCTGGAGGACGGCCTGCACAGGGCCCTCCGCGCGGCCCTGCAGCAGCGTCATGTCCTGCACGCCCGCGTCCATGTGATTCGTTGACTACGGTCTGCAAGACTCGTCGCAGCGAGAGGAGTCGCAGATCGTGAACTGGAGGACACCCATCACCATGATGGTGCTGCTCGGTGTGCTCCTGGGCGCGGCGTACTACGGCTGGCAGACGGTCATCAGCCCCGGCGGCGGTGAGGCCAAGGTCACCGCTCCCACCCCGACCAGCCCCACGTGCGAGAAGAAGACCGTGATCAAGAAGGGTCAGCGCGTCGAGGCCAGACAAGTCGTGGTCAACGTCTACAACGCAGGACAGCGAGCCGGGCTTGCCGGTGAAACGCTGGACGAGCTCGTCAACAAGGGCTTCAAGCGCGGCATCGCCGCAAATGCTCCGTCGAACATCGCCGCGGGGCCGAACGCCACAGTCATCCTGCCCGGCGGGGCCGGCGCACCCCAGATCAGGCTCGTGCGCAACCAGTTCATCGGCAAGGTCAAGTACCTCAAGTCAGCCTCACTCACGCTGGGCGTCGACGTCATCGTGGGTGAGTCCTTCCGGGGCGTCGCTGCCAAAGCGCGCACGTTCGTCCGCGTCAACCGCGCTGTCACCGCATGCACGCCGACCACGACGAGCGCCGGCTGAACTCCGTCAGCAGCCGCGGTCGACACATCGCCTGGCTGGTGACGGCCGCCCTCGCCTCGCTCGGTCTGGTCGGCGCGGTCTACGTCGTCGCGGTCCGCACGACCCGGGGGCGAGTGCTGGACGGGGCTTCGCTGCGCGGCGCAGCCCAGAGCAGGTCGTCCGCCACCGATCTCGTCCAGCGCCTGCTCGACGTGGTGTCGGTGGCTTCCCTGGTGATCGCGGTGCTGTCCCTGGTCGCCATCGCCTTGCTGCGGTTCCGTCGTGACCTGGCGGTGGCTGCGGTCGTGGTCGTACTGGGGTCGAACCTGACGACGCAGGTGCTCAAACACATCCTGCCGCGGCCCGACCTGGGGCTTTCGGAGACCACCCCGGCGACGCTGAACAGTCTCCCGAGCGGGCACACCACGGTGGCGTTCTCGATCGCCGTCGCCCTCGTCATCGTGTCGCCGATCGCGCTCCGCCCGCTCGCCGCCGTGGCGGGCACGATCTATGCCTCGGCGACCGCTCTCGCCACCTTGACCGCTGGTTGGCACCGGCCGAGCGACTCACTCGCCGCGTTCTTCGTCGTGACCGCCTGGGCCGCCGGAACGCAGGTGTACGTCGTACGAGGTCAACCGGCCGATGACACCTCCGACACGGTCGAGGTCGTCCGGGGTGCGACGCCGGCCCGGATGGCTCGGGCCGCCATCTATCTCCTGGCGCTCAGCCTGGTGCTCGCGGTCCTGGTCGAGCTCACCCGCCTGGACGTCCACGGGACGCTGGCGCAGGTGTCGGTGTACATCTCGTCGGGATGCGCCATGGCCGGGACTGCGACCGCGCTGATGGCGGCCGTCCTCGTCGCGACAGCACCGGAGGCACCGCCGCGGCCGGCCCTGCCGGACTGACTACTCGGTCCAGTCGGCCAACCGGCCACCGCGACTGACCGCCTGCAACCGTCGTTCGGTGGCCTCGCGGTCCTTGCTGCGTGTCACCACCAAGAAGTCATCACCACGGCGCAACGACGTCCGCAGATCAGGCGTGAAGCTCGTGTCCCCGCGCACGATCAACGACACGCTCGTGCCGACCGGTAGGCGAAGCTCGCTGATCTCCACACCGTGCAGCCGGCTCATCTTCGTGACCCGCACCAGGAGCAGGTCCGCGGCGATCCGCTCGAGTGGCGCTGCTTCGACGTCGACGTCGCGAGGACGGTCAACGATCACGCCGAACCACCGCGCCAGAGTCGGGAGCAGCGGTGCCGTCACAACGGTGAGCACCACCACGAGCACGAAGACGACGTTGAAGATCTCTTCGGCGCGGTCGACCCGCTGGGCGAGCGGGATGGCCGCGAGGACGATCGGGACCGCTCCCCGGAGTCCGGCGGAAGCGAGAAATCCTTGCTCACGCCAGGGGATCTTGAAAGGAAGCGCGCAGACCAGCACGCTGACCGGGCGGGCGACCAGGGTCAGGATGGCCCCGACCACGACGCCGCTGACGACCTGACCGAGGGTGATGGTCGACGGTGACGCGAGCAGGCCGAGCATCACGAACAACCCGATCTGCGCCAGCCAGGCCAGCCCCTCGGCGAAAGACCGCGTCGACGCACGGTGCGGGAGCTCGGAGTTGCCCAGGATCAGCGCCGTGACGTACACCGCCGCGAAACCGCTCGCATGCACGGCGGACGAGCCGGAGTACGACAACACGGCGATCGCGAGCACCGTGATCGGGTACAGGCCGGAAGCCGGCAGTGCCACGCGCCGGAGCACGGCGGCACCGACCCGCCCGACCAGCACGCCGAGCAGGGCGCCACCGATCAGCTCGTACACGATCAGTCCGGCGAAGCCGAAGACCCCACCGGCCGGACCGTGGTCCGCGCTGAGGATCACGACGAGCAGCACCGTAGGCGCGTCGTTGAGGCCGGACTCGGCCTCCAGGGTGCCGAGCAGCGAGCGCCTCAGCGGCACGCGCCGCAGGACGGTGAAGACCGCGGCGGCGTCGGTCGGCGACGTGATGGCCCCGAGGAGCACCGACAGCTCCCACGGCAGGTCGAGTGCGTAGTGCGCGAAGGCCGCTACGACGAGGATGCTCACGCCCGTGCCCGCCGTGGCCAGCACGAGGCCGAGGCCGAGCGAGGGCCGCACCTCTGACCACTTGGTGGTGAGGCCGCCCTCGGTCAGGATGACGACGAGGGCGGCGAACCCCAGAGCCTGCGCCGTACGGGCGTCGTCGAACCGGACGCCGAGCAGGGACTCCCCCATGACGATGCCCATGGCCAGGTAGATCAGCAGGCTGGGGAGACCGACCCGCACCGAGGCACGCACCGCGAGGATCGCCAACAGGACGACGGCAGACCCCGCCAACAGCATGTGATCCAGGCTGTCGACGTCCACGCGTTCACCCTAGGGGGACTGGCAAGGGTGACCAGCCGTCTTCTCACGCCTCACCGCAGCAGGCCCTCGAGCACGGCGACGGCCTTGGCGTAAGACCCCGAGGCCTCGCTCTCACGCGGTCCGGCGACGTTGAGCACGGTCTGGTCGGCGAGTGCGGAGAGCCACGTCCGTACCGCGCGGATGACGTCGGGAGCGTCGACGTCCGCGACGAGGAGCGGTCGGCCCAGGTGTTCGGCCGTGGTAGCCGCCAGGGTCGTGCCTGCTGAGACTTGGCCTTCCGTGCGCAGGACGACGGTGGCGTCGCTGTCGCGGACGTTCCAGACCGTTCGCTCCTCGGGGGCGGTGGAGGGTGTCTCGGTCAGGTGGGGGTAAGCCTCGCGGACGCCGGGCGGGTGTGGCAGGTCCTCAGCCCACCCGCCGCGCGGGCACCAACCGCCGTACGGGATGCCGTGGCGGATGGCGACGTCGAGGGCGGCCCGGTCCACGCCCGTCTGTCCTCCGGACACGATGCGAGCGATGGCCACAGCCGATTGTCGCGTGGCAACCGCCCGGTGGCTCACGCGTCGGTAGGAGTCGGTGGACGACGTAGATGCCAGTCGGTTCGTTCCTGAAATGCGGCGGCGACCGAGAGCACCTCATCGTCGGCATGTGGCCGGCCGACCACCTGGACCGACAGCGGCAACCCGGACGGATGGAATCCGCACGGCACCGCCACAGCCGGTAGGCCGATCAGGTTCCATGGCGCGTCGAAGTTCGCGCCCTCGGTCTGCGGCCCGTCTTGGTCGCCGATACGAGCCGCGGGTGCGGCCGAACTCGGCGTGACCAGGACGTCGATTCCCGTGAAAAGAGCGGCGGTCTCCCGGCGGAACGCCGTACGGAACCGTTGCGCAGCCAGGTAGTCGGACGACGCGATGAACGCACCGCTTACCAGGAACCGCCGGGTGTGGACGCCGTAGTCCGACCAGCGCGCGCGCAAGCGGTCGCGGTGTCGCCCGTACGCCTCGCTCGCAATGATGACCAGGTTCGCGTCGGCTGCGAGGCCCGCAGCGGGTACGTCCACTGGGCGCACGACAGCCCCGGCTTCGGCCAGCTCGGCCACGAACGGCTCGACCGCGCCCAGCGCATGCGCGTCGAAGCCGTCCGGTGCGAAGTAGCCGGACCGCACGACGCCGACACGCAGCCCCGCCACGTTGCTCAACGGCGGTGCCTCGGCACCGGTGAGCACGGCGAGGAGCAGTGCACAGTCGCGGGCGCTGCGCGCCAGCGGCCCGACTGTGTCGAGCGTGTCCGCCAGCGGCACCACGCCGGCACGCGAAACCAGGCCAAAGGTCGGCTTCAGCCCGGTGATGCCGTTGGCGGCGGCCGGACCCCGCACCGAGCCACCGGTGTCGGTGCCGATCGATCCGAGTGCGAGCCCGGCTGCGACCGCGATGGCGCTGCCCGAGCTTGACCCGTCCGCCGTGTGGTCGAGATGCCACGGGTTACGCGGCATCGGGAAACCCTTCGTCTCATCCGGCGGGCCGCACGCGAACTCGTTCGTCGTGGTCTTGCCGAGCAGCACAGCCCCGGCTGAGCGCAGGCTCGCGACCGCGTCCGCGTCGACACCAGCCCCCCAGTCAGGCTCGATCGCGCGACTGTTGGCGGTGGTCGGCCCGTCCTTGGTGGCGAAGACGTCCTTGATGGCCAGCGGCACTCCGTGCAATGGACCGCGTACGCGACCGGCAGCGAGGTCGGCATCGGAAGCCGCGGCGGCCGCGAGTGCAAGCTCGCTGTCGACGCGTACGAACGCCCCGAGTGCGCCCGCGGCTGCGAGACGCTCCAGACAGCGGGTCGTGAGTTCGGTCGAGCTGACGGATCCGTCGCGCAGTGCATGTGCGGCGTCGACCAGTGTGTGGACGCGGATCACGAGGTGGCAGCCGGGTCGAACGTGACCGCGATGTCGTCGGCCATGGACTCGGACGCTTGCAGCCGGCGGGCCGCTTCGAGCAGCTCGGAATAGCCGGCGCAGAGTTCAGCGATCTCGTCACCGGGAATGTCGAGACCCTGCGCGACCAAAATCCGCCGTACGACGTCAGCGACTACGTCATCGTCCATTCCTGGCCTCTCTGTTCGGGCACGAAAACAACGCCCTGACCTTCGAACTCATGCGAGCGGCGGCCACGCCCCATTGTTGCGTGGTGCAGTACCGATCAGTGGGTCATGAGTCGGGTTGTGGCACCCGATCCTGCGCGAGGTCGCCTCGCCGGACGCCGGGACCGAGGGTTCCGTGTCGGAGGAGTCGCACGCGGATCCGTTGTTCCGGGATGTCCGCGGGAGTGGTGCGACCCGGTCCGAAACGAAGAAGGACACCTCTGGTCTGAGGTGTCCTTCCTGGCGACCGCAGGACTCTTGATGAGAGAAGCCCTGGGATGGCTGGCGGTGGCGGTGGGATTTGAACCCACGGTGGGCTTGCACCCACACACGCTTTCGAGGCGTGCTCCTTAGGCCGCTCGGACACGCCACCGCGCGCAAGGTTACCGGAGGTGATGGTGCCGGTAGAAATCGGCCGGAGGCCGGGTCCGAAGGCTACGAGTGTCACCGGTGGCCGGCGGAGACCGCCCGCATGTCCTCGCTCCTGCTGCGGGCGTTGGGCTTCCTCGAGCGCCTTGACGGTCCACCCGGCTGGTCGGACGATGCAGGTAGCCGCCATACGAACGGAACAGTGATGTCCACGCTGCGCTTCGGTGCCTACCAGTACCAACACCTCCCACTGGAACGACTGCAAGAGCGGTGGCTGGAGGCGGAGCGCTGCGGGTTCGACGTGTTGTGGAACTGTGACACCGTCGTGGAGCCTGATCGGCCGACGCACACGATGTTCGACGGGCCTGCGACGTTGACCTTGATGGGCGCGGCAACCACGCGCATCAGGGTCGGCACGCTCGTTTCGAGCCTGTACTTCCGCCAGCCGGTGACCCTGGCCAAGGCCGCGATGACGGTGGACCGGTTGACCGGTGGTCGGCTCGAGGTCGCGCTGGGAGTCGGTGATCCCTCGGCCGGAGCCGCCGCGGCCGGCATCACCTGGTCGGCGGGAGAGCAGGTAGCCCGGTTCGCCGAGTTCGTCGAGCTCGTCGACCTGCTGCTTCGACAAGAGATCACCACGTACCGCGGCACCTTCTACCGATGTGAGAGCGCAGAGACCGTCCCCCTGCCCGTTCAGCGGCCCCGGCCGCCACTGACCATCGCCGCTCATGGCCCCAGGATGTTGCGGATTGCCGCCAGGTACGCCGACGGGTGGAGCTCGTGGGGCGGCTCTGGCGTCGAGACCGAGGAGGACTTCTATGCGGTCACTGCGCAACGCTGCAGGCGCTTCAACGATCTGTGCGTCGAGATCGGGCGGGATCCCTCAGAGATCCGGCACTCGGTGGTGTGCTACCCGCCACTGACGCCGTGGCTGTCGTCGCAGTACTTCGCCGACATGGTGGGCCGGTTTCGTCAGATGGGCATCGACGAGTTCGTCCTGTACTGGCCGGGCGCGTGGCGAGATGAGCCGCATGAGGAGACGGTCTTCCGCGAGGTCACGACGACTGTGATTCCCCGCCTCCGCTCCGAGCAATGATCGAGAGACTGGTGTCTCGTCCGGTGAGTGGCGACCGGGCACGAGACTCAACGGTGGCGGTCGAAGAAGGCCCGGATCAGCTCTCCGGTCTCGTCCTCCAGCACGCCGCCGACCACCTCGGGCCGGTGGTTGAGGCGCCGGTCGCGGACCACGTCCCACAACGACCCGACCGCACCTGCCTTCGGGTCGTAGGCACCGAACACGACGCGGTCGAGCCGTGCCAGCACGATCGCGCCCGCGCACATCGTGCACGGCTCGAGCGTCACGACGAGGGTGCAACCTGTCAGCCGCCACTCCCCCAGCTGTCGGGCGGCGGCACGGATCGCGACGACCTCGGCATGGGCGGTCGGGTCGGCGGTGGCTTCACGCAGGTTGGCGCCTGTCGACAGGACCTCCCCGGCTGCGTCCACGACGAGAGCGCCGATCGGTACGTCGGCCGAGACGTCGGCCTCGCGGGCAACGTCCAGCGCCTGGCGCATCAGGGCGTCGTACCGATGACGTGGGTCGTCCGTCGTCGTACTCATGGAGGAAAGGTTCCGGACCGGCGCGCGATCTAGGCCATGGCGTTGTCGAGCAGCTCGTCGAACTGACGGCCGAACCCGAGCCTGAAGGCGATGTCGCCGAGCAGCTCGTCCGGGTACAGGTCGACGTCGTCGCACAGGGCACCGAGCTCCATGGCCGAGATGCCGAGGTCGTCGAGCATCCCAAGGTCGCCGGCCGGCTGGATCTGGTCGTCGTCATCGTCAGGCAAGGGCAGCTCGAGCCGGTCGACGACCGCCATCGCGAGCGGCGACTCGGTGGCGGCGCCGACGTCGGACAGCAGCAGCCGGACATGCCCACCGGAGACGCGGGCGATCAGGAAGAAGTCCTCGTCGACGCTGACCATCCCGATCGTGCCGACGTCGGACGGAAGCTGCGCGAGCGCGTGGAGCAGGACGTCGAGCTCGGTCGCGGCCCGGGGCGGCAGCGTGGAGACGGACCAGTCGCCGTCCTCACGAGATGCGGCCACAGCGAAGTCGATCGCGGCCGCGGATTCTGCATCCATTGCGCTCATGCCTCGATGGTGACAGACGGGGGCTGGTGTGGCGACCCCCCTGAGACGGCGCTCAGGCACCGATCGGGTGAACTCATGCTGAAACACCTCACTAGGAGGCCGCTGCGACGATCCCCTAGGTTGGCCACCATGCAGACTCACGTCGTGGACCACCCGCTCGTCGCCCACAAGCTCACCGTGCTGAGGGACGAGAGGACCGACTCTCCGACGTTCCGGCGGCTGACTGAGGAGCTGGTGACGCTGCTGGCGTACGAGGCCACGCGTGAGGTCCGGACCGCGGCGATCAGCATCAAGACGCCGGTGGCGCCCGCCGAGGGGACGAAGCTGGCATCGCCGAAGCCGCTCGTCGTACCGATCCTGCGCGCCGGGCTCGGGATGCTCGAGGGGATGGTGCGACTGCTGCCGACCGCCGAGGTTGGCTTCCTCGGGATGATCCGTGACGAGGACACGCTCAAGGCGTCGACGTACGCCGAAAGGCTGCCCGACGATCTGTCCGGCCGGCAGTGCTACGTGCTCGACCCGATGCTGGCCACGGGTGGCACGTTGGCGGCGGCGATCAACTTCCTCGTCGAGCGCGGGGCCGACCACATCACCGCGATCTGCCTGCTGGCGGCCCCGGAGGGGTGTGCACGGCTCGAGCGCGATCTCGCCGACCTCGACATCCCGGTGACGATCGTGACAGCGGCGATGGACGAGAAGCTCAACGAGAAGGGCTACATCGTGCCCGGCCTCGGAGACGCCGGCGACCGCCTCTACGGCATCGTCCACTGACCTTGGTGCCCCTCTGGCCGTTGGCGTTTGCCTAGTTCACAAGCCAGGTGGCTTGTGCACAAGGCAGATGTGCCTCGGTCACTGGGTATCTGCCTCTCGGACCCGCTGCTATCAGGTTCCGGGCTACCGGCGGCTCGCCGCGATCAGCCGCCGAAGACCGGCACTTTTCCTGTCGCGACGACGTAGAGCAGAACCAGGACGACGATTCCGCCCACGAGATAGCTCCAGGCCTTGCCTCGGGTGTCTTCGGGGTCCTCTGGGCCGTCGTACTTCTGGTGCGCTGAGTCCATCGGAAACGCCTCCATTGTTGTGCTGACCCGACGGGCCTTGCTGTGCACGCAGGACGATAGCGAAACATGACCACCTGCGCCGTGACGTCGCTCACCGTCGTACGGCGCCGGCCGCGTCAGAGCGGGTCGCGTGACCACGGGGCGAGCCACGGGGGGCGGGCCAGCTAGGCAAGCGTGCAGTGACATTGGCGACTGTGCCTAGTTCACAGGCCACCTGGCTTGTGAACTAGGCAAACGCCAAGAGCCAGAGAGCAAACGGCGGACGGGGTGGCTAGTGGGTTTTGACGGCAGAGAGGACCTTGCCGAGGGTTTCCTTGGCATCTCCGAAGAGCAGGGACGTCTTGGGGTCGAAGAGGAGGTCGTTCTCGATCCCGGCGAAGCCGGGCCGCATCGACCGCTTCAGGAAGATGACCTGCTTCGCCTCGTCGACCGCCAGGATCGGCATGCCGTAGATCGGGGCGCCCGGGGTCGTCTTCGCCGCCGGGTTCACGACGTCGTTGGCGCCGACCACCAGGACCACGTCGGCCTGCTTGAAGGCCGGGTTGATCTCGTCCATCTCCTTCAGCTGCTCGTACGGCACCTGCGCCTCCGCGAGCAGGACGTTCATGTGGCCGGGCATCCGACCGGCTACCGGGTGGATCGCGTAGTCGACCTCGACACCCTTCGCCGTCAGCTCGTCCACGAGCTCCCGCAGCGTGTGCTGTGCCTGCGCCACCGCGAGCCCGTACCCCGGCACGATGATCACCCGGCTTGCGTACTCCAGCAGGATCGCGACGTCCTCGGGGCCGGCCGACCGCACCGGTCGGTCGGACACCTCGCCGCCTCCGAGGGTGGAGCCACCCTTCAGCGCACCGAACAAGATGTTGGCGAGCGATCGACCCATGGCCGACGCCATCAACCGGGTGAGGAACGTTCCGGACGCCCCCACCAAGGTGCCGGCGATCAGCAGCAGGGTGTTGCCGAGGACGTAACCACCGGCAGCGACCGTCAGCCCGGTGAAGGCGTTGAGCAGCGAGATCACGATCGGTACGTCGGCGCCACCCACCGGCAGCACGAGCAGGACACCGAGCCCCAGTCCGACCACGGCGATGACCACGCCGACCCAGAGCGACACGTTGAGCACGAGCAGCACCGAGAGTCCGACTCCGGCGAGCACGGACCCCGCGAACAGGACCGGCAGAGCCGGGAAGGTCACCGGCCGGGTGGTCATCAGCTCCTGGAGCTTGGCGAACGTCACCATCGAACCGGCGAAGCTCACCGTGCCGACGAGGACGGTGAAGGCGGTAGCGACCAGCGTGAAGTTCGACGCGTCGGCACCATCGGCGATGCCGACGATCTCGTCCAGCTCCAGCAGCGCAACCAGCGCGGCCGCCCCGCCACCGACACCGTTGAACAGGGCCACCAGCTGCGGCATCTGGGTCATCTGCACCCGCCGCGCGGTCACGACCCCGACGATCGTGCCGATGGCGATGGCGATGAGAATCAGCTCGCGGTGCTGCAGCCCCTTGGTCGTCATGACGGTGACCGTGGCCAGCACGGCGCCGGCTGCACCCAGCAGGTTCCCGTTGCGCGCCGTACGGGGCGAAGACAGGCCCTTCAAAGCCAGGATGAAGCAGACGGCCGCGATCAGGTAGAGCAGGCCAAGCGACGTACCGCTCATTCGCGCGGCGCTTTCTTGCGGCCGGTGAACATCTGCAACATCCGGTCGGTGACGACGAAGCCGCCCACCATGTTGATCGAGGCGAGGACGATCGCGACGAGGCCGACACCTGTCGCCACGGTCGAGTCGCTGGTCCCCGTGACGAGGACGGCGCCGACGAGGATGATGCCGTGGATGGCGTTGGCCCCCGACATCAGCGGCGTGTGCAAGGTCGACGAGACCTTCGAGATGACCTCGACGCCGACGAACACGCTCAGCACGAAGATCGTCAGCCAGATCAGATCGGACTCGCTCATAGTGCGTCCTCCATTGCCCTGCGGGTGGCGTCATTGACGACGTCCCCCTGGTGGGTGACACAGCACCCGGCGACGACCTCGTCGCCGAAGTCCGGTGCGAACAACCCGTCAGCCGTCATCAGCTCGATCAGGTTGACGAGATTCTGTGCGTAGAGCTTGCTGGCCGGGCCCGGGAGCTGGCTGGGCACGTTGAGCGCGCCCCAGACCTGCACCTGTCCCATCTGGACGACACTGCCCGGGACGGATCCCTCCACGTTGCCACCCGACTCCGCGGCCAGGTCGACCACCACCGATCCGGGACTCATCGTCCCGACCATCGCCTTGGTGACCAGCCTGGGTGCGGCGCGCCCCGGAACCGCTGCCGTCGTGATCAACGCATCGGCCGCCGCGATGTACGGCGTCAACAGCTCGCGCTGCCGCTGTGCTCTGTCTTCTGTCATCTCCCGGGCATAGCCACCAGCGCCATCGAGGGTGTCGAGCTCGAGCTCGATGGCGATGGCACCCACCGAGCGGATCTCCTCGGCTGCCGCCGCGCGGACGTCGTACGCCTTCACGACTGCACCGAGACGTCTCGAGGTCGCGATCGCTTGCAGTCCGGCTACTCCCGCGCCCAGGACGACGACCTCCGCCGGTGGGATGGTTCCAGCAGCGGTCATGTTGAGCGGGAAGAAGCGCCGGAGCATGCCGGCGGCCACGAGCGCACACCGGTAACCCGCCACCAGAGCCTGTGAGCTGAGCGCGTCCATGGACTGCGCCCGCGAGATGCGCGGGATGAGCTCCATCGCGAAGGAAGTGACCTGCAGGTCGGCGCGCTCGACCACCGCGCTCAGCGACTGCGTGCTCGGGAAGAACGACATGGTGGCGCAGCGGGGTCGCAGGGTCCGGAGCTGGGCACTCGTCAACGGCTGGACGGACAGGACCAGGTCTGCCTGCTCGAGACCGGCACCGTCGATGCTCGCGCCTGCCTCGGCATACAGCTCGTCGGAGTACTGCGCCTGCTGCCCGGCCGCGGACTCGATCGTCACGTCGTAGCCGAGTCGTGTCAGCTTCGAGACCAGTTCGGGGACCATGGCCACACGTGCCTCACCCTCGAGCGTCTCCTTCACGATCGCAACGAGCACGTGCCGAACCTAGAGCAAAAAGTGCCAGTTGCGACACAGCCTCGGCAGAGTGTCTCAAAACGAGGCAGGTGATCAACGGGACGGGACCAGGGCATTCGCCCCCCGGACGACGCCCCGGTCCCTGGTCGCGTCAGCCCGACAGAGCTGCGCAGAGATCCTCCGTGGACCCGTGCGCACCGAGCGCGATGTAGCGCTTCCCATCCGGCGTGACGGTCATGGAGGAGTCCTTGCCGCCAACCCGGTAGAGCCCGGCTGCCATCTCGTTGCCGGGTGGGATCGTCGCTCCGAAGTGCCCCGTGATGATGGTGATCGAGGCGAACGACCCGTCTGGGTAGTAGGTGATCCGAGCGCGGCCGCTGATGTTGACGACCTTCGAAGCCCCCGTGTCGACGTTGGTGTAACGCATCACCAACGGGCCCTTCCACAGCTCTGCCTGGTCAGTGCCGTCGTCGTAGGTGGCCACGACCTTGTAGTACTCCTTGTCGCGCAACACGTGCTCGTGCACGGCGAACGAGCAGGCGTGGCCGGCTGCCACGTCGACATCGGGCTGGTGGTAGCGGATCCAGGCCGAGCCGTCGGAGTCCGCGGCCGCCGTGGCGGTGGGGGCTACCGCAAGGACGCCACAAGACAGGGCGAGCGCAGCGGCAATGGACAAGAGCTTCTTCATGGGTGCGACCCTTCGTTGACCGGCTGCCCCATCGTGCTAACCGGTAAATTAATATCTACTGGTTAGCAGAACACCACATCAAAGACCACCTCGCAAGGCACAATGGGGAAGATGTACTGGCAGGAGATCGACGGGCTGAAGGTGCCTCGCCGTATTGGCGGACATCCCGCGCTTGACTTCTGCAACACCTGGGCCGGGTGGGACGAGCTGACGAATCCGCGCGGCGAATGGCTCAAGACCTACGAGCACCTGACGGTCTGGTCGATGCACGCCGAGCTCGTCGCTGCCGACGACGTACGCCGCACGAGGCAACAGGCGGCGCGCGACCCCCACCGGGCTCGTACCGTCCTGGCCGCGGCTCGCGGGCTCCGAACAGCGACCCACGCGGCGGTGCTCGATCCCGCTGATGCGCGAGCGACCGCAGTCGTGACCGGCCAGGTGCGGCGCAGTGGCGCGGCCGTGCGCATCGAGCCCGGACTACCACCCCGGTGGTCGTTCCCGCGTGAGTGCGGCCTTGACCTTCCCCTCCTGGCTGTCGCCTGGAGCGTCGGTGACTTGCTCACCCGGGCCGATCTCGACCGGGTACGCGCCTGTCCCGGGCACGAGTGCGGCTGGCTCTTCCTGGACGCGAGCGGCCGTCGCCGCTGGTGCAGCATGTCGTCCTGCGGGAACCGGGCCAAGGTCAGTGCGTTCGCACAACGGCGCCGCTCGATCTGACCGCCGGTGCATGGACGAGAGCTCCATGAAGGTGGACACTCGTTCACGCCCGCCAGACGTGGGGCGGCCGGTCGGCTTACGGAGAGGACAGCGCGATGAGCGAGGAACAGGCGGGGCCGGAGACAGAGACGAGGGGTGTCGCGGTCGAGCTCCTGTCCACGGTGGACCTCGGCCCCGAGATCCCGGGCATGGAAGGGCGCATGCTCCGGATGCGGATGGTGACCATGGAGCCGGGAGCAGTCTTCGGCCCGGTTCACGACCACAAGGGCAGGCCGGGCACCGTCTACGTGCTGCAGGGAAAGATCACCGACCACCGAGACGGGATCACCACGGACTACGGGCCGGGGCTGGGCTGGCCCGAGGACCAAAACACCCTCCACTGGCTGGAGAACAGAGGCACGGTTCCGGCAGTCGAGATCTCCGTCGACGTCGTCCGGCACGAGTAAAGGCGCGGCTGCCGAACGCGGCTGTCACTCCGGAGCAAAGGGCAGCGGCTGACTCAGTAGTAGTAGGGGTAGTCCGACCAGTCAGGCGGCCGCTTCTCGAGGAAGGCGTCACGCCCCTCGGCCGCCTCGTCGGTGGCGTAGGCGAGCCGCGTCGCCTCGCCGGCGAACAGTTGCTGGCCGACGAGCCCGTCGTCGACGAGGTTCATGGCGTACTTGAGCATCCGTTGGGCGGTCGGCGACTTCGCATTGACCTTCGCCGACCATGCGAGGGCTACCCGTTCGAGGTCGTCGTGGGGCACGACCGCGTTGACCATGCCCATCCGGTGCGCCGCCTCGGCGTCGTACTCGTCGCCGAGGAAGAAGATCTCGCGCGCGAACTTCTGGCCGACCTGGCGGGCGAGGTACGCCGAGCCGAAGCCCCCGTCGAACGAGGCGACGTCGGCGTCGGTCTGCTTGAAGCGGGCGTGCTCGGCGGACGCGATGGTGAGGTCGGCGACGACGTGGAGGCTGTGCCCTCCGCCTGCTGCCCACCCCGGGACGACGCAGATCACGACCTTGGGCATGAAGCGGATCAGCCGCTGACACTCGAGAATGTGCAACCTGCCCAGCCGGCCCCGATCCACGGTCGGACTCGCGCTCGTGGTCGAATCGTCGCCCGTGTCGCCGCCGGGGGCGGTCTCGTACTGGTACCCCGCCTTGCCCCGGATGCGCTGGTCGCCGCCGGAGCAGAAGGCCCAACCGCCGTCCCTAGGTGACGGCCCGTTGCCGGTCAGCAGGACGCAGCCGACGTCGGCGCTGATCCGCGCGTGCTCCAGGCAGGTGTACAGCTCGTCGACCGTGTGCGGGCGAAAGGCGTTGCGGACCTCGGGCCGGTTGAACGCGATGCGCACCGTGCCCTGGTCGACCGCCCGGTGGTAGGTGACGTCGGTGAGGTCGTCGAAACCGGCCACGAGCCGCCAGGCCGAGGCGTCGAACAGCTCGGACACGTCCGGTCCAGTCATGGCGTGACCCTACCCAAGCGGCAGCGGCGGCAGCTCGACACCCATCACCTGGACCTCGGGTGTGAGCTCGCCCAGCTTGCGCCACCCGTGCGACGAGTACAGCCGCACCGCAGGGGTGTCGGCGTTGTCGGTGCTGAGCAACCCGCGCTTCGCAGGTACGCCGTCGAGCAGGACGTCGTGCAGCCGGCGACCCAGACCGTGACGTCGGTGTTCGGGCTGGACCGCGAGCTCGACGAACTCGAAGTGGCCCCCCACCCACTCGCGCGTCACCTCGACGGGCAGGGTCTCGTTGACCCAGTCGGTCCAGAACTGACCTGGCCGGCCGACGTAGCCCCAGGCGAAGCCCGAGAGCTCGTCACCTTCCCAGGCGGCGGCCAGCCGGAAGCCGTCCCGGGCCCGGTGCCGGTCGAAGAGCTCCGCCCGCCACTCCTGCTGGTCCGGCCGATCGCCGAAGACGTCGTCGTACACCGCGAACACCTCGGCGGCATACTGCGCCGCCTGCTCGCCGTCCAACAGCTCGATCGTGGCGGATCGCGACTCCATGGCGATGAGCGTAGCCGCGTCCGGCCGTGTCGACCGCAGTCAGCCGGACTGGATCGACGCCGTCAGCGTGGCCAGGTGACCGAGCCGCGCCAGCTCGGAGTCGAGGATCTCCGGACCTCCGTGCCGGCCGAACACGACGATGAGCTCGCCCGAGCCGATCGGGGCGACGGCCACGGCGGTGGCCGTGAAGCCCTCCCAGTCCGCCGGGATCTCGGGTCGCGACGGCTTGTCAGCCGGGAACCAGGCCAGTGCACCTTCCGGCAGCAGGGGTGATCCAGGCGATGCGTGCAGGCGCGTCACGTGGCCGTCCGACGCGCCGGCCACTAGGGCCCAGTCACTGCGAAAGACTCGCGGCGCCAGCTCGGTCAAGCGTTCGAGGGCCCGGTCGGGTTCCTGCGTCAGCAGCTCGATCGCCTCGAGGTCGAGGTTGAGATTGCCACTCGCGGCATACCGGGAGATCCACAGCACGCGGACGCCGTCCAACCGCTGCACTGCCGAGACCACCAGGTCGGGGAGCACGCCGCCGACCTCCACGAAGACGTCGTCGACGGCGGTCCCGTCGGCCCGTTGCTCGACGATCTCGATCGCGTTGATGTTGGCACCGGTCGCACCGATGGCGGATGCGACGACGCCGAGCGAGCCAGGTACGTCCGGCAACACGATCCGCAGGAGATGGCTCATGTCCCCATCGTGACCATGTCAGATGTCAGGCATGTTTCAGTCCCGCATGGTGGGCGCGCCGGCCGCTCGGCTCGGCTCGGCCTCTTGCCTGCGTACATGGGCGCGTCCGAGCACCAGGTAGAGCACGAAGGGGAGCACGAGCGCGACGATGACGCCGAGGTTGGCGTACGTCCATGGTCCGTTGAGCTTGGGTCCCAGGCCCAACGGTTCGAGCAGGAACCCCTGCCAGCCGAACCCCTGTGCCTCGGGCGCGTAGCCGTCGGCGGCGGTGCTGACGACCAGGCCCCACCCGAGAAGGGTGCTCGCGGCCATCAGTCCGACCGAGACCAGGTTGACCGATCCGTAGCGGCCGCGCGGATCGGCCAGGTCAGCCGTGTCGTAGTCCTTCCGGCGCAGCAACAGATCAGCGAGGTAGATCCCACACCACGCAGCGATCGGCACGGCGAGCGTCACCAGGAAAGCAAAGAACGGGGTGAGGAAGTCGTCCGCCACCCAGACGATGTAGATCGTGCCGATGATCATGATGACGCCGTCGAGACCGGCCGCGGCCCAGCGCGGGAGCGGCACGCCGAGCGTGAGCAGCGTCAGACCCGAGGAGTAGATGTCGAGCAGGGCACCCGACACCAGACCCGCGACCGCCACGATGGCGAAGGGCAGCAGGAACCAGTCCGGCAGCGCAGGGGTGAGCGCGCCGATGGGGTCGGCTGCCAGGGCCGCGGAGAGATCGGGATCCGACCCGGCCAGCAGGACGCCGTACGTGACGAGGACGACCAACGGCAGGCTGCCGCCGAGCGTCGTCCACCAGATGATTCCCCGCCCCGACGCAGACCTCGGCAGGTAGCGAGAGTAGTCCGCTGCCGAGTTGACCCAGCTGATACCGAAGCCCGAGACAACGACGACGAACGCCCCGAAGACGGCTTTGCCGTTCCCCGTCGGGAGGTCGCTCAGCGCGGACGACGAGATCTCGTCGACGGTCAGCGCGATGTAGCCGATCGTCACGACGACCATGAGGATGGTGAGCCACTTCTGCAGTCGCATCACCGTCTCGAAACCGAGCACTCCGCCGGCCACGATGATGATGGCGACCGCCCCGAAGGCCAGCACCTTGGTGCCGTTCCCGTCACTCCAGCCGAGCCGTCCGAAGACGGTGGCCGTGGCAAACGTGGCCAGCGCCACGAGCGCGGTCTCGTAGCCGACCAGGATGAAGTACGACACCAGGCTCGGAAATGAGTTGCCGCGTACGCCGAAGGCCGCGCGCGAGAGCACCATCGTCGGAGCCGAACCGCGTTTGCCGGCCAACGAGACGAGCCCGACCAGGAGGAAGGACAGCACCACCCCCACGACTCCGGCGATGATGCCCTGCCAGGCGCCGATCCCGAAGCCGAGCACGAAGGAGCCGTAGGAGACGCCGAAGACCGAGATGTTGGCGGCGCACCACGGCCAGAAGAGGTCGCGCGCGTGCCCCTTGCGTTCGCTCTCGTCGATGACGTTGATGCCGTTGCGCTCGATGGCGAACGTCGAGGCGGTCGGTGCCGCTGAATGGTCGATGGTCATGGCGTGCCTCCGGCTGCCTCGATGATCCTTCCCAGGGTGGAACCTAGTCCTGCCGCGGCCCGTGCTGCCACCTCGACGACAGTGCTCGGATCGATCCCCTCGTCGAGTCCCTCGCTCACCGTGACCATCGAGAGCGCCAGCACCTCCAAGCCCAGCTCGCGGGCGGCGATGACCTCGAGGACGGTCGACATGCCGACCGCGTCGGCGCCGAACGACTTCAGCACCCTGCCCTCAGCCCGCGTCTCGTAATGCGGTCCGGGCAGCATGGCGTAGACGCCCTCGACGAAGGCCGGGTTGATCGCGTGCGCGAGCTCACGCAGCCGAGCAGAGTAAGCGTCGGTGAGGTCGACGAAGCGCGGGCCGACCAGGGGCGAGGTCGCGGTCAGGTTGAGGTGGTCGCGCACGAGCATGCAGGCGCCTGGCTCCCAGTCGGCGCGGAACGCACCGTTGGCGTTGGTGAAGATCGCGGTGCGACAGCCGAGCGCGGCTGCCGTACGCGTGCCGTGCACGACAGGGGCGACTCCGAGCCGTTCGTAGAGATGGGTCCGGCCGGTGAGGACGAGGACGCGCCGGCCCCCCACGTCGTACGACGCGATGTCCGAGCCGTGCCCCTCCGCGGTGGGCGGAACGAACCCGGCGACCTCGTCCATGGGTATGACGATCGACGCCCTGCCCAACGACTCGGCGGCACCGACCCAGCCGGAGCCGAGCACCAAGAGCACGTCGTGATCGCGGAAGCCCCTGCCACGAAGGGCTTCGGCCGCCACCACGGCTGCGTCGTACGGATCGTGACCCAGCTGCGAGCCCCCCTCAGACGCCATGCCCGACAGCGTAGGTCCGGGTGGCCGTTCCTGCGCCGGGTCGTGACGTGTCGGGGGGATCTCGACAGGCTCGATCAGCGGGCCGCGCTCGACCAGTAGAGACGGCAGGCTCGATCAGCGGGCGGCACTCGACGAGTGGAAACGACAGGCTCGCGATCAGCGGCGGGCTGGGGCTCTTGCCAGCCGCTCATTCATCGATTATCGTCGATGATCGATGAAAACGTTCGCAACGCCACTCGACCGCGAGACCGCGACGGAGTACGCGAGCTGGTTCAAGGCACTGGCCGATGCCACGCGAATCCAGATCGTGACGCTGCTCGCCCGGAGCCGGCAAGCCATGTCCGTCGGCGACATCGTGACCGCCTCCGGCGTCGGCCAGTCCACGGTCTCCCACCACCTGCGGATCCTGTCCGACGTCGGGTTCGTGCTCATGGAACGCCGAGGAACCACCAGCCTGTACCGCATCAACGACGCCTGCGTCAGCTGCTTCCCCTCGGCCGCGGACGTCGTGATGGGCAGTCCGCTGCCAGCTGTTCCCACCGGCAACTGAGCAGACTGAGGAGACTGAGGAGATAGCGTGAACCACGACGAGATCATCGATCACTACTCGGACCTGGCGCGGACTGCCCTGGCCGGGGCGACCACCATCACCGACTGCGCACCCGATGCCTTCGACGCCGGCGACTTCGGCGCCGCCGGCTACAGCGTCCTCGAACAGCTTCCGCCCGGTGCCGTCAGCGCGAGCCTCGGCTGCGGCAACCCCCTCGCCGTGGCGGCCCTTCGTCCCGGCGAGACGGTCCTGGACCTGGGGTCGGGTGGCGGCATCGACGTCCTGCTCTCCGCTGCGCGCGTCGGTTCAGAGGGTCACGTGTACGGCCTTGACGCCAGCGTCGACATGATCGAGCTCGCGCGGCAGCATGCCGAGCAGGCCGGGGCGGCCAACGTGGAGTTCCTGCACGGCCGCATCGAGACGATCCCACTGGATGACCAGTCCGTCGACGTGGTGATCTCCAACTGCGTGATCAACCTCTCGAGCGACCGGCGAGCCGTGATCCTCGAGACCTTCCGCGTGCTCAGGCCTGCCGGACGGATCGGCATCAGTGACGTTGTCAGCGACGGTTGCGTGCCGCCGGCTGCCCGGGCCACAACGGAGGAGCGCGTCGGCTGCCACGCCGGCTGCCCCACGATCAGGGAGTACCGAGACCTGCTCGAGACCGCCGGCTTCAGCGCCATCACGATCACCACCACCGCCGACCATGGCGACGGCATCCACTCCGCAATCGTCCAAGCGACCAAACCATGAGGGCAGGGCTCCGTGGACGACGTTAGGCTCGGACGTATGACGTTTCCGCTCATCCGTGCCACCGGCGACCCGACCGAGATCGGAGCCTCCTACGGGCGCCAGGCGGCCGAGCTGATCCGCGGCAACCTCGAGGACTACCGCGGCAAGTTCGACGCCGTCGGGCTCGACGCTGCCACGGTGACCCGCCTCGGTGAGGAGTTCGCGGAGACCACCCGCGTCTACACCCCGCGCATCGCCGCAACCCTGGATGCAGTCGCGGAAGCGTCGGGAGTGGCGACCGGAGACGTCTACGCACTCAACGCCCGCACCGAGCTGATGCTGCCCGAGGGACTGCACATCACCGAGTGCACGGCCGTGGGTGTCCTGCCCGAACACACGGCGACCGGCAACACGTTGATCGGGCAGAACTGGGACTGGCACCCGGCCCAGCAGCCCTACACGATCATCCTCGCCACCCGCGACGAACGCGGCCACGAGATCGTGACGCTGGCCGAGGCCGGCATGCTCGCCAAGACGGGTCTGAACTCTGCCGGCGTCGGCGTCTGCGTCAACCTGCTGCACTGCGACCGGGACGGCCTGCCTGGCGGCGTGCCCTACCACGTCCTCATCCGCCGGGTGCTGGACGAGCCGGACGGCCTGTCAGCGTCCCTGCGCGTCAGCGCGCTCCCCCGCAGCGCCTCGATCAACATGCTCATCGGCGCTGCCGGCGGAACCGCGGTCGACTTCGAGCTGGCACCTGGCGCGGTGGGCCGGGTCCTCGCCGAGGACGGCATCGTCAGCCATGCCAACCATTTCGTCTCCTCCGTGCCCGTCGTCGACGCGATCTACGACATCGGCGGCTCCTCCCTGTTCCGCGACCACCGCATCCGGCAGCTGCTCGCAGCAAGCGCCGCAGACCGCAAGGTGCTCGTCGACGACGTCATCGCGGCGCTCCAGGACCACCTCGGACACCCCAACGCGATCTGTCGACACGTCAACGACAACGACCCCGATGACCTCAAATCCCTCTCGGCGGCTTCGGTGGTGATGGATCTCGACGAGCGCGAGCTGCTCATCTCGGCGGGGCCGCCGTGCGAGTCGCCCTACCAGCGCATCGGCCTCAGCACCGTCTTCGACGAGGACTGAGGCTCCCGGCTCATCCCTGATGGTCGCCGGCAAGCCGGGCGTCGAGCTCTGCCCGCGTCGGCGGATCGGCACCCGCCCGTCCACAGGTCATCGCCGACGTCAGCACCGCCCGATCGAGTACGGCGACAAGTGCCTCGTCCGACAGTGCGGCCACCGCCTCCGGGTCGAGCGCACCCGCGTCGGCCAGGCCCGACAGCAGACCGGACTCGAACGAGTCGCCGGCGCCGATCGTGTCAACCACCGCAACGGACAGGCTCGGGCGCTCGAGCACCGGACCCACGCGCCGCACCGCCAGGCATCCCTCGGCTCCCAGGGTCACGACCACCAGCCGGGGGCCGTGCGCAGCCCATCGCCGGGCCACCTCGAGCTGGTCCGCGCCGGGATACAGCCACGCCAGGTCTTCGTCGCTCGCCTTGACGACATGTGATGCGGTGACGAAGCGCTCCACCCGTTGTACGGCCTCGTCGTGCGGACCGGCCAGCGCGGGCCGCACGTTCGGGTCGAAACTGAGCAGACAGCCACCGGAACCGTGCAGCCGCTCCATCCGGTGGAGCACCGCGTCCGCACCGGGAGCCAGCGCCGTCGCCAGCGACCCGGTATGGAAGACGCGGGTGTCGGCGGGGAGTCGGTGCAGCTCGTCGGGCGTCCACCCCCAGTCCGCTGTGCCCGTCACATAGAAGTCGTACGACGCGCGGCCTGCCTCGTCGAGGGACGCGAACGCCAGGGTCGTCTGGTCCCCGGTCTCGACGCAGGCGCTCAGGTCGAGCTCGTTGGCGGTGGCATGGTCGCGGACAAGAGCGCCCAGTGCACCGGTCGACAGCCGTGCCATCAATGCGGTCGGATGCCCCAACCGGCGCAGGCCGACCGCGATGTTGAACGGACCGCCACCCGGCCTGGCGACATACGTCGCCCCAGGCTCGGGCTGCACCATGTCGAGCAAAGCCTCGCCCAGCACCGCGAACATCGGCGACCTCCTATGGCTCCCCTGCCAGGTAGGTTACGGTGACCGCGTGCGAGACATCACGTACCCGCCCGTCATCCTGACGGCGAAGGCAGCGTTCAAGGCCCTCGGTGTGAAGTTCCAGATCACCGGGAGCGAGCACATCCCGGGATCGGGCGGCGCCGTGCTCGCCTTCAACCACGTCAGCTATGTCGACTTCATCTTCGGCGGCTTCGCGGCCCAGCCGTCCAAGCGGTTGGTGCGGTTCATGGCCAAGCGCGAGCTCTTCGATCACCGTCTCACCGGCCCGCTCATGCGATCGCTGCACCACATCGCCGTCGACCGGGCCGACGGGATCCAGTCCTACGAGACCGGCCTCCAGTACCTGGCCGACGGCGAGATCGTCGGCATCTTCCCCGAGGCCACGATCAGCCGCAGCTTCGAGCTCAAGGAGTTCAAGACGGGCGCCGTGCGGATGGCTGCGGCCGCCGACGTGCCGATCATCCCGGTGGTGCTGTGGGGCACCCAGCGGATGTACACGAAGGACCATCCCCGCGACTTCTCCCGTGGCAAGACCATCGCGCTGACCGTCGGCGAGCCCATCGACGTGTCCGGCAAGAACGCAGCCGCCGAGACGCAGTACATGCGTACCCAGATGTCCGGCCTGCTCGAGCAGACCATCAAGGCCTACCCCGATCAGGAAGACGGCGCCTGGTGGCTGCCGCGCTCGTATGGCGGAACCGCGCCGACGCTCGCCGAGGCCGAGAAACTGGACGCGGACGAGAAGCGACTGCGTGCCGAGAAGCGCCGCGCCGAACGTCAGGCCAAGAAGAAGTCCTAGCGGCCGCCGAGCAGCCGAGCCGACCCTCCCGAGCCGGCCCAGTGATCGAGCCTGCCCAGTGATCTAGCCGGCCCAGTGATCTAGCCGGCCCAGTGATCGAGCCTGTCGAGGTCAGCAGACGCTACGGAGCCAGGGGACTACCCGGGAGATTCCGCGCCACGGTGAAGGCCGCCAGCACGACCAGGAGTCCGTAGCAGAACCTTGCGGACGACGGTGGCCCCGCAGCGTCGCGCCCGGCCGCCGCCGCGGTGACGCGGACCCACCACCACCCGAGCCACACAACCGCCGGGACGAGCAGCAGGTTGTGGCCGACGGCCTCGACCGGATGACCCATGAGCAGGTCGCGCAGCCCGCGCAGGCTCCCGCAGCCCGGACAGAAACCGCCGGTCAGCGCGTGGACCGGGCAGGTGCCCCACGCGGATGTGTGGTGCGGGTCGCGGACGAGCAAGCGCAGCGCACCCACGCAAGCGGCGACCAACCCCACGACCGGTGCCCGCCACGAATGGTCCGCCCGCGAGGTGGTCCGTGGCAGGACGGGTACGGACCTGGTCATGCTTGTCGCTCTCATCGGCGCGATGTCACCTGCTCGACGCGCCCACCGCAAAGATCACGAGGAGCACCACAGCGGTGACGGCCGAGGCGATGGCCCAGTTCTTCGCCTTGTCGGCGGCCTCGCGGGCGCCTCCGAGGTCACCGCTGCGCCACAACCCGTCCACCCGGGCCGCATACACGATCGACACGATGCCGAACGGGAGACAGCACAGGACCGTGGTGAGGATGCCCCACACCAGGTTGCTGTCCGGCTTGGGCTCGAAGGGCTGCTGGCCGTACGGCTGCTGCGGGTACGGCGGTTGGCCGGGCGGGTACTGCGGGTAGGGCTGCTGACCATGAGGCTGCTGCGGGTAGGGCGGTTGACCGGACGGATACTGCGGGTAGGGCGGTTGACCGTAGGGCGGTTGCGGCGGGGGCTGGTCGGGAGGCTGGTCGCCAGGCTCATTCGGGTCGTGAGGCGGTGGGGGCATGGACACGATCGGGCTCCTTGGTCTCAGGACGGTCCGCAGCGGTCACCGCGAGGCGCCCGCAGGGGTCGCTCCACGGCTGGCAGGCGGGACGCACCTGGCCGATTTGTATCACTGGACGCCGCTGTGTCACAGCCACCTCGCCGGAGAGCGAGCTTCTTCACCACCGGCCGCGCTCACGGGACGTCATCGCGAGGGTGGGACGGACGTTCCCGGCGTACCCGCTGTGGAGAGCGCGGACGCCACGGCCCGACCAGCCGGGGGCCGGCCAGCCTGGCCTCGAGCCGCCGTGCCTCGCGTTTCAAGGGCTGCGCCAGGTACTCACCGAGGATGACCCCGGAGGCCAGAGCCACCGCGATCGCCAGCGCGGTCGCGATACTGGCCAGACCTCCGTTGATACCGCCGGCCAGCAGGTAGAGCCCTTTGTAGATCGACAACCCGGGCAGCAACGGGGTGATGCCGGAGACCACGACCACGAGAGACGGCACCTCGAACCTGCCGCCGACCGAGTACGCGACGACTCCGACCACGACGGCTGCAACGGCAGATGCCCAGGCAAGGCCGAAGCCCTCCAGCACCATGAAGCGGTAGAAGAGCTGCCCCAGCATCCCCACCAGGGCAATCGGCGCCAGCGCCCGCAACGGCGCGTACGACGCAAACGCAAAGGCGGCGGCTGTCATCGCCGAACCGGCCAGCGCGATCGGCAGCCCGTGCCAGCTCGGCGAGTACGGGTTCAACGCGATGTCGACTCCGACCTTGTCCGCCACCGCGAGTCCCCCGCTGACCCCAGCTGCGATCCCGCCGGTCAGTAGCAGCGCCTCCAGCCCCCTGGCTCCCGACGTGACGTAGAAGCCGGTCAGCGCATCCTGCACCGCACCGACGAAGGCGATCCCCGCGAGCAGCATGATGATCCCGACGGTCGCGACCAGTGACGGGTTGACCGGGACGTTGGCCGCGTGCACCCCTACAGCGACCAGCGTGGCGAGCAGCCCACCGGCCACCTGCTGGTAGAAGGACGGAAGCCGGCGACGTGACATCTCGCGCTGCATGATGTCGATCGCGACCGCCATGACGAACGCGATGACCGAGACGATCCAGTCACCACCGAGGAACAGGCTCGCGCCCACGGCCATCGTTCCCCAGCCCAGCGTCACCGTCCACCGTGGATAGCGATGGCCTGACGAGGTGATCGACACCAGCTGGGCCCTGGCCTCGTCCCGGTCGATCTCACCGAGGACGAGCGCTCGGACGAGGTGGTCGGCAGCCGTGAGGGTGTTGTAGTCGGTCGTCCGGTGGCGAACGGAACGGATCTTGGTCTGCGCCAGCTCATCCGCCCCGCCCTGGTAGCCGAGTGACAGGGAGGTGAACGTCACGTCGACCTCGCAGTTGCGAAGCCCACACGCCGAGGTGACCGACAGCAGCGTGGCGGTCACGTCGGCGGCGCCCGCACCGGACGAGAGCAGGACTTCGCCGATCCGCAGCGCCAGGTCGAGCGTGAGGTTGACGTCCTTGCTGTCGGGCACGCGCCTATTCTGTCGGTCGACCGACCGACCAACGGTTCGACGCGTCGGCAGTCTCGACTCCGAGCTCGGCTAGCTCACCAGATCCGGACGCGGTCGTCAGGATCGAGCCAGAGGCCGTCGCCGGACCGGGTGCCGAACGCCTCGTGGAACTCGTCGAGGTTCCGCACGATGTTGGCCCGGAACTCAGGCGGCGAATGGACGTCGACCGTGAGCAGCTGGAGCTCGAGCTCGGTCCGACGCTTGGTCCGCCATACCTTGCCCCAGTTGGTGAAGAAGCGCTGCCGTCCCGTCAAGCCGTCGATCACAGGAGCCTCGGCGCCGTCGAGGCTGATCTCGTATGCCTGCAGGGCGACGGTCAGACCGCCGAGGTCACCAAGGTTCTCGCCCACGGTCATCGCGCCGTTGACCGTATGGCCGGGGAGCCCCCGTGGTTCGAAGGTGTCGTACTGCGCGATCAGCTTGTCGGCTCGTGCGGTGAAGTGTGCGCGATCGTCTTCGGTCCACCAGTTCACGAGATTGCCGACGCTGTCGTACTGGGAGCCCTGATCGTCGAAGCCGTGACCGATCTCGTGTCCGATGACCGCTCCGATGCCGCCGTAGTTGTCGGCCGCGTCGGCGTCGAGGTCGAAGAAGGGCGGCCGCAGGATCGCGGCCGGGAAGCAGATCTCGTTGGTGCCCGGGTTGTAGTAGGCGTTGACGGTCTGCGGCGTCAGCAGCCATTCGCCGCGATCGACCGGCTGCCCGACCTTCGACAGCTGCCGATCCGTCTCGAAGGCGAGCGCCCGGCGGACGTTGCCGAGCAGGTCGGTGCGGTCGATCTCGAGCCCGCTGTAGTCACGCCACTTGTCGGGGTAGCCGATCTTCGGCCGAAAGGTGCCGAGCTTCTGCAAGGCGGCCGCGCGCGTCTGCGGCATCATCCAGTCCAGCTGCTCGATGTCGCGGCGGTAGGCCTCGACGAGGTTGGCGACGAGCTCGACCATCGCCGCCTTGGACTCGGGCGGGAAGTGCCGCGCGACGTATTCCTGTCCGAGCGCCTCCCCCAATGCCATGCCCACCAACGACGATGCCCGCTTCCAACGCTCGCGCAGCTCCTGCGAGCCTGCCAGCGTGCGCGAATAGAAGTCGAAGTTCTCGCGCACGAACGCGCTCGAGAGGTACGGCGCGTACGTCCGCACCAGCTGCCAACGCAGCCACGCCTGCCAGTCCTCGATCGGTACGTCGGCGAGTGCCTGACCGACGGTCGTCAAGTAGCTCGGCTGACGCACGACCACCTCGTCGAACGCGAGCGCTGGAGCCGCCATCCCCTCGATCCACGCGTCCCAGTCGACCCCCGGAGCCGCGGCGATCAGCTCGGCACGGGACATCAGGTTGTAGGTCTTCACCACGTCCCGACTGGCGACCCGGTCCCAGTGGCCGGACGCGAGGCGGGTCTCGAGCGCCATGATGCGACGCGCCTCGTCGGCTGCCCGCTCCCCGCCGCGACCGACCAGGGCGAGCATCGCCGCCACGTGCTCGACGTACTTCGCCCGCAGATCGGTGAACGTGTCGCCGCGGTAGTAGGACTCGTCGGGCAGCCCGATCCCGTCCTGGAAGATCTTGACGACATAGCGGTCCGAGTCACGGTCGTCGGTGGCCACGTGACCGGCCACGACGCCGCCGACGCCTTGCCGCCCGAGCCGTCCCAGCAGACGCATCAGTCCACTGTGATCGGTCACCTCATCGATCGCAGCCAGGTCACCGCTGAGCGGGTCGACCCCCAGGCGTTCGACGCGGTCCTCATCCATGAAGCTGGCATAGAGGTCGCCGAGCTTCTGCTCGTTGGACCCGTGCGTGGCACGGGAGCTGCTGCTGGGTTCTGCGGCTTCCACCAGGATCTCGCCGACCTGCCGTTCGGCGTCGAGCACCAGGTCGGCGAACGCGCCGGCCGTCGAGAGGTCGGCGGGGATCTCGACCGTCTCCAGCCAGCTGCCGTTGACGTGGCCGAACAGGTCGTCCTGAGGCCGGATCGTGGGGTCGACGCCTGGTGATTTCGCCCTGACATCCGCGCGCGTACTGCTCATCGGCACACCTCTCGCTGATCCTGCGATAACATCCGCGACCTTATCCACTGGCAGAACAAGCGCTCCACCAGCGTTGCCGCCACGTATTCGAGCGATTGACAGGAACCCCATGACCGGCAAGTTCTGGACCGTTCTCATCTTCTCGGCGACAACCCTGCAACTGGCCGTTGCGACCTTCGTTCCTGGTCTCGACCAGTTCGAAGGCAAGGCCTTTGGCGCACGGCTGGCGGCCTACCCCGTCCTCATGGTGGTGACCCCGGTGGTCTGGTGGGCGGTGCGACGTCGGCATGACCATCCTGCATCGTCGGTTCCGTGGGCCGGGTTTGCGCTGATCATGACTCCGTTCCTCATCGACGTCACCGGCAACACCCTGAATCTCTACGACAACATCGTGTGGTGGGACGATGCGAACCACTTCGCGAACTGGGCCTTGCTGTGCGCCGGCTTCGGGCTGCTCATCGTTCGCGGTCCCGTGCTGCCGAGATGGTGGCTGGTGGTCACGATCACGGGGCTGGGGGCGCTGCTCGCCGTCGCGTGGGAGCTCGCGGAGTGGTACACCTTCATCCGGCACGGCACCGAGCTCGACACGGCGTACACCGACACCCTCGGCGACGAGGCGCTGGGCTGCCTCGGTGGCCTCGTCGGTGCCATCGTCGTGGCGTGGCGACCAGCCTCGCGCCCTGACACCGTGTAATCACGTCCGCACTCATGGCTACCGTTTCGTGGTTCGCCGGCATGAGTTGCCTGCGCGGACGACAATGTGCCCGTGGACCACGAACTGCGGCTCGACAGTGACGCGGACACGGTGCCCAAGGCACGCCGTTTCGTTGCCACGCATCTGCACGACCTGCTGCCGGCCGACGTCGTCGACGACGCCGAGCTCGTGACGAGCGAGCTGGTCACCAACGCCGTCCTGCATGCCGGCACGAGCATCGTGGTGCGGCTCCATCCGATGACCTCCACCGTCCGCATCGAGGTCGAGGACGGTAGCTCGGTGACCCCGGTGCGTCCCATTGCGAGCCCAGGATCCATGACCGGCCGGGGGCTGGCCCTGGTGGAGGGCCTCTCGCGCGAGCTCGGCGTCGACCGGACGGCCGACGGCAAGGTCGTGTGGTGCGTGCTTCCTGCGCGCAACGGCGCGGCCCGACCCCAGAGGCTGGTCGGCGGCCACAGTGCCGACTCCGAGCTCAAGGGAGAGATCTTCGCGACGAACGACGTGGAGCACCCCGCCGACGAACGGTTCACGGTGAGGCTCGGCGATGTCCCGACCGACCTGCTGCTCGCCGCCAAGGAGCACATGGACAACCTCGGTCGCGAGTTCGCGCTGGCCGCCACCGGTGCGTCGTCGGGCGAATCCGCCCAGCTGCCCGCCGACATGGCCAGCATGGTGGAGACGCTGCTGAACCGGTTCGCGATCGCGCGGCAGGCGATCAAGGCTCAGGCCCTCGCGGCGGCGGCCCGCGGCGACGAGCGCACGACGTTGACGCTCCGGCTGCCACTCACTGCGGCCGAGGCGGGCGAGGCCTACCTGCGCGCGCTCGACCAGGCCGACGCCTACGCACGCAGTGCGCGCATCCTCACCCTGGAGACGCCACCGCAGCACCGCGCTTTCCGTCGTTGGTACGTCGAAGCCATCGCCGACCAGCTCCGCAGCGTGATCTCGGGGGAGCCGCCCGAACATCCCGAGACCTTCGAGCAGCACCTGTTGCGCGAGCTCGACCAGGTCTCGGCAGCGCAGGCCGAGGCCGAAGCGCTGGCGTCGCGACTCGCTCACCTGCAGCAGCTGACCGCTGAGCTCACCGGTGTGTCGGAGGCCGATGACATCGCGGAGGTGATGGTCGGGCACGCAGCGGACGCGTTCGGCGCAAGGTTCGCCGCTCTGTACGTGCTCGACGGCAAGGAGCTCGTCGCGACCCGGCTTCGCGGCACCGCCGCCGGGCGTCAGGATCTCTGGGGCAGGATCCCACTCGATGCCGACATGCCCATCTGTGAGGCGGTACGCGAGGCACACCCCGTGGTGGTGCGCGGCAGCGTCGAGATGGCGCAGCGCTATACCGGGTTGGCCGACGTCGCCCTCGATGACGTGTCCGTCGCCTGTATGCCGCTGACGATCGACGACCGCTGCACCGGCGTCCTCGCCTTGACCTTTCCGTTGTACCGAGACCTCAGCGACCAGGGCGAGCTGTCATTCCTGGCGAGCCTGGCCGACGCCTGTGCCCAGGCGATGGACCGCGCCCGAGCGTTGGCGGAGTCCAAGCAGAAGGCCGAAACGCTGCAGTTCCTCGCGGATGCGTCGGCCGTCTTTGCGGTGAGCCTTGATGCCAGGTCGACGCTGGTCAGCCTGGCCGACCTGCTGGTGCCCCGGCTTGCCGATTGGTGCAACATCCAGACAGTGGACGGCGACCGGCTGGTGAACGTCGCGCTCGCGCACGTCGATCCCGAGAAGGTCGACTTCGGGAAGGCCTGGCAGCGGCTTTACCCGACGAGTCTCGAAGTCGAGAGTGCCGTGTCCCGCGTGGTCCGTTCCGGAACTCCCGAGCTGTTTCCCGATATCACTGACGAGATGCTCGCTGCCGCCACCGAGCATCAGCGCGATGCCAGCCGGGCGCTGGGATTCGTCAGCGCCCTCATGGTTCCCCTCACCGGTCCGAACGGCACGTTCGGCGCCATCACGCTGCTGTATGCGGAGTCGAGCCGGCACTACGACGAGGACGACCTGATGCTCGCGACCGAGCTGGCGGGACGGGCCGCGCTGGCCGTCGAACGTGCCCGGCAGTTCGACCTGCAGACCGGACAGCTCGCCCGCATCACGCGGATCGCCGAGACGGCCCAGCACGCCATCCTGGCCCCCGTGCCGGCACGAGTGGGACCCGTGCGACTGGCCGGGAGCTACGTCAGCGCCGCGCGAGAGGCCCTTGTGGGTGGAGATCTCTACGAGGTCGTGGCCGCGGAGGGCACGGTCCGCATGTTGGTCGGCGACGTCCGGGGCAAGGGACTCGAGGCGGTTCGGCTGGCCACGGTCGTGCTGGGCTTCTTCCGCTCTGCCGCGGTCGAGTCGCGCAACCTCGCCTGGCTGGCGCGCCAGCTCGAGGCCCGCCTGCTCCCGTACCTCGGCGATGAGGACTTCGTCACCGCAGTGATGGTCGAGATCTCGAGCGACGGGATGTGCTCACTCGTGAGTTGTGGGCATCCCGCCCCACTGCTCGCCCGCGACGGGTCGCTCACCGAGCTGGAGTGCGAGCCCTGCCCGCCCCTGGGGCTCGGTGCTCGACCGGAGCCGAGCCAGATCGAGCTCGTCCGGGGCGACCGACTGCTGCTCTACACCGACGGTCTGATCGAGGCACGCGACCCCAACGGCGACTACGCGGACCTGATGGAAACCGCGCTTCCCCTGCACAAGGGCAGCCTCGGGGCCGGCCTGCAAGGAATCCTGACGAGGCTCCGCGCCAAGACCGGCGGAGATCTCAACGACGACCTGGCACTGCTCGCGGCCGAGTATGACCCGGAGCCCGCAGATCGTCGACGTTGACCGGACGCCGGCCTGACCGACCTGGGGTGAGCGGACTCCGCTCACTCGCACGGACGCCGCGGGCGAACAGGTCGACTCAGGAGGAGGACTGCTGGGCGGCGATCTTCGCCCGGATGTCGTCCATGTCTGCCTCACGCACGGCCGCGATGACCTGCTCGAGCGCGGGTGCGGGGAGTGCGCCCGGCTGGGCGAAGAGCAGGATGCCGTCGCGGAACGCCATCAACGTGGGGATCGAGCTGATGGCCAGTCCGCCGGCCAGCTCCTGCTCGGCCTCGGTGTCGACCTTCTTGAACGTGATGTCCGGGTGCGCTTCGGATGCCGACTCGAAGATCGGACCGAACTGACGGCACGGTCCGCACCACTCGGCCCAGAAGTCGATCAACACGATGCCGTCGGCCTCGACGGTCTCCTTGAAGGTGTCCATGGTCAGTTCGGTCGTGCTCATGCGGCAAAACTCCTGGTCGTCGTACGGGGTGCGGCCACGAGCCGCGACTACGGGAGGCCTCTCACGTCGGCCTCACAATCCCTTTCAACAGGGCCAACGGCCGAGATGTTCCCCGGTCGGTTGGGTCAACGGGTGTGTTGGGACGCGACATTTCTGGAGACGACGGTGTTGCGACCGTTGCGCTTGGCGTCGTACAACGCCCGGTCGGCCCAGGCGAGGGCTTCGGAGAGCTCGATGGGCCCGTTGGCCGACGAATCAGCGGCTGCCACTCCGACACTGACGGTGAGCGGGGGGCCGGACATGGCGGCGATGGCCAACCTGAGGCGCTCAGCGACCTGGTCCGCCTCGGCCCGACTCGCCTCGACGAGCAGGACGGCGAACTCCTCGCCTCCGAAGCGGCACACCAGGTCCGGCTTGCGAATGTTCTGGCGGAGGACATCCGCGGTGCGGACGAGCGCTTCGTCTCCGCCCAGGTGGCCGTGGGTCTCGTTGTACAGCCCGAAATGGTCCAGGTCGACGAACAGAACTGCCCATGGGCTGCCTTCGCGTTCCATCCGTTCCCGCTCGAGGGCGCTGAGCGAGCGCCAGGCCTCGTACCGGAGCAGACCCGTCTTGGTGTCGGTGGTGGCCTCGATCCGAAGCGGCTCGAAAACCACCGCTTGCTGGACGAAACCGAAGACTGGCACGAAGAAGATCCCGAGCCAGGGCGAGTGCGACAGGACCAGCACCGACAGCGCGCCGAGGGACAGCAGCCCGAACTCAGTGAGGTAGAAGACCGGAGACTCGAGGGTGGCGCGTAGCCAGACCTCCTGCTCCGCGTGGTTGATCCTCGAGACGACGGTGAAGAGCGCGGACTCCACGGCCAGGAACGCGAGGATCGAGATCAGCAGCGCAAGGAGCGCCTCCCGGTCGGCGTCAATGGACAACACCGTCGAGTCCAACCGGAGCGCCTCGGAGGCCGCCAGCGCCGCCAAGGTCACGAAGGCGGCGGACCCTGCCCACTTCCAGATCGGTGGACGAACACCTCTCCAGTACACATGTGCGTAGGTGATGGGGACGATGAGCAGCAGCCAGGCGGGATGGATGGCCAGGACGACGGCGAACGCCCACACCGACAGAGCTTTGTGCGGCCGCTGCTCGACGCGGGTGCGCCCCTCGACGAGCCAGCCGGCCTCGACACTCAGGATCGAGCACGCGAGGATCACCGCCGCCACGACCGGCTCTGTGATGCCGCTGCCCAGTCCTCCGTTGCTCGCGGCGAACGGCGGGAGCACGACCGCGAGAGCGATCGCCGCGATGACGAGCGCCTGCGCTCCGGCGGCCGCTTCCGACAGCCGGACACCGGGCCGAGTCTCCTGCGGCGTCGTCATCCGTGCGTGTCGGCTCACCTCGCCAGTGTGGCGTATCGCATACCCGCGACCAGGGATTTCAGCCCTTGAGCGGCACGTAGTGCTGAACGGTGACCCCGTTGGGGAGGTTGGTGACGGCGGTCTTTTCGAGCGTGACACGCTGCGCGTTCGCGAACAGCCGCTTGCGTCCGTCGCCGAGGACGATCGGGTGCAGCATCAGCTTGTACTCGTCGATCAGACCCGCGTTGGTCAGCGTGTCGACGAGCTGACCGCTTCCGCCGATGAGCAGATCGCCGCCATCCGTCCGCTTGAGCTCGGTGACGGTGTCGATCACGTCTCCGGTCATGATCGTGGCGTTCCACGTGGCGTCGCCCTGGGAGAGGGTGCGCGAGGCGACATACTTGGGCATCGAGTTCATCTTGTGAGCGAAGTCGCCCAGCTCCCCCATGCTGGGCCAGGCGCGGGCGAAGCCTTCGTAGGTGAGCCGTCCGAGCAGCAAGGCGTCGGACTTGAACAGCTCCTCAGACTTGTACTCGCCGGCCTGGTCCGAGAAGAACGGCAGAGACCACTCCCCCGGCTCGTCGATGAAGCCGTCCAGGCTGACGTAGATGGAGGCGACGATGCGGCGCGACATGGCAGATCCTGCTTTCGGTTGGCCGGGTTCGTGGGTGTTGGGTGAATAGACCACTCGGGCGCGCAGACCTCATCGGGTGCCCGTCCTGCAACCGCTCAGCCGGCGTGGGTGCTGACCCAGTCGAGGAAAGGCCGGCCCTGCCGCCAGTCCTTGCGGATACGCGTGAGCAGCTGGGGCGTGTGGATCATCTGTTCGAAGCCGTAGGACCGGCCCAACGTCATGGACTTGTGTCGGAGCAGGTCGATCCGTGGATGCGCAGTGTCGTAGCCGCGAGGGGCCGTCTTCAACGTCTCCCCACCGAGCTCCCATCCCTTGCCGACCAGGCCGGCGATGAGTCTCGCGAACTCGGACCCGATGCGCTCATCGTCGATGGCCATCCGGATCCGGGCCAACCGGTCCGACGGTGCGTCGTAGTACCCGACCCCGACGCGGACACCTGCTGCGGACACCTGGACGTACCAGCCGGTGGACGGGCCGGACTCGACGAACGCTCCCTGGGCCGTCTTGTAGGGCGTCTTGTCCTTCGCGAACCGGACGTCCCGGTAAGGACGGAAGACCTTTGCCTCGCCGAACTCGTCCTGCAGGGCAGCCGCCAGGGCAAGCATCGGCGCTTTGACCGAACGGTCGTAGATCTCTTTGTGGGCCGCCCAGAAGCTCTTGCTGTTGTCCATCTCGAGGTCGTCGTAGAAGTCGAGCGCTTCGGTCGGGAAGCCGGTGAACGTCGTCATGGTGGCACCAGGCTACGAGCGACGCATACGGTGCAGGACGCGGCCTTGCCATTGTTTACTATGTAGCGTATTGTTTGCGAGATGGTAAATCAATCGCTGCGCGACGCCCGCGCCTTCGACCTGGTCTTCCTGGCGCTCGCGGACCAATCCCGTCGCAGCATCTTGGCTCAGCTGGCCGAGCACGGCTCGCTCAGCATCGGGGAGGCGAGCTCCAACCTGACGCTGTCCCCAGCGGGGATCACGAAGCACGTCAAGGTGCTGGAGGAGGCCGGTCTCGTCACACGGCGACTCGACGGTCGTCGTCACATCCTGAGCCTGGAGTCCGAGCGTCTCCTGCTGGCGACCGACTGGATCGATCGCTACCGCCGCATGTGGACCCAAAGCGTCGACCGTCTCGCCGCGCTCGCCGCAGAGATCGAAGGAGCCCAGAACCCATGACGTCACCAACCGAGCTGTCCCTCGCGGTCGACCGCGTCATCGACGCCAGTCCCGAGACCGTTTTCCGACTGTTGACCGAGCCGGCCCTGTATGCCGAGTGGTTCGGCCCCGAAGGCGCGGAGGTCTCGGTCGAAGAGCTTGACCTACGCCTGGGCGGGCGACTCGGACTGGCGATCTCGCTCCCCGCCATGGATCTGGTCATCCGCATCGAGGGGTTCTACGAGGTCATCGAGCCACCCTTGCGACTGGTCCACACCTGGCGATCGATGGACGAAGAACTGGTGACCACAGTGTCTTTCGAGCTCGAGCCGCAGGGAAGCCGGACCCGGCTGTCGATCACGCATCGCGGGTTCGTCGACCCCGTCGACCTCGAGCAGAACGAGGCCGGTTGGGATGCCCACCTCGTCACCCTGGCCGAGCTCGCCACCGCCGTCGATGCGGGCCACCGCTCATGACCGATCAACGCGCACACCCCCAAGCGGAAGGAAGCCCGCCGATGAATCCGCACGACGCCTTCGAGCAAGCCCTGGATCAGCTACAACAGGTGGTCGACACACTTCCCGACTCCCGGACCGAACGGTCCGGCCCCACCCCCTGCAGCGAGTTCACGGTCGACCAGCTGATGGACCACATCCTGTGGACTCATGACCTGCTGCTGCAGGCCGCCGGGGGTCGGCCACCGCCCGCGGGCACCGGCACGATCGCCGAACGCCACGCTGTCGTGGCGGCCGCCGCGGTGAACGCCTGGAACAGCCGCGGGATCGAAGGCACCGTTCAGCTCAACGGTGAGCTCGAGCTGCCGGCGGCTTTCGCGCTGTCCCTGCACACACTGGAAGCGTTCGTCCACTCCTGGGATCTGGCCAGCGCCGTGGGACACGAATTCGCTCCCGAGGCTCACCTCACGAACTATGTGTCGGAGGTTGCCCGCATCGTGGTCTCGGACGACGCCCGAGGCGAGCAGGAGGACGCCGCATTCGCAGCGGCCGTGCTGGTGTCCCCCTCGGAGACCGAGCTGAGCAGGCTCATCGCGTACACCGGACGCGATCCGTGGTGGAACCTCCGGGTCACCGACGAGCGCACGGCTTTCTGGCCCCCCGACACGTCAGCGAGAACCACGTCGTGATGGCGCCAGGCCGCGAGTGAGCGTCCGCGCCGCGCTGCTGTCGACGCCTTCCGCGCCTGGCACCCTTTCCCGTCACACGACGTGACCGCGGCACGCAGGCCTCGTTTCACGCTGGCCCGAACGCCCGATTTATCCGGACATATCGCCGCCCGGCATTTCACAACCGCTTCACGCGGAAGCTGCATTCTCTTAGAGACCTGACCGGCGCATTCACCGCGCTCGGTTCGCTGCGGGATCGATAGGACCGAGATGACCACACAGCTGGACCGTCTGGACAACCAGCGTGCACGGGCCTTCGCCTCCGCAGGGGTGATCGCCGGGGTGTGCTTCATGGTGTACGGACTCGCGATGGCGATGGGCCTCTTCAACTCCCACCAGTTGATCATTCCTGCTGGACCCGGTGGTCAGGTCGCCTACAGCGCCCCGACGGACCAGATCGGCGTTGACGTCGAGTCGAGCTTCGGCGTCGTGGCGGTGGAGTACGTCAAGGCCCTCGAAGGTCTGTCGAGCCGCTCGCTGGCCGGCGCGACACATGGGGTCCCTGGCCTCGTCGACACCAAGCACGTCCAGGTCCAGGCAGCGTTGTCCGTCACCAATCGGAGCAGCGCGCCCCTGAACTTCACCGTCGGCCAGGTCACCCTGCGCGTGACCAGGGGCGGCGAGACCACCACCGTCGAACCGGTCACCGCCGACATTCCCGATACCCGAGTGCTGCCGGACGCTGCCATCGAAGGCCACGTGGACTTCGTCATCCCACGACAGCGCGCACAACTGACGTTGGTGTTCCAGGACCCGGGCCGCACCGACCCGATCCTCCTCGATCTCGGTAGGCCGAACTTCCCCGACCCGGTCGCTGGCCACGACCACACTCACTGAAACCGAGTGCCTCATGTGCAAGCGATGTGACATCACTACGGCGGCGCACCTGTCGATCCGTCCGGATCGCTCTGCCGCGTGGCTGAGCGGCTGCGCCGCGATCTTGACGATCTCCGGTGCGGGCTGGCTCACCTGGTTCGCCGACCAAGCCACGGTTCGTGGAGCCAGCAGCGCCGATCCGCAACCGGTCGCGGTCTGGCTCCTCACCTCTTGCCTGGCTCTGCCTGTCGTCATCGTGGCGCTCTGGATAGCTGCCAGACTCGGCCGGTTGGCCGGACGGAGCGTCGGCGACGGCAGGCTCGCCGATACCTTCCTGCTCACCTCGGTGGCGCTCGCGGCCTCCGTCGGAGTGGGTGCGGGAGCGCAGGGCGAGCTCGTCCTCGGAGGCGGTGCTGCCTCAGCCGGCGGTCTGGTCGCCTCAGCCGCGGTGGTCTCGCCGGTTTCCTTCGCAACCCTCCTGCTCGGTGTCGTCGTCACCGCCACGAGCCCGGGGTTCCGAATGCCGTCGTCACGCGCGATGTGCGCGACCCTCGCAGGTCTGGCCACGGTCCTTGCCACGGCTGCCCTGCCTCTGACGCCCGCCGGCGCCTCAGCTCCAGGGACGAGCCCGTGCCCGGTCGGCGCACCACAGAAGTCCTTCGACGTGCAGGCCATCAACGTCGACATTCCGCTGAACCGGTTCGGCGACCATGACCCCAAAGGGGTCATGTACGTCCTGGACGATCGCATCTCCGACGTGCGTAACGAAGAGCAGACGCAGCGCGTGTCGATCGGTCTACGCGATGACCCCATCCAACCCCTCGTCATCCGCGCCAACGGTGGAGACTGCGTCACGATCCGATACAAGAACAACGCTTCCGGGGGTGCCTTCGGCTTGCACATCGACGGGCTCGCCTTCACCAGCGACGACTCCGGCGACGCCATCGGTCGCAACGCTCCCTCCAACCCCGGCAACGGCGGGAGTGAGACGTACACGTACTACGTCCCCAACGACCGCCGCCTCGAGGGCTCGCATTACATGCATCCCGGACCTGGCTTCCGCGACTTCATCAACCACGGTCTCTTCGGCGGCTTCGTCGTGGAGCCTCCGGGGTCGACCTACCTCGACCCGAACGCACAGGACGAGTCGAGCGCCAAGACGCTGGAGTCTGGCTGGGAGGCCATCATCAGGCCGGCAGTTGGCGCGGAGTTCCGCGAGAACGTGCAGCTGTACCACGAGATCGGGAACGAGAACGAGAAGAGCGCAGTCCTGCAGAAGAACGGCACCCCGGTGCCGTTCGTGGATCCCCACACAGACTCGTACCGGCCCGACACCCGGGCCATCAACTACCGCACGGAGGGCTTCTTCGACCGGCTGGAGTATGCGTCCGACCAGGAAGCGCACGCCTACAGCTCCTACACGTTCGGCGACCCGGCGACACCGATGCCGCGGGGGTACCAGGCAGACCCGACCAAGTTCCGCATCATGCACGCCGGTGGAGAGATGTTCCATGTCTTCCACATGCACGGTGGCGGTATCCGATGGCGGATGAACCCGGTGGCCGACCCGACGTTCAGCTATGCCGACACGGGTCTGAACAAGCACCCCCTGGAAGCATCGGACTCAGAGCGTCTCGACTCCCAGGCATTTGGCCCGGGTGAGTCCTACAACCTCGAAATCGAAGGTGGAGCAGGCGGCGTGCAGCAAGGTGCCGGAGACTTTCTCTTCCACTGCCACATCGCCGAGCACTATGTGTCTGGCATGTGGTCGTTCTGGCGGGTCTACAACACCAGGCAGAGCGACTTCGCTCCGCTGGCGGACCGGGTGGCTCCCCCCTGGCCGGTGGAGTCCGGCGACCTCATCGGCAACACCTACGACGGTCAGCGCCTGACCGCTGACAACCTCGCGTCCTGGATCAAGCCGCAGCTGCCCCCGCCCGGCCAGCGTCAGAACCACCTCGACGCGACGGTGTGGGACTGGACGACGAACACCAGTGACCCCACGGAGTACCTCGGCGAGCCGGAGGACGCCACCAGCTACCCCGACTACTACAACACGGTGTCCGGGCACCCGACCGCGCTCCCGGACGATCACTTCGTCGGTAACCGGCCTGTGCTGACGTTCGACCCACGGACAGGGCGACCTGCGTACCCGATGATGCGTCCCCACCTCGGCATGCGTCCGCCGTTCTCGGGCAACGGTCACTCCGGAGCCCCTTTCCTCGGCGAGATGGGCGGTAAGCAGGCCAACCCCAACGTGCTGGCCGACCCGTGGTCGGGGCGCGCCGATGGCATCTGCCCGGGGACGACAGCTCAGGGCAGTCCCACCAAGCTGCGCCGCTTCAACGTCGTGGCGATCCAACGCTCCGTACAGGTGACGCCGCGCGATGTCGATCCCAACGGGATGATCTACGCGTTGGCGCATGACAAGGCTGCGGTCATGAACGGGAGCAAGCCGTTCGAACCACTGGCGCTCCGTACGAACGTGGGCGAGTGCGACGCCGTCACGCTGACCAGCGAACTGAAGGACCCCAACTCCCAGGTCAACATCCACATCCACCACGTTCAGTTCGACACGCAGGCCTCTGACGGCGTGATCACCGGCATGTCCTACGAGCAGGCCGTCTACCCGTACCAGGCCAAGGATCCTCAGCTGACGCAAGCCGCGGCACCTGGTGACACGGTCCTGCACCTGTCGAGCGTCACGAAGTTCCAGCCAGGTGTCAGCGTGGGCGTCGGGTTGGGGACCGAGGGTCCGGACGCCGTGGGCACGGCCAACGCAGACCTGTCGGGCCTGGGTCCTGAAGTCCGGACGATCACGGCGATCGACCGGGCGGCGAAGACGGTGACCCTGTCGGATCCGCTGACCGCGGCTCACCCTGCTGGGCAGTGGGCCGGCACTGAGTTCGTGCAGTACCGGTGGTACCCGGACGTCGATCTGGACAACATCTTCTTCCACGATCACGTCGACGGAATCCACACCTGGGCGCATGGCCTGGTGGGTCAGCTGATCACCGAGCCACGCGGTTCGACCTACCACGATCCACGGACCGGTGAAGAGATCGACTCCGGGACCATCGCCGACATCCACACCAACACTGCGCTCTCCCGAGGAGCAGGCGTCACCGGCAGCTTCCGTGAGCTGGCGCTGTGGACGATGGACAAGGGCTTCGGCGCCACCAACGACTCCATGCTGAACCTGCGGGCCGAACCTCTCATCGATCGCACCGGCGTCGGCATCGATCCGTCCTTGCGCTTCAGCTCCTACCGGTGGGGCGATCCCGTCACACCCTTGCCACGTGCCTATGCCGGTGATCCATTCGTCATCCGCACGATCAACGTCGGTCCCAGTGTCGACACCCTCCACATCGACGGGCACACCTTCCGGTACGAGAACAGGTACACGGACGCGGCCGGCAATGCCGAGGGCAGCACCATGGACACGTTGCACTACGGCATCTCTGAGAAGTACACGTTGATCCTGTCGGGCGGTGCCGGCGGATCTGGGCACCAACCGGGTGACTACCTCTACTTCAACGGCATCGACCGACGGCTCGTCGGCGGAGCCTGGGGCATCATCCGGGTGCTCGCGGGCCAGGTGACCAACGACGCCAGCAACGCGAACTACCTCCAGCCGTTGCCAGGCACGACGGTTACACAGGCAGCGCCGCTTCCGCAACGGACCGGAGGAGCGCCACCGGCATCGACGGATCCGGGGAACCCCTGCCCCTCCGGAGCAGTAGACCACCAGTTCTCGATCTCGGCGGTTCGCGTCAAGGCGGCACCCAACAACGCTTCGCGCTACGCGTACGTACCGAGCTCGCTGGCGAGTGCTGCGCTCAAGGGCAAGCTGCGACCGGAGCCGCTCGTGATGCACGTACGGGTCGGAGACTGCGTCACCGTGACGTTCACCAACGAGGCCAAGGGGCCGAAGGTCGGGTTCCACATGACGGGCCTCGACACCGGGACCGCCTCCAGCGGCGTCGACGTCGGCTGGAACCCGTCGACCACCGTGGCCAGCGGGAAGAAGCAGACGTACCGGTACTACGTCAGTGACCCGATGCTGCCCGGCGGGACCATCGGGGACCTCGCAGGCATCGATACTGCGAAGCGCGGTCTGTACGGTGCCTTCACGGTATCGCCCAGGGGCTCGACATCGACAGACCCGGCATCCGGTCAGCAGACTGACGTCGGATCCTCGGTCGACGTCCACGTGCCTGGTGGTGTCTCCTACCGGGACTTCACCTTGGTACTGGCGGACGACGACCCCCAGATCGGGGCAAGTTTCATGCCCTACCCCGTCAATGTCGAGAAACCGGACTCGGTGCTGGTGAACTACCGGCGGGCACCACGAGACGACTCTCGCGGAAACGCGTTCAGCTCCTTGTCGTTCGGAGACCCCGTGACGCCGATCCTGCAGTCGTACGCGGGTGACCCAACGCTGATCCACACCATGGTTGCCCCTGGAAGCGAGCAGATGCACGCATTCAACCTCGGTGGCCTGTCGTTCGCGATGGATCCGCGCATCCTGAACTCTGACTCGTTCGAAACGCGTGGAGTCGGGCCATGGGAGATGCTCACGTCCTCCATCATCGGGGGAGCAGGTGGACTGACGCAGCAGCCGGGTGACTACTTCTATGGCGACATGCGCCGGGTGTTCACGAAGGCTGGCATGTGGGGCCTGCAGCGAGTTCTCCCTGTGCCGATCCTGTGTCCCACGACGTCAGGGAGTCTTCGTTGCCTCGACAACCCGGTGCCGTGACGGCACCACCAATCTGACACGCACAAGAGGGGGAAACGTGAGCGGCTTCCGGCGGCTTGCCAGCATCGCGATGACAGTTGTTGCTGTCCTCGCGCTGCTGGTGATCACGGCCGGACCCGCCGCCGCTCACGCAACCCTGATCCAGGTCGATCCAGCCCCGGGGAGCGTCCTGGCCAGCGCTCCCGCGGTGCTCCACCTCACCTTCGACGAGCCCGTGGAGATCACGCAGGGGGCTGTCAGCATCGTCGGACCCGACGGAACGGCCGTCCCGGACCTCCGACCCGGTGTGGACCCGACCAACTCCGCGGTTCTGGTCGTGGCCCTGCCGGCGTCGTCCATGGTGGACGGCAGCTACAACGTGACGTGGCGGATCCTGTCCCTTGACGGCCACGCCGTGCAGGGGTTCTTTGCCTTCGCCATCGGCAAAGCCACATCGCCACTGGGTGCGGCCCAGTCGTCCGCGGGTGGTGGACCGACCTTGCTCGGCGGCACGAGCCGCTCGGTCGCCGTGGCCGGAGCCCTGTCGCTCGGCGGGCTCGCAGCCTTCCCACTCCTGGTTCTGGTGCCCATGCGGCGGCGTCTCGTCGATGTCGGATCGAAGCTGGCGCAGGAGACGTGTCGCCGGCTCATCCGCCCGCTCCTCGCGGCCGCGATGCTCACTGTCCTGGGCACTCTCGGCATGCTGATCGATGCCTCATCGACCGCGGGGCCGCTCGTCGAGGTGGCTACGAGCACGCGAACCGGCCACCTCCTTTTGCTGCGAGTGCTGGCAGTGATCGTGACGGTTGCCCTGCTCGCGTCCGGGCCGGGGCAGAGCCTGTTGCGCGGTCCCCGCCTGATCGCCGGACAGGTCGGTGCCGTGGTCACGCTGGGCACGTTTTCCTGGCTGAGTCATGCCGCAGCGGCGCCTGTCGATCGATGGACCGCGTTGATGTATGACCTGGTCCACCTGATGTCGGCCGGCGCATGGATCGGTGGGTTGCTCGGTCTCGCCCTGGCCGGTATCCCGGCGGCTCGCCGCGTCAGTGGTCGCGATCGTGAGCTACTCGGTCGATGCGCAGCAGCGTTGTTCATCAGCTTCTCCGTCACCGCACAGGTGGCCATGGTCGTTGTCGTGGTCACCGGTACCTACCCTGCTCTGATCCAGATCCAGGCTCTGTCCGATCTCGGTCAGACCTGGTGGGGAATGGCCCTCACCGCGAAGCTGGCCCTGTGGGTGAGCCTGCTGATCTTCGCGGCGGCCAACGCATTCGCCTTCGTCCCCACCTTGGCAGCTCGTGCCGCGGCACGGGCGCGACGCCTAGCTGCCCTCGACCAGCTTCGGTCCGCGGTCCGCGTCGAGCTGGCCCTCGCCGGCGCCCTGATCGTCGTGGCAGCGCTGATGTCCGCCACCGCTCAACCCGTGCAGGTGCACAAGGTCGAGGCGGCCCAGACGTCGTTCGCAGTCGAACGCACCACCACGGCCAAGGGCAGTTCGCGTGGCTATCTTGCGTCCGTCTAACGTCGTCCGGAGCGGCTCCGAGCCCGCGACGACCACGGTCTTCAGCGTCGTCCTCAGCACCCAGGCAACCAGGGCCAGCGCACCGACGGCCGACGCCGTCCTCCAGGGTGCTGACGGAGTTCGCAGGAGTCTTCCGCTGGATCTCGCCACCGAGGGCCAGTGGGTCTCCCCTGGCGTCGACGTCGCGCCGGGTCGCTATCGTCTCAGTCTTCGGTTCGACCGTGCCGATCGTCCGGTCATCGTGCCGCTCAGGGTGACGGTGCCGTCATGACACATCCGTGGACAACCCGCGGCCGCGCAAAAAGATCCGTCCTCCCGCCGGTGGTGAGGAGAGCCATGATGTTGGCGGCGCTGATCGCTGGCTTGACGCTGGTGCCGCACGTCGCCTGGGCGCACGTCGCGGTGTCGCCCGGCGCAGCCGTCCCGGGTCAGGTGATCACGCTCGTCTTCACGGTCCCGAACGAGAGCAGCTCCGAGGACACGGTCGGGATCGATCTCCGACTTCCCCGCGGCTTCGACCTCAAGCGTGTTCCACCTGCTGCCGGTTGGGACGTCACCATCGACCCCCCCTCGGACGAGGGACATCGATTCGTTCACTGGGACGGTGGTTCGCTGCCGCCGGCCAGAATCGCGATGTTCACCGTGCGCGGGCGCACTCCTGACAACGTTCGGCAACTCAGGTTCCCCATCACCCAGCGGCTCGAGCGGACCACGGTCTCGTGGACCGGGCCGAGCGCGTCCGAGTATCCGGCGGCCGTGGTCTCCATCGGAGCTGACGAAGGGCCGGGCAGCGGCGCAGACGCCTTACCCGCGGTGCCGTTGGCCAGCCCGCCCCAGCCTGCATCCCTGATCACCTCCGACGATGCTGCCTCCCGTGCAAGGACGCGGACCTCGCTGGCCGTGTCGCTCTTTCTGGCCGGCCTGCTGGCTGGCCTGTCCGGGTTGGCCATCGCTCTCAGCCGACGACGCATGCCACCCACCGACCCGCCCCTCACCACGACCGTCGCCACAGAAACCAGGACGAAGACTCGCCGGAGCACTGCGAACCGGACGACTGCGAAGTCGTCCGCCAAGCCCGCTCGGAACTCCTGAGCCGTCGAGTCGGCGGCGTTGCCTGGTCGAGGGAGCCCCCTCCTGTGGATCCGTGATCGGCCCACCTAGTCCTGCAGAGCAGTCGTCAGGGGCCGTGCTCGTCCCGCAGGCCGGGCGTCTTCGGGAGCAGCTGGGTCTCCGCGTCAGCGAGGGAAGGTGGCGGGGCGGACGGTCGTCTGGGAGGCGTTGCCGCGGCGGGTGGGAGCAGCCGCGATCGGGCCGGGCGGAACTGTCGGATCTGTCGTCGGATCCGTTCGGCGAGATCCATCTCACGGAGCAGCCGGTTCACCGTGGACAGCACCGCTGAATGGAGGACCAGCAGCTCGCTGTCCGAGTCAGCCAGGACGAGATCCTCCAGCCGCGCACGTGCCTCGTGCAGGCCTTCGAGTGCAGCGCGCACGTCCTGCGGGCTGGCGAGGCTGTCAGGTGTGGCGGTAGCGGCCTCACCCTGGACCAGCCGGCCGAACGTTTCGACGGCCACGGACAGCTCTCGCAGAGTCTGAGCGAGGCCGAGAAGAACGTCGGGGGCTCTTTCGTCCTCCAGCCACCTCGCGTCGTGGGTCGCGTCGACGATCGCCCGGAACATTCCCCGAAGCGCGACCGCCGAGTGCTCGAGTGCCTCGAGCCCCTGGCGCAGCCCTGGCCCAACGTCGGGAGTACCGAGGGCTCTGACGTTGAGCCGCCGCCCCTGTTCCGCCTGGACGAGGGCGGCACCGATCGGCGGGATGTCGTACGTGATCCGCCGTGCCTCACCCAGCCAGGCCTCAGCGGCGAGCCCCACATGAGCGTGGTCGTCCGCGTGATGACCCAACTCGTCGGCAGCGCGACGCAACAGAGCACCGACCGATTCCGCCAGACCGTAGATGGCTTTGCCCGCATCCGCGCTGGCCACCTTCGGGGGGAACAACAGGTTCGCCGCGACGCCGACGGCCGCGCCGACCAAGGTCTCGGCGATGCGTTGCCACGCAGCCGACTCGGCGCCGAGCGAGCCCACGCCGAGCACCAGCATGCCGCTGATCGCGACTTCGATCAGGTTCGCGCGTAGGCGAAGCGCCTGGCCGATCGTGATCGAGACGAAGATGAGCAGCCCGAGACTCCACCACCTGAGCGGCAGGCCAGCAGAGAAGGCCACGGCGACGAAGACCCCGGCCACGACGGCCACCACCCGGTCGATGCCGCTGGCGAGGAGCGAGACCGGGGTGACCTGAACGACGAGCATCGCTGTCAACGGCGCGAGAAGTGGCTGGGTCCCCGGGAAGAACAGAGTCCCTACGACATAGCTGGCGACGGCGGCGACCGTGATCCGCAGCGACCAGAGCACCGCCGCACGGCCGTCGCTCCTGAGCCGCCTCAGCTCACCGCTGAGCCTCGTTCGCCACCAAGCAGGCACACCTCATCTTGGCAGGGCGGGCTGGGAGCCTGATCTCACCGTCACCTGTACGTCAGGTGAAGGTTCCTGGCGTCGGCGAGGTCATCGCGCTGACCTGGGACTTCGTTGGCGCGCTCGGAGGGATTCGAACCCCCAACCTTCTGATCCGTAGTCAGATGCTCTATCCGTTGAGCTACGAGCGCTGGTCGGTGCTGTGTCCGTCGGGTGCACCTCGCGTGAGGCGCGAGGAGTGAGTTTAGCGTGAGCCCTGCAGGACGTGAAATCGCCGTGACGAGCGGCTCGACGTACTTCGGGCATCGGCATTTCGGAAGTACCGGCGCGGGTCCACGAGGCAAACCTGCAGAGACCTCAGCAGACCTGCCGCGTGCAGTGACCAGGTGGCTTGTTCACTAGGCAAACGTGGAGGGAATGGATGAAATGCTTGTGAGGGGATTCACAAAGACAGGGTTGGCGCCGAGCATCGGGGCGGGCGTACGGTGTGACCTACCGCTCACAGGATGAACCTGCGGGCGCCCATATCCACATCATTCCGTCATACGGACGGCGGCCGGTGGCTTTCCACCGCGATGCGCGAGAGGGAACGACGTAACCCATGACTGCGGAGACGACCGACACCACGGCCGACCTGGCCGGAGCAGGCACAGCTCACGCCGCTCAGACGACCCACGCCGGACTCCAGGCGTGGGTCGATGAGATTCAGGAGCTGACGGAGCCCGACCGGGTCCACTGGTGTGACGGCTCCGACGAGGAGTGGACGACGCTGACCGAGGAGCTCGTCGACCTCGGCACGCTGGTCCGACTCAACCCGGAGAAGAAGCCCAACTCCTTCTGGTGCGCCTCCGATCCCTCCGACGTCGCCCGGGTCGAGGGCCGCACGTACATCTGCTCGTTGGTCGAGGCGGACTCCGGTCCCACCAACAACTGGATGGCGCCGGCCGAGATGAAGTCGATCATGACCGAGCTCTACCGGGGCTCGATGCGTGGCCGGACCATGTACGTCATCCCGTTCGTGATGGGACACCTCGACGCCAAGGCGCCGATGTTCGGCGTCCAGATCACCGACTCCGCCTACGTCGTGACGTCCATGCGGATCATGGCTCGGATGGGCGCGAACGTGCTGCGACGCATCGAGGAGCTCGGTGACGCGGCCGACTACGTGCCGTGCCTGCACTCGGTCGGCATGCCGCTCGAGCCCGGCCAGGACGACGTCCCCTGGCCGTGCAACGACACGAAGTACATCACCCAGTTCCCCGAGGAGCGGATGATCTGGAGCTACGGCTCCGGCTACGGCGGCAACGCCCTGCTCGGCAAGAAGTGCTACGCCCTGCGCATCGCTTCTGCGAAGGCCCGCGACGAGGGCTGGCTGGCCGAGCACATGCTCATCCTGAAGCTGACCTCGCCCGAAGGCGTCGTGAAGTACATCGCCGCGGCGTTCCCCAGCGCCTGCGGCAAGACCAACCTCGCCATGCTCGCCCCGACCATCCCCGGCTGGCAGGTCCAGACGCTCGGCGACGACATCGCGTGGATGCGCTTCGGCGAGGACGGCCGGCTCTACGCCGTCAACCCTGAGTTCGGCTTCTTCGGCGTCGCCCCGGGCACCAACGAGAAGACCAACCCCAACGCCATGCGCACGATCGAGCAGGGCAACTCCATGTTCACCAACGTCGCGCTCACCGACGACGGCGACGTCTGGTGGGAGGGTATGGAGAACGAGCCGGCCACCGCGACCTCGTGGAAGAAGCAGCCCTGGACGCCGGACTCCGAAGAACTGTCGAGCCACCCCAACAGCCGCTACTGCACGCCGATCAAGCAGTGCCCGATCCTCGCGCCGGAGTACGACGACCCCAACGGTGTCCCGATCGACGCGATCCTCTTCGGCGGCCGGCGCAAGACGACGATCCCCCTGGTCACCGAGGCCCGCGACTGGGTGCACGGCACGTTCATGGGCGCCACGCTCTCGTCCGAGACGACCGCGGCGGCCACCGGCGCGGTCGGCGTCGTGCGCCGCGACCCGATGGCCATGTTGCCGTTCATCGGCTACAACGCCGCCGACTACTTCAACCACTGGATCACGGTCGGCAAGGAGCACGACGCCGCCAAGCTGCCGCGCATCTTCTACGTCAACTGGTTCCGTCGCGACGACGATGGCGGCTTCCTGTGGCCCGGCTTCGGCGAGAACAGCCGGGTGCTCAAGTGGGTCGTCGAGCGGATGGAAGGTCAGGCCGAGGCGGTCGAGACCCCGATCGGCTACGTCCCGACGGTCGACGCGCTCGACCTCGACGGTCTCGACTGCACGCGCGACGACATCGAAGCGGCGCTCGCCGTCCGTCCCGACGAATGGCGCGCTGAGATCCCGCAGATCACCGAGTGGTTCGAGACGTTCGGTGACAAGCTGCCGACCGTGCTCTGGACCGAGCTCGACGGTCTCAAGGCGCGACTCGGCTGACCGTCCGCAGACAACCACCCAACTGCCCCGCACCGGGTTTGGTGCGGGGCAGCTGTGCTCGCCGGACCTGGTGGTGCGTCAGCGGTGCAGCTGGCCGCGGATCGCGCCACCTTGGTAGGCGTTCGTGTGGATGTTGAAGTAGAAGTTGCCGGGGTGGTTCTTGATCCGCTTGATCAGCTTCGACTTCACTCCGGTCGCGCAGTGCGCACCCCCCGTCACGGCGCTGCTCAGGTCCACGACCACAGCCCCGCTGTCGCCGCGTGCGCCCTTGTGAATGTGGGCGCCGATAGGACGTCCGATCCGCGACCAGGTGGCGTTGACACATACCTTGTGAGCTCCGGGACGGAGCCGCACCACGGCCCTACCGGTGCCGTTCGGATCGCCCTGGTCCGGCACCTCTTGCGCGCCGCTCAGGTTCGCGACGAGCTTGGTGACCGCTGCAGCGGACGCACTGCTGGAGCTGTGGTGACCGGAGGCGACCGCACTGGGGAGCGCTGCCAGTCCCCACGCAGCCATCCCGAGCACAGAGGCGACCGCGACAACTCCCCTGCCTCGTCCTGTCGGTCTGATGTTTCGCGCTGTCATCATCGACCCCTCCTAGGGATTCTTGTTCTCACCTCACACGCTCGTCGCGAGTGCTTGCCGGGTCAACCTGTACGTCAGGGCAGTCGGAGAGTGCCGCCCAGTCGGTGCGAGGCGTTCCCGTTGTACCGAACGGCATTCCGTAGGCTTGAGCCGTGACGTCGTTGCCCGGGTTCAGCAGGTTTCGCGACACAAGAGCCGCGCAACGCCTTACCTCGTATCTGCACGCGCATCGCCCGCGTGACTGGCGGCACGGCTCCCTGCTCGTTCTCGGCTATCTGACCGGCTGGGCCGTCATCGCGGTGCCGGTCTCCTACGCCCTGTTCCTGCACGCCGAGCGCCCTGCCGTCATCGCCGGCAACGACGTGACCGTCTCCCCCACGCGGGACAGCTGGGTCACCTTCGATCTCGGCGCGTTCCTGCCGGACGTCCGGTACCCGATCGAGCACACCGTGGGTGTCCACGTCGACGTCGGCGCGACCACCCTCGACAACTACGACACGCTCATCCAGCGGTATGCCGTGCTGGCCAGCCAGCCCCAAGGCGAGATCAGCAAGGTGAGCGGCCTGGTGCGCGACATGGTCTACGCAGCCGCCTTCCAGGGTGCGGTGATCGGCCTGGCCGGACCCACGCTGTGGGTGCTGGTCGGCCGTCGGCGCAGACGTGAGCTGGCCGGCGCGCTGACCCCCCGCCGCGCAGCCCTCGGCGTTGCGCTCGTCGCGGTCGTCGTCGGGGTCTCGGCGTCGCGGCCCTTCGAGGACCGCCAGTCGCCGACGTCGATCTCCGCCAGCAGCGGTTGGCAGCCGATCACCGCGCTCGTGCCCGAGGCGAACGTCTCCGGCGAGGCAGCCCGGTTGCAGATCCAGGGCGGCCTCATCACCGGCGGCACCCAGGATCTCGTCGCCAGTGCCTTCGACACCTATCGCAAGAGCGTGACGTTCTACAACGACCTCGCCGGCCGAGCGCCGGCGCTCGCCGCCTCCCTGCACCAGCCAGGTGACAACGAGATCGTCGCACTCCTGGTGTCGGACCGACACGACAATGTGGGGATGGACCCGGTCAGCCGGGCCATCGGGGACGCCGGTGGCGCGACCATCCTGTTCGACGCCGGCGACGACACCTCCACCGGTGAGACGTGGGAGGCGTTCAGCTTCGACTCCGTCAGCAAGGCCTTCGACGACTACGCAGCGCGGTACGGCGTCGCCGGGAACCACGACAACGGGACGTTTGCGGGTGACTACCTGGCGGACCACGGTTTCGTCATGCTCGCCGGCGACCCGGTCAGCGGCGAGAGTGGTATCCGGCTGCTTGGTGCACCCGACCCGCGCAGCAGCGGCCTGGGCAGCGGGATCAGGCCGACCGACGTGCCGTTCGACCAACAGGCAACCGAGCTCGCCGACGCAGCCTGCGCGGCTGACGCCGACGGGAGGCGAGTGTCGACGCTGCTCGTCCACGACCGCAACCTGGGCGCCCCGGCGCTCGACCGTGGCTGCGTCGACCTGGTGCTGTCCGGGCACCTGCACATCCAGGCCGGTCCGACCACCGTGACCGGCAGCAACGGGAGCGTGGGCACGACCTACACGAACGGCACCACCGGGGGCGCCGCTTACGCCTTCGCGCTGGGCAGCAAGCTCCGCCGTGACGCCGAGGTCACCCTGGTCACGTACCGGGACGGTCAACCCGTCGGGCTGCAGCCGGTCACCATTCGGACGACCGGGGAGTTCGTCGTCTCGCCGTATGTGGTGCTGCCGACCGCAGCTGATGAGGCCTCCGGCGGCTGACCCTGCTCGACCGACGAACGACGACGCCCCGCTCGCAGGGAACGGGGCGTTGACGTTGCTGACGGCGGAGGTGGCGGGATTTGAACCCGCGAGAGGGGATTACCCTCAACCCGCTTAGCAGGCGGGCGCACTAGGCCACTATGCGACACCTCCAGGCCTTTGCCGGCGCGCCGCCACAGAGTACCGGCCACACCCGCATGGACTCCAATCGCCTCCTGCCGGACAACTCCGAGCCGAGGTGGGAGCCGCGCTCCGACACGCTAGAGCGGTCGATAGCCGTACGCGCTGTTGAGCCGCGCTCGTACGGCTGCCTGGACCTCATCAGCGCGGGCGCCCAACAGCGACAGCGGTACGACGGAGCGGTGGCCCCCTGCTCCATGGAAGACGAGCACCGCACCGACGGTGGAGTCGCCCGTGCTGACGCTGGTGACGTCGGACCACCGCGCCGACTGCCGGCCACCGCCGCGCAGGTGGTGCAGCCGGTAACCCTCGGAGTCGAGCTCCAGCACGGCGGGCGGGCGCGCCAGCAGCAGCGACGCAGCGAATGCCACGACCAGGCTGCCGACGATGAGGACGGCGTACGGGCCGGAGGCGTGGGAGTGTCCGGCCACGGCCACGACCCCCAGGACGACGACCCAGGTTCCGCCCATCAGGACGAGGGCCACGCCGAGAGGTCGGATCAGCCGGGCTCGCGGCCAGCGGTACACGACGGGGTCGGTCCTCTGCTGCGCCATCACACTCGTTTCGTCGGCTGGCCGATCGCCGGCCCAGAGAGCTGGGTCGCCGGCCGATGATCATGAGCGGAGGAGGCGGGATTTGAACCCGCGGCTGACATCACTGCCAGCGACCGCTTTCAAGGCGGTTCCGATAGGCCGCTCCGGCACCCCTCCTGGGCGTCCGTGTCGAGACGCCGCGGACCATCATTCCATCGGGCCGCGTGCGCACCAACCCGAGGCAGCCGTGACGCACGCGTGCAGAGGTCAGAGCAGCGGCGCGAACCGTGGCGGCTCGGGTCGCTCGGTCAGGTCGGGGGCGATGGAGCGCGATCGTCGTCCCCCTCCCCCGGTGAGCAACCGGTCAGCCAGCACGAGCAGTCCGCCGAGGGCGGCTCCGATCACCAGGTCGTACCCGGTAGCCGCGGCGCTGTCGACCAGCGAGGTCGTCGGCTGGATGAGCGAGGTGGCGACGCCGGCAGCGCCGAGCCCACCGAAGGCGCACATCCACCAACCCTGGCGCCGGCGCTGACGGGTGGCGACGCCCCACACGAGCGCAGGGAAGCCGACCAGCGCCTCGATGGGTCGTGGTACGGCCCCCAGGTGACTTTCGAACCAGGCCCTGAAGTCATCGACCCACGCGATCACATCCGGCGAGCCCCAGGTGCGCAACGCCTGCGTGTAGGCCACCGAGACCGCGAGCAGCACGACGCCGCCACTGATCAGCACGGCGCCACGGCGGCCGATGCTGCGGGCTCCGTGGCCAAGGCGCCAGGCCAAGGCAAAGCCGCCCAGCAGCACCAGCGTCAGCACCATGACGCGGAACCGGAACGGTCTCAGGACCACGCCGTAACCCGTCACGACGATCGCGCCCGCCGCCCCGATCAGAGCCGAGATCAGCAGCTCCCGCAAGGTCCGCAAGCCAGTGGCAGGACGGCTCATGACCATGCCCAGCACACCATGCACCGCGGCTGCCGTGACCCCGGCACCCGCCAACGCCCAGTTCTCGGGGTACGCCGCGACGAGTCCGAGACTGAGCGCCGAGAACAGGCCGATGAGGATGACGCGGCCGCCGGTGCGCCTGGTCAACATGACGATAGCCAGCCAGGTTGCGACGGTCGCACCCATGCGAGTCATGACTTCGGGCTGGCTCCACAGGTCATGGGCCTCCGCCAGCGTGCCTGTGGCAACTGCTACCGCCGCTGCCCAGATCACGACGACCATCCGGACGAGCGCACGCCTGGAGGGCCACCGGCTCGCCGATGCTGTCCCCCCGGTCGAGATGGTTACGTCCGGGGCCGCGGCGGTCGGGACGTCGCTCCATCGGCGACCGCTGGCGGGGACTTCGTGAGCGGGTGGCGGCGAGTCTCGCGGCAAACCGGGCGGCAAGGTCGACGGAACGTCTGGGCGTTGTCGTCTGGCGGTGCGTTTCACCGACGGCGCCTCGGGCGGTGCGTTTCCAGCCGTGGCGGGGACCGGTGCTCGCTCGTGCGGCGTCAGCTCACCAGGCCGCACTTCCGGTGAAGCGGGTGTGACAGGAGCAAGGTCCACGGAAGGGTTCGCTGCCGGTTCCGGAACGACGGGTGCGACCCACCGTGCAGCGGTTCGAGCGGCGTTCGTGAACGGCCAGACCGGTTTCGATCCTGGCGGCACGGCAACACCTGGCTCGGCGGCCTCGGGGTCCGGTTTGCGTCGACGTCCACCCGGTGGGGCGGTCTCGGTCTCCGGCTCGGGTCGGGGAGCTGCTCGCCGTCGACCGGGAGGGGGGGCGGAGCCAGCCTCGAACTCGGACAACACCTTCCCCCGGTGGAATCGATGACAACGACAAGGCCGGCCGGGACCGGTGTGGTGATTATCGCACGCGGGTCAGCGCCGGTTTTCCAATGAGGGGTTTCGACGACGAGCCGAGGCGAGCCGCTCTGCGGTGATCTCCCCGACCACGACGCCCTCGTCGGGACCCAGGCTCGCCAGCCGGACGCCCATGGGGTCGATGATCATGCTGCAGCCGATGTAGGACGACCCGGTCTGGCCCGCCCCGACCACGAAACACGTGTTCTCGATGGCGCGGGCGCGGAGCAGCGTCGTCCAGTGGTCTTCCTTGAGGGGACCGCGGACCCACGCGGCCGGGACGACGAACACCTCGGCGCCGGCGTCGACGAGAGCGCGTCCCAGCTCGGGGAAGCGCAGGTCATAACAGGTCATCAGGCCCAATGTGAGGTCCGCCGTCTTGACCGTGACCGCGGTACCGTCGCCCGCGGTCAACCGGTCGGACTCGCGGTATCCGAAGGAGTCGTAGAGGTAGCTCTTGCGGTAGGTGGCGAGCAGGTCACCCGCCGGGCCGAAGGCCACGAGGGTGTTGAACGGCCGGGCGGCGTCATGGCTGCGCTCGAACATGCCGGCGACCACGGTCGCCCCGGCCTCACGTGCCAGCTCGCTGATCGTCGCGCTGAACGGCCCGTCGACCGGCTGCGCGACCCGGCCCAGGGCGAGGTCCGGCTGGCCGAAGTCGTGCATGGCACCTTCGGGTATGACGATCAGGTCCGCGCCCTGCCGGGCCGCGTCGCGCACCAGAGGCGCAAGCGCCTCGAGGTTGGACACGACGTCGGTGGTCGCGGCGAACTGGACAGCAGCAACTCGCATCCTCCCAGTCTGCCAGTATCCAGACGATTACGGACAGTAATCAGAGATCATGCGAAGATCTGACCGTGAGTCACGCTCAGCCATCGCCGGGGCGGCGCTTCGCCGCGATCGTGCTGGCCGGCGGCACGGGGCGGCGACTCGGTGGCGCCGACAAGGCCACCCTGGTCGTCGGGGGAGTCCCGCTGCTGGACCGCGCGCTGCAGACGGTCGCCCACGCGTCACCCGTGGTCGTCGTGGGGCCGCCCCGGGACCTGCCGGACGCCATCCTGCAGACCCGGGAGCAGCCGGCCGGCGGCGGGCCCGTGGCAGCCGTCGCCGCCGGCCTCGCCGCGTTGACGGCCCCTCCGACGGATCCCGCCGCAGCGTCCACCTCGACACCAAGGCCGGTACCAGACGTCGTGCTCGTCCTGGCCTGCGACATGCCCTTCCTCGACTCCGGCGCGGTCGACCGCGTCGTTGCGGCGGTTCCTGACGACGGTGACGGGGCCGCCTTCGTCGACACCGACGGGCGTCGGCAGCACCTGGCCGCGGCATACCGGACCGCATCCCTGACCCGTGCGTTGAACGCCATCGACCAGGTCGATGGAGCCGCCATGCGGGAGTTGGTGAAGCGCTTGACGATCGTCGAGATCGGGGCTGATCCTGAGACCACAGTGGACTTCGACACGTGGGATGCATGGGACACGTGGCAGCGCGTCCAAGGATCCACCAAAGGGGAGCAAGCATGAGTCTGTCGACCTGGTCCCAGCAGCTGTGCGATGCGCTCGGGCTGGACCTGGAGGTCGAGATCGACCCGATCCTCGACCTCGCCCGCGACGCCGCCCACGGCGTCGAGCGGCCGGCCGCACCACTGACGACCTTCCTGGTCGGTTACGCGGCCGGTCTGCGGGGTGGCTCGCAGGACGACATCGCCGACTGCATCGACGTCGCGACCGAGCTGGCCGAGCCCGCCGAGGACGTCTAGCCGGATCCGGGGCAGCTGCTCGGGATCTCCTCGATCCCCCTACGGTGGAGCGCATGCGTGCCGTTCTCTGCCGTGAACCAGGTGGCCCCGACGTCCTCGAGGTCCGCCAGCTCCCCGACCCCACCCCGAGCGCGGGCGAGGTGGTCATCGACATCGCTGCGTCGGCCGTCAACCGTGCTGACATCCAGCAGCGCATCGGCGTCTACCCACCGCCGCCCGGCGCCACCGACGTGCTCGGCCTCGAATGCTCGGGCACGGTCTCCGCCGTCGGCGACGGCGTCGAGCGATGGCAGGTCGGCGACCAGGTCTGCGCCCTGCTCGCCAGTGGTGGCTACGCCGACAAGGTGGCCGTGCCGTCCGGCCAGGTCCTGCCGGTCCCCGCAGGTGTCGGCCTCGTCGAGGCGGCGGCGCTGCCCGAGGTCGCCTGCACCGTGTGGTCGAACGTGTTCATGGTGGCGGCCCTCCAACGCGGCGAGACCTTTCTCGTTCACGGCGGAGGTGGCGGGATCGGCACCATGGCGATCCAACTGACACATGCCCTGGGCGCGACCGTGGTCACCACCGTCGGGTCGGCGGAAAAAGGCGATCGTTGCCGGGCGCTCGGAGCCGACCTGGCGATCGACTACCACGAGCAGGACTTCGTCGAAGAGCTGCGGCGCATCGCACCCGACGGCGCCGACGTCATCCTCGATCACCTCGGTGCGAAGTACCTGCCACGCAACGTACAGGCGCTCGCGGTCGAGGGCCGTCTCGTCGTGATCGGCCTCCAGGGCGGCCGTACGGGTGAGCTCGACCTCGGGACACTGCTGAGCAAACGCGGCGCGGTCATTGCGACAGCCCTGCGCTCGCGGCCTGTCGAGGGCAAGTCGGCGATCGTTGCCAGCGTGGAGGCCAACGTGTGGCCGTTGGTCGAGGACGGGACGGTCCGCCCGATCGTGCACGAGACGATCCCCCTGGCCGAGGTCCGGCGGGCACACGAGGTCGTCGAGGCCAGTACGCACGTGGGCAAGGTCCTCCTCACCATGGAGTGACCGACGGAGCAGCACCGCACGAGCCTCGGATGGTCATCCCACGTACGCTGGCTGCATGACGAGCGAGAACCAGACTGGCAGCCCGACGGACGGTCCGAGCGTGGTCGTCGTCGGTCCCGGCGGCATGGCCACCGCGGGCGGTGAGTCCGGCGATGAGCCAGGCCGCTCCGTTGCCGACCTCGTCGAACAGCCCGACAAGGTCATGCGGATCGGCAGCATGATCCGACAGCTTCTCGAAGAGGTGAAGTCGGCTCCCCTCGACGAGGCGAGCCGCAACCGGCTCCGCGAGATCCATCAGGCGTCGATCAAGGAGCTCGAACAGGGTCTGGCCCCCGAGCTCGTCGCCGAGCTCGAGCGGCTGAGCCTCCCCTTCAACGAGCAGACGCCGAGTGAGGCGGAGCTGCGGATCGCTCAAGCCCAGCTCGTCGGCTGGCTCGAGGGCCTGTTCCACGGCATCCAGACGGCCATCTACGCCCAGCAGATGGCCGCCCGCGCCCAGCTCGAGCAGATGCGCAAGGCGCTCCCACCCGGGGTCATGCCCCCCGCTTCGCACGGCGGTGTGCCAGGCGGTCCCGGGTCGGAGGCCGGATCCGACCCGTCGAACGGCATGTACCTCTGACCCGCAGGTCACTGAGGTCACTGAGGTCACTGAGCTGACCTGATGGCGGGCCGGCGGCCCGCCGTCCAATCCGATCCGCGCGGGGCTCCGAATCCCCCTCGTGAACCCCAGGCGACGCACACGTACAGCACTCGGCGCGGCAGCCGGCCTCCTATCCGCAGCCGCCGGAGTGGGCGCGTCGCTCTTGATCTCGGTCCTTGTGGGGGGTTCGCCCACGCCCATCACGGCCGTCGGGTCTCGTGTCATCGATGCGACACCCGGCGCCGTGAAGGACTGGGCCGTCAAGAATCTCGGTACCAACGACAAGCCGTTCCTGCTCGCCGGCATCTTCACCGCGATCGCCGTGCTCGCAGCGTTGACGGGTGTCATCGCCTGGCGCAGCCGCCGGCTGGCACTCGGCCTCACGACCCTGCTCGGTCTCATCGGGTTCGCGGCGGCTGCCGCCGACCGGACCACCCTGGTGTCGTCGTTCGCGAAGGTACTTCCGGCCATCGTGGCCCTGATCGTCAGTGTCGCGGTGCTGTGGTGGTTCACGCGTGGCTGGGACAGCAGCGACGTACCCGAGCCCGCCGCCACTCCGGAAGTGCTGCCGGCACCCCTATCGGCTGAGCTGTCGGCTGAGCTTCCTCGGCCGCGCCGGGAGAACCCTGCTCCGGCCGGGTTCGACCGTCGGGCCTTCCTGGCCGCAGCCATGGTCAGCGGCGCTGTCGCTGTGACCGGCTACGGCACCAACAAGATCTTCGGCAACCTCGGCGCTCGGTCACGTGACTCGATCACCCTGCCCACCGCTGCCGACGCCGCCGACCCGGTCAAAGCCGGCTACGGCTTCAACGTCAAGGGGCTGACCCCCTACATCACCCCCAACAAGGACTTCTACCGCGTCGACACCGCCCTGTCGGTCCCCCAGATCGACGCCGGGAACTGGTCGCTCAAGATCCACGGGCTGGTCGACAAGGAGATCGAGCTCTCCTACGCCGACCTGCTCGACATGCCCCTGATCGAGCGCCGCGTCACCCTGGCCTGCGTCTCCAACGAGGTCGGCGGCCACTACGCCGGCAACGCGGCCTGGCTCGGGGTGCGGATCTCCGACCTGTTCGCGGAGCTCGGCATCAAGCCTGAAGCCGACGCGGTGAAATCGACCAGTGTCGACGGCATGACGATCGGCACACCTCTCTCGGCTCTCACGGACGACCGCGAGGCGATGATCGCCATCGGCATGAACGGCGAGCCACTCCCGTTGGCCCACGGATTCCCCGCACGCATGGTCGTCCCCGGCCTGTACGGGTACGTGTCGGCCACCAAGTGGGTCACCGACCTGGAGATCACGACGTTCTCCGCGTTCAACGCCTACTGGACCGACCGTGGCTTCTCCGAGCAGGCGCCGATCAAGCTGTTCAGCCGGATCGACGTACCCACGTCGTTCGCCCAGCTGTCGAAGGGCAGGAACGCGGTGGCCGGCGTCGCCTGGGACCAGAACACCGGCATCTCCAAGGTCGAGGTCCGCGTGGACGGCGGCGGCTGGCAGCAGGCGAAGCTCGCCGAGCAGGACACGATCGAGACCTGGCGGCAGTGGCTGTACGAGTGGGATGCACCCGCCGGCCAGCACACGATCGAAGTCCGCGCGACAGACACCGATGGCACGACACAGACTTCCCGGCGGGTTGCGCCTCGACCCGACGGGGCCACTGGATGGCACAGCGTGGCCGTGACCGTCACCTGACGGACGCACCACCGGACCGAGGCACCCCCACCCAAGTAAGGAAACCAACCATCATGCGCATCCCTTCAGCCAAGACGTTCGCGGTCACCGCCTGCGCCGTCGCTCTCCTGGGCGCCGTCGGCTGCTCATCGGACAACAACGACAGCTCCGGTGGCACCGGCACCACGCAGAACACCGACCCGACCACGTCCGCGGCCAACGAGACGCCTGACATGTCAGCGCAGCTCGTCGGCTCCGGCTGCGCGGCGTACGCCGACGCCGTTCCTGACGGTCCCGGTTCGGTGTCCGGCATGGCTCAGGACCCGGTCGCCACCGCGGCGAGCAACAACCCGTTGCTGAAGACGCTGGTTGCCGCCGTCTCCGGTCAGGTCAACCCGAAGGTGAACCTGGTCGACACCCTCAACGGTGGCGAGTTCACCGTGTTCGCGCCGGTGGACGACGCGTTCGCGAAGCTGCCGAAGGCCACCGTGGCTGCGCTGTCGAAGCCTGCCAACGCCGACACGCTGACCAGCATCCTGACCTACCACGTGCTGCCCGGTCAGATCGCCCCGGACATGATCGTCGGCACGCAGACCACGGTCGAGGGTGAGGACCTGAAGGTCACCGGCTCCGGCGACAACCTGCAGGTCAACGGCGCCAACGTGATCTGTGGTGGCGTCCAGACCGCCAACGCCACGGTCTACCTGATCGACGGCGTCATGACCCCGCCCTCGATGTCCTGATCCCTGGGCATCATCTGGTCGAGGGGCTGCCTTCGGGGGCAGCCCCTCACCGCCGGAATCGACGAGAGAAACACCCTGGAGCTGCGATGACAACCCTGACCCGGGAACCAGTCGGGAGGCGCCATGCGCCGAACCGGTTGGCCTCGCATGGCAGAGTTGTCGTCATGCCGCCTCCGACCCAACGCAACGACGCCCGCGACCTGGTCGCGGTCATGGGCCGGGTGGCGAACGGTGACCAGGACGCGTTTGCCGAGCTGTACGACGCGACGTCGCGATCGGTGTTCGGCATCGTGCTCCGGGTCCTGCGTGACCGGGCCCAGGCCGAGGAGGTCACCCAGGAGGTCTACGTCGACGCCTGGCGACACGCTGCACGCTTCGACGGAGCACAGGGATCCGCAGCCACCTGGCTCAACACGATCGCGCACCGCAAGGCTGTCGACCGGGTCCGCTCGGCCGAACGCAGCGCGGCCCGCGACCAGCGGCACTTCGAGCACGCCGTCGGCATACCCGAGCCGGACGTGTCCGACCTGGTCATGGCACGAGATGACGGGCGCCGGGTCCGAGCCGCCCTGCAGCAGCTACCTGAAGTGCAACGCACCGCGCTGGAGCTGGCCTACTTCGAAGGCCGGTCGCAGCGCGAAGTGGCCGAGTACCTCAAAGTGCCCCTGGGCACCGTCAAGACCCGGATCCGTGACGCCATGAAGCGACTACGAACTCACCTAGGAGAGGAGGCACCGACATGACCGAGCCCCATGACCACGTCGAGGCGTATGCCATCAGTGCGCTCTCCGAGGACGAGGCCAGCGCGTTCGCCGCTCACCTGGCCGAGTGCGGTGACTGCCAGGACGAGATGGCGTCACTGACCGCCGTCACCTCTGCTCTCGCTCAGTCCACCGCGGTCGACCCGCCAACAGGCCTGCGCGCCGCCGTGCTGGCCGAGATCGCCCAGACGCCCCAGCTGTCGGCCGGGGATGGCCGCACCGAGGCAGCGCCCACGCCCTCGGCACCGTCTCGCGCTGGCGCCGATCCGGTGCCCGTGACAGCCTCCAACGTCGTACCGATGCGTCGCTCGCGGGCCACGCTGGTCACGTCCCTGCTGGCTGCTGCGGCGATCGTCGCCGCGATCGGCTTCGGCGGCTGGGCGTTGCAGAGCCGTGAGGACGCCAAGGTGGCGACGACGGCCGCGAGCCAGCTGACCCAGCTGTTGAGCGCCGATGACGTCCAGACCGTGCCGGGTGTGTCACAGAAGTCCGACCACACGGGCGCCATCGTGATGTCGCGGAGCGAGGGCAAGGCACTCTTCGTGGCCAACGAGCTGCCGTCGCTGCCGAGCGACCAGGTCTACGAGGCCTGGACGATCAAGGGCTCGGCCGACCCGGTCCCGGCCGGAACGTTCCGACCGGACGGGTCCTCGCAGGTGATCACGGCACTGCCGGCAGGAGCCTTCCAAGCCGACTCCGTGGCGATCACCGTCGAACCCAAGGGCGGTACCGATGCGCCCACCAGCGACGCCGTCGTCACCTTCGTCATGCCCCAGGCCTGAGCACAACCCGCAACCCCCTCTTTTCCCCCCGCTCGCCAGCTGCCCTGCCTGGCCCTCCGCGTTTGCCTAGTTCACAAGCCAGCTGGTTTGTGAACTAGGCAAATCCGCCTTGGGCACCCGGGGTTTGCCTCGTCGATGGGGCCCCGCCGCCTCACGACACGCGAGAAGTGGCCCGGTGGGGCTCGACGACCTGCTCGAAGGCCTCGAACACCTCATCCATGGTCGGGCGTGGCCGGGTCTCCTGGTTCACCGGCCGGCACGGCTGACCGCCATTGCGTCCACGCCGCAGCCGCCTCTTGACCGTCGACACCGAGCAGCCCAGTCGCAGCGCCAGCGCCGCCAACGACTCGTCCGGGTGCTGATCGCGCAGGCGGAGTACGTCGACAGGGCCCCGGGGTACGCGGGCACCCACAAACGCGTCCCAGTCCTCCGACTCCACCGTGACCCCGATCATGCGGCGAATGGCAGTCCGCTCCTTCTGGGTCGTACAGGCCACATACCCGGCCACATCGGACTCCGCCACGGCCCAGTACAGGCAGTCGGCCAGTACAGGGCACACCGAACAGGCCGCTCGCGCCGCCGCCACGAGTCGTTCGTACTTGCGCCACGTCTCCCTGGATACGGTCGAACGCACCGGAGGCTCTTCCAGCAGTGGATCCAGATAGAGAGCGATTTCCCGCAGGCAAGGCACCCGCGTGCCCTCTTCGTGCGTAGATGTCCCAGCGGCTGCCGGATCGACCATCGTGTTGACCCCCGTCATGATTCACGACCGTGCCGTGGAGTCCACGAATCGCCCGTCAACGACAAGGACGACTTCTGTGGACAGACCACCGTGCAAAGGCCCATGGTGCCAGTAAGAGCCGCTGAAGGCGAGTCCCCCGCACCCCCCGAAATCCGGCGTACCTGATCGATGGCTGCCTAGCGGGACGCCGTGATGTCGAACCAGGCGGCCAGCTCGACGGCAACCCCATCGTCCTGCCAGCTCGCAGTCACCGCATCAGCCGCCTCCTTCACGACATCGGGCGCCTGACCCATGGCCACTCCTCGCCCGGCCCACCGCAACATCTCCAGGTCGTTGCGCCCGTCGCCGATCGCGAGGACATCACGCTGAGCCACCCCCAGCTCCGCGGCGACATCAGCCAGGGCCGACGCCTTGGAGACTCCTTCGGGCGCCAGGTCGAGCCAGGCGGTGTAGCCGACGAAGTAGTTCGTGCCGTGCAGACCCAGCTCGCCGGCCATCGCCACGAACTCCTCGGCAGACTTGCCCTCGTCGCGGATGATGACGCGCGTGACCGGATCGCGCACCAGGTCATCGATCGACTCGAGCCACATCTGGCCCCTGATCTCGCCCGCTGGGAAGTGCCGGTTGACGCGGTAGCCGCGGCCGACCACCTCGACGGCGACCAGAGCCTCGGGCACGTGCTGGAGCACCGACCGGACAGCACGCTCCGCATCGAACGTGACGGCGGTCCGCACCGCGGCCGGGTGGTAGGTGAAGGTGACCGCGCCGTTGCTCGCCACCGCCAGCCCGTCCGTCAGCCCGAACGTGTCAAGCACTCCGGTGATCCCGTGGACAGACCGACCCGTCGACAGCACCACGTGCACACCACTGTCGCGCACGGCCCGGACAGCATTGAGGACCGCCGGGCGCACGCTTTCGTCGAAGTCGACCAGGGTTCCGTCGATGTCGAGAGCGACCAGCTGCGGTCTCACGCGACCGGCCGGAGTGGAGCCGTCACGCGATGGGCTCAAACGTCGTACGTCCTTGCAGATAAGGCTGTAGCGCCTCCGGAACCCGGACGGACCCATCGGCCTGCTGATGCGTCTCGAGGATCGCCACGATCGTGCGCGGTATGGCGACCAGCGTGCCGTTGAGGGTGGCCAACGGGCGGATGCCGTCAGGGAACCGGCCTCGGATGTTGAGCCGACGAGCCTGGAACTCCGTGCAGTTGGAGGTCGACGTGAGCTCGCGGTATCGGCCTTGCGTCGGAATCCACGCCTCACAGTCGAACTTGCGCTGGGCGGACAGGCCGAGGTCGCCGGCCGCGGTGTCGATGACCCGGTACGCGAGCCCGAGCTTGTCGAGCCACTCCTTCTCCCAGCCGAGCAGCCGCTCGTGCTCCTTGTACGACTCCTCGAGCGTCGTGTAGGTGAACATCTCGACCTTGTCGAACCAGTGCACCCGGAAGATCCCGCGGGTGTCCTTGCCGTAGGAGCCCGCCTCCTTGCGGAAGCACGGGCTGAACGCGACGTACCGGCGCGGGAGCGTCTCGGCGTCGAGGATCTCGTCGGAGTGGTACGCCGCCAACGGCACCTCGGACGTGCCGACGAGGTAGTAGTCCTCCTCGGGCAGCCGATAGACGTCACCGGCAGCCTGACCGAGGAAGCCCGTGCCCTCCATGGCGCGGGGCTTGACCAGAGCCGGCGGGATCATCGTGGTGAAGCCGGCGGCCCTCGCCTGGTCCATCGCCATCATCACCAGCGCGAGCTCGAGGTCGGCCCCGACTCCGGTGAGGTAGTAGAAGCGCGCGCCGGACACCTTCGCGCCCCGCTCGATGTCGATCGCCCCCAGCCGCTTGCCGAGCTCGACGTGGTCGAGCGGCTCGAAACCCTCGGCCTCGAAGTCGCGCGGCTCACCGACGTGCTCGAGCACGACGTAGTCGTCCTCGCCACCAGCCGGAGCTTCGGGCGCCGCTAGGTTGGGCAGCAGTGCCATCGACTCGGCAAAAGCCGCTTCGGCCTCCACCTGGGCTGCCTCGGCTGCCTTGACCTGCTGCGACAGCTCCTTGGTCTGGGTCAGCAGCGCGGCCTTGTCGTCGCCGGTCGCCTGCGCGACCTGCTTGCCCATGGCCTTCTGCTGCATGCGTAGCCCCTCGAACGCCGCGATCGATGACCGTCGTGCTTCGTCCAGAGCGAGGATCTGGTCAACCAGGTCAGGCGACGCCCCGCGTCGCCGTTGCGCTTCACGGGCCGACTCGGGGTCTTGGCGGAGGACACGCAGATCGATCACCCCCTCAGCGTATCGATCCGGCCGCGCACGGTTCACCCTGGTTTCGCCCCGGCTGCCGGAGGCGGCCCAGGTCCGGCGGAGGGGTGCCGTTGGTACGCCCGCGTCCCCGTAGCGCCCGGACGGCATACTGTGCGAGTCCCACCCTGCCGTTCCCGACCCCGAGAAGACCTGTGACCGATTCCCGCGCTGAGCAGCGCGCTGCGCTCATCGCCGTGGCGTTGGCGGCTCCGATCGCGCTGCTCACGTTCCTCGTGGCGGTGCGGTGGGGTCCGCTGATGACGTTCGACCGAGACATCGTGCGCTCGTGGAACGGCTCGGTCACGGCGACCGCGTGGGCCGACTTCTTCACCGCGGTAGCCAGGATCAGCCAGCCATGGACCGGACGACTGGTCCTGCTCGTAGTGGCGGTGCTGCTCACAGTGCGGGGCGAACGGCGGGTGCCGCTGTGGATCCTGACGGTGCTCGTGACCACGGCGGCGTCGTGGTCGATCCTGAAACAACTCGTAGCGCGGCCGCGTCCGGACGTACCTGCACAGATCGGTGGCTGGTCGTTCCCTTCCGGTCACGCCACCGAGATCGCCGCCACGATGGGCCTGCTGATCGTGCTCACCATGCAACGGGTACGACGACGGCGACTTCGGCGCGGACTGATCGCGGTGTGGATCGTGATCGGCGCACTGGTCGGCGCTGACCGGGTCTTCGTCGGGGCGCACTACCCGAGTGACGTGGTGGCCGGCTGGCTGCTCGGTGGCCTGATCGTCTTCACGGTGTCCGCGCTCTTCGGTGTCGTCGACACCGACCCCGAGCCACCGACCGAACGTCCGCTGTCGACGATGCCCCAGGAGCTCCGCACGCTGGCGATCATCCTCAACCCGATCAAGATCCCCGACGCCGACGCGTTCAAGGTGCGCGTCGGGCTGGCGGCACGGGCAGCTGGTTGGGACGAGCCGCTGTGGTTCGAGACCACGGTCGACGACGCGGGGGCCTCGATGGCCCGCGCCGCGGTCGCCGCCGGAGCCGATGTGATCGCCGCGGCCGGTGGAGACGGAACGGTACGTGTCGTCTGCGCGGAGATGGCGGGCACCGGGGTCCCCGTCGGGGTGATCCCGGCCGGCACCGGCAACCTGCTCGCCCGCAACCTCGGCATTCCACTGAGCCAGGACGAGGCCGTCGACACCGTGATCCACGGTCAGGATCGGGCGATCGACGTCGTCGCGGTCGAGGGGGACAACCTCGACAAGACCCGGTTCGTCGTGATGGCCGGGCTCGGGCTCGACGCTGCCATCATGGCCGGTGCTCCCGACGCCCTCAAGGCGCGACTCGGTTGGACGGCATACGTCGTGGCCGGCGCCCGACACCTGCGCTACCCGGCCGTCCGCGTCGACATCAGCATCGACGGTGCCAAGCCAGTACGCCGACGGGCACGCACCGTCGTGATCGGAAACGTGGGCCTGCTCCAGGCCGGTATTCCGCTCCTCCCGGACGCCCTGATCGACGACGGCCTCCTCGACGTGGTGGTGATCGCTCCGCGCCGACTGTTCGGTTGGGTGCCGTTGGCGCTTCGCGTCTTCACCCGGGGCAAGCGCACCGACGAGCTCCTCGGCCGCTTCACCGGCCGCTCGGTGATGCTGACCGTGCCCAACGCCACACCGCGGCAGCTCGACGGCGACACCGTCGGGCCGGGGACCGAGCTGCGCGCCAGCATCGAACCCGGGCTGCTCCTGGTGCGCGTCCCGCGCTGATCCGCGGCTGATCCGCAGCCCATCCGGCGAGCCATGGCCGCGCATCTCGCGTGGGCGACTTACGCTCGGGCATGCCCTTCTCCGCGGAGGTCCTGAGCTGGCTCACTCTGCTGGCGCTCGCACTGGCAGCGGTGGCGGCCGCACTCGCGGTTGCCGCGTACCAGCGTGCCGACGCGGCCCGCGGGAGGGGTCCCAAGACCAGCAGGCGTAAGCAGATTCCGCATCCTCGCGGGCCTGTCACACCGTTGACTTCCGATGAGGTGTCCGACGAGATCCACCGGCTGCGGCAGGACATGTCGACGACGTTGCGACACATGGCGGTCGTCCGGTACGACGCGTTCGGTGACATGGGGGGGCACCTGTCGTGGTCGATGGCGCTGCTCGACGACACGGGCGATGGTGTCGTTCTCACGTCGATCCACGGCCGCAGCGACTCCCGCACCTACGCCAAGAACGTCTCGTCGTGGACGGCAGAGCAGCAGCTGTCGCCGGAGGAGCAGGAAGCCATCGGCTTCGCCCGCGCCGAAGGTTAGAGCCACAACTCACGGCTCAAGGAGCCACAACTCACGGCTCAAGGAGCCACAACTCACGGCTCAAGGAGCCACAACTCACGGTTCAAGGAAGTGGGGCTAGGAGCGGAGGCGGTTGAGCCAGGCGGAGGCGTCGGCGAAGTCGCTGTCGGACGTACCGGCCGTCACCGTCGTGACCGCGCCGTCGGCCCTGGGGTAGGAACCCAGGAACCGTACGTCGGCGCACGTCCGGCGTAGCCCCATCAGCGCCTCCCCGACCCGTGCCTCGGCGACATGACCTTCGGCGTCGATCGAGAAGCAGTACCGGCCCAGCCGCGAGCCCGTGGGCCGCGACTCGATACGGGTGAGGTCCACACCGCGTGCCGCGAACTGCTCGAGCAGCTCCAACAGGGCACCGGGGTGGTTGTCGTGGATGAAGGCCACGATCGAGGTCTTGTCGGCCCCGGTGGGCGCCGGCGGGCTGTCCGGCCGGGAGACGAGCACGAACCGCGTCACCGCGCCCGCCTGGTCGGCGATCGCCGTGGCCAGGGTGGCCAGCCGGTACGTCTCGGCGGCGATCGGAGCCGAGATGGCGGCGTCGTACGGTGCATCCTGGGCAGCCACCCGCGCGGCCGCGTGCGCCGTCGATGACTCGAGCACGATCTCGGCGTCGGGAAGATGGGTCGCGAGCCAGCGCCGGCACTGCGCCTCGGCGTGCGGGTGGGTCGCGACCCGCTTGATGTCCGCCGGCTTCGTACCGTGCTTGGCGAGCAGCGCGAACTGCACGTCGACGTGCATCTCGCGGGTGATCATCAGCGGCTCCCCGGTCGACAGCTCGTCGAGCGTGACCGCAACGCCACCCTCGACGGAGTTCTCGATCGGGACCACCGCACCGTCGGCCTCGGACGAGCGGACCGCGTCGAGCGCCGCCGTGACCGAACCGCACGGCTGCAGCTGCGCCTTCGCAGCTGCAGGCAGCGAGCGCAACGCCGTTTCGGTGAAGGTCCCGGCAGGTCCGAGATAGGCGTAGCGGGCGGGCGGGACTCCAGGCATGTCCCCCACTCTAGGGAGGCTAGATTCAGCGCATGACCGACTCTCCCGATGTGGACGCGGCCGCGCACACCGCGTCCGCCACCGGACCGCACCTCGACCTCGGCTACGCACGCCTCGACGTCGACCGCGCGCACCGTACCGGCGATCCCGAGGTCGTGTACGGAGCAGGCAAAACGCCCGAACAGGTGGTCGAGCTGATGACCCGGCTGCGGGAGGCCCATCCCGACCGGTGCGTGCTCGCCACCAGGCTCAGCGACGCGGCCATCGACCTGCTGCGTGAGCAGCTGCCCGCCGCCGTGATCGACGAGGTCGCCAAGGCGGCCACGTACGGCGATCTGCCGGTCCCGCGGGGTGAGGTGGCGGTCGTGTCCGCCGGGACCTCCGACGCACCTGTCGCGCACGAGGCCGCGCTCACGGTGCGGGTCTTCGGTGCTGCGACACGCCTGATCCCCGATGTGGGCGTTGCGGGACTCCACCGCGTGCTCGGCGTACGCTCGGAGCTGGAAGAGGCGGACTGTCTCATAGTGATCGCCGGAATGGAAGGTGCCCTCCCTTCGGTGGTGGGGGGACTGACCGGACGGCCCCTGGTGGCTATCCCCTCTTCGGTTGGTTATGGGGCGTCTTTTGGCGGGTTGGCTGCCCTGCTTGCGATGCTGAATTCCTGCGCCCCCGGAGTCGTCGTGGTCAACATCGACAACGGCTTCGGTGCCGGCGTATTTGCCGCCCGCGTTGCTCGCAACGCCGCACCGAGAGGAACCGAGTCGTGATCGGCTGGATCGACGCATCATCCGGAGCATCCGGCGACATGCTGCTGGGCGCCTTGCTCGATGCGGGCGCCGAGGAGGACTTCATCCGGCGCTCCATCAACGCTGTGGCTCCTGAGCAGACCACCCTGTCCCTGGTCCGGGCTCAACGCGGCTCACTGTGGGGCAACCACGCCTTCGTCGAAGTGACAGACTCCAACACTCGGCGCGGCCTGGGCGACGTCGTCGCCCTCATCTCCGCTGCCAAGCTGCAGCCTGAGGTCCAGCGTCACGCGATCGAGGTGTTCAGCAAGCTCGGTGCCGCTGAGGCCGCGGTCCACGGCGTCAGTGTCAACGAGGTCCACTTCCACGAGGTCGGTGCCCTCGACGCGATCGCCGACATCGTCGGTGTCTGTGCCGGGTTCGTCAGCCTCGGACTGTCGGAGCTCATCTGCAGCCCGGTGGCTGTGGGCTCGGGCACCGTATCCACCAACCACGGCGAGATGAGCATCCCGCCGCCCGCGGTCGTTGCGATGCTTCGTGGCGCACCGACGTACTCCGGTCAGATCAAGACCGAGATGTGCACCCCGACCGGCGCCGCCCTGCTCTCGCACTGGGTCACCTCGTGGGGCACCCAGCCGATGATGACGGTCGACCAGATCGGCACCGGCTGCGGCACCAAGGACTTCGAGAACCACGCCAACGTGCTCCGCATCTTCCTCGGCGTCCCGCACGAGGCCACGCTGGCTCAGGCGGTCCTGTACGAGACCAACGTCGACGACCTCGACCCGCGGTTGTGGCCGGCCACGCTCCAACGCCTGCTCGACTCCGGCGCGTCCGACGCCTGGCTGACTCCGATCATCATGAAGAAGGGCCGCCCCGCGTACACCCTGTCGGTGCTGCTCAAGGCAGGCGCGGCGGTCGACGTCCGCCAGGTGATCTTCACGGAGACATCGGCCATCGGCCTGCGTGAGACGTACGTCGGCAAGCACGAGCTCGACCGCCAGATCGAGAAGATCGAGGTCGACGACCGCCCTATCGGGGTCAAGCTCGCGCTGACCAACGGACACGTGGTCAACGTCCAGCCCGAGTACGAAGACGTGGCTGCCGCCGCGAAGGCACTCGAACGCCCGATGAAGGCGGTCATGGCCGACGCGATCGCCGCCTCGGCGCACTTCTGGGAGCGCTGACCGCTGGTCTGTGCCTGACCACCAGCGCGACTGACAGGCCCTTCAGGACGAAAGGCCGTGATCGGTAGACTCACCCGGTCCTCCCGTCGTCGACTGTTGGGTTCTGCATGGACTGGCACGTGCTCGCGATCAGCTTCGGGTTGATCTTCCCGGTCGAGCTGCCCGACAAGACCTTCGTCGCTGCCCTGGTCCTCTCCACCCGCTACCGACCGTTGGCGGTCTGGATCGGCGTCGGTCTGGCCTTCGGCGTCCAGTGCGCCGTCGCCGTGTCGGCGGGTCATGCCGTCTCGTTCCTGCCGGAGTGGGTCGTGCACTCCCTGAGCACCGTCATGTTCCTCATCGGCGCCATCATCTTGTTCCGCGCGGCCCCGCACGCCGACAACGAAGAGAAGGAGCAGGAGGAGGAGTTCGCCAGCAAGGCGGTGCACGACCAGAAGGGCTGGCATGCGGTGCTCGCGTCTTTCCTGGTCCTCTTCGCGGCCGAGTGGGGCGACCTGTCCCAGATCCTCACGCTCAACCTGGTCGCCAAGTACGGTTCGCCGGTCTCGGTGTTCGTCGGCTCATGGGCTGCCCTGCTGACCGTGTCGGGCCTCGCCGTGATCGGTGGCCGGGTTCTCCTGCGGTACATGCGTCTGTCGGTCCTGCACTACATCGCCGGCAGTGTCTGCCTGGTCTTCGTCGCCGTCGGCGTCACACAGCTGGCCATCGCATGACCGTGCGGCACTAGGCTCGGCCTCATGACGAGTCTCCAGGTCCCGTTGGGCGCGGACAGTGAAGTCGGCCGGCTCCGAACGGTCATGTTGCACCGGCCGGGCCCCGAGCTGAAACGGCTCACCCCACGCAACAACGACTCCTTGCTGTTCGACGGGATTCCTTGGGTCGGTCGGGCGCAGGAGGAGCACGACACCTTCGCCGACGCCCTTCGCGACCGAGGCGTCGAGGTGCTCTACCTCATCGACCTGCTCGTCGAGACGCTCGAGCAGCCTCAGGCACGCATCCAGGCGATCGGCCAGATCACCGCGAGCCTGCGTCTCGGCGACACGCTTCGCCGCTATCTGAAGAACTGGCTCGAGCAGCTCTCACCTGAGCAGTTGGCCACCTCGATCACCGCCGGGGTCCGCAACGACGAGGTGCGGGGCGGCTACGGGCTCGTCACCAGCCTGCTGCCGAGCGACGACTTCCTGCTCGACCCGCTGCCGAACCTGCTGTTCACGCGCGACTCCTCGGTCTGGCTGCGCGACCGCGTCGCGGTGACCAGCCTGGCGATGCCGGCCCGTGCGCGCGAGACCCAGCTCACCGAGCTGATCTACACGTTCCATGCTCGCTTTGCGGGCGTCGAGCGGGTGCACGGCTGGCAGGCGGAGCACGTCGAAGGTGGTGACGTCTTGCTGCTGGGGCCCGGCGTGATCGCCGTCGGCGTCGGCGAGCGGACCACTCCCGCCGGTGTCGAGCGCTTCGCCCGCAGGGCGTTCGCCGACCATGTGGCGCACACGGTCCTGGCCGTACCAATCGCTCAGGAACGGGCGACCATGCACCTCGACACGGTCTGCACGATGGTCGACGTCGACTCGATCGTGATGTATCCCAACGTGGCAGACACGTTGGCGGCACATGCGGTGACCTGCCGTGAGCCGCACGCCGACGAGGCGCAGATCGAGCTGTCCGTCGCCGCCGCCGAGCCCTTCCTGGTAGCTGCCGCCAAGGCCATGGGCATCGACACGTTGCGCCAGATCGACACGGGGCTGGACCCGGTCACTGCAGAACGCGAGCAGTGGGACGACGGCAACAACACGCTGGCGATCGCGCCCCGGCTGGCCGTTGCGTACGAGCGCAACGTCGAGACGAACGAGCGGCTGCGTGAGGCCGGCATCGACGTGGTGACGATCGCTGGTTCGGAACTGGGCTCGGGACGCGGCGGCCCGCGCTGCATGTCGTGCCCGGTCTCGCGCGACCCACTCTGAGAGCCGCGACCCAGGCAGGAAGTCAGCACACCTGGGTGCGGACATGGAGAACCCGGCCGTTACTGACGGGGGATACAGCAACGACCGGGTGTCCTTGCAGCATAAAGTGCAACAGCACGAGATACAAGCGTTGCTACTCATCAGTTGCATACGAGTTTATGCGGCCGACGCCGTAGCGTCAGCTGCCGCTTTTTGTTGCCGCTGACGTTACCTCTCACAACTAGCCATTGACCAGGGCCTTACCGGATCGTGATCTGCCGGTTGGCGAGCCCGTTGCGTGCCGACCGTTCACGTTCGGTCAGGGCCGAGTCATCGCCGAGCGCGTCGCCAAGCCGTTCAGCAAAGCGGCCGGCCCACTCCTCCAGGGCCTCCGCACCGGTCCCCACGGGGAGATCCCACACCGGAACAAGCAGCCCATGCGCACGGAACGACCCCACCAGACGCGAGTCCGGGCCGAGCCGGTCGGCGTCTGCCGAGTGGAGCCGCGCGAGCGCTGTCAGCAGCTTCTCCTCATCGTGGGGAAGCACCCAGCGAAGGTGTTCCTTCGTGCCCACGGAGGTCCAGTACGCCGCTTCGACGGACGCGAGCCGCGTGGTCGGGTCGATCGAGGAGTTGAGCTGCTCGAGGGTGGCGGCCACCGCCGCCTCGTCCTCGTCGGAGCCGTCGAACCAGAACTCGAAGCCCTCCATGACCTCGACGTCGAACGCGCTGGCCGGATCGACGACGTCCTGAAGTCGTGGGCCGCCACCGGCAAGCTCGGGCATGACGACCGTTGTGCCGGGCTCGGCCCCGAGGCCGAGCCGGAGTGCCTCAGCGAAGTCCCGGCTCGGGTCACCGGACTGGTGCGTCACCTGCACTGCCACCCAGACGTGACCGTCGCCCCGTCGCTGCGCGGGGGCGATGCCCGGCAGGACCGTGACCGCCGCAACCGCCGCTTCCTTGCCCAGCCCGTCGAACGCGGTCGGTAGCAGGGTGAGCTCTGCCTTCGCCGCCGGGACGAACTCGCGCATCGCCACCCAGTCACACTCGCCCGGCAGTCCGGCGAAGGTCCTGACCACGTACGCGCCGCTCCCACCATCGGCGCCGCCATGACACGCCTTGTAGCGCTTGCCCGAACCGCATGGACAGGGCTGGCGGGGACCGATGCCGTCGGCCTTGGGGGACGGAGCCCGAGAACGCGCCTTCTTGCCCATGACGGCGACCTTTCCCGTGCGACGCGGCAGCTCTCGGAGTCGAGGCGCCTGGACCAGCTGCAAGTCTGACGCAAGCCGGACCCAGAGCATCGCGCGGGGCTCTGCGCCGCCGTGATCCCTCAGGCCAGCGCGAGGACGCCGAAGACCGTGTTTCCGGCGTGGGTCTCGTGCACGCCCCAGTCACGGGTCAGGGTTCGCACGATGGACAGCCCGCGCCCCCCGAGCGCGAGCGGAGGCGGGTTGAGCAGGGTCGGCAACGTCGGCGAACCGCCGTCGGTGACGAACAGCCGGATCGTGTCGGCCTCCACACGCATCCCGACCCGGATCGTGCCGTCCGGCAACGGGCGGGCATGGCGCAGGGCGTTGCCCAGCAGCTCGCTGATGACGAGCCGGGCGTCCTCGACCAGGTTGGTGTCGGCGCCCAGACGGCGCATCACTCCACCGACCGTCGTGCGGGCAGACCGTACGGCACGCGCAGCGAACGGGAACGTCCACACCTCGGCTCCCGCCTCAGCGCCGCCCGAATCAGCGGCCTCGGCGGGGTTCGTCGGGTTCACAGGCCAATCACGCAGACCACTGTGACCACTCAAGGCCGTGTTGGCAAGGGAAACTGCTCGGGGGCTGCGGGTGAGCGGCGCGAGCGCGTGCTGTCACGCCGTGCGCGCCTGGAGGATCCGCATGGTCGCCCCCGGCTTGTCGGTGATCACCGCATCGACCCCGAGTGCTGCGCACAGCTCGACGTCGACCGGATTGTTCACCGTCCAGACGTGGACCTGGTGTCCGGCCGTGTGCGCCTTCTCGACGTACTCCGGGTGCGCACGGATGATGTCGATGGACGGGCCCGCCACGCTGGCACCGAGTGGCAGCGAGCCGTCACGGAATCGCAGCGGCACCCGGTCCATGAGGTAGACCGTCTGCAGCGTCGGCGCCAGCTCAAGGCACCGTCGCAGGCTCATCCACGAGAAGCTCATGACCCTGGCCGGCGAGGTGGTCCCACGACGCGGGCGGGCCCAGCCGTAGCGGTCCAGCAGCTCGACCAACCGATGTTCGACCAGGCCCGCGAACCGGGTCGGGTGCTTGGTCTCGATCGCGACCTCGACGCGGCGGTCATAGTCGCGCACGGTGTCGAGAAGCCGCTCGAGCGTCAGGATCGTCTTGGTCGACGCCGCCTCTTCCTCGGCCTCCTCGTCGAGTTCGGTCCAGGGCTGCTTCCACGACGACCAGTCGAGGGCCTCCAGCTGCTGGAGGTGCAGCGTCGACACGGCGCCCTTGCCGCTGCTGGTGCGCTCGATCCGTCGATCATGGACGCAGACGAGATGCCCGTCGGCCGTCATCCGCACATCACACTCGAGCGCTTCGGCCCCTTCGTCGAGCGCATGCACGTATGCCGCCAGCGTGTGTTCCGGCTTGGCGTCGCTCGAGCCACGGTGGGCAACGACCTGGGGAGGCTCGACGCTCGGGGACCAGGTGATCTGTGGCCGCCGACGCAGGCGCAGCCCCAGGCCCCGGCTCTTCGTCACGGCTCAATCGTGGCATGTCCCGGCAGGTCCTGAGGCCAAGACCTCGACACCGGGCGCCGGCGCGTCGGATCACCTCGGGGCGTAGCCGGCTGGTCCCATCGGCCGATGATGCCCCGGATGACCAGGCTGCTGGTGCCGCCGGCCGGAGCCGACGGCCAGTGCCCCGAGCGCCAGCCCGACCGCGACGACCAGAAATCCTGCGCCCGTCACACCCGAGGCCAGCATCCCGCGGTCTCCCTGCGCCATCTGGTCGCCCGCGTCGATGATCGTGCTCGACACGTACAGGCCCACCAGCACCAGGACGACGCCGGCACCGGTGGTCGCGAAGCCGCCGAGCTCGAGACCACCGGCGACGCTGCCCGTGTTGACCGCGCGGGCGACCCACAGGGCGATCGCGCCCACGACCACCAGGCTGGCCGCGACCAGCAGGGCGGTGTCGATCCGGTCGCTGGAGGTGGCGTGGTCGTTCGTGACGGTGATCCCGTCGGAGAAGTCAGCAAAAATGCCTCGCCGCGCAGTGAAGGCCCAGACGGCGTACACGAGGGAGAGCAGGGCGCCGACTCCGAGCCCGGCCACCGTGGCGAAGGTCCCACGCTCCTGCAACAGGGCAGACGGGCCGAACGGCGAGCCGGCGTGACCTCCATGACCGGAGCCGTGGCCTCGGCCGAAGGGGGGAGCCTGGCCGTAACCGGGTGGTGGGCCGGAAGGACCCGACGGACCTGGTTGCGTTGACGGTGGAGGCTGTGGTGGCCGGCCACGCGGGAGGATGTCGACGGGCAGGCCGCACCGGGCGCAGGCGGTGATCCCGGGCTGGTTCTGTAGTCCGCAGCGGGGACACTGCAACACCGGCTTCCTCCATCTTCGGGTCGTCGGAACGAGGAGGCGAGCGTATCCAATGGGCGGTTCGGACCTGGCCGGTCAGTCGCGCTGAGACCGCAGGAACTGACCGAAGTGCGGGACCGTGAAGCGCACGACCCCGCGTTCCTCGGCAAAGACCAGACCCTTCTTGATCAGGCCGTCCCGCGCCGGCGACATCGACGACGGCTTGCGGCCGAGGTTGCCTGCCACGTCCGCGGTCGGCACGGGGCCGTCCGCGGAGTCGACCCCCAGGTCTGCCATGGCGCGCATGTAGTCACGCTCGGCCGGGGTGGCCCGGTCGAAACGGGCCCCGAAGAAGCCGATGGCGAGCTCGGCCTCGGCCAGCGGCGCTGCTTCCTTGACGTCGGTGGTTGTGATGGGCGATGCGGGGGCGCAGTCCCAGGTGACCTTGCCGTAGGCCTGCACGAAGTAGGGGTAGCCGTCGGTGAGGCGGTACAGCTCGGCCAGCGCGTCGTCGTCGTACCCGACGTCCTCGGTGGAGGCCGGGACCAGCAGGGCCCGGTCGGCGTCTGCCCGCGAGAGGCGGTCAACGGCCCGGTAGTGGAAGAGCCGTTCGGCGTAGGACTTGGAGGCGGCGAGAGCGACCGGCAGGTGGGGGAGCCCGGCCCCGACGACGACCAGTGGTGCACCTTGCTGACTGATCTCGTGACAGGCAGCGCACAACGCCGACAGCTCATCGGTGCTGATGTCCTGCATCTCGTCGATGCAGACGGCGACACCAACCCCGAGATCACGCGCCAGCTCGGCCACGTCGCTGAACAGCTCGGTCAGGTCGAGCTCGAGGTCGCCCGAGTCAGCCCTGCCCTTCACCGCCGGCACGTCGAGCGGCGGGGTCCAGCGGTGTCCCTTCCGGCTGGCCATCCCGGTGGCCTGCGCGAACGCCTTCACCACACCGGTGACGGTGTCGACCCGCTCAGGGTCGCGGTGCCGGTAGCCGATGTCCCGCACGGCCGCGTGGACAGCCTGCGCGACCGGGATCCGGATGCTCTGGTCCGGCCGCGCCTCGAACTTCCCGGTGCCCCAGAAGCGCTGCACGGCGAGGCTGCGCAGGGCGTTGAGCAGCACGGTCTTCCCGACGCCGCGCAGGCCCGACAGCACGAGTGAGCGCTCGGGTCGTCCGCTTGCCACCCGTTCGAGGGTGATCTCGAACTGCTTGAGCTCACGGTCACGCCCGGCCAGCTCGGGGGGGCGCTGCCCGGCGCCGGGAGCGTAGGGGTTCCGGATCGGGTCCACGCTACGACTGTATGGCCGTCTCTAGTGTTTTCCGTAGATTGGCGTATGGACGGCTAGTGCGTGTCGCGTCAGCCCCCACGACGGCCGTGCACCGTGCTCGTGGTGTACATCACGGCGAGCACCGCGCCGGCCGGCCAGGCGCCGTACGCCACCACTCCCGAGACGGCGAGCCCGAACAGTGCGACCTCGACAACCAGTCGCGCCGGATCGCGCAGCCGGTGGGCTGCCCGCGGGCCGACGAACGAACCCCAGACAGCTGCGGCCAGCAGCGGCAGGGCGACTGCCAGGCCGGTTCCGATGAGCCCGCCGCCGGCAAGCTGCCATCCCACGTAGCCAAGCGCGCCGAGAAGTCCCAGCTCGCTGACGAAGCGCACGATGGCCAGCGCACCGACGGCCGGCAGCTGTGGCGCTGACCCCGCAGGGTCAGCCATCAGAACACCTGGGGCGGCGCCGAACCGTCGGCGACCATCGGGCGGTGTGAGCGCGCCCAGGCGACCATGCCGCCGGCGAGGTTGACTGCGTCGAGGCCGTGCGCATTCAGAAATGCCGTCGCCTGCGCCGACCTGGCGCCACTTCGGCAGACCACGAGCACCTGACTCTCGGTGGGCAGCTCGCCCATCCGGTTCGGTACCTGCATCAGCGGGATGTGCTGTGCCCCGCCGATGTGACCGGCCGCCCACTCCGCGTCCTCGCGTACGTCGAGGACGGTCAACGCGGCCGGGAGCTCGGCGGGAACACCGGAGACGTCGACTTCGGGGATCTGCTGGGACATGAGTCCAGCCTGACATGCCGGCTCGAGGGCCCCTAGCCTGGGCCGGTGATGTGCAGCTGTGCCGTCCGGTGGGTCGGCTGTTGCTCCAGGCCCAGGTGAGGAGGCCGCCCTCGTGTCGACGTTCGTTCCCGGCCTCGAGCTGAGCCGGCAGCTGTACGCCGAGGCCGTCCGCCCGATCCTGGACGAAGGCTTTCCCGGCCTGCCGCACGGTGCGGCCCTGCTCGGTCGCGGGTCCGAGGTCTTGGGATTCGACGACGAGGTGTCGACCGACCATGACTGGAAGGCGCGCGTTCTGCTCTTCCTGCGCGCGGATGACCAGGCTCGCCATGGTGAGGCCGTCCGCGACAGGTTACGGCGAGAGCTGCCGCCGCGGTTTCGTGATCATCCGGTCGAGCACGAGCTCCACACGGTCCGTGACTACTTCATGGAGCGGCTGGGCGTCGACGTCCACGGCGAGCTCGAGGCGCGCGACTGGCTCACCTTCCCGGAGCAGGGTCTCCGGATGTTCACCGCGGGCGCTGTCCATCACGACGAGGTCGGCCTCCAGTCCGTCCGCAACCGCCTCGCCTACTACCCGCGCGATGTCTGGCTCTATCTGCTGGTGGCCGGCTGGTGGCGCGTCCATCCGGAGGTCAACCTGGTGGGCAGGACCGGCGCTGTGGGGGATGAGCTGGGTTCGGCGCTGATCGGATCGCGGCTGGTGACGGACCTGATGCGGCTCTGCTTCCTGATGGAACGACAGTACGCGCCGTACTCGAAGTGGTTCGGCACGGCGTTCTCCCGGTTGGAGTGCGGCCCTGAGCTGTCACCGATCCTGTGGGACGTGCTTCGGGCCGAGACCTGGCAGCAACGCGAGCTCGCCTTGATGGTCGCGTACGAGAAGCTGGTGGAAATGCACAACACACTGCAGCTCACGCAGCCGGTCTCCACCGAGGTCGCGCAACTGTGGGACCGGCCGTTCAAGGTCGTCTGGGCAGACGTCCCGGGCCTGCTGACGGCCCAGATCCAGGATCCGGCCGTCTCGAGCATCGCCGAAAGGTGGCCCGTCGGTCCCGTCGACCAGTTCCGGGACCTGCTCTGGCCGGCCCGGAACCGCGCGCTGCTGCTCCGGCTCTTCGACCAGGAAAGGTGAGTAGTCCGGCCGCTGAGATCGGCGGATCGCTGAGAGTCAGCGCTGCGTCTGGTAGATGCGGCGAACGACGTCCTCGATGTCGGGCTCCTCGATCGACAGGTCACGCACCGCGGCACGAGCGGCCACCCCGGCAAGCACCTCGGCGGCCGTCGTGTGGCCCGCGTCGAAGGCCAGTCGCTGACGCAGGCCGTCGGCCTCGCTGCTCACGTGCGTGGTGTGGGCGACGTCGACGAGGTCGGCCGTCGGCTCGACCAGATCGACGACGAGCAGCCGTTGGGCGCCTACGGTCCCAGCCAGCCCAGGCAGCGTCCCGTCGTACACGAGACGGCCGTGGTCGACGACGAGCACGCGGTCGCACAACCGCTCGATGTCGCCCATGTCATGGGTCGTGAGCAGCAGGGTCGTGCCGTGCTCGGCTCGCTCCCGGATCAGGAACTCGCGCAGCCTCGCCTTGGAGAGCACGTCGAGGCCGATGGTCGGCTCGTCGAGGATCAGCAGCTGCGGCGCGTGCAGCAACGCGGCGGCGATCTCCGCGCGCATCCGTTGGCCGAGGGACAGCTGCCGCACTGGGGTGTCCAGCGTCTCCGCCATCTCGAGCTGGTCGACGAGCTCACGGCTCCGGTGCTGGGCGTAGGCCGGTTCGAGCTGGTGGATCGCCGCGAGGATCGTGAAGGACTCGTGCAGCGGGAGATCCCACCACAGCTGGGAGCGCTGACCGAACACGACACCGATGCGGCGGGCCAGATCGCGGCGCTGGCCCACGGGGTCGAGCCCGCAGGTCCGCACCGAGCCTGCCGTCGGCACCAGGATGCCGCTCAACATCTTGATCGTCGTGGACTTGCCGGCCCCGTTCGCGCCGATGTACCCGATGGACTCGCCCGGTTGCACACTCCACGTCATGTCGTCGACGGCTCTGAGGGTGTGCCGGGCACGCCGACGGCCGTCTCGCTTGCGTCGCACCACGAACTCGCGGGTCAACGACGAGAGCTCGATGATCGGAGCGGTCATCCGCCACCTCCTTGGTAGTGCCGGCTGCCCCACCGCCAGAGCAGAAGTGCGATGCCCCAGGTCCACACGGCCGCGACGGGGGTGAGCCAGGCCAGCCAGACCGGAAGGCCACCCGGGCCGGGCAGACCGAGGATCGCGAGCGTCGGCAGGTATGCCGTGAAGACCACCGGGACGAGGTACCCGAACAACAGCTTCAGCGGCCCGGGGAAGATCGACGCCGGCTGAGATGCGGCGTAGGAACCGCCGTAGGTGAACGTGTTGGTCAGCTCGGCGCCGTTGATGAGGAAGAACTGCAGGCTGGCCGCGCAGACGAACAGCGCTGCGAAGATCGCTGCCCCGAACACGACCGCGATGAGCAGCAGCGCGAAGACCCGCGGACCGAAGTCGATGGGGTTCCACGCCAGTCCGAAGACGAGGGTGACGACGGCGACGCTCATCCGGGCGAGACGACGTAGCGAGAACTCGCTCGTCATGAGCTGGGCCAGCACGGGTTGTGGTCGCAGGAAGAAGGCGTCGACCGTGCCGGCGCGCACGTACGTCGGCAGGGTGTCGAGGTGGCCCACCAGCAGGTCTGCGATCGACCAGGCCAGGTTCGACAGCCCGAACAGCAGCAGGATGTTGTGGAACGTCATGCCGCCCAGCACCCCGACGTTGTGAAAGATGACGAAGACCTCGCCGAACTCGGTCAGCCCGACGAGCAGCGATCCGAAGAAGTCGAGCGCGAAGGAGGCCGGATACGACCGCTGGGCACGGATACGCGAGGCGACGACGGCGCGGTAGGGCCGCGTCCAGCCGCCATACCGGGTCCGCTGCCGCCCACCCGCGGTCATCGTGACGGGGTCAGCCACCCTGGACCACCAGCTTGTTCCGTCCGGCGGAGGTGAGGGCGCGACCGACCAGGCAGGTGACGACGAGCCAGCACAGCTGCATGCCGACCTGTTGCGCGGCCTCGACGCCCACCACCCGCCCGGTGATGACGTTGATCGGCACCTGCAGGATCGAGGGGAAGGGCGTCGCGTAAGCCAGCGTGTGCAGCCAGCCGGGGAACAGCCCGACTGGCACGTACAGGCCGGCCAGGAACGTGGAGGTCACCATGTACAGCGAACGGACACCGCGGGTGTCGAGCAGCCAGAAACCCACGATGTTGACCGCGTACCGGCAATAGAACGAGATGGCGACACCGACCACGATGCTGATGGCCCCGAGGACGTACGGCACCGCGGTCGACGGCATCACCAGGCCAACGGTCAGCGCACCGATGAGAACGCTGGGCAGCCCACGCGGGATCAGGGTGTACGCCGCGCGACCCAGGTCCTCGGCCAGGTGCCAGGTCTGTACGTCGACCGGGCGCGTGAAGTCGACCGCCACGTCACCGGTCCGGATCCGGTCGCCGATCTCGGCAACCCCGTTGAGCTGGATCGCGCCGAGCAGGCCCTGGCTCAGCCAGACGTAGGCGCTGATCGAGCCGGTCGTGTAGCCGGCCAGCTCGCCGCCGGAGCTGTCCACGGCGGCGAAGAGGATGGCCGTGCGGATGAAGCCGAACACGATGTTGGTGGCCAGGCCGGCGAACATCGCCAGGCGGTAGGCGGTCTGACGGCGGAACCCGGCGACGTACAGCCGCCCGTAGGTCTGCAGGTCCGCACGCACAATCGCAAGAACTTAGCCTCCGTGGCGCCACACGGCAAGGCGATATGGGCTGCCTGGCGCCAATGGACGGATGGTCCAATGGCTGCGTGCTGATGTCCGATGGAATCGACGTGACCCGGGGGCTGGACTGGGCAGCCGAGGTCATCGGCCCAATCGAGGCCGTGCAGGAGCTCACGGGCGGACAGACATCGACCATGCTCGGGCTGACCCCCGAGACCGGTGACCGCGTGGTCCTCAGGCTGATGACCCGCGAGCCGTGGCGCACCCACGGAGCTGGGCTCACAGCACGAGAGAGCAAGATCCAGCACCTTCTCACGGCGACGTCAGTTCCGGCACCCCGATCGTTGGCGCTCGACGAAGACGGCCGGCACTGCGGTCATCCTGCCCATCTGATGACCTTCCTCCCGGGCCGACTCGAGACCGGCCGTACCGATGCAGTCTCATGGGATCGGCTGGCCGAGCTGCTCACCACCATCCACGAGGTCCGACCAACCGTTGCCGTCCGCACCTACCAGTCCTGGGCCTGGGAGGCGAAGTTCACGGTGCCGAGCTGGGCTTCGGACCGGCAGCTCTGGGAGGACGCGTTCGCTCTCCTCCGTACGGAGCCGCCTCCCTACGAACCCTGCTTCATCCACCGTGACTTCGCGCCCCGCAACGTCCTCTGGTCCGACGGTCGCGTCAGCGGTGTCGTCGACTGGGTCGAGACCTCACTCGGCCCCGCGTGGCTTGATGTCGCGCACTGCTGCACCAACATCGCGATCAGCAACGGCGGCGAGTTCGCTCCCGCCTTCGCGGATGCCTATGCCGAGCGCACGGGGAGGGAGCCGCAGCCGTTCTTCGACGTGATGGACGTGGTCGGGTTCCTGCCTCCGCCGGGCGTGCAGGGTTTCACCGATCCCGAGGCACGAAAGCGGCTGGAGGCCCGGCTCGAATCGGTCATGGAACGCCTGCCCTGACGGAGGCGAACGTGACGTAATGACCCGTGCTCGAGTGCGGGGGCCGCTACTTGAGCAGGCGCGAGAGCCGTCGGTCGGCCAGCGGCTTGCCGCCGGTCTGGCAGGTCGGGCAGTACTGCAGCGAGGAGTCCGCGAACGACACCTCGCGGACGGTGTCTCCGCAGACGGGGCAGGGCTGGCCGGTCCGGCCGTGCACCCGCAGGCCGGACTTCTTCTCCTTCTTCAGCTCGGTCGCCGCCAAGCCGTCCGACCGGGCGATCGCGTCGCTCAGGGTGACGCCGATCGCGTCGTACAGGATCACCTGGTCGTCCGGTGGCATCGCCGCGGGCTTGAACGGTGACATCCTCGCGACGTGCAGGATCTCGTCGGAGTACGCGTTGCCGATGCCGGCGATGATCGACTGGTCACGCAGCACACCCTTGATCTGCGCCCGGCCGGCCTTGGCGAGGATGTCGGCGAGCACCTCGGCAGTGAACTCGTCGGCGAGCGGGTCGGGGCCGAGCCGGGCGATCCCGGGCACGTCGCTCGGTCGCCGGACGACGTAGATCGCCAACGCCTTCTTGGTGCCGGCCTCGGTGAAGTCGATGCCCGCGCCGTTGTCGAGGACGAGGCGAGCCGCGAGCGGGCTCTTGCCGGGCCGGGCTGGGGTGGCCGGCACCTCGTCACGCCAACGGGCCCAGCCGGCTCGGGCCAGATGGACGATCAGGTGGAGCTCGTCGACAGCGATGTCGAGGAACTTGCCCTGACGGCCCACTCCGGACACGAAAAGGCCGGACAGGGCGCTGGCGGGTGGATCGTATGTCTTCAATGCGGAGAATGCTGCAATATCGAGTCTCGCCACCGCGCGCCCGTCGAGCCGCCTGGCCAGATCGTGGGCCAGCGCTTGCACCTCGGGTAGCTCAGGCATCCCCCCATACTGTCAACTCGGAGGGAGAATCTCTGGTTTTGGTTGCCCGCCCCCTCGCCGAAGGGGCATAGTTGCGGGATGTCCGCGCACCTCGACAGGCCTCACGGGGAGGTCTTCGTCGACGCCCGCGGAAACGGTCGGGCGATGCGTCTCACCTGGCACCACGAGGCTGACCTCGTGGTGCTGTCCATGTGGCGTGACGGGTTCTGCGCGGGTACGTTCCGGCTGGCCAAGGAAGACGTCAACGAGTTCATCGACGCGCTCGTCGACGGCCTTCGCGACGCTCCCGGTGTCCACCTGTCGCCAGGCGCGGCCGCGTCGGCGGCGCCCGCGTCGGCCCCTCAGTCGCTGATCGAGCCGGTGCTGCCGATCGAGACAGGCGAGTCGAGCTTTCCTGACCTCACGGAGCCGGAATCGGCGCCCTCCTTCACCGAGTGGGCCTTTGCTCACGACGAGGGGCACGCCACCGCCAGCTGAGCGAGCAACCTTCGCTGATCGAGCCTGTCGAGATCACCCGTGGTTCGAGCCCCGGGGATGAGCTGTCACGCCCACTGCTTCGGGAGCGGGAGCACGAGCGCCCGACGCAACATCGCCAGATAGTCCGCGCGCCAGAACTCGACGACACCGAGGCTCATCAGATGCGGCGTCGACCACTGGACGTCGAGCAGCCGGCCGGCCTGACCGTCGTCGAGCAGCTCGACCAGCCCCATCAGAGCGACCTTCGATGCGTCGCGTTCGGAATGGAACATCGACTCGCCGGCGAACAGCCCCCCGATCGCGACCCCGTAGAGGCCACCGACCAGCTGGTCGTCGCGCCATACCTCGATCGAGTGCGCCCACCCCAGCTCATGGAGCGTGGCGTAGCAGGTAGCGAGGTTGGCGTCGATCCAACCGCCGGGCCGGTCCTCGTCAGCGCAGTTGCGTACGACGTCCTCGAACGCCTGGTCGATGGTGACCGTGAAGTGCTTGGCGGACTGGCGCATGGACCGCGTGATCCGGAGACCGTCGAGTGGGAGGACCCCCCGGCGTACGGGCGACCACCACGACATCGCCTCGACCTCGGACATCGGCATGGGGAACAACCCGGACCGGTAGGCGGCCAGGACTGTTCCGGGCTCGAGGTCCGCGCCGACGGCGACGACGTCATCCTCGGCCTCGCTGGGGTCAGGGAACACCCAAGGGCAGGGTGGCGGCTCGACCGGCGCCTGACTCACCATCCGCGGACGTCCTCACACGTGGTCACGGTTCTGATTCTGCCGTGCCGAGGGCGAACTGGCTGGCGAAGCGGCGCGGCGCGACGGCTCTGTGGACCCGTCTGAGACGTCAGCTGCCGGACTTGCGGCGGAACTCCCGACGGGCGTGGTCGTTGTGCGCCTCGCTGATTCCCTGGTTGCGGGAGCCACGGACCGGAGGCTGCTTCTGGTTCGCCTTCTTGCGCTCGAGGGCCTCCCGAAACAGTCTGTGCTGCTCGTCCTCGGCGTCCGTCGGCTTGGGAGCGTCCGTCATGTGTCCTCCTGAAGTCCGGGTGCACCGTCTACCCAAGCAAAGCACGCGCGGCTGTGCCAGGGAGTTTCCCGCTGCGTGTGGAGATGTGCGGGAGGCGGCCAGCCGGACCCGTGAAGACCACCTAGGCTCGTGAGCATGCCGAAGAGCAGGAAGAGCATGACCGCACGCGTGGTGACACCGGTGGCGATGCGCGCCGCACCAGGACTGGCGTCGAACTTCGTGCGTCGGACGTTCGACCGGGCCGTCGACGGGGTGGGGCCGCTGCCCGGCGCAGCCGCTTCGGCCGAGCGCCAGTTGCGCACACATGGCGGCGATGTCGAACGAGCCATCCGAGCGCTGACCGACGCGCATGTGCGGCTGGCCGGTCTGCAGGGCTTCGTGACCAACCTCGGTGGGCTCATCACCATGGCGGTGGCGGTCCCTGCGAACATCTCCGGCGTTGCGCTGCTGCAGTGCCATCTGGCCGCCGGCATCGCCCACCTGCGCGGCTACGACCTCGAGGACGGCCGGGTTCGCAACGCCGTGCTCGCGTGCGTGCTCGGCAAGGACGGCGTGAAGGCGCTGGTCAAGCGCAAGAAGCTGCCGAGCCGACCGATGGCGATCGCGACGGCGCCGGCCGACGATCCGGCTCTCGACCAGCGGATTGCGAAGGCGGTCGCCGCCGAGCTGATCGCGCGCGCTGCCGGCAAGCGGACGATTGCGGTGATCGCACGTCGGACCCCCGTGATCGGTGGGGGAGTGGGCGCGGTCTCCGACGGTTATGCCACCTACGAGATCGGCCGCTACGCCGCCAAGGAGCTCAAGGCCCGCCCCCCTCGAACCCCCTGACCCTTCTTCATCCCCCTGAGCCAGCTGCCTCCCCGGCCCTCCGCGTTTGCCTAGTTCACAAGCCAGGTGGCTTGTGCACTAGGCAAATTCTCCTTGGGCAGAGGTGGTTTGCCTCAGTGACTCGGCCGTTGCACGCCTACCGAGCCGCGGTATGGCGGCAGACCGCCTCAGGCCAGGGCCGCGACGACGCGCGACGCCGGCGGCTTGCCGATCTGAGCAGCCATCCAGGTGCTCGTGGCCACCAGCGCCTCCAGGTCGACGCCGGTGTCGATGCCGAGACCGGCCAGTTGCCAGACCAGGTCCTCAGTCGCGAGGTTGCCGGTGGCGCTCTCGGCGTACGGACACCCACCCAGGCCACCCGCCGACGCGTCGAACGTGGTGACGCCCAACCGCAAGGCCGTCAACGCGTTCGACAGCGCCTGACCGTACGTGTCGTGGAAGTGCATCGCGAGCCGGTCCAGTCCCACCCCGGCGGCGGCGAAACCACCGAGCAGCGCTTCGACATGACCCGGCGTACCCACGCCGATGGTGTCGCCCAGCGAGAGCTCGTCACATCCGAGGTCGAGCAGCCGTCGCCCCACGCCGACCACCTGTTCGACGGCGACGTTGCCCTCCCACGGGTCGCCGAAGCACATCGACACGTAGCCACGGACGCGGACACCGGCATCACGGGCCCGGCTGACGACCGGTTCGAACATCGCAAACTGCTCGTCGAGGCTCCGGTTGAGATTGCGCTGTGCGAAGGTCTCGGTGGCGGACCCGAAGATCGCGATGTCCCGGATCCCCTTGTCCAGCGCGCGATCCAGACCACGCTCGTTGGGCACCAGTACCGGCATCCGTGGTGCCATCGTCATGTCCAAGGCGTCGATCAGCTGCTCGGCGTCGGCGAGCTGAGGCACCCAGGTCGGGTGTACGAAGCTGGTGACCTCGACAGTCGTGAGACCCGCCCCCACGAGGCGCCGGACGAACTCTGCCTTCACCTCCACCGGCACGATCGCGGACTCGTTCTGCAACCCGTCACGTGGACCGACCTCGTACACCGTCACGCTCGTCGGCAACGTCGGGTCAGGGATGACCTGTGGAGTCCGCATCACGATGACACGGCCTCAGCCTCTTCGGGTACGACGACGAACAGCGTCGCCCCGAGCTCGACCTGACTCCCGACCGTCGCGTCCACACTCGAGACCACGCCGTCGAACGGCGCCTTCAGCGCAAGCTCCATCTTCATCGCCTCCATCACCCCGAGCGTCTCACCCGTGGCGACCTGGTCACCCGTGGCCACCTCGACGGCCAACACGGTCCCGGGCATCGGCGCGGTGATCGATCCGTCGCCGACGGCCACCCGGCCGCCCGGCGCGAAGGCGTCAGGGCGCCGGAAGACATAGGTCTGGCCGCGATAGGCAACGGCCACCTCGTGCTCATCGACCAGCACGTGGCCCTCCTGGACGACACCGTCGACCTCGAGGCGAAGGGCCGCGTCAGTGCTCGCCAGCGCGCGCACGTCGACCGACGCGCTCGGACCGGTGATGGAGCCCCCCGACAGGTCGACGGCGAGGACCGTGGTCGCGTCGGAGCCCGTGGCCCGGGCGTCCGTCAGCTCGATGGGTACGGCGGCCGGCTGGCTGCCCGACCGCCAGCCGTCGCCGACGCCGAACGGGTGCCGCGCGTCCGCTTCGCGACTCGTGGCCAACGCCCAGGCTGCAAGACACCACGCTGCGACCGGAGTCCGGAGCTCGAAGGCATCGGGGTGGCTGTCGAGCCAGGCCGTGTCGATGGCCGCATCTCGGTACTCGTCGGAGCTTGCCAACGCACGCAGGAAGCCGAGGTTGGTGGTCAGGCCGAGCACCGCCGACTCGTCCAGCGCGGACACGAGGGCGCGGCGCGCCACCTCACGTGTCGACCCGCGCACGATGATCTTGCCCAGCATGGGGTCGTAGCTCGTCCCCACGGCCTGTCCCGCCTCGAGGGCGGCGTCGACCCGCGCCCGCTCCGGCCATACGACGACCTGTGCAGTTCCGGCCTGGGGCAGGAAGCCGGCGTAGGGGTCCTCGGCATACACCCGCGCTTCGATTGCGTGGCCTCGCACGGTCACCGCGTCCTGCTCGAAGGGCAGCGTTTCCCCTTGTGCGACAGCGATCTGGAGCTCCACGAGGTCGAGTCCGGTGACGAGCTCGGTGACCGGGTGCTCGACCTGGAGGCGGGTGTTCATCTCGAGGAAGAAGGCCTCGTCGCCGGAGACGAGGAACTCCACCGTGCCGGCGTTGACGTAGCCGACCTCGCGGGCGAGGGCCACCCCGGAGGTGGTGACCAGACGTCGTACGTCGTCGGAGATCTGGGTCGCGGGGGCCTCTTCGAGCACCTTCTGGTGCCGCCGCTGGACCGAGCAGTCGCGCTCGAAGAGGTGGAGCACATGACCATGCTCGTCAGCGAGCACCTGGACCTCGATGTGGCGGCCGTGCTCGAGGTAGCGCTCGAACAGCATGGTGTCATCGCCGAACGCGGCTGCGGCCTCCCGCCGGGCAGCGGCGACCGCGGCCGCCAGGTCAGCACCGTCGCGCACGATGCGCATGCCCTTGCCGCCACCCCCGGCCGCGGCCTTCACGAGCAACGGCAGGCCGACCTGGTCGAGGATCGCGTCGAGGTCGTCCGCTCCGGAGTCGGCGGCCGGTATGACGGGGACTCCGGCGGCGACGGCGATCTCGCGGGCCTTGTCCTTGCGCCCCATCAGGTCCATCACGTCGGCCGACGGTCCGATGAAGACGAGTCCGGCGTCGGTGACGGCGCGGGCGAAGGCGGACCGCTCGGACAAGAAACCGTAGCCCGGGTGGACCGCGTCGGCGCCGGTTCGGGCTGCGGCCTCGAGCAGCGCCGGGATCGACAGGTAGGACTCGCTGGCTGCTGCCGGACCGATCCGGGTGGCGGTGTCGGCGGAGCGGACATGCGGGGCATCCCGGTCGGCGTCGGAGTACACGGCCACGCTGCGCAAGCCGGCCTTTTCGCAGGCCCGGAAGACCCGCAGGGCGATCTCGCCGCGGTTGGCGACCAGGACACTTCCGAAGCGCGTCACGGCATACCCCTGAGGTGGGCGGTGTGGGTGGTCGGGGAGGCCTGCGGGCCCGGCAGAGTCAGAGAGGCAATCCCCCAGTGGCCGAGGGAAGTTTGCCTAGTGCACAAGCCATCTGGCTTGTGAACTAGGCAAACGCGGAGGGCCAGAGGGGGCACTTGCTGGGGGGAAAGGAGAAGGTGGGTGGGCATGGGGGTCACATCCGGAAGATGCCGTAGGAGGGTTCGGGAACGGGCGCGTTCGCGGCAGCTGCGAGGCCCATGCCGAGGACACGCCGGGTGTCGACCGGGTCGATGATCCCGTCGTCCCAGAGACGTCCGGTCGAGTAGTACGGCGAGCCCTGGCTCTCGTACTGCGCGCGGATCGGTGCCTTGAACGCCTCCTCGTCATCGCTCGACCACGACTCGCCCTTGGCCTCGAGGCCGTCACGTCGCACCGTAGCGAGCACCGACGCCGCCTGTTCACCGCCCATCACGGAGATCCTCGCGTTCGGCCACATCCACAGGAAACGCGGGTCATAGGCACGTCCACACATCCCGTAGTTGCCGGCGCCGAACGAGCCGCCGATCACCACGGTGAACTTCGGCACCACCGAGCACGCAACCGCGGTGACGAGCTTGGCGCCGTCCTTCGCAATACCACCGGCCTCGTACTGCCGCCCCACCATGAACCCGGTGATGTTCTGCAGGAACACCAGCGGGATCCCGCGTTGGTTGCACAGCTCGATGAAGTGCGCGCCCTTCAACGACGACTCGCTGAACAGGATGCCGTTGTTCGCCACGATCCCCACGGGGTAGCCCCAGATCCGCGCGAAACCGCACACCAGCGTCTCGCCGTACAGAGCCTTGAACTCGTGCAACCGCGACCCGTCGACGACCCGCCGGATCACCTCACGCACGTCGTACGGCGTCCGGGTGTCGGCCGGCACCACGTCGTACAGCGTGGCCGGGTCTTCGGCCGGCTCCTCGGGCTCGTGTGGCGTCAACGACAGGGGAGTACGGCGCTCGAGCGTGCCGACGATGCTGCGCACGATCGCGAGCGCCTCGGCGTCGTCGGCAGCGAGGTGGTCGACCACTCCGGAGGTCCGGGCATGGACGTCGCCACCGCCGAGGTCCTCGGCGGTCACGACTTCGCCGGTGGCCGCCTTCACCAACGGTGGACCGCCCAGGAAGATCGTGCCCTGGTCACGCACGATCACCGTCTCGTCGGACATCGCCGGGACGTAGGCGCCACCGGCGGTGCACGACCCCATGACCGAGGCGATCTGCGGGATGCCGGCCGCAGAGAGGTTGGCCTGGTTGAAGAAGATGCGACCGAAGTGATCGCGGTCGGGGAACACCTCGTCCTGCATCGGCAGGAACGCGCCACCGGAGTCGACCAGGTAGATGCACGGCAGCCGATTGGCCGCAGCAACCTCCTGGGCTCGCAGGTGTTTCTTGACGGTCATCGGGTAGTAGGTGCCGCCCTTCACAGTCGCGTCGTTGGCGACCACGACGCACTCGCGACCGCTGACGCGCCCGATACCCGTCACGACGCCGGCCGAGGGAACCGCGTCGTCGTACAGCCCGTAGCCGGCGAGCGGCGACAGCTCCAAGAACGGCGAACCCGGATCGAGGAGCCGGTCGACACGTTCGCGCACCAGCAGCTTGCCGCGGGCCACATGCTTGGCACGAGCCGCCTCCGACCCGCCTTGCCGCACGACTGCCAGCCGCTCGCGCAGCTCCGCCACCAGCGACCTCAGGTCGTCGGTCATGGCATCTCCTCTCGGCCCCGGCTTCAGCGTGACAGGCGGCCGCCGGGCAGCGCAGCGCCTGCTCGCCATGTTAGCGATCATTAACATGGCAGGTCTACACTTGGCCGCCATGGGCACCTCGCGCCGGGAGCAGATCCTGGAGCGGGCGGCGGAGCTGTTCGCCGACCGCGGGTTCCACGGCGTGTCCGTGCATGACATCGGGGCGTCCTGCGGCATCTCCGGTCCAGCCCTCTACCGCCACTTTGTCAGCAAGGACGCCATGCTGGCCGAGATGCTCGTCAGCATCAGTGAGCGGCTGCTTTCGGAGGCCCGCCGCCGTGTGGCCATCGCTGCCGATGACGAGACCGCGCTCCGGGAGCTCGTCAGCTGGCACACCGACTTCGCACTCACCCACAAGGACCTCATCGTGGTCCAGGACCGCGACTGGGGTTCGCTACCCGACGCCGCCCGCGAGCGCGTCCGCGACCTGCAGCGCGCCTATGTCGGGCTGTGGGTCGCCTCGCTCCGCCGTGTCCGCGCCGACGTCGGGCCGCGGGACGGGGAGGCGGCCGCACACGCTGTCTTCGGCCTGCTCAACTCAACTCCGCACAGCGCCCGGCTCGGGGTCGAGCGGATGCGCGCACTGCTGGAAGCGATGGCCTGGGAGGCCTTGCAGGCCGTGTGATTCCATCACATCTCGCCCACCTCCGCCCAAGCACTTACGCAGCGCACCACCATCCATCGAGCTCACTGCGGGCGACGGCTAGAGTCCTGCCAACCCCAGGCGAGGAAGCGATGGCACAACGGACCTATCTGCACGTCGGGACGCCCAAGTCCGGGACGACGTTCCTACAGCGCGTGCTCTGGCAGAACGCCGAGACCCTGCGTGCCGAGGGTTTCCTGCTGCCTGGCCGCATCGTCACCCATTACACGGCCGCGCGAGCGGTCACGGAGCGGCAGCCGCCCAGCTCCCGCGGCGACCACCGCGCTGGGCCCACGCCCCCCACGATGAGCCCGGTCGACGACCATGCGTGGACCAAGCTCGCCCGGCAGGTCAACCGCTGGCCTGGGGCGGCCCTGATCGGCCACCCCGCGCTGGCCAGCGCGACACCAGAGCAGGCCGAACGAGCCGTTGCGGCGATCGACGGCGACGTGCATCTGGTGGTCACCGCGCGGCCCGTGCACCTGCAGGCCGCACTCGCGTGGCAGGAGCAGGTCAAGGCCGGCCGGTCCACCTCGTTGGACGCGTTCCTCGAACGCCTGCAGACCGAGGGCAACCCCGGACAACGGTTCTGGCGTCAACACGACCTGACCGACGTGCTTGCGCGGTGGCGGGGTGCGCTGCCATCCGAGCACGTCCACCTGGTCACGGTGCCCGGCTCGACGCCGCAGACCCAGGCCGATGAGGCTCGGGACCTGTGGGCCCGGTACGCAGGTGTGCTAGGCCTTGCGCCGACGGCATACGACGCGCAGTTCGACGTCGTCGCCCACGGGCTGGGCGTCGTCGAGTCGGAGCTGTTACGCGCAGTCCACGCCCGCCGGGACCCGCGCTTCACCGATCCTCAGCGTCACGTGTGGACCCGTCAGCTGCTCGCCAACGGCGTACTGGCCCGACGTCCCGGTACGCCACTTCGCCTGCCGATGCACGCGCGGCCATGGCTGTCCGAGAAGTCCCAGCGCATGGCCGACAGCATCCGCGGGGCCGGTTACGACGTAGCCGGGGACCTGTCGACGTTGGCCTGGCCAGAGCCGCCGGCTGAGGCCAGACTTCTGACCGATGTCACACCGCAGGAGCTGGAATCCCTTGCCAGCTGGACGATTCTGCGACTTCAGGAAGAGCTCGTCCACCGCGAGCCCGTCACCTCGCCACCACCGGTGGGACCGGACGACGGCGTGGACGGGATCATCGAACTGCTGGAGCACATCCGTGCAGCGGACACCGGCCATCCGCCGCGATCCGCGCCGCGGGACGAGCCCCGGACACTCCGGCTGCGCCAGGTCATCCCTGTCCGTCGCAGCCGCTGAGTCACGCCATCAGACAAAGTGATGCAGTAATAGTTGCACCTATGCAAACTCTTGACCTTCGTCGCGAGGCATGGTTGGCTGACCGAAGTGGTTGAGACAACTGCCACTGGCTTTCTTTCCTGAAGGACCTGTGATGTCTCCCATCTTTACCAGTTCCGACCTTTCTGACCATTTGTACCAACCTGAGGCGGACCATCTCAGCGACGACGTCGCCACGGCGCCGACGACTGACGAACGCGCGGCTCGCACCCAGGAGCTGCTGCAGCGGTGCGTTGGCGCCAGCCCGCGGGAGCAAGATCTCCTCCACGAGGAGATCGTGCTACTCAATGTCGAGGTGGCCGAGTCGATCGTGATGCGCTACCGCAACCGCGGTGTCCCGGTCGACGACCTCGTCCAGGTCGCCTGCCTCGGGCTGGTCAAGGCCGCCCGCGGCTTCGATCCCGCCAAGAGCGACAACTTCCTTGGCTACGCAGTGCCGACGATCCTCGGTGAGGTCAAGCGGTTCTTCCGCGACAACGCCTGGACCGTCCGCCCGCCGCGACGCATCCAGGAGCTCCAGGCCGAGATCGCCACGACCTCTTCGCAGCTGATGCACGAGTCCGGCCGCGTACCGACGCCCCATGATGTCGCCGACGCGCTCGGGATCGACACCAAGGACGTCATCGAGGCGTTGTCCGCCGACGGGTGCTTCTCTCCGACCTCGTTGGACCGACCGCCGCGTGAGGGTGAGACCGCTCCGCTGGCCGAGGCGCTGGGTTGCGAAGACCCCGGCTTCGAGCACGCCGAGGCGGTCGTTGCTCTTCGTCCGCTGTGCCGCGGCCTCACCGAGCGCGAGCGGCGGATCGTCTACCTGCGCTTCTTCCACGAGTGGACCCAGGCACGGATCGCCGAGGAGTTCGGGGTGACGCAGATGCAGGTCTCCCGATTGCTGACGCGCATCTTCGCCAAGCTGCGCGAACAACTGGGCACGCTCGATGCGGTCGACTCGGTTCGCTCCATCGAAGCCGACGACACCCAGTTGACATCGATACCCGCGTGACGCTGCGGGCCTGGGTCGGCTAGTCCGGCGGAAGTTGCCGCGTCTCGATGATGTGGCGTGCGACGGAGCGGAGCTTGATGTTGCGTTCCTGCGAGTAGCGCCGTAGCACCGAGAACGCCTGGTCGGGGTTGAGTCCGAACCGCTCCATCAGGATTCCTTGGGCGAGGCCGATCAGGTGCCGCGCGTCGACCGCCTGGCGCAGGCCCTGCTCGCGGCGGGCGCTCGCCAGCGCCACTGACGCGTGCTGGCCGAACAGGTGTGCCAGGGCTGCATCGTCCTGGCTGAAGTCGCGGACCGACGCCGAATAGAGGTTGAGCGCACCGAGGGTCTGCTCAGCGGAGTACAAGCGAACACTGAGCATGCTGTGGAGGCCTAGCTCGGCAGCCACGGGGCCGAACAGCGGCCAACGCGGATCAGTCGCGGTGTCGTGCACGAGGAAAGTGTCGTGCGACCAGACTGCCTGCAGGCAAGGGCCTTCGCCGAGCTCGGCCTGCAGCTTGTCTGCCTGCTCGATGACCTCATGCGTGGCGGCCGCGGTCTCGATGGTCTTGTGGCGAACCACGTGAATGCCGACGAAGTCCGTCTCGAGAGTCTGCTGTGCGTACTCCGCGATCCCGACCAGCGTCTCATCGACGTCAGGGCGTTCGAGCAGGTCCATCGCCATCTCGGCGAAGTCGGCAGCTGCGGGCTCCACTGGCGTTCCCTCTCGTGGCGAAGTCGGGCGTCCCTCGACGAAGCGCAGCCGGCGACGTCCTCTGGACCTCTCATTGTCTCCCGCCGGCTCCAGCATTGGCCAGCGGCTCCTCACTGCGGGGGTTGGGTCGCCGTTGCCCCGTCGTCCGCGGGGCGGAAACGGAACCACGTCGTCTCCAGGTCCAGCGACCTCGTCGACCCGGCGAACCGGTGCACGCCGACCGAGAAGAGCTCGTCGGCAGGAGCGTTCCAGGCCACCTCCTCGCATCCCACCTCGGCAAACCAGGACCTGATCTGTGGCGTCAGGTCGGGCGCGCGGCGAGAACGGGTCCAGATCACGGTGGCGCCAGGGGCCGCCAGCTGGGGCACGGCCGCCACCGTCCGTCGTACATCGTCGTCACCCACGTTGCCGAAGATGCCGCAGAGCAAGACGAGGTCGGCCGGCACGGCGTCGCGGTAGCTGGCGGCGAGACCGGCATCGGCGATGCGGACCTCGACGTTCGTGAGCCCCGCGTCGGCGGCGTACTGCCGGGCGGCCTCGGCGAGCGCGGGGTCGAGCTCGACGAGAACCACGTGGACGATATCGGCGTCGGTGCTGTCGGCCAGAGCGACGAGGACGTCTCGGCCGTCGCCGGCGCACGCGCTGACGACACGGAGCGGCACCGCGGTGTGGCCCTGCACGGACGCGTCGTCGAGCCACCGGTGCACGTGGGCGCGGACGATGGACAGCCGACGGCTCAGCGGATGGTCGGGCTCGGCGTACTGCTCGTGCCAGTGCTGCCAGTGGGTGTCGTGAGGCATCCGGACATCGTGGCAGACCGGGCCTCGGGTACGACCTGCCGCGCGCGGTCGAGGTAGACGCCCGCGTCCGCGAGCCGCGCTGAGATGCTCTCGACACTGACCTCGGGCAACGCGACCACCGGCTCCGTCAAGGCGGTGACGACCTCCGGATCCAGGCTCTCGACGAGCAGGTCGAGGTTGTGTGGCCGGTAGTCCTTCTCTGCATCGAAGTAGTGGGACCGGGCGGCCGACGACAGCCGCACGCCGCTGCCCGGCGCACCGAGGTTGCGTCGCTGCCCGACGAACAGTGCCTTCTCCTTCGTGCGACGTGGGCGGACTCGCTCCCGCAGGTTGGAGATCCGGTAGAACCAGCGCAGCGAGTTGTGCCGGATAGCCGGCGACTGGCCAGCGATGTAGGAGTCCAGCAGCGGACGGTCGAAGACCAGGCCGCGCAGGTTGGCCTCGCTCACCATCCACAGCAGCGCCGTGTCCGACAGTCCGGTCTCGGTGTACCCGCCGCCGACGTCAGAGTGGGCGCCTTCGAACCAGACCTGCTTGATGCGGTCGGGATCGTCGGGGCGTTCGGGTGCCTCCCACAAGCACGGGGCGAACACCATCCGCTGCTCGTCGATGGCCAACGCCTGGCGTGCGCACTGCACCGAGTCTCCGAGGTTGATGTCGTGGAACTCATGGTCCTTCGGCAGCATGCCGGGGACGCCGAGTGCGCCGACCGTGTCGAAGACGCCGATGAACTTCGTCGGGGTCTCTGCATGACAGAAGTCGCGCTTGAACTCCTCGTTGCTGGCGCCGAACGCTCCGGCCGCCGGCTGCTTGCGCTGGTAGCGCGTGACGGCTTCGGGCAGCTTGTCTGCGATCACAGACCGCCGCGTGAGCAGACCGACGTAGCCGATCATGCCGACGAGGCTACGAGCGGTGTAGGCACCGCGGCTGAAGCCGAAGACGAAGATCTCGTCGCCTACTTCATAGTTGAGGGCGAGGAAGCGGTAGGCGGTCTTGACGTTGTTGAACAGTCCTGAGCCGAAGGCGCCGCCGAGGAACTGGTCGAGCTTGTAGCCGATGCCTACGCCGCCGACGTACAGCACGAGTTGCTGCACCCCACCGGACGCCGTCGGATCGGTCTGGATCGTGCGTGCGATCTTCTCGATGTTGGTGATGTGTGCACTGTCCGGCTTGTTCCAGGTGCCGTCACAGCAGACCACCAGGCGCTTCATCTGACCCTCCAGCCCCAACGCGTCCTCTCGTTGCGGTGTTAAGGAGATTAGCCGCGTTCCCGCGATACCGGGATCAGCCACTCGGTCAGACTTGTCAGAACGAGGTAGGGCTCCAGAGCGACCAGAGTCTGACAAGTCGGGCTGGGTGGGCATAGTCTCGCGGGATGGTGAGGTGCCCGTCCTGCGGCGATGAGAACCCGGACGGGAAGAAGTTCTGCGGTGAGTGCGCCACACCGCTGACCGCTCCTGGACGGGGTCTGGGCGAAGAGCGCAAGATCGTCACCTCCCTCTTCTGCGACCTGGTGGGTTTCACCGCGTCCTCGGAGTCGGCCGACCCCGAAGACGTCAACGCGATGCTGGCGACGTACTTCGCCATGGTGAAGAAGGAGATCGAGGCCTTCGGCGGCACGGTCGAGAAGTTCATCGGCGACGCCGTCGTCGGCGTCTTCGGCGTACCGGCCGCGCACGAGGACGACCCAGAGCGAGCGGTGCGTGCCGGACTGGCGATCGTCGAGGCTGCCGAACGACTGTCATCAGTGGGTGGGACACCGCTGACCATGCGCGTCGGCATCAACACCGGCGAAGCACTCGTCCGGCTCGGAGCCATCCCCGGCGCCGGCGAGGGGATGTTGGCAGGGGATGCGATCAACACCGCGTCCCGGCTGCAGTCGGTAGCTCCGGAGATGGGGGTTGCAGTCGGGCTCGGCACGTTCGAGGCCACCCTACGGATCTTCGAGTACGACGAGCTCGAACCGGCCACGCTGAAGGGCAAAGCCGAGCTGGTCCGGGTCTTCTGGGCCAAGGCACCCCGGGCCAGGTTCGGAACCGACCTCACCCGTACCCACGACACTCCCTTGATCGGACGCGAGATCGACCTGGCCATGCTCAAGGGCGTCTTCGACAAGACCGTGGCAGCGAGCGCACCGCAGCTCGTCACGATCATCGGCGAGCCGGGCCTGGGAAAGTCCCGGCTGGTCGCGGAGCTCTTCGCGCACATCGACGACCGCCCCGGGATCGTGCGTTGGCGGCAGGGGCGTTGTCTGCCCTATGGGGAGGGCATCACGTTCTGGGCCATGTCGGAGATCCTCAAGGCGCACACCGGGATTCTGGAGTCCGATCCACCGGGAACGGCACGGGACAAGCTCGACGCCGTGCTTCCCGAGGGCTCCGAGCGGGAATGGCTGCGGCAGCGGCTGTTTCCGCTGCTGGGCATCGAGTCGACGTCATCCGCGGAACGCGAGGAGCTCTTCACTGCGTGGCGGCGGTTCTTCGAACACGTCGCCGAACAGGACCCGACCATCCTCGTCTTTGAAGACCTCCACTGGGCCGACCCGGCCATGCTCGCGTTCCTGGAGCATCTCGCTGACCGGACCGAGGGCGTCCCGATGCTCATCGTCGGAACCGCTCGACCTGAGCTCTTCGACCGCCACCCTGACTATGCGCGCGGGCTCCGCAACAGCACCCCGATCAGCCTCACACCCTTGACGCAGCCCGAGACCACCCGCCTCGTGTGCGCACTCCTGAAGACCACCGTCATCCCCGCCGAGCTACAGATGCCGATCCTTGAACGGTCCGGCGGAAACCCCTTGTATGCCGAGGAGTTCGTACGGCTGCTCAAGGACCGGGACCTGCTGATCAAGAACGGATCCAGCTGGGAACTCGTCGACGGTGCGGACATCCCGTTCCCCGACTCCGTCCAGGCGACGATCGCCGCACGTCTCGACACCCTGACCCCGGAGCGTAAGGCACTGCTGGCCGACGCCGCCGTCATCGGGAAGGTGTTCTGGGCCGGTGCGGTGGCCGCCATGGGAGGCCTCGACGAGGTCGTCGTCACCGAGTCGATGCGCGAGCTGTCGCGCAAGGAACTGGTACGCGCGGCGCGCCGTTCCTCGATGGAAGGCGAAGCGGAGTACGCCTTCTGGCACGTCCTTGCCCGCGACGTCGCCTACGCCCAGATTCCCCGGGCCTCCCGCGCCTCCCGCCACGTTGCAGCGGCTGCCTGGATCGAGTCCAAGGCGCCTGATCGGCTGGAGGATCTCGCCGAGGTGCTGGCGTACCACTACACCAGCGCACTCGAGCTGGCGACGACGGCGGGCCAGACCGATCGGACCGCGTTGGAAGCGTCCGCCCTGCGCTTTCTCAATCTCGCCGGTGAACGAGCTCTCGGCCTCGACACTGCAGCAGCCCTGGATTCATTCGAGCGAGCGCTCGTCCTCACCCAACCTGGTCATGCCCTCCGCCCCGAGGCACTCATGCACTTCGGTGAAGCCGCCTGGCAGTCGGGCCGACTTGTGGACGCGGCCGCTGCCCTCGAGGAAGCCATCACCGCGTTCCGAGCGAGCGGCCGTGTCCACCCAGAAGCTCGTGCCATGGGCGTCCTCGGAGAGGTGCTCAAGCGTTTGAACGACCCACGGGCCGGTGACCTTGCCCCGCAGGCTCTTGCCCTGCTCGAGCCACTGCCACCCGGTCCACAGTTTGTCGATGCGCTGGCTGATGTCGCGGCCAGGGCAGCACTGGGTGGGCGATCCGAGGAGGGCATCCGACTCGCGGAACGAGCCCTCACCGTTGCTGAGCAATGTGGCCTGGCTCGACCGGCCAGGGCTCTCGGGTATCGCGGTGTTGCGCGGACGACCCTCGGAGACGCCGGCGGTCTGGATGACTATCGAGAAGCGTTAGAGCTCGCCATTCAGTCCGGTCAGGGTCGAGCCGCCGCGATCCTCTACAACAACCTCGGCGTCGACCTTCGCAACTACGAGGGTCCCCGGGCAGCGCTCGAGGTCTTCGCCGACGGGCTCCGTTTTGCCTCGGCCCGCGGACTCGAAGAAATGGCCCTCTCGATCCGCAGCAGCGCCCTGTCCGCGATCCTCAGCGCTGGCGACCTGGAAGCAACACTCGATGCCGCTGCAGAAATAGCGACGCATGCGGAGACCAGCGGCGACGAGTTCGACCTCGTCGAGATCCGGACCATCCAGGGCCTCGCGCTCACCTACCAAGGCCGCGCTGGCGCAGCGAGAGACGACTTGGACGCCATCGTCGACGGGGCCCGCCAGCTGGGACGTTCCGACCTGACCACACAAGGCCTTGGCGGCGCGGCGGTCGTGTACGCAGCGCTCGACGAGCAGTCGGCGGCCGTGGCGCTCCTGACCGAGATCGACGCCACCGAAGGTCTGGCCGACGCGACCGAGCTGGCCACTTACCTACCCGCGATCGTGCGCGCGGCCATCGCCCTCGGCGAGCTCGAACTCGCCCAACGCCTCGCCGGACACCTCACTCCGCGCTATCCCTGCGCCGAACACTCCTTGGTCACGGTCCAGGCCGTGCTGGCGGAGGCTGAGGGACGATTCGAGCCAGCCGTTGATGGTTACCGCGAGGCTGCCTCGCGCTGGAACGTGTTCGGCATGGTCATTGAAGAGGGGTTCGCCTTGCTCGGGCTCGGCCGGTGCCTGCTTTCGCTCGGTCGTCCGTCCGAAGCGACCGAAGCGCTCCGTGGCTCACGCGACATCTTCACCCGCTGCGGCATGCCGCCGGCGTTGACGGAGACGGATGAGCTGCTGGCGAACGCGACAGCGTTGAGTTCGTGAGTTGTCAGAACCCAGTCGGCCTAGGGCGCTACTGGGTTCTGACAAGTCGGGCTCGGTAGGAATAGTGTCACCAGATGGTGCGATGTCCTTCGTGTGGTCAGGAGAACCCGGAAGGGCAGAAGTTCTGTGGTGGCTGCGGCTCGCCGCTGACCGCGCCCACTCGCAGCCTGGGTGAGGAACGCAAGGTCGTCACGTCGCTCTTCTGCGACCTGGTCGGGTTCACCGCGACGTCGGAGTCCGCGGACCCTGAAGACGTCAACACGATGCTGGCCGCGTACTTCAAGATGGCGCGGAAGAACATCGAGGCGTATGGCGGGACGGTGGAGAAGTTCATTGGTGATGCCGTGGTGGGCATCTTCGGCGTACCGGCCGCGCACGAGGACGACCCAGAGCGTGCGGTGCGGGCAGGGTTGCGCATCGTCGAAGCCGCGGAGGAGCTGACCTCGGTCGGTGACGCCCCCTTGGTCTTGCGGGTCGGGATCAACACCGGTGAAGCCTTGGTGCGGCTGGGTGCGGTGCCGGGTTCGGGGGAGGGGATGCTGGCCGGCGACGCGATCAACACCGCGTCGCGATTGCAGTCGGTCGCACCGGAGATGGGCGTCGCCGTCGGGCTCGGCACGTTCGAGGCCACCCAGCGGATCTTCGAGTACGACGAGCTCGAACCGGCGACGCTCAAAGGCAAGTCCGAAGCGGTACGGGTGTTCTGGGCCAAGTCGCCGACGGCCCGGTTCGGGACCGACGTGACCCGGATCCACGACACCCCGTTCGTGGGTCGTGAGATCGACCTGGCCATCCTGAAGGGAGTCTTCGACAAGACTGTCGCCGCATCGGCGCCGCAGCTCGTGACGATCGTTGGGGAACCCGGGGTTGGCAAGTCGCGACTGGTCGCGGAGCTGTTCGCCTACATCGAGGACCGGCCGGGTCTGGTGCGTTGGCGGCAGGGACGATGCCTGCCCTACGGCGAGGGCATCACGTTCTGGGCGTTGGGGGAGATTCTCAAAGCGCAGACTGGCGTCCTGGACAGCGACCCGCCAGCCACCGTTCAGACGAAGCTCGACGCCGTCCTTCCGCAGGGGCCGGAGCGAGAGTGGTTCCGGCAACGGCTGCTACCGCTGCTCGGGATCGAGGCGACCTCACCGGCTGAGCGGGAGGAGCTGTTCACTGCCTGGCGCCGGTTCTTCGAGAACCTCGCCGAGCAGGACCCAACCGTACTGGTGTTCGAGGACCTGCACTGGGCCGACCCAGCCATGCTGGCGTTCCTCGAGCATCTTGCTGATCGGGCCGAAGGTGTGCCGCTGTTGATCGTCGGGACGGCTCGGCCGGAGCTGTTCGACCAACACCCCGACTACACCCGCGGTCTGCGCATCACCACCTCGATCAACCTGGCACCGTTGACCGAGGCCGAGACCACCCGCCTCGTCTGTGCGCTGCTGAAGACGTCGGTCATCCCGATCGAGCTGCAGACCCCGATCCTGGAGCGTTCCGGCGGCAACCCGCTGTATGCCGAGGAGTTCATAAGACTCCTCAAGGACAAAGATCTGTTGCTCCGAAAGGGATCGGTCTGGGAGCTCGACGGCGACTCTGAGATCCCCTTCCCCGAGTCCGTGCAGGCGCTGATAGCTGCCCGGCTGGATACCCTCACCCCAGACCGCAAGGCGATGCTGGCCGACGCCGCCGTCATCGGGAAGGTGTTCTGGGCCGGGGCAGTCGCGGCAATGGCTGGGCACCCGGAGTCCGAGGTCGCAGATGTCATGCACGAGCTGTCGCGAAAGGAACTGGTCCGCCCGTCTCGCCGATCATCCATGGAAGGGGAGGCTGAATACGCGTTCTGGCACGTGCTGGCCCGCGACGTCGCCTACTCCCAGATCCCACGCGCGTCCCGCTCCGCCCGCCACATCGCCGCAGCAACCTGGATCGAGTCCAAGGCACCCGACCGGCTCGAGGATCTTGCCGAAGTTCTCGCCTACCACTACACGTCCGCCCTCGAGCTCGCGACCGCGGCAGGTCAGGCCGACCTCTCAGACCTGCAAGCATCGGCTCTGCGGTTCCTCACCCTGGCCGGCGACCGTGCCCTCGAGCTGGACAACGCTGCGGCGGTCAGCGCTTTCGAACGAGCCCTCGTCCTCGCATCCGTCGGGCACCCTGCCCGTCCGGACCTCCTTGCCCGGTTTGGACAGGCCGCACGAGAATCCGGACGGCTCACAGAGGCAGCCAACGCCTTGGAGGAAGCCGTGACGAGCTTCCGCGCAGACAATGACATCCTTCCAGCTGCACGGGCGATGCTGGCCCTGTCTGCCGTGCTGCAACGGCTCGGCCGCGCGGGGCCAGAGCTCTCCAACGAGGCCTTTTCGCTGCTGGAGCCATTGCCACCCGGACCCGACTACGTCGAGGCGCTAGCCGTCATCGCGGGCGCAGCCACACTTGAAGGCGAGCCACGCAAGGGCATCGCCCTGGTCACACAAGCATTGACAGTTGCAGAAAACGCTGGCCTACCCCGATCCGCCAGGGTCTTGAGCATTCGTGGGATGTCCCGATCAATCCTTGGGGACCCCGGCGGCCTTCAGGACTATCGCGACGCCCTGGAGCTGGCTATCGAGACGGGCCAGGCCCGGGTCGCTGCGATCACCTACAACAACCTCGCCGTCGCCCTCCGGAACTTCGAAGGACCACGCACATCGCTAAAGGTGTTCGAGGAGGGAATCGAGTACGTCACCTCTCGGGGACTTGAAGGATGGGCGAGAGAGATTCGTAGTAGCCGCCTCTCTGCACTGATCAGCACTGGCGCGGTCCCTGAAGCGCTTGCCGAGGCAGTAGACCTTGGCGTGAGCGCCGAGAGAATAGGTGACGAGAGCTTGCTCACCGAGGTTCGCGGCGCGCAGGTGCTTGCTCTGACGTACCTCGGTCGCTTGACCGAGGCAGACTCGCTCTCGGGCGCGACTGTCACGGCGGCCCGTCAGTTCGGCCCCGATTACATCGTCACCGTTCTGGGTGCGACGGCTCTCGTCCGAGTCGCGCTCGACGCGAAAGTCGCGGCAGTGGAGCTCCTTCGAGAAATCGAGTCGACCGCGGGCCTCGACGACGCTGGTGAGCTGGCGCAGTTCCTTCCCTCAATGGTGCGCGCCGCGCTCGCAGCTGCCGAGTCCGACCTCGCCGAGCGGCTCGCCGGCCACCTGACACCCCGATACCCTTGTGCCGAACATGCGCTGGTCGCGGCCGCTGCCGCCATCACCGAGGCGAAGGGGGAGACGGAGGCCGCCGCCAACGGCTACGCCGACGCCGCAGCGCGTTGGGATGCGTTCGGTGTCGTCACCGAGCAAGGTTTCGCGCTCGTCGGCCAGGGCCGGAGTCTGCTCGCTCTCGGTCGCAACGACGATGCCAAGCAGCCGCTCATGGCGGCCCGCGACATCTTCACCCGCTGCGGCATGCAGCCGGCGCTGAAGGAGACCGACGAGCTACTGGCCCACGCCACAGCCCTCACCTCCTGACCGAGTTGTCAGAACCCAGTCGGCCTCTAGCGCTACTGGGTTCTGACAACTCAGGTGCCGTGGGAATAGTCTCGGCTGGTGCAATGTCCTTCGTGTGGTCATGAGAACGCCGAGGGGCACAAGTTCTGCAGCGAGTGCGCCGCGTCGCTGGCGGTCGCAGAACGCAACCTGGGAGAAGAGCGCAAAGTCGTCACGTCGCTGTTCTGCGACCTGGTGGGTTTCACGGCGACGTCGGAGTCGGCGGATCCTGAGGACGTCAACACCATGTTGGCGACGTACTTCGCGATGGTGAAGAAGGAGATCGAGGCTTTCGGTGGCACCGTCGAGAAGTTCATCGGTGACGCGGTCGTCGGCGTCTTCGGCGTACCCGCCGCGCACGAGGACGACCCCGAACGGGCTGTGCGCGCAGGCCTGACGATCGTCGAAGCCGCCGAGAAGCTGACGTCGGTCGGGAACGCACCCTTGACCATGCGCGTCGGCATCAACACCGGCGAAGCCCTGGTCCGACTGGGCGCCATCCCCGGCGCAGGGGAAGGCATGCTCGCCGGAGATGCCATCAACACAGCCTCTCGGTTGCAGTCCGTAGCCCCGGAGATGGGGGTCGCGGTCGGGCTCGGCACCTACGAGGCCACCGCCCGGATCTTCGAGTACGCCGAGCTCGAACCCGCCACGCTGAAGGGCAAGGCCGAACCCGTCCGCGTCTTCTGGGCCAAGGCGCCCAGAGCGAGGTTCGGCACCGACGTCACCCGCACCCATGACACGCCGCTCATCGGGCGCGAGATCGACCTCGCGATCCTCAAAGGCCTGTTCGACAAGACCGTTGCCGCGAGCGCAGCGCAACTCGTCACGATCGTCGGCGAACCTGGGTTGGGCAAGTCCCGGCTGGTCGCTGAGCTCTTTGCCCACATCGAGAACGCCCAGGGCTGGTGCGGTGGCGGCAAGGACGCTGCCTGCCCTATGGCGAGGGCATCACGTTCTGGGCCTTGACGGAAATACTCAAAGCACATACCGGCATCCTGGACTCCGATCCACCGGCGACGGCGCACGACAAGCTCGATGCGGTGCTTCCCGAAGGGTCCGAACGCGAGTGGCTGCGTCAACGATTGTTGCCGTTGCTCGGCATCGAGTCGACGTCATCTGCGGAACGCGAGGAGCTCTTCACCGCATGGCGCAGGTTCTTCGAACACATCGCCGAACAGGACCCGACCATCCTCGTCTTCGAAGACCTCCACTGGGCCGACCCGGCCATGCTCGCCTTCCTGGAGCATCTCGCCGACCGGACCGAGGGCGTCCCGATGCTCATCGTCGGAACCGCTCGACCTGAGCTCTTCGACCGCCAGCCCGACTACGCGCGCGGACTCCGCAACAGCACGCCCATCAACCTCACTCCCTTGACCGAACCCGAGACCACCCGCCTCGTCTGCGCCCTGTTGGAGACCACCGTCATCCCGGCCGAGCTGCAGACGCCGATCCTGGAGCGCTCGGGAGGCAACCCGCTGTACGCCGAGGAGTTCGTCCGGCTCCTCAAGGACCGCGACCTGCTCATCAAGAAGGGTTCCAGCTGGGAGCTCACCCCGGACGCAGCGATTCCGTTCCCTGACGCGGTGCAGGCGCTTATCGCTGCACGGCTGGACACCCTCACTCCCGAGCGCAAGGCGATGCTGGCCGATGCAGCAGTTATCGGGAAAGTCTTCTGGGCAGGGGCTGTGGCCGCCATGGGCGACCGGCCCGTGGGGGAGGTCGTCGACGTGATGCGCGAGCTGTCGCGCAAGGAGCTGGTCCGTCCATCGCGCCGGTCCTCGATGGAAGGTGAAGCGGAGTACGCCTTCTGGCACGAACTTGACCGCGACGTCGCCTACGCCCAGATCCCTCGGGCATCACGCGCGTCACGTCACCTGGCCGCCGCAACTTGGATCGAGTCCAAGGCTCCTGACCACCTCGAGGACCTCGCCGAGGTTCTCGCCCACCACTACACGTCAGCGCTCGAGCTCGCCAGTGCGGCCGGGCAAGCCGATCTGGAGGGACTGGAGACCTCGGCGCTGCGATTTCTCAACCTCGCCGGTGAGCGCGCGTTGGGCCTGGATACTGCCGCGGCGCTGGACGCCTTCGAACAGGCCCTCGCTCTGGCCCCGTCCGGCCACGTCAAGCGGCGTGAATCGCTCGTGAGGTTCGGTGAAGCGGCGTACCAAGCCGGTCGCTCCTCGGACGCAGCCGCCGCCCTTGAAGAAGCCATTGCAGGTTTCCCTGACGATGATGTCCTGTTGGCTGCACGCGCGATGAGTGGGCTCTCCAAGGTCTACCAGAATCAAAACGACCCACGCGCCAGCGACCTCATCGACCGGGGACTCGCACTTCTCCAGCCACTGCCGCCGGGACCAGAACTCGTCGAGGCGCTGGCCGATGCCGCCGCAGACGCGGCGTTCGGCGGTCGCCTCCAAGAGGGCATCGTTCTTGCCGAGCAGGCGCTCAAGGTCGCCGACGACGGAGGACTGCGAAAGCCGGCCCGAGCGCTCGGCCACCGCGGCCTTGCTCGCTGCAACCTGGGCGACAGCGGGGGTCTGCAGGATTTCCGTGAGGCGTTGGAGCTAGCCGTCCAAGCCGGCCAGGGGAGAACCGCCGGGATGCTCTACAACAACATCGGGGTCAATCTCCGCAACTACGAGGGCCCCGTCTCAGCCCTGGACATCTTCACGGAGGGCCTACGATTCTCCGCCGTTCGTGGGCTCGAAGAGACAGCCCTGGCGATTCGTACGAGCGCCCTCCCGGCGATGCTCTTCACTGGCGACCTCGAAGGAGCATTGTCTGCGGCGAACGAACTGGCGGTTCATGCCGAGCAGGCTGGCGACGAGCTCGACCTCATTGAGATCCGGGGGGTGCAGGCTCTCGTCCTCACCTACTGTGGCCGGGTCGACCAGGTCGGCGGACTCTTGGACGCGATCACGGATGCCGCGAGACAATCCAGTCGGACCGACCTGATCGCACAGAGCCTTGGCGGCGCGGCGGTCGTGCGAGCCGCGCTCGGCGAGCGCGCTGCGGCCGTGAGTATCCTGAGCGAGATCGACGCCACCGAGGATCTGGACGCGACCGAACTGGCCACGTACCTGCCCGGACTCGTGCGCGCTGCCATCGCCCTCGGTGAGCTGGATCTCGCCGACAGCCTCGCTGGACACGTCTCTCCCCGCTACCCCTGTGCGGAACACGCGCTGGCCGCGGTCCACGCGGCCCTCGGTGAGGCTCGCGGGCAACGAGAAGCGGCCGTCGATCAGTATGGCGCGGCCGCCTCGCGCTGGAACGCCTTCGGGATGGTCGTCGAAGAGGGCTTCGCCTTGCTCGGACAAGGCCGCTGCATGCTCGACCTGAACCTCGCCGGCGACGCGAAGGCGCCCCTGCTGGCGGCCCGCACCATCTTCGTTCGCTGCGGCATGGATCCTGCCTTGAAGGAGACCGACGAGCTCCTCGCCAAAGCCACAGCCCTCACCTCCTGACCGAGTTGTCAGAACCCAGTAGGGCTATGGCGCTACTGGGTTGAACTCCGCGGCCAGCTGACAGGACTTCGGCGACGTACCTGAGCAAGGCTTCGCCCTGCTCGGCCAAGGCCGCTGCCTGCTCGCCCTCACCCGCAACGAAGACGCCAAGGCGCCGTTGCTGGGGCTCGCGACCTCTTCACCCGGTGCGGCATGCTCCCCGCCTTTACGGAGACCGACGAGCTGCTGGCCCGAGCAACCGCCCTCAGCTCCTGACCTCCGAGTTAGTGGCAGACGTCGCGGAGGAGTGCGCCGGCCTGCGCCTGCAACGACATCGGGGGCTCGATGATCTCCGTGTGCGGACCACCTGACCCGACGCGGATGATCGCCGTGAAGATGAACGTCTGCTGGCTCGACGACAGCGCGTGCGGCTCGCAGCGGTCGTTGCCGCGGATGAGGACCGGCACCACGGCCGAGGCCTCATCGGGGTCCAGTCGCACCACGTCCGGCTGCCGCTCAGCGGGATCGAGCTCGAGCAGGACACTGCCGAGGATCGAGTCGATCACGACCCGCCGGCCGGACCCACCGTCGGCGGGCCGCGTCAGCACCAGGGCACCGACCAGGCTCTGCTGACCGTTCACCACCGCACGCCGAAACGGCGTCCGGTAGGTGAGCGAGGCAGCATCGACCAACGCGGCGTGGGCACAGCCGTCGTCGTACAGCTGCGTGAGCTCCTCGATGCCGAGCGGGTCCACGGGGAGCCGAAGCCGACCCGAACCCCTCTCCGTCGTGTAGTCGACGATCACAGTGGCACCTCGAGGTGAGAGGCCCGGTCGGCAGACGGGATCGCCGTAGTCGACCGTGAGGTCGATGGTGCGGCCCGGTGTGAAGTCGGTGTCCTTGGCGGTGGGTGGCTGAGCCTCGAACGCCGAGGCCTCGAGCTGCACCTGGTCGACATGCACCGTGGTCTTCGCGTCGGTCGTGAGTTCGAGACCGATCCGCCGCGTCCCGATGTCGGCCCGCTGCTGGACGACGGTGGCCGTCAGTCGCACGTGCGCCGCGCCAGCCGTGGATCCGCTCGTCGGTGTACTCCCCGTCGCCCCGCCGTTCGCATCCCCGCCTGTACAGCCACCCAGCACGAGCAGCAGCCCCACAGCCACGGCCGCACCCGCAGACCACCTTCCCCGCACCACGCTGCCCCCTCTCGACTTGTCAGACCCAGGTCAGGCCCCGGACCGACCTCATTCTGACAAGTCGGGTGGTCGGACCCCCAGACATCGACCGAACGGACAGTTCTGAGCCCCCATGCGTCCAATTACTCTGCGTATGGTTCTCACTACTTTTTGTGGACCTCATGCTGGGACGCGTACCTCTCGACACCCGTCAGGAGTGTTATGCCCACCCGGGACGACACACGGATCCGCAGTCTCGCGACGATGGCGCGCGCCCTCGGTCGTTCCGAGGCGCTCCTCAGGCTGCTCGAGATCGCCTCCGAGGAGGCGCGCGATGCCTTGGCGGCGAGCACGGTCTCGGTCAGCCGCCTCGAACAGGGCTCGACGACCGTCCGGACCCTGATCAACGTGGGCGACCTCGGCCCGACTGAGGAGCGGTGGCCTGAGCAGGAGACATACGACGTCGGCGCCTTCTCCAACCTCGAGCTCGTGTTGGCGGACTCGAAGACGTGGACCGCCTCACTCCAGGATCCCGAAGCACCGCCGGCAGAGCTCGACCTCCTCCGCCAGCTGCACAAGGGCTCGTCGCTGGGATCCCCGATCATCGTCGACGGTCAGCTCTGGGGGGAGTTCTACGGAACGCGACCGGTCGGCGCACCCGCCTTCGACGTTGACGACATCGCTTACATCGAGGCCCTCGTCGCCATCCTGTCCGGCTCGATCTCGCGCTCCCTCCGTGAGGAGTCACTCGAGAAGCTGGCCTTCCAGGACCCGCTCACCGGGCTCTGGAACAGAAGGGCCCTCGACGAGCGGGCCGCTCAGGCTTTCGACGTCCCTGCCAACTCGACCCGGTTCATCAGCGTCGTCCAGGTCGACATCAACCGCCTCAAGGAAGTCAACGACGAGCTCGGCCATCACGCTGGAGACCAGCTCATCCAGTCGGTCGCACGCACCCTGCTGGCGGAGTTCAGCGGGCTGCCGGCAAGCCTGGTTGCGCGCGTGGGCGGTGACGAGTTCACCGTCCTCGTCGTGGGGCATGAGCCTGCCACCGTCGCGACGGTGGTCGACCGCTTGAGTCACCGCTCCTGGCACCTCGGCGTCCGACCGGGGATCTCGTGCGGGATCGCCAGCGCCATCCTCACCGTCGACTCAACGATCACCCCGAGCGAGCTGTTCGCCGCCGCCGACCAGGCCCAGTACACGACCAAGCGCAGCCACGGCCGGGCATCCACGCCGCTCAGCGAGATCGTCAGCTGACCAGGCGCCGATGACGGCGAGCGGCACAGCGCCAACGGCTACCCTGCGCGTATGTCGCGCATCGTGCTGATCGAGGACGATCCCGCGATCCGGCGTTCCCTCGCACGAGACCTGCGCGCCAACGGCCATGTCGTCACGGCCACGGAGTCCGGGGCCGAAGGTCTGTCGACCGCGTTGGCGGACTCACCGGACGTCGTCATCCTCGATCTCGGACTCCCCGACCTCGATGGCGGTGACGTGCTGGCCATGCTGCGCGCCGTACGCGACGTACCCGTCATCGTCGCGACTGCCCGGGACGACGACGCGAGCATGGTCAAGCTGCTCGACGCCGGCGCGGACGACTACGTCGTCAAACCGTTCCGGGCGGCTCAGATCGAGGCCCGCATCCGAGCGGTACTCCGACGGAGTGCACCAGGACAGGCGCGGGCCGACGATGCCATCGCGGTGGGTCGCCTCCTGATCGACCCGAGCAGCCGTGAGGTCAGGCTCGGCGACGACCGCATCGACCTTTCGCGCAAGGAGTTCGACCTGATCTTCGCGTTGGCTCGACGCACCGGCGAGGTGGTCTCCAAGAACGAGCTGTTGGCCGAGGTCTGGCAGCAGCCGTGGGGCGGTGGTGACCGCACCGTCGACGTGCACCTGTCCTGGCTGCGACGCAAGCTCGGTGAGACGGCTGCCGAGCCGCGGTACCTTCACAGCGTTCGCGGCGTCGGGGTCAAGCTCGCGCCGCCCGAAGGCGACTGACCTATGCGACGACGCATTCTGACGTTGACGATCGGGCTCACCGCCACCGTGATCCTCGCGTTCGCGGTCCCGCTGGCGTTCCTGGTCTACCGCGATGTCGAGAACTCGGCGCTGGACGCCGCCCGATATCAGGCCGAGGCCGTCGCGGGTTTCATCAGCACCGGTCCGGGTCCAGGCGCCGGCCCCCCGGCCGGTGCCGACATCGAACGGTTCCTGGCCCACGGCGATGATCGCCAGCACGGCACGACCTGGGTCGTGACCCCAGCGGGTCTGGTCCTGGGCACGCCACCGACCGGCGTCCCCAACGTGAGCGTTCCAGGACCTGACCTGGACGCCGACGGGGACGGCCGGATCGGTGACGTCGTGCCGACCAACATCGAGGACGTCAACGACGGAGTCGTCACCCAGGTGCAGACCCTGACGACCGAGGGAACCTGGACGGTCCGCACCTACCTGACCGACGAACAGCTGCATGACGGTCTGGCCACCCGGTGGTCGATCCTCGCCGCGGTCACGTTGGCGTTGCTCGGCGGCAGCGTGGCGGCGGGGGAACTGTCAGCGCGTCGGCTGGCGCGCCCGCTCGAAGATGCAGCCGGTACTGCCCATCGGCTGGCGAGCGGTGACACGACAGCCAGGGCCAGCACCGAGGGTCCACGCGAGGTAGCCGAGGTCGGGGCTGCGCTCAATCAGCTCGCGGACCGCATCGACGAAGTGATCGCGACCGAACGAGAGGCGGTCGCCGACCTCTCACACCGGTTGCGTACGCCGCTGACCGCACTCCGGCTCGACATCGACGCACTCACCGATCCCGCTGACGCGGCCAGACTGAGTGAGCACGCCACGAACCTCGAGCGGTCCCTGACGGCCGTGATCCATGCGGCCCGGCGGCCCGCACGCGAGGGCCGCTTCCCCGGCTGCGACGCGGCCGACGTGGTTCGTCAACGTGTCGACTTCTGGACGCCGCTCGTCGTCGACCAGGGCCGCCACACCACGATCGAGATCGCCAGCACGCCGACCCCCGTCCGCCTCTCGCGCGATGACCTCGCCGCGGCCGTCGACGCCTTGATCGAGAACGTCATCGCCCACACCGTCGAGGGCACCGACTTCGAGGTGTCGGTCCACCATGAGTCCTCTGACGAACGGCCGATGGTTGTCGTGTCAGTGGTCGATCACGGCGAGGGCATGCCCGCAGGTGTCGGTGTCCGCGGCCGGAGCGACCGCGGGTCGACCGGTCTCGGTCTCGACATCGCCCGGCAAGCAGCCGATGACAGTGGCGGGTTCCTCAGGCTTCGGCAGCACAACCCCACCGGCGCCCGGGTTGAGCTGTGGCTCGGCACGACCTCACACGTCGGGGAGAGGGGGTAGCGGCCAGGACAGAACGGCGGATCCGACGATGGCGGATCGAATGCCGTCCGTCATGCCTTTTCGCAAGCGATATGGTCCCGATCGCGGTCCAGATCGGAGTTGTGCCTCATCGCGATCCGGTACTTGCGATTTGAGTGCAGGAAGTTCGTGACCGGCGTCCCCGACGTGTGGTCGTGGGCGTGCACACGGCCAACGCCGTGATGAAAGGCGCGGTTGTAGTTCGTGCAGTTGTCCCACCGATGACTCGCCTGCGCGTCGGCCGCCGACGGGATGACCGTCATACAGGCTGCGGTGAGTGCGGCTGCGGCCAGGCCGACGTGAGTCTTGGTCATGGGGTCGGAGGGTACGCGCGCAACCCCCGGGATATGGCGAAACGCGCAAACTCCCAGCGCAGCTTCGGTGGCCTGACGTCTGGGCCAGCTCCGGTTGCCCACCATCGCCCGCCCTACCTCTCAGGTCGGTCACAGCACGACTTGACCCGGATTTGACCTGGTGTTGCGGTCCGCCTGACGGGCCCGGAGCCATGCTCGGTTCATGAACCAACAATCTCCTCAGCACCAGCCTCGCCAACGGGTGACCCTCGTGCGCCGCTCGGCCCTGGCGGCCACCGGCGTCGTGATCGCCGGTGTGGCCGGCACGGCGGGAGTCGCCGCCGCGATCGACCAGTCGGTCCACGGCTCGTCGTCCACCAACGGTGGCACCACCAGCTACTCCGGCCAGAACGGCAACAGCTCGGGCTCCTACGGTTCGGGTCAGTCGAGCTCCGGCGCTCAGAGCCAGAACGGCACCGGCCTGGGGGCGCCGTCAGCCGGCGGATCGGTCTCCGGCGGGAGCCACGGGTCATGAGGAACCGCCTTCGGCCGTTCGACCGACACGAGTGGTCGCAGTGGAGTTGCACCGTCGCCGTGTGCGTCGAGGACCCGAGGTACGCCGTCGAAGCGGTCCGCGTGGTGGGAGCTCTCATGGACAGCGTCGATCGGGCCGTCAGCCGGTTCCGTCCCGACTCCGAGCTCTCGCGGTGCAACGAGCGCGCCGGCCGCGCGACCCCTGTCAGCTCGCTGACCGCGGAGCTGATCGGTCACGCGCTCGAGGCCGCAGACCAATCGGGCGGTCTCGTCGACCCCACCGTGGGCGGCCACCTGATCGCGGCCGGCTACGACCGCACCATCAGCGAGATCAGCGGTGTGGTGGACCTCCACCCGCGACCGGCCGGGCTGCCGCGCTGGCGGGAGGTCCGCCTGGACCAGGAGCTGGCGCTGGTGCTCGTTCCGCGCGGACTTGCGCTCGACCTCGGTGCGACGGCGAAGGCGTGGACCGCCGACCGGGCGGCTCAGCTGCTGGCGGACCGGATGCCCGGCCGCATCCTCGTCGAGATCGGCGGAGACGTCGCCGTGCAACGGGCCGAGCGAGACCCGTTCGACGTACGGGTCGCCGAGCGTGAAGGAGTCCCCGGCGAGCGCGTGTCACTGGCGTATGGCGGTCTGGCCACCTCGACCACCTGGGTACGTCGATGGGGGAATGGCGCGGAGACGGCCCACCACATCATCGACCCACGCACCGGCCGGCCGAGTGCCGGACATTGGCGCACGGTCTCAGTGTGGGCCCCGTCCGCGCTGGCGGCGAACACGGCGAGCACGGCGGCCGTCGTGGCAGGCACCGATGCACTGCGCACCCTGGAGAGTGCCCGCATCCCTGCCCGCTTGGTCGATCAGCAGGGTGAGGTCGTCCACACGTCGACCTGGCCAGGTGAATCGCTGCCTGGTGCGGCGGCAGCGGCGAGGGCGTCATGACGCTGTGGTTCGTCGCCCGAGCAGCAGGACTCGTCGCCCTGGCCGCACTGACCCTGGCCACCGCGCTGGGGGCGTTCGCGTCCGTACAGCCGCCGCAGGGTGGCCTTCGTGCTCACCGGTGGCGGTTCGCGCTGCAGTACGTGCACCGTGCGGCGGCCGCGACCGGTCTGCTGCTGTTGGTCGCGCACATCACAACGCTCGTCATCGACAGCTACTCCGGCGTCAACCTGCAATCCGCGGTCATCCCGTTCACCGCGTCGTACCGACCCGTCGCCGTCGGGCTCGGGACGCTGGCTTTGCTCGCCACCGTCCTGACCGCACTCGTGGGCGCAGCCCGGGGGAGGCTGGCCACGTCGGCCCGGGCCGCCCGATCCTGGCGAGCCCTGCACCTCACCGCCTACGGGGCGTGGGCGCTGGCGATGGGGCACGGCTTCCTCGCCGGCACCGACAGCACCTACGGGCCGGTGCTCCTGGGTTACGTGCTGGCGCTGGTCGTCGTCGGCGGGTCGGTCGCCGCCCGACTCTGGTCGTACCGCGTTTCCCAGTCCGGGCCGTTGGCACGTGCTCGCCGCACGACCCTGGCGCGCGAGACCCGATCGGTCGGTCTCCGATGAACACCGAACGCCCGGCGGCCACGTGGTCCATCGGCGAACCGCGCCTGCTGGCCGGCACCTCCGGCACTAACCGGGTCTCCTGGTCGCAGCACCGTGCGCTGCACGGTGACCTGCCGGCGTTGACGAGAGCGGCATACCAGGAGCTCGTCACGTCCGCGCGTCTGCTCGGTCGCGGCGGCGCCGGTTTCCCGGTCGCGCGCAAGCTCGCGTCGCTGCCACGGCGCGGCACGCATGCCGTGGTGGTCAACGGGTCCGAGAGCGAACCGCTCAGTGCCAAGGACCGTGCGCTGATGCGAGCTGTGCCGCATCTGGTGCTCGATGGCGCCGTCGGACTCGCGGCCTCCCTGGGCGCGCGCAAGGTTCTCATCACCGTGCATGACCAGGCGGCGGCCGCCTCCCTCAACGAGGCGATTCGCGAACGTACCGACGCGCAACGCGTCCATGTTGATCTTCGCCCACGCCGGTTCGTCGCCGGCGAGGCTCGAGCTGTCATCCGGGGCGCGTCCGGCGGACCCGGCCTGCCGCACGGACGACGGACGCTGCCGTCGGACGACGGTCTCGACGGCCGGGCGACGTTCCTGTCCAACGCCGAGACCTTTGCTCAGCTGGCACTGCTCGCCGGCCTGGGGAGCAGGGAGTACGCCGACCGGGGGGTAGCCGAGGAACCCGGTACGAGCCTGCTGACAGTGGCCGGCGCCGTACGCCGCCCCGGCGTCGTCGAGGTGCCCAACGGCATACCCCTCACGGTGGTGCTCGGCGCCGGCGAGGCCCTGCCCGACGCCGCCGTCCTGGTAGGCGGCTATCACGGGTCCTGGGTGCCTGCCGGTCAGTCACCGACGCTGTCGCGACCCGCACTCCTGCGCGATGGCCTCACCTTCGGCGCCGGCGTGGTCGCGGTCCTGTCGGAGCAGACGTGTCCTCTCGGCGAGGTCTCCCACGTGGCGCACTGGCTGGCCGGTGAGTCCGCGGGTCAGTGCGGTCCGTGCGTGTTCGGTCTCCCCGCTATCGTGCAGGACCTGGGTCGTGCGCTGGCCGGCGATGTGCGCGGATACCACGACCTGCAACGGCATGCCGGTCTGGTCCACGGGCGTGGAGCGTGCGCCCAACCGGACGGCGTCGCCCGCTTCGTGACCTCGTCGGTCCAGCGGTTCGGGGATGACCTCGACCAGCATCTCCGCCATGGTGGTTGCGGCCGACCTGTGCTCGGTGAGCTGTTGACCGAGTCTCTCGGCATCCCACCCCACGTTGTGCAGCAGAGGAGCGCCTGATGACGATCATGACCGCCACGGCCACAGGTGGGCCGACACTGCAGATCGACTGGACCCGCTGCGACGGGCACGGCCTGTGCGCCGCGCTGCTGCCGGAGCGCATCCAGCTCGACGACTGGGGCTTCCCGATCATCGACCGCGCTCCGCTTCACTTCGCGGAGGTGACCGACGCCCGTCGGGCGGTGCTGGCCTGTCCCGCGTTGGCGCTCCGCATCCAGCGTTCCTGACGGCCGGCCATCGCAGCGAGCCTCGGCAGCCGGATGGACCTGGCGGTGGGTTTCTGTTGAGACCCTCCTGCAGTCCAAAGAACTCTTGGAACCCCCTTGTGGATAACGGGTTCCAGCGTCGTTTGATGGTCCGAAAGTGTCGGTGGTGGGTTCTAGGTTTGGTTCATGAGTACGACGCAGGAACCGCCACCGACCGTGGGCATCGACGATGCCTTCGGTCGTGGTTTCGCTTGCGTGCGTCGTGAGCTTGCGGACCTAGTCGACACCCCGACCTGGTCGATGGACGACACCCGGCTCGACCACCGGATCGGTGAGGCGTTGGCTGCCAAAGCGGCGCTTGATGAGGTCGTTGCCCGGCTGGTCGCTGAGGCTGATGACCGCAACCTGCCCCACCGCTACGGTGCCTCTTCGACCCGGGCGCATCTGATGACGGCGCACCGGATGTCAGCCCGGGAGGCCTCCCGGACCGTGCGAACGGCCAAGCAGCTGCACGGCACCTCCGCGGTCACCGAACCGACACGTCGCGCCGTCGCCGCCGGAGAAGTGTCAGCCGAGCAGGGGGTGGTCGTGGCGGCCGCGGTCAACCGGCTCTCACCCAGTGCCGAACCCGATCGGGTCGACGCCGCGCAGCAAGACCTGTTGGGGCATGCGCAGACGTTGTCGTTCACCCAGCTGCAGGTCGCGGCGAACCACCTGGTCGAGGTCATCGACCCCGACACCGTCGACGCGACCCTGGAGCAGCAACTCGCCGCCCAGGAACGCAAAGCGTTGGCGTCGACCTGGTTCACCGGCCAGTTCGGTGCCGACGGCATCGCCCGCGGCCGGTTCGCCCTGCCCAACTTGACGTTCGGCATGCTCAAGAAGCATCTCGAAGCCCAGACGTCACCGCGCCGGGTCGCCACCGGCACCGACACGTCGTCAGACCCGGGGGCCGATATCCCGGCTGACACTACGGTCGAGGATCTGCCCTACGGCAACCGCCTCGGCCGGGCTCTGTGTGAGCTGATCGAACACCTCCCCACCGACGGGCACCCTCAGCACGGGGTCGCGAACGCCACCATCGTCGTCACCGTCGACGAGACCAGACTCCGTAACGGTGCCGGAGAAGCCACGTTGGACACCGGCGGCGCGATCTCCGTCGGGGAGACCCGGAGGATGGCCTGCAACGCCGGCCTCCTCCCGATCGTCCTGTCCGGGGAGTCCAAGATCCTCGACCTCGGCACCAGCCGGAGACTGTTCGACCGCCACCAACGCCTCGCGCTCGCCGTCCGCGACCGAGGCTGTGTCTTCCCCGGCTGCGAACGCCCACCCGCCTGGACCGAAGCACATCATCGGATCCCGTGGAGCGAAGGCGGCGCCACCGACATCGACAACGGATGCCTGTTGTGCAGCTTCCACCACCACCTCGTCCATCAAGGCGAATGGGACCTGACCTTGGCACCCGACGGGATCACCGAAGTCCTCCCACCAGCCCGGATCGACCCCCAACGAAAACCGATCCGCCACCAACGCTTCAAACCCCGACCCGGCTGACCCCTGGTTCCTGGCTGCGCCGATCATCGAGGGCGAACGGATGTTGGTCGGACAACGATGTGTTCATCACCCTTTTCAGACGTCCATCCGAAGGCGTCCACCCGGTCGTCGAGCGAGTTCAGGCGCTGTTGGTCGAACGAAGCTGGACGGGTTGGATCCGCATCAAAGGACATCCGGAGCGCGACGGGCACGAAGTCGGCGGCCATCCCGACGCAACGGCATATGCCCGAACAGGGAAAGAGCCCCAAGTCAGAAAAAACTTGGGGCTGTTGTGCGCGAGGGGGGAGTTGAACCCCCACGCCCTTTCGGGCACACGGACCTGAACCGTGCGCGTCTGCCTATTCCGCCACCCGCGCGCAACGCCGCGACTTGTCTCAGCTGCTCACGCCTGAGGCGTAAGACGGGCGGGAACCAGCCCACGGCGAAGAGAAAGACTAACACGCACCCTGCGCGGCGCTGACCACGCTCTACGCTGCGCCGATGGTCGCTCATCGGTCGATTCCGGCTACGATCGAGCGCGACGATGAAGTGCCGGCCGACGACACGAGGTCCGGCTCCGATGTCGTGCGTGTCCAGACCGGTGCACTCGAGCGAGGAGGAGGTGAGAGCCCATGGGGGCCTTGCACCGCTTCGAGCATCGCCTCGAGCAGATGGTGACCGGCGCCTTCGCACGCGCGTTCCGCAGCGCCGTGCAGCCGATGGAGATCGCCGCCGCCCTCCAGCGTGAGGTCGACAACTCCGCACAGATCCTCAGCCGCGACCGTCGACTCGCTCCCAACAACTTCACCATCGACTTGTCAGGCCCCGACTTCGACCGACTCTCGACATACGGCGACACCTTGTCGCGCGAGCTCGCCGCCATGCTGCACGAGCATGCGGAGGAGCAGCACTACATGTTCGCCGGCCCGATCTCGATGAACTTCACGCGGGCCGACGACCTCACGACCGGCCGGTTCCGGGTTCGCAGTGAAGCGTCGGCAGCCGTGACCCCGGCAGCCGGGCAGAGCATGACCGACACCGCCATCGGCAGGGCACCACTGTTCCTGGAGATCAACGGCACCCGTCATCCCTTGGAGTCACCCGGTCTGACCATCGGCCGCGGCAGCAACGCCGACCTGCGCATCGACGACCCCGGCATCTCGCGTCGCCACGTCGAGTTCCGGGTCCAGCCCGGCAGTGGTACAGCGTCGGTCAGCGTCGTCGACCTCGGGTCGACCAACGGCACGACCGTCAACGGGCAACGCGTCCAGCAGGCGGTTCTCGACGACGGTTCGGTCGTGCAGATCGGCAGCACCCGCATCGTCGTGCACGTGGGCGGCGCATCGGCACGGCCACCCGTGCAGCCCGGTGCATCAGCCCCCAGCCCCGGCCCGTCGCAGTCCGGCCCCGGTCGGCAGGGTCCTGGCCCGGGCCGGACTGCGTCAGGTCGCGGCGAGGACGACGGCTCGCCGTACCCGCCCTACAGGCCGCAGACCTCTCCTCCGGGACACTCCGGCCCGCCACCACCGTCCGCCAGCCCATCCGGCACCTACCTCCGCGCACCTGGACGGGTGACCGGTGTCTGAGCTCACGCTGACGTTGATCAAGGTCGGCTTCCTCGCTCTGCTGTGGATGTTCGTCCTGTCGTCGGTGTCCGTCATCAGGTCGGACATGTTCGGAGAGCGGGTCGACCCGCAGCGAGCCGCCGCCCCTCCGAAGGCCGCCAAACCCAGCAAGAGACCACCCAAGAAGCGGCGCGGCGCTCCCACCCAGCTCGTCATCAGCGAGGGTGCCAACGCCGGGACCTCGGTACCCCTAGAAGGGAGCCCGATCCTGCTCGGCCGTGGCGCCGACGCGACCATCCGACTCGACGACGACTACGTCTCGACGCGACATGCTCGCTTCGTCCCCCACGGCGACGACTGGTACGTCGAGGACCTCGGCTCGACCAACGGCACCTACATCGGCAGCCAACGCATCACCACACCCATGGTGGTGGCGATCGGCGTCCAGGTCCGCATCGGCAAGACGATTGCCGAGCTGAAGAAGTAGCCGATGGCTCTCAGTCTGCGGTTCGCAGCGGTCTCCGACGTGGGTCGAGTCCGCAAGAAGAACGACGACTCCGGATTCGCGGGACCACACTTCCTGATGGTGGCCGACGGGATGGGTGGCGCGCCCGCCGGCGACCTCGCCTCGTCCCTGGCGGTCCAGACCATGCGGCGTCTCGACGCCCCGGCGCCCGAAGACCTGCTCGAAGCTCTCGCCGGCGCCGTGCACCGCGCCAACGACCGGTTGTCCGAAGCGATCGAGGAGGACTCCGGCGTCGAGGGCATGGGCACGACGGTCGACGCCGTCCTCTTCGACGGTGAACGCATCGGGGTCGCTCATCTCGGCGACTCGCGGGCGTACCTGTGGCGGGACGGTGAGCTCCTCCGGCTGACCGCTGACCACACGTGGGTGCAGAGCCTGATCGACGAGGGCCGGATCACCGAGGACGAGGCGAAGGTGCACTCGCACCGCTCGCTGCTGCTCAAGGTCCTCGACGGTCGTCACGACAACGACCCCGACCTGACGTTGTACGACGTCCAGGCCGGTGACCGGATCCTCCTCTGCAGCGACGGACTGTCCAGCTTCGTGCCCCATGATCGCCTCGAGCGTGTGCTGTCGATCGGCACCACCGACAGTGTCTGCGCCGAGCTCCTCACCCTGGCGCTCGAGGGCATGAGCAACGACAACATCACGGTGGTGCTGGCGGACGTCATCGACGAGCCCGCGGGCGAGGCCGAGCCGGTGATCGTCGGGGCCGCGTCCGACCATCCTCGCGGCCGCAGCCGACTGCTCGGCTGGGCTCACCGCGAGGAGCCCGAGGACGCGATGCTTCTGCCCGAGGACATCGATCCCGAGGAGCTTCGGTACGCACCGCGCGAACCCAAGCGTTACCGGTGGATCTTCCGCGGCGTCGTCGCGGCCGTCATCGCGGGCATCATCGCAGCGGTGAGCATCTGGTCGTACAACTGGAGCCAGACGCAGTACTACGTGGCCGCGGCCGACGGGAAGGTCGCCATCTACCAGGGTGTTCAGGCCGACCTCCCGGGCATCAACCTGCATCACGTCTACGAGCTGCAGGACGTCACGTTGGCGCAGCTGCCCAGCTACCGTCGCAGTCAGGTCGTCGAGGGTCTCAACGCAGCCGATCTCGATGACGCCCGAGCGATCGTCGCCCGGCTGCGCACGTTCGTCCGCGACTGCGAACCTGGCGCGAACACGCCGACCAGCACCACCACGAAGACACCGGACTCGACGAAGTCAACCAAGGCAACCAAGGCAACCAAGCCAACCAACTCGACGAAGTCGCCCGGACCGTCCAAGCCCGGCGCGACGAGCAAGGGTGCCACCGGCACCAAGGACACCAAGAGCAGCCAGGGCACGACCGGACCCGGGGGCACCGGGTCGACCGGGGGCGGCAGCGGTTCCTCCGAAGAATGCGCCGGCGCGACCCCCACGTCAGGGACGTCGTCATGAGCGCGTCGCCCACCACGACGTCGGGCCGGTTCGTCAGCTCCTTCGTGCCGCGCAAACGGCGCGGCGCCGAGCTGTTCCTGCTGCTGCTGGCCCTGACTCTCGGCGTCGGTTCGTACGCCCTCGTCGGCCTCGGCGCCGAGGACAAGGTGCCTGCCGACATCGTCGGCTACGGCGGAGGGCTGGTGGTGCTCGCCGTCGCGTGTCACGTCGTCGTCCGGTTCAAGGCGCCGTACGCCGACCCGGTGATCCTGCCCGCGGCGGTGGCCCTCAACGGCATCGGACTGGCGATGATCCACCGCATCGACCTCGCTGAGCTGGCCGACTCTCCGGACGCGCACACCTTCGCCCGACAGCAGCTGATGTGGACAGCGTTGTCCGTCGCCGGTTTCGTCGCCACCACGTTGCTCATCCGCGATCACCGACGACTGCAGGCGTTCACCTACACCGCCGGCTTCGCCGGGATCCTGCTCCTCCTGCTCCCGTTGGTTCCGGGACTCGGCGTCGAGATCCACGGAGCTCGCATCTGGATCCGGCTCGCGTCGTTCTCCTTCCAGCCCGGCGAGATCGCCAAGATCGCGCTCGCCATCTTCTTCGCGGGCTACCTCGTCGTGAAGCGGGATGCGCTGGCGCTGGCGGGCCGCCGTTTCATCGGCGTCGACCTTCCGCGCGGCAGAGACTTGGGCCCGATCCTGCTGATGTGGCTGATCAGCCTGGGCGTGCTGGTGTTCCAGCGTGACCTGGGTTCGTCGCTGCTCTTCTTCGGCCTGTTCGTGGTGCTGCTCTACGTGGCCACCGAGCGCCCGAGCTGGTTGGTGGTCGGCGGACTGCTGTTCGCCGGCGGCGCCTACACCAGCTACCTGCTCTTCGGCCACGTGCAAGCCCGCGTGGACGGCTGGCTGCATCCGTTCTCGAACTCCGACGCGTACTACCAGATCATCCAAGGCCAGTACGGGCTCGCCTGGGGCGGGATCCTGGGCCGCGGCTGGGGACAGGGAAGCCCGCAGATCACCCCCTTCGGCTACTCCGACTTCATCGCGACCTCACTGGGTGAGGAGCTCGGGCTCACCGGCCTGATGGCGATCATCGTCATCTACGGGCTGATCGTCGAGCGGGGCTTCCGCACCGCGTTGGTCTGCCGTGACCCGTTCGGCAAGCTGCTCGCGGTGGGGCTGTCCATGGCCGTCGCCCTCCAGGTCTTCGTGGTCGTCGGCGGCGTCACCCGCCTGATCCCGCTCACCGGGCTCACCACACCGTTCCTGTCGTACGGCGGCTCGTCGCTGGTGGCCAACTGGATCATCGTCGCCCTCCTGCTGCGGATCAGCGACCATGCCCGACGCCCACCGCCCGACCTGAGGATGCCCACGGCGGACGACGACACCCAGGTGGTGAAGATGAGATGAACAAGCCCATCCGCACACTCGCCATCGGCTGCTTGATCCTCTTCGGTCTGCTGCTCATCAACATCAACTACGTCCAGGTCATCGAGGCGAGCTCGCTCAACGACAAGAACTCCAACACCCGCGCCCGGGACGCCGAGTGCTCGCGCGATCGTGGCCCGATCCTGGTCGACGGCGAGCCGATCGCCCGCAGCGTGCCGAGCAAGGACAGCCTGAAGTTCCAGCGTCGCTACAGCCAATGGCCCTTGTACGCGAACCTCACCGGCTTCTTCTCGTGCGTGTTCGGCACCACCAGCATCGAGAACACCGAGAACTCCATCCTCTCCGGAAGCGACGAGCGCCTGTTCGTCAACCGGATCATCGACCTGGTCGGCAACAACCAGCCCCAGGGCGGCAGCGTGCTGCTCACGATCGATCCGAAAGCCCAACAAGCCGCTCTCGACGGACTTCAGAACCTCACGCGCCAGTACGGTCAGACGCGCGGAGCCGTCGTGGCACTCGACCCCACGACCGGGGCGATCCTCGCGATGGTCACCCAGCCGTCGTACAACCCGAATCTCATCGCGAGCCACAAGGTGTCGGCGGCGGCGCGCGCGTACAAGTCGATCTTCAACGCGTCGGACAACCGCGCTCTCAACCGGGCCGCCCAGCAGATCTACCCGCCGGGTTCGACCTTCAAGCTCATCACCTCCGCCGCCGCCCTCAGCAACGGCTACACACCGAGCTCGACGGTCAAGGGCGGCACGTCCTTCGCCCTCCCTGGCTCCAGCGACAGCATCCAGAACGAGAACGGCTCGAACTGCGGCGGCGACGAGATCACCCTGACCGACGCGCTGCGCGTCTCGTGCAACGTGTCGTTCGCGGATCTCGGCGTCAAGCTCGGCGCTGACACGCTGCGCGCCCAGGCGGAGAAGTTCGGCTTCAACGAGGATGTGCTCGACCAGCTCCCCTCGGCGAACAGCAACTTCCCGACCAACATCGACGAGGCCCAGACGGCGCTGTCGGCCATCGGGCAGTACGAGGTCGCGGCGTCGCCACTGCAGATGGCGATGGTCGCGGCCGGGATCGCCAACGGCGGCGCGGTGATGAAGCCGTACCTCGTCCAGCAGGTGCGTTCACCCGATCTCGACGTTCTCGACGAGGCCGACCCACAGGTCCTCAGCCAGGCGGTCTCCGGATCGGTGGCCGATCAGCTGACGCAGATGATGGTCGATGTCGTCGAGTCCGGCACCGGGACCAACGTGCAGATCCCTAATGTCAGCGTCGCCGGCAAGACCGGTACGGCCAACTCGTCGGTGTCCCGGTCGCCGTACGCATGGATGGTCACGTTCGCACCGGCGGACAACCCCCAGATCGCCGTGGCCGCTCTGGTCGAGCAGACCGGGATCAACCGTGCCGACATCACCGGCAACGGGCTCGCCGGACCGATCGCCAAGGCCGTGATGGAAGCGGTGATCAACCGATGACTGGAAACGGCATGGGCGACCAGCGCAAACCCCAGCACAACCACGAGGAGGACTGACCGGTGGACATGGACAAGACCATGATCGGCAACGGTCGGTACGAGCTGTCCGGACTGCTCGGTCGCGGCGGCATGGCCGAAGTGCGGCGCGCACAGGACCTGCGGCTCGGCCGCACGGTCGCCATCAAGCGGCTGCGTGTCGACCTCGCCAGTGACCCGACGTTCCAGGCGCGGTTCCGCCGCGAGGCGCAGTCGGCGGCGTCACTCAACCACCCCACCATCGTGTCGGTCTACGACACCGGCGAGGAGGAGTCCACCGACGGCTCCGGCCTCATGCTGCCCTACATCGTCATGGAGCATGTCGAGGGCCGGACCTTGCGTGACATCCTCCGCGAAGGCCGCAAGATCCTGCCGGAGCGCGCTCTGGAGATCACCAGTGCCGTCCTCGACGCCCTCGACTACAGCCACCGCGCCGGCATCATCCACCGCGACATCAAACCCGCCAACGTCATGCTGACTCCGGCCGGCGACATCAAGGTGATGGACTTCGGCATCGCCCGCGCGATCGCCGATTCGTCCGCGACGATGACGCAGACCGCCGCCGTGGTCGGGACCGCGCAGTACCTGTCGCCGGAGCAGGCGCGTGGTGAGCAGGTCGACGCACGCAGCGACCTCTACTCCACCGGCTGCCTGCTGTTCGAGCTGCTCACCGGTCGGCCGCCCTTCATCGGCGACTCGCCCGTCTCGGTGGCCTACCAACACGTCCGCGAAGAGGCTCCGGCCCCTTCGTCCATCGACCCGGAGATCTCCCCGGACATCGACGCCATCACCTTGAAGGCGCTCGCGAAGTCGGTCGACCAGCGCTACCAGAGCGCGTCGGAGATGCGCGCCGACATCGGGCGGGCGCTCGAAGGCCGTTCGGTGCTCGCCCCTGCTGTCGTCGGTGGCGACGAGACCCAGCAGTTCCTGCCCCCACCGGCCGATCCGACTCCCACCGTGGTCACGTCCGCCTACGTCACCGAGGAGCAGGAGGAGCCACGGCGCCGGACCGGGCTGTGGGTCACCCTCGGCCTGCTCGCCCTGGCCGCGATCGTGATAGCCCTCATCGCCTTCTTCAACTCCGGCGGAGACACGCCCGCCCAGACCCAGGTACCGAAGCTGGTGGGCAAATCGCTGCAGCAGGCCGAGACCCTGCTCCAAGACGCCAACCTCACCGTCGGCAAGGAGACCGCGGAGAACAGCGACACCGTCCCGAAGAACCAGGTGCTGCGGCAGAGCGAGACGCCCGGCTCGACCGTCGACGAGGGCACCACGGTCGATCTCGTCTACTCGGCCGGGCAGCAGAAGGCCATCGTCCCCGATGTCAGCGGCAAGACACTCGACGAGGCGACGCAGATTCTCGAGGCGCGCAAGTTCCGGGTGGTTCCCGTGGCGGACAACCAGAGCGACCAGCGCAAGAACCAGGTGACCCGCACCGACCCGAGCCCCGGTGAGCGACTGCCGGTCGGCTCCGAGGTCAAGGTCTACTACTCAACGGGCTTCCGCGCGGTGCCGTCGGTGGTGGGTAGGGACGTCGAGGCTGCGACCACGACACTGGAGGATGCGGGCTTCAACGTCGTACCGTCCGACGTCGCCTCCGACCTGCCCGAGGGCCAGGTCGTGAGCCAAGATCCCAGCGGCGGCACCAAGGCGGCCTACCAGTCGACCGTCGTCATCCAGGTCTCGCTCGGGCCGACGGAGACGACACCCACCGAGACCACCCCCACCGACACGACGTCGCCGACGACGACCAGCACCACGACAACCACGACAACCACGACGCCGTAGCCGGGCGGGGGCTGTGCGTGTTCAGTCGACGGCTCAGCTCTTGGCGGGAGTGGCGTAGCGCAAGGTGATCGGTTCGGTGTACGCAGGTACGTCGACGCGCGACTCGTCACGCAGCTGCCAGCCCAGGTTGTAGGGCGGCAGTGTGTAGCCGCGGTAGTCCTGGACCTGTGGCGAGGCGCTGAGGGCGCCGTACATCGCGGTCACGCCGCCGACGGCGACGATCTCGTACGGCGGTGCGTACGGAACACCTTGCAACCGCACCGTGTTGCCGACGCACTTGATTCCGGTGGTGGCGATGATGCGCTGGCCCTGCAGCGAAATTCCTTCGGCGCCGCCCGCCCACAGCGCATTGATGACCGCCTGCAGGTCCTGCTGATGCACGACCAGCAGGTTTGGGTCGACCCCGTCAGGCGCTGCCTGGCCGAGGGGTGCGTCATCGAGCGTGACCACCAGGCCGGGTCCGGCGAGCGGTTGCATGCCTGCCGGGCCGGCCAGGCGGTCGACCCGACGCTTGATCTGGTTGACCTCGGGGTCGTTGACGAGCTTGGTGAGCGTGTCGATGTCGGACTGGATGCGCTCCGCCTGACCGCGGAGCTGCGTGACCCGACGGCTCTGGTCCGCGACGACTCCGGCCAGGTCGCTGTTGCGTCCGCCGCGCAGATCGGTCCCCTTGGCGTTGACCATGCTCGTCGTGGCGAGCAGCCCGGCAGCGGCGAACGCCACCGGTACGGCCAGCCGCCAGCGCAACGGCGAACGGTGGTCGGACACGGTGCCTCCGGTGCTGGCGGGCGGGAACTGTCCCTCAGACTAGCCGCGTCCCAACCGCCGCCCCAACGGCGTAGCGGTTAGGCTGGTCCCGACGCAGTTCCAGCATCAGGAGAGTCACGTGCCCGAATCACGCTCACGCAAGAAGTCGGACTTCACGCCGCCCCCGACGAGCCGCAGGCCCGCCGGCATGGGTGGTCGACGTTGGATCGCTCCCGCCATGGTGGGGTGCTGGCTGTTCGGCCTGGCCTGGATCGTCGTGTACTACCTGGCGCCCGACGTGAAGTACATCCGTGACATCGGCAACTGGAACCTCGCCGTCGGGATGGTCTTCATCGCGTTGGGATTCGTGTTCTCCACGAAGTGGGAGTAGTCGCAGCTGCCTGCCGCAGGGCCGCGCCCGTCCATGCGTGGTTCATCTGCCGGCCACCTGGTGGACTTACACCGATGTAGTTCTCCACAGTAGTTATCCCCAATGTGGACAAAGGTGGAGCGACTCCGAGCGCCCCGGCCACCACCGACGTCGATCAGGTCAGGGAGGCCGTCCGGGCAAGCGTGGCCACCACGAGGACGACGCCGACTGCCACCACCATGCCGACATGCAGTGGCTGGCGCTGCGCACGGGGCGCGTACGCGAAACCGGCCCCTAGCAGGAGCCCGGAGACGAGACCTCCGAGGTGGGCCTGCCAGGAGATGTTGGCGGCCGTGAACGTGAAGACCATGTTGATCCCGAGCAGTACGAGCAGCTGGGTGACGTCCCGGCGCTGCTTGAGCAAGATCACCAGGGCCGCGCCGAAGAGACCGAAGACCGCGCCGGAGGCACCGAGTGAGGAGCTGTTGACGGGAGACAACCAGTACACCGCCACCGAGCCGCCGAGTCCGGACAAAAGGTATAACGACAGGAACCGCCACCGCCCCAGGGCCGACTCCAGGAAGGACCCGAAGATCCACAGACCGACCATGTTGAGCAGGATGTGGAGCGGTTGGGTGTGCAGGAACGTGGACGTGATCAGCTGCCAGTAGGAGCCGTCCGCCACCCCGTCGAGGGCGACGAGCCGACCGTTGTCACGGACGAAGACCTGCTGGGGGATCAGGATGAGCGTGCGGACGAGGGAACCGTTGATTCCGCCACTCGCCAGGGCAGCGATGAACACGAGCGCATTCGCCACGATCAGCCCGACCGTGACGGCGTTGGATCCATCGGTGACGCGCCCACCGAACGACGTCCGTACGGTCCGGCTGCGTGCCTCCGCCTCCTTGACGCATTCAGGGCAGTGGAAGCCGACCGACGCGGACCGCATGCAGTCCGGGCAGATCGGCCGTTCGCAGCGCTGGCAGGAGATGTAGGTCTCGCGGTCGGGGTGCCGGTAGCAGTGCGGGATCGTCGCTGCGTCGTGGCCCGGCGTCCCCTCGGCCGTCATGCGTGCACCGGTCGTGTGTCCTGATCCATCGCGGCGTTCGGTCTCAGCGGGTCTCGACGACGACGGACTCGATCACGACCGGGTCGGACGGACGGTCACCGCGCTCGGTGGCCGTGCTCGCGATCTTGTCGACCACATCGCGGCCGGCCTGGTCGGAGACCTCACCGAAGATCGTGTGCTTCATGTTCAGGTGCGGTGTGGGTCCGACCGTGATGAAGAACTGCGATCCGTTGGTCCCCGGTCCGGCGTTCGCCATCGCGAGCAGGTAGGGCTTGGAGAACGTGAGCTCGGGGTGGAACTCGTCCTTGAACTGGTAACCGGGACCACCAGTTCCGGTGCCGGTCGGGCAACCGCCCTGGATCATGAACCCGCTGATGACCCGGTGGAACGTGAGCCCGTCGTAGAACGGCTCGGCCCGGGGCTGACCCGTCTTCGGGTCCTTCCACTCCTGCGTGCCGTCAGCGAGCCCGACGAAGTTCTTGACCGTGGTCGGGGCGTGGTTGGGGAACAGCTGCAGCGTGATGTCGCCGCGGTTGGTCTTGAGCGTTGCATAGAGATCGTCGGCCACCAGATCACCTGTTTCGTTGAAGGCTCGAGTCTTCTCGACCTCGGAGCGCGGTCGGGTCTCGTCCATCCTCGCATGGTGGCCAAACGGAGCCGCGCCAGCCTGCGCGCATCACCTCCTCGGTCAGCTCATCGGCGTACGAGCAGGGGGTGCTGTGGTGAAATCCGCGGCGATGGGTAAGAGTAGAAGCAGCGCCGGACGACCCGCGCGCGGCTGAAGGACGATCCGAGGAGGACCTGGCTGTGGCCTTGCGAACGAAGACCCGACGAGACAAGCTCCGCTCCGCCGTCCACGACGCCCGCGACAGCGTGCAGCCGGCCGCCGAGTCCGCGATGGACAAGATCGGCAGCGCCACCGGAGAGCTCGTGTCGACCGTGGCCGCGAACGTCGGCCCGGCCATCGAGGACGCACGCGACCGGGTCAAGCCTGCGGTCGAGGACGCCCGCGACCGGTTGGCACCGATGGTCGAGGACGTCCGCGACAAGATCGCCCCGCTCGCGCAGCAGGCCGTCGTCGAAGGCAGGCGCCGCGGCCGCCGGGCCGCTGAGCGCCTCGGGGTCGTCGAGGAGCCGAAGAAGAAGAGCCACAAGCTCCGCAACCTGGTGATCCTGCTGGGGCTCGGTGGGTTGGCGGCCTTCGTCTACACGAAGATGACCGGCAAGGATGCCGACCCCGTCTGGACCTCCAGCCGCGACGCCGCTGCGGCTCAGTCCAGCTCCACGTCCGCGAGCCAGTCCGGTGCCCATGCCAGCGGTCCGGTCGACGGCTCCGACACCGCACCGACGGCGCCGCTGGCGTCGGAGGAGACGGTCGAGTCCCCCCAACCGACCACACCGGACAAGCCGCTGAAGCAGAAGAAGGTCTGACCCTCAGCCGGGGGTGGCGCCGGCCAGCTCGGGGTGCTCCGCACGCACCCGACCCGTGGCCTTGCGCTCACCGTAGAAGCTGAAGAACGGAATCGTGCCGAGCACCAGCACCACCACGGTGAACCCCACCGGGAACCGTGCCTTTCGGGCGAGCAGCGCGGCCATCACGAGGAAGATCATGTAGAGCCAGCCATGCGCGATCCCGAGGTACGTCGTGATCCACTCACCGACCTGCTGGGGGTTGGTCCCGTCGGTCGTCAGGTACTTCAGGGGTACGCCGATGCAGACGAGCACGATCAGCAAGGTGCCGACGACATACGCCATCACGCGGTAACGCAGCAGGGCTCCACTCACGAGCGACGACGCTATCCGACCGACCTGGACGGTTCTTCATCGGTGCCCACCTGCGGGATCGCGGTGCCGTGCTCGTCCGGATCCGCGCCCGGTGGGCCGGGCAGTTCGGTGACGATCCGCCACCACATGAACGCGACGAAGCCGGCGAACACCCACCACTGGATCGCGTACAGCAGGTTGCGGATGCCGGCCCAGCGCGACGGCTGCGGAAACGGCGGTTCGACCGGCGTCAGGCTGTCGCCTGGCCGGCTGGACGTGCGGACGACGTAGCCGCCATACAGATCGCGATCGAAATACTGCACGAGCGTCGCGATCCGGATCCCGTCGGTGGTCCGGGTGGCCCCGAATCCGGAGCCGCTCGCGTCGGACGGCTCCAGCACGCCCGTCACTGTCACCGAGCCGGCCGGCGGGGGTGCGGCCGTCTCGGGATCCCCCTGCCCGCGGACGACGAGGACGACCGACCCGGTCGCGGTCGCCAACGGCGCGACGACGGCGCGAGCGACGCCGAGCGTGGCACCGTCCCGGACCTCGAACTGCTCGCCCGGCAGGTAGTGTCCGCTGACCATGACCGGTCGTGCCACCGCACCGCCCGGGAACGCGTCGTCAGGCCCGAGGACGTCGTCGAGCGGCACAGGAGGGCGCGCCAGCTGGGACTGCGCGTTGTCATGCTGCTGGTCGTCGTACACACCGAGCTGCCAGAGCCCCAGCACGACCATGGCGGCGATCAGCACCAGCGCGAGAACACCCGGGCCCAGTGCCCGCCAGGTGAAGAGCTGGCGGATCGTCATGCCGACGGATGACTGGCGGGCTGACGGGCGACGGACATGGCATCGAGTGTGCCATCGCTCCCGCAGTCCGTTCTGTGCGGGACGCCGAGCTCGTCGGTACGCCGTTCGATGGCCGCCAGGACAGCAACCATGTCCGCGTCGGCATAACCCAGCTCGACGGTCTCCGCGAACAAGTCGCGGCAGACGTTGAGCAACGGAGAAGCGAGGTCGGCGTCGCGAGCCGCGTCGGCGATCAGCTCGTTGTTCTTCAGGACGTCCGCGGCCGCGGCCTGCGCGGCGTAGTCCTGCTGCAGCAGCTTGAGTGCCTTGACCTGAGACACGTTGCTCGCCATCGGTCCGACGTCGAGGACGTCCACCAGCTGGCGCAGGTCCAGGCCGTGCCGGTCGGCGAAGTGGAAGGCCTCGGTCAGGCCGGTGACCATGGTGATGAGGAACAGGTTGACCGACAACTTCATGAGGAGCGCGTTCGGCACGTCACCACAGGAGACGGCATTGCGGACCATGGGGGCGATGACCGAGTCGGCCACCGCGACCTCGTCCGCCTCGCCGGCCAGCATGGCCACGAGCTCGCCCGCCTCGGCCGGCTTGCGTGACCCGGAGACGGGCGCCTCGACGTAGGTTCCGCCAGCGGCTCTGATGTCGGCCTCGAGTGAGCGCGAGTAGTCAGGAGACGTCGTCCCCATGTGGATGACCATCCGTCCGTCGACGGCCGCGAAGCCCGGGGTGCCGCGCTGCAGCACCGCATCGATCGCGGCCTCGCCGGCCAGCATGAGGATGACCACTCGCGCCTCCCGCAGCACCTCGGCAGCGCTGGACGCCACGCCTGCGCCGGCCAGACGCAGCGGCTCGGTCTTGCTCTCCGTGCGGTTCCACACGAGCAGCGGCGTTCCGGCCCGCGCCAGGTTCATCGCCATCGGCTGCCCCATCAGGCCGAGGCCGATGAAGCCGATCGCCGATCCCTCGAGGTGCCCCTGCACTGCCATCTCCTGCTCCCTCCACAGTTGGAAATTCGCTTGACTATGACGACTGTCATGATGAACGATGGGCAGACTATGGCACCGACCGCCGCCGTGTCGATGACGCGCAGCCCGAGGACTCCGGTCCTGCCGGGGGTGCGGGCGGCGCCACCGGGCCCGGCCGTGCTGCTCCGGGTGTGCCTGTCCAGCGACGCCACGCGACTACGTCAACTGTTCGAGCGGTGCACGCCCGCTACCCGCTACGACCGGTTCCACGCAGCGTTGCGGGAGATCCCGCCGGCGTACCTGAGCCAGGTGCTCTCGGCGGACCCCGACGTGCACGACGCGTTGGTCGTCGAGGTGCAGCGCCTTGACCCGCTACGCAGCCCGCTCGTGGCCATCGCCTCGGCCGCGCGCGTCCCGTCGGACCGGGGCTCCATGGTCGAGATCGCCGTGCTCGTCGAGGACAGCTGGCAGGGCCAGGGACTCGGCACCTGGTTGCTCGCGAGTCTCGTCACCCGTGCCCGTCGGCGGGGGATCGAGTGTGCCCGGTGGTGCATGCTGAACCAAGGAAGGGACCTCGTCACGACCTTGCGCCGCGAGTTCGGCCCGCTCGAGGTCCGCCGCGACGGCGAGGTCATCACCGCCGAGACAAGCTTGGAGCGGACGTCGACGACTCAGAGGAGACAGCGTGGCTGAGGCTGTGCCGGACCCCCCGTCGGGCCTCGGTGCGATGACTAGCCAGCACAGTCCGCGGGAGCGGATGATCCGCAGTGCCATGGCCCTCATGTGTGTGCAAGGGGTGAGTGGCACCGGACTCCGTGAGGTCGTCACACACGCCGAAGCGCCGCGCGGATCGCTCCAGCATTACTTCCCGGACGGCAAGGACCAGCTGGTCCGTGAGGCGCTGGCGCTCGCCGCCCGGCGCGCGATCCGATCGGCCCGCCCGACTGCTGAGGGCGACGCCGGCAGACCCTCTGACGTCCTGACCCGCATGGTGGCCAGGTGGCGGACGTGGCTGTCGGAGTCGGACTTCGCCCTGGGGTGCCCGGTGGTCGCCACGGTCGTGGACGCCGCGTCGGACAACCCCGCCATCCGCGAGGCGACCGGTGCCGCGTTCGACGAGTGGCAGCTGGCGGTACGCACCGAGCTGGTGAACGCCGGGGTGCCGGAGGGACGCGCGGGCGGCCTTGCCGGCGTCGTGATCAGTGCACTCGAGGGCGCGATCATCATGGCCCGGGCCCGCCGCGACCTGAATCACCTGGACCTGGTCGTCGAGGAGCTCGCGCCACTGCTCGACAGTGCAGCGATCTCCTGAGCCCCTGATTCGGAACACCCTTGTGGTCCAGGACCGCTCCAGACGACAATCCTGTTCCGAACTGCGGCCACGACAGTGGTGGAGACGAAGGGACTCGAACCCTCAACCCCCTGCTTGCAAAGCAGGTGCGCTACCAATTGCGCCACGTCCCCGGGGCGTCGACCTGTGGGTCGGACGCTGACGTCGTACGACGTCGGAGCTGCGGTCAGTGACCGGGTTTGACCGAGTCGGTCGCCTCGGCCCAGAGCTCGGCGTCCTTGTCGTTGCCGGTGAGCTTGTCGAGCACGACCTTGGCGATGGCACCGACGACGACAACGGCGATGATCTTCTTCAACATGGTGGCCCCTTCAGGCTGGTCGGACAGGTTGCGCCGGCCCGAGGGGCAGACCCGCCGGTCGTGCTGGCCTGAGTCGACCCTGAGTCAACACAGTGGGCCTAAGAGGACTTGAACCTCTGACCTCTTCCTTATCAGGGAAGCGCTCTAACCGTCTGAGCTATAGGCCCGTGAGACCGACCCCCGCGAGGGGAGGCCGACGAGTGAGATTACCCCATCGAACAGGATGGCCCCAAACCGGTTCTGTGCGGCGCGACCCCGTCCGGACGGGCTACTTCACGTCCTCCGCGAGGGTGACCTCGACGCCGCCGAGCAACGAAGCAGACATGTTGTAGATGAACGCGCCGAGCGTGGCCAGGGCGGTGATCAGCACGACGTCGATCGCACTGATCAGCATCGTGATGCCCATGACCCGGCTCATACCGACGTAGTCCTTGATGTCGAACGCATCGGCCTTGTCCTGGTTGAGGACGCCTTGAATGGTCTCGTTGACGTGGTCCCACAACCCGGCCGCGCTCATGATCGAGAAGATCAGGAAGACCGAGACCACGCACATGATGCCGAAGGCGATCGACAGCAGCAGCGCTGCCTTGGTCACCGACCAGGGGTCGACGCGCATCAGCCGCAGCTTGGCCCGTCGCACCGTGCGGGGTCTGGTGGCGGCAGCCCGCCGATCGGCCCGCTTGTCAACCGTCGGAGCCACGACGGCGCGGTGGTCGCCCTGTTCGGTCGGTGCCGGCGGCACTGGGAAGGTGCGGGGCTGCGCCTCGGTGCTGGAGTACGGCTGCGAGGTGCCGCCGTACGGGGGAGTCATCACCTGCTGGGTCGGCGCGTCGGTGAAGTTGCGGTCCGCCCGCAGGTCAGCGAAGTCGCGGTCCGCTCGGGCTGCCGCAGCCTTGGCTGCGGTCTCGGGTCCGGGATTGTCGCCGACCTGACGCTGAGCCGGGGTGTCGCCCGTGTCGCGGTGTGCCGTGCCGACGGGCGTGGTCCCCGCCGGCGTCCCCGCTACCGGGGTGGCTCCGGAGGTCGCCCCGGCCTTGCTCAGCGACCGCCGGGGTGCCAGCGGTTCGTCGTCGCGCGGGTTACTCATTCCGTCCCATCCTCCTGCGGTGCAGAGTCGTGCGGCTCGTCGGCTGGTTCGGGTGCGGCGTCAGGCGTCGCGGCCGACTCGGGCGTCGTTGCCCCAGCCGGGATACCTTCCCCGTCCGCCGCACTGTCGAGTGGTTCCGTCGTCTCGTCGGTGTCGACGAGGAGCTCGTCATCGACCTCGCGTTCGGTGTTACGTGCGATCCCCACCACCGCGTCTGCATCGGCGACGGTGACGAACTTGACTCCCATGGTGTCACGTCCCTTGGCCGGAACGTCGGTAGCGGCTGAGCGAGTCACCTGACCGCTGGCCTTGATCGCCATGACCTCATCGGAGTCGATGACAACGATGGCACCAACCAGCGATCCACGCGAATCCTGGAGCTTCATGGCCTTGATCCCGAGACCGCCACGTCCCTGTACGCGGTAATCCTCCACAACCGTCCGTTTGGCGAAGCCGCCGTCGGTGACCGTGAAGACATACCGGACCGGAGCGTCCTCGTCGGGGTTGTGAGGAACCACCGACATGGACAGCAACTCGTCGCCGGCGCGGAACTTCATGCCCGTCACGCCGGAGGTGGCGCGCCCCATCGGCCGCAGCTGGGTGTCGTCGGCGCGGAAGCGCACCGACTGGCCCTTCCGGGACACGAGCAGCAGGTCATCGTCTGCGGTGACCAGGTGCGCGCCGATCAGCTCGTCCTCGTCGTCGCGGAAGTTGATCGCGATGACGCCGGCCTGACGCGGCGAGTTGTAGTCAGTGAGACGGGTCTTCTTGACCAGGCCGTGCCTGGTCGCCAGTACGAGGTACGGCGCCTGCTCGTAGTCGCGGATCGCCAGCACCTGGGCGATCTGCTCGTCGGGCTGGAACGACAGGAGCCCGGCGACGTGGCTGCCCTTGGCGTCCCGCGCAGACTCGGGCAGGTGATACGCCTTCGTGCGGTAGACGCGGCCGGCCGTGGTGAAGAACAGCAACCAGTGGTGGTTGGTCGAGGAGAAGAAGTGCTCGACCAGGTCGTCGCCCTTCAGCGCTGCACCCCGCACACCCTTGCCGCCGCGCTTCTGCAACCGGTAGAGGTCGGCCTTCGTGCGCTTCGCGTAGCCGCCACGCGTGATCGTGACCACGATGTCCTCATCGGGGATGAGGTCCTCCATCGAGAGGTCGCCGTCGGCGGGGATGATCTGGCTACGGCGCTCGTCGCCGTACTTGTCGACGATGGCCTGCAGCTCTTCGCTGACGATCCGGCGCTGCCGCTCCTCGGACCCGAGGATGTCCTCGAGGTCGGCGATGATGACTTCCAGCTCGTCGAGCCGGTCGATGATCGCCTGCCGGGCGAGCGCCGCCAGCGACCGCAGCTGCATGTCGAGGATGGCGCGGGCCTGGATCTCGTCGATGTCGAGGAACGCCATCAGCTCGTTGCGCGCGTCCTCGGTGGTCTGGCTACGCCGGATGAGGGCGATGACTTCGTCGAGCGCATCGAGCGCCTTGACCAGGCCGCGGTAGATGTGGGCCTGCTTCTCGGCCTCGCGCAGCCGGTAGCGGGTGCGCCGCTGGATGACGTCGATCTGGTGGTCGACCCAGTTGGAGACGAACTGGTCGATCGAGAGAGTGCGCGGTACGTCGTCGACCAGCGCCAGCATGTTGCAGCTGAAGTTCTGCTGGAGGTCGGTGTGCTTGTAGAGGTTGTTGAGCACCACCCGGGCCACGGCGTCGCGCTTCAGCACGACGACCAGACGCTGCCCGGTTCGTGAGGACGAGTCGTCCCGCACGTCGGCGATGCCCTGCACGCGGCCGGAGTCAGCCAGCTCGGCGATCTTCAGCGCGAGGTTGTCGGGGTTGACCATGTAGGGCAGCTGCGTGATGACGAGGCAGGTGCGGTTCTTGCTGTCCTCCTCGACATCGACGATGGCGCGCATCATCACCGAGCCACGGCCGGTGCGGTACGCGTCCTCGATGCCCTGGGTGCCGACGATGAGGGCGCCCATCGGGAAGTCGGGACCCTTGATCCGCTCGAGCAACGCGTCCTGGAGCTCCTGACGGCTGGCGGTTGGGTTGGCCAACAGCCACTGCACGCCGTCGTTGACCTCGCGCAGGTTGTGCGGCGGGATGTTGGTCGCCATACCGACCGCGATACCGGCTGATCCGTTCACGAGGAGGTTGGGGAAACGGGCCGGCAGCAGCACCGGCTCCTGGCTGCGACCGTCGTAGTTGGGCCGGAAGTCGACGGTGTCCTCGTCGATGTCGCGGACCATCTCCATCGCCAGCGGCGCCATCTTGCACTCGGTGTAACGCATCGCGGCCGCGCGGTCGTTGCCGGGTGAGCCGAAGTTGCCCTGGCCGGAGACCAGGGGAGCCCGCATGACCCACGGCTGGCTCAGCCGCACCAAGGTGTCGTAGATCGCGGTGTCGCCGTGCGGGTGGTACTGGCCCATCACGTCACCGACGACACGGCTGCACTTCGAGAAGCCGCGGTCGGGCCGGTAGCCACCGTCGTACATCGCGTAGAGCACCCGGCGGTGCACGGGCTTGAGGCCGTCGCGTACGTCGGGCAGGGCCCGGCCGACGATCACCGCCATCGCGTAGTCGATGTAGGACCGCTGCATCTCGGTCTGGAGCTCGACCGGCTCGATGCGTCCGCCGATCGGGATCTCCGGAGTGGTCGTTCCGTCGTCAGTCACCGCGTGAATCCTTTACTGGTAAGCCGATTGAGCACGTCACCGCTCATGTCAGGTGGTCCCTTGAGCCGGACCGCGCGACGTCGTCACTGCGGTCCGTCCATCAAATGTCCAAGAACCGAACGTCTTTGGCGTTGCGCTGGATGAACGAGCGACGCTGCTCGACGTCTTCGCCCATCAGGATGGAGAAGATCTCGTCGGCCTGGGCCGCGTCGTCGAGCGTCACCTGCGAGAGCACTCGGTTGTCGGGGTCCATGGTGGTGTCCCAGAGCTCGTCGGCGTTCATCTCACCGAGACCCTTGTAACGCTGGATCGAGTTCTCCTTGGGAAGCTTCTTGCCCTCGGCCTTCCCTGCTTCCAGCAGCGCATCGCGCTCGCGGTCGGAGTAGACGTACTCGTGCGGGTGGGGGTTGTTCCACTTCAGCCGGTACAGCGGCGGCCGGGCGAGGTAGACGTAACCGCCTTCGATCAGCGGCTTCATGAACCTGAACAGCAACGTGAGCAGCAGCGTCTGGATGTGGTGACCGTCGACATCGGCGTCGGCCATCATCACGATCTTGTGGTAGCGAAGCTTGGCTGCGTCGAAGTCATCCTGGATGCCGGTACCGAGGGCAGAGATGATCGCCTGCACCTCGGTGTTGGCGAGGACCCGGTCGATGCGGGCCTTCTCGACGTTGAGGATCTTGCCGCGGATCGGCAGGATCGCCTGAACGCGCGGGTCGCGACCACCGCGTGCGGAACCGCCGGCAGAGTCTCCCTCGACGATGAAGACCTCGCACTCGGCCGGGTTGGTCGACTGGCAGTCCGACAGCTTGCCGGGCAGGCCGCCACCGCCGAGCAGACCCTTGCGGTTGCGGGCGAGGTCGCGCGCCTTGCGGGCGGCGACGCGGGCCGTCGCGGCGGCGATGCCCTTGCGCACGATGTCGCGGCCTTCGGCGGGGTTCTTCTCGAACCACTGCCCGAGCTGGTCGTTGAGGATCTTCTGGGTGAACGACTTGGCCTCGGTGTTGCCGAGCTTGGTCTTGGTCTGGCCCTCGAACTGGGGCTCCGCGAGCTTGACGGACACGATGGCGGTCAGACCTTCGCGGACGTCGTCGCCGGACAGCCGGTCCTCCTTCTTCTTGATCAGCCCCCACTCCTCGGCCCAGTTGTTGACCGTGGTCGTCAAGGCCGCGCGGAAGCCCTCTTCGTGGGTGCCGCCCTCGTGGGTGTTGATCGTGTTGGCGAAGGTGTGCACCGACTCGGTGAAGCTGGAGTTCCACTGCATCGCGACCTCGAGACTCATGCCGATGTCGTCGTTGGACGCCTCGAACGCGATGATCGTGCGGTGGATCGCGTCCTTGGTGGAGTTCAGGTGCTTGACGTAGTCGACCAGGCCGTCCTGGTAGAGGAAACGCCGCTCGATGCCACCGGCGTGGTCGGAGCGGATGCCGTCGGCACCGCCGTCGACGGAGGCGGCGATCGTCTGGTCCGCGACCGCTTCTGCGATCCCGGCCGCGCGCTCGGGCCGTTCGTCGCGGACCACGATTTCCAGGCCCTTGTTGAGAAACGCCATCTCGCGGAAGCGTGACGCGATCGTCTCGAAGGAGTGGTCGGTCGTCTCGAAGATCGTGTCGGAGGGCCACCACGTAACCGTGGTCCCGGTCTCCTCGGTCGCCTCGTGCCGCTCCAGCGGACCGTCGGGCACACCGAACGTGAAGGACTGAGTCCAGCGGTAGCCATCGTTCTTGACGTCGACGATCAGCTTCTCGCTCAGGGCGTTGACGACTGACGAGCCGACACCGTGCAGACCGCCGGACACCTTGTAACCGCCCCCGCCGAACTTGCCGCCGGCGTGCAGCTGCGTCAGCACCAACGTCACCGCGGGAACACCCTCGATCGGGTGGATGCCGGTCGGGATGCCCCGCCCGTTGTCGATGACGCGTACCCCACCGTTCGCGAGCAGCGTCACGTCGACCAGGTCGCAGTACCCGGCCAGCGCCTCGTCGACCGCGTTGTCGACGATCTCCGTGACCAGGTGGTGGAGGCCGCGCTCGCCGGTGGAGCCGATGTACATGCCCGGCCGCTTGCGCACCGCCTCGAGCCCTTCGAGCAGGGTGATGTCGGAGGCGTCGTACGTGTCATCGAGGCCCTCAGGGACGACGGGCTCCGCATCGCTTGCTTCCGGGGGGACGAGGTCGTTGCGGTCCGGGGCGTCGCTGCCGCCGCTGCCGTTGTCGCCTTGCGTCACGCTTGGTTCCTCCGAAGTCGGTCGTCGAGCCGGCCGGGACCAGGCGCGAGAACCGCGTCAACTCAGCACAAAGGCCGCTGGCGCCGAACGCGAGACGCGAGTCCCACTCCTGTCCTCATCGGGCCAGGTCAGCACGGTGGAGCGGCCTTACTTGAACGTTTCGAGTATAGGCGATTCCCAGCCCGATGACGGCATCGGCACCCCCCGGTCGATGGGGTGGATCACCCGAGAACATTGTCCATAAGGGCCTGGAGCGGCAGTTGCAGCCACCCGCAGGGCAGGGTATGAGTCCCTCCATGGCCGAAGGGGCGCCAGATCGGCTGCTGGCCGTTGCTGACCGCGTGGAGTTCGGCAGGTCACCGGCCCGATCAGCCGTACGTGTCGCGGGGCCCGCGGCCACCGCGGACGGTGCGCAGACCACGCCGCCACGACGGTGCGGCCGGCCCCACGACGTCGATCCGCAGCACCGTCCCGTGGCCGAGCTCCTCGTTGAGCCTCCGGACGACGTTCGGTGCAAGCAACGTGAGCTGTGTGGCCCAGGCCGTCGAGTCGGTGCGGACCGTCAACCGGCCCTCGGCGAAGCTTTCGGGGGCGCAGTGCTCGGCCACCTCGCCACCCACGATCTGCGCCCATCGTCCGAAGACGCCGTGCACGGCCAGGTCGGTGGTCCAACCGCTGTCGTTGACCAGCTTCTCGACCGCCGAACCGATCAGGGCGGGATCCCGGTCATCGGGGTGTGCCCCGGACAGTGATGGGTTGTCGGGTCTGGGCCCGGTGCGCCGAGCGCTCGTACGCCGGCGGGCCTGGCCACGCAGCCCCGAAGCCAGCGCTCGCGCCGTGTCCAGACCGGTCGGGTCGTGCCGCGGCTCCGCGGGGTCAGGGGAGTCGGCCGCGTCGGCCGGCTGCGGTTGTCCCGCGGTCGGCGGGGGCAGCTCGGTCCGGGCACTGTCGTCGGCCGGCTCAGGCACTGGTCACCGCCCCCTCTCGGACGTCGAAGAGGTGCTGAACCAGCGTGGTCGGCACGTCGTCACGGACGGCTGCCGTCACCAGCACCTGCTCGGTCTCGGCGACCAGCTGGGCGAGTCGACCGCGCCGCAGGTCGTCGAGCTCGGCGAAGACGTCGTCCAGGATGAGCACCGGGTCGTCACCGTCGGCGCGAAGCAGCTCGAAGGCGGCCAACCGCAGGCCGAGCGCGAACGACCAGGACTCACCATGGCTGGCATACCCCCGGGCCGGCAAGACCCCCAGCGACAGCACGAGGTCGTCGCGATGGGGACCCACGAGGCTCACCCCGCGGTCGAGCTCGTCGCTGCGGCGCCGACCGAGCTCAGTCAGCAACGCCTGTTGAAGCTCCTCGCGGTCGATGAGCCCCGGTTCGAGCTCGAGTGACGGTTTGTAGGCCAGGGTCGCGTCGTTGCCGCCATCGGCTCGCGGCACGGACACGGACACGTCCGCATAGTGCCGGGCCACGTGCGGCCGGAGGTCGTCGACCAGAGCCAGCCGGGCCGCCAGGAGCTCGGCTCCGGCCCGGGCGAGGTGGGCGTCCCAGACCTCGAGAGTCGACAACGCACCCTCGTTGCGCTGCCCCGAGCGGCGACCGCCGGCCGTCTTGAGCAGCGTGTTCCGTTGGCGCAGGACCCGGTCGTAGTCGGCTCGGACGCCGGCGAAGCGGGGTTGCCGGGCGACGAGGAGGTCGTCGAGGAAACGGCGGCGGTCACCGGGATCGCCCTTGACGAGGCTCAGGTCTTCGGGTGAGAAGACCACCGTGCGCAGGATCCCGAGCACCTCGCGGGCCCGCGGCACGGCTCCACGGTTCAGCCGGGCCCGGTTCGACTTGCCGGGGTTGATCTCGAGCTCGATGAGGGCTTGTCGGTCGTCACGCTGGATCGTCGTACGCACGATCGCCTGGTCAGCCCCGAAGCGCACCAGGGGCTGATCGCTTGCCACCCGATGGGACGACTGGGTCGCGACGTAGTCGATCGCCTCGACGAGGTTGGTCTTGCCTTGGCCGTTGGGTCCGATGAACGCCGAGACGCCCGGGGGGATCTCGACGTCCGCCGAGGCGTAGGAACGGAAGTCGACCAGGGTGAGATGGGAGACATGCACCGGGGCTGGCTCCAGGTCAGCGGGGCTCGGACGGCACTAGGACTGCTTGACGTCCGCCGACGGGGTGGCGCTCTTGCCGCCGCCGGAACGGACCGCATGTCCACCGAACTGGTTGCGCATGGCCGCCACGGCCTTCATGGCCGGCGACTCGTCCTGCCGGGACTGGAACCGGGTGTACAGCGCGGCCGTGATCGCATGCATCGGCACGGCGTGGTCGATGGCCGCCTCGATCGTCCAACGGCCTTCACCGGAGTCCTCGGCGTACCCGGCGATCTGAGCGAGCCCCTCGTCCTCATCGAGCGCGGCAACGAGGAGGTCGAGCAGCCAGGAGCGGATCACCGTTCCTTCACGCCAGGAGGCGAAGACCGCGGGGACGTTCTCGCAGATCTCGGCCTTCTGGAGCAGCTCGTAACCCTCGGCGTAGGCCTGCATGAGGCCGTACTCGATCCCGTTGTGAACCATCTTGGAGAAGTGCCCGGCGCCGACCGGGCCTGCGTGGACGAAGCCGTAGTCACCTTCGGGTTTGAGGGTGTCGAAGACCGGCTGCACCTTGGCCACGTGCTCGGCGTCGCCTCCGCACATCAGGGCGTAGCCGTTGTCGAGTCCCCACACGCCGCCCGAGACGCCGCAGTCGACGAAGCCGACGCCCTTGGCGGCGAGCAGGTCGGCGTGCACCTTGTCGTCGGTCCAGCGTGAGTTGCCGCCGTCGACGACCACATCACCGTCATCGAGGAGCTCGCCGAGCTGCCGCACCGTCTCGCGGGTGGGATCACCCGACGGGACCATGACCCACACGACCTTGGGGGCGCCCAGCGCGTCGACGAGCTCTTGCAGGCTGCCCGCGTCGCTGATGTCGGGGTTGCGGTCGTAACCGACGACGGTGTGTCCGCCCCGGCGCAACCGCTCACGCATGTTGCCGCCCATCTTGCCCAGTCCGATGAGTCCGATGTCCATGCGTACATCCTTTCGGGGCAGGGCGAGGGCCGTGCCGAGACTAGGGGTCGGAGGGATCCGGAGATCCGTGCTGCGTCCAGTCTCTCTCGCGTCAACCCTGCATGCGCAGCGGCATCAGCAGGTACCGGAAGGCCAGGTCGGGTTGGGCCTCGGGTCCGGCCAGGCTGGCAAAGGCCGCCGGCCGGGCCGGTTGAGTCATCAGCACGTGGACGTGCGATCCGCCGATGGCGCCGAGGCCGTCGAGCAGGTACGACGGGTTGAACCCGATGGAGATGTCCTCGCCGGTGAGCGTGGCTTCGAGTGACTCCGAGGCCTGCGCCTCCTCGCCGTTGCCCGCCTCGAGCGTGACCACGCCGTCAGCGAAGCCGAGCCGGATGGGCGTGTTGCGCCCGGCGACCAGCGACACCCGCTTGACCGAGTCGATCAGTGCTGCGACGTCGACCTGCGCCGTGATGTCGGCGGTGCTGGGGAACAGCTGTCGCACGTTGGGGAACGCGCCCTCGATCAGCCGCGTCGTCGTACGCCGGTGACCACCGCCGGCCTCGGACTCGAAGCCGATGAGTCCCTCGCCGCCTGAGGTGGACAACGCGATCGTGAGCTGGGTGCCGGCGGCCAGGGACTTGGCGGTGTCGGACAGGACGCGCGCCGGTACGAGTGCACTCACGCTCAGGTCGGACTGGGTCGGAGTCCACTCCAGCTCGCGCAGGCTGAGGCGGAACCGGTCGGTCGCCAGCAGTGACAACGTCGAACCGTCGATCTCGAGCTTGACCCCGGTGAGGACCGGCAGCATGTCGTCACGGCCGGCGGCCGTGACGGCCTGGGCGACGGCAGCCGCGAACGTCTCGGCGTCGACGGTGCCGGCCACTTCGGGCATCTCGGGCAGGGCCGGATAGTCCTCGACCGGCATCGTCTGCAGGCTGAACCGCGAGCTGCCGCAGGTGACCGCCAGCTTGGCCCCGTCCAGGGACACATCGACCGGCTTGGCCGGCAGCGCACGGGCGATGTCGGCCAACAGTCGACCCGAGACCAGCACCTCGCCCTCGTCGGCGACGTCAGCCGGGATCGTGACCTGCGCCGACGTCTCGTAGTCGAACCCGCTCAGGGACAGGCCCGACTGGGTGGTCCGGACCAGGATGCCCGAGAGCTGCGGCAACGTGCCGGGACGCGTGGGAATCGAGCGAGCGGTCCAGGCGACGGCCTCGGCGAGGACATCTCGGTCGACGCGGAACTTCACGGTGCGTTGCCTCCTACCTCGACAACGTGGTCGAAGCGGTCGGCTTCGCCGCGTCCGGGACGTGTACGGGACGTGATGGAACCCCGTGCGCCGGTTCGAACCGACAGGTCGACCAGCGCGGGGTGGGGTTGAATCCTGCCATGCCGGAGAGTGCTTGGGGACTGTTGGGGGGAAGAGATGACAAGTTTTCCCCACCCGGCCGGCCGTAACCCTTTGGAGGAGGGGTCATACATGTAACTCTCCCGTCATGGGCGTAGCACCGGTGGACACTGTGGACAACCGCTGAAGGCGCTGGTCAGAGCGTAAATCCTGGCGGTGCTGACCTGTGGACGGGAGTCCCGTCATCGCATCCGGCAGTGGACGTACATCGGTGTCATTCGCGGGCGTCCACAGGCGTCCACAACCTCGGTCGCGGTTGTGCCCCTCGGTCCACAGGCTTGTCCCCAGGTTGTGCGGAGCCGTCGCAGCGGGCGACCGGACCGACATACCATGCCTCATCGGGACTTCACCGACACCTCACCGACACCTCACCGACATCCTCACTGCTGGCGAGCCTGCTGCTTGATCCGGTTGGTCAGCTCGCGCACCTGGTTGTAGACACTGCGCCGCTCGGCCATCAGCTGGCGGATCTTGCGGTCGGCGTGCATGACCGTGGTGTGGTCACGGCCGCCGAACTGCTGTCCGATCTTGGGCAGGGACAGGTCGGTGAGCTCGCGGCAGAGGTACATCGCGATCTGTCGCGCCGTCACCAGGACGCGGCTACGGCTCGTTCCGCACAGGTCGTCGATCGACAACCCGAAGTACGCCGCGGTCTGGGCGATGATGACCGCTGCCGTGATCTCGGGCTCACCGCCCTCGGGGATCAGGTCCTTGAGGACGATCTCGGCCAGGGTCAGGTCGACCGGCTGGCGGTTCAGGCTGGCGAAGGCGGTGACCCGGATCAGGGCGCCCTCGAGCTCGCGAATGTTGGTCTGGATCTTGCTGGCGATGAACTCCAGCACGTCCGGTGGTGCCGTAAGGCGTTCGGTCGCGGCCTTCTTGCGGAGGATCGCGATCCTGGTCTCGAGGTCGGGAGGCTGGACGTCGGTGATGAGGCCCCACTCGAACCGGTTGCGGAGCCGGTCCTCGAGCGCCTCGAGCCGCTTCGGTGGACGGTCGGACGTGATCACGATCTGCTTGTTGGCGTTGTGCAGGGTGTTGAAGGTGTGGAAGAACTCCTCCTGCGTCTGGATCTTGCCCTCGAGGAACTGGATGTCGTCGATGAGCAGCACGTCGACGTCTCGATAGCGGCGCTGGAAGCCGGCGGCCCGGTCGTCGCGGATCGCGTTGATGAAGTCGTTGGTGAACTCTTCGCTGCTGACGTACCGCACCCGTGCGCCGGTGAAGAGGCTGCGCACGTAGTGACCTATCGCGTGCAACAGGTGGGTCTTGCCCAGGCCGGAGTCGCCGTAGATGAGCAGCGGGTTGTAGGCCTTGCCCGGCGCCTCCGCGACGGCGACGGCCGCGGCGTGCGCGAAGCGGTTGGACGAGCCGATCACGAAGGTCTCGAAGATGTACTTCGGGTTGAGACGCGTGTCGCGGACGTTGCCGGCTGCCTGCGCGTTACCGGGACCCGGTCCGGCGGCTACGGGCTGCGCGATCCCAGGAGCTTGCGCGGCCAGGACGGGCGCGATGGCCTCCGGGGAGTCGAAGTCTGGCTCGAGCGCAGTCGAGAGCGGCTCGGTGTCGCCCAGCGTCGGGTCGACCGTCACCGCCAACCGGACCGGCTGACCCAGGGAGCGGCTCAAGGCGTCCTCGAGACGGGGACGGAGTCGGGTCTCGAGCTGGCTGCGGGTGAAGTCGTCAGGAACAGCGACGATCGCGGTGTTCTCGTGCAGCGTGACCGGCTGGGAAGCCGATAGCCAGGCGCGGTGGCTGGCGGGTAGCTCGTCAACGAGCTTCTTCCAGGCATGGGCAAGGTCAACGACCTCGGTCATCGGCAGGGTCCCCTCACAGATCAGTGGCTCGGCAGGCTCGACGCTGAAGGGGACGCTCGACAGAAGCCCAGGCCGTTCGAGGGGTCTCGAAGTGGCTGGTCAGTCGTGCGTCCACATTGTTGTCCACAGGCTGTGCACACGTCTTTTTGCTGAGTTTTGCGGGTCATCATGGTGGTCACCCGGAGTGAACCCGGGGGCGCCGTGCCACCGTCGACAGGTCCCGCAGATGCGGGTGATGCGCGACGCCGAGGGCAGCCATGGCGGGGGAAACCGGAGGGAAACTAAGGGAAACGCTGTGCCGGAAACTAACAACAACGCGGCTCGGGTTTCAACCCGTCATCCACAGGTTGATGGTTGTCACCGGTCACTTCCGCGGAGTGTCGTACGGTTCCGTCGGCGTGTCGAGGAAAACTGCTTGTGGGTAAGGGGTGCTGGAGGTCGGCGTCGTCCACAGCTCGGTTTGACCCCCATCATCGTCTCCGCGTACCGTTGGTTGGTCGGCTACGGCGTCGATGGGTGCCGCATGTCCGCAGGAACGACAAGGCTACTGACAAAGAGACTCAGTGCTTTATCGACAAATACCTGTGGATGAGCGGTGTTGTCGAACCGTTCGTCCATGAGTAGTGCCGGCCGACGCCTGTTGACTGTCCAGCACATCCGACCCGGGAGTAGTCCTCCATGAGCAAGCGCACGTTCCAGCCCAACAACCGCCGCCGGAGCAAGACCCACGGCTTCCGCCTGCGGATGCGGACCCGCGCCGGCCGCGCCATCTTGGCGAGCCGTCGGCGCAAGGGCCGTAGCCGTCTCGCAGCCTGATCTGACCTCTGCCTTCGCCCCGGTGAGCCTCGCGTGCTCCCTGCCGTCCATCGGCTTCGTCGTGCCGACGACTTCCAGCGCGCCGCACGGTCGGGACGGCGAGCAGGGACACGCCTCCTGGTCGTGCACGTGCTGGACCGTGCCGAGCCCGGAGTTGCGATCCCGGCTCAGATCGGCTTCGTGGTGAGCAAGAGCGTAGGCACAGCTGTCGTGCGATCCGCGGTGAAGCGGCGGCTGCGGCACCTCGTGCGTGATCGGTTGTCGGTCCTGCCCTCAGGGCACGTCTACGTCATCCGGGCCAACCCGGCTGCGGCGGGCGCCGCCTACGCCGACCTCGGCGCCGACCTTGATCGCTGCCTGGCGAAGGTCAAGGATGGCAGGCGATGAAGTTCCTGCTGATCGGCTTCCTCCGGGCATATCGGCTGCTCATCAGCCCCTTGTACGGCCAGGTCTGCCGCTACCACCCGTCCTGCTCGGCGTACGCCCTCGAGGCAGTGCAGCGGCACGGCGCCCTCAAGGGCAGCTGGCTGGGCGGTCGGCGTGTGGCGCGCTGTCACCCGTGGGCGGCCGGTGGTTACGACCCCGTACCTACACGTTTCACCTGGCGAGCAGCTCGCTCGACCGGACAGAGCATGGAGACACAGGAGCTTTCGTGATCAGTTTTCTGGTGAACATCGGCCACACGATCATGACGCCGCTGTATTACCTGACCTCCGGCATCCTGCGCTTCTTCCACGGGCTCTTCCACGACGTCCTCGGCGCCAGCGAGGGCTGGTCGTGGACGTTGTCGATCATCTGCCTGACGGTTGTGATCCGTACCGCGCTGATCCCGTTGTTCGTCAAGCAGATCAAGAACAGCCGCAACCTGCAGCTGCTGCAGCCGAAGGTCAAGGAGCTGCAGAAGAAGTACGGGCACGACCGGGAGCGTCTCACCCAGGAGACGATGAAGCTCTACAAGGACACGGGGACCAACCCGCTGGCCTCGTGCCTGCCACTGCTGCTGCAGATGCCGATCTTCCTGTCGCTGTTCCGGACCCTGAACAAGGCGTCGGACGGTGATGGCATCGGCTTCATGACGAACAGGTTGGCGCGGACGCTGGCGGACGGTCAGATCTTCGGCGTCCAGATCTCCAACTCGTTCACCAGCTCCGGTGGCTCGGCGTCGACCAAGATCCTCACGATGACGCTGGTCATCTTGATGACGATCACGACGTTCACGACGCAGCGGCAGCTGATGCGCAAGAACATGCCGGAGTCCGCGCTCACCGGACAGTACGCCCAGCAGCAGAAGATCCTGCTCTACGTCTTGCCGGTGGTCTTCGCCGTCGGCGGTATAGCGTTCCCGATCGGCGTGCTCCTCTACTGGACGACCTCGAACATCTGGACGATGGGCCAGCAGTTCTACGTGATCCGCAACAACCCGACGCCGGGTACGCCGGCCTTCGAAGCCAAGCGGCTCCGCGACGCCCACCGGCATCACGGAACCAGCGAGAGCACGGACACGGTGCCGGGTACGGCCGTAGCCACCGACCCGGCCCCGCCGCCACCGCCGGCACGCGTACAACCCCAGAAGAAGTCCCGGAGCAAGCGCAAACGCAAGCGCAAGTAGGTCGCCCTGTGGTCGCCCGGTTCCCCCTCCACTCCTCGACGAAAGAGACATCATGAGCGAAGCGCCCGACATCACGACGGAGTCCGATACTCCCGACCAGCCGGTCGATGCCGACGAGCGGTCGGCTGACAACGCTGACGTCGAAGCCAGCGACGGCGAGTCCGGCGGCAAGGACCGCATCAAGGAGCTCGAGGCCGAGGGCGATATCGCGGCCGACTATCTCGAGGAGCTGCTCGACATCGCTGATCTCGACGGCGACCTCGACATGGATGTCGAAGGAGATCGCGCCGCGGTGTCGATCGTGGGGGCCGACCTGAACGCCCTCGTCGGTGCGAACGGCGAAGTGCTCGAGTCGCTGCAGGAGCTCACCAGGCTCGCCGTCTACCGCGAGACCGGCGAGCGGTCCCGACTGATGCTCGACATCGGTGGGTTCCGGGCGGACCTGCGCAAGAACCTGGAGCTGCTGGCGGAGGAAGCCGCGGACGATGTCAAGCAGAGTGGCGAGGCCGTCAAGCTGGCACCGATGACGCCGTTCGAGCGCAAGGTCGTGCACGATGCCGTGGCGGCTGCGGGGCTGCGGAGTGAGTCCGAAGGGGTCGAGCCGACGCGCTGCGTCGTCGTCATGCCGGCGTCCTGAACGCGGGTTGACGTGGACGCTGTTTCACGTGAAACACCGCAGGCCTCGCCAACTCCGCAGGTAGCTCCTCGTCCGGCCGATCCTGCGTGGGTGGCGACTACCTTCCCTGGTGATAGAGCCATCTATCGCTATGTCGACATGTTGGCATCGGTTGGCACCGAGCGCGGCCTCATCGGCCCCCGCGAGGTCCCCCGGCTGTGGGACCGACACATCCGCAACTGTGCGGCAGCCGCCCCGGCCTTCCCGCAGGGTTCGCGGGTGGCCGACGTGGGCTCGGGCGCGGGACTGCCAGGTCTCGTGCTCGCCCTGGCGCGACCGGATCTGCGCGTCACGCTCATCGAGCCACTGCTGCGCCGAACGACGTTTCTCACGGAGGCCGTGGCCGCCCTGGGGCTGACCACGGTCGAGGTGGTGCGCGGCCGGGCCGAGGAGCAGGACGGCATGTTCGGCATGTTCGACGTGGTGACGTCGCGCGCGGTCGCGCCCCTGGAGAAGCTGCTGCGATGGTGCCTTCCGCTGTGTCGTCCCGGTGGGCTGGTCCTCGCCCTCAAGGGGTCGTCCGCGGCGGCCGAACTGGCCGCCGTCGAGGCACAGCTGCGCGAGCGACGGATCACGTCGGCACGAGTTGATGAGTATCCGGCCGGGGCTGACGGGCCGACGCGGGTGGTTCGGATAGAGTCGCCACTGATCGGGAGGACCAAGAAATCGTGAACGTGACGCCACACCTGGGGTGGCCCGCACCGCCGCCGACGACAGCACCCGGCCTCGGGTGGCCGGCGGAGGCGACGACGGGTGACGAGCGTCGCCAGCTGCCCGCCCTCGCACCCCCGCCGGTCGACCACTCCATTTCGTTCGATGGTGAAGACGCGAGCCCGCTCGCCGAGCCGGACGACGCTGTCATTGCCCCGGTCCCGTCCACTGGGTCGGCGCGTCATCTCGCCCCAGTGCTTGCCGCGCCGACGGTCGCGCTCGACGGCACCGCAGTGCGCGACGTTTCACGTGAAACCGCGTCGACCCCGGTGGCGCCACCCGAAGCGTCGGTTTCACGTGAAACCACGGTGTCCGCGATGGCGCCCCCAGTACCGACCGCGGCCGATCTTGTCGTCGATGACCACCCGGCGGGCGACACCTCGACCCCCCTGGCGTGGGCGACGGAGCACAGTATTGCGGTCGCCACTGGCCGCCCGTTGCGTCGCCGGCTCCCGCGCCCCGACACCACCCGCGTCATGGTGGTCGCGAATCAGAAGGGTGGCGTCGGCAAGACCACCACCACCGTCAACGTGGCAGCGGCACTGGCGCAGCACGGTCTGAAGGTTCTCGTCATCGACCTCGATCCTCAGGGGAACGCCTCCACCGCGCTGGCCGTCGAGCACGGCGGCGGGACGCCCGGCACGTACCAGGTGCTGGTCGAGGGGATGCCCATGGATGAGGTCATCGTCGAGTGCCCCGACATCGCCGGCTTGTTCGTCGTCCCGGCCACGATCGATCTGGCCGGAGCCGAGATCGAACTCGTCTCCCTCGTCGCGCGGGAGACGCGTCTCCGCAAGGCTCTCGACGCCCATCTCAGCGAGAGTGCCGAGGTCGAGGCCCCGTACGACTTCGTGCTGATCGACTGTCCGCCGTCCCTGGGACTGCTGACGGTCAACGCGCTCACCGCCGGCCAAGAGATGCTGATTCCGATCCAGTGCGAGTACTACGCGCTCGAAGGCCTCAGCCAGCTGCTCCACACGATCGAGCAGATCCGCGAACACCTCAACCCGCGGTTGCGCGTCGGCGCCATCATGCTCACCATGTACGACGCGCGGACCCGGTTGGCGGCCGGCGTGGCCGACGAAGTCAGGCACCACTTCCCCGAGGTCGTCCTCAAGACAGCCATCCCGCGGTCGGTACGGATCTCCGAGGCGCCGAGCTACGGACAGACAGTCCTGACCTACGATCCCGGCTCGGCAGGCGCGCTGTCTTATCTCGAGGCGGCCGCCGAGCTGGCACACCAGATCGACGACACCCACGAGCACCGGGAAGGCACCGCATGAGCACGCCGCGGCGCGGTCTGGGCCGCGGACTGGGATCGCTGATCCCTACCGCCGCCAGCCGTACGCAGGAGGGTGAGGCGCAGCACTCCACGACCAACGGATCGTCGAGCGACGTCGACACGATCGATGTCGTGACCGGTGTGATGCCGGCCGGGGCGTACTTTGCCGAACTCGCGCCGACCAGCATCAGCCCCAACCCACGTCAGCCGCGATCGGTGTTCGACGAGGAGGCGATGGCTGAGCTCGTGCACTCGATCCGAGAGGTCGGCCTGCTGCAGCCCATCGTGGTGCGCCCGCTGGGTGAGGATCGCTACGAGCTGATCATGGGCGAACGGCGTTGGCGTGCCGTGCAGGACGCGGGGCTCGACGCGATCCCGGCCATCGTCCGCGAGACTCGTGATGACGACCTGCTCCGAGACGCCTTGCTCGAGAACCTCCACCGGGCCCAGCTCAACCCACTCGAAGAGGCGGCTGCCTACCAACAGATGCTCGATGACTTCGGTTGTACCCATGACGAGCTCGCGGCGCGGATCGGACGCTCCCGCCCACAGATCTCCAACACCCTCCGCCTCCTCAAGCTGTCCGCCCCGGTCCAGCGTCGAGTGGCCGCCGGCATCTTGTCGGCCGGTCATGCTCGAGCCCTCCTCGCTGTCCCGGACTCCGCGCGCCAGGACACCCTCGCGGGACGGGTCGTGGCCGAAGGCATCTCGGTACGGGCGCTCGAGGAGCTGGTGGCCGTGGGCGAGGGCCGGCCCAGGACGCCGTCGTCACGGCAGCGTGTCTCGGCACCGGGGCTCGCGGAGATCGCGGACCGGCTCGGTCAACGGTTCGAGACGCGGTGCAAGGTTTCGCTGGGCCGCAGCAAGGGCAAGATCACGGTCGAGTTCGCGTCGCTGGACGACCTGCAACGCATCCTCGGACTGATGGATCCGGACAGCGATTCAACGACATAGCGTTTTGTCGACATAGCTGCTCTTCGTGCTGCCGTCCAGTCTGCGCCGGGTGGCTCCGTGATCGCGGCGCCTTCTGCGCCCCTCGTCATGACCCCGGGATTCTGGCACTGAGCAGGTTCGACCCCTCCAAGCTATTGCAAGACTTGTTTCGAAAGTTTACCTTCGATACATGGCCATTACCCGACGGAGGGTCACGACCGCGGCCGACATGAAGGCGCTCGCTCATCCGGTCCGGATGGACGTCCTGGAGCTGCTCGTCACCCACGGCGCCATGACTGCGAGCGATGCCGCCGGTGCGCTGGGACAGACCCCCGCCAACGTCTCGTGGCACCTGCGCAAGCTGGCTGAACATGGCTTCGTCCGGCAGGCGACCGACGGGCCGGGTCGCCGGCGGCCGTGGAAGGCGGTCGCAGAGTCCTTGAGCTGGGGCGATGACGCCGAGGACGGCACCGCCGCCGCCTCGTTGCAGGACGTCGCGATCGAGCGTGAGCTGCAACGGTTGCGGGCCGCGCTCGCGAACGCCGAGCGGGAGTCGGCGGCCTGGCGGGCGGCGATGTCGGTGAACCAGTCCCAGCTGTGGTTGACGGCTGAGGAGGCACGGGAGATCGGCGACCAGGTCCAGGAGCTCTTCCTGACCAAGGCGGTGGAGCGACAGGACCCCGCCAACCGGCCCGCCGACGCTCGCCTCATGTCGATGCTGGCGTGGTTGGTACCGCACGGCCCCTGGCAGCCCGGACCTTCTGCCGACTCCCGATGAAGGCCGCCTTCGGGCAGCCCGGGTTCCGGCTGCTCTTCACCGGACTGCTGGCGAGCATGGTCGGCGACTCCCTGATGTTGATCGTGCTCGCCATCTGGGTCAAGGAGCTCACCGGGAGCAATGGTGCTGCCGGACTGACGTTCTTCTTCCTCGCCGCCCCGGCCCTGTTCGCGCCACTGTTCGGCATGGTGATCGACCGGCTCCGACGACGTACGTTGCTGTGGTGGGGAAACCTCGCCTCGGCGGCGGCAGTCCTGCCGCTGCTTCTGGTGCACGACCGGGGCGACGTGTGGATCGTCTACGCCGTCAGTGTGTTGTACGGCATCTCGTTCATCGTGCTGCCCGCAGGACTCAACGGCCTCCTCAAGGAGATGCTCCCCGAACACCTGCTGGTGGACGCGAACGCGTCGTTGTCAACGAGCAAGGAGGCGCTGCGGCTCGTGGGGCCGTTGGCCGGGGCCGGCCTCTTCACCTGGCTGGGGGGCGGTGCTGTCGCGCTCGTCGACGCGGCGACCTTCGTGGTCGCTGCCGTGGTGATCTTGCTGCTCAAGGTGCACGAGGACGACCCCGTGCGCGAGCACAACCCGTTCCGGGACGAGGTTCTCGCGGGCGTTCGGCACATCCGCGACGACGCTGTCCTCCTGCACACGATGATCGCCGTAGGGGTGTCGCTCCTCGTCGTGGGCTTCATGGAGTCGGCCGTGTTCGCCATGGTGGACGCCTTCGACAAGCCGGCCGGCTACGTGGGGGTGGTGGTGTCGGTCCAGGGTGTCGGCGCGATCGCCGGCGGACTGATGTCATCGGCCCTGGTCAGGCGCTTTGGAGAGATCACTGCCATCAGTCTGAGCCTGACGCTGTTTGGGCTCGGACTGGCGATCTGTGCCGTCTCGATCTTGCTGTCGGTGATCTTCATCGGCGTGGTCGTGCTGGGTTATGCCCTGACCGTGTTCATCGTGGCGTTCACCACGCTGCTCCAGCGTCGTACGCCGAACCGGCTGATGGGCCGGGTCTCGGCCGCCTCCGACGTCGTGCTGGGGATGCCGCAAGCTGTGTCGATCGCCGCCGGTGCCTTGCTGGTCAGCCTGATCAGCTATCGGGAGATCTACCTGATCAGCGCTGCGGTCATGATCGCGGCGGCGGGTTACCTGACCTGGGTGCTGCGCGGTTCAACCGGTATCACGGGCGTGCGAGTGACTGCCGACGGACGGGGGGACGGAGCCGACCCGACTCGGTCGGAGCCCGTGACCGAGCGACACGTCAGCGGCTGACCGCGCGCTCGACCAGCTCCGCGAACAGGCCCCCGAGGTCCAGCCCGGCCGATTCCACCGAAAGGGGCACGAGTGACGTCTCGGTCATGCCGGGAGCGACGTTGGCCTCGAGGAACCAGACGACGCCCTCGTCGTCGACGATGAGGTCGGAGCGGGACAGGTCGCGCAGCCCCAGGCTCGTGTGTGCCAACTCGGCGACGCGCGCGCACTCGCTGGCGGCGGCGGCGTCGAGAGTCGCCGGCACGACGAACTCGGTGGCGCCGGCCGTGTAGCGGGCGCTGTAGTCGTAGACATCGCCATCAGGTCGGATCTCCACGGCCGGCAAGGCCCGCGCCTCGGCGTCGGAGCCACCGCGCTCGAACACCGGCACGGTGACCTCGACGCCGCGCACGCAGTGCTCGACCAGGGCGGTGGGGCCGTAGGAAAAACAGGTCACCATCGCGTTGGGGAGCTCACCCGGCGACTCGACGCGACTGCAGCCGAGGGCCGAACCCCCTTTGGCGGGCTTGACGAACAGTGGCAACCCCAGCCGCTCGATCAAGGCGTCCATCACTGCTGCCGCACCGACCTCGCGGAAGGTGTCTGCCGGGAGCGAGACCGATGCCGGCGTTCGTATCCCGACACCGGAGACCACCTGCTTGGCGATCGACTTGTCGAAAGCGGCTCGCGCTGCGGCAGGGGTCGAACCGACGTACGGGATCGCCGCGAGTTCGAGCACCTCACGGAGCGCGCCGTCCTCACCGGCCTCCCCGTGCAGCAGTGGGATCACGCAGTCGGGCTTCTCGCGGCGCAACCAGCTCATCAGTTCGGCGTCGACATCGCGGACGCTGGCCTCGACCCCCGCCGCGGCGACGGCTTCGGCAATCCGCCGGCCGGAACGCAAGGAGACGTCCCGCTCGTGTGAGAGCCCGCCCGCGAGGATCACCACGCGGCGGTGGCTCGACTGGCTCGACTGGTCGTGGGCGACGCCCTGCACGTCCGGCGGGAAGGTTCCTGATGTCGTCACGGCAGCACCTCAGCTCAGGTCCGATTGTGGTCCGTCGTAGCCGCCCGCTCGCAGCTGTGCCGTGGCCCCGAACGTCTGACGGAGCTCCTGCTCGGCATCGATGACGCCGGCGAGCCGGCGTACGCCCTCGTGGATCTGCTCCGGAGTGGGGTAGCAGAAGCTGAGCCGCATGCAGCGGCTGCCGAAACCGTCGGCGTAGAAGGCGGTGCCGGGGACGTACGCGACGCGAGCCGTCACGGCCCGCGGGAGCATCGCCTTGGCGTCCAGCCCGTCGGCCAACGTCAACCAGACGTAGAAGCCACCCGCCGGGTGGGTCCAGGTGGCCCGACCGCCGAGCTGCTCCTCGAGCACCCCGAGCATGGCGTCGCGGCGTTCGCGGTACATCTCGTTGAAGTCCTTGATCTGGCTGCGCCAGTCGTGCCCGGCCAGGTACGCCGAGATGGCGCGCTGGCTGAACGTCGGCGGACACAGCGTGGCCGACTCCTGCGCGAGCACGAGCTTCTCGCGTACGGCATGGGGCGCCACCGCCCAGCCGACCCGGAAGCCGGGAGCGAACGTCTTCGAGAACGAGCCGAGGTAGACCACCTGGCCGGGGTCGTCTGCTCGGAGCGCCCGCATCGGCTCGCCGTCGAACCCCAGCAGTCCGTAGGGGTTGTCTTCGAGCACCAGCAGGTCATGGCGGCGACAGATCTCGAGTATCTCGACTCGTCGCTTTGTCGACAAGGTGACACCGGCAGGGTTGTGGAAGGTCGGGATCGTGTAGAGGAACTTGGCTCGCTTGCCGGCAGCCGCGACCGCTACGATCGCCTGCTCGAGCGCCGTCGGCACCAGTCCGTCGTCGTCCATCTCGACGTGGACGACGTCGCACTCGTAGGCGCTGAAGACGCCGAGCGCGCCGACGTAGCTCGGGGCCTCGCAGAGCACCACGTCGCCCGGATCGCAGAAGACGCGGGTGACGAGATCGACGGCCTGCTGGCTGCCCACGGTGATGACGACGTCATCGGGATGGGCACCGATGCCTTCGACGGCCATCACCTCGCAGATCTGCTCGCGCAGCTGCGGGTCGCCTTGGCCGGACCCGTACTGCATGGCCGAGGTCCCCGAGTCGCGGACGAGGTCTCCGATCGTGGCCGCGACGGCGTCGAGGGGTAGCCCGGAGATGTTCGGCATACCGCCGGCGAGGGAGACGACCTCGGGGCGGCTGGCCACCGCGAAGAGCGCCCGGATCTCCGAGGCCTTCATCGCATGGGTGCGGACGGCGTAGCGGTCGACGTACGCGTCCAGCCGGGTGTGCCGCGGCAATGCGCGTTCGTCCCGGGTGCTGTCCGTGTCTGCCATGACCACCCATTCTGTCTCGACACCGCGTGGTCCCGCGGGCACTAGCATGGAGGATGAGACGTGTTGCCGACCGCGCAGGTCGGCTGCGCGAGCAGGAGTGTCAGCCGGAGGAGGTGCGTGGTGGGACGCAAACTCGTGTCGATCACCCTCGACAATGTCGAAGACCTGCCGGACCCGTGCCGTTCGTGCGCGTTCTGGGAGGCCGGCACCCGGCTGCCCGAGCCTGCGCTGAAGGATGACTGGATCTCGGCCACCCTGTTGGAGTGGGGCGCGTGCGGCCAGCTGCTCTACGTCGACGACGTGGTGGCCGGGTTCGCGTTGTATGCCCCGCCGGCGTACGTCGCGATGACCAGCCCGGTCGGTGGCAGCACGGTGAGCGAGGACGCAGTCCTGCTCATGACGGCGCGGATCCTTCCCGACTTCGCGGCTGCGGGTCTTGGCCGGGTGTTGATCCAGTCGGTCGTGAAGGACTTGATGGGTCGCCGGGGCGTGCGGGCGATCGAGGCGTTCGCCGACGCGCACGGCGACGAGCACACCTGTGTGATGCCCGCTGCCTTCCTCACGGCCGTCGGGTTCAAGACCGTGCACCCGCATCCGCGGTACCCCCGGCTCCGACTCGACCTGCGCAGCGTGCTGACCTGGCGCGGTGAGGTCGAGGTGGCGCTCGAACGCTGGCTGGGCGCGATCCGGCCGGAGAAGAAGCCCGGCGCTGTAGGTGTCGCACCGCGCCTCAACCCACCGGGACCGTGGCCGGTCCCCTGAGTCAACACGGCAAATACGGAGTCCCCAACGCGAATTTGCCTAGTTCACAAGCCAGCTGGCTTGTGAACTAGGCAACGCGGTGAAGCGGAGGGATCAGGCCTCGATGTACTCGGAGAGGTGGTTGAGCAGGGCCGCCTTCGGCTGGGCGCCGACGATGGACTTGACCAGCTCGCCACCCTGGTAGACGTTCAGGGCCGGGATACCGGTGACGCGGTAGCTGGCGGGCGTAACGGGGTTCTCATCGACGTTCATCTTGACGAAGTTCATCTTGTCGCCGTGCTCACGGGCGATCTCGTCGAGGACCGGTCCCACCTGGCGGCAGGGTCCACACCACTCGGCCCAGAAGTCGACCAGCACGGGCTTGTCGGACTGCAGCACGGTGGCCTGGAAGTCGCCGTCGGTCACTACGGGAAGGTTGCTCATCAATACTCCTGCGTCGGTTTCTCGGTGGGTGGGATGGGAAGCTCTGGTGGAAAACTAGCTCACACGTCCGACAAAGCGGTCAGGAAGCGCTCGGCGTCGAGGGCTGCGGCGCAACCTGTGCCGGCCGCGGTGACGGCCTGCCGGTAGACGTGGTCGACGAGGTCACCGCAGGCGAACACGCCGTCGAGGTTGGTCTTCGTCGTACGACCGTCGACCAGGACGTACCCGTCGTCGTCGAGGTCGACCTGACCTCGGACGAGCTCGGAGCGCGGGTCGTGGCCGATCGCGATGAACAGGCCGGTGGCGTCGATCGTGCGGGTCTGACCGGTCTTGGTGTCGTTGAGGGTGACGCCCTCGAGCTGCCCGTCGCCCAGGATCTCGGCGACCTCGCTGTTCCAGGCGAACTCGATCTTGTCGTTGGAGAGCGCGCGAGCAGCCATGATCTTGCTGGCCCGGAGCTCATCACGCCGGTGGATCATCGTGACCTTCGACGCGAAACGGGTCAGGAAGGTCGCTTCCTCGACGGCTGAGTCGCCGCCGCCCACGACAGCGATGTGCTGGTCGCGGAAGAAGAAGCCATCACAGGTCGCGCACCAGCTCACGCCGTGGCCGGACAGGGAGTCCTCGTTCGGCAGACCGAGCTTGCGGTAGCCCGAGCCCATCGCGAGGATCACGGTCTTCGCGTGATGCGCGTTTCCGGCGGTGTCCCGGACGATCTTCACGTCTCCGGTCAGATCGACACCGGTGATGTCGTCCGGGATGAGCTCGGCGCCGAACTTCTCGGCCTGCTTGCGCAGGTCGTCCATCAGGGCCGGACCCATGATGCCGTCCGGGAAGCCGGGGAAGTTCTCGACATCGGTGGTGTTCATCAGGGCACCACCGGCGGTGACGGACCCTTCGAAGACCAGCGGTTTGAGGTCGGCCCGCGCGGCATAGATCGCCGCGGTGTAGCCGGCCGGTCCGGATCCGATGATGATGACGTTACGAACGTCGGTCGACACCTGCTCCTGCTTTCGTTGCGTGTGGCGCGCAGCCGGTCGGCCACGCTGACATGTCAACCGATCTTAGGTGCTGATCATTCCCTTCACCGGGCGCGCTCACGTGTCGCCACCGGGGCCGTGACGCATGGGGACCACGGGACGGTACGACAGAGTCGCCCGACCCAGCGGCGAGGGATATCTCCGGTATGTCGATCAGTACGACGACTGGTACAAGACGCGTTCGGGCCCCGGGCACGCATAGACCGTGAATTCCCGGTGCTGCTGGTCGAGCCTCAGCACCGCGCGACTTCCTTCGAACGACACGAGCGACTCGGTGGTCCTTCCTCCCGAGACGAAGGCTTCGTCGTTGGTGGGGGTGCAGTCGGCGGGCGGCTTCGCCACGGGCACGGCTGCGGCGTCGAGCCCGGCGGCGTAGGCCGCAGCGTTGTTCCGGTCCAGGGTGGGAGCGGCCGAACGCGGGACCTGTAGCGACTGGTTGTCTGCGCCCTTGCTGCTGTCCGCTTCCGGGTTGAGGCCGTTCGAACCCGAGCCTGCGTTGCCGCCCCGCTCCTGATCCGCGACCTGCGCCGCCGTCGAGTCCGACTCGGAACCGCTGAGCAGTCCGAGCTGGTCGACCACAGCGCCTCCGACGGCGAAGACTGCGACCGCCGCTGCGGTTCCGAGCAACAACCGAGCGGGACGGCGGCGGGCCGGGTCGGTTCCGGAGCCGGCCTCGGAGGCAGTTCGGTGCTCAGCCAGCGAAACGACACCGGCCGCATCCTCGGCACGTGCGCGGTCGAGGGCAGCGTCGATCGCCGAGGCGACGTCGGCGGGGATGGGCAGGGCCTGCTGGCTGCTGTGGGCCAGCAGCGCTTCGACCTCGGCCAGCCCGGTCAGGACCTCACGGCAGGACGCGCACTCGTCCAGGTGCGCGGTCAGCAGGCTCGACTCGGCCGCCGGCAGCAATCCGGCGTCGAGGTCCGCGATCTGGTCGATCGACGGGTGCCGACTGGCGTTCACGAGGTGGTGCCTCCGTGCCTGGGGGGCTCGGCGGACGGGGGATCCGCCGAGGCTGGGGTGGGCGTCCCTGTGGGGACACCGAATTGGACGCGTGTCGGGTCGTGACGGTTCCGTGACCTTGCGGCGTCCGATCCGTCCGATCCGTCAGGTGCAGCGATCTCCTCCACGTGGTCACGCCGGTACTGCGTCAGCAGCGGCACCAGCCGCGCGCGACCGCGCGAGCAGCGGCTCTTGACGGTGCCGGGGGCGCAGCCGAGCAGGGCCGCGGCGTCATCGACCGAGTAACCCTCCATGTCGATGAGAACAAGGGCAGCGCGCTGCTCGTCGGGAAGCTGTGCGAGCGCCGCCAGTACATCGGCACGCCGCTCGCTCACCTCGGCCGGATCGTCACCAGGCTCGAGCGCGAGCTCGGCCGCACGGTCCTCGTCCTCGGGCAGCGGTACCGTCGGCCGCGTCTTGCGGCGGCGCATCCGGTCCAGGCAGGCGTTGACGACGATCCGGTGCAGCCAGGTGGTGACCTGGGCGTCACCGCGGAAGGTCTCCGCCCGCCGGAACGCAGACACGAGGCCGTCCTGCAGGGCGTCTGCCGCGTCCTCGCGGTCGCCGGTGGTGCGCAACGCCACCGCCCACAGGCGGTCCCGATGGCGGCGTACCAGCTCGCTGAACGCGTCGGGGTCACCGGCGACGTGGGCGGCGAGGAGGTCGACGTCGTCGGCGCGGTCGGCTTCGTCGGACCCGTCCGACGTGCTCGGCGGACCGCCCGAGATCACCCGAAGACCTTGATCTCGGAGATACGGCCCTTCCAGGAACCGGGTTTCTCCTCCGGGAGGTTGGTGAGCCACACCAGCAGGAACTGCGTCTTGACCGGCTTGTCGAGGTTCAACGTCGCCTTCGTGCCGGCGCCCGTCACGGACTGGACGACCTGGTAGTCGTCGACCGAGCCGGTCGGTGCCGACGTGGCGTCACCCGGTGCAGCTCGGAGCTCGAGATCTGTCGGTTCGCCGACCAGCCGGACCTCGACCCGTGAGACGTCCTGCGACTTCCCGAGGTCGAGGATGAGCCCCACGCCGGGCTTGACCGCCGACAGCGGGTCGAAGTACGTCAGCGTCTCCCAGGACGTCGCGGCATTGCCGTCGAAGGCCAGGGGCACCTCGCTGGGGTTCTCGTCGCCGGAGCCCTCCGGCGGGGGGTCGAAGTCCTGGCCACCGACGATCGCGATGGGCTGGGCGGAGGCAGCCGCTGTGCCTCCGGAGCTGGTCGGGGTGTTGTCCGACGACGGGCTTCCCCCGCCGTGGGAGCCGACGAGGAAGGCCAACAGCATCGCGCCGAGCACGAGTACGGCGACGCTCGTCCAGAGCACGGTACGGCCGAGCGTCGAGCGTGGTTCGAGAGGAGGCTCGACGACGTAGCTCGGCTGGTCGCCCGTCGTGGGGCCGCCGTCGTCGCGCGGAAGCAGCGCGGGTGGAGGTTCCAACGCCACCACGGCGGTGGGGTTGGTCGGGGCAGAAAGCCCGACGGTGCCGATGTTGCCCACCCCGGTGAAGCCCTCTTCGGAGAGGATCTGGCTGAGGCTCTCCTTGATCTCGTCCACCGACGTGATCGGCTCGCCGTAGCGCGGCGGATCGCCGAGGATGCGGTCGCAGACCACGTCGAGCGTCCGTGGCACCCCAGCCCGGACCTGACGCGGCCGTAGCAAGCGGCCGTGCTCCGTCGGTGCGGCCGGCAGACCGGCGAGCTTGCCACCTGGCCACCGAGCCGTCAGGCAGGCGTACAGCAGCCGGCCGATGTCGGTGGTGTCCTGCCGCTGGGGGTCGACGTCTTCGCCGGGACTGGCGCGCAGGGCCGCGAACGTTCCGAGCCCGATCAGCTTGATACCGCTGGACTTGGTGATCACGACGGTGTCGGGAGCGAGCCGGCGGTGCTCGAGTCCCATCCGGTGGGCGTTGGACATTGCGGCGGCGACCTCGCGCATGAGCCAGGTCGTCCGGCGTGCGGGCAGCGGTCCGTCGTTCAGCAGGACGTTGAGCGACTGGCCGGTGGCCCATTCGCGGACGATGTAGGTGAGCTCGCCGTCATCGACTGCGTCGAGCACCTGCAGGATGCGGGTGTCGGCGACCCGGGAGGCCCGCTTGGCGGCGGCGACGAGATCGGCGGCGTATGGCGAGCTGGACGGCAGGATCTGCAGGACCACCGAGCGGGCCAGGATCTTGTCGCGGGCACGCCAGGAGTGAGAGTCGCCCTCGACGGCGAGCAGGTCCTCGATGACGTAACGATCCGCGAGCACACTGCCGGGTTCGACCAGATGTGCTCCCACGGTCCTCCTGCCTCGTCTCGATTCCTGCCGTACGTGCCGGTGGCCGGCCGGAACCGGACCGCCGTGACGCCCTGTCTTATCGTAGGCGGTCCCCCCGGCGGCTACCGCCATCTCCGGGCATGCCACCCCGGCGACGTCTCTCAGCACCACGCTTCCTGCGCTCAGGCGCGGCGTCGGCCGCGAGGTGCCCGTCCACGTCGGGTGATCAACCCCACGACGCGTGCGATCTCCGTGATGTGGAGTGCTCGCGCTGCGGCCAGATACACCACGAGTCCCAGCAGCGCTCCGATCGCGATGAGCACCAACGAGTCCGTCTTGCTCGCCACGTCGAGCCCGGCCTGGCCCAGACCGACCAGCGCTGCCGCTGCCACCAAGGCCGCGGGCACGGCGGCTGCGGCAACCCTGCCGACGAACGCGAGCAGCTGCCGCCGGTCGATGCCGTCCAGTCGCCTCGCCAGGACGCTGAGCGAGACTACGGACCCCACGGTGTACGACGCGCCGTAGGCGATGGCCAACGCAGGGGCGACATGCTCGGGGGCGACCACCGATGTGAGGCCGATCGCGACCGAGATGTTCGTGAGTGAGATCAGGCACTGGATGAAGAAGGGCGTGCGGGTGTCCTCGATGGCGTAGAAGCCGCGGAGCACGACGTAGTGCACGCTGAACATGAGCATGCCGGGAGCGAACGCGATCAACGTGTTGCCCAAGGGGCCCGTGTCACCCGTGGAGGCTCCCCAGCTGAAGAGCACGGTCGCCAGCGACGGACCGAGCACCAGCAGGGCTACCCCGAAGGGGACGATGACGGCCAGTACCAGCCGCAGCGTCGAGACCATCTCGGCGGCCACGTCTCCGAGCCGCCCGTCCGCGGCGAGCCGGGATATCAACGGCATCGTTGCGGTGGCGAGTGAGACGGTCACGATCGAGTGCGGCACCTGGGTGAACAGGAACGCGTTGGAGTAGACCGTGAACCCGCTGGACGGCGACACCCCGTTGGTGATGTCCGTCGGACCCGACGTCGCCAGGTGGACCATCACATAGAACGCCAGCTGGTTGACAATCACGAAACCGACCGTCCACATGCCCAGCCGCAGCGTGTGGCCGAGACCGGTGCCCCGGAAGTCCAGGCGCGGCCTGATCGTGAAACCGCTGGCTTTCAGGTACGGGATCAAGATGACGGTCTGGACGACGATGCCGAGCGTCGAACCGAGCCCGAGCAGCAGCTCCTGGGAGGTCGAGAAGCCGCCCGTCGCCGGTTCGCCGGAGTAGGCCACCAGGTAGGTGACGATGACGCCGATCGACAAGACGTTGTTGGCGATCGGCGCCCACATCATCGGACCGAACCGGCCCCGGGCATTCAGGATCTGTCCGATCAGCACGAACATCCCGTAGAAGAAGATCTGCGGCAGACACCAGCGCGCGAAGTCGATGAGCGACTCCCGCTCAGCCGCCAGCGCCGGGTCGGTGAAGAACTTGCTGTCGACGACGACACGCAGGAAGAACGGTGCTATGAGCACCAGCACTGCAGTGACTCCGGCCAGGACCACGGCGCCCAGCGTGATGATGCGGTTCGCGTAGGCGTCGCCTCCGTCCGCATCGCCCTTGATGGCCCGGACCAGCTGTGGCACGAGCACGGTGTTGAAGACCCCGCCGGCCACCAGGATGTAGAGGCTGTTCGGAATCGTGTTCGCGACGTTGAAGGCCTCCGCATGGACGGCCATGCCGATGGCGGCCGCCAGCAACGTGGCGCGGACGAAGCCGGTCAGGCGGGAGAACAAGGTGCCGACGGCCATCACCCCGCTGGCGGAGAGCACGCTCCGACCGGTCTCTTCGGAGGCCGGTTCGGGAGTCGGAGGCGGAGACGTCACGGTCGCTGCTCTCCGCGGGGGGTGAGCCGACCGCCACGAACGCGCATCACGATGCGCCGGGCGGCCGCGCCGAACAGGATGGCTGCGCCGATACCCATGACCACCCAGATCGCGACCCCGATCTGCGTCGACCGGACATCGAACGTCCACGGTTGACCGACGGGGCGGTGGCTCGTGGTGGTCAGTCGCACCCGGACGCCGGTGAGGCCGGAGCCGTCGGACCGGGCCGTGGCCTCGATGTCGCGTCGCTGACCCGGGTCGAGCGTGAGCGGTGAGATGGCGTCGACGGTGACGGCCGGGTTCTCCGCACGGGCCACCACTTCCACGGTCACGGGTACGGACAACCCGTTGGTCACCGTGAGGGGGAAGCGACCGGTCGCACTCGACAAAGCAACGAACGTCGGACCCGTCACCGTCACCTTGGCGGTGTTCCTGACCGACTCCTCGGTAGCTCGGTCGGTGACAGCGACCCGAGCCGGCAGGTCATCGCGCCACAGTGACGTCCCGGACGCCGCCAGCACCTGGTCGAACCGCGGCCCGGCGCTGTTCTCGTCGTTGACCAGGTCGGTGAAGATGCGGCCCTTGTCGCGCAGCGCTTTGATGGCGCTCAACAGCTCGGTGGGGAGCGGGATGACCGCCTTCGGCATCGCCACCCCTCCGGCGTACGGCACAGCCGTCTGCTGCGCCGCACTGGACGCGGTCTCCGGCAGCACCGTCGGGAAGCCGTAGGCCTTGGCCAGCTCGCCGCTCGTGGTCGTGATGCCAGGGTCCCAACCGAAGGGGACGGCGATCACGGAGATGGCTCTGACCTCATGGTCGAGCGAGCGCACGGTGGCCTCGGCGACGATGTCCCGCAGGAACTGCGGACCGCTGAGCTCGGGCCCGATTCTGGTCCCGGCGATGTCTGTCCGCGTCACCAACGCTGTCACCTGGCCGACGGCCGTAGGCACGAGCACCTGCGTGGGCGGGTAGCTCGGCCCGGGGTCGCCACGCAGGGTGGTCAGGCTGCGTTGGGAGATGATCCGCAGGGGTGCGCCGGCGCGGGAGGAGACCGCGAGGCCGCGCCGGGTGCTCGCACCGGCGTACGGCCAGCTGGCGACTGTAGGGGTGATCCGCTGCTGGGTCGCGTAGCGGTGACTCGCCCGGACCGCAGCGTCGACGACGCCCGGGAGCGCGTGGGCACCGAGCGCGCTCGCGTCCGGGCTGCCCCACGCCATGAACACCACATCCTGGTTGCGGACCGCCGCGTCGAGCTCGGTGAGCCACCGTTTGGCATCGGCCTGGCCGGCACCGGCCACACCCGGCTGTCCCGCGGAGACCTGCGCCAGGCTGCGCACGTGGTAGCCGTCGGCCATGTCCTCGATCGCCTGCCGCAGGGCCGGATCCAGGACGACCTCGAGGGTGCTGGGAGGGGCGGCAGCGATGAAGTCGAGGAGGTTGTGCAGCTGGCCGCCGATCGAGATGAGCTGGGCGAGGCTCTCATCGAGGAACGTCCCGTCCGCCTGACGGGGGATCGCCGCCGTCAGCGGAATCAGCGTGACGATGCCGGTGGGGATGACCGGGCCGCTGGACGCGTCGGGCAACAGGGGGATCACCGTGTCGACCCGGGCGACGGGCGAGCGGGTGCCGTCCCGGTCGCCGGCGATCACCGTGGCGCCCACGTGGTAGACCCCGGGGTCGCGACTGATCGGGAGCTTCCCGTAGGGGATCGACAGCGTGTACCGCGTCGTCGTGCCCGGCCTGAGCCTGCCGATCTCGTCGAAGCGGCCGAAGTCGATGATGCGCGTGCCGAAGTCCTCGGTGTTCAGCCGGAAGGCATCGAGGGCCGCTCGGCTGGTCGCCGGCTGGCTCTCGATGTCGAGATAGACCTGGGCGTCGCGCCAGGCCCTGGTTCCGGTGTTGGTCACCACACCCTCGAGGACGAGATCCTTGTGTGGTGCCAGCGAGGTCGGCTTGATCTTGTCCAACGAGACGGTCAGGCCCGTCGTCCGCTCCAGCGGGGTGCTGCGTCGATGCACCGACCTGGCGGCCACGGCCGGCGTACGCGAGATCCGGTCGCGGCCCGGGGCCGCTGCGCTGAGGTCCGCGGTTGACCCGGGGGCAGCAGCGGCGCCGGCGGTCTTGGCCTCGCTGGGCATACCGAAGGCGCCGCTCGCAGCGGCGGACGTCAGCGCGCCCAGGATCACGGCGGCGCCGGCCGTCACCGCGAGCCAGCGGCGACCGGCGCGGCGATGGCGGACGCGTCGGGAGTGGGGGAGGGTCATCCCCGGCAGACTTCGCGTGGCACGCGGATGACCCAGAGCATGGCCCTGATGCTAACCGGTGGCGCCATCAGCAGGGTTCGCCTCATACAGTGGGGCATCGTGTCCGATCCCTCCGCAGGCGGCCCCGCCGCCACCTCGTCGACGTCCAGCGCGGCGACCACTGACCTGCAGTTGGTGACGCTGCAGGCGCTCGTAGCCGCCCACCCGGTGGTGGTTCCCCTTGCCGAGCGCTTCATGGCGGCGGGACACACGCTCGCGCTCGTCGGCGGACCGGTTCGTGACCTGCTGTTGCAACGCAGCTCGAACGACCTGGACTTCACCACCTCCGCGAGCCCGGACGAGATCGAGGACTGCCTGCGTGGCTGGGTCGATGCGATGTGGGACATGGGTCGCGACTTCGGCACGATCGGTGCCCGGGTCGGACAGGACGAGCTCGAGATCACCACCTACCGGTCCGACGCGTACGACCCGGCTTCCCGCAAGCCCGCGGTGGCCTTCGGGGACAGCCTCGAGGCGGACCTGGTCCGCCGGGACTTCACGGTCAACGCGATGGCGCTGTCGCTCCCGGACGGTCGCTTCGTCGACCCGTTCGGGGGAATGCGCGACCTCGCGGCCGGGCTCCTGCGCACACCGAGTACGCCGGAGGAGTCCTTCGACGACGACCCGCTGCGGATGATGCGCGCGGCCCGGTTCGTCGCGCAGCTCGGTTTCTCCGTGTCGCCGGACATCGTGGTGGCGATGCGCGACATGGGAGATCGGCTCGAGATCGTGTCGGCCGAGCGGATCCGCGACGAGCTCGTCAAGTTGGTCCTCGCCCCGCGGCCACGCCTGGGTCTCATGCTCCTCGTCGAGACCGGTCTGGCCGACCGCGTCCTGCCCGAGCTCCCAGCTCTTCGGCTCGAGGGCGACGAGCATCATCGGCACAAGAATGTCTACGAGCACTCTTTGACCGTTCTCGACCAGGCCATCGCACTGGAGGGCCGCCTCGACGACGGGGGCCCCGATCTGGTGACGCGCCTGGCTGCGCTCCTGCACGACATCGGCAAGCCGCGTACGCGACGCTTCAGCGACGACGGCACGGTGACCTTCCACCACCACGACGTCGTGGGCGCCAAGATGGCAGCGAAGCGTATGCGCGCGTTGCGCTTCGCGGGCACCGAGGTCAACGACGTGGCGCGGCTGGTCGAGCTGCACCTGCGGTTCCACGGTTATGGCGGCGGTGAGTGGACCGACGCGGCCGTCCGTCGATACGTGCGCGACGCCGGACCGCTCCTCGACCGCCTGCACATCCTCACGCGGGCCGATTGCACGACGCGCAACCAGCGCAAGGCCGCGCGTCTGGCTCGTACGTATGACGACCTCGAGAAACGGATCGAGCGGCTCACCGAGGAGGAGGAGCTGGCCTCCATGCGCCCGGACCTGGACGGCCAGCAGATCATGGCCGTGCTCGACATCGCGCCCGGGCCGGCGGTCGGGGAGGCCTACCGGTTCCTGCTCGAGCGTCGGATGGACGAGGGGCCGCTCGGCGAGGACCGAGCGCGCGAGGAGCTGCTCGCCTGGTGGGCCACGCGCTCCCCGACCTGATCGCGCGAGCTCGGTCTCAGTCGGGGACCTCGTCGAGGGCTGCCGAGGTGATCGCCTCTGGGTGGCGGACAGCCCTGGTGCGGGCGTAGGCGATCGCCGTGACGGCGTAACCAGCGGCGATGAGGCCCAGCGCGACATACGACTTGCCGCTGGTCGGCACGATGAGGATCCCGACCGCGGCGGCCGCGACGAACACCACGTTGAAGAGGACGTCATACAAGGAGAAGACCCGGCCGCGGTAAGCGTCCTCGACCGTCGTCTGCACGATCGTGTCGACGCAGATCTTGACGCCTTGGGCGGAGAGCCCCAGGACCAAGGCGGCCACCAGCAGGGCCGGCACGGTGTACAGACCGCCCGGGAACACCTCGATCACGGCGCCGGCCACCAGCAACACGACGATCCACCGTGGCGGCGTCAGCTGCGCCGACGCGGCCGGCGTGAGGACAGCCGCCAGCAGGAACCCGATCCCCGAGACCAGGATCGCGATCGAGAGGCCGGCCAACCCGGCGTCGGTGTCCGCGGGGTCGTTGAAGTAGTTGCGGTAGAGCAGGATCGTGGCAACCGTCGACAGGCCGTAGCAGAAGCGGTGCATGGCGATCACAGCCAGGGCGTGGGCGGCCGCGGGGCGGTCCTGGAGGTGTCGGATGCCGGCCCGTAGCCCGCTCACCACGTGCCGAAGCTGCTTCTTGACGTCGCTCATGGACGCGTCGAAGTACGGTCCGAGCAGGGGTCTCGGCAGCCGTAGCGCCAGCAGCGCCGCGGTCAGGTAGCCCAGCGCCGCGATCAGCACGACCAGCGTGTCCACGTTGCCCGGCGTGAGGGCACGGAATCCCGAGGCGGCCCCGAGACCGAGCATGAACGCGATGGTTCCGCTGGTGGGGGTGATGGAGTTCGCCAGCACGAGCTCGTCTCGTCCCACCACGTGCGGCAGGGCTGCCGACAGCGCAGCGAGGAAGAACCGGTTGATGCTGAACGCGATGAGGATCATCACGTACAGCGCCGGCCCGTCGAGGTCGGCGGCAACCAGCGCCGCGACGGCGATCACGGGTACGAGGCGTACCAGGTTGGCGACGAGCAGCACCTGGCGTCGGCTCCACCGGTCCAGGAAGACACCCGCGAACGGACCGAGCAGGCTGAACGGCAGCAGCACGGCGGCCAGCGCCCCGGCGATCGAGGCCGCGTCCGGTTGACGCTCCGGTGAGAAGAGGACGTACGACGCCAGCGCCACCTGGAACACGCCGTCGGAAGCCTGGCTGGTCACGCGGACGGCGAACAGCTGCCGGAAACGCCGCCTGGTCAGCAGATGCCGCAGCGCCGCCGTGAACCGCATCAGGCCGGTCCGCGGTCACAGTCGGGACGGACGGCGAGGACGGTTGCGTCCTCGTCGGCGCCGTCGGGCATGGGCGTGGCCTCGGCGGTGAGGCCGGCCGCAGCGGCAACCGCGACGGCGGTCTCGACCTGGTTCCAGGCAACCTGGGTGAGCAGCAGCCCGGTGGGCGAGAGCCACGTCAGGCTGTGGGTGCAGACCGCTCGCAGGGGATCGAGACCGTCCGCGCCGCCATCGACGGTGTGGCGCGGCTCGTGGTCACGGAAGTCGCGGGGCAGCAGGACGATCTCGTTGCTCGGCACGTACGGGAGGTGGGCCAGCACGACGTCGACCCGGCCCCGCAGGTCCGGGGGCAGGGCGTCGAACCAGGAGCCGACATGGACGGTGAAGCCGAAGACAGCGGCGTTGCGCTCGGCCCAGCCGGCGGCCGCCGGATCGAGCTCGGTGGCATGCACGGTCCAGTCGGGGTGCCGTCGGGCGAGTGAGGCGGCGATCGCCCCACTTCCACAGCCGAGGTCGACAGCGACGGTGCCGCGGTCCTGGCGTGGGACGTAGCGGGCAGCGGCGTCGATGAGGGCGACGGCCCTGGCCCGGGGGATGAACGCGGGCGCTCCGATCGACACGGTGACGCCGGCGAAGTCGGCGGCGCCGACGACATACTCCAGCGGCTCACCGGCTGCGCGCCGTTGCACGGCTCGTTCGCGCGCCGGCCCCGCTCCGAACGTGGCGGCGATCAGCGCTGCCTCCCGCTCGGCGAAGACGCAACCGGCTGCACGCAGTCGTGTGATGAGACCGTCGAGGGAGCTCATCGGGTCGCCCCGCCGTGTCACGGGCCATGTATAGCATCCTGACGGGAGCACCAACGCCCAGGAGACGAGGTAGTGATGCAACTCGTACAGGTTGCCCAGCACGCTGATGATCTCGATCGCGCCGCCGCCTTCTACAGCGAGCTGCTGCAGACGCCGCCCGCCGGCCGGTTCGACCCACCCGGACTGCTGTTCTTCGACCTCGACGGGGTACGGCTGCTGCTCGAGACGGGTGCTCCACCGGCGGTGATCTATCTCGGGGTCGAGGACGTGCAGGCCACGGTCAAGTCCCTGCGAGATCGCGGGGTGGCGATCGTGAGCGAGCCACAGGTCATCTTCACCCACGAGGACGACGCCCTCGGGCCTGCCGGTACGCAGGAGTGGATGGCTTTCATCACCGACTCCGAAGGAAACACGGTGGGCCTGGTCTCCCGCCTCCGGACATGACAAGACCCCGCCTGCCGGGACAGACGGGGCCTTGACTGATTCAGGAAACGGCGGTGCTCAGCGCTCCACCTCGCCGCGGATGAACGCCTCGACCGAGGCGCGACCCTCGTCGTCGGGGCGCTGCACCGGCGGGGACTTCATCAGGTAGGACGACGCGGCCAGCAGCGCGCCACCGATGCCGCGGTCCTTGGCGATCTTGGCGGCGCGGATCGCGTCGATGATGATGCCGGCCGAGTTGGGGGAGTCCCAGACCTCGAGCTTGTACTCCATGTTCAGCGGCACGTTGCCGAAGGCGCGACCCTCGAGGCGGACGTAGGCCCACTTCCGGTCGTCGAGCCACTGGACGTAGTCCGAGGGACCGATGTGGACGTTCTTGGCGCCCAGGTCGTGGTCGATGTTGGACGTGACCGCCTGGGTTTTGGAGACCTTCTTCGACTCCAACCGCTCGCGCTCCAACATGTTCTTGAAGTCCATGTTGCCGCCGACGTTGAGCTGGTACGTGCGGTCGAGCACGACGCCGCGGTCCTGGAAGAGCTTGGCCAGCACGCGGTGGGTGATGGTGGCACCGACCTGCGACTTGATGTCGTCGCCGATGATCGGCACTCCGGCGTCCTCGAACTTCTTCGCCCAGACCGGGTCTGAGGCGATGAAAACGGGCAGCGCGTTCACGAACGCGACACCGGCGTCGATCGCGCACTGTGCGTAGAACTTGTCAGCGTCCTCAGAACCCACCGGAAGGTAGGACACGAGCACGTCGGCCTGGGTCTCCTTGAGCACCGCGACGATGTCGACGGGCTCGCTGTCGCTCTCGTCGATGGTCTCGCGGTAGTACTTGCCGAGGCCGTCAAGCGTGTGACCGCGCTGGACCGTGATGCCCGTGGGCGGCACGTCGCAGATCTTGATCGTGTTGTTCTCGCTCGCCGTCGTGGCGTCCGCCAGATCGAAGCCGACCTTCTTGGCGTCGACGTCGAAGGCGGCGACGAACTCGACGTCGCGGACGTGATATTCACCGAACTGCACATGCATCAGCCCGGGAACGCTCCCTGACGGGTCGGCGTCCTGGTAGTAGTGAACGCCCTGGATCAGTGACGTGGCGCAGTTGCCTACGCCAACGATGGCTACACGGACCGAAGCCATTCGGCTCTCCTCATTCCCGGTTGTCGACACCGGACGGGGTTCCGTCGGTGCTGGTGGTGGTGTTGTCGTATACGTCGACTCGGTCGGCAGGCACCTTCAGCGACGTCGGTGTCCCTGAGACCCGCTCGGAGTCGATGAGCTCGGTAAGCCAGCGCACTTCGCGCTCAGCGGACTCGAGCCCGTGTCGCTGAAGCTCCAACGTGTAGGCGTCGACCCGCTCACGTGAGCGCGCCAGCGACGTACGCACTCCGTCGAGTCGCTCCTCGAGCCGGCTGCGTCGACCCTCGAGGATGCGGATGCGGGTCTCGGCCGTTGTGGAGCCGAAGAACGCGAAGTGGACGCCGAAGTTGTCGTCCTCCCACGCGCTCGGGCCGGCGGCGGAGACCAGTGCCGCGAAGCGGTCCTTGCCGTCGGCGGTGAGCTTGTAGACGATCTTGCCGCGCCGGCCGCCTCGGACCGGCAACTCGGCTGTCGTCTCGAGGTGCGTGGTGTCCTCGGTGATGAGGCCGTCACGCAGCATCTGCTTCAAGCAGGGGTACAGCGAACCGTAGGACAGCACGCGCCCCCAGCCGAACAGGCCGTTGACCCGTTTGCGCAGCTCGTAGCCGTGCATCGGTGCCTCGTGCAGCAGTCCGAGGACCGCGAGCTCGAGAGCGTCACCGCGCTTGGCCACGTCCTGCTCCTGACAGCTAGTCTTTGGTCCGTTGGGTACGACGTCTCGGTCACACCTATCGGAACCACGTATCGACATGATACATCGTTACGCTACTACGCAGAAATCAGGGAGCAGTGTCGTGCGCGCCATGGCAGTTGGAATCAACGCCCTGACATCTCGTACCCTCGAAGGCACCATGTGGTCACAACGCTCAGTCATCGACTACTCGCTGCAGCGGCGAGCCACGTTGGCGACCCTGTTCCGGGGGGGTGGAGTGGCGACGGAGGACGTCTGCGACGCCGATCCCTACACGCTGCGGGCGGCCAAGCACCACGGGGAGCCGGCTCCGGTGCCCTGCCCCGTGTGCAAGAAGCCCGAACTGGCGCACTTGTCCTACGTCTTCGGCGACGAGCTCGGCCAGTACTCGGGGCGGATCAAGTCGCGCACCGAGATCGAGGCCATGGCGCACGAGCACGGCGAGATCCGGATCTACGTCCTCGAGGTCTGCCGCAGCTGTGGGTGGAACCATCTGGTGGAGTCGTACGTTGTTGGCGACGGCGTACCTCGCAAGCCTCCGCGCCGGCAACGGACCGTCGAGGACGACGACTGAGCCGTGACACGACGGCCGGGGCTGCGCAATGACGCACCGCCCGTCATCCTTGACCTGAGCACCGATCCGATCAGCAGGCGACACGCACCTGATCACAACCTGGAAGAAGCCTGTGAGCGACACACAACCACCCGCGAGTGGCCCCGGCCGTCGGGCCGCCCGACCCGGCTCGCGCCGCGCATCCGCAGGCAAGACGACCGGCTCTGCCGGGCGCAAAGCGACCGGTCCAGCCGGGAGCGCCAAGGGTAGGAATGGTGGGAATGGTGGGAATGGTGGCAAGCCCTTCGGCAGCGGCAAGAAGGGCAGGGTCCGGGCCCGTGACCTGCAGGGCTGGCCGAAGGTCCGCCACATCGCGAAGAAGACCGCCAAGTGGGGCTCGATCGCGGCCTTCTCGGGTTTCGTGGTGCTCGCGATCGCGGTCTACATCACCTACAAGATGATCGACATCCCCAACCCCAACGCGACCTTCCAGGCCCAGACGACCACGGTGTACTACTCCGACGGTAAGCACGTGCTGGGCCAGTTCGCGTTGCAGAACCGCGACAGCATCCCGCTGAGCGAGATGCCGCGGTCACTGCAGGACGCCGCCATGTCGGCGGAGGACAGGTCGTTCGAGACCAACAAGGGTCTGGATCCCCGCGGGATCCTGCGCGCCGCGTGGAGCAACCTGCACTCGGGGAGCAGCACCCAGGGTGCGTCGACGATCACCCAGCAGTACGTGAAGATCCTGTACCTCTCGCAGGAACGCACCTGGAAACGCAAGATCAAGGAAGCCTTCCTCGCGGTCAAGGTCCAGAACACGCTGAGCAAGGACCAGATCCTGGAGGGGTATCTCAACACGATCTACTTCGGGCGCGGCGCGTACGGCGTCCAAGCTGCCTCCAAGGCCTACTTCGCAAAGGATGCGAAGGACCTCACCGTCCCCGAGAGTGCCGTCCTGGCGTCTGTGCTGAACTCCCCCAACGCGCTCGACCCGGAGCAGGGCAAGGCGGCTCGGCAGGCATTGCTGGACCGGTACCGCTACGTCCTCAGCGGCATGGTGTCGATGGGCAACCTCGACAGCGCCCAGGGACAGAAGTTCGAGAAGCACCTGCCGAAGTTCCCGGAGATCCGACAGGTGAGCAAGTACGGCGGGCAGAAGGGCTACTTGCTCAACCTCGTCCAGAACGAGCTTCTGGCGGCGGACTTCAGTGAGGAAGAGATCAACGGCGGCGGACTGCGCGTCGTGACGACGCTGGACTGGCAAGACCAGCTCGCGGCCCAGCATGCTGTCAAGGTCATCCGCCCCAAGGGCAAGAACCAGCTCCACATCGCGCTTGCATCGGTCGAACCGGGGACCGGCGCCCTGCGGGCGATGATCGGTGGACGGAACTACACCGGCCCGGGTCCCCAGGACCAGGTGAACCTCGCGACGGCCGCCAGCCCGGCAGGTTCGACGTTCAAGCCCTTCGCGCTCGCGGCCGGCCTCGAGAGCGGCCTGACGCTGCGCAGCACTTTCAACGGTTCGTCACCGCTGACGTTGCCCGACGGCTCCACGGTTCGCAACGAGGGCGAGAGCTCGGGTGTCCCCTCGGGTATCTCCTATGGCACCGTCGATCTGCTCAAGGCGACCGAGGACTCGATCAACACGGCGTACGTCGACATGACGACGAAGATTCCGGACGGCCCGCAGAAGGTCCTCGACTCGGCCGTGACGGCCGGCATACCGAAGAGTCCGCAGCTGTCACCGGGCCTGACGGCGAACGGTCGCATCGCGCTGGGGATCGCCAGCATCAGGCCGGTCGAGATGGCCGAGGCGTACGCGACGTTCGCCGACAACGGCGAGCACAGCAGCTGGTACATCCTGCAGAAGGTCAGCGACGAAAACGGTCTGCGGATGGAGCACAAGGACCAGTCCGACCGCGCCTTCACACCAGCGATCGCCAGCAACGTGTCGTATGCGTTGCAGCAGGTCGTGGAGAACGGCACGGGCCAGCGGGCGACGGCGCTGGGCCGGCCGGCAGCAGGCAAGACCGGCACGGCTACCGCGACGCAGGCCAACGGCGATCAGCGCGTGGTGTCGTCGTGGTTCACCGGCTACACCCCGCAGCTGTCCACCGCTGTCACGCTCACGCGCGGCAACGGAACCAAGCCACTCGATGGCTATCTGGACACGTTCTTCGGAGCCGACTACCCGACCGAGACGTGGACGGAGTACATGACGGCGGCGCTCGAGGGCGAGCCGGTCAAGGACTTCCCGCCGCCGGCCGAGCTGCAGGGCCAGAGCCCGACCTATGCACCACCCCCACCCCCGACGACGACCGCCCCGCCGCCGACGACGGCTCCGACGACGACGGCTCCGACCACGACCGCCCCGCCGACGACGACGGCTCCGACCACGACGGCTCCGACCACGACGGCTCCGACCACGACGAGTACGACCGGGCCTCCGACCTGTCTGCCCGGAACGTGTCCGACGACCACGACGACGACGTCGTTCGGGCCTACCAGATCCGGTGGGACGACGCGCGCCGGACCGTGAGGGGAAGTCTGGCCGAGCCTGAGTGGCCGGTCCTCTCGTAGCAGCGCGCGAGCATGAGGCACGATGGCTCCGTGCCGTTCGCGCAGACCACCCGCACCAGTGACGACGTCGTCGCGCCTACTCTCGCCGATCCGCTGGCCAGAGCCGCCACCGGCCGGGTGGGTGGCCCGATCGGTCGACGCGCGCGTGCGGGGCGGGGTTGGTGGACGCCGCTACGACTGACCCTGGTCGTGGTGACGATCTGCTTCGGTCTCGGAGTGGTGCAGAAGTCGCCGTGCGTCGTACCGAAATGGTCCGACGCCGCCACGCCGAAGGCGTTCTCGCACATGTGCTACTCGGACATCGGCTACTTGTACGCCGGTCGCGGCCTGGCAGAGGGGATCCTCCCGTACACCCCGGTCGACGACCTGCCTGAGGTCGCCCAGCCGGCCACCAGCGCCGACGAGCACCAGCTGTCGATCGAGTACCCCGTGCTCACCGGCGTGTGGATGGGCGTCACCGGTGCCATCACACACCTCATCGGCAAAGACCCGGACGTGTCGAAGCTAGCGCCCTCACAGGTATCGGGAAACCTCGACGTGCAGTACGACAGCGCGGTGTTCTGGGGCGTGAACGCGGTCGGCTTCTTCGTCGTGCTGCTGATCGCGATGGGTCTTCTCGTGGCGGCGCAACGACGGCGGCCGTGGGATGCGATGTACGTCGCGGCAGCTCCGGTGCTCGCGCTCACGGCAATGATCAACTGGGACGTGCTGGCCATCGGCATGGTCGCCGGTGCGCTGTGGGCCTGGTCGACGCGAAGACCGGTGGTCGCGGGCATCTTCATCGGGCTCGGGGCGGCGACGAAGCTGTACCCACTGTTCCTGCTCGGCCCGCTGCTCGTGCTGTGCTTCCGTGAGCGAAAGATGGCGCCCTTCAACAAGGCGGCCGTGGCGGCGGCCGTGGCGTGGGTGGCGGTCGACCTCCCCATCTATCTGTGGTCGCCGACGGAGTTCCTGTGGTTCTGGAAGTTCAACTCCAGCCGGGGGCCGGACTTCGGGTCCCTGTGGCTGGTCAACTCGATCGTGCGCGGCCAGGACGCCGCCGCCAGTGCCCACACGATCAACCTGGTGACCTGGGTCTTCTTCGGATCCTGCTGTGTCGCGATCGCCGCCTTGGCGTTGCTGGCTCCGCGACGGCCGCGGCTCCCGCAGCTGATGTTGCTGGTGACCATCGCGTTCCTGCTCGTCAACAAGGTCTACTCACCGCAGTACGTGCTGTGGTTGCTGCCCTTCGCAGCACTGGCGCGTCCGCGGTGGCGCGACCTGATCATCTGGCAGACGTGCGAGATCCTGTACTTCTTCGCGGTGTGGATGCACATCGCCGACTTCTTCGTGGCCGCCGGGCACATCGACTGGTGGTACGTGATGGGCATCCTCATCCGGGTTGGCGGGGAGCTCTACCTGGCCGCCGTCGTGGTGCGGGACATCCTGCTGCCCTGGCATGACCCGGTCCGCATGGACGGTCTGTCCGACGACCCGTTGGGCGGGGTGCTGGACGAGGGGATCGACGCCGAGGACGAGGCGGACCGGCCCTGGCGCGACCCCGGGCCGTCGCCGCTGACCGAACGGCTCAACTGGTACACCGGCCAGAACCGAGGCGCCGCCGATCCCAGTCCGGCCGATCCCAGTCCGGCCGATCCCAGTCCGGCCGATCCCGACCAGGACCCGATCTACGCCCCTTGAACTTCTCAGCCCGAACTTCCCAACCCAGATCCCCAGTCCTGGCCGCACGTTTGCCTAGTTCACAAGCCACCTGGCTTGTGAACTAGGCAAACGTGCCGCTCGGAGTGGGGGTTTGCCTCGGGGGAGGGGGTCAGGAGGTGATGACGGCGTCGAACGTGGTCGTGGTGAACCGCACGCGTACCTCGACCTCGTCGCCCACCGCCGGCACGGTCTTGCCGGCCGGCACGAACACCAGACTGGCCTGCATGTGGGGCGGTTCGACGAACCACAGCTGCTTCCCGTTGACGACGTAGGGCGACCGGGCCCGGCCCGTCGCCTCGAGCCCACCCCGCGCCACCGCCACCGCTCGCTGGCGCGCCGAGGCCGCGGGTGTCGGAGCCTCCAGCGCGACCCCGTGCGCGGTGCCGCCCGACACGACCAGCATCGTGCCTGCCTTCGCGAAGGGGCGCTGCCGGTAACCGGCCGTCTCACCCTTCTCGACCGCGTGCGCGTCCAGCACCGTGGCGCGGGCGGTCAGCGCCTTGCGGTCGCCCAGCCACAGCGACGTACCGACGCGGGGGCGGAACTCCACGTCGGGGTGACTGCGCCGCAGGTCGCCCAGTTCCGCCGATGACAGGTGAGACACGTACCACCGCGCAGTGGGGGCGGTGGCCAGCAACCGCTCGACCTCGTCACGGTGGCCGCCTTCGAGTGGGAGGTGCGCCGCATGACCTTCGACGCGCACCCCCCGGGCCGCGGCGGCCATCGCCGGGAGCTCGTCGAGGGAGAACCCGTACCGCCGCATCGACGTGAGGGCTTCGAGAACGATGCGCGGCGTCCCGTCGACATCGGCCAGCGCCGCCAGGTCGTCGGCGCGTCCGACCGTGTGGATGACCCGGTCGCCGTACGTCAGCGCCGGCAGGAAGGGGCGCCACGGTTCGAGCACCAGGATGTCGCCCTCGAACCGCTGTCGGACCTCGGACACCTCCGCGTAGGTGCCGACCGCGATCGTGTCGACGCCGAGCCACTCGGCCTTGCGCGCCAGCCGCCCCACGGTGAACCCGTAGCCGTTGCCTTTCGCGACCGGGACGATGCCCGGGACAGTCTCGGCGACGCTGTGCAGGTGGTCGCGCCAGCGTGGTCCGTCGACGTACAGCGTCAGTGGCATGGGTCCCTCAGTGCCGCTTCATGTAGAGGTCGAAGGCCTTGTAGACCAGACGGTTGAGCGGTAGATCCCACTCGCCGACGTACTCGACCGCTTGGCCCCCGGTTCCGACTTTGAACTGGATCAGACCCACGTGCGGGTCCTCCCGGTCGAGCGTATCGGTGATGCCGCGCAGGTCGTAGACGTCCGCCCCGGTTGCGATCGCATCGCGGATCATCCGCCACTGCACCGCGTTCGAGCCACGCACATCGCGTTTGGCCGTCGAGGAGGCTCCGTAGGAGTACCACGTGTGGCCGCCGACGCGGACCCATGTGGTCGCCGCGACGAGGTCACCCTCGTGATGTGCGAGGTACAACCGGATCCGGTCGTCGTCCTCCTGCGTCATCGCGCGGAACATCTGCTCGAAGTACGCCAGCGGTCGTGGCGTGAAATGGTCGCGCGCGGCTGTCTCGGCGTACAGCGTGTGGAAGGCGGGCAGGTCGCTCGCCGATCCCTGCGTGACGACGACGCCGGCCTTGTCGGCCTTCTTGATGTTGCGTCGCCACTGCTGGTTCATGCCTGCGAGGACGTCCTCCTCTGTGCGACCCGTCAGCGGGATCTGGAAGACGAACTGCGGCTGGCCGGCGGCGAAACCACCCTCGGACGAGAGCGGCAGCCATCCCAGGGCACGCAACGTCTCTCGTACGCCGCCGCCGGTCTCGTCGCGGTCGTCGGGAGGTACGTCGCCCAAGGTGGCATGGGTGTCGTCGGCCATGGCCTTCTTGATTGTGTCGGCGAACCAGGTGCGGGTGACGACGGGCGGACCCATCCGGATGCCGAAGGCGCCCGCCTTCTTCAGGTGCGCCACCATCGGGTCCAGCCAGGTGCTCAGATCGGCCGCGGCCCAGTCGATGACGGGCCCCTCGGGCAGGTAGGCCAGGTACTTGCGAACCTTGGGCAACTGGCGATACAGCACCAGCCCGACCCCGATGAGGTCGTCACCGTCGTACCAGCCGATGGACTCCCGCTTCCACTCGCTCTTGACCTCGCCCCAGGCCGGGGTCTGGAGGAAGCTGGCACGAGGTTGGGCGCGGACGAAACCGAGGTGATCGGCGGCGCTGATCGTGCGGACGTCGATCGGGCTCACGCGGGGCAACGCTACCCGACGTCGTACGAGGGCCGGACGGCCCGCTGCGGCCAGGCCTCGATCGGCTCGACCTGAAATCAGTCGACGTTCTCACGCAGCCAGGCGATGTCGGCGCTCTGACCCTCGACACCGCCGGGAGTCTCACAGACGACGGGGGCGCCGGCCCCGCGCACGACCGCGGCGAGGTCGTCGGCGGCAATGTGGCCCGAGCCGAAGTTGGTATGCCGGTCAGCACCGGAGTCGAACTCGTCACGCGAGTCGTTCGCGTGCACCAGGTCGATGCGTCCGGTGATGGCACGAACCCGGTCGACGACCGTGGCGAGTTCCTCACCACCGGCATGGGCGTGGCAGGTGTCGAGGCAGAAGCCGACCCTGTCGCCACCCTGGGCCCGGCTCAGGGCCTCCCACAGCCGGTCGATCCGATCGAGGCGACGGGCCATCGCGTTGTCACCGCCGGCGGTGTTCTCGATCAGCAGCGGGACGGGCATCTCGAGCCCGTCGATGCACTTGCGCCAGTTGTCGAACCCCACGTCGGGGTCGTCTGCGGCCAGGACGTGACCGCCGTGGACGATGACACCCTTGGCGCCGATCTCGGCAGCGCCGTGCAGATGCTGTTGCAGCAGCTTGCGCCCGGGGATCCGGATGCGGTTGTTGGTCGAGGCGACGTTGATCGGATAAGGCGCATGGACGTACAGGTCGATGCCCGCAGCCTCGGCGGCGGCCTTGAGCCCGGCGGCGCCGTCGGCGTATGACACGACCGGTCCCTTGTAGCTCTGCGGGTCGCCCAGGAAGAACTGCGAGAGCGTCGCCTTGCGGTCGATCGCCTCAGCGACCGGGTCGGCCTGGTCGACGTGTCCACCGATGTGCAACGGGCTCATGCCTCCACTCTAGGCCCGCTGTCCGACACGGACGAAGCCCGGACAAGATGCGGAGAAGAGGCGGCCGGGCTTCCTCGCGAGCGCCCGGAGATCAGGGACTTCCGCCTCTCGATCTCCGGGTTCTCCGACGGCAGGATCAGGGAAAAACCTGATCGCGGCGCGGCTCCCCCAACCGGTAGCCTGGGCGCTGTCCGGGCGAGACAGGGAAACGCCCGGGCGGTCGGGTGCCTGACTCAGGGGAACGGCACCACAGTCACGAGGGGACAAGGGGAACATGTCAGACGTGAGCAGTGCGGCTCATCGCTCGCAAGGCGAGTCGTCTCCGCCGGCGTCCACGGAGCCGTCGCTGGACGCCTCGGCACCAGGATCGGCACCAGGATCGTCAGCAGGGTCGTCAGCAGGGTCGTCAGCAGGGTCGCCAGAGGGGTCGTCAGCAGTCGTCGCCGCACGCGCGGTCGACCTGCGCAAGGTCTACGGCGAAGGTGATGCCGAGGTCGACGCGCTCGACGGCGTCTCCGTCGAGTTCCACGCCGGCGAGTTCACCGCCGTAATGGGACCGTCCGGGTCCGGCAAGTCGACGCTCATGCACTGCATGGCGGCGCTGGACTCGACCACGTCCGGACAGGTCTTCCTCGGCACCGACGAGCTGTCCGGGATGAACGACCGGCGCCTCACAGTGCTCCGACGCGACAAGATCGGGTTCGTCTTCCAGGCCTTCAACCTGGTACCGACCCTGACCGCGCAGGAGAACATCCTGCTGCCCATCTCGATCGCCGGGCGCACACCGGACCAGGCGTGGGTCGACCAGGTCATCGACACCATCGGCCTGGGTGACCGGCTCGGCCACCGACCGAATGAGCTCTCCGGCGGTCAGCAGCAGCGCGTCGCCTGCGCGCGGGCTCTCGCCTCACGCCCCGAGATCGTGTTCGCCGACGAGCCGACCGGCAACCTCGACTCCGCATCGGGAGCGGAGGTGCTCGGCTTCCTGCGCCGCAGCGTCGACGAGTATCAGCAGACGGTCGTCATGGTCACCCACGACCCGATCGCAGCGGCATACACAGACCGGGTCATCTTCCTGGCCGACGGCAGGATCGTCGATGAGCTCCGCGAGCCGACCTCGGACACCGTGCTCGACAAGATGCGTGAGCTGAGCGCTCGCGAGACTGCCGGCACCGCCGCGGGAGCCTGATCGCCGATGTGGAAGGTCACCTGGCGCAACCTGATGGCGCGCAAGATCAGACTCGCGCTCAGCGGGTTCGCGATCGTGCTCGGTGTCGCCTTCGTCGCCGGCTCTTTCATCTTCACCGATGCCCTGGGCGGCGCGTTCGACGGGATCGTGTCCGGTACAACCTCAGATGTCGAGGTTGCTCCCCAGGGCGCCAATGACTTCGACTCCATGCAGGACACCCGGACGATCCCTGCCTCCGTGGTCGACGACATCAATGCCTTGCCCGAGGTCCAGGAGGCCTACGGCGTGGCCCAGATGCAGGGCGTGTACGTCATCGGGGCCGACGGCAAGCTCGTGGGCGGCAACGGGCCGCCGGGGTTCGCGTTCAACTACACCGAGGCGCGGTCGTTGACGGGTGACCAGATCCTCACGCTCGCCGACGGCGCCTTGCCTGCCGGTCCTGGCGAAGTCGCACTCGACCAGGCCGCGGCCGACAAGGCGGGCTACAAGATCGGTGACACGGTCACGCTCGTCACTCCCGTCGACCCACCGACCATCAAGGCCAAGCTCACCGGTCTGGTCGAGTTCGGATCCGAGGGGGGCTTGGTGGGTGCCACCTTGTCGGTCTTCGACGAGCAGACGATGCACGACGTCTTCTTCGGCGGCAAGGACGTCTTCACCAGCATCTCGGTCAACATCCCCGACGGAGTCACACAGCAGCAGGCAGCGGCAGCGATCGGTGGCGTCCTGCCGGCCGACGTGACCGCCACGGCAGGCGACCCGTATGCAGAGAAGAACAAGAGCGACATCGCCGACCAACTGAAGTTCATCAACATCTTCTTGTTGGTGTTCGCGGCCGTCGCGGTGGTGGTCAGCACCTTCCTCATCATCAACACGTTCTCGATCCTGGTGGCGCAGCGCAGCCGCGAACTCGCGCTGTTGCGCGCGATGGGCGCATCTCGTCGCCAGGTACGCAGGTCGGTCCTGCTGGAGGCCTTCAGCGTGGGTCTGATCGGTTCGACGATCGGTCTGGGTGTTGGCTACCTGCTGGCGCTCGGGATCAGGGCGCTCTTCGCAACCTTCGGCCTCGACCTCACCGGAGCTGACTTCCCCCTCAAGCTCCGGACCATCATCATCTGTTACGCGGTCGGTCTCGTCGTCACCATGTTCGCGGCCTATCTGCCGGCCCGCCGGGCCTCGAAGATCGCACCCGTCGCTGCCATGCGGGACGACGTCGCCCTTCCCGAATCGGCGCTGCGCAAGCGTTTCGTGGGCGGCCTCGGACTGACGATCCTCGGTGTCGTCTCGATCGTGCTTGGCTTCGCCGGGTCGGGGGGCTCGGGGGTTGCCCTGGTCGGTCTCGGCATGCTTGTCATCCTGATCGGTGTCGCTCTGATGAGCCCCGTGCTCGGCATCCCCCTGATCCGCGGGCTCGGTGTGCTCTACCGCAAGGTATTCGGGACCGTCGGCACGCTGGCCAGCCAGAACTCGTTGCGCAACCCGCGACGGACTGCCGCGACCGCAAGCGCGCTGATGATCGGGCTCACCCTGGTCGCACTCATGTCGATCCTGGGTGCCTCGACCAAAGCGAGCTTCGACAAGGTCATCAGTGCCGCCGTGAACTCGCAGTTGGTCGTGAGCAACGCGATCCAGACGCCCTTCTCTCCGGCCATCGCTGCTCAGATCCGTCCGATCGACGGCGTCGCCACCGTCGCGCAGTTCCGGCAGGCTCCCGGCAAGGTGGACGGCAAGTCGAGCTGGATCGGCGCTGCTGACCCCAGCCAGCTGAGCCAAGCGCTCAACGTCAACATGACAGCGGGTCAGGCGGGGTTCCCGACCACCGGGATCCTGGTGGACGCCAACGTCGCTGACAGCAACAACCTGCAGGTCGGCGACACGGCGACGCTGAAATTTCAGAACGACCAGCCGCTCAAGGTCTCGGTGGCCGGCCTCTTCGTGGCCAACTCGATGCCGACGCAGTACATCGTGAGCCTCGACACGATGGAGAACGGCGGGCTCAAACCGGCGGACTCCCTGCTGTTCATCACCACGGAACCCGGGACGAACCTCGGCCAGGTGAGAAACTCGATCGACAAAGTCTTGAAAGACCTGCCCACGGTCAGTCTCAAGAACCCGCAGGAGTTCGTTGACGAGCAACTGAGCTTCGTCAACCAGTTCCTGTTCATCGTCTACGCGCTCCTGGGTCTGGCGATCGTGATCGCGGTGCTCGGCATCATCAACACCCTGGCGCTGTCGGTGATCGAGCGCACCCGCGAGGTAGGGCTGCTTCGGGCAATCGGTCTGAGCCGTCGCCAGCTTCGCCAGATGGTCCGCCTCGAGGCAGTGGCCATCGCCTTGCTGGGGGCGGCTCTGGGCATCGCTATGGGGCTGATCTTCGGAATCGCCCTGCAACGCGCCATCGCCGACCAGGGCCTCGACGTCCTGGGGATTCCATGGGTGACGCTCGTGATCTTCCTCGTGGCCGCAGGGCTGGTCGGCGTACTCGCCGCAGTCCTGCCGGCGCGGCGGGCCGCCAACCTCAACGTGCTCGACGCCATCACCACCGAGTAGCGACTGTGGATGACGATTTCCGTCGTACGACGCTGCGCTGATAATCTGGCCAGCGCTGACCCGGCAAGACGCCGGGTCGCGCCACATCAGCCGCGACTTGTTCATCCGGTCGTATCGATGTGACCTCCTGTCACGGAGAGACCGTGACCGCAGAGTCCACAGGAGGTGGATGTCAGTCATGCGTAACTATGAGCTCATGGTCATCCTTGACCCCGATCTCGAAGAGCGCACGGTCCAGCCGTCGCTCGACCAGTACCTCAACCTCGTCCGGCAAGACGGTGGCACCGTCGAGTCCGTCGACGTGTGGGGCCGTCGCCGCCTCGCCTACGAAGTCAACAAGAAGAACGAGGGCATCTACGCCGTCGTCACCTTGTCGGCAGAACCCGCTACGGTCAAAGAGCTCGACCGTCAGCTCGGTCTCAACGAGTCCGTGATGCGCACGAAGGTCATGCGACCCGAAATCCACTGATTGATTGGCCAACTGATCGCTCGGTCAACTGGCCCACCGTGATCTCTTAGGGAGGCTTGCCCATGGCAGGCGAAACCACCATCACCATCATCGGCAACCTCGTCGATGACCCCGACCTCCGCTTCACCCCCTCGGGTGCCGCGGTCGCCAACTTCCGCATCGCGTCGACGCCTCGCACGTTCGACAAGCAGACGAACGAGTGGAAGGACGGCGAGACGCTGTTCATGACCTGTGCGGTCTGGCGGCAGGCGGCGGAGAATGTCGCCGAGTCACTCCAGCGGGGCATGCGCGTGCTCGTGCAGGGACGGCTCAAGGCTCGCAGCTTCGAGACCCGCGAGGGCGAGAAGCGCACCGTCTTCGAGATCGACGTCGACGAGGTGGGTCCGAGCCTGCGCAACGCGACCGCCAAGGTCACCCGGGCCAGCCGGTCCGGTGGCGACGGAAGCTACTCCGGCGGCAGCAGCAGCAGCCAACAGTCCAGCGGTGCCCAGGGCGGCAACGACCCATGGGCCACCTCGGCACCCGTCGGTGGCGGGCAGCAGGCCAACCAAGGCGGGAACGACCCCTGGGCCGCCCCGGCCGGTGGCTCCGACGAGCCGCCGTTCTGATCTGATCCCTCCGGCTCCGGCCGGTTACTCCTACCCATCCCGGCTCCAGCCGGGTTCCGACTGCGTCACGCCAGGCCCATGCCGGCTGTGACCGTGTCATTCCGGCTCACGCCGGGCTCTGAAAGGAGAGCACCACAATGGCAAAACCGATCGTTCGCAAACCGAAGAAGAAGGTTTGCGCCTTCTGCAAGGACAAGGTCACCTACGTCGACTACAAGGACACGACCTTGCTCCGCAAGTTCATCTCCGACCGCGGCAAGATCCGCGCGCGTCGGGTGACCGGCAACTGCACGCAGCATCAGCGCGACGTCGCGATGGCGATCAAGAACGCCCGCGAGATGGCGCTGCTGCCCTACACGTCCACCGCGCGCTGAGAGGAGACAACGCCATGAAGCTCATCTTGACGCAGGAAGTCTCCGACCTCGGTGGCCCCGGTGACGTGGTCGAGGTCAAGGACGGCTACGGCCGCAACTACCTGCTGCCTCGCGGCGCCGCGATCCGATGGACCCGGGGTGCTGAGAAGCAGATCGACTCGATCAAGAAGGCCCGCGAGGTCCGCGACGTACGCGATGTCAGCCACGCCGACGAGATCAAGTCGCAGCTCGAGGGACTCACCGTTCGCCTGCCGGCCCAGGCCGGCACGAGCGGTCGGCTCTTCGGCGCGGTGACGGTGTCCGACATCGTCGATGCGGTGAGGTCCGCCGGTGGCCCCGACATCGACAAGCGTCGCATCCAGGTCGGCAACCCGATCAAGACGCTCGGATCCCACCAGGTCACGATCAAGGTCCACGACGAGGTGTCCGCCACGGTCACCCTCGACGTGGTCGCCAGCTGACCGAACGTCTCGACAACGGCAGCAATCGGCCGGTACCTCCCTCGTGGAGGTGCCGGCCATCGCTGTTCCTTGCGGTGGTCAGGCCCGGCGTCGGACGGCCGGAGCAGCGCCGAGCACCAGCCACGCGTCGCTGCGCTCTCGCCAGAGCAGCGTGGCCATCCGGATCACCATGAACGCGCTGAACGCCCACCACAAGGCGGCGAGACCGCCGTCCATCCACTGCACAGCAAGTGCCATCGGGACGTAGGCCAGCAGGGTCAGGAGGCCCGCCCAGGCGAGGTAGCGACCGTCGCCGGCGCCGATGAGGACACCATCAAGTACGAACACGACGCCCGATACGGGCTGATGCAGGGCTGCGATCAGCAGCACGGTCGACAACAGGTGCTGAACCTCCGCGTCCGGGGTGAACAGGGGCACCACCCAGGGGCGGACCGCCATCGTGACGATCCCGAGCACAGCGCCGCACACGAGGCCCCAGAACATCATCCGTCGCGTCGCAGCCCGTGCGCCTGCGGCGTCGCCCGCGCCGAGCAGACGTCCGGTGATGGCCTGCCCGGCGATGGCGATGGCGTCGAGGGCGAAGGCCAGGAATGCCCAGATGGTGAAGGCCACCTGGTGGGCCGCCACGGCGGCTGTCGAGATCGACGCCGCGACATACGTCGAGAGCAGCAGCGCCATCCGTAGGGTCAGCGTGCGGACGAACAACGGGAGGCCCGCGTGCATCGCCGCGACCACCCCGGGCTGGTGCGGCACGAGGGAGGCACCCAGCCGGCGGGCGGCTCGTGTGACGACACCGACGATGACCGCGGCTGCCATGCCCTGGGCCACCAGGGTGCCGATCGCCGAACCAGCGATGCCCCACCCGAAGCCGTAGACGAAAAGCACGTTGAGGCCGATATTGACCAGGTTGGCCACCACGGCCACCGCGAGCGGAGTGCGGGTGTCCTGCAGGCCGCGCAGGACACCGGTCGCAGCGAACATGAGCAGCAGCGCCGGAATGCCCCAGGCAGCGATCCGCAGATACAGCACGGCGTACGACGTGACCTCCGGCGAGGCACCGAACGCATCGACGATGCGTGGCGTGAGGACGGCCGTCGCGGTGGCGGCGACGGTGCCGATGATCACGGCCAGCCAGATCCCGTCGATGCCGACGCTGAGGGCGGCCCGTCGATCACCTGCGCCGACGGAGCGGGCGACGGTGGAGGTGGTGCCGTAGGCGAGAAAGATGAACAGACCCACGACGGTCTGGACGATCGTGCCGGCGATCCCGAGTGCGGCCAGCTGAGCCGTGCCCAGGTGGCCGACGATGGCGGCGTCCGCGAGCAGGAACAGCGGCTCGGAGATCAGCGCGGCGAAGGCGGGGATCGCCAGCCGGGAGATCTCGCGATCCTGAGTCCGGCGCAGCCGGCGACGACCTTCGACACCGTGGGGCGTGTCGCGCGGCGTGTCGCGAGAATCTGTGGGAAACCGCTGGCTCACCGGCTCGAGAGGTGCTAGTTCATCGGCCTGATCGTCGGTCACACTGCCCCCTCTCCGTCGGGCAAACTTTCTTTTCTCCACAAGGGCGGACGAACGTTTCGGCAGGTCAGAAAGCATATCGATGACCGGGGCCGCGGACTGTCCACGGGTCTTTCCCCAACCTGTGCACACGATGACCCGGCGTTTTCCACAGCGATGGCCACTTGTCCACAAGGACCTGTTGACGGCGGGCTTCCCTGGACCACCGCCGACCCGTAGCGTCCACTCTCGGGACTGTCGGTTCGCCCAGTTACCTTCGCAGGTGAAGGTGTGGCTGATGTGGTTGGCACCCGCACCGTTCAGCAGCCAGCGAGGCGACTCGCGCCGTGACGTCGCAGCAGAGGGGAGCTACGTGACCATCGCCGAGATCCACGGTGTGGCCCCCGCTGATTTCGACCGCGCACCGTCCGGTCGGACGCCTCCCCAGGACGAGCATGCCGAGCAGTCTGTGCTCGGGGCGATGTTGCTCAGCAAGGACGCGATCGCCGACGTCGTCGAGGTCCTGCGTGGAGCCGACTTCTACCGGCCCGGTCACGAGCTCATCTTCGACGTCGTCCTCGATCTCTACGGGCGAGGTGAGCCGGCCGACGCGATCACCGTCTCGGCCGAGCTGACCAGAGCCGGCGACCTGGCCCGAGTCGGCGGGGCGCCGTACGTCCACACCCTGGTGGCCGGGGTGCCGGTCGCGGCCAACGCCGGGTACTACGCCGGCATCGTCCGCGAGAAGGCGATCCTGCGCCGGCTCATCGATGCCGGCACCCGGATTGTCCAGTTCGGGTATGCCGGAGAGGGTCAGGTCGACGACGTCGTCGACCGCGCGCAGGCCGAGGTCTACTCCGTCACCGACAAACGCACCTCTGAGGACTACGCCCCCCTGGCCGACCTCATGGAGCTCACGATCGACGAGCTCGAGGCCATCGGCAACCGGGACGGTGCGATGGCCGGCGTGCCGACCGGTTTTGCCGAGCTCGATGAGCTGACCAACGGGCTCCACGGCGGTCAGATGGTGATCGTGGCCGCTCGACCTGCTGTGGGCAAGTCGACGCTCGGTCTCGACATCGCCCGGTCCGCCTCGATCAAGCACGGCTTGACCAGCGCCATCTTCTCCCTCGAGATGAGCCGCACCGAGATCACGATGCGGCTGTTGTCGGCCGAGGCCCGGATCCCGCTCAACCACATGCGCAACGGCAAGATGAGCGACGACGACTGGAACAAGCTCGTCCGCAAGATGGGTGAGGTGTCCGAGGCGCCGCTGTTCATCGACGACTCGCCCAACCTGACGATGATGGAGATCCGCGCCAAGGCGCGCCGCCTCAAGCAGCGTCACGACCTGCGGCTGATCGTCGTCGACTACCTCCAGCTGATGACCTCCGGCAAGAAGGTCGAGTCGCGCCAGCTCGAGGTGTCGGAGTTCTCCCGGCAGATCAAGCTGCTGGCCAAGGAGCTCGACGTCCCCGTCGTCGCCATCTCACAGCTCAACCGTGGTTCGGAGCAGCGCACGTCCAAGCGCCCGTTGCTGTCCGACCTCCGCGAGTCCGGCTCGCTCGAGCAGGACGCCGACATGGTGATCCTGCTGCACCGCGAGGACATCTACGAGAAGGAGTCGACCCGCCCCGGCGAGGCAGACATCATCGTCGCGAAGCACCGCAACGGTCCGATCGCCGATCTCGTGCTCGCCTTCCAGGGTCACTACTCCCGCTTCGTCGACATGGCTCAGGGCTGACTGCGGCGGCTATCCGACTCGTCCGAGCCGGTAGCTGAGCAGGACCGACCCCGAGGGTGAGTGGGCGGTGCGCACGAGTTCGAGCCGTTGCAGCTCGTGGCCCGCGAACAACCGCCGCCCACGCCCGGCCAGGCATGGAGTGACGACGAGCTCGAGCTCGTCGATGACGTCGGCGGCGAGCAGGGACTGAGCCAGCTTGATGCTGCCGTGCACGCCGATGTCTCCTCCTGGCTTGGCTTTCAACGAGCGCACGAAGTCGACGACGTCGCCTTCGATGACGGACACGTTCGTCCATTCCGCCGTCAGCGGCGTCGACGTGGCGACGAACTTCTCCACGCTGTTGATGAAGCTGGCGAAGGGCTCGTCGTCGGATGCCGGCCAGTACTTGGCCCATTCGTCGTGCATCTGGCGTCCCAGCAGCACGGTGTCCTGACCGCTGATCACCTGGCCCAGGTGCTCCTCCATCACCGCGTCGAAGTCGGACACGAACAACTCGGGTGCTTCAGCGACCCCGTCGAGGGTGAGGAGTGTGTGGAGCACGACCTTGCGCATGGAATTCCCCTGCCGTGGTTGGAATGTTCAGCTGTCGAGAGTGTGACGACTCGGACCTCCAGAATTCATCGGAAACCCTGTCGAGAGACCACCGGTTCGACCGGCTCGACGGCAGGTAACCGGTGGTCAGCGGCTGCGGGCGAGGTAGACGGTGTTCGTGGCGTCATGGTCCTGCAAGGGGTTGGCGAAGGTGACCACCTCGGCCACGACGTCGGTGAAGGTCTCGTCGAGAACTTCGCAGTACTCCTCGTCCGGTGGATCGTTCGACCACAGCGCGAACACTCCGCCGGGCCTGAGGTGTCGCCCCAGTCGTCGTACGCCGCCAGGCAGGTAGAAGCCCGCGTGCGCAGGGTTCAACAAGTGTCGTGGTGAGTGATCGATGTCGACGACGATCGCGTCGAACCGCCGGCCGCGCCGAGCCGGGTCGAGGCCGGCTTCGCTGTCGACCATCGCGAAGAAGTCGCCGTGGATCAGCCGACAACGGGCGTCGGCGGTCAGCTCCGCACCCAACGGGATGAGTCCGCGCTCGTGCCACTCGATCACCTCGGCGATCGCATCGATCACGACGAGGTCGCTGACACGCTGGTCGGCGAGGACGGTCTGCGCCGTGTAGCCGAGTCCGAGCCCGCCGACGATAACGGCGAGGTCGCTTCCTTCGACCCAGGCCAGCGCCAGCCGGGCCACCTCGATCTCGGCGACGGTGAAGAGGCTCGACATGAGGTAGTCGTCGTCGAGCTTGACTTCGTACACGTCGACATCGGACCGCGGTTCGCGGCGGCGGCGAAGGCTGATGGCACCCATCGAGGTCTCACGCCAGTCGAGCTCTTCGAACCTGGCACTCATCGGATCCTCGCTCCTTCGGGGTGGTGTGCAACCTACTCCCCGACGGCAGCCAGCCGTCCCGGGTGGCGCGGTGGAAACCCATGGACTCCCGTGGACACCAGTGGGAGACGACGCGCAGACTGGCAGTGGGCTCCGATGCGTGACACTGACAATACGTACGTGACGGTCAACGGCCTGTCGTTGGCCTACCGACGCGCGGGCGCGGGTCATCCGCTCGTGTTGCTGCATGGGGGTTTCGAGGACGGTCGCATCTGGCGGCAGCAGCTCGACCACCTCTCTGACGAGTTCGCCACGTTCGCGTGGGACGCGCCGGGAGCCGGTGGCTCAGACGACCCGCCGCCCGGCTTCACGTCCGGCGACTACGCCGACGCGGTGGCCGGCTTCATCGATGCCCTCGGGCTCGGTACCGCCCACCTTCTTGGATCGTCGTGGGGCTCCACCCTGGCCCTGGCAACGTATGAACGACACCCGACCATCGTGCGGTCACTCGTGCTGGCTTCGGCGTATGCCGGCTGGGCGGGCTCGTTGCCGGCCGCAGAGGTGCAACACCGTCGGGAGCAGGTCATCGCTCAGACGCACAAGACGCCGGACGAAGTCATCGCGGAGTGGATGCCTACCATCCTGACCGCAGCTGCTACCGCCGACCTGATCGCGGAGGTGTCGGAGATCATGGGCGACTTCCATCCTGCTGGCATGCGGACGGCGGTGGAGAGCATGGCTGAGATCGACTTCCGGCCGATGCTGTCGTCCCTCGCCGTCCCCACTCTGCTGTTGTACGGCAGCAACGACCTGCGGTCGCCCCTGGACGTCGCAGAGTCGATGCACGCGATGATCCCAGGGTCGAAGCTGGTCGTGGTTCCCCACGGCTCACATCTCATTCAGCTCGAGGAACCTGAGTCCTTCAATGCTGCAGTGCGGGACTTCCTGCGCGTTGTCGACAGCTCCTGACAGCGGTGCCGCGTGTTGACCGCCCTAGACTCCGGGCGTGACCGACGACCTCACCGTGCCGCCAACCCTTCGCCTCGCGCGGGCACTGGGACCTGAGCTGAGTGACCTACGCCGGCGACTGCACCAGATCCCCGAGATCGGCCTCGACCTCCCCAAGACCCAGCAGGTGGTGCTCGATGAGTTGGCAGGACTAGACCTCGACATCACGACCGGTCGCTCACTCTCCTCCGTCGTCGCCGTGCTGCGCGGCCAGGGAGATGCCGAGCACGGCGATCGTCAGGTCGTTCTCCTGCGCGGTGACATGGATGCGTTGCCGGTGGCCGAGGAGGTCGACGTCGACTTCAAGTCTCGTCACGACGGAGCCATGCACGCCTGTGGCCACGACCTGCACGTGGCCGGCCTCATCGGTGCCGTCCGCATCCTGCATGAGCTGCGCGCAGACCTGCCGGGTGACGTGGTCTTCATGTTCCAACCTGGAGAAGAAGGTCCCGGCGGCGCAGAGCCGATGCTGCAGGAGGGCCTGCTCGACGTCGCGGGCCGCCGGGTTGACGCCGCGTACGCCTTGCACGTGTACTCCGCGGACGTCCCGTTCGGCCAGTGGGCGTCGAAGAAGGGACCCACTGGTGCCGCGGCCGACGAAGTCAAGGTGGTTGTTCGTGGCGTCGGCGGTCACGGGTCTGCGCCCTACCGCGCCAAGGACCCCATTCCGGCAGCGTGCGAGATGGTGATCGCCTTGCAGACGATGACCACGCGTCGCTTCGACGTGTTCGACCCCGTGCTGATCACGGTGGGGAGGATCGCCGGGGGAACGAAGGAGAACATCATCCCCGACGACGCCGAGTTCGAGGCGACGGTGAGATCGCTGTCCCGTGAGTCACGGGCGCAGGTGCAGCAGGAGATCGAACGGGTCGTCACCGGCATCGCCGCCGCGCACGGTCTGACTGTCGACGTGGACTACCGGCTCGGCTACCCCGTCACCGTCAACGACGACACGGAGTACGCACGGGCGCGGCAGGCAGTGGTCGACCTGTTCGGGGCCGACCGCTTCACCGAGCTCGCCAACCCCGAGCTCGGTGCCGAGGACATGTCGTTCGTGATGGAGCTGGTGCCCAGCGCCTACTTCAACGTCGGGGCCTGTGTGGTCGACGACTTCCACTCCGCACCGGACAACCATTCACCGCGGGCAGCGTTCGACGACGCGATCCTGCCGGACGCGGCGGCCTGGCTCGCCGAGATGGCGCTCCGGCGGTTAGGGGCCCCGGGCATGATGGCCCCGTGACCGATCGCGCACCGGACCTGCTGCAGCCCGACGACTGGGGGATCCACCGACACTGGATCAACGCGTACGACGACGTCGTCGAGGTTCCCGCGCACACCGTCGACAGCTTGCGGACGGCTATGGGATCGCCGCCCGCTGACCTCGAGACGTGGGCGCCGATCGTCACGCAGCCAGGTCTCGATCTAGGCCTGGGCAAGGTCGAGGTCGACTGCGAGGACGGTGAACGCCGACTGATCGACGGCGCAGTGCCCGCCGACTTTCCGCTCGGCTACCACGACCTGCTCGCCGAGACAGGGCGGCGGCGCCTGATCGTCTCGCCGGGCCGCTGCTGGCTTCCAGAGGCGTGGCGTGCATGGGGTTTCACCGTGCAGCTGTATGCCGCGAGGTCCCGATCGAGCGCGGGCATCGGTGACCTCGCCGACCTGCGCAGCATCCGTGAGTGGGCGCAGGACCTGGGTGCAGGGTTTCTGCTGATCAACCCGTTGCACGCGGTCGCACCGACGGTCCCGCAGGAGCCGAGCCCCTACCTGCCGGCGACCCGCCGGTTTCGGAACCCGATCTATCTGCGCGTTGCCGGGGTTCCGGCAGAGACGGTGTCCTCGACCATCGACCGCGACGAAATCTGGCGGGCCAAGCTGGCCGCGTTGGAGTCAGAGTTCGCGGACGCGGCCGGAGCCGACGGCGAGTTCAGCCGGTGGCGAGCGGCGCAGGGCACCGGCTTGGAGACGTTCGCGGTGTGGGCGACGTTGACCGAGCTGCACGGACCCGACTGGCGGGAGTGGCCGGAGGAGCTGCACGACCCTGGCTCCACCACCGTGGCCGTCGTCGCTGCGGAACGGGCTGACCGGGTGCGGTTCCATGCCTGGCTGCAGTGGCGGATCGACCAGCAGTTCATGGCTGCCGCAGCTGACGTGAAGATCCTGCAGGACCTGCCGATCGGCGTCGGCGGTGGTGGTGCGGACGCTTGGGCGTGGCAGGACACCCTGGTCAACCGGGCGACTGTCGGAGCGCCACCGGACATCTTCAATGCCCAGGGGCAGAGCTGGGGCTCGCCACCGCTGGCACCGTGGCGGGTGCGAGCTGCTGATTACGTGCCCTTCATCGAGTCGATCCGCGCCACGATGGCCGGTGGTGGCGGCATCCGCATCGACCACGTGATGGGACTCTTCCGGCTGTGGTGGATTCCCCAGGGGAGGCCACCCGAGGACGGGGCCTACGTACGGTATCCGGCCGAGGACCTGCTCAACATCGTCGCCCTGGAGAGCCATCGGGCGCAGGCCCTCGTCGTCGGCGAGGATCTCGGCACCGTCGAACCCGGAGTACGCGAGTCGCTGGCCGAGCACCAGGTGCTGTCCTACCGGTTGCTCTGGTTCGAGGACGACGATCCCGGTGACTGGCCGCAGCAGGCGATGTCTGCCATCACCACGCACGACCTACCCACGGTGGCGGGTCTCTTTACGGGTTCCGACCTGGAGGACCAGGCGTCGAACGTAGCGACGCCCAGGTCGGCGTTGGAGCGCGACCGGGCAGCGCTGCTCGCACGGTTGCCCTCCGGTCGACCCGATGTCGAGACCGTCGTCGTGGATGCGCACCGTCGTCTCGCAGAGTCCCCGTGCGTTCTGGTCTCCGCGACGCTCGAGGATGCCGTGGGTCAGGAGCCGCGCCCGAACATCCCCGGTACGACGACGCGCCCCAACTGGTCGATCCCGCTTCCCGTCCTCGTCGATGATCTGCCGCACCATCCGATGGCTCGCGCCGTGGCGGAGGCCCTTGACGCGCAGGTCCGTCGCATCGACGCGCAGGCATGACCAAGGGCACGTCACCTGGTGGATGACGTGCCCTGGGTCGGGTGGGTGCGGTGGTGGGGTAGCCGATTACTCGCTTACTTGGTGTTGACGGTGATCTTGGCGATCCCGACGAGCAGACCCTGCTTGACCGCGTCGGTCTTGAAGGTCTGGTCGAGCAACGCAGCGGCGTCGCCGGAGATCATGACCTTCGTGCCTTCGAGGACGGCCTCGTTGCCCTGGGTCTGGAGCGGCTGCAGAGTGCGACCGTCGAGGTTGAAGATCGTCGCGTGCTTGGCGGCGCTCTCGCCGTTGACGCTCACGTCGCCGTACACCCGCGAGTTGCCGGGGTTGATCTCGAAGTTCGTCAGGTCGACGGTGGTGCTGCCGGCCGTCAGCGAGAGGCCAGAACCCGCGTGGTCGATGAGACCGGTGACGTAGGGGGAAACGCTGCCCGGCTTGTAGTAGGTGACGTTGCCACCGGTGATCGGGAAGCTGACGGCGCCGTTGGCCAGCGTTGCGTCGCCGACGACTCCGGGCGTGAGCTTGAGCGTGGTCAGGGCCTTGACGAAGCCGGCGTCGAGAGCGACGGAGGTGTCGGCGCCACTGAGCTGCTGGATCTGGGCGATCGGCTTGGGCTTCTCGGAGCTGCTGCTGTCGTTGTTGGAACAGGCAGCCATGGTCAGGGCCAGGACCGCGACCGCGGAGACGCCGAGCACCCGCCTAGAGGACTTGGAGCTGCTACGAACGTTACGCATGAGCGGTGTTCCCTTCGTGGTTGTCTGTCGTTGCTGTACGGAGGGGATACGTCGCGACGCCGGCTCCGGATGGAGCCACGGGACGTGACCGTCGTCACGTGCACGTGCATGTGGGCAGGTCACTAGAACATGTGTTCGAATTGATCTAGCATGGAAACCATGACCGCTCACTTCCAAGGGTCTCTGCTCGACGGGCCCGACCTCGACGCTCCGCTTCTGGGCGAGCTCACGGCCGCGAGGCGCACGATGCTCAGGCATGGCGCCTGGGTCGACGTCCTGCCCGCCTGGGTGCACGGCTCCGACGCGCTGTTCGAGCGACTGGTCGAAGCGGTGCCGTGGTACGCCGAGAGGCGTCAGATGTACGACCGCGTGGTCGACGTGCCGCGGTTGCTCTGTTTCTACGGCGGCGACCAGCCCTTGCCCGACCCGCTTCTCGATGACGCCCGAGGAGCGCTCAGTGCCCACTACGCAGACGAGCTCGGCGAGCCATTCACGACTGCCGGTCTGTGCTTCTACCGCGATGGGCAAGACTCCGTCGCGTGGCATGGCGACACGATCGGACGAGCCCAGACCGAGGACACCATGGTCGCCATCGCGTCGTTCGGGAGCCCGCGCCGGTTGATGCTACGACCTCGCGGTGGCGGGAACTCGATCGGTTTCTCGCTCGGTCACGGAGACCTGATCGTCATGGGCGGGTCGTGCCAGCGCACCTGGGAGCACGCGATCCTCAAGACCGCGCGGCCAGCTGGTCCGCGCATCTCTGTGCAGTTCCGGCCCCGCGGGGTCCGCTGACGTCACAGCCGCAGCACGCCGTCCCTGGCGATGACGGGTGCCTCCGCCTGGACCGTGTCGGGATAGATGATCCCGGCTCCTGTGTTGAGGAGCACCACTTCGTCGTCGGCTGTGAGCCAGCCGCTCGCGACGAGCGCGCGGGCCGCCGCAACGGTGGCCGCTCCCTCCGGGCACAAGAAGATGCCCTCCAGCCGGGCGGTTCGGTGCAGGTCGGCGAGCAGTTCGTCGTCCGTGACGGCGATCGCGGTGCCGCGGGTGTCTCGGACCGCCTCCAGCACCAGGAAGTCGCCGAGCGCCTTCGGCACGTTGATGCCGAAGGCGATCGTGGCGGAGTGGTCGACCTTGACCGACTCGGCGGCACCGGCTTCGAACGCCGTCACGATCGGCGCGCACCCGGTGGACTGAACGCAGACGAGCCGGGGCAGCTCTCCATCGACCCAGCCGAGGGTGCGCAGCTCGACGAGGGCCTTGTAGATGCCGATCAGTCCGACGCCACCGCCGGTGGGGTAGATGATCACGTCCGGCATCCGCCAGCCGAGCTGTTCGGCCAGCTCGAGCCCCATCGTCTTCTTGCCCTCGATCCGGTACGGCTCCTTGAGGGTGGACACCTCGAACCAGTCGTCGTCGCTGGCCGCGACCGCAGCCGCGATGAGGCTTCCCGCGTCGGAGATCAACCCGTCGACCAGATGCAGCTGCGCGCCGGTCACGACCGTCTCTGCACGAGTGATGGGCGGTGCGTCCAACGGCATGGCGACCGTGGTACGCAGACCCGCGCGGGCGGCGTACGCCGACCAGGCGGCGCCGGCGTTTCCGTTGGTCGGCATCGCCAACCGGTGTGCGCCGAGTTCTTTGGCCCGCGACACCCCGACCGCGGCGCCTCGTGCCTTGAACGAACCGGTGGGCAGCAACCCGTCGTCCTTCACCAGCACCCGGTCGACTCCGAGGTCGGCTGCCAGCCGCGGCACGGGAAGCAGCGGCGTCATGCCTTCGCCCAAGGTGACCACGTGCTCGGCGGCCGAGACCGGCAACAGCTCGTGGTAGCGCCACAGGTCAGGGGCACGACGCGCGATGTCGCTCGGCGATGTCGCGACGGCAGCCAGGTCGTAGCGCGCCAGGAGCGGGCCCCCGTCCAGCGGACAAAGACCTTGCCGGACGTCGGCGTCGTACTCGGATCCGCAGCGGGAACACTCGAGGTGGTGCAGAGCGCTGAATGTCATGACGCCATCCAAACAGGCCGGACTCGTCCCCTTCGAGGCCGCGCTAGGGTCGCCGGTATGTCGAGTCTGGAGGTGTGGGACTGGCGTCGTCGCACGTTCGCCTTGTATGCCCAGGTGCGCAGCCACGCCGATCCTCTTGTCGCGCATGCGCTCTGGGTCAAGGGTCGCGACGAGCTCCTGCAGACCCACCCCGCGTCGCCGGTCCCGGCGGAGCGGCGGCCCACCCATCCCGGCGCCGTCGTGGCACCCTACGACCCGGCGTTCCGGTTCGTGGTGCCCATCGACCGCAACGTCGACCAGGAACGGCGGGAGCACGAGACCGGCACGGACGGAGTCGTCCCGTTCGACCTGATCGGAAGCGTCCACCTCGGCGACCTGGGCAACCTGGACGTCTGGTGGTTGGGCTCGTACGGCGGCGGCATCTTTCTGCCGTTCCGGGACCGCGCTGCCACGTCGTACGGTGGTGGGCGCTATCTGCTCGACACGGTCAAGGGGGCTGACCTCGGTGGCGGTCCGGACGCCTTGGTCGTCGACCTCAACTTCGCCTACCAGCCGTCGTGCGCCTACGACGAGGCGTGGGCCTGTCCGCTTGCCGGACCGGGGAACACCCTCGGGGTCGAGGTCGCCGTCGGGGAGCAGTACCAACGAGAGGGCGGCCCATGACGCTCCCGACGCTCGGGTCACTTGTCTCGTTGCCGGCGCTGGACCGACCTGACCTGCTGGCTCCGTCGGTGCATCAAGCGCTGCGCAAGTGGGATCTCGGCGTGCAGGTGGCGGTGGTCGAGATCGACCCTGCGCTGGCCGACACCCAGGCGCTCACGGACGCCTACGCGCTCCCGTTGGACGCGTCCGCCAACTGCGTCGTGGTCGCCGGGCGCCGTGATGGGGTGGAGCGGATCGCTGCCTGCGTCATCACCGCCGATACCCGGGCTGACGTGAACAACCTCGTGAAGCGTCGACTCGATGTCCGCAAGGCCTCGTTCCTGGCCACGGACCGTGCCGTGGCTGAGACGTCCATGGAGTACGGCGGCATCACGCCGATCGGACTCCCGGTCGGGTGGCGGCTGTTCGTGGATGCCTCTGTCGCCGACATCGACGTAGCGATCATCGGCAGCGGCGTGCGTCGTTCGAAGCTGTTGCTGTGCGGTGCATACCTGGCGGCGTACTCCGGGGTGGAGCTGACGCCCGGTCTCGGGCTGCCGGTTCAGAACTCGTGACTGCCGCGACCCTCGGGTCGTACAGGCAGCGATTCCCGGGCCGATAATCCCGCGTAACCGGGATGAATTATCCCAATATGACTATGCGAGCACTGGGCCATTCGGCATGCGTTACTCGTTCGTTCGGCTGATCCTTGCCGCCGTTCGTTCCGAAATGTTACACAAAGTGACACGATGACTCCGTAGCGCAACGAAGGGGTGACGCACCCGTCTCACACCCCGCACATAGGGAGCTTCCCGGCCGCCGGTCGGCGAGCACGAGAGAAGGGGTCACCTGATGACCTTGGCTGCTGCGGTATCCCCGACGCGAGCCGACGCCAACAGCGTCGTGCAGCGCCAACCCTCACCCGGCAAGATCACGACGCGTCCGTCGCTCCCCGCGGACGCGGAGTTCATGCTCGAGTTGTATGCCGCCACCCACGAACAGGAACTTGCCGAGCTCGGCTGGAGCCTGACCGAGAACCGATCGTTCGTCATCATGCAGGCGCAGGCGGAGGAATGGAAGCTGGGCCGCCGCTATCCCGACATGGACCGGGTGACGATCGGGATCGAGAGCACGCCCATCGGCCGGCTGCTCGTGTGCATGCGGGAAGAAGTCCTGCACGTCGTAGACCTCAGCCTGATGCCACGCTTCCGTGGCCAAGGTGTCGGTACCCAGCTGATGCGGGAGATCCTCGGCGAGGCCCGTGAGGAGCTGGTGCCGGTCAAGATCCGCGTGTTGAAGGACAGCCGCTCGTTCGAGTTCGTCAACCGGCTCGGTTTCGATGAGCCACTCGACTTCGGCCGGTACGTCGAAGTGACATGGTCCCCACCGGACGTCGGGGACTCGGATGCGCGAGCGGATCGAGCCCCCCGTCGCGGTGCTCGGGTGCGTGTGCCCGAACAGCCGGCGAGTGCGGTGCGAGACGCCGCCAACGAAGCTGCCGTCGATGGGGTGACCGAAGCGCCCGACGTGAACGATGCTCCCGAGGCCGCGCTGCTGACCGAGCAGGAGGCCTGGGCGATGCTCCGCGACGGAGCGGCTGACGAGACCGAGCTGGACGAGGCGCCAACCCGTGAGCCCGAGTTCGCGGCGTTCGTCGAGCCGGTTCCCCAAGCGGTCGTCGTTGAAGACGTGTTCGAGGATCTGCCGGTGGTGGAGGACGTGGTGGTGGATCTGCCGGTGGTGGAGGACGTGGTGGTGGATCTGCCGGTGGTGGAGGACGTGGTCGAGGACTTGCCGGTGGTGGAGGACGTGGTCGAGGACTTGCCGGTCGTTGAGGCTCTGCCGGTGGTGGAGGACGTGATCGTAGCCCTGCCGGTGGTGGAGGACGTGGTCGAGGACTTGCCGGCCGTTGAAGATCTGCCGGTGGTGGAGGCTTTGTCGGTGGTGGAGGACGTGGTCGAGGACTTGCCGGTCGTTGAGGCTCTGCCGGCGGTGGAAGATCTGCCGGTGGTGGAGGACGTGGTCGAGGACTTGCCGGTCGTTGAGGCTCTGCCGGTGGTGGAAAATCTGCCGGTGTTCGAGGCTTTGTCGGTGGTGGAGGACGTGGTCGAAGACTTGCCGGCCGTTGAAGATCTGCCGGTGGTGGAGGCTTTGTCGGTGGTGGAGGACGTGGTCGAAGACTTGCCGGCCGTTGAGGATCTGCCGGTGGTGGAGGCGTGACGTGCTGCCGGTGGTGGAGGACGTGTTCGAGGACTTGCCGGTCGTTGAGGCTCTGCCGGTGTTCGAGGCTTTGTCGGTGGTGGAGGACGTGTTCGAGGACTTGCCGGTCGTTGAGGCTCTGCCGGTGGTGGAGGACGTGATCGTAGCCCTGCCGGTGGTGGAGGACGTGGTCGAGGACTTGCCGGTCGTTGAGGCTCTGCCGGTGGCGGAGGCTCTGCCGGTGGTGGAGGCTCTGCCGGTGGTGGAGGATCTGCCGGTGTTCGAGGCTTTGTCGGTGGTGGAGGAGTGGTCGAGGACTTGCCGGTCGTTGAGGCTCTGCCGGTGGTGGAGGACGTGATCGTAGCCCTGCCGGTGGTGGAAGACGTGGTCGAAGACTTGCCGGCCGTGGAAGACATGGCGGAAGACGTCGTGGAGGACGTGCCCCTTGTCGAGCTGGCCGACGAACCGGCAGACGACCTGCTGCAGCCGTTGCCGGCTGAGCTCACCGACGCACTGACCGACGAGCTCTTCGACCGGTTGACCGCCCACGTGGTAGTCGACGAACCGCGGGGACCGGCGTACGTCGAGGCCACGGCCGCGGCGGCAGACTTCACCCCCGCCCTCGTACCCGAGGGCGTGGCCGAGTTCGAACAAGACGAGCCGGCGGTCTTCCGGATCGGTAGCGACCAGTACGACCCGTTCACTTAACCAACGCCACGCCACGAGGCGGCTCGCCGCCTTGTCACACGCCCCGATCCCTAGGATCGGGGCGTGTCTGCGTTCGTGACCTCATTGCCTGCTGACGTCGATCGCCGACGTGGGCTGCGCCGGATGCGAACCGTGGCCACCGGGCTCCTCGTCGTGGCCGCGGTCATCTATCTGGCCACCCTGCACCGCGGTGGCGGCTGGGGCTATGTCAACGCCACGGCCGAGGCCTCGATGGTGGGCGCCATCGCCGACTGGTTCGCGGTCACCGCGCTGTTCAGGCATCCGTTGCGCCTCCCGATTCCGCATACGGCGTTGATCCCGACCCGCAAGAACATGCTGGCGCGCAGCCTGCAGGACTTCGTCACCGAGAACTTCCTCAGCGAGGACGTTGTGCGCACGCGGGTCACCGACGCCGAGGTGAGCCGGCGCCTGGGTGAGTGGCTCGCCGTGCCAGAGCACACCACCCGCGTCGTGGCGGAGGCATCGTCCCTGCTGAGGTTGGGGCTCGAGAAGGTCCGCGACGAGGACGTCGACGACGTCATCCGGCTCGAACTGTTGCCCCGGCTCGTCGACGAACCACTCGCACCGTTGCTCGGGCAATTGCTCGGCGACATCATCGATGACAAGTCTCATCACGGCCTCGTCGACCTCGCGCTCGACGAGGCCGACCGCTGGCTCACCGGCAACGAGCAGGCCTTCGCGGAAGCCATCCGGACGAGAGCGCCGTGGTGGACCCCGACGTGGCTGGACGATCAGGTGGCGACCCGAGTCCACCACGAGGTCGTCGCCTGGATCCGCGAAGTCCGCGGTGACGCGGACCATCGTGCGCGGCGGGCGGTTGACGACCTGCTGGCGCAGCTGGCACGCGACCTCCGGGACGACCCCGATACGCAGGCCCGTGCCGAGAGGGTCAAGGCGCGACTCCTCGGCCAGCCGCAGGTCGCCGACACGGCGATGTCACTGTGGCGCGCGCTGAGCCGGGCACTCCACACGACGTTGGCTGATCCCGGGAGTCCGCTGCGGGCCAGGGTCGAACAGCGGCTCCAGGAGTTCGCCGGACAGCTGAGGAACGACCCCGATCTGCGGGGCCGGCTGGACCAACATGCTGCAGACCTCGCGGCCTTCGTCGTCGGTCGGTACGGTGACGAGCTCGCCACGGTCATCACCGACACCATCGAGCGGTGGGACGGACAGGAGGCGGCCAACCGCATCGAGTTGTTCGTGGGCCGGGATCTGCAGTTCATTCGCATCAACGGCACGCTCGTGGGTGGTCTCGCCGGTCTTGTCATCCACACCGTCGCGAACCTGCTCTGACCGACCCACGAGCCGAACTGCAGGATCGGTGGACCCTTGTAGCATCGGTGACGTGCCTGTTCGACCCAGCAGGTCCGTCCGGCGGATCGCACCTCGCCTCAGCGCCAGTGGACGACCGGCGACCCTACCCGACGACGACCTTGTCGACGACGCGATGCTGCGTCGCGTCGACTGGGGTGATGCCGACCTGTCGGGTCGACGGGCCCGGCTGGTCGACGTCGAGGAGTGTCATCTGACGGGCTCGACGCTGGCTGGTGCGGAGCTCGAGAAGTTCTCGGTGTCCGACACGCTGTTCACGCGCTGCGACCTCGCCAACGTGCTGCTGCGCGACGCAGCGTTCAACCGAGTCCTGTTCACGGGCTGCCGGCTGACCGGTGCCACCTGGGTCTCGGCCACGGTTCGCCATGTGGCCATGGTCGACTGTCTGGCCGACATGACGTCGTTCCGCTTCGCGTCCAGCCTCGGGCTGGAGTTCCGCGACTGTCGCCTGCAGCGCGCCGACTTCAGCTCGACTGATCTACGCGGCGCTCGTTTCGAGCGCTGCGACCTGACCGGCGCCGACTTCTCGTCGGCACGCGCGGCAAAGGCGGTCTTCGTCGACTGCACGTGGGACGCGGTTCGCGGCATCTCGAGCCTGGCCGGAGCCACGGTGGCCAACACCTCCCCGATCGACACGCTCGCGTTCACAGCCGGGATGGCCGGGGCTCTCGGCATCACGATGGCGGACCCTGCAGACGTGCAGGTGGACACGGCTGACCGGTAACGGGGCGCGGCACGGGACCGACGGCTCGCCCGCAGCTCAGAGCAGTCGACCGAGATGGATCGCGTCGGGTGCGTGCTGGTAGTGACCGAAGCGGGGGATCTCGGTGTACCCGCTGGACCGGTACAGCTCGACGGCGTCGGCCTGGGGAAGCCCGGTCTCGAGGACCATCGCGTCGGCGCCGGCAGCACGGGCTGACGACTCGAGGTGCTGGAGGAGCCGCCGGGCCAGGCCGCGCCGTCGGTATTCCGGAACGACGAACATCCGTTTGATCTCCGCGGGACGTTCAGCGTCGATGCCGATCGGCTCGAGGGCGAACCGCCAACCGCCCATGAGGACGGGTGTGCTGTGCAAGGCCCCGAGGAAGAATCGTCCGGCGGGTGGGGCCAGCTCGCGGGGGTCTATCGGTCCGGTGTCCGGCGCGCCGTAGAGGGAGGTGTAGTACGCCTGGACCCTGTCAACGAGCACGAGGGCGTCGGGGTGGTCGAGAGCGGCCTCTCGGAGTTCCAGCGCGTCGAAGTCGGGGTGCACGCGCATACGCTACTCAGCCACCGCGCCGCCATGGAGTGATCCCCTGAACCGCAGACTCGTGAGCGTTCCGGACCCAGCTCACCGTCACGTCGGTGCGGTTGAGTCGTTGAACCTCTGACGCCGGCACTATCGAGATGCCGGCTGCACCGGAGGTTGCTCATGAGGTCACGTGCCCTGATCGCCCTGGCCGTTGCCGGGGCCGGCGGTCTGCTCATCGGTTCGCTCACGACGGCCGCTGCGTCGGTGCCTGACGGTATGACCGGGCGACTGGGTGCGGCCGTAGCGTCGGACCCGACATCGCCACCGGGCTCGAACGACTGGAGCTGCAAGCCCGATGCGAGGCATCCACAGCCGGTCATCCTCGTCAACGGCACGTTCGAGTCCATGACCAAGAACTGGCCCACGATGTCGCCGTTCCTCGCCGATCACGGTTACTGCGTCTTTGCGTTCAACTACGGGAGCTACGCGACCGGACCGGTCGCCGACTCGGCGGTCGAGCTGAAGACCTTCGTCACCCGGGTCTTGCGGCGCACTGGCGCGCATCAGGTTGATCTCGTCGGTCACAGCCAGGGCGGGATGATGCCCCGCTACTACATGAAGTTCCTCGGTGGCGCCGACAAGGTCGACGACCTGGTGGGGATCGCGCCGTCCAACCACGGAACGCAGGGCTTGATCGTTGCGCCGCCGAGCGGGGGACCCAAGCCGTCATACCCGGCCAGCTCGCCGGTCTGTCAGGCCTGCATCGACCAGCAGGCCGGGTCCCCGTTCATGCAGAAGCTCAACCGGGGTGGCGATCTGGTGCCCGGCCCCGACTACACGGTGATCTCGACCACGCACGACGAGGTCGTCACGCCGTACACGAGCCAGGCTCTCGCCGGACCCGACCGGCGGGTGACCAACGTCGTCATCCAGGACAAGTGTCCGACCGACCCGATCGAGCACGACCAGACGCCCAACGACCCGGTCGTGCAGGCGATGGTGCTCAACGCGCTGCGGACCGACGGCCCGATGGCGAAGGGCTTCCAGCCCTCGTGCGCGCCCTGGGGCTAGCTCATCCAGGTCGGGCGCAGGGGGAACGACGCATCACCGTTCGGCGCGGGCTTGACCGCGAGCACCTGGTGGAGCTCGACCTCATTGGACTCGAAGCCGTAGCGCGACCCGGCCATGTAGAGACCCCACACCCGGGCCGTGGGCTCGCCGACTTCGCTGACGCACTCGTCCCAGTTGGTGACCAGGTTGGCGCACCACTGCTTCAGGGTCAGGGCGTAGTGCTCGCGCAGGTTCTCTTCGTGACGGACCTCGAGGCCGACGTTCTGCGCCGCTGTGATGATCCGTCCCGAGCCGGTGAGCTCCCCGTCGGGGAACACGTAGCGGTCGATGAAGGCGCCCGTCGTCACTCGGGTGTTGTTGTGCGGCCGCGTGATGCAGTGGTTGAGCAGTCGTCCCCCGTCGCGCAGCTTGTCGCGCAGGAACTCGAAGTACGACGGGTAGTTGTCGACGCCGACGTGCTCGAGCAGTCCGATGGAGCTGATCGCGTCGTAGCCGTCTCCCGGTGCGTCGCGGTAGTCGCCGTGGACGATCTCAGCACCCTCGAGCTGGTCTTGCTGGATCGCGAGCTGTCCCCACTTCGCCTGCTCGGCGCTCAGCGTGATGCCGACCGCGGTGACGCCGTAGTGCTTCACCGCGTGCCGCACCATGCCACCCCAGCCACAGCCAACATCGAGCAGCCGCATACCGGGCTTGAGGTCGAGCTTGCGGCAGACCAGGTCGAACTTGGCCGCCTGCGCTTCCTCCAGGGTCGCGTCCACGGTGGGGAACAGAGCGCACGTGTAGGCCATCGACGGCCCGAGCACCAGCTCGTAGAACTTGTTGGACACGTCATAGTGGTGCTGGATCGCCTCGGCGTCGCGGGTGCGGGAGTGACGCAGTCCCTCGGCGATCCGGCGCCACCGGGGAAGCGCCTCCTGCTCGGGTGGTTCGGGCGGGACGAGTCGGCGCAGGCCGAGCTCGCGTAGGATCTGCGTCAGCTCGGTCGCGGACGGGCGCCGACCGCGCCAGCGCCCCATCTGCTTGAGCGCTTCGTACGGGTCACCGGGGTGGACCCCGTCGAGCACGAGGTCGCCGACGACGTAGGCGCGGGCCATCCCGAGGTCGCCGGGTGCCGTCACGAGGTAGCGCAGGCCGCGCTCGTTGCCGAGGCGGATCGTGATGGGCGAGTCGGTGGGGCCGAAACCGCTTCCGTCGTACGCCTCGAAGCGCACGGGCGGCTCGTCGGCGGTCAACTTCTCCACCATGCTTGCGATCGTCATCTACGTCCCACCGCCTTTTCGTAGAGCCCGGTCAGTCGGCTGCTGGGATCGTATTTCGCCTTGATGCCTTCGTAGGTCGATCCGCCGTACATCGCCGCGAAGGTCTCTTCGTCGTAGTAGGCATCGGAGTACAAGGACTTGTGACCGTCATGCGTAGCAACGGCGTGCTCGATCATGCGGTTGACGTCGCCGTCCTTGCGGCCGGGCGCGATGTCGACCATTCCCCAGAAGCCCATGTTGACGTAGGTCTGCTGGGGACGGAGCGGGTAGAGCGGCCAGTTGCGGGTTGTGCCCGCTTCGTCGAGCTCGCGCAGTCGGAGGGGACACAGCCAGACCGGCCGCATGGGGACGTGGTCGGCGAACCAGCGCAGGAAGTCCGCAGCGCATTCGACAGGGATCTCGACATCCTGGACGACGCGCTCACGCTCAGGCTTTCCGCGACGGCGGTCCAGCCGAGCCATGACGCCGTACTTGTTCTCGAGGCCGACGATGCGGTGGTAGACGTCACTGCGTCGCCATCTCGCCGGCCACATCCGACGGACCAGGTGATGTTGCGCGCCGAACGCCTGTGAGCACCAGAACCAGTCGGTGTCCCACCGCCACAGGTAGTCGTGTGCGGTGAGCACGTCACGGGTCCGCTCGCGAAGTGAGCGGTAGTAGACCTGCTGGCCGGTGTAGTCGCTGGGCCGTAGCAGGCCGGACTCGGTGATGTCGTCGACCCATCGGCCGAGCGTCAGGTAGGCCTCGTCGGGCTCGAACACCACCCCGTCGATGAAGTCGACCGCTTCGTCGTCATGGAAGCGTGTCTCACACACCGTGGCGATCGTCTTGGCGAGTGAGTCCAGGTCGTCGAAGCGGACGTGACGCAGCCCGACGTAGCGGCTGACGCGCTCGAGCTCGATGCGCAGCCGGACGGCGTAGCCGAGGCTGCCGTAGGAGTTGGGAAACGCCGCGAACAGGTCTTGGTGCTCGTTGTCCGGCGTCGCAGTGACGATCCGCCCGTCACCGATGAGGATGTCCATCTCGAGAACTGACTCGTGCGGGAGCCCGTTGCGGAACGACGAGGATTCGATGCCGAGTCCGGTGACGGCGCCCCCAAGCGTGATCGTCTTGAGCTGGGGCACGACCATCGGCATCAGGCCGTGGGAGAGGGCGGCCTCGACCAGGTGTTCGTAGGTGCACATGCCCTGGACGTCAGCGGTGCCCGCGTCGACATCTACGGACAGCACGCCGTCCAGCGCGGAGACGTCCAGACCGTGGGGCTCGTTCTCACGTGGTCGAAACAGGTTCGAGGTCTTCTTGGCCAGCCGGACCGGCTTTCCCTCGGGAATGGCGGCGTAGGACGCACGGAGCGCATCAACAGCGGCATCGTGCTCGCGCATGCTTCTCTGGGGCGTCGCCACGCTTCAACTGTATCCATCCCGACCTGGACGGAGAGCACCCTATTCTTTCTGAATGCCTGCTCCAGCACCCGCAGCCGACAGCCGCGCCCACCTCGCCGCCCTCCTCCACGAGGCTTCGCACCTGACCGGCTCGTTCGTCCTGCGCTCCGGCGAGACGGCGTCGGAGTACTTCGACAAGTACCAGTTCGAGGCTCGCCCCGAGCTGCTGCGTCGCATCGTCGTGGCCCTGACGGCGTTGATCCCGGCTGACATCGAGGTGCTCGCCGGACTGGAGATGGGCGGGATTCCTGTCGCTACGGCTCTTTCGCTCGAGACCGGCATCCCAGCGGTATTCGTGCGCAAGCGCGCCAAGGAGTACGGCACCGGCCGCATTGCCGAAGGGGTCGAGGTGGCCGGGCGGCGGGTCCTGGTGGTCGAGGACGTCGTGACCTCGGGCGGTCAGATCGTCATGTCGAGCAGGCACCTGCGCGACGCCGGAGCGTTCGTCTCGCAGGCGCTGTGCGTGATCGATCGACGGACAGCAGGCGTCGAAGTCCTCCCTGGTGCGGGGATCGAGCTGCTTGCCCTCTTCACTGCCGACGACCTCCGGGCCGCAGCCTCGTGAGTGCGTAGTCTGACCGCATGGCAAAGCGGCGTACTGCGGTGGCCGCCGCGCTGGTGGCGATGGCGGTGACAGCATGCACCAGTGGCCAGGCGCGGCCGCCCGGTCCCGTCCGAACGACTCCGGTAGCCAGCGGGCAGGGGATCGGTGACCCCTACTACTCCGATGACGGCAACCTCGGGTACGACGTGGCCGGCTATGACGTCCAGGTCAGGTATGCCCCGGGTGACCAGTCCGTCGTGGCCCGCACGACGATCGACGCCACGGCGACCCAACGCCTCACGCAGGTGCACTTCGATCTGCTCGGGCTCACCGTGGACGGCGTGGACGTCGACGGGGCCGCAGCCTCGTTCGACCGCACGGACGCCCACGAGCTGGTCATCACGCCGGCGAAACCGGTCACTGCAGGGGCCGACTTCGTGACCGTGGTCCGCTACCACGGTGCGCCGGGCATCGACCGGGTCGGGCAAGTCGCCAGCGGGTGGTATGACGCGACGACACCCGGCGGCGGCTTCATCGCCGGCGAGCCGCACTCGTGCTCGCTCTGGTACCCGTGCAACGATCACCCCACAGACAAGGCGACGTTCCACCTGACGGCGACGGTGCCGCGGCCGTTTGCGGTGGTGTCTGTCGGCGTCCAAGGAAAGACGACCCCCGGCAAGCTCGCTGACGGGACCCGGGTACGGACCTACCGCTGGCGGCTGGACGTGCCGACCGCCACCTACCTGACCACGATCTACATCGACCAGCTCACCTTCGAGCGCTCCAGACTGGCGGACGGCACCCCGGTCGTGTCGGCGTACGGTCCCAGTCCGGACGCTGCCCCCGCACGGGAAGCCAAGCTTCCGGAGATCCTCGACGTGCTCAGCCAGGCGTGGGGCCCGTATCCGGCTCCCACGGCAGGCGGCATCTTCGTCAACGGCCAGGTGCCCTTCTCCCTGGAGACCTTCGGGCGACCGATCTACACGGAGGGTGCCGAAGTCTCGACGATCGTCCACGAGAACGGGCACCAGTGGTGGGGCGACAACGTCTCGATCGAGCGCTGGCGGGACATCTGCCTGAACGAGTGCTTTGCGTCGTACTCGAGCTGGCTGTGGGATGAGCACCGGGGCGTCGACCTCGACGAGCGGTATCGCAGAATCGTGGCGCACGACTCCGGCCTGTTCGACGCGCCGCTCTACGACATGGGTCCGGGCCACGAGTTCGACGGGCCGGGCGTCTACTACAAGGGCACGTTCTTCCTGCACGCGCTGCGGCGGCTGCTCGGTGACGAGCCGTTCTTCTCCGCGTTGCAAGGCATCCAGCGTGACCACGCCGGCGGCAACCTGTCGATGACGGGCTTGCGCGACGAGCTCGAGCAGCGCACCGGTGTCGACCTCACCGGCTTCTGGCAGGACTGGGTGTTCACCACCAACGTCCCCTCCGACGCCAACCTCCACCCCGCCACCCTCTGACCCCGATCCCCCCCTGACCCAGCTTCCCCCGCCCGCGGTCTGCCCCTCTGGCCCTCCGCGTTTGCCTAGTTCACAAGCCAGGTGGCCTGTTCACAAGGCAAACGTGCCTTGGGCACCAGGTATCTGCCACGGCGACTGCACGCGCGTATGCAAAGATCGCGGCAACCCACCGTCGTCGATGCCAGCGAGGGAACCATGAGACCACGCCTCCTTGCTCTCGGCGCCGCGTCGACGGCGCTCGTGTTGGCTGTCGGAGCCGTCACCGGCCAGGCCGCCACCGCACCCCCGACCCAGCGGTATGCCGATGGCCCCACCGGGATCGGCGACCCCTACTACCCGGCCGATGGCAACCCCGGCTACAACGTCCGTAGCTACCACGTCTCGCTCGACTACTTCCCGACAAAGAAGACGATCGCCGCAACCACGGTGGTCCGCGCCGTGGCCACCGCACGGCTCACGTCCTTCGACTTCGACTTCGAACACCTCAAGGTCAGGGCTCTGACGGTCAACGGTCGCGCTGCCTCCTGGCGACGAGCGGGCGCACACGAGCTGGTCGTGACCCCGGCGCGTCCCGTCCGCAAGCACCAGCCGTTCCTGGCCCGGGTGACCTACCACGGCAAGCTGAGCTACGTCCTCGACGGCGGCGAGCCCAGCGGATGGCTCTCGGCCCGGACTCTCGGCAGCGGCTACCTCATGGGCGAGCCGCATGGCTGTGCACTCTGGTACCCCTGCAACGACCACCCGACCGACAAAGCCCGCTTCTCGCTGATGGCGACGGTGCCCCGACCACTGGCCGTCGCCTCGGTCGGGGACCAGGGGCGCACGACCTCCGCCACGCGCAACGGTGTCGCCGTCCGCACCTATCGGTGGCGCCTCACCGAGCGCACCGCCACCTATCTGACGGGCATGTACATCGACAGGCTGACGTTCGAGCGCTCCCGGCTGGCGGACGGCACGAAGGTCATCTCGGCGTACGGGCCGCGGCCCGGTCTGGCGCCACAGCGCGAGGGCAGGCTGCCCGAGATCCTGCGCGTGCTCTCGCGGCGGTGGGGACCCTACCCGGCGCCGCAGGCCGGCGGCATCTTCATCAGTGACGCCATCCCCTACGAGCTGGAGACTTTCACGCGGCCGATGTACTCGAGGTACACCCCCGTGACCACGATCGTGCACGAGAACGGGCACCAGTGGTGGGGTGACAACGTGTCCCTGCGCCGGTGGAAGGACATCTGCCTCAACGAGTGCCTCGCGTCCTACTCCGAGTGGCTCTGGGACGAGCACAACGGAGTCGACCTCGACCAGCGTTATCGCCGGCTCGTCCGCCAGTACGGCGACCACCTGTTCCGCGGCAAGCTCTACGACATGGGAGCCGGTCACGAGTTCGACAACCCGGTCTATGTGAAGGGCAAGTTCTTCGTGCACGCCTTGCGCAACAAGATCGGCGACGTCAGGTTCTTCCGAGCGATGCGGGCAATCCAACGGGACAAGGCGGTCGGCAATCTCTCGATGAACGGACTGCGCGACCAGCTCGAGCGCCGTACCGGGGTCGACCTCACGACGTTCTGGCGCCAATGGATCTACCAGCACGACCGCCCCTCCGACGCAAACCTCTTCCCCGGAGACCTCTGACGTCAGCGCAGGCGCGCCGCGATCCCTTCGTCCGGAGCACCGAAGACCTCGGGATGGGCGATGGCGGCCAGTGCCTCGACGCCGTCGACCAGTCGCGGGCCCGGACGCGCGAACGACGCGTTGGCGTCGACGGCCCAGAGCGGTACGCCGTCGGGCAGGACACCTGCGGCGAGCAGCCCCTCCGCCAGGTCGCTCGACGCCGGCAGACCGAAACCGCACGGTGCCGACACGATGAGATCGGGCCGGCTCGCAGTGACGTCCGCCCACGTCGTCCGGAACGACTTCGCACCCGCCGACCCCAGCGTGGAGACCGCCCCCGCCCGCTCGACCATCTCCGGGACCCAATGGCCGGGGGCGAACGGCGGCTCGGTCCACTCCAGCACCAGCAGCCGCGGCCGGGCAAGACCGGTGGCAGCCGCTTCGACGGCCGCCAACCGACCGCGCAACGCGGCGACCAGGTCGGCCGCCGTCGCCTCCGTGCCACTGACCTTGCCGAGCTCCTCGACCGATGCGAACACCTCCTCGAGCGAGTGCGGGTCGATCGTCACCACCTCGGCGCGGCACCCGAGGTGAGCCAACGCGTCATCGACCACCGACACGTCGACAGCACACACGGCGCACAGGTCCTGCGTCACGACGACGTCGGCGTCGAGGTCGGCGAGCGCACCCTCGTCGAGGTGGTAGAGGTCCTCTCCCGCGGCGAGCCGTTCGGCCACGGCAGCGTCGATCGCCGCCGGGCCGAGACCCTCGGGCAGGCTGCTGGTCGAGACGATCGTGCGTGTGCGCGCCTCAGCCGGGTAGTCGCACTCGAACGTCACGCCGACGACATCGGGACCCGCACCGAGGGCGAAGAGGATCTCCGTCGTCGAGGGAAGCAGCGAGACGATGCGCATGTCGTCAGGTTAGTGGGCTGTTCAGCCGACGCCGACCGCGCCGGTATCGTGCCCGCATGAGCCACGTGACGACGCATGTGCTGGACACGGCCTTGGGGCGCCCCGCCGTCGGAGTGACGGTGGTGCTCGAGCACGACCTCGCCGATCCGCCGGCGGTCGCCACGGGGCAGACCGATGACGACGGTCGGGTCGTCGACCTCGGGCCGGACAGGCTCGAGCCGGGCACCTACCGGCTGCGCTTCCACACCGGCGCCTACTTCGCCGAGATCGGCGTACCGACGTTCTTCCCGGAGGTGTCGATCACCTTCGAGGTGACCGGTGGCGAGCACTACCACGTGCCGGTGCTGCTGAGCCCCTACGCGTTCTCGACGTATCGCGGCAGCTGAGCCGCACACGCATCACCTACCGCCGCTAACCGGATGAAGGTCCCCGCATTTGCGGGGAGCGACATGGCGGACAACGATGGGTCACATGACTGATCTGAGTGGTGTCGAGATCCGTGCCCCCCGTGACGAGCCGAGGCAGGACGAGATCCTGACGCCGCAGGCGTTGGCCTTCGTCGCCGACCTCCAGCGCATGTTCGGTGGCCGCCGCGACGAGCTCATGCGGGCACGCATCGACCGTCGGAGGACGGTGAGCGAGACCGGCGTGCTCGACTTCCTCGACGAGACCCGCGACGTGCGTGAGTCCGACTGGCAGGTCGCCGCCGCTCCCGTAGCCCTGCAGGACCGACGCGTCGAGATCACCGGCCCCACCGACGCCAAGATGGCGATCAACGCCCTCAACTCAGGAGCCAAGGTCTGGCTCGCCGACCTCGAGGACGCCAACACCCCGCACTGGAACAACGTGATCGAGGGCCAGGTGTCGCTGTACGACGCGCACCGCCACCAGCTCTCGTTCACGGCTGGAGAAGGCAAGGAGTACGCCCTCAACGAGGGGGAGCTGGCGGTCCCGGTCGTCCGACCGCGTGGTTGGCACCTACCCGAGAAGCACGTGCTGGTCGACGGTGAGCCGATGGTCGGCGCGTTGCTCGACTTCGGTCTGCACTTCTTCCACAACGCCGACGAGCTGCTGCAGCGCGGCCTCGGTCCGTACTACTACTTGCCGAAGATGGAGAGCCACCTCGAGGCACGGCTGTGGAACGACGTCTTCACCCATGCGCAGGACGTGCTCGGGATCCCGTACGGCAGTGTGCGTGCCACCGTTCTCATCGAGACCATCACGGCTGCCTTCGAGATGGACGAGATCCTCTTCGAGCTGCAGGAGCACGCGTCGGGCCTCAACGCTGGCCGCTGGGACTACCTGTTCAGCATGATCAAGTACTTCCGCGACGCAGGCGACGCGTTCGTACTCCCCGATCGGGCCGCGGTCGCCATGACCCAGCCGTTCATGCGCGCGTACTCCGAGCTGCTGGTCGCGACCTGCCACCGCCGTGGTGCCTTCGCGATGGGTGGCATGGCAGCGTTCATCCCGAGCCGTCGCGATCCCGAGGTCAACGAGGCGGCGCTCGAGAAGGTGCGCGCCGACAAGGAACGCGAGGCCGGCGATGGGTACGACGGCTCGTGGGTCGCCCACCCCGACCTGGTCCCGATCTGTCGGGAGGTCTTCGACAGCGTGCTCGGCGACCAGCCGAACCAGGTGAGCCGCAAGCGTGACGACGTCTCGGTGGCAGCCGCTGACCTGCTCAACATCGCAGCCACCACGGGGGCCATCACCCGGGCCGGAGTCCGCGGCAACATCTCGGTTGCCCTGCGCTACATCGTCTCGTGGCTGCTCGGCACGGGGGCGGCGGCGATCGACAACCTCATGGAGGACGCAGCCACCGCCGAGATCTCGCGCAGCCAGCTGTGGCAATGGACGCACGCGGGGAGCAAGACCGAGGAAGGCATCGCGATCAGCGCGGAGAACGTGCGGACCGTCGTCGACGAGGTGTACGCCGAGCTGAGCATCACCTGGGCCGACCAGCCGGAGACCATGAAGGCTCTCGACCAGGCGCGCGCGCTCTTCGAACGGGTCGCGCTGGACGACGACTTCGTCGACTTCCTGACCCTCCCGGCCTACGAGGAGTACGTCGACTGACGGGTCCCGCCGCGCCGGGGATCGCCGCAGGTTGGGTGACGCGCAGACGGCACACGTCGACCGGCTCCCCAGACCTGGCAGCATGAGCGCATGACGGAAAGCAAACCGGTCGAGAGCTGGCTCACCGATATGGATGGCGTGCTGGTGCGCGAGGATCGCGCGATCCCCGGCGCCGCCGAGTTCGTCGACACCCTGCAGCGCTCGGGTCGCAAGTTCCTGGTGCTCACCAACAACTCGATCTTCACGCCTCGTGACCTGCGTGCCCGCCTGCTCGCTGCGGGCATCGACGTGCCGGAAGCCGCCATCTGGACCTCGGCTCTGGCAACGGCGCAGTTCCTCGACCAGCAGCGCAAGGAGGGTTCGGCCTACGTCATCGGTGAGGCCGGTCTGACCACAGCCGTGCACGAGATCGGGTACGTCCTCACGACGCGGAATCCTGACTATGTCGTGCTGGGCGAGACGCGCACCTACTCCTTCGAAGCCATCACGACGGCCATCCGGCTCATCGATGCCGGCGCCCGTTTCATCGCCACCAACCCCGACGTGACGGGTCCGTCGCCGGAGGGACCGCTGCCGGCTACCGGATCCGTCGCTGCGCTGATCACCAAGGCGACCGGTGTCCAGCCCTACTTCGTCGGCAAGCCCAACCCGCTCATGATGCGGAGTGCGCTCAACCAGATCGAGGCGCACAGCGAGACCACGGTGATGATCGGCGACCGCATGGACACCGACGTGATCTCAGGCCTCGAGGCCGGGATGCGTACCGTGCTCGTGCTGTCGGGGTCGACGCACGAGCACCAGGTCGACCGCTTCCCGTATCGGGCGACGCGTGTCGTCGACTCGGTCGCGGACCTCGTCGACCTCGTCAACCAGCTCGATCCAGGGTCTTTCGGTTGACGTTGACAACGAACCGGCAACAACCCGGTTCACCACGCGTTTTGATGCTTCCACCTTGATCCTCCGCCGTGCTTGAATGATCACGGTCTGTCGCGCGTCTGTGACAGGCCGACTTATTCGGGGGATCCACTTACTGCAGGGGGAAACATGAAAAGGATGGCTACGGCCCTACGCCGGAGTGTGCTCGTCGGCGTCGCGGTGACGCTCGCCGTCACGACCGTCACGACGGCAGCACCCGGTCAACAGCAAGGCGGGACGGCCACGGCTCTTGCGCCTTCGTCGATGCTGCGCCTGACCAGCGCGACCTCGAACGTCACGCTCGAGCGCTACCGTCAGCGCGTCTACCTCAATCTCGGCATCTATGCCGCCGCGGGTGATCAGCCCTTCGAGATCAGGGCGCACCGCTACGCCTGGGACCAGCCGATCCAGGCGTTCCTCGAGATGCCCGGTGGTGGCGAGGTCGCGCTGCCGGACGGGGCCATGGAGAACTTCTCGCGGGTGCGGCACTTCTTCCACCTGACCATCACTGACTCAACCGGCAACACTGTCCTGGACCGGTATCCCGGTTTCTGCCCGACCGGAGAGTCAGTCCGCATCGACCCGAACGCACCGCACCCGACCAAGGCGTATCCGCCGTACTGCCCCTACAACCCGTACACACGGGGCGGTGTCTACGGGATCAGCCCCGGCCACGCGCTGCCGGCGATGGGCTACTACGGCAGCCGGGCCAAGCTGGATCTCGGTGACTACACGGCCACGCTGACGATCAGGGCCAAGTACGCCTCCTTGATGGGGATCAGCCCAGCGGACCGCACCAGCGCGGTCACCGCTCACGTGGTCGACGGCACCAGCTGTGTGGGCGCGTCGCCGGCCGCGGGATGTATCCGGGCCAAGTCGTCGGCCGCACCGTCCTCCGCCGCACCGGGACAGGGTTCGAGCATCGTGCCCCGTCGCGTGTCGGCGCACCAGGGGATGAGCCGCGCGTCGGCCGTTCCCCCGTCGACCCCGCTTCCCGATCTGCGCAGTCTGCCTGCGTACTCGATCAGGCTCGACAAGAAGGGGTTCGTCTCCTTCGCCGCCACCGTCTGGAACGCCGGGCCGTCACCCATGGTGGTCGACGGCATCCGCCGGCAGGGCGAGGACGTGATGGATGCATACCAGTACTTCTACGACGCTGACGGCAACGAGGTCGGTCACGCGCCGGCCGGGTCGATGGAGTGGGACGCCCGGCACGGACACCAGCACTGGCACTTCCGTGACTTCGCTCAGTACCTGCTGCTCGACTCCAACAAGAACCTCGCCGTCCGCAGCCGCAAGGAAGCGTTCTGCCTGGCCAACACCGACGCCGTCGACTACACGGTGGACGGTGCCAACTGGAATCCTTACAACACCGACCTGCACACGGCCTGCGGTGACTACAGCGCGCTGGGCGTGCGCGAGGTGCTCGACACCGGATCGGGTGACACCTACTACCAGAGCCTGCCGGGACAGTCCTTCAACGTGAAGAACCTGCCCAACGGTGTCTACTACATCGCCATCAAGGCGAACCTGAATCACGTCATGCAGGAGAGCAGCACGACCAACAACGACAGCTACCGCAAGATCATCCTCAAGGGCACGGCAGACAACCGTCGCATCGTCGTGCCGCAGAAGGGGATCATCGATGAGACGCAGATCTACTACTGATGCAGCTCTGATGCCCTGCTGATCAACTAGGCACGCAGCGCTCCGACGACCTCGCCGAAGGCGGCCGTATGGCGGTCGACGTCCTCGGCCGAGGTCGTCGGGCACATCAGGGCCATGTTGTGGAACGGCGTCATCAAGATCCCGCGGTTGGCCAACGCGAGGTGCAGGTAGCCGTCCAGCTCCTGGTCGTGTGCCGCAGCGGAGGAGTCGCCGTCACGAGGTGGGCTGGCCGCGAAGCGGTACTCCGTCCGCGCCCCCAGCTGGGTGATCGACCACGGCACGGCGTACTCGTCGATCACGGACTGCACACCGGCGGTGAAGCGCGTGGACATGTCGATCATGTGCGCGAACGCCTCCTCGGTCAGCACCTCGGACAACGTCGCCCGCATGGCCGCCACCGACAGCGCGTTGCCGGCGAGCGTGCCGCCGACCCCACCCACGTCCTCGATATCGGCGTCGCCGGAGTTGGCCATGGTCTCGATGGTCGACGCGATGTCGTCGGTGATGCCGAACGCTCCGCACGGGATGCCGCCACCGATGCTCTTGCCGATCACCACGATGTCGGGCCGCAGGTCCCACGCGGCTGTAGCGCCGCCGGGGCCAGCCGAGAACGTGTGGGTCTCGTCGATCAGCAGCAAGGCCCCGTAGGTCGTCGCGAGGGCCCGCATCTCATGGTGGAAGTCGGGGTCCGGAAGCACGATGCCGATGTTGGTCAAGGCGGGTTCGGCCACGATCACGGCAACATCACCGTGCGAGAGGGCGGTCTCGAGAGCCTCCAGATCGTTCCACGGGACAGCCCTGGTGGTCATCTCGGGTGGCACGGGTGGACCCACGTTGCCGGGTCGTGTGAGCGTCGAGCCCTCAGGCCCGGCGATCACGAACGTCTCATCGACCGAGCCGTGGTAGCTGTAGCTGAAGCAGATGATCTTGGGCCGACCCGTCACCGCGCGGGCAATGCGGATCGCCCACCGGTTGGCGTCGGTCGCCGACAAGGTGAAGGACCACAACGGCTGGCCGAAACGCCGAGCCAGCTCAGCACCGACCCAGGCCGCGTCAGGGGTGGGCAGCATCGTGGTGATGCCGCCGAGGTCCTTGATCCGTCGCTCGACGGCTCGCACCGTGGGCTCCGGCGAGTGGCCGGCCATGGCACCGGTGTCGCCCAGCGCGAAGTCGACGTACTCGAGCCCGTCGACGTCGACGATCCGATTGCCTTGGGCCCGCTCGAACGACAGGGGGAAGCCGCCCGGCCACAGGTTCATCCAGGTCATCGGGACACGACCGAACAGGTGAGTCGCCTCACCGTGCAACAGCCTGCTCGTGGGATGCAGCTGCTCGTATGTCGTCTGCTCCGAAGCAATTCGCTCCACCAGACACGCGCGGTCGATGTCGCGCATGGCCACCTCACTCACGTCCGTCCCGCACACCTGGCCGTCCCCGCTGGAGATCACCCTGACACAGTGGAATGCACCACGTCGCGCAACCAGGAGAAGACATGCCCACCGGACCCATGCCCGAAAAGATCAGGAACCTGCTCGAGCAGCCCAATCCTGCCGTCATCACGTCGCTGCGCCCGGACGGGCATCCTGTGTCGGTAGCGACCTGGTACGTCCTCGACGGCGACCGGGTGCTCGTCAACATGGACGCCGGTCGCAAGCGGCTCGAATACCTGAGTCAGGATCCCCGGGTCTCGCTCACCGCCTTGAAAGAAGGCGATTGGTACACACACGTCAGCGTGCAGGGAAAGGTCGTCGAGATGCGTGACGACGAAGACCTGTCCGACATCGATCGGATCTCGCAGCACTACCGGGGCCGCGCCTACCGCAACCGGGAGCGCAAACGCGTCAGTGCGTGGATCGAGATCGAGCGGTGGCACGGGTGGGGCGACGCCGACGACTGAGCACGCTCGTCCGACGCTCGATCATCCGACGTCGTCGTTGAACCGGTGGCCGAACTCCATCAGGGAGTCGTAGACGCCTCGGGCGCCGGCCTCTTCGAGCTCAGCGGCTGAGTAGCCGCCGGTGCGCACGGCGTAGGCGGGGATCGCCGCCCGGTTGGCGGCCTCGATGTCCCAGGTGGAGTCTCCGACGAGGATGGAGTCGTCGGCATCGACCTTGCTCATCGCGATCTCGACCAGGTCCGCCGCGGGCTTGCTGGCATCGGCGTCCTCGGCCGTCGTCCAGTGCGCGGCCAGGTCCCGAGCATCGAGCAGGTCGACATAGTGCTCGACGTGCTCGGCTGGACCCGAGCTGGCCAGGACGACTGTCAGGCCGCGGTCGCGTACCGACGCCAGCACTTGGGTGGCTCCGGCGAACGGGCGAACCTCGTTGATCAACGGTGCGTACTCCTCCTGCCAGGCGTTGCGAAGGTCATCACCGTGCTGTTCCTCGACCTGCTGGCCCGCGACCGCGGCCACCAGTCGGTCGCCGCCCATGCCGATCGCCCGGTGGATGCGCCACAGCGGTGGAACCACGTCATACCGGGCGAAAGACCGGAACCACGCGATGGTGTGGTGGTAGTTGGTATCGACGAGGGTGCCGTCGACGTCGAAGACAATCGTGTCCACGCTGCTCGTGGCCGGGGTCTGGCTCATGTCGTCGATGTACCCGGACTCAGGGCTCGCATGCTTGACTTGTGAGACAGCCGCGGCATGCGCGCTGTCGAGGAGAGGACGAGACGACGTGTCGTGGGTCAACCGGGTCGACACCTACCAGCGTCAGCATCGCTGGGCCGGTTTCCCGTTGGGCGTGGTCTACAAGTTCGGTGACGACCAGGGCAACTACCTCGCGGCGCTGATCACCTACTACGCGTTCGTGTCGCTGTTCCCGCTTCTGCTGCTCGGTTCGTCGATCCTCGGCTTCGTCCTCCAGGGGAACCCGGACCTGCAGAAAGAGATTCTCGACTCGACGCTGGCGAGGTTCCCGGTCATCGGCACCGACCTCCAGCAGCCGGGCGGGCTCAAGGGAAGTGGCATCGCGGTCGTCGTCGGGGCGGTGGTCGCGCTGTATGGTGCGCTCGGCGTCGCCAATGCCACCCAGAACGCGCTCAACATCGCCTGGGCCGTCCCGCGCAACCGTCGTCCCAACCCGATCATGGCGCGCATGCGTAGCGTGGTCCTGCTCTCCGTGGCCGGGTTGGCCATCCTGGCGACCACCTTGATCGCCAACGTCGACGCGGGTATCGCTGCTCTGGCCAGCATCGATCCCGGGGTTCGGGCACTGATCACGATCGGAACGATGGTGGTCAACGCGGCCATCTTCACGGTGCTGTTCTGGATGGCTGCAGCGCACGACCACCGGCCTCGTCAGGACATCCCCGGCGGACTGTTCGTGGCCGTGGTGTGGCAGTTCCTCCAGGTCGTCGGATCGGCGTACGTGACGCGGGTGATCCGAGATGCCGACGCCACCAGCGGCACGTTCGCGATCGTGCTGGGCATGATCGCCTGGATCTACGTCGGGGCGCTCGCTGTCACCGTCGGCATCGAGATCAACGTCGTGCGGGCCAAACAGCTCTACCCGCGGGCGCTGCTCACTCCCTTCACCGACAACGTCGACCTCACCGAAGCTGATCGTGCCGTCTACACCGGGTATGCGCAGGCGCAGGGCCACAAGGGATTCCAGAGTGTCGACGTCTCGTTCGACGAGTCCCTGCGGGTCCCTCGTGTCCGGCGTGCCGCAAAGACCGCACCGTCAGCGGAGTCACCTCCTGAAAAAGAACAGGTCCCGGAGAACCGGGATGCCTTATCGTGAGGTCATGACGTCGACATCGCTGCGCATGTGGTGGCTGCCCTGACGGGCGCCGCCTGATCGAGTCTTTTCTCATCCAGCCGCCCCGGGGAGGGCGGCTGTCGTATGTCCGGACCGGGGCCTGAACTACTCAGGACCCAACATGACCAACGAAGGTGCACTCTCCCGCGTACTGTCGGGCATCACTCCGAGTGGGCCACTCACCCTCGGCAATCACCTCGGTGCCCTGCGGCGGTTCGTCATGGGGCAGGACTCCACCACCGGCTTCTTCTTCATCGCGGACCTGCACGCCATGACGACCGAGCACGAGCCCGAGCGGCTGCGGGAGCTGACCTTGCAGACGGCAGCGCTGTTCCTGGCAGCCGGGCTGGATCCCGAGCGGGCCACGGTGTTCGTGCAGTCGCACGTGCCCGAGCATGTCGAGCTCGCGTACCTGCTCGAGTGCACGGCCTACGTCGGAGAGCTCGGCCGGATGATCCAGTTCAAGGAGAAGGGCGGCCGGCCGCGGACCCGGGCGAGCCTGTTCACCTACCCATGCCTGATGGCTGCCGACATCCTGCTCTACGACTCCGCCACGGTGCCCGTGGGTGGTGACCAGGACCAGCACGTCGAGCTCGCGCGCGACCTGGCCATCCGCTTCAACCGACGGTACGGCGACACGTTCGTGGTACCCGATCTGGCCCGGGCAGCCTTGGCCGCCAGGATCGCCGACCTCACGGCACCGACGGCCAAGATGAGCAAGTCTGCACCCGACGGTGCGATGGGCGTGATCCGCATGCTGGACCATCCTGACCTCATCCGACGCAAGATCGCGCGTGCCGTCACCGACTCCGACAACGACGTGCGCTACGACCCGGATGCCAAGCCCGGGGTGTCGAACCTGCTCGACATCGTCTCGGCGATCCGAGGTGTCACTCCGGACGTCGTGGCCGACTCGTGCTCGTCCTACGGCGAGCTCAAGGCCGCCTGTACCGAGGAGGTCGTGGGCCTGCTCGCCCCGATCCAGCAACGTCACGCCGAGCTGATGGCCGACCCGGCATGCCTGCGAACCACGCTGGCCGCAGGCGCTGACAGGGCTCGGACCCACGCCGCTGAGGTGCTCACGCGAGCCCGGCTGGCCGTCGGCCTCGCCGCGCCCGGCTGACGGTTCAGTCCAGGGCTCGCCCGACGGCAACGGCCCGGGTGTCGGGCGCGGCAATGCGGGCCGCGTCGGCAGCCAGGTCGTCCTCCTGCTCCTGAGAACGTCTCTCGGCTTCGACCCGGGCGCTGTAGGCCTGGACCTCGTTGTCGATGCGCTCCTGGTCCCAGCCGAGGATCGGGGCCACCAGCTCGGCTGCCGCAACGGCTGCCGTCGTACCGCGATCGGGCGTCTCGATCGAGATGCGGGTCCGCCTCGCCAGGATGTCGTCGAGGTGCAGGGCGGCTTCGTTGCTGGCTGCGTAGACGATCTCGATGCGGAGGTACTCCTCCGCACCCGCAAGCGGCTCGAGCATGGTGTGGTCGTCGACGGCGAGGGCTAGCAGCTCCTCGGTCATCGAGCCGTACCGGTCGAGCAACCGCTGCATCCGCCAGACCGGGACGTCGGCACGGCGTGCCAGTCGCTCCACCTGGTTGACCATCGCGTGGTAGCCCTCAGCTCCCATGAGCGGGATGTTCTCGGTGACGCTCGGCGGCACGGCGCCGCCCACGTCCTCCAAGGCGGCGTCAATCGCGTCGGCCGCCATCACCCGGTAGGTCGTGTACTTGCCACCGGCAATCGAGATGAGACCAGGCTGCGGCCGGGCGACTGCGTGTTCGCGCGAGAGCTGCGACGTGGACTCGCTCTCGCCTGACAGCAGGGGGCGGAGGCCGGCGTACACGCCTTGGATGTCGTCGTGGCTGAGCGGGACCGCCAACACCTCGTTGACGTGGTCGAGGATGTAGTCGATGTCGGCCCGGCTGGCTGCGGGGTGTGCCTTGTGCAGCTTCCACTCGGTGTCGGTGGTGCCGATGATCCAGTGCGTGTGCCACGGGATGACGAACAGGACGGACTTCTCCGTGCGCAGGATCAGGCCCGTCTCCGAGTTGATGCGGTCACGCGGCACGACGATGTGGACGCCCTTGGACGCGAGCACGTGGAAGCGACCGCGGCCGCCGGCGAGCGTCTGGATGTCGTCGGTCCAGACCCCGGTGGCGTTGATCACGACCGACGCCCGCACCTCCACCTCGCGATCGCTCTCGACGTCGCGAACGCGTGCACCGACGATCCGTTCGCCAGCTCGGTTGAGAGCGACCACTTCAGCCGAGCTGAGAACCGTGGCTCCGTACGTCGCCGCGGTCCTCGCGACGGTCAGCGTGTGACGAGCATCGTCGGCCTGGGCGTCGTAGTACATGAGTGCACCGGTCAGGGCTGTGCGCTTGAGAGCCGGGACCTTGCGCAGCGCACCACCGCGGGTGAAGTGCCGGTGCCGCGGCACCGACCGGGCGCCGCCCATGGAGTCGTACAACGTCATGCCGGCGCTCACGTAGGGGCGCTCCCAGATGCGGTGCGTCAACGGATACAGGAACGAGACAGGCTTGACCAGGTGCGGAGCGATTCGCGTCAGCATGAGCTCGCGCTCGTGCAGGGCCTCACGGACGAGGCCGAAGTTGAACTGCTCGAGATAACGCAACCCGCCATGAAACAGCTTCGACGAACGTGATGAGGTTCCGGACGCGAAATCTCTGGCCTCGACCAGGGCCACGGACAAGCCGCGCGTCGCGGCATCGAGTGCGGCGCCGGCTCCGGTGACGCCACCACCGATCACGAGGACGTCGAACTTCGTTGCCGCCAACCGGTCCCACGCGGCAGTTCGGTAGTCGCTGTCCAGGCGAGAAGGTATCGGCATGAAAGTTCCCTTCGTGATGCTTCGTGGACGTTGAATATGACCAGTTCGTGTCGTTGACCCCCGGGTAACGGCGCCCCTAGTGTCATACACACTAACCATTGGCGCAGAGGTCGGGGAGGGTTCTCTTTCCGTCCTCCTCTGTCCGGAAGGACATTTCTGTGGACCTGAGTTTCGGTGACATTTTCCTCAGCGAAATCATGGGCACCGGCATGCTGACGTTGCTCGGTTGTGGCGTCGTGGCCAACGCCGTACTGGCGAAAAACAAGGGCTTCAACGGCGGCTTCTTGATGATCAACATCGGGTGGGGCCTCGCGGTCTTCTCCGGTGTCTTCGTCGGCTACAAGAGCGGCGCCCACCTCAACCCGGCGGTCACTGTCGGTCTGCTGTCCGCTGGCATCGACCTCGGTGGCTTCGGCCACGTACGATCGCCTACTTCTCCGGCGAGCTCATCGGCGCCTTCCTCGGTGCGGTCCTGTGTTGGCTGGCCTACCGCGACCACTTCGACGACCCGGAGAGCGAGCCCGGCGCCAAGCTGGGAACCTTCTCCACCGGTCCGGCCATCCGCAACCCCGTCAACAACGTGATCACCGAGATCATCGGCACCTTCGTCCTGGTGTTCGTGATCCTGGGCTTCGGAAAGACACCGTCGGAGATCGGTCCGCTGGCCGTTGCCCTGCTCGTTGTCGGTATCGGAGCCTCGCTCGGTGGCCCCACCGGATACGCCATCAACCCAGCTCGTGACCTGGGTCCCCGCGTCGCCCACGCCATCCTGCCCATCAAGGGCAAGGGCGGCAGTGACTGGGAGTACTCGTGGATCCCCGTCGTGGGCCCGCTCATCGGCGGCGTGATCGCCGGTGTGCTTGCCAATATCGTCAACTTCGTCTGATCGGACAGTGACTCTCTATGGCTGACTACATCGCTTCAATCGACCAAGGCACCACCAGCACCCGGTGCATGATCTTCGACCACTCCGGCAGCGTCGTCTCCGTGGACCAGAAGGAACACGAGCAGATCTTCCCGCGGGCGGGCTGGGTCGAGCATGACCCCATCGAAGTCTGGAACAACACGCGTGAGGTGATCGGTGGGGCCTTGTCGAAGGCCAACCTCAACTCAGGCAACATCAAGGCGGTCGGTATCACCAACCAGCGCGAGACTGCGGTGGTCTGGGACCGGACCACCGGGCAGCCGGTGCACAACGCGATCGTCTGGCAGGACACCCGCACGCAGAAGATCTGTGACGAGCTCGCCGGTAGCGACGGCAACGACAAGTACAAGGCCAAGGTGGGTCTCCCACTGGCGACGTACTTCTCGGGTCCGAAGATCCGGTGGATCCTCGACAACGTCCAAGGTGCTCGCGAGAAGGCGGAAGCCGGCGACCTGGTCTTCGGCAACATGGACACGTGGGTGTTGTGGAACCTCACCGGCGGCGCCGAGAACGACGGCGTACACGTGACCGACGTGACCAACGCCAGCCGCACCATGCTGATGGACCTGTCCACCTTGTCGTGGGACAAGGACATCGCGTCGGACATGAAGATCCCGCTGTCGATGCTTCCTGAGATCAGGTCGTCCTCGGAGGTCTACGGAGAGTGCCGCCCCGGCGTCCTCAACGGCGTACCGGTCTCCGGCATCCTCGGTGACCAGCAGGCCGCTACGTTCGGGCAGGCCTGCCTCGAGGTCGGCATGGCCAAGAACACCTACGGCACCGGCAACTTCGTGCTCCTCAACACCGGCACCGAGCCGGTGTCGTCGGACAACGGCCTGCTGACGACGGTCTGCTACAAGATCGGCGACAACGACGCGGTCTACGCGCTCGAAGGTGCCATCGCAGTGACCGGATCGCTCGTGCAGTGGGTCCGTGACAACCTCGGCCTGATCAAGGACGCAGCCGAGATCGAGACGCTCGCCAAGGGCGTCGACGACAACGGTGGTGCCTACTTCGTGCCGGCGTTCTCCGGTCTGTTCGCGCCGCACTGGCGGTCGGACGCACGTGGTGCGCTCGTCGGGTTGACCCGCTTCGTCAACAAGGGCCACATCGCCCGCGCGGTCCTGGAGGCCACGGCCTTCCAGACCCGTGAGGTCGTCGAGGCCATGAACGCCGACTCCGGTGTTCCGTTGAAGGAGCTCAAGGTCGACGGCGGCATGGTGGTCAACGAGACCCTCATGCAGTTCCAGGCCGACCTGCTCGACGTCGACGTGGTTCGGCCGAAGGTTGCCGAGACCACCGCGTTGGGTGCGGCGTACGCCGCCGGTCTCGCTGTCGGCTACTGGGAGAGCGAGGACGACATCCGCAACAACTGGGGCGAGGACAAGCGGTGGTCGCCGCAGATGGACTCCGACGCTCGCGAGAAGACCTACCGGAACTGGAAGAAGGCCGTCACCAAGACCCTTGACTGGGTCGACGAAGACGTCGAC
>CAVVQV010000007.1:0-207760 GCA_963750495.1 uncultured Actinomycetota bacterium
GATGGCGCGCGGGATCTGGTCAGGGTCGGTGACCAGGTAGTTGTGCTTGGTGATCGGCATCGTGATGCCGCGGATGTCGGCCTCCTGGAAGGCGTCCGTCCCGATGGCCGCACTGGGAACCTGGCCGGTGATCGCCACGATCGGCACCGAGTCCATGTGCGCATCGGCCAACGGGGTCACCAGGTTCGTGGCACCCGGCCCGCTCGTCGCCATACAGACGCCCACCTTGCCCGTCGCCACGGCGTAGCCCTGCGCCGCGTGGCCGGCGCCCTGCTCGTGCCGGACGAGGATGTGCCGGATCTTGGTCGAGTCCAGCAACGGGTCGTACGCCGGCAGGATCGCGCCGCCGGGAATGCCGAAGACGGTGTCGACGCCCGCGCACTCCAGGGCACGGATCAAGCTCTGGGCTCCAGTGATGCGCGCAGCCGCCTGCTCTGTCATCTCGACCTTCCTCGGTGTCGCCGGGTTGCCCATGCCTGCATCGTCCGTGCCGCCTCGATGCTCTCGTCGTCATCCCACAAAAAAACCCCCCGGCCCAGAGGGCATTCGAGGGGGACGCGCTGGTGATCAGCCGTTAGCCGGCCTCGACCTGCGCGTCGACACGTACGACGAGAATGAGCTGCACGGATCAACGGTCCCCGACACCCAGCGTAGCCGTCAAGCCACTCCCGCCCTCTGTCTCAGATCGTGGACCTTTGGTCCGACATACGGCTGGATGTCCGATCACCGCCGAGCCTCACTGGTAGCTGACGAACGAGATCCGCGGGCGGATCTCGAGCACCTCGCGTGGCCGGAACAGGTCCGTGTCCTCGTCGTAGAAGAGCTTGAACCCCATCCTGAACTGCCGTGGCTCGGCCACGTGATGGTAGGTCGCCAGCTTCTGCGACCGGGTGCCGAAGCCATCGACATGTTGAACCATGGCCAGACCGGCTCGCGAGCGCACCCGGTCGATGTTCGAAACCATCTCGCGACGGAACTGGTGGATGACGAAGAGCTTCTCGGGCAGCTTGTTGCGACGGGTCACGTCCGCGACGAACCGCGAGACCTGGTTGACCTCGACGGCACCGACGTGACCGATCGTCCGGGCGGGCACCTGACCGCGACGCATCCGCCATTCCGGGTCGAGCGCGAGTCCGACGAACGGCTGCCGGAGCGCCCAACGGAAGTGCCGGGCCTGCGGCAGGAAACTTTCGCGTCCCGGTTGGAGGTCGAGGAGCAGCAGCGCCTTGTTGCGCCGAGCCACGTTGATGAACTTCTCGACGTACGAGCGCGGGATGTAGTGGCTGTAGGTCCCGTCGGAGCCGGCGTGGGCGTCCGCCACCGAGACGATGAGCTCGTAGACAATCTGGATGCGCTTCCCCTCGACCCGGAAGGGTCGCGCGACTGCTCGAAGCCGCTTGGTCATCTGCGGCGGAGTCCCCTCCCCCAGCACGCCCATCGAGGCAGTCTGAGCGGTTCCGTAGAAGGCCACCAGCTGGTAGCGGGGGAAGATCCGCGTCCCGCCCAGCGGCAGCTGCCTGACACGAGCCGGGCTCGCAGCCGATACGCCAACCGTGGGACTACCGGCTACCAGAGTCGACGTCGCCGGTCCCGTCGCCGCAACCGCCTCGGCCCCCGCGCCCCCCGTGGCAGGCGGCCGTTGCGGCCAGGATCCCGACGCAGGCCAGGCCGACGAACCGTCGACCCCGAGATCTCATGCCGCGACTGTACGGCCTCAGCCTTCCTGAGCGGGGTCGAAATCGAAGGCAGGCAGCCCGTCGATGGATCGCACGTTCTTGGCCCGGCGGTATTCGATCAGCCCCTCGGCGCCCTTGCGTGCCATGTGGACAGGCAGCAGGTCGCGCTCCCCGACGTAGTCGAGCTGCGGCACGCCGTAACCGCAGGAGTCCGCCACCCGTTCGACGTCGACCACGATCACCGCGCGGGCCCCACGGGCCTCGGTGAAGTGCTCCAGCAGCTCCGGGAACTCTTCGTCGTACAGCGTGACGAACCGACCGTGTCCGTGCAGCCGGACGATGTTCGGCGGGCCTTCGAACGAGCAGAACATGACCGTGATGCGGCCGTTGTCGCGCAGGTGCGCGATCGTCTCGGCTCCGCTCGCCGTGATGTCGAGGTAGGCGACCCGGTGATCGTCCAGCACGACCAACGTGCCGTCGATGCCCTTGGGTGACACGTTGATGTGTCCACCGCTGCCACTCGGCGCGGTTGCTACGAAGCAGACATGCTGTCGCTCGATGAAGGCGCGCAGCCGTTCGTCGATGCGTTCGTGGACCTGACCCATCATTCCCTCGCAGCCGGCAGGTCAGCCGCAGACGGCACCGACGGCCGCGGACTGCACAAGCTTGCGGTACTTGGCCAGGACCCCCGTGGTGTACCTCGAGGGGAGCGGCTCCCACCCCTCCCGTCGAGACTCCAGCTCGGCGTCGTCGACGAGCAGCTCGAGCCGGCGCCGGCTCACGTCGAGCCGGACCTGGTCGCCATCGCGCACGAAGGCGATGGGCCCACCATCGACCGCCTCGGGGGCCACGTGCCCGACACAGGGTCCAGTAGTGCCACCGGAGAACCGGCCATCGGTCAGCAGCAGGACGTCCTTGCCGAGACCGGCGCCCTTGATCGCTCCGGTGATCGCGAGCATCTCGCGCATCCCTGGGCCGCCCTTGGGGCCTTCGTAGCGGATGACCACCGCATCCCCTGCGACGATCACTCCCTCGGCCAGGGCGTCGAGCGCGGCGCGCTCACCATCGAACACCCGGGCCGTTCCCTCGAACATGTCGCCTTCGATGCCGGCCGTCTTCACGACCGCACCGTCCGGAGCGAGCGAGCCGCGCAGGATGGTCAGACCGCCGGAGGCATGGATCGGCTTCGCCATCTCGCGGATGATCGTGCCGTCGACGTCGGGCGGGTCGAGCGCCTCGAGGTTCTCGGCGAGCGTCTTGCCGGTCACCGTGAGGCAGTCACCGTGCAGCAGGCCGGCCTCGAGCAGGGCCTTCAGCACGACCGGGATGCCCCCGACGCGGTCGACGTCGTTCATGACGAACTTCCCGAACGGCTTGAGGTCTCCGAGGTGGGGCACCTTGTCCCCGATGCGGTTGAAGTCGTCGAGCGTCAGGTCGACCTCGGCCTCGCGAGCGATCGCGAGCAGATGCAGAACGGCGTTGGTGGAGCCGCCGAGCGCCATCACGATCGCGATGGCGTTCTCGAAAGCCGGCTTGGTCATGATCTGTCGGGCGGTGATGCCCTGTCGAAGCAGCTCGACCACCGCCTCACCGGACTTGTGTGCGAACCCGTCGCGGCGACGGTCGACGGCCGGCGGCGCGGCCGAGCCCGGCAGCGACATCCCGATGGCCTCGGCGATGGAGGCCATCGTGTTGGCGGTGTACATCCCTCCGCACGCGCCCTCGCCTGGACAGATGGCCCGCTCGATCCGGTCGACCTCGGCGCGGTCCATGAGACCTGCCCGGCAGGCACCGACGGCTTCGAAGGCGTCGATGATCGTGACGTCCCTGTCTCCGACGCGGCCGGGCATGATCGAGCCGGCATACAGGAAGACAGCGGCCAGGTCGAGACGCGCGGCAGCCATGAGCATTCCTGGAAGGCTCTTGTCGCACCCCGCCAGCAGCACTGAGCCGTCGAGACGGTCAGCCATCATGACGGTCTCGACCGAGTCGGCGATCACCTCGCGCGACACGAGGGAGAAGTGCATGCCCTCGTGGCCCATCGAGATGCCGTCGGAGACCGAGATCGTGCCGAACTCGAGCGGGTAGCCACCGGCTGCGTGCACACCCTGCTTCACAGCCTGGGCCAGCCGGGCCAGCGAGAGGTTGCACGGCGTGATCTCGTTCCAGGACGAGGCGACGCCGATCTGCGGCTTGGCGAAGTCGTCGTCGCCCATGCCGACCGCCCGCAGCATGCCGCGCGAGGCGGTGGCTTCGAGTCCGTCGGTGACGACGCGGCTGCGCGGTTTGATGTCGGGCTTGTCGGCACTCTCCACGGGCATGCTGGGGAGCCTACGCCGCCGCGCGCGAACGCTGGACGAGAGTCTCAGATCACCGCAGCACGAACGCAGAGCACATCAGGAAGGTGCTCGGCGACGGCGTGCCACGAGGCCCCGTCGTCGTTGCTCGCGAACACCGAACCGTCCCTGCTGCCGAAGTAGACGCCGGCCGGATCCGCCTGGTCGACACACATCGCATCGCGCATGACCCCGGCGTAGAAGCCGCTGTCGGGAAGCCCCTTGGCGAGCTCCTCCCACGTCTCACCGGCGTCGCTCGAGCGCCAGACCCGGCACGTCCCGTCAGGGGGGAACCGGCCGTCGGCGCCTTCGAGCGGGAACAGGTAGACGGTTCCCGACCGGTGGGGATGCGCCACCACGGGGAACCCGAAGTCGCTGGGCAGCCCCTGCGCAATCGAGGTCCAGGAGTCGGCCGCGTCGTCACTGCGGAACACTCCGCCATGGTTCTGTGCGTACAACCGGTTCGGGTCGGCGGCATCCCGGGTCACCTTGTGCACGCACTGCCCGAACTCGGGGTACTGCATGTCCTCGGGCATGAACACCGCTGAGATTCCCTGGTTGGCCGGTGCCCACGAGTCGCCACCGTCCGCGGTGCGGTAGACGCCGCCGGTCGACATCGCCACGGTCACCTGCTGCGGCTCCGAGGGGTGTGGCAGCACGGTATGGATGGCCTGGCCGCCGAAACCCGCGCCCCATTGCTCGCGGTGCGGGTGGTCCCACAGCGGGCGAACCATGGAGAACGACTGACCGTTGTCCGTGGAGCGGAACAGGGCCGACGGCTCGGTTCCGGCCCACACGACGTCCGGCTCGGTGGGTGAGGGCGAGATCGACCAGACCGCTTCGAGGGTGCGGCCGGTGTCCTCAGGAAAGCGGATGGCCCCGTCGACGCCGCGTTCCCACGTCGTCCCGAGGTCGTCGGAGTGCAGGATCTGGGGACCCCAGTGCCAGTGCCTGCTCGCCATGAACAGTCGCGGATGCTCGCCACGGGTGTCCACGGCGACGGCATGGACCTCGCTCCGTAGCTCGTCGGGCCCGTGCAGGCTCCACGACCTCCGATCGTCGTCGCTCCGGGCGATCCAGAGACCTTTGCGGGTGCCGATGAGCAGCACGGCCTGTCGTGCCATCACGGGGTTCCTCCTTGCACCGACGGTGTGTCGCTATTCCTGTTAGGAACAGTACACTTCACTCATCATGAGTCAAGACCTTTCCGACCTCCCGACGACCGCGTATGCGCTCCTCGGGCTGCTGACGCTCGGGGACGACTTGACCGGCTACGAGCTCAAGCAGCGCGCCGACCGGACCTTGCGCTTCTACTGGACCTCGCCGGCGATGAGCCAGGTATACACCGAGCTCGGCCGACTGGCCGAGCACGGCTTGGTGATCGCGCGCGACGACGCCTCCGCACCGGTACGCCGTACGCGCCGCTACCGCATCACCGCACCGGGTCAACGCGCGCTCGAGGAGTGGTTGAGCAGTACCCAAGCCGAGTTCCCGACACTCAAGCACCCCGTCGCGTTGCGACTCCTGCTCGGGCACCTCACCCACCCCCAGCAGACCGTCGGGATGCTCGAGGACTACCTGGAGCAGCTCGCCGCACGCCGCGAGGACCTCCAGCAGGTACGCGACTCACTGGGTGAGGACGGCGACCCGGACCACGTCACCCACCGCTACCCCAGGCTCGTCGCCGAGTGGGGTCTGGACTACTACGCCTCCGAGCGGGCGATCGTCACCGGCCTCGTCGCCAGGCTGCGGGCGGAGGTCAGGTGACGACGTTCAGCAGCGGCTCGCCCTGCACGATGCGGCGCAGCTGCTCAGCGACCAGCCGGTAGGACCTCGGCCACATCGCGTCCGAGGCGCCTCCGACATGGGGCGTCAGCACCACGCCCGGCGCCTCCCAGAGGGGGTGCTCGACCGGCAGCGGTTCGGGGTCGGTCACATCGAGGGCTGCACGCAACCGGCCGGTTGACACTTCGGCGAGCAGGTCTGCGGTCACGACGATGGCGCCCCGCGCGACGTTCACCAGGAGTGCCCCGTCCTTCATCACCGCGAGGAACTCACGGTCGACCAGACCGCGGGTCTCGTCCGTGAGCGGGAGGATGAGCACGACGACGTCGGCCTGCGGGAGCAGCTCGGGCAGCTCGGACATCGCCCGGACCCCCTCACGGGCCGTGCGACCGACCAACGTGGTCTCGCACTCGAAGCCGGAGAGGCGTCGCTGGATCGCACGCCCGATGTTGCCCGCCCCGATCACGAGCACGTTCCGGTCGGCCACGGCCCCGGCCATCTGCTGGTCCCACACGTGGTCGTCCTGTGCGCGGACGAGATCGGCAAGTCGGCGCTGAGCCCCGATCATCAGGCCGACGGCCAGCTCGGACGTGGCGGCGTCGTGCACACCCGCGGCGTTGCAGACGGTGACGCCCTCGGGCACGTGCGGCAGGACGTGCTCCACACCCGCAGTCAGGGTCTGGACGACCTGGAGCTTGGACATCGACGGGATGACCGTGACGACACGAGGGCTGAAACGGTACGACGGCACGTAGAACTCGCAGTCGACGTAGGAGTCCGGCCAGTGCTCGGTGGCATCGGCGTACTCGACGTCGAAGGACGTGGCGATATCCCGCGGAAGCTCGAGCTCGCTCTCGGGGAACGGCAGGAAGACCTTCACGCACCGACCCTAGGCCAGCCGTCATCCAGCCGGGACGGGTCCCTCTCAGCGGGCGGGACTGTCCTCCGGAACGAGTGCCAGCGCCCGGTGTGGACAGCTCCGTACGGCGCGTCGTGCCACCCGTTCTTGGTCCTCGTCCAGGACGTGGTCACTCAGGATGGGATAGCCCCACTTGTCCAGCTGGACCAGCTCCGGCGCCAGGTGAGAGCACAGGCCCACCGCCTCGCAGGCGATCGGGTTGACGCGGAGTCGTGACTCCGAGACGCGCTCTGTCGTGGCCATCTCAGACCTCCGGCACTGGGATCGTGGTCCCGCGGGCTGGGCGGCACGGGTGACCGGAACTGTGCGCCGACACGTCGTCGCGGAAGGTCTCGACGGCGGTCCGGACGAGACGCGCGGCACCGTCGGGATGGTGACAGGCCCCGCGACCGTCGACGGCCAGGACGTGCCCGGGCAACCGGCGGAGCTCGGCCCGCCGTCCCGCACCGACGCGGAGCTTCGCGACGCTCGCCGCGAGCGCCGGCAGGCCGAACAGACAGGGTCCGCACTGGCCGGCTGATGCGCGGGCGAGGTAGTCGAGGATCACGGCGGTCTCTGCGATCCCACACGTCTCACCCCAGAGCGGGGCGACGATGCCAGCGCCCAGGGACAGGCCGGCGCGACGGAAGGCCGGCTCGTCGATCCGCAGCTCGGCGATGTCGTCCCAGCGGACCCACATCCCGCCGTACCCGCCGAGCAGGACACCCGAGGACCCGGTGGGCTCGTCGCCGGTGGCGTACTGAACGGCCTGACGCATCGTGAGGTTGCGGGGCAGCTCGACGACGCGGCGGTCGATCGGGGTCAGCACGGTCAGCAGCGTCGTACGTGGCGGCGCCGCGGCGGCGCCGCCCGATGCGGCCGACTCGAGTGCCGTCTGGGCGACCCGCGCCAGGGTTTCGACGTTGTGCACCACGGTCACCGGCTCGTCCCCGGCGTCGTCTGTCATGAAGCCGCGGAACGTCGGAACCGCCGGAGCCCCCGTGATCCCCTGGGCGATGGCGCTGGACTGTCCGGACAGATAGCTGTCCGGGGCTTTCATGACCTTGACCTGGAGCTCCTCGAGCCCTAGCGCGCCGCGCTCCTCGATGGCCGACACGATGGTCCGGTGAGTCACCGTGTCGGCCCCGTGCAGCCACAGCACCGCTCGCACGGCACCCAACGACTCGGCGACCCCCAGCAGTCCGTCGAGGACCAGGTGCGGACGCAGCCGGAGCAGCGTGGCGTCCTTCGCGCTCAGTGGCTCACTCTCGGCGGCGTTGGCCACCACCGTGACGGGCCTTCGTTGAGCCAGCGCCCACCGCCATTTGGCGGCAGTCGGAAAGTGCCCCCCGCCATACCCCGAGATCTGGGCCGCAGCCACCGCCTGGACCAGCCAGGCGCCCCCTCGAAACCGGGCCCCCGTACGCGCGTGGTGGAAGTGCCACGACTCCGGTTCGAAGAGCGGCGACCCGGGAACCTGGTGCGGCGGGCCGGTTCGCGCGACCCGAACGGGGCCGGGCAGGAGGCCCGCCTTACCGTCGTGGTCCGCGGGATCACTCTCTCCGGTCGCCGTCGGACTGATGGTGGTCACGAGCGGGACCGCTCCATGACCGGCGTCTGCGCCGTGGCGATCTCGGCGTGGATGTCCGCCGGGGTCTTGGAGCTGTAGCGGCTCAGCGCGAGCACGATCACCAGCGCGCCGGTCACGAGGTAGAACCAGAGAGTCGTGGGCGTGTCCGACCCTGCGTACAGCCCGTGGACCCAGACCAGCACGAAGATCGTGGCCGCGACCTTGTGGACCGCCCACCAGATGCGGCCGAACACCCGGCCGGCCAGTGCCGCCGTGACGACGGTGATGATCGTCGCCCACATCGCCACCACGCCCATGGTGACCGCGACCGGTCGGTACTCCGACGCCTGCGGCACGAAGGCTCCGCTCCATCCGACATGCGCCCAGGGATCTGTGGCCAGCACGACGATGTGGATCGCCGTGAACGCCAGTGTGAAGACCGCCAGCGCCACATGAATGCGCAGCTGGGTCAGGCGCCGCGGACGCCTGACCCGGCTGAGCTTGGGGTGCGACAGCACGAGGCCCATCAGCACGAGCACGAGCATGAGCAGGTACGACGCAAAGCCACTGGCCCGGGCCAGCGTCCACGCCGGCATCGAGCTCTGTCGCACCGTGTCGGCGGTCTTGGCGGCGAGCCAGATCGTGAGCACCACGCTGGCCAGCCCGGCCAGGGTCCAGGCCGCCCGGCGCAGCACATCCAGGACGCCGGCGACCACCGGGCTAGACATGGCCGCCCGACCAGATGAGGAAGTCGGCTGCCCGCTCGTTCACGTGCAGCCTCCCGTCGGCCTCGACCCAGGCGGCGCTCAGCTCGCGCTCGGCGGCCCGGTCGCGGATGTGACGCGAGCCGGACAGGAACAACGTCTTGCTCCAGACCTCCGCGGTGGCGACGTCCGGGTGGATCACGGTCACCGCCAGCAGTCCGTCTCCTCCGCTTCGTCCGGTCCGGGGGTCGATCAAGTGGTGGACGGTGCGGCCACCGACCTGCCAGCGCCGCAGGCGCACCGACGACGTCGCACATCCGCCGTCGGCGATCTCGAAAACGGCGAGTGGGTCGGGTCCACCGCGCGGGTCCTCGAGGCCGACGCGCCAGCCCGCCTCCTCCGGCGCCGGAGCCGTGAACTGGCAGTCACCCCCCGCTGAAACCATCGAACCGCCGCGAACGGCCCACAGCCGGTGCGACGCCCAGCGCACCGCCAGGCCCTTGCCGATGCCACCGAGGTCGATCGGGCTGCCGCCGAGATGGATGAGGTGCTGTCCGTCGCGATGGTCGTACTCCGGCTGCCACCGCGTCGCGGGCCGCACGACCATCCCGTCGTGCGCATGCCGACCTGTTGCCTCGGCGAGGGAAACCTCGCCCTGGGCGAATGGCAGCGTGCGGTCATACCCGAGTTGCACCAGGTCGCCCAGGATCCGTGGGTCGAACACTCCGTCAGTGTCGCGGTGGGCCTGCGCCGCCTCTTCGACGGCAGCGGCGAGCTCCCAGGGGACGACGTGCCAGCGCCCTGGTTCGGCGTTGGCACGCATCAGCGGACTGGTCGGATCGAACCGCGTGCAGGCGGCCTCCACGCGCGTGAACACTTCCTGCGCCTCGCGCAGCGCGGGCTCCGGGTCACCCGTGGGATGAGCGACCCGCAGCGTGACGTCGGTGGCCATCGCCCGGAACGCCACCTCGCGCACGTCGTCCACGCGCATCGTCACGAAGCGCCGGTGGTCGTGTGCGTCGGCGGCGCCGGAGTGGGTGAGGGCGCGGGTGCAGGCGCCGGAGCGGGTGCCGGCGCCGGTGCGGGTGCCGGCGAACCGGCCGGACTCGAGTCCGACCCACCGGAGGCCGGCGAGGACGGTGCAGCAGCACCTGAGCTGCCGGAGCTGCTCGAGCTGCCGGAGCTGCTCGAGCTGCTGGAAGTGCCGGAGCTCGACGGCGACGGAGCTGAGTACGACGAGACGGACCCCGACGCGGCTGCTCCTGCCGATGAGCCCTGCGGGGTCGAACCGTCCTTCAGCTGCTGCGAGCGTTGATGGACCGTCCGCTCGAGCTGGTTGAGGGCCGAGCGTGTCGAGTCGAGCTTCTGCATGGCCCGGTCGATCCGACGCTTCAGCAGCGGGGACACCTTGGTCGGCGGTGCGGCAGCCTGTTGTGCCGACGTGGACGCCGACGGATCGAGCACGTCGGTGTTGGTTGCCCATTCGGTGGCGAGCGCCAGAGTTCCCGCGGCGAGGGGTGCCAACGCGAGCAACGCCGTCAGCCGTCGGGGCGTGGAGCGGTCAGTCATCCTGGTGGCCCGTTCCGCCGTTGTCCTCGGAGTCGTCGTCACCGTTGTCGTCGTTGCCTCCGCTGGTCGGTTCACCGCCGCCCGGTGAGTGCTCACTGCCTCCCGTCGTGTCGTCGTCGGCACTGGGCGATGCCGGGGCAGAGGTGGGCTCGTCGCTCTCGGGTTCATGGGTCGCGGACGAGGCCGTCGCGGGGCTGCTGCTACCGGTGGAATCGTCGTCCCCGGACCAGTTGTCCGGTGACAGCGTCGCCTGTGCGACCAGCGACGTGGCCAGCGCCGCCGCCCGCGCCAACGAACGCCGCTCCTGGAGCCGGCGGTTGATGTCCGCCAGGTCGGTTCGCGTGGCCAGCATCCGGTCGTGCAGCGCCGAGCTGTGCGCGAGAATGTCCTGGATTGTCGCAGACGTGTCGTCGCCGGAGTTGGTGCTGACAGCGGCGACCTGCGCGGCCGAGTCTCCGCCGTTGTGCTGCCTTGCGAGCGCTGCGGCGCCGAGGGCTCCACCGGCCAGCAGGCCGGACGTGATCAGCGCGATGGCTGAGCGGTGAGAGTGCTTCACGGTGACTCCTCGGGGGCGACGGTCGTTCCGATGTAGAGCCGATCGTGATGCTCAGCGTCTTAGCGACGCGTCTCGCGTACGTTAAGACTTCACCAAGAGTATCGATTCCGTCACAGAGACGGAAAGGTCATCACGATCCGCGCGCCGCCCAACGCGCTCGATTCCAGGAGCACGTCACCGCCGGACTGCCGCGCCGTACGGCGGGCGACGTCCAGCCCTATCCCGGTGGAACCCGCGCCGCTGCGCCCGCGCTCGACGAGCCCCGGCGCCGCCAACCCCGGCCCGTCGTCCTCGACCACCAACAGCACCTTGTGCTCCGACGCCGTCGAGACTCGCAACGCGAATCCCGTCGGGGCCGGGGTGTGGCTGAAGACGTTGTCGATGAGCGCGTCCAGCGCAGCGCCCAGCTCGGCTGCCGCGACCGGCACCAGCACCGGAGCATCCGGGACGTCGACGGTCAGCGGACGGCGGGTCTCGTCGGCCAGGACCCGCCAGAACTTGGCGCGCTCACGTACGACGGCCGCCGCATCACACGTTCCGGGGCGTCGTACGTGCGAGGGGTGCCGAGCAGCGGTGACGGCCGCGTCGATCGCCGACACGAGGTCGTCCACGTGCTCGGTCATGCGTTCGCGTTCTGCCGGGTCCTGCAGCGTCTCGACGTCGAGGCGAAGCGCGGTGACCGGTGTCCGCAGCCGGTGCGACAAGTCACCGCCAAGCTCTCGCTCGTCTGCCAGCATCTGGGTGATCCGCACGCCGAGCCCGTTCAGGACGCGGCCGACCGCCGCGACCTCCGGAGGCCCGGCAGGAGTCACCGTCGCCGTCAGGTCGCCCGCCCCGACCCGGTCGGCGACGCGAGCGAGATCGCGCACGGAGCGCGACAACCGAGAGGCGATCCACCCACCGACCAGGACAGCGGCGAGGAGCAACATCGCGCCGGTCCCGGCCAGGGTCAGCCAGGCCGTCCGGACCCCTTCGCGAAGCAGCACATCGGGCACGAACGTCCGGATCACGGTCACACCGCCGCCCGGGCCGGCCACCGGGAGCAGCACCTCGACACCGCCCGTCGTGGTGGCGGTGAAGGCGCGCCCCTGAGCGGCCAGCTCGACGCTCGGCGTCCTCTGTGTGTTCGGCCCGACCGTGTGGCCGTCCGGAAGAAAGACCGTTGTCTGGCGTGCGCCGGTGTTGATCTGGTCCACCGCGTCCGTCAGCTTGCTGGTGCCGGAGCTGTTGACGAGGACGGCCAGGCCCTGGGCTTCTTGGCGGGCGGACTCCACGGCTCGGTCGTGGGCCAACGACTGGGCCAGCACGCCGAGCGGGAGCAGCAGCGCCACCAGCACGGCGGAGGTGAGCGTTGCGCCGTACAGGACCAGCAGCCGTCTCATGACTCGGGGTCGACCAGCTTGATGCCGACGCCGCGCACCCGGTGCAGGTAACGCGGCTCGTCGGCGGACTCACCGAGCTTGCGTCGCAACCAGTGCAGGTGCACGTCGATGGTCTTGTCCGAGCCGCCGTACGGCTGGTTCCAAACCTCCGAGGCCAGGGTGCGCTTGCTGATGACCTGGCCCACGTGGGTGGCCAGGTACGCGAGCAGGTCGAACTCTTTCGGGCTCAGGTCGAGCTCGACCCCTGCCAGGTGGGCGGTGCGGGCCGGTGCGTCCAGGACGATCTCACCCACCCGCAGCGGGAGCGAGGCGCCCTCGGGTTGGGTACGGCGCAGGACCGCACGGATGCGAGCCTCGAGCTGGGTCGGCGAGAAAGGCTTCACGAGGTAGTCGTCCGCCCCCGCATCGAGCAGGCTCACGATGGAGGAGTCGTCGTCGCGTGCGCTGACGACGATCACGGGAACGGCGCTCACCGCTCGGATCATCGGGAGCAGTGCGCCACCGTCCAGGTCGGGGAGACCCAGGTCGAGCAGCACGACGTCGGGGGGATTCGCCACGACGATCTGCAACGCCTCCATGGCGGTCGCAACCGCAGTCGTGGCGTGCGGCAGTTCCCTGAGGGCGCGGATCATCGCTGCCCGGATGGTCGCATCGTCCTCGACGATCAACACCTCGGCCACGATCCGACCGTAGGGCACATCGTGCCGGACGGAACGCTCATCGACCCGCTTGGACAGAAACTATCGCTGCCTTGTCCTGCTCTTAAGGGTCGACTGGGCAGACTGGGACAATGGGACAGACTCGGGCAGCCCTTGCGCGCCGTCTGCTGGTCGCGGTCAGCTGGACGCTCGCTACCGCGCTGGCCGCCACGGTCGCCTGGGGTACCGTCTCCCGGCTCGGCGCAGGCCGATCGGGTACTGCTCCGAGCATGCTGACGCAGACGGATGTCCAGGTCGAGCTTGCGCAGAACCAGCGATCGACACCGGGTCCCACGCCGGCGGCGGAGGGGAAGCCCCCTGCTCAGCAGCCCACGCCATCGACCTCGACCTCCACGCCTGAGGGCCGACCACCGAAGGCCGGCCCGGCGCCGGGCGGGCCTTCGGCCTCACCGCAGACCTCCTCGACGGCACCGCGTTCGCCATCGAGCGGAGAACCGTCCACGACATCGACGCCTGACCCATCGGCTCCGGGTTCGAACCCTCCGTCGAGGGGAAACCCCACGCCGAAGCGCATCTCCAAGAGCTGGCAGCTCACCGGAGGCAACGTGGGCGTCTCGTGCACGGGACCCGACATCACCCTGGAGGTCGCGACCCCGCGCGACGGCTGGGAGATGCACATCGACAAGAAGGGTCCGGACACCGTCTCGGTCTCCTTCTCCCGTGAGGATCATGAGTCGCGCCTGACTGCGGTGTGCCAGAACGGGTCCCCTGTCGGCCAGACGCACGAGGGTGGCGAGAACGAAGATGGCGGCGGCCACGAGTGACCTGCCGGTCACTCGTCACACGACGTTAACGTCGCTGTCATCACGTAGCACCACAGACCTCCTAGTGTCGTAGCAGACGGGATGCGCTGGGGGATCCCGTCCTGACGATGCTCACCCGGGAGGGGACGTGTTCAGATTCTTGCTGTGGCGGCCGACGAGCCAGGCCGTCGCGCTGCGCAATGCGCATCATGCCGCTGCCGTCCTCGCCCAGCGTCGCCGCGAGCGGGAGGAGGTCGAGCGCTACCTGTCGACCGTGCTCCCCAAGCCGCGCACCGCCGTGAGCGCCTGAGCCACCCGGCGCCGAGGACCAGGACCGCCCGGCAGATCACGGCTTCGGTCCACGCACGACACCTGGCACCATGACTGGCATGGCCGGGACGAGAACAAGGCGTAGCACCCGAGGTCCCGCCCGGTTGCCCACTCGAGTCGTCATCGTCACGACGGCAGTCGCCCTGCTGACGAGCTGCAGCGGTACCTCGACACAGCCGGATACGGACCGTCCGGACGACCCTGGCACCGTGACGGCCACGCTTCCCGCACCGCCAACGCCGTCGTCACCTGACGTGCGCGTCACCACCACCATCGCCGAGCGGCTCGCCGTGCCATGGGGACTGGCGTTCCTCCCGGACGGGGCGGCACTCGTGACCGAGCGCGACGCAGGGACGATCTCGCTCTTGGCCGACGGCCAGGTCAACGAGGTCGGACGGATTGCCGAGACGTCACCGACCAGCGAGGGCGGCCTCCTGGGGATCGCGGTCTCCCCGCACTACGCCGCCGACCAGCTGGTCTTCGTCTACGTCACGACCAGCTCGGACAACCGCGTGCTGTCGATGACGTTCGATGGTCAGTCGATCCGCGACGTGACCCCGATCCTGACCGGAATCCCCCGCGGAGACATCCACGACGGAGGGCGACTCGCCTTCGGCCCGGACGGTTTCCTGTACGTGTCGACCGGAGAGAACGGAAACGGCGACCTCGCCCAGGACCCCGCGTCGCTCGGCGGGAAGATCCTTCGCATCACGGCCGACGGACGGCCCGCCCCCGGCAACCCGGACGAAACCTCCCCGGTATGGACACTCGGACACCGCAATGTCCAGGGTCTGGCGTTCGACAGGGTGGGACGGTTGTGGGCCACCGAGTTCGGCTCGCAGATCTGGGACGAGATCAACCTCATCCGGAAGGGGAACAACTACGGCTGGCCCGCGGCCGAAGGTGACGCGAACCTGGCCGGGTTCACCGATCCCCTGCTCCAGTGGAAGCCCGAGGACGCCTCCCCGTCGAGCGTCGCCTACGCCGGCGGAGAGCTCTGGGTCGCGAGTCTGCGTGGCACACGACTGTGGGAGGTCCCGATCGAGCCCGGTGGGACGCTGGGCGAGCCGACCGCCCACTTCATCGGCACCTACGGTCGGCTGCGCACCGTGACCGCCGCGCCCGACGGTTCGCTCTGGCTGGGGACCAGCAACCGGGACGGCCGGGGTGACCCGGCTACCGCGGACGATCGGATCCTCCGCGTCTCCATCACCTGACCGCGTCGTCAGGCGAGCTTTTCGAGAATGAGCTCACGCACCCGGCCGGCGTCCGCCTGCCCGCGCATGTCCTTCATGACCGCACCGATGAGCGCACCCGCCGCTGCGACCTTGCCGTCGTGGATCTTGGCTGCCACCTCAGGGTTCTCTGCGATGACCTTGTCCACGGCCGCGGAGAGGGCACCCTCGTCTGAGACCACCTCCAACCCGCGCGCAGCGACCACCGCGTCCGGCTCGCCCTCGCCAGCGAGGACGCCGTCGAGCACCTGACGCGCCAGCTTGTCGTTCACCCGACCGGCATCGACCAGGGCCTGGACACCGGCGACCTGAGCGGGGGTGATCGTCAGGTCGTCGAGCGTCAGCCCTGCGTCGTTGGCGCGACGGGCCAGCTCCGAGAGCCACCACTTGCTGGCGGCGGCCGGGCTCGCGCCGGCGTCGACCGTCTGCTCGATCAGGGACAGGGCGCCGGCGCCGAGGACGTCGCGCATCTGGAGGTCGGAGAAGCCCCATTCGGCCTGGCGGCGCGCCTGCCGTTCAGCCGGCGGTTCGGGCAGTGCCGCCCGGAGCTCGTCCACCCACTCCCGGGACGGGGCGATGGGGACCAGGTCGGGCTCGGGGAAGTAGCGGTAGTCCTCCGCCTCCTCCTTGCTCCGGCCAGAGGTCGTGCTGCCCGTGTCCTCGTGCCAGTGCCGTGTCTCCTGGACCACACGCTCGCCCGCGTCGAGACGGCCGGCCTGCCGGGACACCTCGTAGCGGACGGCTCGCTCGACCGAGCGCAGTGAGTTGACGTTCTTGGTCTCGCTGCGCGTGCCGAACTCGGCCGCCGGGTCCGCGCGCAGCGAGAGGTTGACGTCGCAGCGCAGGGACCCCTGGTCCATCCGGACGTCGGACACGCCGAGCCCTCGCACGAGCTCACGCAGGTGGGCCACATAGGCACGGGCGACCGCCGGGGCGTTCGCGCCGGTGCCCTCGATCGGCTTCGTCACGATCTCGATGAGCGGGATGCCGGCGCGGTTGTAGTCGACCAGCGAGTGATCGGCGCCATGGATGCGGCCGGTAGCGCCCCCGACGTGCAGCGACTTGCCGGTGTCCTCCTCCATATGGGCGCGCTCGATCTGGATCCGCACCGTCTCGCCGTCCACATCGACATCGGTCCAGCCGTTGAACGCGATCGGCTCGTCGTACTGCGAGGTCTGGAAGTTCTTCGGCATGTCCGGGTAGAAGTAGTTCTTGCGCGCGAACCGGCACCATTCCGCGATCTCACAGTTGAGGGCGAGCCCTATCCTGATCGCAGACTCCACGGCCTTGGCGTTCAGCGCCGGCAGCGCACCGGGCAGACCGAGGCAGACCGGACAGGTCTGGGTGTTGGGCTCGGCACCGAACTCGGTCGGGCAGCCGCAGAACATCTTCGACACGGTGTTGAGCTCGACGTGCACCTCCAGCCCGAGAACCGGGTCGTAGCGCGCGATCGCGTCGTCATACGGCACGAGTTCGTTGGTCGTGGCCGTCGTCGTCATGCGGACACCTCCAGCTCGGGAGCGCGGTCGAGCAGCGGGCCACCCCATCGTTCGTGCAACATCGCCTCGAGCACGCCACCGACGCGGTACAGCCGGTCGTCGTGCAGGGCCGGAGCCAGGATCTGCAGACCTGTCGGGAGGTCGTCCTCGTCCGCCAGGCCGCTCGGGACGGACATCCCCGGTACGCCGGAGAGGTTGGCGGGGATCGTCGCGATGTCGTTGAGGTACATCGCCAGGGGGTCATCGAGCTTCTCGCCGATCTTGAACGCCGTGGTCGGCGCCGTCGGCGAGACCAGGACATCGACCTGCTCGAACGCGGCGGTGAAGTCGCGCGAGATCAGCGTGCGTACTTTCTGCGCCTGACCGTAGTAGGCGTCGTAGTAGCCGCTGGACAGCGCGTAGGTGCCCAGGATGATCCGGCGCTTGACCTCGTCCCCGAAACCGGCCTCGCGGGTGGCCTCCATGACCTGCTCGGCTGACGGGTCCGAGACACCGTCCGGCAGGACCCGAAGTCCGTAGCGCATGGCGTCGAACTTGGCGAGGTTGCTGCTGGCCTCCGCGGGCAGGATCAGGTAGTAGGCCGCCAGGGCGTACACGAAGTGTGGGCACGAGACCTCGACGACGTCGGCGCCTGCCTTCGTCAGCAGCTCGACACCCTCGTCGAACCGGGCCCGGACGCCGCGCTGATAGCCCTCCCCTCCGAGCTCCTTGACGACCCCGACGCGCATCCCGGCGATCTCCCCGTGCCGGGCAGCGTCGGCCATGGATGTCCACTGCTTGACGATGCTGGTGGAGTCCATCGGGTCGTGTCCCGCGATGACGTCGTGGAGGAGCCCGGCATCGAGCACGGACCGGGTGACCGGCCCCGCCTGGTCGAGGCTGCTCGCCAACGCGATGAGGCCGTACCGGGAGACGCCACCATAGGTCGGTTTGACCCCGACGGTCCCCGTGACCGCCCCGGGCTGCCGGATGGAGCCGCCGGTGTCGGTGCCGATCGCCAGCGGGGCCTCGAACGCCGTGACGGCCGCGGACGAACCGCCCCCCGAACCTCCCGGGATCCGCTCGAGATCCCACGGGTTGTGCGTGGGACCGTAGCCGCTGTGCTCGGTCGAGCTCCCCATGGCGAACTCGTCCATGTTGGTCTTGCCGAGGATCGGCATGCCGGCCGCGCGCAGCCGGGTGACCAGGCTCGCGTCGTACGGCGGGACCCACCCCTCGAGGATGCGCGAGCCCGCCGTGGTGGGGAGCCCCCTCGTCGTGACGATGTCCTTGACCGCGATCGGGACCCCGAGCAGAGGAGGCACGTCGCCTCCCTCGGCCCGTCGCTGGTCCGCTGCCTTGGCCTGGGCCAAGGCCCCTTCGGTGTCGACGTGCAGGAAGGCATGCACGGCGGTGTCGACCGCCGTGATGCGATCGAGGTGGGCCTGGGTGGCCTCGACGGAGGTGAGGTCGCCGTTGCGCAAGGACGCCGCGAGGTCGGCCGCGGACAGCCGGGTCGGGTCGCTCATGCCTCTTCCCCCAGGATGCGCGGGACGCTGAACCGCTGCTGCTCGACCGCCGGCGCACCGGCCAGAGCGTCGTCGGCCGACAGGCAGGCGGCGTTCTCGTCGGCCCGGAACACGTTCGTCAACGGCAACGCGTGCGACGAGGGGGGAATGTCGTCGCCCGCGACCCCGCGGATCTCGTCGATGGACTCGAGGATGACGGCCAGCTGCGGTGCCAGGTGGTCGAGCTCGGCATCAGAGAGGTCTATCCGGGCGAGGTGCGCCAGGTGCGCGACCTGCTCGCGGCTGAGCGTCGGCGTGGGTTCGGCGTCGGGCATCCCCCAATCCTAAGGGCGCCGACCCTTGGCTCCGCTCCAGGTCTCGACCGCCTCCGCGTCCACCTCCGCCGGGCGGGCGGGTCAGTGCGGTCACTGCATCGCCGATGAGCTGTCCGACGGCCTGGAGTCGGGGTTGAGCTGGTGGTAGACGATCCACGACAACGTGAAGATCAGCGCGAGCAGCGCGACGACGACGGCGGCGGTGAGGATGAAGGCCTGGTGCTCGCTGCGCGACGTGGGTATGCCGCGCGGGTCCACCCCGTCGGGCAGGTCACCCTCGAGCCGTCGCGCCTCGTCGAGCGGGTCGGGACGGTCTGCGTGGCTCACGCCTCGCCGATCCGGGCTACCTCGCGGGCCGCCTCCGGCCCCGCACCCAGCAGCACGGCGAAGCCGTCCTCGTCGAGCACCGGCACCTTCAGCTCGACAGCCTTGTCGTGCTTGGACCCCGGCGACTCCCCCACCACCACGAAGGCAGTCTTCTTCGACACCGACGAGCTCGCCTTGCCACCCCGGGCGACGATGTCTTCCTTGGCCTGGTCTCGTGACCAGCCCTCCAGCGAGCCCGTGACCACGATCGACAGACCCTCGAGCGTCCGCGGGATCGACTCGTCGCGCTGGTCTTCCATCGTGACGCCGGCGGCGGCCCACTTCTGCACGATCTCGACGTGCCAGTCGACCGCGAACCACTCGACGAGCGACTCGGCGATCGTCGGCCCGACCCCGTCGACGGCGGCGAGATCGTCGACCTGCCCTGCGACCGCGAGCTCCTGGATCGCTGCCATCGACCCGAACGTCTCGGCCAGCGCACGAGCCGCCGTCGGCCCGACGTGACGGATCGACAGTCCGACCAGGACCCGCCACAACGGCTGCTGCTTGGCCCGGAAGAGGTTGTCGACCAGACGCTGGCCGTTGGCCGACAGGACCCGCTCGTCCCCCTCGCCCTTCTTCGGGGCGCGGGTGAACAGCGGCACCGCACGAAGCGTCGCCTCGTCGAGTGCGAAGAGGTCACCCTCGTCGTGGATGACCCCCGCGTCGAGCAGCGCCACCGCGGCTTCGTAGCCGAGCACCTCGATGTCGAAGGCTCCACGGCCCGCGACATGGAAGACCCGCTCTCGCAGCTGCGCCGGGCAGGACTGGGTGTTGGGACAGCGGATGTCGGCGTCGCCCTCCTTGGCCGGCGCGAGCGGCGTACGGCACTCCGGACACTCGGTGGGCATCACGAACTCGTGCTCGGCGCCGGTGCGCAGGTCGACCACCGGCCCGACGATCTCGGGGATCACGTCGCCGGCCTTGCGCAGGACGACCGTGTCGCCGATCAGGACGCCCTTGCGCTTGACCTCCGAGGCGTTGTGCAGCGTGGCGAACTCGACCGTGGATCCGGCCACCCGCACCGGTTCCATCCGCCCGAACGGGGTGACCCGCCCGGTGCGGCCGACGTTGACCTCGATCGCCAACAGCTTGGTCGTGACCTCCTCGGGCGGGTACTTGAACGCGATCGCCCAACGAGGTGCGCGTGACGTCGACCCGAGCCGACGCTGCAACGAGACCTGGTCGACCTTGATGACCACCCCGTCGATCTCGTGCTCGACGTCGTGCCGGTGCTCGCCGTAGTGGTCGATGAACTTCTGGATGCCGGCGATGTCGGGGACGACGGTCGCCCGGTCACTGGTCGGCAGCCCCCAGGCCTTCAGCGCGGCGTACGACTCCGACTGCCGGGTCGGCTCGAACCCCACCCGTTTGCCGAGTCCGTGGCAGACCATCCGCAGCGGCCGGGTCGCCGTGGCCTTCGGGTCCTTCTGCCGCAAGGAGCCCGCGGCAGAGTTGCGCGGGTTGGAGTACGGCGGCTTGCCGGCCTCGACCAGCGCGGCGTTGAGACCCTCGAACGCCTCGACCGGGAAGAACACCTCGCCACGCACCTCGACGAACTCCGGCACCGGGTAGGCGTCGGTCGGCATGAGCCGGTGCGGAATGCCCTCGATCGTGCGCACGTTCGGCGTCACGTCCTCGCCCACGCGGCCATCACCCCTGGTCGCGCCCCGCACCAACCGGCCCTGCTCGTAGGTCAGGTTGATCGCCACCCCGTCGACCTTGAGCTCGAGCAGGAACTCGGCGTCGGTAGCGCCGTCGCGTTCGAGCCTGGCAACCCACGCCGCCAGGTCGTCGGCGGTGAAGGCGTTGTCGAGGCTCAGCATCCGCTCGGCGTGCTCGACCGCCGTGAACAGCGTCGACACATCGCCGCCGACCTTCTGGGTCGGCGAGTCGGGCGTGCGCAGCTCGGGATAGGCCGCTTCGAGCTCCTGCAGCTCGCGGATCAGCTCGTCGTACTCACCGTCGCTGACCGTCGGTGCGTCGAGCGTGTGGTAGCGCAACCGGTGGCCCTCGACCACCTCGGACAGCTCGGCGTGCCGTTCCTTGGCGTCAGTGGAAGCCGGCTGGACGTCAGACGTCGAGGCCGTGACGGCGTCGGGCGAGCTCATCGCTCCATCTTGCCCTGTTCGACCGACAGATTCTGGGCCGCCTCTGCGACCAGCGCAAGCGTCGCCCGGGCTGCTGCCACGGAGGCGGATGCGAGTCCGCAGGCGGGCGTCAGCGTGGTGGCGGGAATCTTCTCGGCGTCGGTGAATCCGAGGGCCGACCACCAGGACAGCACGGTGCGCGTCACCTCCGACGAGGTGGCCTGCGCGGCTCCTTGACCGGTCGGTATCACGCCAGGCCAGACCTGCCGGCCCGCATCGACCCACGCGCCGAGCTCCTCGAGATCATCGGGTGCCAACTGAGCCAGGTCGAAGGAGACCGCATCGAGTCGGGTCCCGTTGAGCACCTTCCACGGTATCGCCGGGGCGCAGCAGTGCAACACCGTCTCGACCCCGCTGGCCGCCACCTCTTCGATCACCCAGTCGATGGCTTGTGCGGCCTCCGGTGCATCGACGGCGCGGTGTCGATGGAAACCCGACGCCGTCGGGATGCCGCCTCCCAGCACCGACGGCAGCGCCGGTTCGTCGATCTGCAGGATGACCCGGTCGGGCGACAAGCGTCGGCGTACGTCCTGCACGTGCCGAAGCACCCCTTCGGCGAGTGCCTGGGCCAGGTCGCGGCGGGCACCGTAGTCACCGATGACCTTGTCTCCGCGGGGTCGCTCGACCGTCGCGGCCAGCGTCCACGGGCCGGCCAGCTGGACCTTGACGGTCTCGAGCCGGCCGGGTCTCACCTCTTCGAACATGTCGAGGTCCCGGTTCAGCAGCGAGACCGCGCGGCGATGGTCGACACCGGAGGCGTCCGTGAGCCGCCAGCCGGCCGGCTGCAGGTCGACGCCGAGCTCGCTGATCGTGGCGAGGGCCCGACCTGTCATCCCGGCGTGCACGCCGCGTGCAGGCAGCTCAGGCAGGAAGGGCAGGTCGCCGACCTCGCCGAGCACGATCTGGAGTGCGTCCGTGAAGTCGTCTCCGGGCATCGACCCGATACCAGTGGCGCGGTTGGTCATGGCTCGACCCTAGGTGTACGCCGGGAGACGTCATGACGGGCAGGGTGCTGTGCCCGGCACTGCAATCTTGACCAGCGCGTAGAAAGCACCGTCTGCATCGCGCCAGTGGTGCCCGGCGTTGTGCAGCGCCGTTGAGTACACGGCTGCCGTCTCATCGGCCGGAAGCAGGACGCAGGGCATGTCGCCCTGGCCGTCGAACAGCTTCACGTGCGACGTCCCAGGCCAGGTCATGGCCGGTGCCTGCTGACCAGCGCTGCCGTCGAAACCGATCACCACGAGTCGCTTCGGAGTCAGCGGCGTCGTGTCGGGGACCTCCTGCAAAGAACCCTTGATGAGCTGGTCGAGCCGGTGGCGGAGGTCCTGCTGGTGTGGCGTGATGCCGTTGTCGCTGCCGAGGGCATAGGCCGCCACGCTCACCTGGTCACCCGCAGCGTTGGCTGCTGTGACGGTGGTCGTACCGACGTCGCTGATCCCCGGTGACCCGAAGTCGACCTTGTCGCCGGTGAACAGTCCCGAATCATCCGCGGCCAGACGAAGCTCCTCGACCTGTTGCGGGGTGAGCTGTCCCTCCTGCAGCCGGATCGGGGTCTGTCCCAGGTTGCCGTCGTCCGGCTCCTGCACCAGGACGCGCCCGTCGGCGTACACGGTCATGGTCGGCTGGACCGACAGCGCGTACTCCAGGGACGTGTAGCCGGGCCCGTTCACCACCTGCCAGACGATGGCGTCGTCGGCCAGTGGCGCGAGCTTGGCGGGACCGCCGGTCTCCCGGACCGTCCCCGCCTCGGTCGTCGAGCCGCAGGACGTCAGTACCAGGACGAAGACGGCCGCACCGAGCAGCGCAGGGGTGGCGAGTTTCATGGCAGTGGGACGCACCACGCGGCTCGACGGTTCCGGAGGGCTTGGGCGGGTCAGACGGTCGTACGGCGCCCGGCTCGGGCGATCGTCGCGCTGCCGACCACCCGGCTGCCGGCGTAGATCACGGCCGCCTGTCCGGGCGCGATCCCACTCGCCGGCTCGTGCAGCTCGATCTTGATCGTGTCCGCTTCGCCGGCAACCACCCGCGCCACTGCGGCGAACTCCTCGCCATGCGCACGCAGCTGCACGGTGCAGGCAAGGTCGCCGCCAGGGACAGAGCCGCACCAGCGCGGCTTGATCCCGACGATGTGGTCGACGGCCAGCCCCGCCTTGTCTCCGACCGTGACCCGGCCGGACACCGGCTCGATGTCGAGCACGTACCGGGGTTTGCCATCGGCGGCAGGCACGCCGAGACGCAGCCCCTTGCGCTGACCGATCGTGAACCCGTACGTGCCCTCGTGCGACCCCAGCACCTCGCCGGAGGCATCGACGATCTCTCCGGGGGCCGCTCCCAACTTGTCGCGCAGCCAGCCGGCGGTGTCGCCGTCGGAGATGAAGCAGATGTCGTGGCTGTCGGGCTTCCTGGCCACCGCCAGACCGCGCTTCGACGCCTCCTCGCGCACGTGCTCCTTGGTCGAGTCGCCGAGCGGGAACATCGAGTGCGCGAGCTGGTCCTGGGTCAGCACCCCGAGCACGTAGGACTGGTCCTTGCCGTGGTCGACCGCCCGATGCATCTCGATGAGCCCGTCAGCGCCGGTTTCGAGCTGCGCGTAGTGGCCGGTGGCAACCGCGTCGAAGCCCAGTGCCATCGCCCGGTCGAGCACGGCGGCGAACTTGATCTTCTCGTTGCACCGCAGACAGGGGTTGGGGGTGCGGCCGGCGGCGTACTCCGCCATGAAGTCCTCGACCACGTCCTCGTGGAACCGTTCACTCAGGTCCCAGACGTAGAACGGGATGCCGATCACGTCGGCGGCCCGGCGCGCGTCGTTGGCGTCCTCGATCGTGCAGCAGCCCCGCGCTCCGCTGCGGTAGGACTTCGGGTTGCGCGAGAGGGCGAGGTGGATGCCGGTGACGTCATGACCTGCCTCGGCGGCGCGTGCTGCGGCGACTGCAGAGTCGACACCACCCGACATGGCCGCCAACACCTTCACCGTCGATCACCCGGTGCTGCGGCGATCCCGGCCGCCCGTGCCCGCTCGACAGCAGGAGGCAACGCCTCGATCAGCCGGTCGACGTCCGTCGGCGCCGACGTGTGCCCCAGGGAGAACCGCAGGGACGACCGCGCCATCGCCTCCGAACGGCCCATGGCGAGCAGGACGTGTGACGGCTGCGGAACACCGGCCGAACACGCCGACCCGGTCGAGCACTCGATGCCCTGGGCGTCGAGCAACATGAGCAAGGAGTCGCCTTCGCAGCCGGGGAACGAGATGTGGCTGTTTCCCGGCAGCCGCTGCCCGCTGGGTGCTCCGTTGACGATGGCCTCCGGTACGACCTCGAGCACCCGGCGTACGAGGTCGTCTCGGAGCTCGGTCAGCTGCAACGCCCGCTCGGCCTGACCCTTGATCGCAAGCTCGGTGGCGCGGGCGAAGCCGACGATGGCCGGCGCGTCGATCGTTCCTGACCGGACATCACGTTCCTGACCGCCGCCGTGCAGCAGGCTGACCAGCTCGGCCTCCTTGCGTAGCAGCAGCGCACCGACGCCGAACGGGCCGCCGACCTTGTGCCCGGTCACCGTCATCGCGTCGACACCGCTGGCTGCGAAGTCCAGCGGGACCTGTCCCATGGCCTGGACGGCATCGGTGTGCACGGGGATCCCGTGCGCTGCTGCCAGTGCGACCACGTCGTCGATCGGCTGGAGGGTCCCGACCTCGTTGTTGGCCCACATCACCGTGATCAGCGCGACGGACTCCGGGTCTTGCTCGATCGACGCCTGGAGAGCCGCCAGGTCGAGCCTGCCGTCGGCGTCCACCGGAAGCAGCTCGACCTCACCGCCCTCGTCGGCAGCCATCCAATGCAGGGGGTCGAGCACGGCGTGGTGCTCGACGGTCGTCGACAACACGCGCACCCGCCGCGAGTCCTCGCGATGCCGCGCCCAGTAGAAACCCTTGATGGCCAGGTTGTCGGCCTCGGTACCGCCGGACGTGAACACGATCTCGGAAGGTCGGGCTCCGAGTGCGGCAGCGATCGACTCCCGCGACTCCTCGACCACACGTCGTGCCCTGCGTCCCGATCCGTGCAACGAGGATGCGTTGCCCAGACTGACCATCTGCTCAGCCATCGCCTCGACGACCTCGGGATAGATGGGGGTCGTGGCGGCGTGGTCGAGGTAGGCCACGGCCTGGTCGGAAGAAGTCATTGCGCTTCCCAGGATAAGGCCTCGGGGCCGGGAGATCCGTCGTCAGGACTCTGCAGCCCCCTCCAGGGCCATGACAGCGCGTCAGAAGACCTTGGCGAGGTCGGCCACCTCTGCGTGGGCGATGGCCCGCTGGGTGACCGCGTCCGCTGTCACGAGGTTGGGCCGGAACTCCGCTTCCGACACGTCCTCGACGCCGGCCCAGACCAGCCAGTCGCGCAGGTAGGTGGACTGGAAGTCGCTGCCGAACGCCGGGGCCAGGCCGCGGCCGTAGACCGCGCTGGTGTAGAGCACGGCCGCCTTCTTGCCGTGCAAGCGACCGGTGTACCCCCGCTGAGCGTCGAAGTCGAAGAGGTATCCCGGCTGCGAGATCACGTCGATCAACTGCTTGAGGATGTAGGGAATGCCGTGGTTCCACATGGGGACGCTGAAGAGGTAGCTGTCGGCGGCGGCGAACCGCTCGAAGGTCTCGATGGCCCTCGCCCAGGGCGCTGCCAGTTCACCTGACGGGTCCTCTCCTGCGAAGACGGCCATCTTGGCCCGCACGGCGCCCCGACCGAAGTCCGGCAGCGAACCGTCCCACAGGTCGAAGGTCTCCACCTCGACCTCCGGGTGGACACGCGTGTACTGCTCGATGAAGGTGGCGGCCAGAGCGAGTGACTCCGACTCCTCCGGTCCCCGTGGCGATGACGAGATGTGCAGCAAGGTGGTCATGTCAGTTTTCCTTTCGATGCTCTCGCAACCGGACTATAGTCCGCTTATGGCTTGGTCCAACGAACTGGACTAGAGTCCGTATTCCCGAGGTCTACGAAAGGTTTGCCAGGTGCCGGACACGCGCAGACAGCTCCCCGTGCTCGACGTCGGCGTCCGTACCGAACGGGCGGATGCGGCGAGGAACCGGAAGAACGTGCTGGATGCGGCGCGTGCCCTGTTCCGGGTCCACGGGATGCAAGCGCTGACGATGGACCAGGTGGCGGCGGCGGCCGGAGTCGGCAAGGGGACCGTCTACCGACGATTCGGCGACAGGTCCGGCCTGGCTGCGGCTCTCCTCGACGACGTCGAGAGCACCCTGCAGGGCTCCCTGCTATCGGGTGCGCCGCCGCTCGGTCCCGGGGCTGCGCCGGTGGAGCGGTTAGTCGCGTTCGTGCGGGCCTACCTCCGGCTGCTCGACGACAACCGTGAGCTGGTGCTCGTCTCACAGACGGCAGCCGTCGGCGCCCGGTTCAGGATCGGCTCGCATCGCTTGTGGCACCTGCATGTCCGCACCCTGCTCGCCGAGGCCGGTGCTGCCGACCCGGACATCCGCGCGGACGTCTTGCTGGCCGCGCTCACGGCCGAGCAGCTCCAGCACTGGCAGGACGACCGGGGGCTCAGCAGGCGCCGTCTCCACGGGTCGCTCGAACGACTGTGCAACGCCTTGTCAGAGGCCTGAGCCTTGCTGGAGCCGCGACAGCCAGGCATGGCCGGGGTGCACGCGGCCCAGGAAGGCGCGCAACCACGTGGACTGTTCGGCGTCCAGCAACGGAAGTGCCGCCTCGAGGTCCGCTCGGTCCTTCGGCCGGTCCAACCTGGCCTTGAAGGCCAGCGTGATCTCCGGGTTGAGGTACCGGATTCCGTCCTTGGTGAACGTGATCTCACCCAGAGGCGCGTCCCACGTCGGCTCCCGGCGGTTGACCCAGCGCCCGTCCCTGTCAGGGTTCACGACGCAGTCGGCGACCCACGGTGCCAGCGCATGCTCCCGGATCCAGACCTGGTCGGAGGTGTCCGGCAGGACGAGTCGGTCGTCGAACAGCGGGGTCAGCCCACCGCCTGCCGCCCAGACGTCGTAGGTGCCGGCGAAGGCGCGGACGAGCTCGGGAACGTCCCGACGCCACAGCGAGACGTCGATGTCCTCGTGTGGACGCGGAACGCCGGTGAACGCCTCGATGCTCCAGCCACCCGCGATCCACCACTCCAGCCCGGTCGCGTCGAAGACGGGTCTGGCCTGCTGAGGGGTGAACGCGGCCCACGGTCCGTAGCGCCGTTGGAACTCGAGCTCGTCGTCGGACAGGTCGTCGGCGTACGACGCTCGGCCCGTGTTGAGCTGCGTGGCATCGGCTCCGGTCACGACCTGAGGCTAGTCCTCGAGAACGGCTCCGACTGCAGCCGAGCCACCTCTCGTGGCGGCGGAGCGACAGTTTCGGTCCCGCGCGGCGCGGGTACGATACGTCCCATGGTGCAGGGGCGCTGGGACGTGACAGCACGGGTCCGGGCTGTGCTCATCAGCATGGTAGGAACCACCCTCGCCGTCGTGTTTGCCACGCTGCTCACGACCGGGTCCGACATGCCGACGATGTTTGCCCTGGTCGTCGTGTCGTTGACACTCGTGCCCTTGGTTCGGCTCGGTCACCGCCTCGTCGACCGCACGGTCGGCCAGACCCCTGCGTTGCTCCTGTCGATGGGCGACGCGTCGCCGGTGTGGGCCGCACGCCTGACCGACCTCACGCACCACCCGCTACGGCCGCGCGCTCCTGAGCTGGCCTGAGCTCGCCTCGAGCGAGCCAAGGCCAATCGATCCCCCTCCATCTCAGGAGTAAACCCATGCCCACCTTTCTCAACCCCTTGTCGCACGTGCTCGCCGCTGTCGTGGCCACCGCCCATGCCGGCCTGACCTCACTCGGTGCTGATCCCTCGTCCGGCATCACCTGGCTGCTGTGCATCGCTGCCGTGGTAGCCGCCGTGCGCCTGGCCCTGCTGCCGCTGGCCGTGCATGGCGTCCGACTCGCCCACGCCTCGGCCCGGGCACGACCGCAGCTGCAGGAGCTTGCCAAGCGGTACCGCCGGCGCACGGACGCCGAGAGCCTCCGCGCCGTCCGCGACGAACGGCGGCGTATCGCTGCCGATCACCAGGTGTCACGGCTGGGGTGCCTACCGCTTCTGGTGCAGCTTCCCATCTGGTTGGCGCTCTACCACCTGCTGGCCGACGTTGCTGCGGGCGTTCCCGTGGGTGCGATGAGTACCGAGCTGGTCGCGTCACTGGGCGCGGCCACCCTGCTGGGGGTGCCACTGGCCGAACGCGGCTACCTCGGCGCCGGGTGGATGCACCTGGCCGTGGTCGCGTCGCTGGCCGGCACGGCAGCAGCACTTGCTTTCTTCACCCAGAAGTACCTGGTCACTCCGAACACCGTGCTGACTGACGTGCCCGAGGCTCTGAGCCGGATCCACCACCTGATGCCGGCGATCTCGGCGTTCGGCCTGGTGGTCGCCGGAGGTGTCGTTCCGGTGGCGCTGCTCGTCTACTGGGTGTGCAACGCATGCTGGACGCTGGCACAGTCCGCGGTCGTCTGGCGCTGGTTCCCCACACCGGGATCTCCCGCGGCACTTCGGGTGGGCGGCAGCTGACGCCCGCTAGATGACGAGCCCGAGCGCCAGGACCAGCACGAGACCGCTCACGGACACGACCGTCTCCATGATCGACCAGGACTTCAGGGTCTGGACGACGTTCATTCCGAAGTACTCCTTGACGAGCCAGAACCCGGCGTCGTTGACGTGGCTGAAGAACAGCGAGCCGGAGCCGATGGCCAGGACGAGCAGGGACGTGTGCGTGTGAGAGAGACCACCCGCGACGTCCGCCAGGATCCCGGAGGCGGTGATCGTGGCGACGGTGGCCGATCCTGTCGCCAACCGGATGAGCACCGCAACGAACCACGCCAGGAACAGCGGCGACAAGGTGCTCCCCTCCACCGCGTTCTTGGTCACGTCGGAGATCCCCGAGTCGGACAGCACCTGCTTGAACCCGCCGCCCGCCGCGACGATGAACGTGATCGAGGCGATCGGAGGCAGCGCCTTCTCGATCGAGGTGCCGAGCTCGCGCATCGTCTGGCCGATCGCGAGCCCGAGCGTCCCCATCGCCACGAGGACAGCAACCAGCAGAGCCACCAGCGGCGTACCGATGAAGTCCAGGATCACCCGTCCCGTCGCTCTCGCTCACGCGCTCGAAGAGGTGTGGTGCACCGATCGGAACCCACCGCGACGCGAACCTGCTGAAGACCGGGCCGGTCAGCGCGACCGTCGGTATGGCTACGAGGATGCCGAGACCCAGCGTCAGCCCGAGGTCGGCTCCCACAGCGTCGACCGCGATGAGCGGACCCGGGTGAGGTGGCACGAGCCCGTGCATGGCCGAGAGGCCGGCGAGGGTCGGGATGCCGATCTGCATCAGGGGCAGCCCGGAGCGCCGGGTGACCAGCAGGATCACCGGGATCAGCATCACGAGACCGATCTCGAACAACATCGGCAGCCCGATGAGCGCCCCCACCACGGCCATCGCCCACGGCAGCGCCCGGTTGGACGCCCGCCCCACGATCGTGTCGACGATCTGGTCGGCTCCACCGGAGTCGACGAGCAGCCTTCCTAGCATCGCCCCCAGGGCGATCAGCAGCCCGACACCGGCAACGGTGTCGCCGACCCCAGACGAGAAGCTCGCCAAGGTGTCGTTGAGGTTCGCGCCGGCGACCGCACCGACGACGAGCGCACCAGCGTCAGGCCGAGCAAGGGATGCAGCTTGACCACGGTCACCAGCACCACGAGGACGGCGATCCCGAGCAGGGCGGCGGTCACGAGCTGGGCGTCGCCGGCGTTGCTCCCGGCGGCGAGGAGCACAGTGCCACTGGTCAGCGGGTCTCAGTCACGTTCGTCTCCGGTGCGGGGGTTCAGGGTGTTCAGGGTGCGCAGGAAGTCACGGACGATGTCATCGGGCGGCTGGGCGGCGGACTCGACAACGGCCCGCTCGTGCAGGTGGGGCGGCTCGAGGGTCGCCAGCTGGGAGCCGACCAGGGTGGCCGGCATGAAGTGGTGGGGGCGATCCGTGAGCCGCTGGCGGATCAGCTCAGGATCGCCCTCGAGGTAGAGGAACCACGTGGTCGGCGCCTGTGCGCGGATCGCGTCGCGATAGCTGAGCTTGAGTGCGGAGCAGGTGACGACGGCACCGGCTGCAGAGCACTCGGCCAGCCAGCTCCCGATGGCGTCGAGCCAGGGCCATCGGTCCTCGTCCACGAGCGGGACGCCGTCGGACATCTTGGCGATGTTCGCGGGTGGGTGGAACTCGTCGGCGTCGGCAAAGGGAACCCCGAGGCGTTCGGCCAGCAGCTTCCCGACCGTGGTCTTGCCCACGCCCGAGACCCCCATCACGACGACGAGTGGACCGCCGTCGTCCGGTTCCTGGGCAGCCGGGCGCATGACAAGACCTTTCTTCGGGGCAGGACCCGTGCGACGTACCCGCGGATGCCGTTGCTATTCAGTCCGTCGCCCGAGCGCCCCGAAATCACTTGCCTACGGCTGCTCCCTGACGGCAAACTCTTCCCATCATGTGGATCTGACCTCCGTCCTGCTCGTGCCGCGGCCTGCCCGGCGAGCTGACCGACTGCGTCCTTGGTGGTCCCCATGCCGGATCTTTCCTTCCTGTCGGCGAGCGACGTCTCGAAGACTTACGCCGACCGCGTCGTCCTCGACGGCGTCGACCTGCTGGCCCAGCGCGGCCAACCGCTCGGTCTCGTCGGTGAGAACGGCGTCGGGAAGTCGACGCTCCTGCGCATCGTCGTCGGGCTCGAGAGTGCCGACTCCGGTGAGCTCGTGGTGCCGGCCGACCTCGGCTTTCTCACCCAGGACCCGGAGTTCGCCCCAGGCGCCACCGTCGCCGACGTCCTGGCCGACGTGTTGGCTCCCCTGCACGACGCGGTACGCAGCGTGGAGTCCCTGGCCGAGCGGCTGACCGGCCCCGACCCGGGCGAGGTGGCCGAGGACTACGCCACCACGCTGGAGTGGGCGCAGCGTCATGACGCCTGGGATGCCGACCGCCGCGCGGACGTGGCCCGTGCCCGGCTCGGCATCGGTGACGTCGAACGCGACCGGCCCGTGACGGCGATGTCAGGTGGTCAGCGGACGCGGCTTGCGCTGGCTGCCCTGGTGGTCCGGCAGCCCGACTGCATCATCCTCGACGAGCCGACCAACCATCTCGACGAGCAGGCGATCGAGTTCCTCGAGTCGTTCCTCGTGTCTACGCCGGGAGTCGTCGTGATCGCCAGCCACGACAGGGTCTTCCTCGACCGCGTGTGCACGGTGATCGTCGACCTCGACGCCAGCCACTTCGGCGTCGACGGCGACGGTGGCAACCGTTTCACGGGCGGGTTCAGCGACTATCTCGAGCACAAGCGCCGGGCGAGACTGCGGTGGGAACGCGCGTTCCTCGACCAGCGAGAGCAGCTGACCGGGCTGCGGGCCGCGACGCGCACCACGGCGCGGCAGGTCGCGCACAACCGTGCGCCGCGGGACAACGACAAGTACATCTACAACTTCAAGGGCAGCAACGTCGCGGCCACGGTCAGCCGTCGGGTTCGTAACACCGAACAACGCATCGCGGCGATCGAGCGTGACCTGATCCCGAAGCCGCCTCGACCCATCAGCTTCACCGGCGCGTTGACCGGTCGGAACGCTCAGAACGGGCTGGCGGTCTTCGTCCGCGACCTGCGCGTCGACGGCAGGCTGACGCTCGATCGTCTCGATGTCGTGGCCGGGGAACATCTGCTCGTGACCGGTGCCAACGGGTCTGGCAAGTCGACCCTGCTCGGGGTGCTCGCCCAGACGGTCGCCCCGGACGCAGGTCAGGCTGTCGTCACGGCACGACGCGTGGGCCGACTCGAGCAGGACGTGGTCTTCCCCCGTCCGCACCGGACCCCACACCAGGTGTACGACGACGCAACGGGATCGCCGGTGTCTCTGGGCGAGCTGGGCCTGCTGCATCAGCGCGACCTGGCCCGGCCGGTCGGGCGGCTCAGCGTCGGGCAGCAGCGTCGGTTGGCGCTCGCGATCCTGGTGGCCGGGAGGCCGGACGTCCTGCTGCTCGACGAACCGACCAACCACATCTCCCTGGTGCTCGCCAGCGAGCTCGAGGACGCTCTCGGCCGGTCGCCAGGCACCATCATCGTCGCCAGTCATGACCGCTGGCTGCGGAAGGGCTGGGACGGACAGACCGTGCATCTCGAGCCCGCCGACCCGCGCTGATCGGGTCTTGCGCAGCGGCCCGTCGGCGCCGGCCGAACACCACTGGCAGGATGCTGGCATGACGCGCGACGAGGTCATGCTGTGGGTGGAGACGTACGAGCGAGCCTGGCGCTCACAGGACGTCGAGTCCATCGAACGGCTCTTCACACCCTCGGCGGCCTACCTTCGTTCGCCGTACGACAAGCCGATGGTCGGCCATCCGGCCATCCGGGAGTTCTGGGTCGTCGACGACGACGGGTCGGTCTTTGCGATGGCGGCCCGTGTGGTCGCGGTCGATGGCCTCGACGCCGTGGTACGGGTCAAGGTCGAGTACGGAGACCCGGTCCATCAGGAGTACCTCGACCTGTGGGTGCTCCGTTTCGCCGACGACGGCCGGGTCGAGCACTTCGAAGAATGGGCCTACTGGCCCGAGAAGCCGTACGCGGTCTCCGACGACTGACTAGCTAGCCCTTGCGTGCATGGACGGCCTCGGTCGCCTTGGGCAGCACGGCGTGCAGATCGCCGACGACGCCGAAGTCGACGAGCTCGAAGATCGGGGCTTCCTCGTCCTTGTTGACGGCCACGATCGTCTTCGAAGTCTGCATGCCCGCCCGGTGCTGGATCGCGCCGGAGATGCCGGTGGCGACGTAGAGCTGCGGCGACACCGTCTTGCCGGTCTGGCCGACCTGGTAGGAGTGCGGGTACCACCCGGAGTCGACCGCCGCACGTGACGCCCCGACCGCCGCGCCCAACGCGTCGGCGAACGCCTCGACCGGTTCGAAGTTCCCCGCCGTACCCCGCCCGCCGGACACCACGATCGCTGCCTCGGTGAGCTCGGGCCGGCCGGTGGCCTGGCGTGGCTTGCTCTCGGTGATCCTGGCGGTCTTCGCGCCGTCGCTGACCGTGGCGTCGAAGGCCTCCTCGTTGCCTGCTCCCTCGACCGCCTCGGGAGTCGCCGAGTTCGGCTTGACCGTGATGATCGGCGTGCCCTTGGTGACAGCGGCGTTGACCGAGAAGCCGCCTGCGAACACCGACTGGGTCGTGGTCGGGCCGTCGGCACCGGCTTGCACGTCGACGGCGTCGGTGATGAGCCCCGAGCTGGTCTTGATCGCCAGCCGACCGGCGATCTCCTTGCCCTCGGCGTTGCTGGCGATGAGCACGGCGGCGGGCTGCTTGGCCGCCATCAGCTGGGCGAGCGCCTCGGCCTTCGGCGCCACGAGATAGTCCGTCAGCTCAGCGGAGTCGAGCACATAGATCTTCTCGGCGCCGTACTGCTTGAGGGCGTCGCGGGCAGCTTCGAGGCCGGACCCGATGAAGACCGCTACCGGCTCGCCCAGCCGACGGGCGATGGTCAAGAGCTCTGCTGTGGTCTTGCGGACGGTGCCGTCCACGTGATCGACAAGGACCAGGATCTCCGTCATGGTGTGCGCTCTTCCTTCGCTCAGATGAACTTCTGGCCGGCCAGGAACTCGACCAGCTGATCGGCTCCGGTTCCGTCCTCGTCGGACACGATGGTCCCTGCCGTGCGAGGTGGCCGTTCCTGCGCCTCGAGGACCTTCGTCCAGGCGGCGTCGGTGCCGACCTCTGCGGCGTCGAGGCCGAGGTCGCTCAGGGTGAGCTCAGCGACGGGCTTCTTCTTCGCCGCCATGATGCCCTTGAACGACGGGTAGCGCGGTTCGTTGGCCTGGTCGGTGACGCTGACGAGCACCGGAAGCGACGCCTCGATCGTCTCGGTCGCGGCGTCACCGTCGCGGCGCACTCGCACGGTCGACCCGTCGACCGTGACCTCGGAACCGAAGGTGACCTGAGGCAGCCCGAGCCGCTCCGCGAGCATGGCGGGTACGACGCTCATCGATCCGTCGGTCGACGCCATCCCACACAGCACGATGTCGGCACCCCGGCTCTCGATCGCCTTCGCCAGCACCAACGACGTGGCGATCGCGTCGGATCCGTGGATGGCGTCGTCGTTGATGTGGACGCCCTCGTCGGCGCCCATCTGCAGCGACTTCAGGATCGCGGCTCTCGCCTGCTCGGGACCCATGGTCACGACGACCACCTCGGTGTCGTCACCGACCGTCTCGCGGATCTTGAGCGCCTCCTCGACGGCGTACTCGTCGAGCTCGGACAGCACCCCGTCGACGCCGACGCGGTCTACAGTGTGGTCGGCCGAGAACGACCGAGCAGCCGTGGCATCGGGCACGTACTTCACGCAGACAACGATCTTCATGGCCGGGAAGGCCCTCCTGTGTCGGCTCGATCCGGATGTCACCGGATGGCTGGCGCCTCGTCGCCCTGGACGCTACTAGCAAGTAGCTAGCAGCGGAACGCGCGGACGACGTGGCATCTCTCACAACGCCGGTGGCCCAGCGGCAGTGCTGCCCGCTGTCGACCTCATGCGCTGCCGGTCCATCATCGCTCATCCGCTGCCGGGGTGCGCACCGGCCTGCTTCGCGCGACGAGTCCGCTAGGGCCGGATGACGCGGTCGAGGATCCGACCGGCGATCAGGTAGGCCACGGCAGCGAGCCCCCAGTTGACCAGGTGCTCCTTGACGGCGTCGTGGGGACCCTGACCCGGTCCCTTCTTGTCCTGGTAGAACTCGAAGATCCGCCAGAAGGGACCGTCGATACGGTTGGCGACGTCGAGCACCCCCGACACCAGCGTGTTGTCCTGGTTGGCCTTGAGTGCGATCAACAGGGCGCCGACCGACAGCACGATGGCCGCCAGTACTGCCACGAGCCACACGAAGGACGCGAGCCGGCTGCGGACCAGATCGGCACCCGCCTTGACCTTCTTGCCGCCTGTCGCGAGGCGACCCGGCCCGGTGCGAGCCGCATCCTGCTCGTGCCGGGACAGGCTCGGATCGACGGGGCGCGGCCGGGAACCAGGCTCGTCCATGGGCGTGGCCCCGACGGTCCGGGGAAGATCCGTCGTCGTCTCGGACCTGGGTGAGTCCGTCGTCGGTGAGTCCGTCGTCGGGGAGTCCGTCGTCGGGGGGTCGGTGGCGATCGGTGCCGGATCGGAAGCCCGATCTACGGACGTCGGGCTCTCGTGATCGGTCGGGGCGTCGGCCGCCTCGCGGTCGCCCTTGGAAACATCTGCCACGGTCACCCCCTCGGGTATGACGTCAAAGTATGCCTGAGCGGACACCCGGCGGCCACGCCGGACAACGCATGTCGACGCCGGTCATCGACCCTCGAAGGTCGCCTTGCCAGGTCCGTCGTCGATGAACGACGTCATCCCGCTGGTGCGGTCCTCAGTGGCGAACAGAGCCGCGAACTGCTGGCGCTCGATCTCGAGGCCGGTGACGAGGTCGGTCTCGAGGCCGCGGTCGATCGACTCCTTGGCCGCGCGCAGGGCGAAGGCCGGCCCCGCAGCGAACGCTGCCGCCCAGACCACCGCTGCGTCGTACACCTCGCTGCTCGGGACAACCTGGTCGACGAGACCGATCCGCAGCGCCTCGTCAGCGCCGACGAACCGGCCGGTGAAGATGATGTCCTTGGCCTTGGCGGGGCCGACCAGACGGCTCAGCCGCTGAGTGCCGCCGGCACCGGGGATGATGCCGAGCAGGATCTCGGGCTGACCGAGCTTCGCGTTGTCGGCCGCGATCCGGACGTCGGCGCAGAGCGCGAGCTCGCACCCACCACCGAGCGCGTAGCCGGTCACGGCTGCGACAACGGGCTTGGGAATCCGCGCGACCGCCGTGAAAGCCGATTGCAGCGCGCCGGATCGTTTGACCATGTCGGTGTATGACATCGCCGCCATCTCCTTGATGTCGGCGCCGGCCGCAAACACCTTCTCGCCGCCGTAGACGACGACCGCGCGGACGTCGTCACGATCGGTGGCCTCGGCGGCCAGCTCGCGGATCTCCTCCTGCATCACGACGTCCAGCGCGTTCATCGGCGGACGGTCCAGTCGAAGAACCCCTACGCCGTCGGTGACCTCGAGTCGCACGAATTCAGCCATGGTCCGGCAGCGTAGCGAACTGCCTGTCAGCCGTTCCGGTCGACGGGGCCGCGCTCGATGCAGAACTCGTTGCCCTCGGGGTCGAGCAGCGTGACCCAGCCGGTGCCGCCCTGCTCGGGTCGTCGGTGATCCTCGTGCAGCCGGGCGCCGAGTCCGATGAGCCGCTGTACCTCGTCGTCACGCGTCAGGTCGGTGGGCTGCAGGTCGAGATGCATCCGGTTCTTCACCGTCTTGCCCTCCGGGACCCGGATGAACAGCAACCCCGGGCCAGTGGGCATCGCCACGGTCGCCGCCGGATCGCCTGGGTTGTCGTCGTCGCCGATCGGCAGACCGACCACCTGGCTCCAGAACCGGGCGAGCTCGTAGGGGTCCGCGCAGTCGAACGTGATGTTGTGGGGCACTGATCCACTCACGGGTAAACCTCATTACGATCGTTAGAACTTGTCGACTCTACTGTGCCTCCTCCCACTCGTGCCTGTCCATGGTCATGACCGAACCGGCCCGGCTCAGCGACAGACTGGGAGCTTGTGCAGGTCTTCGGGTGCTTGTCGGCCACATAACCTCCCAGTCGGTGGAACTGGGCCGGTGGCGGTCGGGCAGCCGCCCCGCTGTTCGATCCTTCGAGAGGCTCAGGGCAGGCTTGTCGAGGTCGAGGGCGCTCAGGCAGCCGGCAGTGCCGGTGCAGCGGTGACTGGCTGGTGGGTGCCGGTGTGGTCGACCAGGAGATAGCGGCCGTGCGGGGTGCGCCATACGAAGACGCCGGTGAAGGGTTGCACGACCTGCCAGTGGCCGTGGGTCTTGACCCGGTGGTGGAAGCGGGTGATGGGGCCGAGCTTGCCGAGGCCGGTCTGGCCCGGTGGTCCACCGTCGTCGGGTTTGACGAACGGAATGGTGTGGTCGATGTCGCCGGATCTTCGGCTGGAGGTGGCATACGGGAAGCAGTCGACCGGGATGGCGAGGTGGACGGCTTCGCGGATCCGGTCGGGGATCTCATAGGCATCGACCGGCACCTGGTCGTTGAGATCGATCACCGGTTTCACGGTCACGTGGGCGTGGCCGAGCCACGTCTTGACCCGGTCGACGGTGACCGGTCCGACCTGCTCCACCCGGGCCACGCCGTGTCCGGTGACCAACGCCTGGTCGGTGAGGTGGACATACAACGTCACGTCGGGTCGGGTGCCTACTGGTCGAGGCGTCCGCACCGAGGACTGCACGCGTTCGGTCGGCTCGTCTAGGTCGTCGGGTTCGGTCTGGTCGGTGGCGGCGTGGATGTCGGCGAACAGGTCCAGCGCACGTTGGGGGTTGGCCAGGATCCCGATCGCGGCGGCGCGCCGTACGTCGACCGGGCGGGTGTCTCCCAGCGCGCCCAGGCCGGTGGAGATGCCGCCGATGGTGGCGTTGAAGCCCAACGCGTCGGGTGCCTCGGCCCGGATGAAGATCTCCTTCATGCCGGGCTCGGTGGGCTGGTCGGTGACCCAGACCCCTAACGATGCCTGTGCGTGGGCATCGGCTGCGTCGGGGTCACACTCCAGCCAACAGGCGGCGATGATGGCTTCGATCCGGCCCCACGACAGGGAGTGCGCGTATCGGGCGATCCGCCGATCGACCACCGCCACGGTGTCCACACTGAGGTGGCGGGTGGCCTCGGCGGTCTTGCGGCCGATCCACGGCTTGACCTCACCGGCCACGATGCGTGCCCACAGCCGTGGGAGGCGGTGGCGCAGGTCCAGGGCATCCCCGACCAGCCGCTCCGCGGCACTGGAGGAGGTGGCGAGGACGACGCCGAGCTCGGCGGGTGCGAACTCCGCCAGCGGCGGGGTGCCGGCGCCGCCGAACTGGACCAGCTGCTCGCTGCCGGGCAGCAGCGGGCTGGTGGGCCGGGCGAGCTCGCTGTGCAGGTCGGCCCAATGGGCGGCGGTCTGCAACAAGCGCACCTCGGTCTGTTCGGCAACCGCACGGACCTCCTCGACGTGGGACAGGGTGGCTGTCTCGTCGAGGGCATCGAGGTCGGTGTCGAACATGTGTTCGATTCTATCTGACATGTCCGACCGTGCCCACACATTTTTCGCGTTGTGCACAACGGTGTCCGGGGTCTCGACAAGCTCGACCGCCGGAGGGTGAAGCCCGTCCTGAGCCCGTCGAACGGCTCGACCGCCGAAAGGCGCCGCTCGACCACCGAGACCTCCGCTGATCGAGCCTGTCGAGATCACCGGGCCCACCAGCTCGAAGGGACGTCTGGAGACAGCGCGTGTGGCCGTGTCCGACCCCGGCGCGTGCTGCGTTGGGCAAGATGAGGGCATGACCTCCTCGTCTCCCCCGGTCGTCTGGCCAGGGCAGCACCGCGAGCTCGGTGCCCGGTACGACGGCACCGGCACGAACTTCGCCGTCTGGGCGCCGAGCGCCTCCATCGTCGAGCTGAGTCTCTTCGACGATCGCGGTCACGAGATCCGGGTACCGCTGCCCGAGCACACGTTGGGCGTCTGGCACGGCTATCTCCCCGACGTCGGTCCAGGGCAGCGCTATGGCTTCCGAGCCAGCGGTCCCTGGGCTCCGACCCACGGCCGCGTGTTCGATCCCGACAAGCTCCTGCTCGACCCCTATGCGCGGGCGATCGACGGTGACGTGACACCCGACCCAGCGCTCTCGGCGCGCGCGGACGTCCATCGCAGCTCCCGCGGCGACACCGCCGCGCTGACCGCCCGCAGCGTGGTCGTGGGCGAGGAGACCTTCGACTGGGGTGACGACCGCCGGCCGGACATCCCGTGGCGCCATACGGTCATCTACGAGACCCACGTCAAGGGGCTCACCTACCAGCACCCCGACATCCCACCCGAGCTGCGAGGGTCGTACGCAGGCCTGGGGCACCCGGCCACCATCCACTACCTCAAGGATCTGGGCGTCACCTCGATCGAGCTCCTGCCGGTACATCACTTCGTGTCCGAACCCGCGCTGGCACAGCGAGGGCTGACGAACTACTGGGGTTACAACTCCATCGGGTTCTTCGCCCCACACGCGGCGTACTCCGCGAGCGGCACACGCGGCGAGCAGATCACGGAGTTCCGGCAGATGGTCAAGTCCCTGCACGCCGCCGGGCTCGAGGTGATCCTCGACGTCGTCTACAACCACACGGCGGAGGGCGGCGCGGACGGCCCGGTCCTGTGCTTCCGCGGGCTCGACGAGGCGGCGTACTACCGCACCGACGGCTGGGGGATGTACGCCGACGTCACGGGCTGCGGCAACACGGTCAACGTGTCCGAGCCCCAGGTGCTCCAGCTGGTCATGGACTCGTTGCGCTACTGGGTGACGGAGATGCACGTCGACGGATTCCGGTTCGACCTGGCGCCCGCGCTGACCCGCAACGGGCCTGATGTCGACCTGCGCGCACCGTTCCTCACAGCCGTTCATCAAGATCCCGTGCTGCGCCAGGTCAAGCTGATCGCCGAACCCTGGGACGCCACCAGCGAGGGCTACCTGGTGGGACGCTTCCCGCCGCCCTGGTGCGAGTGGAACGACAAGTACCGGGACGCGGTGCGGGACTTCTGGCGCGGCCACGGCGAAGGCGTGCGTGACCTGGCCTCGCGGTTCTCCGGATCGAGCGACCTGTACGCCGACGACGGTCGCCTGCCGTACGCGTCCGTCAACTTCGTCACCGCCCACGACGGGTTCACCCTGCGCGACCTCGTCTCCTACAACAGCAAGCACAACGAGGCCAACGGCGAGCACAACCGCGACGGGACCGACGACAACCGGGCCTGGAACTGCGGGGTGGAGGGCGAGACGAACGACCCGTCCACCCTGGCACTGCGGCGACGACAGGCCGCAAACCTGATGGCCACACTCCTGCTCTCGACCGGTGTGCCCATGATCACGGCCGGAGACGAGCGCGGACGCACCCAGCAGGGCAACAACAACGCGTTCTGCCAGGACAACGAGACGTCCTGGTTCCCCTGGGAAGGTCTCGACAAGGACTGGCAGCATCTGGACCGCCTGACGCGTCTCCTGCTCCGGCTACGCGCCGAGCACCCGGTCCTGCGCCAGCGACACTTCTTCGCGGGCACCGCCCTCGATGAGCAAGGTCGCAAGGACATCACCTGGCTGCACGCCGACGGCACGGAGCTGACCGACGACGACTGGCACGACCCCACGCTGACCACGCTCGGGGTCTTTCTCTCCGGGGACTCGCTCAAGGGTGCGAACGCCGTCGGAGAACCACGTCGCGACGCGTCCTACGTGCTGTTCATGCACGCGGGCGGCGAGCCGATCGAGGTCACGCTCCCCGGGGCTTTCGCCGAACGCTACGTGACGGTCTTCCGCACCGACGCCGACCCCGACGTGGGTCCGGACCCGGCATTCCGCGCCGGCGAGCCCGTGGCTGCCGGTGCGGCGACCACGCTGCTCGATCGCACTTTCGCACTCTTCGAGGTCCTCAGACCACGTCCGACGCGTTGACGTCGACCGGCCAGGCGATCAGGCCCACCTCGGCCTCGCTGGCGAGGAGGTCGTTCTTCGGCAGGATCCGCACCGTGTAGCCGAACGGCCCGGTGTGATCGAGGGCGACGTCGCCCTCGAAGCGGTGCCGACCGGCTTCGTAGGCCTCCGCCTCCTCGAGGCTGGCGATCTGCGGGTCGCGCAAGTTGTCGTCGCCGGCGACCCGACCGTGCACGACCTGGACGTCGACCTCGGCCGGGTCGAGCTCGCCGAGCGAGGCATAGACCTTCACGGTCAGCGTCTGGCCGAGTGCCGGTGCGTCACTCACGCCGCTGGACTCGACGTGCTCGATACGCACGTGCGGCCACGCCGCGCGGACCCGCGCCTTCCAGACGGCCAGGCTGGGTGCAGCGGCTCCGTCCTTCTCGACCCGCCGCGCTGCCGCCACGGCGGGCGTGTAGAGGCCGACGACGTAGTCGCGAACCATCCGCGACGCCAACACCTTGGGGCCGAGCGACTTCAGCGTGTGGCGGACCATCTCGATCCACCGCGTCGGAAGCCGGTCCTGGTCGACCCCGTAGAAGCGCGGGGCGACCTCGAACTCGAGCAGGTCGTACAGCGCCTCGGCCTCGATGTCGTCGCGGCGCTCGGCATCGGCAACGCCGTCCGCCGACGGGATCGCCCAGCCGTTGTCGCCGTCGTACCACTCGTCCCACCAGCCGTCGAGGATCGACAGGTTGAGCCCACCGTTCAGGGCGGCCTTCATGCCCGAGGTGCCACAGGCCTCGTAGGGCCGCAGCGGGTTGTTGAGCCAGACGTCACAGCCCGGGTAGAGCGCCTGCGCCATGGCAATGTCGTAGTTCGGCAGGAACGCGATGCGGTGCCGGACAGCCGGGTCATCGGCGAACCGCACCATCTCCTGGATCAGCTTCTTGCCGGTCTCGTCGGCCGGATGGGCCTTGCCCGCGATCACGAGCTGGATCGGCCGGTCCGGGTGGGTGAGCAGCCGCTTGAGCCGGTCGGGGTCACGCAGCATCAACGTCAGTCGCTTGTACGTCGGCACGCGTCGGGCGAAGCCGATCGTGAGGACGTCCGGGTCGAAGATCGAGTCTGTCCAGCCGAGCTCGGCCGTGGCCGCCCCGCGCTTGACCCACGAGGAACGCACGCGGCGACGGATGTCGTCGACCAGTCGAGACCGAAGCAGTCGCTTGGTCTCCCAGATCGCGGCCGAGGGCACCTGGTCGACGGCGTCCCAGTGCGGTGAGCCCTCGACCGAGTCGAGAACTCCCTCCTTCTCGGCGAGCTCGAAGACCTCGCGGGCGACCCAGGTGGGTGCGTGCACGCCGTTGGTGATCGAGCTGATCGGGACGTCGTCCTCGTCGAACCCGGGCCACAGCCCGCTGAACATCTCGCGGGACACGTGGCCGTGCAGCTGACTCACGCCGTTCGCGCGGCCGGCGAGCCGGAACCCCATCACGGCCATGTTGAAGACCGTCGGGTCGCCGCCTTCGTAGTCCTCCGCGCCAAGGGCCAGGATGTCGTTGACGGCGAGGCCGGCCGACGCGTTGTCGCCGCCGAACTGCATCTCGATCAGCTCACGGGGGAACCGGTCGATCCCGGCCGGAACCGGCGTGTGTGTCGTGAACACGGTGCCGGCTCGGGCCCGCTCGAGCGCGCCGGCGAAGTCGAGGCCGTCGGACTCGATGAACTCACGGATCCGCTCGATGCCCAGGAAGCCCGCGTGTCCTTCGTTGGTGTGGAACACCTCGGGCGCCGGTGCCCCGGTGATCCGGCAGAACGTGCGGATGGCGCGGATGCCCCCGATGCCGAGCAGGGACTCCTGCAGCAGCCGGTGATCGGACCCGCCGCCGTACAGCTGGTCGGTCACGTCGCGCAGGGTCGCGGGGTTGTCCTCGATGTCAGAGTCGAGCAGCAGCAGCGGAACCCGACCCACCTGGGCGACCCAGACGTGGGCGATGAGTCGCTGCCCACCCGGCACCCCGACCGTGATCTTGGTCGGAGTCTCGTCGGCTTCCCGGAGCAACGTCAGCGGAAGCTCGTCGGGGTCCGTCACGGGATAGCGCTCCTGCTGCCATCCCTCCCGCGACAACAGCTGGCGGAAGTAGCCGTGCCGGTACAGCAGCCCGACACCGAGGATCGGGACACCGAGGTCGCTGGCCGACTTGAGGTGATCGCCGGCGAGGATGCCGAGTCCACCGGAGTACTGCGGTAGGACTGCGGCGATGCCGAACTCCGGCGAGAAGTAGGCGATCGACCGCGGCGCGTCCTCACCGAGCGTCTGGTACCACCGGTCGCCCGTCATGTACTCCTCGAGGTCCGCCTTGGCCAGGGCCACCCGCTTGACGAACTTCTTGTCGTCAGCGAGCTCCCGCAGCCGCTTGGCGGGCACGGAACCCAGGAAGCGAACCGGGTCGCGGTTGCTGGACGCCCAGGCCTCCGCGTCGACGGACTCGAAGAGGTCCTGGGTCTCGTGATGCCACGACCAACGGAGGTTGGTCACCAGCTCCTCGAGGGGCGTCAAGGACTCGGGCAGGACGGGGCGAACGGTGAACCGTCGGATAGCGCGCACCGGAAAACGGTAGCGACCCACCGCCCCGGAGCGAAATCAGGCACATCCGGCGGACCGCCGTTCAGCCGTGGACGGCCTCGTGCGGAGCGTCTTGCATCCTGGTGGAGTGTGCGTCGGGGGGCCCACTTCGCTAGGTTCGGAGCAATGGTCGAACGCATACCCATCACCGACGTCACCCCTGTCATCGAACATGGCCGATACCCGGTCAAAGCGACCCCTGGGGAGACCATCACCGTCGGCGCCACGGTCTTCCGCGAGGGACACGACGCGCTCGGCGCGGGCGTGGTGCTCACCGACCCCAACGGCAGGGACCGGCCGCTGCAGCTCCTCGAGAAGACGACCGAGCCCGACACCTACACCGGAACAATGAAGCCGGACAGCGAGGGAGCCTGGAGCTTTCGCATCGAGGCCTGGTCCGACCCGTACGCCACGTGGCGGCACGCGGCCGAGATCAAGATCCCGGCGGAGATCGACGTCGAGCTGATGTTCACCGAGGGTGCCCTGGTGCTGGGGCGGGCGACCAAGGGGGTTCCGGCCAAGGAGAAGACGCTCCGGACGGTGCTCACCGCGGCCGCCAAGGCCGCCCGTGACACCAAACGTCCGGTCGCCGTACGCCTGGCTGCGATGACGTCCCCCGAGGTGCTCGACGCGCTCCAGCGCTACCCGCTGCGCGACCTGCTGTCGAAGCAGGGGCCTTATCCGTTGTACGCCGACCGCGCCCGGGCGTTGTACGGCTCGTGGTACGAGTTCTTCCCCCGCTCAGAAGGCGCGACGTACGACGAAACCTCGAAGGCGTGGCGATCCGGTACGTTCACCACCGCCTCCAAGCGGCTCGACGCCGTCGCCGAGATGGGGTTCGACGTCATCTACCTTCCCCCGATCCATCCGATCGGCGAGGTCAACCGCAAGGGACCGAACAACACGCTCACCCCGGGTCCCGACGACCCGGGCTCGACCTGGGCGATCGGTTCCAAGGACGGTGGTCACGACGCGGTGCACCCGGAGCTCGGGACCATCGAGGACTTCGACGCGTTCGTGACCCGCGCCCGGCAGCTCGGACTCGAGGTGGCGCTCGACCTCGCGCTCCAGTGCGCGCCCGACCACCCGTGGGCGACCAGCCACCCCGAGTGGTTCACGACCCGGGCTGACGGGACGATCGCGTACGCCGAGAACCCGCCGAAGAAGTACCAGGACATCTACCCGCTCAACTTCGACAACGACTTCGAGGGCCTGTCCCACGAGGTGCTCCGGATCGTGCGCCACTGGATGGCACACGGCGTGCGGATCTTCCGGGTCGACAACCCGCACACCAAGCCGGTCATGTTCTGGGAATGGCTGCTCGGCGAGATCCGCCGCACCGACCCCGACGTGATCTTCCTGTCCGAGGCGTTCACGCGGCCTGCCATGATGCGCGCGCTGGCCATGGTCGGCTTCCACCAGTCCTACACGTACTTCACCTGGCGCAACGCCAAGTGGGAGCTCGAGGCGTACCTCGACGAGCTGTCGCACGAGACCAGCGACGCCATGCGGCCCAACCTGTTCGTCAACACCCCCGACATCCTCAACGAGTACCTCCAGTACGGCGGCCCGGCCGCCTTCCGCGTGCGGGCTGCGATCGCTGCCACCGCGGCACCTACCTGGGGTGTGTACGCCGGGTTCGAGCTCTACGAGCACGTAGCGGTCAAGCCCGGCTCGGAGGAGTACCTCGACTCCGAGAAGTTCCAGCTGCGGCCCCGCGACTGGGAGGCGGCTGAGGTCGAGGGGCGGACGCTGGCGCCGTACATCACCAAGCTCAACGAGATCCGCCGGGCGCACCCCGCGCTCCAGCTGCTGCGCAACCTCACGGTGCACAGCAGCGACGACGACGCCGTGCTCTGTTACAGCAAACGCACTCCCGCCCCGGCTGCGACTCCGGCCACCCAGGGCGGCAACGGAGCCTCCGACGACGTCATCATCGTGGTCGTCAACGTCGACTCGCACGCCACCCGGGAGACGTCGGTCAACCTCGACATGCGGGCGCTCGGGTACGACTGGCATGACACGTTCATCGTCGAGGACCTCATCACCGGCGACCAGTGGCGTTGGGGCGAGCACAACTACGTGCGCCTCGACCCGTCGTTCGAGCCGGCCCACATCCTCGCCGTCCGAAAGGGCTGAGGCGATGAGCGACGACCCCACCTGGTTCAAGCGGGCCGTGTTCTACGAAGTGCTGGTGCGCTCGTTCAAGGACTCCGACGGCGACGGCGTCGGTGACTTCCGCGGCCTCCGCGACAAGCTCGACTACCTCGAGTGGCTCGGTGTCGACTGCCTGTGGATCCCGCCGTTCTTCACCTCCCCGCTGCGAGACGGTGGTTACGACGTCGCCGACTTCGAGGGGGTGCTCCCGGAGGTCGGCAGCGTGGACGACTTCAAGTTGCTGCTCGACGACGCGCACGCGCGCGGCATCCGCATCATCATCGACTTCGTCATGAACCACACCAGTGACGCCCACGAGTGGTTCCAGCAGTCCCGGTCCGATCCGGCCGGGCCCTACGGCGACTTCTATGTCTGGTCCGACAGCGACGAGCTCTACGAGGACGCGCGCGTCATCTTCGTCGACACCGAGCCGAGCAACTGGACCTGGGACCCGGTGCGCCAGCAGTACTTCTGGCACCGCTTCTACGGCCATCAGCCCGACCTGAACTTCGACAACCCGCGCGTGCGTGACGCGATCCTCGACGCCCTGCGGTTCTGGCTCGACATGGGAATCGACGGGTTCCGCCTCGATGCCGTGCCCTACCTGTACGAGCGACCCGGAACCAACGGCGAGAACCTGCCCGAGACGCACGACTTCCTCCGCCTGGTCCGCAAGACCGTCGACGACGAGTACCCGGGCCGGGTCCTGCTGGCCGAGGCCAACCAGTGGCCGTCCGATGTCGTCGACTACTTCGGCGACTTCGACAAGGGTGGCGACGAGTGCCACATGTGCTTCCACTTCCCGGTGATGCCGCGCATCTTCATGGCGGTCCGCCGCGAGTCGCGCTACCCCATCTCCGAGATCCTCGAGCAGACCCCGTCGATCCCCGATCACTGCCAGTGGGGAATCTTCCTGCGCAACCACGACGAGCTCACGCTCGAGATGGTCACCGACGAGGACCGCGACTACATGTGGTCGGAGTACGCCAAGGACCCGCGGATGAAGGCCAACATCGGCATCCGTCGTCGGCTGGCCCCGTTGCTCGAGAACGACATCAACCAGATGGAGCTCTTCACGGCGCTCCTGTTGTCGCTGCCCGGCTCGCCGGTGCTCTACTACGGCGACGAGATCGGCATGGGCGACAACATCTGGCTCGGTGACCGTGACGGCGTCCGGACGCCGATGCAGTGGACCCCCGACCGGAACGCCGGCTTCTCCACCGCAACCCCTGGCCGCCTGCACCTGCCCCCGGTTCAGGACCCGGTTTTCGGGTACCAGCGGGTCAATGTCGAGACCGAGCTGGAGAACACCTCGTCGCTGCTCCACTGGACGCGACGCATGATCCATGCGCGCAAGCAGCACCCGGCCTTCGGCATGGGCTCGTTCAGCGACCTCGGCGGAAGCAATCCGAGCGTGTTCTCGTTCAGCCGCGACTTCGGCGACGACACCGTGCTGTGCGTCAACAACCTGTCGCGTTTTCCCCAACCGGTCGAGCTCGACCTACGGCGCTGGGAGTCCAGCGAACCGATCGAGATGCTCGGCCACGTCAAGTTCCCGCGCATCGGTGAGCTGCCGTACCTGCTGACCTTGTCCGGTCACGGCTTCTACTGGTTCCTGATCTCACGCGCGGAGGAGGGACCCGTCTCATGAGCCCTGCAGACACCGGCACACCCACTCCCTCCGCCACGGCCTGGGAGGACCTGTCCGCTCCGCTCGCCGGCTACATGGTCGGCCGGCGGTGGTTCGCCGGGAAGGGCCGCGAGTTCACGGTTGTGCACATCGACTCCCTGCCCTGGTTGTCCCGGCTCCCCCGCGTCCGCGTCGAGGCAGTCACCGTCCAGTACGAGGACGGGACCCGCGACACCTACCAGGTGCCGATCGTCTATCTCGACGCCATCGACACCGAGCACGGGCACGCCCTGATCGGACAGGTGCCCGACCCCGACGAAGGCGCCAGCGGCCTGGTGGTGGCATACGACGCCGTCTATCTCAAGGATGCCGCCGAGGTCCTGCTCGGCGCGTTCCATGCAGAGCTGAGTGAGCACGACAGCGCGGATCACGCGACGACGTTCCACACGGTCCAGGGTGCCGATCTTCCCCCGGTGGAGACACCTGGCCTGGTCATGACGGCCGAGCAGTCCAACACCTCGATCGCCTACGGCGAGGACGCCATCCTCAAGCTGTTCCGGCGGATCAGTGCGGGCAACAACCCTGACATCGAGATCCACGAGGCGCTGACCCGGCGCGGCGGCGATCACGTCGCCCCCCTCCTCGGCTGGATCGACGGCAGCTGGAACGACCTCGACGGGCGGCACGTCGAGGGCCATCTCGGGATGCTCCAGGTGTTCCTCCGCACGGCCACCGACGGGTGGGACATCGCCCTGGCGTCGGTGCGCGACCTGCTCGTCGAGGAGGACCTGCGCGCCGATGAGGTCGGTGGCGACTTCGCGAGCGAGGCCGAGCGGCTCGGCGCCGCCACGGCCGCCGTCCACGTGGACCTGGCCGAGCTGTTCCCCACCGCGACCTCGACGCCGACCCAGCTGCTCGAGCTCGCCACCGCCATGCGGATCCGCCTCGAGTCCGCCGTCTCGGTCGTCCCGGAGCTCAAGGACTTCCAGGACGTGCTGCAGGCGACGTACGACGCCGTCGCCGACCTCACCGACGACGTCCCCGTCCAACGGGTGCACGGCGACCTGCACCTCGGTCAGACGCTGCGGACGGTCAAGGGCTGGAAGATCATCGACTTCGAGGGCGAGCCGGCCAAGTCTCTCGATGAGCGGTTGGCCCTCGACTCGCCACTGCGCGACGTCTCGGGCATGATGCGCTCCTTCGACTACGCGGCCGGCGCGACGCTGCAGGACTTCGGGCACAGCGTGCAGTTGCGGTTCCGCGCCGACGAGTGGGCGCAGCGCAACCGGGCCGCGTTCCTGCGCGGCTACTCGGAGCAGATCGGGTACGACGTCTCCTTGCACGGCATCCTGCTGCGCGCGTACGAGTCCGACAAGGCGGTGTACGAGGCCGTCTACGAGGCCCGCAACCGGCCGACCTGGTTGTCGATCCCGATGGCCGCCATCGAGCGGTTCGCCGCGGAGGAGTGAGATGAGCCCGCAGACAACCCCTGCACCGGTCCCGGTGACCCAGGACGACCTCAACCGGATCGTCGCGGGTACCCATCACAGCCCGCACGACGTCCTCGGACCCCACGTCCACACCGACGCCAAGGCGGGGTCCGACCCGAACGTCACCGTGCGCGTCCTGCGTCCGCTCGCCTCGTCGATCACCGTCCTCGCGTCCGGTACGTCCGTGCCCATGGCCCATGAGCACGAGGGCATCTGGGTCGCGGTCGTGCCACAGTCCGACGTCGGGAACTACCGGCTCGAGGTGAGCTACGACGGTCATGACACCCAGCGGGTGGACGACTCCTACCGCTTCCTCCCGACGCTCGGCGAGATGGACCAGCACCTCATCAACGAGGGCCGGCATGAAGAGCTGTGGACCGTGCTCGGTGCCCATGTGCACCGCTACGAGTCATCAACCGGCCCGGTGACGGGGACCGCGTTCGCGGTCTGGGCTCCCAATGCCCAAGGCGTCCGAGTTGCCGGCGAGTTCAACTACTGGGACGGCCGTGCCCATCCGATGCGCATGCTCGGATCGTCAGGAGTCTGGGAGCTGTTCATCCCTGACATCGGGTCGGGCTCGCTCTACAAGTACGAGGTGCTCGGGGCGGACGGCGTCTGGCGCCAGAAGGCCGACCCGATGGCCGCACACACGCAGGTACCACCCGAGCGCGCCTCGGCCGTGTTCGAGTCGTCGTACACGTGGGACGACGACGAGTGGCTCGCCAACCGGCAGCAGCGCCAGTCCGTGGATGCTCCGATGAGCATCTACGAGGTCCACCTGGCCTCGTGGCGGCGCGGCCTGGGCTATCGCGAGCTCGCCGACCAGCTGGTTCCGTACGTGGCCGACCTCGGCTTCACGCACGTCGAGCTGATGCCGGTGATGGAGCACCCCTTCGGCGGGTCGTGGGGCTACCACGTCACGTCGTTCTTCGCGCCGTCCGCACGCTTCGGCAACCCCGACGACTTCCGCTACTTCGTCGACCGGATGCACCAGGCGGGCATCGGCGTCATCCTCGACTGGGTGCCCGGGCACTTCGCCACCGACGACTTCGCGCTGGTCAACTTCGACGGAACGCCACTCTACGAAGACCCCAACCCGCAGCGCGGCTGGCATCCGGAGTGGGGGTCGTACATCTTCAACTTCGGCCGCAAGGAGGTGCGCAACTTCCTGGTCGCCAACGCGTTGTACTGGCTCGAGGAGTTCCACACGGACGGCCTGCGCGTCGACGGGGTGGCCTCGATGCTGTACCTCGACTACTCGCGCAAGGAAGGCGAGTGGACGCCCAACGTGTATGGCGGCCGCGAGAACCTCGAGGCCGTGTCGTTCCTGCAGGAGGTCAACGCCACCGCGTACAAACGAGCGCCCGGCATCGTGACGATCGCCGAGGAGTCGACAGCCTGGCCGGGTGTCACCCGGGCGACGCATCTGGGCGGCCTCGGCTTCGGGTTCAAGTGGAACATGGGGTGGATGCACGACTCGCTGGGGTACGCCGCGCACGACCCGGTCTACCGGCAGTACCACCACCACCAGCTGACGTTCTCGATGATGTACGCCTACGCCGAGAACTACGTCCTGCCGATCTCTCATGACGAGGTCGTGCACGGCAAGGGGTCGATGGTGCGCAAGATGCCCGGTGACCGTTGGCAGCAGCTGGCCAACCTGCGCGCCTATCTCGGCTTCATGTGGGCGCACCCCGGCAAGCAGCTGATCTTCATGGGCACCGAGATCGCGCAGGAGGCCGAATGGGCCGAGAGCCGTGAGCTCGACTGGTGGCTGCTCGACCACATCGAGCACCGTGGCGTCCATGACCTCGTCGGGGATCTCAACAGCGCCTACCGTGACAGCCCCGCACTCTGGAGCCAGGACCAGGACCCGGCCGGGTTCAGCTGGATCGACGCCAACGACAGCACCAACAACGTCTTCAGCTTCCTCCGCACCGCCCGTGACGGTTCACACGTCGCCTGCGTGGCCAACTTCTCGGCGGTTCCCCACCACGACTACCACCTGGGACTGCCCGAGGTCGGTACGTGGCACGAGATCCTCAACACCGACGCGGAGACCTACTACGGCTCAGGGGTCGGCAACCTCGGTGCGGTGGAGGCGCTGCCTGAGTCGTGGCACGCCCGTCCCGCGTCTGCGACGATCCAGCTGCCGCCGCTGGGCACGGTCTGGCTGCGTTGGACTCCCCCGTCTGAGCCGCCTGCACCGACATCAGTGTCGGCGACCCGGAGCTAGACGGGAGCTAAAACAGCGCGGAGGCGAGCTGCTGGCGCGCGCGGAGGACGCGAGGGTCGGCGTCACCGACCACGGCGAACAGGTCGACGAGGTGGCGCCGCGTGGCGTCTCTGTCGTCGCCACTCGTACGTCGTACGAGGTCGATGAGGCGGCCGAAGGCATCCTCGACGTGGCCTCCCATCAGGTCGATGTCAGCGGCCAGGGCCTGCGCCGCCACGTCGTCCGGGCTCTGGGCAGCGGCCTCGCGTACGGCTGTCGGGTCGAGACCGCTCGTCCGCTGCAGCAGCTTCGCCTGTGCCAGGCCGAGCAGTGCCTCCGGGTCACCCGGTGCCGAGGCCAGAGCCTCTTCGTAGGCCGTGACGGCGGTGTCGAGGTCGCCGGACATGAGCGCTTCCTCGGCGGCCGGGAACCGGCTCGGCGTCTCATCCGGCAGGTCGTCCGCGCCATCCGCGGGGGCGCCTTGTGTTGGACCGAGCGGTTCGACTCGTCCGGTGATCCCGTTGGCCACCGCCGCCTGCAGCACCTGCTCGATCATGGCGTGCATCTCGGCCTCGGGCAGCGACTCCTGAAGTAGGGGCGCGAGCTGACCGCGCAGAGCCGCAGCAACGAGCGGTGGCGGTGGGATACCGATCGCCTGTCCGAGCTCGGGGTGGTTCCCGACATCGACAGTGGCGAGCACGAAGCGGCCGGCGAAGGTGTCGGCGAGGCGCGACAGCGTGGCGTTGATCTCGACGGAGGCGGCGACGTCGGCCGACCAGAAGCTGACCAGAACCACCACCGAGAGCGAGCGGTCGACCACCTCGCTGCGCAACGACTGCTCATCGGCTACTTCGACCACGTAGGCGCCGGAGCCGGAGCCGCTGCCCCCTGGAGTGGCGGCTGACCCCGTGGTTGAGGCCGGCTGGCGCAGGGCGGACAGGTCGACTGCTCCCGGGCGCGAGAACTGCGGAACGGTCATGCGGACATCCTATGGATGGTCCCTAGCGACGCAGTCGCCGGGACGGGCTCAATCACCACGTGCACTCAGAAGCGCGCGGGCTCGCGGTACTCGCCCCACTCTGCTCGCAGCGCGTCACAGATCTCGCCCAGGCTGGCTTCGAGCCGGACGGCCTCCATCATGACCGGGATCATGTTCTCGTCGGTGCGAGAGACCTCGATCATCCGGGCGAGCGCGGCTTCGACAGCCGCCTGGTCGCGCGCCGTACGGCGTTCGGTCAGCTCGCGGACCTGCACCGTCTCGACCTCGTGCGACACCCGGAGGATCTCGAGCTCGTGGGAGACCGTCGAGGTGTGGCAGTTGACTCCGACGACCCGCTTGTCCTTCTTCTCGACCGCGGTCTGGTACTGAAAGGCGGCCTCGGCGATCTCGGCCATGAACCAGCCGTCCTCGATGCCCCGCAGGATGCCACGCGTCATCGGCCAGCCGCCCTTGCCGCCGTCACGAGTGCTCGTCCGCACCTGCTCGGCCAGCGCCCCGGTGTCCGACGAGCGCAGCGGCGAGCCACCGAGCTGCAGGATCGTGTCGAAGATGGCGGTCGCCTCGGCCTCGATCTTGTCGGTCAGTGCCTCGACGTACCACGAGCCGCCGAGCGGGTCGGCGACATTCGCAACGCCCGTCTCCTCCATCAGCACTTGCTGGGTACGCAGGGCGATCTCGGCGGCCTGCTCGGTCGGTAGGGCGAGCGTCTCGTCGAGGGCGTTGGTGTGCAGGGAGTTCGTGCCACCCATGACCGCAGCCAGCGCCTCGACCGCGGTGCGGACCACATTGTTGTAGGGCTGCTGTGCCGTCAGCGACACGCCTGCGGTCTGGGTGTGGAAACGCAGCCACTGCGCCCGCTCGGTCCTGGCGCCGTAGACATCACGCATCCAACGAGCCCAGATGCGGCGAGCCGCACGGAACTTCGCCACCTCCTCGAAGAAGTCGACGTGGGCGTCGAAGAAGAAGGACAGCCCGGGTGCGAAAGTCTCGATGTCCAGGCCGCGCGAGAGACCCAGCTCGACGTACCCGAACCCGTCGGCGAGCGTGAACGCAAGCTCCTGAGCAGCCGTCGAGCCGGCTTCGCGGATGTGGTAGCCCGAGACCGAGAGCGGCTTGTAGTCGGGAATGCTCTCGGCGCAGTACTCCATGAGGTCGCCGATCAGGCGCAGGTGCGGCTCAGGACCGAACAGCCACTCCTTCTGCGCGATGTACTCCTTGAAGATGTCTGTCTGCAGCGTGCCGTTGAGCGCGCCGACGTCGGCGCCCTGGCGCTCGGCCGCGACGAGGTACATGCAGAACACGGGAACGGCAGGTCCGGAGATGGTCATCGACGTCGTGACGTCGCCGAGCGGGATCCCGTCGAAGAGTGTCTCCATGTCGGCTGCGGTGTCGATGGCCACGCCGCAGTGGCCGACCTCGCCGAGTGCCTTCGGGCTGTCACTGTCGTGGCCCATCAGTGTCGGCATGTCGAACGCGACGGAGAGGCCGCCGCCGCCGTGGCCGAGGATCATCTTGTAGCGCTCGTTGGTCTGCTCGGCGTTGCCGAAGCCCGCAAACTGGCGGATCGTCCAGGTGCGACCGCGGTAGCCGGTGGCGTAGAGGCCGCGGGTGTAGGGGAACTCGCCGGGCCAGCCGATGCGCTCGAAGCCGTCGACGTCGACGCCATCGGTCGGGCCGTAGACGGGCTCGACCTCCATCTGCGACAGCGTGGTGAAGTCGGCGTCGCGGACCCGCGACTCGTCGTAGCGCTGCTGCCAGCGGGCGCGCCCCGCCTCGATGTCGCGTGCGTCGGTCATCTGCCCTCCAGCAACTTAGTTGGACGTCCAACTAAAGGGTACGGCGCAAGGTGTCGAGCCACCAACTCCGCAGGCCAGCGCGGTGGGGCCGCCCGGAATCGCCCGGAATCGACAGGGTCCAGCGAACCGTCAGGTCGCCGGGGTGGTCGGGACGGCCGGCTCGGTGAAGTCACCCGCGGCGACGCGGACAGGGCGGAGGAGAGCGGAGAGCCGGTCGAGCTCGCCGGCATCGAGTGCGCCGACGCCGAAGTCGACCGAGACCAGGTCAGCAGTGGCCCGCTCGACCAGGCTCCGGCCGGCGTCGGTGATCTCAGCCAGGATCGCGCGGCCATCCGTGGGGTGCTTGACGCGGCGTACGAGACCTTGGCCCTCGAGCCGGTCGATGATCGAAGTCACCGACGTGGGGTGGACCTGGAGACGTTCGCCCATCTTGCCGAGCGGCAGCGACCCGCGGCGGGAGAAGGTCAGCAGGACCAGCGCTTCGTAGCGAGCGAAGCTGAGGCCGTGTGGTCGCAGGATCTCGTCCAGCTCGGCGAGGACCAGCTGTTGGACGCGCATCAGGCTGGTGACCGCGCGCATCTCCGGGACGGCTGACCACCGCAGGCCCCATTGACGCGCGGCTTCCTCGATCGGGTCGAACGACAAGGGGACGTGGCGCACCATGGCGAGACTGTATCGAGCCCGGCCGTCCCGTCGGCCCTCCGTCCGTGAGTGACCGAGGCAGCTGCTCTGTGGCAGAGGCGCGTTTGCCTAGTCCACAAGCCAGCTGGCTTGTTCACTAGGCAAACGCGGAGGGCTAGCCGGCACCGTGGCGCCGGGATCAGCGAGCGGACTCGCGCAGCGTGGCGGCGCGGGCCCGTTGCACGGTCACGGCGGCGACCAGGGTCGAGGCGGCGACGAGCACGGCGAGCACGACGACCATCAACACCGCCAGCCGGGTCGCGCCCAGCGTGGCCACCACCCGGGGCGTGCGGATGTCACCGATGACGCCGAGCGTCACCGTACGCACCACGATGTACTGCGCGGCCGAACCAGCCAGGATGCCGGCGACACCGGCCGCCCCGAGAACCGCGGCCAGCTCCACGAAGATCGAGCGCACGATCTGACGGCGGCGGACACCCACGATCCGCAACGACGCCGCGTCGCGCCTGCGGTCCGGCATCTGCACCGCGAGGTTGACCGCGAGACCGGCCAGGGCGAGCGCCACCGCGGCGATGGCGGCTACCAGGTAGAGGTTCAGCGACAACGCATAGGCATCCTGGTCGAGCACTCGCTTCGCCGCCGACAGGGACGCAGGTCCCGAGGCGCCGTGGGCCGTCAGGGCCTTGGTCACGCTGGCGGGTGTGTCAGCGCGCGCGAGTACGTAGACCTCGGTCGAGTCGGCCGGAATCGACTGGTCGCGGGTGAACATCGTGTAGTCGATGAGCAGACCCCGCGGACCGAGGAACGGCATCGAGTCCGTCACCTCGACAGGGTTGATCGGCAGGCCTTCGAGGGCATCGGTCTTGGCCACCAGGCGATCCCCCGAGCCCCCGAGGATCTTGGTTGCCTCAGTCCGTCCCATCAGCACCGGTCGGTACGCGGGCACGTCGCTCGGCGTGATGCCGCCGATCCCGATGGCGTCACCGGTGTCGACGTGTAGGTCCAGCCGCGGGCCGTTCTGACTGACCTGGGTGGAGCCGGCGCTGAGCCCCAGTGGCGAGATCACGGGTCGCCAGGCGGAGGCGTCGAGCAGGCGGTTCCCGTCGTGACCGTCCGCGGTCAACGACACCAGGCTCGCGGTGCCGGTCAACGTCGTCGCGGACGTCGCAGGGCCCCCGATCAGCAGCGTGTCGACCCGACAGCCGTCCCGACAGAAGGAGGCCTTGGTCCTCGTCGTCGACTCCCCGGGCGGATACGGCCCGAAGAACATCGACCTGTTGTCACCGGCGGCCGTCTGGACCTGTAGCGAGACGCCCACCACGCCCGCGCCTGCGTTCACCTCGTTGTCGACGGTGAGACTGAACGATCGCCCGTGCACCATCACCCCCGGGCCATGCGGGCCGAGCTCCTGTGCGATCGCGGCAGCATCGTGGCCAGGCGTCCACGTGCTGGGCCACACTCCCACCCGAGCCAGCCGCGAGGTGTCGAGCACGAGCTTCTCGCCGTAGGAGCCCTGCGTGATCACTCCCGCGGCCATCAGCCACTTGCCCTGCGGATCCAGCTCGCGGGTCAGGGCGACCGTCTGGTCCAGTGAGCCGGCCGCACGGTAGGCCTCCGCTGCCCCGACCTCCGTCGCTGCGGTGCTCCGTCGCCACGCGTCAGCTGCGCCATACACTCCGGCCGCGAACACCGCGATTGCCAGGGCAGCCGTCAACGGCAGGATGACGAGGCTTCCCTCCCGGCGCCGGCTGACTGCCCGGGAGGCGACAAAGCCCGAGATCCCGCGGCGCAACGACGTTCGGCGGGACCACCAACGCGCCAACTGCACCACCGCGGCCGTGACGACGAGCCCGGTCGCTCCGGCGAGCAGCAGCGGCAGGACGAGGTCCGTGGTGCGTGGCGCCGACCGACCTGAAGCCGTCAGGCTCGCGGCGACCACGACGGCGGCAGCGGCCACGAGAGCCCCTTTGGTGACGACCACCCACCGCCCTGAGCGTCCCGGACGCCGGACGCCAGCGAGCTGTGCCGACAGCGGCTGGCGGAGCGCACCGGCCACCGCAGCGACGCTCGCCACCACCGCAGCCACGAGCACCAGCACACCGGCGACGACGCTTGCGGCGCCCAGCGAGACGGGTATGCCGTTGACCAGCCACCGACGGGACAGCCAGACCGTCGTGGCATAGCCCAGCGCGAAGCCGGCGGGCGTGGCGGCGAGGAGCAACAGCACGGGCTCGGCCAGTCCCAGGGCCCACATCTGCCGCCCGCTCATGCCCCGGAGCGAGCCCAGGGCCAGCTCGTGGCGGCGCTGGTCTGCGGCCGCACCGAGCAGGCGAGCCAGCAAGGCGAGGGCGACGAGAACGAGTGACACGACCGCGGGGGTGACCGTGTTGCGCGCCGTGGAGCGATTCCGGTCGATGTCGGCGAGGACGAACTGCAGCGCGTTGTCCGACGTCTCGCGGTATCGGCCGTCACGCAACGTCTTCAGCTCGGGGGCGAGATCGATGACCGCCTGGCGTGCCCGGCGTATGTCGTCGGCCGTGGTGGCTGCGGTCACCACGAGGAAACGATCGGTGTGGAAGGTCAAGCTGTCGGGAGGAAGTCGCAGCAACGTGGCGGAGTCGGTGATCATCGGCCCCGGTTGGAAGAACAGACCGCCGCCAAGAGGGCCCCCCACCTGTGGCGCGTTCGCCTTCAGTCTGCTGTCGTCGAACCAGAAGTCGACGGGGTGGCTGGACAGCGAGTACAACCCGACGATGTGCAGCTTTCCGGGGTAGCCGGAGAACGGCAGCCGGTCCCCGACCTCGACGTGCGCCGAAGCCGCCGAACCTTCACGCAGGAGCACCTCACCGGGCCGGCTGGGACACGACCCGGTCAGCACCAGATGCTGACACGCCCCCTCCTTGGCGGTCAGGACGGTGGTGCCCGACCACGGGAGGCCGAACACGTGTCCGACGGTGTCGGCAGCGGACTCCACGGACACCGTGGCAGGCCCGAACAGGCCAGCCAGGCTGCCGGCACCGACCGTGGCAGCGTGATGGAGCCGGTCTGAGTACCCGGTGTCCTGCCCCGGCAACGAGCCGCTCGTGACGGAAACACCCGTGGAGACCGGCGGTGCCGCCTGCAAGCGCGTCACGAGGAAGGACTGAGCCGATGACGCCTGGTAGGCGGGTCCGACGACAGCTGAGGCCACGGCGACCGCTGCCAGCACGAAGGCGCCCAGCGTCAACGTGGCACGCGAGCGAAGACCGCGCACGAGAGCAGCGGCGAGCGACAGCACACGGGTCCGCTGACTCATCACCGCGCCTCGTCCCGCAGCAAGCTCGGCGGTGACCGTCGTGCGACACCCCGATTGAGCAGATAGGTCACCACTCCGAGGAGCAGCCCAGCAGCCGCAGCGACGGCCAGCAGGCTCAGCAGGCGGGGCTCGCCGTGCAGCGCCGGTGAGTACGTCGTCTGCGGGACCAACGCCAACCCGGGCACGGCGACGCGAGTCGCCAACCAGCCCGCCGCCGCGACGCCGATGAACGTGCTGATCGCGAGCCAACCCGCTTCGACCCGGTAGGCCGCCACGATGTGCCGCGCAGGGACCCCCGAGACGCGCAGCCCAGCCGCTTCGCGCCGCCGTTCGTCCCGTTGACCCGCCACTGCGGCGACCAGTCCGACCACCGCGATGGCCACGGCGAACAGGCTGAGCAGCGTGTACAGACGGACACCCTGGACGTCAGCTCGACGCTGGGCACTCTCCAGCGTCGTTGCGAAGGTGCGCGGCGTGCTCACCACGCCACTGTTCTCGAGCTCGCGCAGGACCGACCGAGGCGTGTCTGCCCTGGCGACGACGACCGTGGTCGCCGTGGGGATCACGGTTGTGCCGCCTGCCATGGCGCGCGGCAGGTCCAGCAGCATCCCCTGCCTGCCGACGAAGGGCAGCGCGTCGACCTGACCTTCGAGCACGACCTCGTGTTCGGAACCGTCACTCGCGTACCCGATGGGTATTCCCTTGTCATGGCTGACGGCCAGCCCCGGCGTCGTCAGCACTGCCAACGGCTGGGTGGCCTCGGCGGCCTTGAGGGCGGTCGAGTCGCCGAACTTGGTGACCCTCACCCGGAGGGCCGAGCCTTGCTGCACCGTGCCGCGGGGGTTGAAGCTTCCGGTCGGCGCCTCCCACGTCGTCTGCTGCAGGAGCTCCTGACCGCCGAAGTTCACACCGGTGATGACCAGGAAACGCGGAAGCCCGACGCGGAGCAGGGACCCCTCGATCACTAGCTGGGTCACCGTACAGCCCAGGTCACAGCCGGAGAGGTTGCGCGAGACTGTGGTGGCGCCAGACGGGTCGAGGCCAGTCCGGCCAGGGGGCCGGACAAAGACCTGGTCGACGGCACCCTGGGGCGTCGCGTAGAAGATCGTCACCACCGGCTTTCTCACGTTGGAGAGTGACGCGTTCGTGAAAGTCACGGTGACCTTGCCGCCGGTCACGGGATTCACCGGCTGGCCCAGATCGAGCCGCGACAGCTGCGACGACACCGAGGCTGCGCCAGTGCCGGACAGGAAGTCACCGACGACGGCGTCCCACCGTGCCGTGTCCGCGAAGACCCGACGGTAGCGCTCGGAGTCGTCCGGTACCCCGACCATGCTCATCAGCCACTGGCCGTGAGGGTCGATCCGTTGGGTTGCGTCGTAGGCCGCGAGTGGGCCGGAGCTCACCGTGTACTGCAGGGCTCCGCCCGCGGCGAGCCTCGTCGACTCGTCGAGCCAGCCGGTGACCGCCGTGCTCGTGCTCGAGGTCACGGCGGTCACCACCGCCGCCGCGATGACGAGCCGGGCACCGAACACGCTGTTGGAGCGCCGCGCCATCCGTCGTCGCGCGAGGAAGCCACCCAGACTCTGGGCGCCTCCCCCGCCGCGACGAGACGACACCGTCGCGCCGGCACGGATGGTCATCGCGGCCACTTCGCCGGCCGCGAGCCCGAGCAGCACGGGGCTCAACAGGGCCGGGCTCGCCAGCCCCGCCCATCCTTCGCGCGTCCCCGCCTGCTGGGTGGCCTGGTAGGCAGCGACGGCGGCCGCGACGATGACCATCGTCTGGCCGAACAGCACGAGCGTCGTACCCGGCCGGGGCCGGTATGAGGTGTCCAGCTGCTGGATCAGCGGCTCCCTGACCGTGCGCCAGCTGCCCGCCGCGACGGCACAACCACTCGCGGCGACGGCGACGGCGACGGTCAGCCAGCCGAGACCCCCGATCCGACCGGGGTCGGGCACGTCGGCAGGCAGCCACCGGTCGGCGGCGAGCGACGTCACCATCCGCCCGATCAGCACCCCCGCTCCTGCAGCCACGACGAGGACCGTCAACGGCTCGGCCAGCAGGTAGGTCAGCAGGCGGGACCCATGTCGACCCCGGATCTGTGCCAGCGCGATCTCCGGTCGGCGGGTACGCGCGGAGCCGGCTGCCTGAACGCTGAGTGCCACGAGTCCGAGCAGCAGGAGTACGCCGACGGAGCCGACCGGCGTATCGGTCAGGTCACTGAACCGCTCGACCACGAGGCAGCCGGCGACAACCACCGTGCCCAGCAGGAACAGCGTGAGTGTCTGGCGCCTGCGCCAGACGATTCCCCGTACGAGCTGGCTCATCCGGACACACCCCGGCTCACCAGCTCGTGCCCGTACTGAACCGTCCCGCCGAGGCGACGGGTGCGACGCGGTCGGTCAGCCGGCCCTCGTCGATCACCACGTGCCGGTCGGCTGCCGCCACGACAGCAAGGTCGTGCGTCGCGACGACGACCACCGCACCTCGCTGCGCCTCGCGGTGCAGCTCGGCCATCACCTGGCCTCGGGTGAACTCGTCGAGCTCACTCGTCGGCTCGTCGGCCAGCAGCACCTCCGCACCGACGACGAAGGCGCGCGCGCAGGCGACTCGCTGCATCTGTCCACCGGAGAGCTCCTCGACCTGCCGCTCGCCCAGGTCGGCGATGTGGAAACGCTCCAGCGCCTCCAGCGCTCGCGCCTGGACCTCCGCTGCCGGAACCTTCCGGGCGCGCAGTGCGACGGCGACGTTCTCGTGGGCCGACAGGATCGGTACCAGGCCGTAGACCTGCAGCACGAAAGCGACCTCGGGCCGCGGGTCACCATCGCCCTGCCAGGTCGGCCGACCGTCGTACTCGGCGGTGCCGCGCGAGGGCGAAAGCAAACCCCCGGCAACCGAGATCAACGTCGTCTTTCCCGAGCCCGACGGACCCGAGACGGCCGTGACCTCGCCCGGGGCAAAGGTCAGCGAGATCGGATGGAGGATCTGCTGGCCACGGACGACGAACTCGATCTCGTCGAGGACGAGAGGTCCGGTCATGATGTCTCCCGCCGGTGTGTGACGCCGTCGGGGCGGCTCAGCAGCAGCGTGTCGACGTCTTCGGGCTCGATCCGGACGAGGGTGCCCTGGGGCCATTGCTCGGTGAGGTGGACGGGAAGGTGCAGCACACCCTCGGCGCCGATGACGATGTACTCCGCTCCGTCGCGGCCCTCCGAGCCGACCCGGCCACCCTTCATGGTGATCGTGCGCTGGAACGTGTCAGCCACCTCGGGCTGGTGGGTGACCACCACGATCGTCGTACCGAGCTCGTCCCCCAGGCCGTGGATCAGCTCGAGCATGTGGTCCCGGTCGACGTGCCCGAGCTGGCTGGTCGGTTCGTCGGCGAGCAGCAACTGGGGTGAGGAGGTCACGGCGCATGCCAGCGCCAGCCGTTGCTGCTGACCCCCCGACATCGTTCGCACGACCTGGTTGGCCTGTGCGCCGAGTCCTACCCTCGACAACAGGTCGCTGTCGTCCATGGCGACCCGGTCGGAACGCCCGATCGCGACGCGCGCGAACGCCAGGTTCTGGCGAGCGGTGGCGTACGGAAGGAGATTGCGACCAGCGCCCTGCAGCATCGTGCTGACGCGTTGGGCCCTGAGTTTCGTGAGATCCCGCTCGCTCATCCGGGAGATCTCCTGATCGCCCAGGAAGATCTTGCCTGCGGAGGGTCGCTGGATGCCGCCGAACAGGGTCAGCAGCGTCGACTTCCCGGAGCCGGACGGTCCCAGGAACGCGACCCGCTCACCGGCCCGGATGTCGAGGTCGACCCCTTGGAGGGCCACGACGTCGTGTCCCTCGAAGGTCCGGTACAGGTGGACCACGCCACGGCAGCGCAGTCCGAGGCCTCCGCCGGTGGCACCGAGCGAAGGCTCGTCCATCGGAGGCTCCCGTGGCAACCCAACCGTCTCGTCACGCATCACCCCTGCCCCTCCTCTTCCCTGGAGGAGCAAACCGCGTCATCTGGTGTCAAGGCAACACGCGGAACCAGGTCGTTAGCGGCTTGTGACCGACATGTTCCGGGCTGGGCCGCCTGCCGCCTGGGGGATTGCCCGTTGGCGGTGGCGGTTGGCGGTGGCGGTTGGCTGGTGCCGGCGTACGCCAGGTGGCCAAGGCAGCTGCCCAGTGGCTGAGGCGGGTTTGCCTAGTTCACAAGCCACCTGGCTTGTTCACTAGGCAAACGCGGAGGGCCACGGCGAAAGCGGCGGGTGCGGTCAGGCGAGCGGTCAGGCGAGAGCGGTGATCAGGCGGTCGGCGGCGCTGTAGGGGTCGAGCCGGCCGGCGACCACCTCAGACCCCAACGACTCCAGGTCGGCGTGGCCACCGAGGTCACCGAACCGCTCCCGCAGCGCGGTGACCGCGATCGCCTCGATCTCGTGTCGCGCCCGCCGTTCGCGCCGGGCCGTCAGCTCACCGGACTCATCGAGATGCGCGCGGTGTTTGTCGATGGCCGCCACCACGTCGTCCATCCCCTGCCCGGTCTGGGCCACCGTCTTGACGATCGGCGGCCGCCAGGCTTCCGGAGCAGCTCCCAGGTTGAGCACAGACCGCAGGTCGCGCACGACCTGGTCTGCCCCGTCCCGGTCGGCCTTGTTGACGACGAACACGTCGCCGACCTCCAGAATGCCGGCCTTGGCCGCCTGGATGCCGTCACCCATCCCCGGCGCCAACAGCACCAGCGTCGTGTCGGCGAGGCCCGCCACGTCGACCTCGGACTGGCCGACTCCGACCGTCTCGACCACCACGACATCGCACCCGGCCGCGTCGAGCACCCTGAGCGCCTGCGGAGTGGCCCACGCCAGGCCACCGAGGTGTCCCCGGCTGGCCATCGAGCGGATGTACACCTCGGGGTCGGTCGCATGTTCCTGCATCCGGACCCGGTCACCGAGCAGGGCTCCCCCGGAGAACGGCGAGGAGGGGTCGACGGCCAAGACCCCTACCCGCTTGCCGGCCTGGCGCAGCGCGGTGACGAGCGCGGACGTCGACGTCGACTTGCCCACGCCGGGAGACCCCGTCACTCCGATGATCTGGGCCCGGCCCGTGTGCGGCGCAAGAAGCGCCGCCACTTCCCGAAGCGAGGGTGAGGCATCCTCGACGAGCGAGATCAGCCGAGCGACAGCCCGGGGGTCACCCTGCTGGGCACGCTCGACCAGCGCCGGGACCCCGAGCTGCCCGTGGGCGGTACGCCTGCCGATCGATGGCCGGGGCGGGCCCGGGGCAGCAGCCAGGTCGTCAGCCGTCACGCGGGGACGCGGATGATCAGGGCGTCACCCTGGCCGCCGCCACCGCAGAGGGCGGCCGCGCCGACACCGCCACCACGGCGTTTGAGCTCCAGCGCCAGGTGCAGCACGATGCGGGCACCGGACATGCCGATCGGGTGACCGAGGGCGATCGCGCCACCGTTCACGTTGACCTTGTCCTCGCTGATGCCGAGCTCGCGCGCGCTGGCGATCCCGACCGCGGCAAAGGCCTCGTTGAGCTCGACGAGGTCGAGGGAGGAGGCGTCGATGCCGTCCTTGTCACACGCCTTCTTGATCGCGTTGGCGGGCTGGCTCTGCAGGGACGAGTCGGGTCCGGCAACCTGGCCGGACGCGCCGATCTCGGCCAGCCAGGTGAGGCCGAGCTCCTCGGCCTTGGCCTTGCTCATCACGATCACGGCGCAGGCGCCGTCGGAGATCTGCGACGCGGAGCCGGCGGTGATCGTGCCGCCCTTGTCGAACGCCGGGCGAAGCTTGCCCAGGGACTCGGTGGTCGTGTCGCCCCGGATGCCCTCGTCCTCGGCGACCACGACCGGGTCGCCTCGGCGCTGCGGGACCTCGACGGGCACGACCTCGTCGGCGAACAGTCCGTTCTTCCACCCCGCGGCGGCACGTTGGTGCGACCGCGCCGCGAAGGCGTCCTGCTCCTCACGCGTGAGGGACTCGACGTCGCTGTTCCGCGTCTCGGTGAGCCCGCCCATCGCCTGGTCGGTGAAGACGTCCCACAGCCCGTCGTACGCCATGTGGTCGCGGACGGTCACGTCGCCGTACTTGTAGCCCTCGCGTGACTTCGTCATCAGGTGCGGAGCGTTGGTCATCGACTCCATGCCACCGGCGACGACCACCTCGCACTCCCCTGCCCGGATCAGCTGGTCGGCGAGCGCGATCGCGTTGATGCCGGACAGGCAGACCTTGTTGATCGTCAGGGCGGGCACGTTCATGCTGATGCCGGCCTTGACCGCGGCCTGGCGGGCGGGGATCTGGCCGGCGCCGGCCTGCAGCACCTGACCCATGATCACGTAGTCGACCTGGTCGGCACCGACGCCGGCCTTCTCGAGCGCGCCCTTGATGGCGACGCCTCCGAGATCGGTCGCAGCCTGGTCCTTGAGTCCGCCCAACAGCCGTCCGATCGGCGTACGAGCACCCGCGACAATGACAGTCCCGGCCATCAGTCCTCCTCCGGTGGAAACCTCGTCTGAACCCTACCCAGCCGGTCGGCGGAGCGGAACGCCACGGTGGCAGCGCCCGGTGTCGAACAGGTCACACCCGCTGGAGCGTCGTCCCGTCGTACCGCGACGATGGAGGCATGACCGCCGACCTCCCGCCGCTTCCCATCACCGCCATCGATCACGTGGGCATAGCCGTGTACGACCTCGACGAGGCGATCGCGTTCTACCGGGACAGCTTCGGCTTCTCGGCGGTGCATCAGGAGGTCAACGAGGAGCAGGGTGTGCGCGAGGCCATGGTGGCCGTCGGCGACGCCGACACCTGCCTCCAGCTGCTGGCCCCGATCGGGCCGGACTCGGCGATCGCGAAGTTCCTGGACCGCTCCGGACCCGGCATCCAGCAGCTTGCCTACCGGGTCACCAGCATCGACGACGCGATGGCGGCCGTCCGGGCCCGTGGCATGCGGCTCCTGTACGTCGAACCGCGTGGCGGCACCGCCGGCAGCCGCATCAACTTCATCCATCCCAAAGACGCCGGCGGAGTCCTCGTCGAGCTCGTCGAGCCCGCCGTGCCGGCCGATCCGCGCGGGAACTGACCCGGATGTCATGGTGTAAGTCACAGAATCGACCGAGGACTCGCCACTGTCGCTAAGGTCCGACCAAGCAGCCGTCGGGGCCGACGGCTGTCGACCCGCCAGTCATCGACGAAGGGCCCTGCCATGGCTGACCTGCCCGGCTCGACCGAGCTGAGGAACATCCGCGAGGCGATCCTGGCAGGCGACACGGCGGCCGCGGACTTCGCCGCGATGCCCGTGCCGACGTCGTACGAGGGAATCACCGTCCGCAAGAACGAGACGGAGCTGTTCGACGGGCTCGAGTCAGCCGACAAGGACCCGCGCAAGAGCCTCCACCTCGACGAGGTGGCCACCCCTGACCTCGGTCCCGGTGAGGCGCTCGTGGCCGTCATGGCGTCGGCGATCAACTACAACACCGTCTGGACGTCGATCTTCGAGCCGGTCTCGACGTTCGCGTTCCTGGAGCGGTACGGCCGGATGTCACCATTGTCGAAACAGCACGACCGGCCGTACCACGTGGTCGGCTCCGACCTGGCCGGCGTCGTCCTCCGGACCGGCCCCGGTGTCCACTCCTGGTCACCCGGCGACGAGGTCGTCGCGCACTGCCTGTCGGTCGAGCTGGAGAGCTCCGACGGGCACAACGACACGATGCTCGACCCGGAGCAGCGCATCTGGGGCTTCGAGACGAACTTCGGGGGTCTGGCCGAGCTGGCGCTGGTCAAGTCCAACCAGCTGATGCCCAAGCCGCGTCACCTGAGCTGGGAAGAGGCAGCCGCCCCGGGCCTGGTCAACTCCACGGCCTACCGGCAGCTCGTGTCGCGCAACGGCGCCGACATGAAGCAGGGCGACACGGTGCTGATCTGGGGTGCGTCCGGGGGCCTCGGCTCCTACGCGACCCAGTTCGCGCTCAACGGCGGCGCGACCCCGGTGTGCGTCGTGTCCTCCGACGACAAGGCCGACCTCTGCCGCGCGATGGGCGCCGACCTCATCATCGACCGGCGGGCCGAGGACTACCGCTTCTGGAAGGACCCGGCGACCCAGGATCCGGCGGAGTGGCGACGGTTCGGCGCCCGGATCCGCGAGCTCACGGGCGGTGACGATCCGGACATCGTGTTCGAGCACCCCGGGCGCGAGACCTTCGGCGCCTCGGTGTTCGTGACCCGCCGGGGCGGCACCATCGTGACGTGTGCATCGACGTCGGGTTTCCAGCACGAGTACGACAACCGCTACCTGTGGATGCACCTCAAACGCATCGTCGGATCTCACTTCGCGAACTACCGGGAGGCCTGGGAAGCCAACCGGTTGATCGCCAAAGGGCTGGTCCATCCCACTCTCAGCAAGGCCTATCCACTCAGTGAGACAGGTCAGGCTGCTTTTGAGGTTCACAGGAATCAACATCAGGGCAAGGTCGGGGTACTCTGCTTAGCACCGGAGGAGGGGCTCGGGGTGCGGGACCACGAGCTACGCGCCCAGCACATCGACGCCATCAACCGCTTCCGTGGTGCATGAGAAAGGATGAGGGTCCTGGGTCGTCAGCCCCGGAGCCTCCCAACAGGAACGAGGGACCTGACAGACCATGACCGACCAGCCCGGCAACGCACAGCGTGGACTGTCCATCTTTGACAACGTGGAGGACCAACACTCGACCTCGCAGGCGGCTGGCTCCGACGACCAGACCCAGGTCATACCCGTGATGTCGAACCGCCAGGACGACACCTCACACTTCCCCGCGGCGGCCTCTCGAGCCTCGTTCCCCACCCAGTCGACGCAGCCCCCGAGCTTCCCGGTCGTACGACGCGGTGGCTACGACAAGGAGTCGGTCGACCAGTTCTTCGCGCGCCTGCAGATCAGCCAGGTCGAGGCCAGCGCAGCGCTCGTGCTGTTCCGCGAGGAGAACGCCAGGCTCGCGGCGCGCGCCGAGGAGCTCGCCCAACAGGTTGCCGAGCAGGAGACCCCGACCTATTCCGGGCTCGGTGCCCACGCGGCCGCGATGCTGCGGTTGGCCGAGGAGCAGGCGGCCCAGGTCCGGGCCGATGCGCGCAAGGCCGCCGAGCAGTCACGCGAGCTGAGCCTGCGCGAGGCCGAGGCCCTGCGCACCGAGGCGAAGAAGGAGGCAGACGACATCCGCACCGTCGGGCTCGAGGAGATCGACGAGCGGATGGCCACGATGCTGGTCGAGGCCGACCGTGAGCGTGCCCTGGTCAAGGCCCAGGCCGAAGACCTGCTGGCTTCGGCGCGGCGCGAGGCCGACCAGCTCCGGCTCGGAGCTCAGCAGGAGGTCAGTGCGCTGCGTGCGACGACGGCCCGGGATGTCGAGCAGGCGAGGGCTGCCGTCGACCGCGAGGTGATCGAGGCCCGCCGCACGCTCGCCGTCGAGAAGGAGCGCCTCGCGAGAGAGGCCACTGAGCGCCACGCGACCGCGTCGGCCGAGACCAGCCGCATCATCGAGGAGGCCGAGGCGCGGGCGACTGCCGCCGAAGAACGAGCCCGCGAGGCGATGGAGGCGGCCACCAAGCACCGCGAGCAGGCCATCGCCGAGACCGAGCGGACGCTCACCCGCGCCCGCCGTGAGGCCGAGCAGCTGACGGTCACCGCACGTCGTTCCGGTGAGCGGATCGTGGCGAACGCGCGGGCTGACGCCGACCGCCAGAACGCGGCCGCTCTGGACGAGGTGACCCAGCTACGACGTCAGCGGGACGGCATCGTGGCTCAGCTGGCGCAGCTGCGCGACCTGGTGGCCAGCTTCACCGGCGACACCGGCGGCGGCCAGGGCAGCGGTCCGTCGAACCCGTCCCCGGCCAGCCCTGCTGCATCGACTCCAGCGACGTCGCAAGCAACCGCCCCGGCCCCGGCGCCGACTGCGGCGAAGTCACAGGCAACCGCACCGGCGAAGTCGCCAACGACGGACAAGAGCCGCGGCGGCGACCAGGCACCGGCAGACAAGGGCCGGACCGGACCCTCCGCCACCGCCCGGTCCGAAACTGCCTCGGCGCAGGTTCGGCCCGAAGCGGCCCCACGGACGCCGCGCGGACGATCGGCCGTAGCCGCCCGCATCGCCGCCGAGGTCATTCCTCCTGCCGTCGACAGCCGACCGAAGGGCCAGGCCGGCGGTGCCGGCGACTCGTCCTCGAGCTCAACGGGCGCAGCAGCGGCTGAGCACGGCGAGGACGGCGACAACCCCCAGACCAAGGCCAGCTGAAGGTAGACGGCAGGCCGCGGCGCCCCGCTGCGGGAGTGGTGAAGTCGTCGTACGGTCGAGGACATGGCCTCGTCGACCGCCACCACCGCACGCCCCGACCGGAGCATCCTGACCGAGTTCCTGCGTGCCCGTCGGCGGGCCGTGATCATGACGACCCGGCAGGACGGGCGGCCCCAGTCGTCACCGGTCGCGTGCGGTGTCGACGCCGACGGGCGGCTGGTGATCTCCACCTATCCCGAACGCGCCAAGGCCAGGAACGTACGGCGCGATCCACGTGTCTCCGTGTGCATGTTGTCAGACGACTGGGATGGGCCGTATGTACACGTCGACGGCCGCGGCGAGGTGCTCGACCTGCCCGAGGCGCTCGAGCCGCTGGTCGAGTACTTCCGGTCCCTCTCGGGCGAGCACCCGGACTGGGACGACTACCGGGCGGCGATGGTGCGACAGGAGAAGTGCCTGATCCGGGTCACGATCGAGCACTGGGGACCAATCGCCACCGGGGGATTTCCCGCCGGAAAGGCGCCCTGACACCCAGTGGCAGGGTCCGTGTGTCGCGTCCGTGACGTGAGGCCATGACCGCGATCGTGTGACAAGGTGTGGGTCATGTCAGACCGCGACCCGGATGCCGCGGCCCGCCGCGCCGCCGGTCGGGCCGAGGATGCGCGCGACGAGGCCGTTGAGGCTCGTGACGCCGCGCAGGAGGCTCGCGATGAGGCCGTCGACGACGGCGCCGGGGCGGGCCAGTCCGCAGGACCCGGCAAGGGCAGCCGGTCCGGCTACCTGGAGTCGCAGGCCGTGCCGTCGGAGCTGTTGATCCATCCCGACGACGAGCCGGCGCCCGGTGAGGCCAACCCGTTCGGGGTACCCGGCCCGCCGGTGTCGAAGCGCTCACCGTTCTACATCGGCTTCTTCGGCGGCCTCGGACTCCTGGTCGCGCTCTTCTTCGGGCTGGCCTTCAGGCAGATGGAGTCGGTGCTGGTCCTGATCCTCGTCTCGGCGTTCCTGGCGGTCGGCCTCAACCCGCTGGTCGAGCTGCTCCTGCACCGGGGCCTACGGCGACGGTGGGCGGTGCTCGTCGTCAGCCTGGGGGTGCTGAGCCTGCTGACGCTCTTTGCGGTCGCGCTCGTACCCGTGCTCCGCGACCAGATCACCGCGCTGATCAACAACGCCCCCGACTGGCTCGACAAGCTGCAGAAGAACAGGACCATCGAGGACCTGGACAAGAAGTACGACGTCATCGACAAGGCCAAGGAGAAGCTGCAGGACCCTCAGCTCGCGCAGCAGGTCTTCGGAAGCGTCTTCACCGTCGGGCTCGCAGTGCTCAACGCCTTGCTCAACGCCTTCCTGATCTTCGTGCTCACGCTGTACTTCCTCTCGGCCCTCCCCCAGATCAAGCGGGCCTGCTACTCGCTCGCCCCGGCCTCGCGCCGGGACCGCGTGACGTCCCTGGGCGACGAGATACTCCGCCGGGTGGGTGGGTATGTCGCTGGCGCCTTCGTCGTGGCCCTGTGCGCCGGAGTCACGTCGTTCATCTTCCTGGAGTTCGCCGGGCTGGGTGAGTACGCCGTGGCCCTGGCGCTGGTCGTTGCGATCCTCGACTTCATCCCCCTGATCGGTGCCACCATCGGCGCCGTGATCGTGTCAGCGATCGGGTTCGCCACCTCACCAGGGGTCGGCATCAGCTGCATCATCTTCTACATCGTGTACCAGCAGATCGAGAACTACGTGATCTACCCCCGCGTGATGCGCACCTCGGTGAACGTGCCCGGAGTGATCACCGTCATCGCCGTCCTCATCGGAGGGACCCTGCTCGGTGTGGTCGGCGCCCTGCTCGCGATCCCGACCGCAGCGGCCGCCCTGCTCATCGTCCGCGAAGTCGTCATCCCCCGACAAGACCGCTCCTGATCAGACTGGCCCTCCGCGTTTGCCTAGTTCACAAGCCAGCTGGCTGGTGAACTAGGCAAACGTGGCTCTGCAACACCACACCTGCCTAGGCCACTCGCGCGTACGCCGGCCAGAACCACCTGCGGTCCCGCCGTCAGCCGACAACCACCCGCACCCCGTAACCGTCAGGGGTTCAGGATCTGCGGCGCCTCGTGCTCCATCGGGCCGTCCCACGTGTCCGGCAGGGGTACGGCGGCTGGGTTCAGCCGCGCCACGATCAGGTCGAGCACCTCCTCGGCCTGCCCCACCCACAGGTGCTTCCCGCCCTCGACCCCGATCACCTCGGCCTGGCTGATGGCGGCGAACCGCTCGCGCGCCTCCGCCGGCCGCAGGTAGTCGTCGAACTCCGGCACGACCGCCACGACCGGCTTGCCCGAGCGGTCCCACACGGCCAGGTGCTCGGGCTGGCTGAACCGCAACGGCGGCGACAGCACCATCAACCCGGCGACGCTCGGCTCGCAGCCGTACATGAGACCCAGATCGGTGCCGAAGGACCAGCCGACCAGCCAGACGTTCGGCAGCTCGGCGAACTCGACGTACTCGATCGCGGCTGCCACGTCGTACCGCTCCCCCACGCCGTCGTCGAACTGTCCCTGGCTCGTGCCCTGCACGCTGCTCGTCCCACGCGTGTTGAAGCGCAGCACCGCGAGCTGCGCGAGGGCCGGCAGCCGGTAGGACGCCTTGCGGAAGATCTGGCTGTCCATCATCCCGCCGTGGGTCGGCAGCGGGTGCAGGCAGACCATCGTCGCGACCGGGTCGCCCTCGACCGGCAGGGCCAGCTCAGCCACCAGGTCGAGTCCGTCGGCGGTGTGCAGGGTCAGCGCTTCCCGGCGAGCGGGTAGCACCGAGTTGGGCCTGATACGCGCCGGTTCATCCACGTCGTACGCCAGCGCCGTCAGCGGGACGTGTGGTCGCGAAAGCCACGGCCGGTCTTGCGGCCCAGGTAGCCAGCCGTGACGAGGTGCTCCAGCAGCGGCGCCGGCGCGAACCCGGGCTCGCGGAACTCCAGGAAGAGCGTCCGCTCGATGGCCAGCGACACGTCGTTCCCGACGACATCGAGCAGCTCGAACGGCCCCATCGGTAGCGCGCAGCCTTCCTTCATCGCGGTGTCGATGTCGTCCGCGGTCGCGTAGTGCGCCTCGAGCATCCGCACGGCGTCGTTGAGGTAGGGAAACAGCAGCGCGTTGACGATGAAGCCCGCGCGGTCACCGCATGACACCGGGTGCTTGCCGATCCCCAGGCACAGCGCCCGTACCGTTTCGGCGACGTCGTCGTCGGTCGCCACCGTCGACACCACCTCGACGAGCTTCATCAGGTGGGCGGGGTTGAAGAAGTGCATGCCGATCACGTCGCGCGGCCGGCCGGTGACCGAGGCCAGCTCGATGACCGGCAACGACGACGTCGTGGTGGCCAGGATCGCACCGTCGCGACAGATCTCGTCGAGGTTCTCGAACAGCGCCTTCTTGACGGCGAGGTCCTCGGCGATCGCCTCGACCACGATGTCGACGCCCGACAGGTCCTCGAGGTCGGTGGAGCCGGTGACGTGTCCGAGCGCGGCGTCACGATCGGCTTGTTCGAGCTTCCCGCGTTGGACGGCCTTCTCCAGGCTGCGGGACACGTTGGCGAGGACGTTGTCTACCTTGTCCTGGCTGCGCGTCACGTACGAGACGTCGTAGCCGGCGCCGGCGAACACCTCGACGATCCCGGTCGCCATCGTGCCCGACCCGACCACCCCGACCCGCCGGATCGGCCGCTGGAAGCTCGGCTGCTCGTCGATGCCGGGGGTGTGCTTGTCGTCGATCACGATCGGGCTGTCCGGGGCCTCGTAGGTGTAGAACCCGCGACCGGTCTTGCGTCCCAGCAACCCGGCGGTGGTCATCTGCTTGAGCACCGGGCTCGGCGCGTGCAGCCGGTTTCGACCCTGCCGGTACATCGTGTCGAGGATCTCGTATGCCGTGTCCAGGCCGATCAGGTCGAGCAGCGCGAGCGGACCCATCGGGTAGCCACAACCGAGCCGCATGGCCGCGTCGATGTCCTCACGGCTCGCGTAGTTGTTCTCATACATCGACACGGCGTGGTTGAGGTACCCGAACAGCAGTGCGTTGGCGATGAAGCCGGCCTTGTCACCGACACTCACAGGGTTCTTGCCGAGCCGGCGGGCGAGGTCCTGGACCTCCTCGACGATGTGCGGCTCGGTGACGACCGTGCTGATCACCTCACAGAACTGCTGCACCGGCGCCGGGTTGAAGAAGTGCATGCCGATGACCCGGCCCGGGTTGGACGTGGCCGCGGAGATCTCGGTGACGGAGAGGCTCGACGTGTTGGTCGCGAGCACCGCGTCGGGCCGGACGATCTCATCGAGCTGCTGGAAGATCGTGCGCTTGAGATCGAGGTTCTCGATCACCGCCTCGACGACGAGATCGCAGTCCTTGAGGTCGGCCAGGGTGGTGGTCAGCGTGAGCCGCGCGAAGACCTCGGCCTGCTCGTCGTCGGTGAGCTTGCCACGCTTCTTGGCCCGGTCGGTGGAGTGCTGCACGTGGGCCAGACCGCGGGCGACCTGCTCGTCGGTCTGCTCGACGCCGACGACCGTGAAACCGTTGCGCGCGAACACCTCTGCGATGCCCGCGCCCATCGTGCCCAAGCCGACGACGCCGATGGTGGAGAACTCTCGAGACATGGCCCCGAGTCTCCCATGGCCGGGTTGTCAGAACGAGGTAGGGCTGTAGCGCTACCTCGTTCTGACAACTGGGTAGGCTCAGGCGTTGTGCGTCTCGTGATTGCCCGCTGCCAGGTCGACTATGCCGGGCGGCTGACCGCCCACCTCCCCATGGCCACCCGGCTGATCGTGGTCAAGGCCGACGGCTCGGTGCTCGTCCACTCCGACGGCGGCTCGTACAAACCACTCAACTGGATGTCACCGCCGTGCACTCTCGCCGAAGGCGCCGACGAGAACGGCACCGTCGAGTGGGTCGTCGAGGCGAAGTCGGGCGACACCTTGCGGATCCTGCTCGAGGAGATCCTGAGCGACTCGTCGCACGAGCTCGGCATCGACCCGGGCCTGCAGAAGGACGGCGTCGAGAAGCACCTGCAGGAGCTGCTCGCCGATCACCCCGCCTCCCTGGGAGAGGGGCTGACGCTCGTACGCCGTGAGTTCCCCACCGCGATCGGGCCGGTCGACCTGTTGTGCCGCGACCCGGACGGCGCCACCATCGCGATCGAGATCAAACGGCGTGGCGAGATCGACGGTGTCGAACAGCTGACCCGCTACCTCGAGCTGCTCAACCGGGACCCCCTGCTCTCACCGGTGCGCGGCATCTTCGCCGCCCAGGAGATCAAGCCGCAGGCCCGGGTGCTCGCCGCTGACCGGGGCATCGCGTGCGTCACCGTCGACTACGACGCGCTCCGCGGCATGGACGACCCCACCGCCCGGCTGTTCTGACCCCCCAGCCATCTCGGTGCCGACCTGTCAGAAGTCGCCACCGCCGAAGTCGCCACCGCCGTCGAAGCCACCGCCGAAGTCGCCTCCCCCGTCGTACCCGCCGCCATCCCCGGCGTCGTACCCAGAGCCGTCGTCACCTGCCGCGCCTGGATCCCCGGAGTCGCCACCGTCGGACCCACCGTCGAACAGGTCGAGCGACGAGCCCAGCATGGTGCCGATGAACAGGCCTTCCATCAGCCCGAAGGCACCGAAGTAACCCGCACCGAACGGCGCGTACGCCGGTCCCGCCTGCCAGTAGGGCATCCGCCGAGTCCCCACCATGACCTGGCGCGCCGCCGGCTCCGCGCCCGCATCGACACGATCGGCATCCAGCGCGCACGCAGGCACGGCCCGAGCCGTCCCACCCTCAGGAGTCCACACCACGTCCCGTAACGACAGACCGTGCTGGGGGTTGAAGAAGCAGGGCGGCCGCCGACTCGGCAGCGGCTGCCGGGCCACTCGCGCCTGCACGCACGCGACGGCATAGCGACCGTCCCCCAGGATCTCGGTGACGTGCTGGATCTCATCGGGGTGGGTGACCGCGGCGAGGGACGCCTTGGCGTCCTCGTAGGCGTCCAGCGCCCGCTGGTAGTCCTGGCGGGCACCCTCGTCGAGCTCGTGACCTGCCAGGTCGTCGTCCAACCGCTGGAGGTCCTCGCCGAAGACGGTGACGTCCTCCTCGGCCGTACGTCGTACGGCGGTGAGCTCCTCGGCGGAGAAGCGTGACCGTCGCGTCGCCCCGCCGGCCCCGGTGCTGCCCTGCTGTTGCCGGCTACGGCTGTAGACGAACACGCCGAGCGCGATCATCCCGATGACGAGCCATTCCATGCGGTCCTCCTCCGGAGGTCAGGTCGCCAGCCTAGGTGAGCGGGTGGCCTCCGGTCAGAACCCCTCCACCATGGCCAGGACCTCGTCGGCACAGCCCCACGAGATCGTCACCCCGGCGCCGCCGTGCCCGTAGCAGTGGATCACCCGATGCCCGCTCTCGAGCTTCTCGGGCTCGAGCCGGACCGTCGGGCGGGCCGGGCGCAGGCCCACCTGGTGCCCCACAACCTCGGCGTCCGCCAGCTCCGGCACCAGCGCGGTCGCCCGGGCCAGGATCCGGCGGGCCACCTCCGGGTCGGGCCGGCGGTCCCAGGCGCCGCGCTCGTCGGTCCCACCCACGACGATGTCATCAGAGCGAGGCACGACGTAGGTCGGGCCGTCCGGACTCTCGCCCGCCAGCACCCACCGGTCCAGGCCGACCTGCGCGAGTCGCACGACCTGGCCACGCACCGGCACCACCTCGTCGTCACCCCCCAGCAAGCGAGCCCCGAGGCCGGAGCAGTTCACCACGAGGTCGGCGCGGTCCGGCAGGCCGGCAAGAGCCAGCCGCGTGAGGGTCGCTCCGGCAGCCTCGAGACGCCGCTGGAGCCAGGCCAGATAGACCGGCATCTCGATCACCGGTGTCGTGAAGGTCCAGCCGTCCCGGTAGGGCGGGGGTGGGTAGTCCAGCCGCTTCCAGTCGGGGACGGCTGCCACCCACCAGGGATCGGCTGTCCGGCCACGCAGGAGCTCAGCGCCCTCGCGCATCACCACACCGTGGTCGTCGCCGGACCCGGCCAGCGCCGTGAACTCCTGTAGCGCGGCCTGCGACCATCCCAGGACCCGATCGACGGGCTGAGCCAGGTACGGGTACCAGATCGCCGCCGCCACGGCCGACGTCGTCTCCTGCGGCAGCTCCCGGGCGAGGAGGTTCACGTCGTACCCGGCCTCGGCGAGCCTGACCCCGACGGTCAGCCCCGTGACACCGGCACCGACGACGAGCACGCGCATGAGCCCAGTCTGTCAACTTCCCCGGTACGCCGCAGGGTCTCGCAGGACGTGCCCGGGCTCAGCGACCGGCAGGGTCCGTCAGCTGGTTGTTCCAGCTCTTCAGCACCCAGCCGTCGGCGTCGACCATGAGCTCGCACGTCCCACAGTTCGCCATCGACCGACCGACGGCGTGGTCGACGCGGATGTTGCCGGCCAGCTGCGGCAGGACCAGGCCGATCGCTCCGCCGTGGCTGATCGCCAGCACTGTCTCGCCCCGGAACTGGTCCGCGAGCGCTTCCAGCTCGTCTCGCACCCGCCGGACGACGTCATGACCGGTCTCGGCACCGGGACAGCTCGCCGCCAAGTCGCCTGCCATCCAACGCGCGAAGACCGCGTCGAGCGCCGGCCAGCCGTCCTGCTGACCTGCCAGCTCGCCCACGGAGAACTCACGCAGCCCAGGCCGGACGCGCACAGGCACATCGAGCGCCGCCGCCACGATCTCGGCGGTCTGGACCGCACGCGAGAGGTCACTGCACCAGATGGCCGCGATCCTGCGGTCACGCAGCGACTCGGCCAGCGCCTTCGCCTGGAGTCGGCCCGCGGGCGTCAGCGAACCGCCGTCGTCGGACACCTGCTCGGTGTCGTACTCCGCCTCGCCATGGCGGGCGACGATGACCGTGGCGGGGCAGAAGAGGTCGCTCATTCCACCACCTCGAACCGCATCCCATGGGCCTGCACCCGGGCCAGCAACGCATCGCCCATCGCCTGCACCGTGGTCACTTGTCCGGCGGTTTCGGGCAGCTCGTCGAAGGCCAGGCACAGCGCTGACTGCGACAACATCATCGCCGTCTCGTCGTAGCCAGGGTCACCACCACTCACCTCGGTGACCACGTGCTGTCCACCGCCCTCGCCCACGAACCGCACCTTGAACCAGTGCCGGGCGCGCTGTTCCTCGCTGGGTCCCTCACCGAGGGTCCGGAGCCGGAGCAGGAGGTCGCGGCCCGGCGGGAGCTGCGACACCGCCACCATGCCACCGAGCACCAGCGGCGCCCCGACCGCCGTCGGCAGGGAGCGCACCAGCGCGTAGTGGCCGTAGCGGAAGTCGGGGCCGTAGCGCTCCACGGCCCGGGCGGAGCGGCGTACGACGACCGGGTCGATCGTGGGCAACGGCAGCGCGTACCCCCGGCGGTCCGGGGCACGGGTCGGTCGCTGCGGCAACGCACTCACCCGCCGGCCAGCCAGGCGGGGCTCGGCCTTGCGACGCCGGGCAGCGACGGCCGACGACAGCCGTGCCCGCGAGAACGCGCGAACGGCCGAGTGGTAGGTCCCGCCGGAGATCATGGCGCCGGCCCGTACGTAGCCGGAGATCGTGATCGGCACGTCCTCCGGAAGCTGCAGGACGGTGAAGTAGACGCCGAGATCATGCGGGATCGAGTCGAAACCGCAGGCGTGCACGAGCCGGGCACCGGTCTCGACGGCACGGGCCTGGTGTGCCAGCCAGATCCGGTCGACGAACTCCGGTTCACCGGTCAGGTCCGCATAGTCCGTCCCCACGTCAGCGCAGGCGGCGACCAGCGGCTCGCCGTACTCGAGGTAGGGGCCGACCGTGGTCGCGACCACGCGTGTCAGCTCAGCGAGCTGGCGCAGTGAGGCGTCATCGGTGACATCGGCGCGGAGCGTCTCGACCGAGGCCCCCGCCTTGCCCAGGCCGGTGAGCCGCTCGCGTACGGCGTCGAGCCTGGCCTCGTTGCGACCCGCGATCGCCCACCGCAGGTCGTCGGGGCCGTCCGTGGCCAGCCGCTCGGCGGTCAGCCCGCCGGTGAAACCGGTCGCCCCGAACAGCACCACGTCGTACGGTCGGTCGGAGCGGGTGCGCGCGTCAGCCATGCCGTCCATCGTGCCAGCCCGCGCATGGCGGGGAAGTGCAGGTCACGGCGCCAGCGGCGGAAGGTCGTGCGCGGCCCGGATCACCTCGACGAACCGGCTCATGATCTCGGTCAACCCGAAGTCCTTCGGCGTGAACACGGCCGCGACGCCATGGTCGAGCAACACCCGACCGTCCCCGGTCGGGATGATCCCGCCGACCACGACCGGAACATCCTCGAGGCCCTGCGCCCTGATCCCGTCCACGATCATCGGTACGAGCTCCAGGTGCGACCCCGACAGGATCGAGATCCCGACGAGATGGACGTCCTCCGCGACGGCCGCAGCGATGATCTCCTCGGGCGTCAGCCGGATGCCCTGGTAGACCACCTCGAAGCCCGCGTCCCTGGCGCGGACGGCGATCTGCTCGGCGCCGTTGCTGTGTCCGTCGAGCCCGGGCTTGGCCACCAGGAGCCGCAGCCGACCTCCGAGCTCCTCCCCCGTCCGTCGTACGGCGTCCCGGACCGCCGCGAGGTCGGTACCGGGTTGGCTGGTCCCGACCGTTCCCGTGACGCCGGTCGGGGCGCGATACTCGCCGAAGACGTCGCGCAGGGCGCCCGCCCACTCGCCTGTGGTGACGCCGGCGCGGGCGGCCTCCAGCGTCGCCGGCATCAGGTTGACGGTGGTCTTCGCCTCCGCGCGAAGCCGTTCGACGGCTTCCTGTGCACGGGTCTCCACACGGTCGGCGCGCCACGCCACGGTCGACGCAACCGCGGCCGCCTCCGCCTCCGGGTCTGCGGCCTGGATCGCCGTGTCGAGGTCGGCCGTGAGCGGCGACGGCTCGGTCTCGACGAACGCGTTCACGCCGATGACCTGGTCCTCACCCGCCTCGATCCTCGCCCGCCGACGAGCGTGCGAGGCCACGAGCTCGTGCTTCATGTAGCCGGACTCGATTGCCGCCACCGCGCCACCCATCGCCTGGATCCGGTCGATCTCGGCCTGGGCGCCCTCGACCATCTCGGCCACCTTGGCCTCGACGACGTGGGAGCCGTCGAAGATGTCGTCGTACTCGAGCAGGTCGGACTCGAATGCCAGCACCTGCTGCATCCGTAGCGACCACTGCTGGTCCCACGGGCGGGGCAGGCCGAGCGCCTCGTTCCAGGCCGGCAGCTGCACGGCCCGGGCCCGGGCGTCCTTGGAAAGCGTGACGCCGAGCATCTCGAGCACGATGCGCTGCACGTTGTTCTCCGGCTGCGCCTCGGTCAGACCGAGCGAGTTGACCTGGACGCCATACCGGAACCGACGCTTCTTCTCGTCGGTGACGCCGTAACGCTCGCGCGCCAGCGTGTCCCACATCCGTGTGAAGGCGCGTACCTTGCACATCTCCTCGACGAACCGGACCCCGGCGTTGACGAAGAAGGACACCCGGGCCACCACGTCGTCGAAGCGGTCCGGCTCGACCTGTCCGGAGTCGCGAACGGCGTCCAGCACCGCGATCGCCGTACACAGCGAGAACGCGAGCTCCTGCGTGGGTGTCGCGCCGGCCTCCTGGAGGTGGTAGCTGCAGATGTTGATCGGATTCCACTTCGGCAGCTCGTGGAGCGCGTACGCGATCAGGTCAGTGGTGAGGCGCAGCGAGTCCTCCGGCGGAAACGCGTAGGTCCCGCGCGAGAGGTACTCCTTGATGATGTCGTTCTGCGTCGTACCTGTGAGTGCTCTGGGGTCGGCCCCCTGTTCCTCGGCCACGACCTGGTACAGCGCGAGCAACCACATGGCGGTCGCGTTGATCGTCATCGAGGTGTTCATCGCGGACAGCGGGATCTCGTCGAAGAGCCGGCGCATCTCGCCCAGATGCGGGATCGGAACCCCGACCTTCCCGACCTCGCCGCGGGCCAGGGCAGCGTCGGGGTCGTAGCCCGTCTGCGTGGGCAGGTCGAATGCCACCGACAGCCCGGTCTGGCCCTTCGACAGGTTGCGCCGGTAGAGCGCGTTCGATCCGGTGGCGGAGCTGTGTCCGGCGTAGGTACGCATCACCCAGGGGTGGTCGCGACGTGACGTGGCCTGGTCCGTGCCCTGCTGCTCGTCAGCCATGCCCTGAGCGTACGGCGAAGGTGACCGGCCGGCGGCGCACGTGTTACGTGCGTCACCGCGCGACTAGGTCACACGAACCGGCGTGTCGCGGGACCGCACCCGCCCGCGGGCAGCGACTTGGTCAGGCGGAGAGGCCGAGGCGGCGGCGGTCGACGTGCAGGATGCGGTTGAGGCGGGTCACGGCCAGCATGCGCCGGATCTCGTTGGAGCAGTTGCGCAGCACCAGGTGGCGACCGGAGCGCTCGGCGCGCAGATGGGCCGCGGTCAGCATGCCCAGTCCAGCAGCGTCGATGATCTCGAGGCCGGCCATGTCGACGACGATGACGGTCGAGGCGCCCGTAGCGGACTCGACGACGTCGTTGAGAATCGTGCGTACCTGGGCGACGTTACGCACGTCCAGGTGAGACCCGATCTTGACCAGATTCGTGACGGTCGAACTGACGACCATGACACCTCCCCGCGGGTGTGGACACTTTCCAGTGAGTACGACGTGCTGAGTACCCCAAAGGTTGTCCCACCCAGATGACCGTGTCCAAACATTTATCCGTCTGCTCGGTAACGATCATGCATCGGGCTCAGCAGGTCCTGACTACCCCCAGGAGAGAGACGGTAGACCGTTGATACGTCATTTCCGGGGATGTCGGGCGTGTCCGGCGTCGAGTCGCCGCTACCGGGTCAGCGCGGGGCCATCCGAAGGGCGCCGTCCATCCGGATGACCTCACCGTTGAGGTAGTCGTGTCGGGCGATCATCAAGACGAGCTCGGCGTACTCGTCGGGGCGGCCGAGGCGCTTGGGGAACGGCACGCCTTCGGCGAGGGTCGCGCGGAACTCGTCGTTGACACCGGCCAGCATCGGCGTGTCGATGATCCCCGGCGCGATCGTGGCGACCCGGATGCCGAAGCTGGCCAGGTCGCGGGCTGCGCTCAGCGTGAGGCCGACCACGCCACCCTTGGATGCGGCGTACGCGACCTGACCGACCTGGCCGTCGTACGCAGCGATCGAGGCGGTGTTGACGATGACGCCGCGCTGGCCGGTGTCATCCGGCTCGGTCTTGGTCATCGCTTCGGCACCGAGGCGCAGGACGTTGAAGGTGCCGACCAGGTTGACGTCGATGATCTTGCGGAACAGGGCGAGGTCGTGCGGTCCGTTCTTGGACAGGATGCGGCCGGCGGTGCCGATGCCGGCACAGTTGACGACGACCCGCAGCGCGGCAGCCTCGGCTGCCCGTGCGATGGCGGCCCGTACCTGGTCCTCGTCGGTCACGTCCGCTTCGACGAGCGTGACGCCGTCGACCTGCGGCGCTGCCTCGATCGAGGCAGCCAGGTCGAGACCGAACACCTGCACGCCCTGTGCGGCAAGGGCTGCTGCCGTGGCACCACCGAGGCCGGAGGCACCCCCGGTCACGACGGCGGCGCTGTCCTGGATCTGCATGCCCGGAAGACTAACGACCGGCCTCGGGCCGCTCGCCACCCGGTCGCCACAGCACATCTCCGCGGGTCCGGTTGGCGTGTCGGGCCAGGATGAACAGCAGGTCACTGAGCCGGTTCAAGTAGGTGATGGCGATGAGGTTCATGGTGTCGGAGTACTCGTCGTAGGCGGCCCAGGCCGACCGCTCGGCCCGGCGTACGACCGTGCGCGCGACGTGCAACAGCGCAGCCCCCGGCTCGCCGCCGGGCAGGATGAACGAGCGCAACGTCTCCAGGTCCTCGTTGTAGTGGTCACACCAGGCTTCGAGCCGGTCGACGTACTCCGGTTCGACCCGCAACGGAGGAAACTCTGGGTTCTCGACGACGGGAGTGCAGAAGTCGGCGCCGACGTCGAAGAGCTCGTTCTGCACGTGCACGAGGACCGCCACGACGTCCTCGTCCAGCTCACCCAGGGCGATCGCACACCCGATCTGCGAGTTCGCCTCGTCGACGTCGGCGTACGCCGCGAGCCGCGCGTCGGTCTTCGCCGTCTCGCTCATGTCGCCGAGCCGGGTGGTGCCCGCATCGCCTGTGCGGGTGTAGATCTTGGTGAGGTTGACCATGCCGTCAGCCTATGGCCGGTCCCGGGCGACGAAGTCGCCGGGACCGGCTCAACAAGCCACCCGGCACGCCAACATGGGGATCAGGTCCGGGGGGACGCAGTCGCGGGACTCGCTCAGGTCGTGGCCCACTTGTGGCTCGGGGGCTCGTACGCCGCTAGCCGGTTGAGCAGCTCGGCGGGATCTGACCGGCGCGCCACCATGTCGCGATGTGGGGCGCTCAGGAATCCCTCGTCGACCATGTGATCCAGCATCACCACGAGTGGCTCGTAGAATCCGTCGACGTCCAGCAGGCCCAGGGGTTTGTCATGCAGGCCCAGCTGAGCCCAGGTCCAGACCTCGAAGAGCTCCTCGAGCGTGCCTGCCCCACCGGGCATGGCGATGAAGCCGTCCGACAGCCGGGCCATCGTGGCCTTGCGCTCGTGCATGTCGGCGACCACGTGCAGCGTCGTCAGGCCGGCGTGGGCGAGCTCGCGGTCGACGAGCTGTTGCGGGATGACGCCGATGACCTCACCTCCAGCAGCCAGGGCGGCATCAGCGACGACGCCCATCGACCCGACATGGCCACCGCCGAACACCAGACCGATACCCCGCTCAGCCAACAGGCTCCCCAGCGCAACAGCGGACTCGCGGTAACGGTCGCCGCGACCCGGCGACGACCCGCAGAAGACACAGATCCGCATCGCCGTACCTCAGACGAACTCGGTGGACGAGTCGAGGTAGTAGTCGAACGCCAAGCGCTTGCAGTCGTGCTCGTCGAGGAAACGGACGAAGTCCTGGTGGACCGGATGCGTGGTGTAGGCGGCCAGCGCGTCTGCATCGGGAAAGACCGTCACCAGCAGGTACTGGTAGCCGCGCGACCGGGCCTCGGTGAGATCACCGCCGAACCTGAGCTCGGTCATGGTTCCGATCTCGGCCGGCCACTCCGCGACCATCTCCCGCATCCGGGCATCCTGCTCGGCGGTGAGCGGTGTCGCGAACTTGAACAGCACGATGTGCTGGAGGCGGGTTCCGGCTGTCACAGCGATCTCCTCAGGTCATCATCGTGCGGTCGTATCCCGGTGGGGCGGCCTCGGTCCACGAGAGGAAGCCCATCAAGGCGTTGCGACTCATCGCCAGCTCGATCGTGCGGCCGGTGTCGAGACGGACGGCGACGACGACGTGGCCGGAGTACAACGAGAAGGCCTCGGCCCCGTGCGGAGTCCGGCTCGTCACGACCGTCATCGAACGGTCGAAGACGTGACGCGGTCGCGGTGAGAACGAGAAGATCCGGAACCACTCGAGCCGATCGCCGGTGTAACGGCCCAGACCGAGCGTCCACCCCCGGGCCAGGGCTGCCGCACCACCCTTGGCGGACATCCGCATCCGGACGCTGCACTCGAAGGTACCGCCGGACCGACTGATCACCCGACGGCGCACGAAGAGGAAGAGGAACGCGAGCAGGACGACGAACGCGATCAGCCCGAGGCTGTCGAGGATCGCCTGCCACCACGCCATCGTCACCTCTCAGCCGCGACGCACCCGGATGAGCGCCGACACCCCCCGATCCTAAAACGCCGGGTGCGAGCGGTTGCTCGCACCCGGCGTATCAAGGTCTAGCTGGACTTCTCTGCCGCGGTGACGCGGGCCTGAGCCAGCAACAGCGCTGGATCCTGCGGCGACTCCGCATCGGCCTGGGCCTGTTGGAGCTCCTGCCGCGCCTCCTGGAGGTTGACCTCGGCACCCAGCGTCGCGCGCTCGGCCAGGATCGACACCCGGTTGTTGGCCACGGAGAGGAACCCTCCGTCGATCACCGCGTACTGCCGGTCGTCCTTGACCGTCTGGACCTCGACCGCGCTCGGCAGCAGCACCGACAGCACGGGCGCATGGTCCTTGAGCACCCCGATCTCACCGTCGGTCGTGCGCGCGACCACCATCGTGGCCTCGCCGGACCAGACGACCCGGTCGGCCGCGACGAGCTCGACCTGCAGGTTGTCGGCCATCAGAGGTCCTTCTGGATCTCAGACCACTTGCGCTCGACGTCGTCGAGGCCACCACACATGTAGAAGGCCTGCTCGGCGACGTGGTCGTAGTCACCGTTGCAGATCTTCGCGAACGCCTCGACCGTGTCGTCCAGCGACACCGTCGATCCCTCGATACCGGTGAACTGCTTGGCCACGTAGGTGTTCTGCGAGAGGAACCGCTGGATGCGGCGGGCTCGCGACACGACGATCTTGTCCTCCTCGGACAGCTCGTCGACACCGAGGATGGCGATGATGTCCTGCAGCTCCTTGTTGCGCTGCAGGATCTGCTTCACCCGGACGGCAGTGTTGTAGTGATCCTGGCTGATGTAACGCGGGTCCAGGATCCGTGACGTCGACGTCAACGGGTCCACGGCCGGGTAGATGCCGATCGAGGCGATCTCTCGCGACAGCTCGGTGGTGGCGTCGAGGTGTGCGAACGTCGTCGCGGGCGCCGGGTCGGTGTAGTCGTCGGCCGGCACGTAGATCGCCTGCATGGACGTGATCGAGTGGCCACGCGTGGAGGTGATGCGCTCCTGGAGAACACCCATCTCGTCGGCGAGGTTGGGCTGGTAGCCCACGGCCGAGGGCATGCGGCCGAGCAGCGTCGACACCTCGGACCCGGCCTGGGTGAACCGGAAGATGTTGTCGATGAACAGCAGCACGTCCTGGTTCTGGACATCGCGGAAGTACTCGGCCATGGTGAGCGCCGACAGCGCGACCCGCAGCCGCGTGCCCGGCGGTTCGTCCATCTGACCGAAGACCAGCGCGGTCTGCCCGATGACCTCGGACTCGGTCATCTCCGCGATCAGGTCGTTGCCCTCGCGGGTGCGTTCGCCGACACCGGCGAACACCGAGACACCGCCGTGGTCGCGCGCCACCCGGGCGATCATCTCCTGGATCAGCACGGTCTTGCCGACACCGGCACCGCCGAACAGTCCGATCTTGCCGCCCTGGACGTAGGGGGTGAGCAGGTCGATGACCTTGATGCCGGTGTGGAACATCTCGGTCTTGGACTCGAGCTCGTCGAAGGCGGGCGACTTGCGGTGGATGGGCCACCGCTCGGTGATCTCGAGCTTCTCGTCCTCCTTGAGGTTGAGGCAGTCGCCGATGACGTTGAAGACGTGGCCGAGGGTCACGTCGCCGACCGGCACGCTGATCGGGCCCCCGGTGTCGGTGACCGGGGTGCCTCGCACGAGGCCGTCGGTGGACTTCATCGAGATGGCGCGGACCATGCCGTCGCCGATGTGCTGGGCGACCTCGAGGATGATCGAGTTGGTCTCACCGCCGAGCTCGATGTCGACGCTCAGCGCGTTGTACATCTCAGGCATCGACTCGGACGTGAACTCGACGTCGACGACCGGGCCGTTGATACGGGCGACCCGTCCGACAGCACCTGCCTCGTCGGTGGCCTTGGCGTCACTAAGGGTGGCAGTCATGGTCTCTCACTCATTCCCGGCGGTGGCGTCGGCGAGCGCGTTGACGCCACCGACGATTTCGCTGATCTCTTGGGTAATGCCGGCCTGTCGGGCCTGGTTGGCGGTTCGGGTGTAGCTCTTGACGAGCTCTTCGGCGTTGTCAGTGGCCGACTTCATCGCCCGCTGTCGGGCCGCAAGCTCTGAGGCCGAGGCCTGGAGCAGGCAGAAGAAGATCCGGCTCTGGACGTACTTGGGCAGCAGGGCGTCGAGGACCTCCGAGCCGGACGGCTCGAACTCGTACAGCGGGAGGACCTCGGCCGACTCCGGCTTGTCCTCGCCCTCGACCACCTCGAGCGGCAGCAGCCGGATGTCGTTCGGCTCCTGCACCAGCATCGACCGGAACCGGGTGTAGACGACGTGCACCTCGTCGACCTGGCGCGGCCCGTCCTGGTCGACGAAGGCGCCGATCAGTGCCTCGCCGATCGCCTCGGCGTCGTCGTACGTCGGGGTGTCGGAGAAACCGGTCCAGCTCTCGGCGATCGGCTGGTCGCGGAACGAGTAGTAGAGCACGCCCTTGCGGCCGCTGACGTAGACGTCGACGTCCCTGCCCTCCGAGCGCAGCCGCTCGCGCAGCCGCTCCGCCTCGCGCAGGACGCCCGAGGAGTACGACCCCGCGAGACCCCGGTCGCTCGTCACGACCAGGATCGCGGCTCGCGTCGGGTTCTCGGGCTCAGACGTCAACGGATGGTCGACATTGCTGTAGGTGGCGACCGCCGAGACGGCCCGGGTCAGCTCGCGGGCGTACGGCGCCGCGGACTGGGCTCGTTGCTGCGCCTTGATGATCCGCGACGCGGCAATCAGCTCCATGGCACGGGTGATCTTCGCCGTCGCCTGGACGGACTTGATCCGTGCGCGTAGCTCACGCAGCGATGCAGCCATGCTCAGCCTCGCTTCTGCTTGACGATCTGCTCCTGCTCGATGTCCTCGTCCTCGAGCGCCTCGAACTCCTCACGGCCGGCCTTGAGGGAACGGCCGTCGCTGGTCTCGAAGCGGTCGAGGAAGGAGTCGTAGGCGCTGTCGAGCGCGGACTCGGTGTCGTCCGTGAAGTCCAGGGACTCACGGATGCCGTCGAGGATGCCGCCGTGCTCGTGGCGCAGGAAGTCGAGGAACTCGTCCTCGAAACGACGGACGTCCTCGGTCGGGATCAGGTCGAGCTTGCCGCGGGTGCCCGCCCACAGCGAGACCGTCTGGTCCTCGAGCGGGAACGGCGCGTACTGCGGCTGCTTGAGAAGCTCCATCAGCCGGCCACCACGGTCGAGCTGCTGGCGCGACGCGGCGTCGAGGTCGGAGGCGAACATCGCAAACGCCTCCATGGCGCGGAACTGAGCCAGGTCGATCTTGAGCGACCCGGTTGCCTTCCGCATCGCCTTGACCTGTGCGGCACCACCCACGCGGGACACCGAGACACCGACGTCGATGGCCGGGCGCTGGTTGGCGTTGAACAGGTCGGACTGCAGGAAGATCTGACCGTCGGTGATCGAGATGACGTTGGTCGGGATGTACGCCGAGATGTCGTTGGCCTTGGTCTCGATGATCGGCAGACCGGTCATCGAACCGGCGCCCATGTCGTCGGACAGCTTGGCGCAGCGCTCGAGCAGCCGACTGTGCAGGTAGAACACGTCGCCCGGGTATGCCTCGCGGCCCGGCGGACGACGAAGCAGCAACGACACCGCGCGGTACGCCTCGGCCTGCTTGGTCAGGTCGTCGAAGATGATCAGCACGTGCTTGCCGTCGTACATCCAGTGCTGGCCGATGGCGGAGCCGGTGTACGGCGCGAGGTACTTGAACCCGGCCGAGTCCGAAGCCGGCGCCGCCACGATGGTGGTGTACTCGAGCGCGCCCGCCTCCTCGAGGGCACCGCGCACGGCGGCGATGGTCGAGCCCTTCTGGCCGATGGCGACATAGATGCAGCGCACCTGCTGCGTCGGGTCGCCGGACTCCCAGGCCCGCTTCTGGTTGATGATCGTGTCGATCGCGATGGCGGTCTTGCCGGTCTGCCGGTCGCCGATGATGAGCTGGCGCTGTCCGCGGCCGATCGGCGTCAGCGAGTCGATCGCCTTGAGGCCGGTGTACATGGGCTCGGAGACGCTCTGCCGCTGCACCACCGAGGGCGCCTGCAGCTCGAGGGCGCGCCGCGCGTCGGTCTCCACGTCGCCGAGACCGTCGAGGGCGTTGCCGAGCGGGTCGACCACCCGGCCGAGGTACCCGTCACCGACGGGCACCGACAGGACCTCGCCGGTCCGACGGACCTGCTGGCCTTCCTCGATACCTGCGAAGTCACCGAGGATGACGACACCGATCTCGCGGACGTCGAGGTTGAGCGCGATGCCCAGGGTGCCGTCCTCGAACTCGAGCAACTCGTTCGCCATGACCGAGGGCAGTCCCTCGACACGGGCGATGCCGTCCATCGCCTCGGCGACTGAGCCGACTTCTTCGCGACTGGCTTCGTCCGGCTTGTAGTCCGACACGAAACGCTGCAGCGCTTCTTGGATCTCCTCCGGCCGGATGGTGAGCTCCGTCATCTCCGTGTGCCTCTGCTCTCCTGGACTCTGTGCTGCTCTGACGTTCCGTTGGTCTCTGCTGTTGTCGTCGGGGACGGTGGTGCGAGCGCCGCCGCTCTCCCCGGGCTCATGGTGTAAGGGCTACCCGGTCAGCTGTCGCTGCGCCTCGGCGAGCCTGGTCTCGATGCTGGAGTCGATCAGGTCGTCGCCGATCTTGATGCGCACCCCGCCGAGCACCTCGGGGTCGATGACGACGTTGAGGTGGACGGGCTTGTCGTACATGGCGCCCAGCGCCGTTGCCAGGCGATGCTGGTGTTCCTCGGTCAGCTCGGTGGCGACCCAGGCGGTGGCCAGCAGGCGTTGGTGGCGGGCCGCCAGCACCTGCTGGTAGTGCAGCAGGCCCCGGGTCAGGCTGCGGTGACGTCCGACGACGAGCTGGCTGAGCAGGTCTTTGGTCACCTTCGCGACCTTGCGCCCCAGCACGTCGTACAGCAGGGACCTCTTGCCCTCCAGCGACGCAGCCGGGTCCGAGAGTGCTTCGCGCAGCTGGGCCTCGGCATCGAGGATCCGGGCAAACCTGAAGAGCTCGCTCTCGATCTCGTCGAGCTTGCCGGCCTCTTCGGCCGACGCGGCGGTGGCCACGATCGCTACCTGCTCGACGGCATCGGTGAGGTCGCGGCTGACGGACCAGCGCTTCGTGACCGCAGTCTTCAAGACGTCGACCGCGGGCTTGCCGATCTTGCCACCGAGCACCGACTCCAGCACCTGGTGCTTGGCCGGGGCAGGTACCGAGGGTTCGGTCAGCGCACGACGGAGCGCAGGTTCGCGATCCAGCACTGCGACGACGAGGAAGAGCTCCTCGCCGAGCCGCTCCGAGGACGCCTTGTCGATGGTCGACTCGACGTCATCGAGCAGCTCGTTGCGGGAGCGCGCAGAACCTGAAGCCATCAGCGGGCCCCGGAGTGGTCGACGCTGTCAGCCTCCTCGAGGCTGGAGATGAACCGCTCGATCGTCCGGCCGCGGCGTTCGTCGTCCTCGAGCGACTCACCTACGATGCGTCCGGCCAGCGTGGTGGCCATGCTGCCCACCTCGGTGCGCAGCTGCTGGACGACGTGGCGGCGTTCGGCCTCGACCTGCAGGTGAGCGTGCTGGAGGATGCGGGCCGACTCGGCCTGCGCCTGCTCACGCATCTCGGCGATGATCGTGGCGCCCTCCTCGCGAGCCTGCTCGCGGATCCGTGCGGCTTCGTGCCGTGCGTCGACGATCTGAGCCCGGTACTCCTTCTCGGCTGCCTCGGCCTTGGCCTTGGCCTCCTCGAGCTCTTCGAACTGCCTGCGGATCGAGTCCTGGCGGTCGGTCATGCCCTTGTTGACGAAGGGAATGACGAACTTGCCGAGCACGTACAGGATGATCCCGAACGCGATCAGCTCCACGATGAACGTGCCATTCGGGACGAGGAAGTTGCCGTCCCCTTCGGCCATCGGCACGACGGCGCTACTCGCTGCGATACTCATGACTTGTATCCCGTCTCGTGTCGCTGGATCTCAGGTCACTTGCCGAGCACGAAGACGAACAGGGCCATGAACGCGAGGTTGATGAAGAAGAACGCCTCACACAGGCCGACCGTCAGGAAGAAGATCGTCTGCAGGCGACCCTGCGCCTCGGGCTGGCGAGCCACACCCTGGATGTAGGAACTTCCGGCAAGACCGTCACCGATGGCACCGCCGATGGCGCCGCCGCCGAGGGCCAGGCCACCGCCGATGAACGCACCGGCGGTCTTGATGGCCGAGTCGAGGTTTGCTGCGTCCGTTGCCATGTCTCTCCTTGACTTCACGCCGGGGGGTCCGGCGCATCGGGTTTCTGATCGGTCGCGCGACCGATCAGGTGATCAGCGCACGAGTTCGGGCTGCGACTCGCGAGTCTCCGTTTTGTTTTTCGGCTGGTCAGTCTTTTCGTGGCCCTCGTCGTGGCCCTCGTCGTGCGAGCCGGCTGCTCCGAAGTACAGAACCGTCAGCAGGGCGAAGATGAAGGCCTGGATCGCGCCGATGAACATGTCGAACAGCTTCCAGATGACGTTGGGCGCCCACAAGGTATAAACCGGCAACAAACCGATCAGGGCGATCATGATGCCGCCGGCGAAGATGTTGCCGAACAACCGCAGCGCCAGGGTGAACGGCTTCGTGATCTCTTCGAGGATGTTCAGCGGCAGCAGCGCCGGGTAGGGCTGGACGAAGTGCTTGAAATAGTTCTTCGCGCCCTTCTCCCGGATGCCGTACGTCCACACACCCACGATCACCAGGAGTGCAAGCGACAACGTGGTGTTGATGTCGGCTGTCGGCGCCGGCAGCAGCTTGGGGTGCTCGCCACTGGGGATCAGCTCCAGCCAGTTGGAGAAGAGGATGAAGAGAAAGAGGGCGATCGCCAGGGGCACCACGAACGGATGAACCCGCCCGAGGTTCGACTCGACCTGGGTCGTCACCTGCGTGACGATGGTCTCCCAGAAGATCTGGATCTTGCTGGGTACGCCGCTGGTGACCTTCGAACGCAGCCAGAGACCGAGCCCGATGACGACCATGCCCGAGATCGCTGTTGCCCAGACGGTGTCCAGGTTGACCGTCATCCCGAAGATGGTGCCGGTCGTGTGGTTCCCGATCTCGATCGAGGTCTCGGCCAAGACGATCGAGCCACTCATACCTTGCTCAGCTCCTTCAACAGTGGGATGCCGGTCATCACCAGGGTGAGGAGCCGGAAGAGGGCGAGCCCGATCAGGGCGATGATGCCGGTGGACCAGAAGACGACCGCAACCGCAGCGGCCGCGCCCGACACGAACAGCAGACGTTTCAGCGCGCTGGCCGCGATCTCACCGCGGGTGAGCTCCGCGCCGGAAGAGATCATCTTCAGCAGGCTGTACTCCGTGGCCACGTGGTTGACGAGGCCCATGAAGATGCCGATGGCGAGGAACGCAGCGATGTCCCAGTCGTTCATCGGACCGAAGATCCAGAAACCGGCGACAGCCAGACACAGAGCGACCAGGAGGACGCGACGTTGGTCGCGCAGCACTGTTCCCCACGTGGGCTTCTTGATCTCATCCATCGGTGTCACCTGCCTTGTGAGTGGCGCGAGCGGTGTCGACGTCGTTCTCACCGGAGTACGGAACGAACCCGCAACCAGAAGCCAACGCCGCCGGCGACGATGCCAACGGCGATACCCACAAGGGAGAACGTCGGGGAGGTGCCTGCCTTGTCGTCGACCACGAGCCCGATGACAAGGCCTGCGACAACCGCACCCACGAGAAGACCACCGAGTCCGGCGAGGTCTCGCCCGCGAAGAGTGTTGTCGTCGTCACCGGTCATCACCTGATCGGCTCCCGTCACCGTGCCCACGGACGTCATGGATCCACGCTCGCGAGACGCTGACGCTACCACAGGAGGGTGAGCGCTCCGGACCCCGGCCACGGCGGGCGCGAGAGGCCTGCATCGCGTCGCTCATCATGGTGGGGCGCCGTCCTCAACGTCGGGGGTGGGTCCCTGGTATCCGTGCTTGTGAAACTTAGCACAAGGTCCTGAGAACTTCTCATGAGGGAGGCTAGCCAGCCCTGGGCACGAGAGCAATTCGGCGACTTCGCCGACCTCGAACAGGGGACCCCGGCCGTGGCCGCGGGACTTTCGCGCTGCCCCGCTGCTAGGCGTCCTCGGCCTTGATGAGTCCACTGTGACCCGGAATGCCGAAGGTCACGAGCAGCGCTAGGACCGCCATCGACGACAGCCCCAACGCCGACCACCAGCCCGAGAACAGGCTGATCAGCACGACGCCGAAGGCGACGAGGCCGGCCCACAGGTACATCACGAGGACCGCCCTCCGCTGAGAGTGGCCGATCTCGAGGAGACGGTGGTGCAGGTGCTTCTTGTCTGCCGCGAACGGCGACCGGCCGGCGCGCGTCCGGCGTACGACGGCCAGCACCAGGTCGAGGAACGGCACGACGAGCACCGCGAACGGCAGGATGAGCGGCAGCAGCGCGGCGAGCAGGCTTGCGTCGGCGCCGAAGAAGCCCTGGTCGAGGCTGCTGGTCGGGTACTGGCCGGTCAGGCTGATCGCGGAACAGGCCAGCATGAAGCCGATGAGCAACGCTCCCGAGTCACCCATGAACATGCGGGCCGGGAAGAAGTTGTGCGGCAGGAACCCGAAGCACGCCCCCGCCAGGGCCGCCGTGAGGATCGCCACCGTGGATGCGCGGGTCTGGTCGTTCACCAGCGCCAGCAACACTGCGTAGGAGAAGAACGCCACCGAGCCGATCCCGACGACTCCGGCCGCCAGGCCGTCGAGCCCGTCGATGAAGTTCACGGCGTTCACCGTGGTGATGATGATGAGGACCGTGAGCAGGGCCGACTGGGAGCCGCCGAGGGAGAACGTCGACATCGAGCGCTGCCCAGGAAGCGGCAGCCAGAGGATCTGGACGCCCTGGAGGACCACGACTCCCGCGGCGATGACCTCACCTGCCAGCTTGGTGATCGCATCGAGCTCGAAGATGTCGTCGATGACTCCGACCAGGCAGATCACCAGGCCCCCGAGCAGGACCGCTCGAGCGTCGTTGACGATGAGCTGGCGCTGACCGAGGAACGGCAGCTGGGTCGCGACGAGGTACGCCGCTCCGAGACCGCCCATCATCGCGACCCCGCCGAAGTACGGGATGGGAATCTCGTGGACGTCACGGTCGCGCACGCGTGCGACGGCACCGAACCTCATCGCCAGCTCCCTGGCGACCACCGCCAAGAGATACGTGACCGCCATCGCGACCACGAAGATCAGCACGTACTCGCGCATCAGGCCGGACCGCGGTCCTCGAGATCCGCCGAGGGCTGGTCGACATCGTCGGACTCGGTCGTCTCGTCCGGCGCCGTGGAACGATCGGTCTCACCAGCGTCGTCGCCGTCGCTGCGACGAGCACGCGTCGTTGTCTCGTCGGCCACGACGATGCCAGGAACGACCTCGCGCAACCGTGCGGTGGTGATCACACCCGCTCTGACCACGCGAAGCATCGGACCGCTGCAGTCCACGATGGTCGAGGCGACCGTGCCCGGCGTGCGGCCGGCGTCGAGGTAGACCTCCACGGAGTCGCCGAGCATTCGCTGCGCCTCCGCCACGGTGGTGGCGGCCGGCAGGCCGGTGATGTTGGCGCTGCTCACGGCCAGGGGGCCGTTGTCGGAGAGCAGGGCGATCGTGTCTTCGTGGTCAGGCATCCGGAGTGCCACGGTCGCCCGGGTGTCTCCGAGGTCCCACCGCAGGCTCGGCTGCTGGCGACAGATCAGGGTCAGCCCGCCTGGCCAGAAGGCCTCGGCGAGATCGCGTGCCTCAGGCCCGATGTTGGTGGCGAGCGCGCGGAGCGTGTCGGCACTTCCGATGAGCACCGGCGTCGGCATGTCCCGTCCACGCCCCTTGGCACGAAGGAGCCGCCGTACACCCGTCGGGTCGAACGCATCCGCCGCGAGTCCGTAGACCGTGTCGGTCGGGATGACCACGAGCCCGCTGCGGGCCAGTGCCTTCTTCGCCTCGGCGAAACCCGTGGAACGCTGTGCCGGGTCGTTGAGGTCGTAGACGCTGGGGGTCTGGGCCTGCTCGGACGCGTCGGGCTCGTCGAACTGGCCCGGCTCGGACTCGCTCACGGGCCTATCGTGCCAGGCCCGGTCGTCGACCTGGTCACCCGCCGCGCGGTCACGAAGCGCGGCCGGCCGGCGAGGTCGGGGTGATCCCGGACCTCACGCCACCATCCAGTGGCGGCAAAGACGTTCGCCGCTGCCTCACCCTGCACATCGGCATGCTCACACGCCACGAGTCCACCGTCGGCAGCGAGGGCGGCGGCCACCGCCGCGACCTGCCGGATCGCGTCCAGTCCGTCTTCGCCCGACCAGAGCGCCAGTCCGGGGTCATGCGTGCGAGCTTCCTCATCGACGCTCTCCCAGGCCGCCAGGGGGATGTACGGCGGGTTGGCCGTCACGACGTCCACCGTTCCCGCCAGGTGAGCAAGGCTGGTCGGCACGTCTGCCAGGTCGCCGACGAGGATGTCGACACCGGTTCCGGCCGCGTTGCGTTCGGCATACGCGGCGGCACTGGCCGACAGCTCGATTCCGACCACCTGTGCTTGGGGAACCTCAGTCGCCAGGGCGACCGCCACCGCCCCTGATCCGGTGCACAGGTCGACTGCGACCGGGTCGACCCCGGCAGCGACCAACCGCTGGAGCTCTTCGACGGCGAGACCAGTCATGACCTCGGTCTCGGGGCGCGGTACGAAGACGCCGGGGCCGACCTCGAGATCGAGATAGCGAAACGCCGCCCGCCCGGTGATGTGCTGCAGCGGTTCGCGGGCTGCCCGCCGCAGGACGAGCGCGTCGAAGGCCACCCGTTCTGTGTCGGTCACCTGGTCGATCGCATGCATCGTCCCCCGCTGCCTGCCCAGCACGTGCGCGAGGAGTGCCTCGGCATCGTGCCGCGGCGAAGCGACTCCGGCCTCGGCGAGCTGCCCTGTCGCACGGGCCAGCAGCCTTGGGACGTCGACGGTCATGACCGGTCGTCGGCGCTCATGACGACGTGGACTCCACCGCCGCCAGCCGCTCGGTGAGGTCAGCTCCGACACACGCTTCGATGACTGCCTGGAGGTCGCCCTCGAGGACTTGGTCGAGATTGTGGGACTTGTAACCGACTCGATGGTCGGTAATGCGGTTCTCGGGGAAGTTGTAGGTGCGGATCCGCTCCGACCGGTCGACCGTACGCACCTGGGAGCGGCGAGCGTCGGCGTTCTCGGCGTCGCGTTCGTCCTGCGCGAGCTGGAGCAGGCGCGACCTGAGCACGCGCATGGCCTGGTCCCGGTTCTGCAGCTGGCTCTTCTCGTTCTGGCAGGAGACCACGATCCCCGTGGGGACGTGGGTGATGCGAACGGCGGAGTCGGTGGTGTTGACGCTCTGGCCGCCGGGTCCGGACGAGCGAAAGACGTCGATGCGGAGGTCGTTCTCGTCGATGGTGACGTCGACCTGCTCGGCCTCCGGCATCACCAGCACGCCGGCGGCCGAGGTATGGATCCGACCCTGGGACTCCGTGACCGGCACCCGCTGGACCCGGTGGACGCCACCCTCGAACCTCAACAATGCGTACGGCGCTTCGCCCGGCTCCGGCGTGCCTTTCGCCTTGACGGCGACGGTGGCTGACTTGACCCCACCGAGATCGCTCGGCGCCTCGTCGAGGATCTCGGTCTTCCAGCCACGTCGTTCGGCATACCGCATGTACATGCGGAGCAGGTCGCCCGCGAACAGCGCTGACTCCTCGCCCCCCTCCCCCGCCTTGATCTCGAGGATGGCGTCCTTGCTGTCAGCGGCGTCGCGCGGGACGAGCAGTCGACGAAGCCGTTCCTCGAGCTCGAGCCGGACGCCGTCGAGACGCTCGGCCTCGTCGAAGAACGTCTCGTCCTCGGTGGCGAGCTCCTTCGCCGCCTGGATGTCATCGAGAGTGCTCTGCCACTCGGCGTACGTGCGGACCACCGCCGTGAGGACGGCGTACCGCTGGTTGAGCTCACGGCTCAGCGTGAGGTCGGAGAACACGTCCGGCTCGGCGAGTCGACGTTCGAGTGCCGCATGCTCGTCGACCAGGCTCTCCACGGCCTCGAACATCAGCGCCTCCTCGAGGAGCACGAAAGGTGGTGTGGTGCACGGGGGTCGACCGCCCGGCTCCTGGGCGGCCTGTACCCGGTCATGCAACGACGCCGACCTCCGCGGCTGTGCGCGTCGGTCGGCGTCGGGCAGAAGCTATTTGGCTGCAGCAGCCTTCTTGGCGTAGCGAGCCTCGAAGCGGGCCACGCGACCACCGGTGTCGAGAATCTTCTGCTTGCCGGTGTAGAAGGGGTGGCAGTTGGAGCAGACGTCGGCGTGCATGGTGCCACTCGTCTCGGTGCTGCGGGTGGTGAAGGAGTTGCCGCAGGTGCAGGTCACCTGAGTCTCGACGTACTCCGGGTGGATGTCCTTCTTCATGGATTTCCTCACTCTCGAAGGTCGCCGGGTCGCCCGAAGCCTGCTGGCTGTGCGGACGTGAACCGGAACCGGTGAACAAGTGTGCCATCTCGCCTCGTCACGAGGCGAATCGGCACCAGACGTGGTCAACGCCGTGACCCACGGCGCCATTCCCGTCGCCGGTGACGCTTCTCCGGTGGCGTGTTAGTCGTCATCGTCGCCGTTGCGGCCACGGAGGCCGGCAGCGGTCGGCGTGGTCTTGTTGACCTGCATGAGGAACTCGACGTTGGTCTTGGTCTGCTTGAGCTTCTCCAGCAGCAGCTCGAGGGCCTGCTGCCCCTCGAGGGCCGACAAGACCCGGCGCAGCTTCCAGACGATGGCCAGCTCGTCCTTGCTCATCAGCAGCTCCTCGCGGCGGGTGCCGGAGGCGTCCACGTCGATGGCTGGGAAGATCCGCTTGTTGGCGAACTCCCTGCGCAACCGAAGCTCCATGTTTCCGGTGCCCTTGAACTCCTCGAAGATGACCTCGTCCATCTTGGATCCGGTCTCGATGAGGGCCGTGGCCAGGATGGTCAGGGAGCCGCCGTCCTCGATGTTGCGGGCTGCCCCGAAGAACCTCTTCGGCGGGTAGAGCGCCGACGAGTCGACACCACCGGACAGGATGCGTCCGCTGGCGGGCGCCGCGAGGTTGTAGGCCCGGCCGAGCTTGGTGATGGAGTCGAGCAGCACGAAGACGTCGTGCCCCATCTCGACGAGCCTCTTGGCCCGCTCGATCGCCAGCTCGGCGACCGTGGTGTGGTCGTCGGCCGGGCGGTCGAAGGTCGAGGAGATGACCTCGCCCTTGACGGCCCGCTGCATCTCGGTGACCTCTTCGGGCCGCTCGTCGACCAGGACCACCATGAGGTGGCACTCGGGGTTGTTGGTGGTCACGGCGTTGGCGATGGCCTGCATCACCATGGTCTTGCCGGCTTTCGAGGGTGCGACGATCAGGCCGCGCTGACCCTTGCCGATGGGCGCGACGATGTCGATGAGCCGCGTTGTCAGGTTGGCTGGATCGGTCTCCAACCGGAGCCGGTCGGCGGCGTACAGCGGCGTCAGCTTGGTGAACTCGACGCGGTTGCGCGAAGCCTCGGGTTCGCCACCGTTGACGGTGTCGATACGGACGATGGGGTTGAACTTCTCGCGACGGTCACCGCCGTCCGCGCCCTGCTTGACCGAGCCGGTGATGGCGTCGCCCTTGCGGAGGCCGAACTTGCGCACCATCGAGAGGGACACATACACGTCGTTCGGGCCCGGCAGGTAACCGCTGGTCCGCACGAACGCGTAGTTGTCGAGCAGGTCGAGGATGCCGGCGACCGGGATCAGCACGTCGTCGTCGTTGATCTGGGGCTCAGCCTCTTCGCGTCGGCTGCCGCGATCGCGGAAGTTCCCACGGTCCCGGTCGCGATCCCGGTTGCGGTTGCGACGGCGCGAGTTCCGGCCACCGCCACCGTCGTTGCGGTTGTCGCCACGGTTGTCGCCACGGTTGTCGTTGCGGTTGTCGTTGCGGTTGTCGTTGCGGTTGTCGCCACGGTTTTCGTTGCGGTTGTCGTTGCGGTTGTCGTTGCGGTTGTCGTTGCGGTTGTCGCCACGGTTTTCGTTGCGGTTGTCGTTGCGGTTGTCGTTGCGGTTGTCGCCACGGTTGTCGCCACGGTTGTCGTTACGGTTGTCGTTACGGTCGCCACGGTTGTCGTTGCGGTTGTCGTTACGGTCGCCACGGTTGCGGTTGTCACCCTGGCGGGCGCGATCGGACTGCTGGTCCGACTGGTCTTCGCGCGGGGCGGCAGTGGCGTTGTCGCGGCGCGTCTCGGCTCGATCGCTGCCGGTGGCGCGGTCGCTGGAGGCGGCGGGGCCAGCTTCGGTTGCGGCGCTGGAACGGCTTGCGCCGGACTGCGCTGCACTGATCGCATCGACGAGCGCGCTCTTGCGCATCCCGCCGGTCCCCTTGATGCCCAGGCTGCCGGCGAGCTGTTTGAGCTCGGGCAGGAGCATGCCGCTGAGGCCTCCCGACTTCTTTCGCGTCGGCTTGGCGGCTGCCTCGCCGGCGAGTTCAGTCGTGGCTTCGGATGTCTGAGTCACGTGAGGTCCTTCCCACGTCTGGTGCGCATGTCAGATTTTGCGCCCTGATAGAAATGAAACTTGCTCATGCGGGCTCGATGCGATGCGTTCAGCCGTAGGAGCGTTGAAACGCCAAAAGGTCATCCACGGGAGAAGTGCTGAGCGATCTCTGCGATCCGCTGAGAAGGCATCGATCGCGGTGCGACGCGATGCGCTTAAGACAGTAGCACTATGTACCTTCGCCTGTCCTGATACCCCTAACGTCTGCACGCGGCGGTTGTATTCCCCTCGGCGCGCTGCCCGCGGCAAGGTCGTTCCGTGTCGCCACTTCCAGCAGTTGCTCTTGCCTTGGCAGCGGAGGCCGGAGTACGACTCGAAGGCAACCTGGGGGAACCATGTCGAAAGCCGAGCTGACTGGCCACCGCGTACGGGCCGTGGGGCAACATTCGCTGTCGGTCACGGAGGTTGAGATGCAGCGCCTGACCGACGTGCTCAGGCAGTCGCTGCTCTCCGAGGCAGAGCGGGCGCCGTCACCGGCGGGTGCCATCCACCGGGTACTCAGCCACCACCCCGCACCCGCTGAGCACTCTCGATCACGGCTCCGCTCTCTCGGCGTTGCCATGGCGGTGGCACTGGTCAGCTATTTCATCCTGACCTCGCAGAACAACGACCACGGCCACCACCGTCAGCGGGAGCACGTTGCCTCATCTGCGATCTCGACCGTCGACCACTCGAGCCGGTCGCGTCAGCCTTCTCGTCTCCCTGGCTATCTCGTTCTGGACCGGAACGGCGTCGACATCTCGCTGGTTGTGCGCGCGTCCTCGGGTGCCGGCTGGTGGACCACCTGGGTGGTGCCGTGCCCGAAGTCGGTGCTGGCCTCCTTGGAACGTCGCGCTGCGTCGGAGGCTGCGTGCACCAGTCGGGACAGCACGGATCCCACCTGGGAAGTGCTCATGGCACCTGGCCCGTCGCCGTCACCTCTGCGATCCCCTTTGTTCCAAGTGCTGCCGGGGGCGGTCGTACGGCATAGCGCTGACGACCTTCCGCCCTCCACCGGGTCAACCGTTGCCGGGACTGCGGCAGTCCTCACGAACACCACCGGCCTGATCCGCAACTCCTGTGGTCGCAACTGCCACCGCTGGACGGTGCGCTTCTTCTCCGCCGTGTACTTCGCCGTGCGGCACATGCACATCTCCATGCTTGCGCCGACCCGTTCCGACATCCGGTGGCTGCGGGACTACATCTATCTCACATAACCGGACTGAAGCGGATCTTTGGCGGTCGTGACTCCGGTCGCAGGGCGTCACTTCACGCCGGCGAGGATTGCTCCACCTCTTCTCGGGGAGTACAAGTCGGAAGAGAAAGCTAGGGGGATGATCATGCGCGACAAGGACATCGAAACATTCGTCCGAGAGAACGCCGCGCACCTGCTGCAGCTGGCGTTCTTGCTCACCTGCGACAACGGTCACGCGGAGGACCTGGTGCAGGAGGTGATCCTCGGCGAGCTCAGGAACTGGGAACCAGCAGATACCCATGAGCGACGTCGATCCCACGTACGACGTGCCCTCATCCGCACTCACCTGACCACCCGCCAGACGTTGACGGCCCGCATATCCGGGCCACGTGACCATGAGCTGGTCGCGTTCGGCGCAGCCCGGAACAGCCATCGGGTAACCCCGGACCACCCGGCTGTGGAGACCCACCAAGTGCTGTACGACCTGTCGGCAGAGCAACGCGCGGTGCTGGTGCTGAAATACTTCGAGAACCTCGACGATGAGGAAATTGCGTCTTTTCTCGACCTGTCGCCCGACCGGGTCCGGGCCATCGCTGACCGCGCGTGCACGTCGATGAGCGGGCGCCGATGAGATGACGCGGGTCGAGGACGACATCAGCCAGGCACTCAGCGAGGAGGCCGAGCAAGCCTCGGTCGCGGACAGCCTGGTCGCCGGTTTGCTGCGTCAGCGTCGGGAGCCTCGAAGGATGCCGGCGCGGTCATCGGCGCTGGCTGTCTCGGCGGTCGTGGCTGTCGTCCTCGGGCTGCTCTCATTGCCCGTGCTGCAGCGCGAGCCCGTGACAACCCCAGCGGCGAGTGTCGAGAGCCAGGCGACCAACCAGGCTGGTGCGCTCAGCTCCATCGCACCCGGCTACATCGACCTCCATGAGAATGGCGTCCACGTCGCGCTCGACCAGCGCGGCGCCTCCGGACTCGACCCGTGGCGATCGTGGCAGCTGCCGTGCAAGGAGTCTCTGCTGGCGCCCGCACGCAGCCACCTGCTCCGGAAGGCCGCGTGCGCCGGGCAGCGCGGTCACTACCCGATGTGGGAGGTGCTGGTTGCGCCCGACTGGTACGACGTGACGCTCGGGCCTCGACACTTCAGGTGGCTGACGCCGGTCTCACGGAGCGCGGCGTCCATCGGGCTCCCGTTGACCGAGATGGCGGTCAGCGAAAGGACCGCGTTTCTGACCACCGTCAGCGGGATGGCCAGCTACCCGTGCTCAACCGACCGGAGGGCCGATCGACTCAACGTCGCGGTCCGGCCGCACGTTCCCTGTCGGAACCACGGCTGGGTGCATCGGGTGTGGACGACGATCTCTTTCCCCGACCACGGTGTCCAGGTGTCGATCCTGGCAGCCGACCGTGCAGCGATCGCCTGGCTGACCAGCACCATCTACATCTCGTAGCGAGCACGGCCGAGATGTCCCGCGCGGAGAAGTTCGTCAAGAAGGCCTTGGATGAGGAGGCGGCGCGCGCCTCGTCCCCTGACCGCATAGTCGACCTGGTCCTGGATCAAGCGCCCCAGCACGCGAGGCGGCGGCGTCTGTTCCCGATCGTGTTCGCAGCCGTCACGGTGTTGTTGGTCTGGGTCGTGTCCCATGGCACGCACCAGCCTCGGGTCTCACCCCGATCCACGCCGGGCTCGACGTTCGACCAGTTCAGCCAGCCCTACCGGCTCACCTCGTCACACGGGTCAGCACATCAACTCGGTCACCTCGATCTGGGCTACCACGGCGTTCACGTCGAACTCGTCGCCGGCGACGGTCCGGACCACTGGCACGACGCCTGGCAACACCCGTGCCAGCAATCGTTGCTCATGCCGTTGGCGCGGGGCATCCCGTCAGAGGCAGCCTGTGCGGTGAGCGCTCACGACGCTCCGCGGTGGGAGATACTCGTGTCCCCTCGATACGCGACCGCGCCGATTCGGTCGCCCTGGTTCCGATGGGCGACGCCTGTCTCTCGCGCCTGTGTGGCCATCGGTACTCCGTTCGGCCGCGACGGGATCATCCACCGATACCCGGCGTGGTTGACCAGCGTGCGGGGTCACGTGCGCTATCAGGGCGACCGCGGTTGGACCCCCCGGACCTGGAGGTCGATCTACTTCCCCGAGCAGGATGCCCAGGTGTCGATCCTGGCCCCGAACCACGCAGGGGCCATGTGGCTGGCGGGACACATCGTTGTCGCCTAGGGCTACGACGACACGGCGCGGACCACCGCACCCCGTGGATCGACGTCGAGCTCCATTGCCTGCCAGAGCGCTGGGACGAGCGCCTGCACGCGCGCCATGACGTCCCCCGTGCCGAGCGCCAGCACCGTCGGTCCAGCCCCGGAGATCACCGCGGCGACCGATGCCGCCCGGAGCTCCTCCACGAGACGCATCGACGTCGGCATCGCCGGCCCTCTGAACCTTTGGTGCAGACGATCCTCGGTGGCGTCGAGCAGCAGCTCCGGTTGCTGGGTCAGAGCGGCCACCAGCAATCCGGACCGGCCGGCGTTGACTGCCGCATCGGCGTGCCGTACCTGGCCGGGGAGGAGCCCGCGAGCCACCTCGGTGGACAAGGCGTCGTCCGGAATGAGAGCGGCCGCGCGGATCCGGTCGTCCACGTCCAGCCGGGCTGCCCGCGCACCGATCTCGTCCGTCCACGCGATCGTGAAACCGCCCAGCAGACAGGCGGCGACATTGTCGGGATGGCCTTCGATGGCGTGCGCGAGCGAGAGACTCGCCTGTTCCGACATGCCATGACCCGGCACCAGCGCCTGGGCCAGCCGGATGCCCGCGACGATCGCCGCAGCTGACGAACCCAGCCCGCGTCCGTGGGGTATGCGGTTCTCGGTGGCCAAGGACAGCCCGGGTTGATCGACCCCCATGGTGTCGAAGGTCGCTCTGAGGGCGCGTACGACCAGGTGGTGTTCGTCGGTCGGCACCCCCTCGGCGCCCTCCCCCGAGATCTGGACGGCGAGGCCGGACGCCGTGGTGGTCACGGCCAGGTCGTCATACAGGCTCAGACAGAGGCCGAACGCGTCGAATCCGGGCCCGAGGTTGGCGCTGGTGGCCGGTACGCGCGCCACCGCGCGACGGCCGGCCAGCGCGGAGGCATCACCCATCGGTGAGTCCAGCCGCAGCCGCCGCCTGGTCCACATCCTTGTCGACGACCACGTCGGCGGGCATGCCCAGGAACTCCAGTGCTGTGTCGATGTCCTTGAGCCCGTGCCCCGTCACGGTCACCGTGATCACGCTGCCCGCGTCGACCTCACCGGCGGCGACCTTCTTGGCCAGGCCCGCCACGCCGGCCGCAGACGCAGGCTCGACGAAGACACCGTCGTGAGCGGCCAGGTCGCGTTGCGCGCTCAGGATCTCGTGGTCCGTGACCGCCTCGATCACGCCGCCGGACTCGTCCCGGGCCGCCTCCGCGAGCAACCACGATGCCGGGTTGCCCACCCGGATGGCCGTGGCGACGGTCTCGGGCGTGACCACCACGCGGCCATGCACCAGCGGTGCCGCGCCCTCCGCCTGGAAACCCCACAGCCGCGGGCGGCGGGTCGCGTACGAGTGGTCGAAGTACTCGACATACCCCTTCCAGTACGCCGCGATGTTACCGGCGTTGCCCACGGGCAGCACATGGATGTCAGGAGCGTCGCCGAGGAAGTCCACGATCTCGAACGCAGCGGTCTTCTGACCCTCGAGCCGGACCGGGTTGACGGAGTTGACCAGCGCCACCGGGTAGTCCTTGGCCAGACCACGTGCGATCTCGAGACAGTCGTCGAAACCCCCACGTACCTGGATGATGCGTGCCGCGTGCATGATCGCCTGGGCCATCTTGCCGCGGGCGATCTTGCCCTGCGGGATGAGCACGATCGGCGTCATGCCCGCGCGAGACGCGTAGGCGGCCATCGAGGCCGAGGTGTTCCCCGTCGACGCACACACGACCGCCTCAGCCCCCTGTTCAGCCGCGTTGGACACCGCCATCGTCATCCCACGGTCCTTGAACGAGCCAGTCGGGTTGTTGGCCTCGACCTTCAACCACACCGAACACCCGGTGAGCTCCGAGAGCCAGCCGGACTCCACCAGCGGCGTCCCGCCCTCGCGCAACGTGATCACCGGCGTCTCGGCACTCACCGGAAGCCATCGCCGGTACTCCTCGATGACACCCCGCCATTGATGGACGCGGGAGGCAGGGGTGGCGTCGAGCGTCATTCGGCCGCTCCCTCGACCCGCATCACCGAGCTGACGTCGCGCACGATGTCCATCGTGCGCAGCGCGCGCACGGTGGCCGACAGTGCCGCGTCCGGCGCCGTGTGCGTCACCACCACGAGCTGTGCATCTTCGCCGCGGCCTTCCTGCCGGACGGTCTGGATCGACACCCCGTGCTGAGCGAAGAGGTCGGCAACGGTCGCCAGCACGCCTGGTTTGTCATCCACGTCGATACCGACGTGGTAGCGGGTGATCGTGTCACCGATCGGTGCGATCTCGCACTGCGCGTACGTCGACTCACCCGACCCCGTCACCGAAGCCAGCCTGTTCCGGGCCACCGTCACCACGTCCCCGAGCACTGCGCTCGCAGTGGGGGCACCCCCGGCCCCCGGGCCGTAGAACATCAGCTGTCCGGCCGCATCGCTCTCGACGAAAACAGCGTTGTACGCACCATGGACGCTCGCCAACGGGTGGGAGCGCGGAATCATGGCGGGGTGAACGCGGACCGACACCGTGTCGGGGGAACCCCCGGTCTCGCTCGCCTCGCGGTCGCAGATGGCGAGCAGCTTGACGACGCAGCCCATCTGCCGTGCCGAGGCGACGTCGCCGGCCGACACGTCACTGATGCCCTCGCGATGGACGTCGGCAGCAGTGACGCGGGTGTGGAACGCCAGACTCGCCAGGATGGCCGCCTTCGCCGCGGCGTCGAAGCCATCGACGTCAGCGGTCGGGTCGGCCTCGGCGTAGCCGAGTGACTGTGCCTGCTCGAGCGCGTCGTCGAAGCTGGCCCCCAGCGTGTCCATCTGGTCGAGGATGTAGTTGGTCGTCCCGTTGACGATTCCGAGGACACGTCGCACCTTGTCACCCGCCAACGACTCCCGCAGCGGCCTGATGATAGGGATGGCGCCGGCGACGGCGGCTTCGAAATACACGTCGCGACCCGCCTTGGTGGCGGCCTCGAAGACCGTAGGTCCGTCCTCGGCCAGCAGCGCCTTGTTGGCAGTGACGACCGAAGCACCCGACTCGAGGGCAGCCAGGATGAGTGAGCGGGCGGGCTCGATGCCGCCGATGACCTCGATGACGAGGTCGATGTCGCCGCGAGTCACGAGGTCCTCGGCGTCCGTGGTGAAGAGATCACGAGGCAGGTCAACGTCGCGGCCGCGGTCGATGCGGCGGACCGCGATGCCGACGAGCTCCAACGGAGCACCCACCCGAGCCACCAGGTCGTCAGCCTGCTCGGTCAGCAGCCGGGCGACCTCGCTGCCGACGACTCCGCAGCCGAGCAGGGCAACGCGAACGGGCTGGTTCATGAGGTCCTCTCCGGGACGAGGGCGAGATCGCGCCCCAGTGTGCCCGCACGAGGGAGGCCCACGCAGACGAACCCTGGATCCAGGACGGCACCGTCGGCCACCTCGGCCGCCTCAGCCACCGTCGACCTCGAGCCGCAGGAGATCGTCCTCGGTCTCACGTCGTACGACGAGTCGCGCCTGCCCCTGACGTACGGCGACGACGGCGGCACGTGGCACGTGGTTGTACGTGCTGGCGAGCGACCGGCAGTAGGCCCCGGTGGCCGGGACAGCGATGAGGTCTCCCGCTCTCACGTCACCGGGCAGGAACTCGTCCTTGACGACGATGTCGCCGCTTTCGCAGTGCTTCCCGACCACTCGGGAGAGCACGGGAGGCGCATCCGACCTGCGCGAGGCCAGCGTGCACGAGAAGTCGGCGTCGTACAGCGCCGTCCGGATGTTGTCGCTCATCCCACCGTCCACGGCCACATACAGGCGACTCGCCCCGGCGTCCAGGGCCACCTTCTTGACCGTGCCGACTTCGTACAGCGTGAACGTGGACGGTCCGGCGATCGCTCGGCCCGGCTCGATCGAGAGCCGAGGTACGTCGATCCCGAGAGCACGACACTCGTGCTCCACGATCGACATGAGCCCGTCGGCGAGCTGCTTGGCGGGTGCCGGGTCGTCCTGGGTGGTGTAGGCGATCCCGAAGCCACCACCCAGGTCGAGCTCGGTCAACGCCATCCCGGCCTCGCATCCACGGACGAACAGAGCCAGCACGCGGCGCGTCGCGACCTCGAACGCCGCCGTGTCGAAGATCTGCGAGCCGATGTGCGAATGCAATCCGGTCAGCTGCAAGCTCTCGTGCGTCGTGATCGCCTGCATGGCGAGGAACGCGTCACCTTCGATGATCGACAACCCGAACTTCTGGTCCTCGTGGGCCGTCGCTATGTACTCGTGGGTGTGCGCCTCGACGCCTGCCGTCACCCGCAGCAGCACGCGCTGCCGAACGCCCACGGCCGCGCTGACCTCGGCGAGGCGATCGATCTCGGTCATCGAGTCGACGATGATCCGACCGACCCCTGCCCGGACCGCCCTCGTCAGCTCGTCCACGCTCTTGTTGTTGCCGTGGAACCCGATGCGCGCCGGGTCGAAGCCGGCGCGCAGGGCGACGGTAAGCTCTCCGCCGGTGCAGACGTCGAGGCAGAGCCCTTCATCGGCGATCCAGCGGACGGTGGCGAGCGAGAGGAACGCCTTCCCGGCGTAGTAGACGTCGGCCCCCGCGAAGGCGGTCCGGAACACCCTCGCCCGCTGCCGGAAGTCGTCTTCGTCGACGACGTAGGCCGGGGTGCCGAACTCGGCGGCCAGGTCCGTCACAGCGACGCCGGCGACCTCGAGCTCACCCGCTTCGCTCTTGCAGACGTGGCTCGGCCACAGCGAGTCGACCAGCACGTTGGGGTCGGCCGGTGCCATCAGCCAGGACGGACCTCGGCCACCGGCCTCGGCGTGCAGAGCGCCCGCTTCGTGGGCGCGCATCACATGCGCTCGGGAGCAGTGACGCCGAGCAGGTCGAGCCCTCGGGCGAAGACGACGCGCGTCGCGTCGACCAGCAGCAGCCGCGCACGGTGCAGCTCGCCGGGTGTCTCGTCGCCGCGCGGCAGGACCCGGCAGACGTCGTAGAACTTGTGAAAGGTCGCTGCCGTGGCCTCGAGGTACCGCGCCAGCCGGTGCGGTTCCCTTAGCTCGGCGACCGACGCGACGACGGCCGGAAACTCGGCGAGGGCGCGCAGCAGGTCGCCCTCACGCTCGTGCTCCAACAGCGCCGGCTCGAACTCGGCTCCCGCCGGGGCCAGCCCGAGCTCGCCCGCGTTGCGCAGGATCGAGCACAGCCGCGCATGCGCGTACTGCACGTAGTAGACCGGGTTCTCGCTCGAGGCCCGCGTCCACACGTCGAGGTCGAGGTCGATCGTCGAGTCGCTCGAGTAGCGCACCAACGCATACCGCGCCGCGTCGGCTCCGACGGCATCGATGAGGTCGTCGATGGTGAGACCGGTCCCTGCTCGCTTGGACATGCGGAGCGGTTCACCGTCGCGAACGAGGTTGACCATCTGGCCGATCAGGACCTCGAGGTTCTCGTGCGGCTTGTCCCCGAACGCCTGGCACATGGCCATCAGGCGGGCGACATACCCGTGGTGGTCGGCGCCCAGCATGATGATGCACAGGTCGAAGCCGCGCTCGCGCTTGTCGAGGTAGTAGGCGCAGTCGCCGGAGATGTACGCCGGGTTGCCGTCCGACTTGACCAGGACCCGGTCCTTGTCGTCGCCGAACTGTTCGGTGCGCAACCAGAGGGCACCATCGGCCTCATAGGTGTTGCCCATCTCGGTGAGCCGCGCAATGGCCCGGTCGACGGCGCCGCTGTCGTGCAACGACTGTTCGTGGAAGTAGACGTCGAAGTCGACACCGAAGCTGTGCAGCGTCTCCTTGATCTGGGTGAACATGAGCTCGACCCCGTCGTGGCGGAAGATCTCCCGCGCCTGGTCGTCCGGCAGGGACAGCACCTCCGGGTTGGCCGCGATCACCTGCTCGGCGATCTCACCGAGGTAGGAGCCCACGTAGCCGTCCGCAGGAGGCGGCTCGCCCTTCGCCACCGCAAGGAGCGACCCGGAGAAGCGGTTGATCTGCGCGCCGTGGTCGTTGAAGTAGTACTCGCGCGCGACGTCGGCTCCCAGGGTCGCGAAGATGCGCGCCAGACTGTCACCGACCGGCGCCCACCGCGCTCCCCCGATGTGCACGGGGCCGGTCGGGTTGGCCGAGACGAACTCGAGGTTGATCCGTTTCCCCGCGAACAGGGCGGACGCGCCGTAGGCGGCACCGGCGTCGACGATGCTGCGGGCGATCTCGCCCTGAGCGGCCGCCTCGACGGTGATGTTGATGAAACCCGGCCCGGCGATCGCGACAGCGGCGATCCCGGCCGCCGCCTTCAGCTCCGTTGCCAGCAGCTCGGCGAGCTCGCGGGGAGGCAGCCCGGCCGGCCTGGCCAGCTGCAATGCGACGTTGGTGGCGTAGTCACCATGCTCCTTGCTCCTCGGCCGCTCGATGCGCACCTCACGCGGAGCACCTGCGGGCAGCGTCAGGACACCGCGCTGCTCGAGGGCGGCCAGGGCGTCGACGATGATCTGAGAAAGCTGCTCCGGGGTCACCGGCTCATCGTATCGAGCCAGATCGGAGGCTCAGTTCTCCGTCGTCAAGGAGCGGACGGTCTGCACCAGGTCCTCCGGTTCGAACGGCTTCGTGATGTACGCATCGGCACCCAGCGCCTTGCCCCTGGCCACGTCGGAGCCCTGGGCGCGCGCCGACACCATGACGATCGGGATCGAGCTGGTCGCGGGGTTGGCTCGCAGTGCTTCGAGGGTGCTGAACCCGTCCCGTCTCGGCATCGCGGCATCGAGGGTGATCAGGTCGGGCCGGATCTTCTCGACAACGTCGAGACACTCCTGCCCGTCGCGCGCCTCGTGCACGCGGAATCCCTCGAGCTCGAGGTTGAGCACGATCAACGACCGGATGACGTCGGAGTCGTCCACGACGAGGACGGTGGGGGCTACGGGCACGAGGTGACGTTAGTCGTTCCGGCCCCTCCTGGCCCGCGATCAGCGATTGTCGGGGACAGTGAGGCCGCTGCTAGGGTGATCGCGCATCTCCACGGAGCCCCCGTAGCTCAGGGGATAGAGCACCGCCCTCCGGAGGCGGTGGCGCAGGTTCGAATCCTGCCGGGGGCGCCACGACATACGTGACGACAGTGGTTTCATAAGGGCGTGCCCGCAGCCGTCCGGATCAGCGAAACATCGCCGCGGCCTGCTCCTGACCCCCGGCTCCCGGTCGGTCCACTGCGGCGAGTCAGTGATCGCGTGCTGGACGGCACGGTGATCCTCCTCGCCAGCTGGACCGTGGTCTACCACCTGTGTCTCGTGCTCGACCTGGGTGTCCCGTGGGCGGTTCTGCTGGAGGTCGTCGCGGTCACCGCGCTGGCGCTGGTGTTGCGGCAACGCACCGCGTCGGCCAGGCCCGAGCCCGAGAACGCCCGCCGGTCAGACCGACAGCTCTCCAAGCGCACGGCGTCACGGTTGCTCCTGGCCGCGGTCTCGGCGACTGCCGTCGCGAGCATCGCGATGGCAGCCAGCTTCCCGTGGGCATTCGTGTGGATCAGCTGGCTCGTCGCGGCTGGATCGGGAACGGTGCTCGCGCTCGGGAATGTCCTCACCCCACGCGCGAAGGCAACAGCGCAGGCTCGTGACGCCTGGGAAGGCACCACGGTGGCCCTGTGGGCCGTGGCCCTCACGGTCATGTCAACCGTGACCATCCGACCCAACCCGGACGACCTGTACTACGTCAACCTGTCCCAGTGGGTCGCCGCGACCGGGAACTTCCCGACGCGGGACACGATCTTCTCCGACCTGGTCTTCCCGATGTCGAACTGGCCGCCCGTGGCGTCCTACGACCCCTTGGTCGGTGCTGCCGCGCACGTGGCGGGGGTGCAGGCCGGCTCGGTCGTCTACCTGGTCGTGCCGCCCGTCGCCACGCTGCTGTCGGTGCTGGCGCTGTGGCGACTGCTCCGGGCCTGGCGGGTCCCGAACATCAGCGTGGCGCTCTCGGCTGCGTTGCTCTTCCTGCTCTTCGACGGCGGCTCGTCGTACGCTCCCCCGGGCAACCTGTTCCTCACACGGTTGTGGCAGGGCAAGGTGATTCTGCTGTGCCTGCTCGTTCCGCTGCTGCTGGTGTACGCCGTGCGGTACGTCGAGAAGCCGTCGAGGTCACGAGCGGCCTGGTTGTTCGCCGGCGGGGCTGCCGCTGTCGGCCTGTCGACCACCGCGATGTTCCTTGTCCCGCCGATCGCGGCGGCCGGCGTCGCCCCGTTGCTGCGGAGGTCTCCGCGCAGGGCGTTCCTCGGCTTCGCAGCCATGGCCGCCTACCCGCTCGGCGCGGGGATCGTGACCAAGGCCATGGGCGGGCGGTCAGCCGACGACTTCGCCGGTCGCCGCCTCTACCGGTTCGACCCTTCGTGGTTCGGGCACGCCATCTTCCTCACCGGGTTCCTGGCCGTCGTGGCGGTCGCTGCTGTGCTCCTCGGTGCCCTGCTCGTGCCGCATGGCGGTGCGCGGCTGACGACGGGACTGCTGGCGGTGGTGACCGGCGTGACGTTCATCCCCGGCCTGACCCACCTGTCGTACGACACGGTCGGTCTGGGTCCCACGCTCTGGCGGGTCTCGTGGGTGATGACGGTGGCCGCTCTCGTCGGCGTGCTCGTGGGCTGGCTGGCCAGGCAGCTGAGCCGCTCCTCGTGGCGGCTCGTTGCCGGCCTCATCGGCATGGTGCTCCTCGTCGCCTTGGGGACCCCCATCTGGGGCAGCAGCAGCGGTACGTCGTGGTCGGCACCGCTTCAGTGGAAGCGCAACGAGGCGACCCGCGCTGTGACGGCCGCCGTCATCCGCCACAGTGCGCCCGGCGATGTCGTGCTCGCGCCTGACGACCTGGCGATCACGCTCGACGTGACCACGACCGAGGTCAAGACGGTCGCCCCACGCGACTACTTCATGGACTACCTGCGTGACGACCCGGCCTTCCAGTACCCCGACCGGATCACGCTGGTGGACTTCGTCAACCACTCCGGCAGTTGGCGCATCGGTGCCGTCACCCGCTCCATCGAGGCGCTCGGGGTGACGACCGTGTGCGTGTACTCCGAGGACCACCGTCGCATCCAGGCGCTCGAAGACGCCGGTTACGTATCGTTCCTGAAATCCGTCCCGTTCCGGTGCGTGCGCACCTAGCTGGGTCTGTCACTGTTTCCGTGCACCGTCGCCACCCGGCCCCTCACCATGCAGCAACCGGTACGGTCACCGCACCGGTGGCACGAACTTCGCCTGGGCCTGACCGCCTTCTCGGGTGCGTCTGTGTGAGCCCGACAGCGACACACCGAATACGGACACTGCACGCAAGAAGGTGACCTCACCCCCTCGGGCTCGCGTTTCGTCTCGGCCCGAACGGCTATATGCTCCGGATGAACCTGTCCGACGACATCAACACTGCGCCGCGGCGCAGTGTGCTCTCTGATCGCAAAGGCGACCTCTGATGCGCATTCTTGTTCTCGGTGGCGACGGCTACCTCGGCTGGCCTACGGCCATGTACCTGTCGGCACGTGGACACGACGTCGGCGTGCTCGACAATGCAGTCCGCAGACAGTACGACCACGAACTCGGTTCCGGCAGCCTCGTCCCGATCGAGTCCCTGCACACCCGCGTGCGCGTGTGGCACGAGCTGACCGGCAAACGCATCGACCTTTACCACGGCGACCTGACCGACGCGGACTTCACGTATCAGTCGATTCGTGAGTTCCGGCCCGATTCGATCGTGCACTTCGCCGAGCAGCGTGCCGCCCCCTACTCGATGATCGACCGCAAGCACGCCGTCTACACCCAGACCAACAACATCGTCGGGACGCTCAACGTGATGTTCGCCATCGGCGAGCTCGACCGGGACATCCACCTCGTCAAGCTCGGCACGATGGGCGAGTACGGCACCCCCAACATCGACATCGAGGAAGGTTGGCTCGAGGTCACCCACAAAGGCCGCACCGACCGGGTGCTGTACCCGAAGCGTCCGGGCAGCTTCTACCATCTGTCCAAGGTTCACGACAGCCACAACCTCGAGTTCGGCTGCCGGATCTGGGGCTTGCGCGTCACCGACCTCAACCAGGGCGTCGTCTACGGTCAGCAAACCGACGAAGCCGCTCTCGACGCGCGCCTGGCCACCCGGTTCGACTACGACGGAGTGTTCGGCACGGTGCTCAACCGGTTCGCGATCCAGGCCGTACTGGGTCTGCCGCTGTCCATCTACGGCGGTGGCACGCAGACGCGTGCGCTCATCGACATCCGGGACACCGTCGAGTGCATCCGCCTGGCCTGCGAGAACCCGGCGTCCGCAGGTGAGTTCCGGGTCTTCAACCAGGCAACCGAGAGTTTCTCGCTGGCCGAGATGGCCAAGACAGTGGCGAACTCGTTCCCCGGCCAGGTCGACGTCGAGTACCTCGAGAACCCCCGCGTCGAGCTCGAGAACCACCACTACGTCTTCACCCACACGGCTCTGGAGTCCCTGGGCCTGCAGCCCCACCTGCTCTCCGACACCCTGCTCACGTCCATGTTCGGCATCATCGAGCAGCACCGCGACCGCATCGACATCAACATGTTGCGGCCCACCGTGCAGTGGCGGCAGACGAGCAGTCCGCTGAGCCAGCAGTCGTGACCCAGCCCCCGTTGCGCATCGTCGTCACCGGCGGATCAGGATTCATCGGCCGACACGTCGTCTCGGAGCTCCGCGACCGTGGTCATTTCGTCACCGTTGCCGACCTCGTCGAGTTTCCTGACCCCGAAGTCGCCACCGTCGTCGGTGATCTTTGCCGTGATGACATCCGCGAACGTGCCGTGACTCCGGGCACGGACGCCATCGTGCATCTGGCGGCCGAGACGTCGGTACTGGGCTCGATGGAGCGGCCGGGGCTGGTGCACCGGACCAACGTCGAGATGACCGCGGCGTTGCTCGAGCTGGCCCGCGAATGCAACGTCGGAGCCTTCGTGTTCGCCTCCACCAACGCGGTCGTGGGTCCACACGACGGCGTCATCACCGAGGACCTGCCGCTGGCGCCGTTGACGCCGTACGGTGCCACGAAAGCGGCGGCCGAGATGTTGCTGTCCGGCTACTCCGGTGCCTACGGCCTCCGCACGCCCGCGCTGCGGCTGACCAACGTCTACGGCAGCGGTATGCGCGAGAAGGACAGCTTCATCCCGAGACTGCTCCGGGCGGCAGCTCTCGGCGAAGGCGTGGAGATCTACGGCGATGGGCAGCAACGGCGCGACCTGGTCCACGTGAGCGATGTCGCGTGGGCCGTGGTCGAGGCGGTGGCGCACTGGCCCAGTGGTCCGGTCATCATCGGTAGTGGTCAGTCTCATTCCGTTCATCACCTGGCGCAGTCGGCTCGCGAAGCAACCGGCTGCGAGATCCCAGGGCAGCTCGTAGCCGCCAAGCCGGGTGAGATGCCCGCGGTCGTCGTGGACATCTCACTGGCGCGGAGTCGAGGCTACGACCCGGCCGTCACCTTGTCGCAGGGTATTCGCGGTGCTTGGGCAGACTTCACGCCTTCGTCCACCCCTTGAGCCATGTCGATGACCGGCGAACAACGAGTCCCGGGGTCACCTGACGGTCGTGCGTCCGCGGCAGCGGTACAGACGAGCCCGGTGATGCCGGTCGAGCCGGCACCAGCGGGGCGGCCCCAGCCATCGTGGTGGTCAACACCGCATCTGCTCTTCAGCGCCCTCCTCGCAGTGGGAATCGGCCTCCGGATCGCGATGATGATCGGGTTGCGACCGGTACTCCTGACCGACGCGACTCAGCCCTACCTCAGTGCCACCCCGTCGGGCTCGGGTCTGCCCGTCCTCGGCTACTCACTGCTCGAGCTGGAACCCGTGTCGTCGATCGGTGGTTCGCTGTCGATGGCGGTGGCGATCCAGCACCTGCTCGGTGTCGCGATCGCGGTCGCCCTCTACGTTCTGCTGCTTCGCTGGGGGGTCTGGCGGTGGCTGTCGGCGCTGGCGACGGTACCGGCGCTCCTCGACATGCGCGTCATCACCGCCGAGCACCTCGTGCTGCCACAGACCCTGTTCGCTGCACTCGCGACCTCGGCCATGCTGGTCGTTGGTTGGCGAAGCAGGCCCACAACCGCGGCCGTGTTCGCGTTCGGCGTGCTACTGGGCGCCGCATCCACCGTCTTGCCCCTGGGCGTCGCACTGCTGCCTGTCGCCGTCGTGGTCGCGCTGCTCACGGCGGGCACAGGCGGCACAACCCGGATGGTGAGCCTGATCGCCGTCGCCGTCGGGTTCGGACTGCCTCTCGCCGCGTATGTCGGTTGGCAGCACGACCAGTCCGGAACCTACCGGGTCGGGGCGATCTCGGGGCTACCTCAGCACAGCACGTCCCTGTCCGAGGTCGGATCGACGGTCTCGGACTGGGCGAGCGGTTCAACCAGCGACAACAGCCACTGGCAGGTCGACCGCTACGTCGACCAGCCGTCGACCGTGGACAGCACCCCCTACTACGCGCATGGCCTGCAGCCCCTCTCGATCCACCCACCTGCCTCTGCACTGGCGCGGATCGCCGGCTCCCTCGAAAGCACCGTTCCCGTCCTGCTGGCGGCTCTCCTGCTCGGCCTGGCCGGCTCGGTGGGTATCGGCCGCACCGCACCGGTGCCGCTCCGTGCTCTCTGCGGGGCTCTCACGCTCCTTCCCGTGTCCGCCCTGGCCGTTTCGCTGGCAGCGGGAGACTTCTCCTGGGGCAACACCCTGGTCGCCCTCATCCTGTGGCCGGCGGCCGGCGCCTTGGGTCTCACAGCCGTCCTACGCGGTCGGCGCGGCCGCAGCGCTGCGCGTCCGCAGACCGACGAGGTCGATCGCCAGGCCGCCCAGGCGTTTGACGATGGCTACGACCGGCCTACCCTCAGCCCCGTGGTCGTCGTCATCGCGGCGTACAACGAGGCGGCAGGTCTCCCGTCGGTGCTCGAGCGCATCCCCGACGAGGTCTGCTCGCTGGCCACGGACGTGCTCGTCGTCGATGACGGCAGCTCGGACGAGACATGCGCGGCCGCTCAGGCCCACCGGGTGTACGTCGTGGCGTGTCCGGTCAACCGCGGCCAAGGGGCTGCACTGCGGCTCGGCTACCACATCGCGCGGACGCACGGCGCGAGCTACCTCCTGACGACCGATGCAGACGGGCAGTACGACACCGCCGATTTTCCCCGGGCGCTCGCCCCCGTGATCTCCGGTGATGCCGACTTCGTGACGGGTTCGCGCAGGCTCGGCGAACAGCACACGTATGACCGGGTCAGACGCGTCGGCGTGCACGTCTTCGCCTGGATCGTCAGCGCCTTCGTCGGCCAGCGCGTCACGGACACGTCCTTCGGCCTGCGGGCGATCCGGGCCGAGGCGACCGGACTCGTCACCCTCAACCAGCCTCAGTACCAGTCCTCCGAGCTGCTCCTCGGCATGTTCTCGCACGGCTTCACCGTCATCGAGGTTCCAGGAACCATGCACCAACGCTCGGCCGGTTCCACCAAGAAGGGGCGCAACCTCGTGTACGGCTTCCGGTACGCGCGCGTCGTCTTCGGCACCTGGTGGCGCGAGGGCTGTCCGTCACCGGTGACCGAGACCGCGCCGGCTCTGGGAGGCAGGATCAAACGTGCGCCTGAGCGATCCTGACATCACGGCCGATGAGCCGACGGCCCCGACCGCCCCGACGGCTCCGCGGCCGATGGCCCTGATCGCGCGACTCTGGAGCGAGCACCGCGCCTTCGCCATCGCCCTCCTCTCCGGAGCGTTGCTGCGTGCTCTGGTCCAGCTGTCGTTCCCGCCCGCATTCATCTTCAGTGACGGTCCGACCTACCTCGGGCTCGTCGACCGGCTGAGCCCGTCACCGGACCGACCAGTGGGCTACGGGTTCCTCCTCCGCGGACTCTCCTGGATCACCCGCGACGTCACGGCGGTCGCGGTCACGCAGCAGCTGCTCGGACTGGCCACCGCGGTGATGATCTACGCGCTGCTGCGTCGCTGGGGTGTCTCTGCCCGTGTGTCGACACTCGCCACCGTGCCGGTGCTGTTCGACGGCATGCAGCTGGTGTTGGAACACAGCGTGCTGAGCGACGTGCTCTTCGACTTCCTGCTCGTCCTGGGCATCGCGATCCTCGCCTGGCATCGAACCCCGAGTACCGCAGCGGCAGCCTGTGCCGGAGTCGTCCTGGGACTGACGGCGGTGACCCGACTGGTCGGGGAGCCGGTCGTCCTGGCGGCGGTGCTGTTCTGCCTGATGGCTTCGACGTCGCGGCGCCGCCGGATCGTCACTTCGCTCGCGGTCTGCATCGCTTTCATGGTGCCGATCACGGCGTACGCCACGTGGTACCACCACGAGCGCGGTGTGTGGGCGTTGGCGCAGTTCGGGGGCAAGGCGCTCTACATGCGCACCACGACCTTCGTCGACTGCGCCACCATCTCCGTACCGGCCTACGAACGCGAGCTCTGCCCCGACCAACCACTCGGCGAGCGCCGGGACCCCACGTACTACGGGTGGCATGACACCACGACGCTGCCTGCCCTGCGGCCACCGCCAGGCATCAGCCAGAACGTGGCCCTCCGTGACTTCGCCGTGAGCGCCATCCGCTCGCAGCCCTGGGACTACCTACGTACGGTGCTCCGTGACGTCGGCCTCAACTTCGCCCCCGTGCGGATCGATCACTTCGAGTACAACACCGCGTCCAAGTGGTCGTTCAACGCGTACGTCGGCTACCAGTCGACCGACTGGACCGGGCCTGCCTACGCCGCTCACGGAGGCGCGCAGCCAGAGACGCGGCAGCCGTCCGCAAACGTGCTGAAGGTCTACGGCATGGTGGTGTACGTCTGGGGTCCCCTGCTGCTGGCCCTGCTCGTCGTCGCGCTCGCCGGCATCTCGGCCCGACGACCGCGGAGCGCTCCAGCCACCCGACCGTTGGCGGTGCTCACCACCACGGTGGCGCTGGTGTTGATGGTCTTGCCTGTAGCCACGGCGGAGTTCACCTGGCGGTACCAGCTGCCCGCCGTCGTGCTGCTGCCGGTTGCGGCTGCGCTCGGCTGGACCCGCCTCCGGGGCACGCGTCAGCCGGGGGCCACGGCCACCCCGAGCACGGACTGACCGAAGGGCGGCGTGAGCCGACTCTCCAACAGCTTCGTGCTCGGCACGACAAGCCGGTCGTAGATGCGCAGCAGGCTCGGCCGCGGACTGCCAACGCCGCCACGTCGCACCGTCAGCCACCAGGCGATACCGCCGAGCAGGTTGACCGGTCGGACGTCCGCAGGAGTCAGGCCAGCCCCGACGATCGCCGAGCGCAGCGTGTTGGGGGTATAGCGACGAACGTGCCCGACGCGACGGTCGAAATCGCCGTACAGCTGCTGGTAACCGGGCACCCACAACACGATCCGGCCACCGGGTTCGAGCAAGGTGGTCAGCCGACGAAGCGCCCCACTGTCGTCGTCGATGTGCTCGAGGACGTTGATCGCGACCACGGTCGACACCCGAGGCTCGATGTCGAAAGGCCCGTGCATTAGGTCGAGCCGGCGGGCCTGGACCTCGGGACGGTCGTGGAAGCGCTGCTCCATCGAGGCGACACAGCCCGGGTCGACGTCGGTCACCACGAGTCGTTCCAGTCCTTCGAACTGCGACGCGAACTCACCCAGCCCGGCACCGACCTCGAGGACGGACGGTCCACAGTGTCGGGCGATCAGACCGAACTGGTAGGCGCGGTAACGCTGCTGGTTCTTGCCCGAGCTGTCCTCGAGATCCCTCCCGGTCGCCTGATGGAAAGCGCCGGTGCCAGTCGTCTGCGTCACCCTTTTCCCTTCTCGTGGAACCAACCGGCGGTCAGCGACAGCCGGGCCTGGCGTGCATCAGCGTGTCATGGTCCCAGCGGTCCCGCCCGTCGTGACCCGGTCCAGCCGCGCGAACATCCGGTCGAGGAGGAAGAAGCGGATCAGGAACATGACGACGTAGACGCCCAGGAACGCGCCCGCGACCAGGATCACCCTCAACCCGGACGAGACCGCAGAGCCCTGCAGCCAGCCGTCGACTGCGTGGGTGACGAGCATCGCCAGCGCCAGGGTGCCCAGAATGATGACGACATAAGGAAGCACCTCGTGACGCAGGCTGGGGCGACCCTGCCTGCGCCAGGTCCAGCTTCTGTTGAGCCAGTAGTTGGGCAGGGCGCCGGCGAGCCAGCCCACTCCCGAGGACCACACAGGGGTCGCGTGCACGACGCCGTACATCAGCACGAACGCCAGCTCGCTGCAGATCGCTGCGACCACCGAGCCACCGGTGTAGCGGGCCACCTTGCCGACCAGCAGGGCCCGACGAGAACTCCGCCCTGCGACCAGCGACGGGTGGGGCGATCCAGGCATGGCCCGATCTTAGTCACGCTCGGGAGGTCTGCTGCGGGCATCACCGTGACCTCACCGCGCCTGCCTCGTTGTCACATTCAGGTGCGTGGCCATCACGCTGAGTCAGTACCAGGAAAGGCCTGGCTATGTGTGCTCCGACTGACCGAACCGCGACCACCCGGGACGTCGCATGAAAGCCGGCGACGGCGGCGTCCGGCCTGGTGGCCCGTTTCCGCCCAGGTGCGGTGACACCATCCTCCGCGTGCCCGGATACTGGATCCTGCTGCGACTGAACCTGCCCGGGCGGCACGCGCCTGGCCGGCACACCAGGAGGTACGTCGATGGCGGGATATTCAGGCACGCCACTGATGCGCAAGATCGGCGTCCGGGAGGGCCAGCGGGTCTGCCTCGACAACGTTCCTGAAGACCTCGACCTCAGTTGGCCGGCTGACGTTCAGGTCAGCCGTCGCATCACCGGTGCGCCTGTGCACATCGCCTGGACCTTCTGCCTCGACCGGGCCCGCCTGGAACGTCGTATCGCGCCGCTGATCGACCACACCGTCGTCGACGGCATGGTGTGGGTGTCGTGGCCGAAGCGCAGTTCCGGCCGACAGACCGACCTGGACGAGAACGTGGTGCGAGCGATCGGGCTGGCAGCGGGGGTCGTGGATGTCAAGGTTGCCGCTGTCGACGACACGTGGTCGGCGTTGAAGTTCGTCCGACGGCTACGCGACCGCACCGGCTGACAGCGGAGGTCGGGCGAACCGCCGGCGACCTCAGCAGGTCCCGTTGACGGTCGCGTCATGGCGGACGTCGCGACCTAGTGCATGCGCCGCCGCCACGTTCGGGAACACCACACTCGCAGCCCCTGCCGTCCCGATGCCGCCGTTCAGGACGCAGGTGCGGACCAGCTTCGGGTTCACCTGCACGACGGTCTGCGCCAGCCGGTACAGCTCGATGGGGCCGAGGTTGGTGTCCGTGTAGCGGGCGAACCGCTCGAGCGCACGTTCGAAGAACCCCTTGCGTTCCGACTTGTTCTTCACTGTCGCGAGTCCGCCCTTGAGCACCTGGCCCTGGTCGTAGGAGCGGTCGAAGTCCCCCCGCGGCAGCCCGTGACGGATCCGGGAGAACGCCAGCGCCTCGACTCCTGACAGCTCGGTCATCCCCGGATGGAAGACCTGGCCCTGGTCGTTCATGTTGAACGTGACCTTGACGCGGATGCCGTTGATACCTCCCACCATCCGGACGATGCCCTTGAAGCTGGTGACGAAGACGTAGTCGGGCTGGATGCCGATGAGGTTGGCCACCGCGGCGGCCGTCGCCTGCGGACCCCCGAAGACCATGGCCGCGTTGATCTTGTCGCGGCCATGACCGGGGATGTCGACGTAGGAGTCGCGGGGCACCCCGATCGTCACGGCGTGGTGGGTCTTCGCGTTGATGCCCACGAGCTGGATGGCGTCGGAGCGGCTGCCCAAGACCGGCTGCCCGGGGCGGGCGTCGGAGCCGAGCGCAAGGATCCACACCACGTGGTCGGCGGCGTCGACCCCGTGCACCTGGTTGAGCTTGATCAGCGCGAACCGGGCGTCTTCGTGTCCGGCGTTCGGGACCACCACTCCGAGGAGGGCGAGCAGGACACCGAACACCGCAACGCGCCTGATTCGGTGCAGTACTACCCGCACACGGCCGCATGTGGCGGGGCGGGGCTTCCTCCGCGAGAGTCCGGGTAACCAGGTCATCAACGCAGCGCCGTTCTGTGCAGGTCGTAACCGAAGATCCGCCACCGGTTGGCCTTCCGGGTCAGCAGCAGCTGTCCCGCGACGACGTACGACGTCCGGATCCCGCTCTTCTTCTCAGCAGTCATCTTCAGGTGGATGCGAGCGGTTGCGCCGCCGGTCAGGCCGCCGAAGGCGAAGACGAACAGTCGCGCAGAGCGCTGGTCAGCGACCACCCGCACGACCTTGTCACTGATGGCCGCGTTCGTCGTGACCCGCCTGTCGTGCAGTGCCAGCCGCGCGGCCTGCTGGGTCCACCCGCCGAACGTCGCCTTGTCGTAGGAAGCGGTGCCCGAGCGGGGGAAGCTTCCCTGCAGGTAGGCCGTATCCATCCAGCCCTGGATCGGCTTGGCGATCTTGCGCGTGATCCAGGCGCGTTGGCTCTTCTTGACGCCGCCGCGCATCTGCGCGATCGCCACCTTGAGCCGGGCGTTGGACTTTTCGAGCGTGGGCGCCCCCGCCGTGGTTTCCGTGGCGCCGGTCGAGGGCGCGGTGGGAGGGGTCGACGAGTCGTCGTGGGTACAGGAAGCCAACAGCGTGGCGAGAACGGTCGTCACCACCATGACCTGCACCAGGCGAGGTGCGCGCGGGGCGTGGATGAGGTGCATCGGGTCGAGCATGCACAATGCGCGCGCCCATCTCAACCGGCCACGCTCGACGAACGAGCCGCGTTCTGTCGCGGCGGCGCCGAATCACTCGGATCTGCCGGGGTGTGACCACAGCAACACGGCGACGCGGCAACCAGCCTGCGCGATCGCGGACACGAGGGATAGCCTGGGAGTCGACCCACCACAGCACTGCAGCGGAAGAGGCGAAACCCAGGCCGTGTCACAATCCCCGCAAGAAGGATCGACGTCGACTGCCCACGACACTTCCGGGAGCCCCGAGGCGGACTTCGGGGCCAACGAGTGGCTGGTCGACGAGATGTACGACCGCTATCTCGATGACCCCTCGTCAGTGGACGAGGCCTGGCGAGAGCTCTTCAAATCCAGGCAGGGCGCCTCGACCGACGGGTCTCGCACGGTCAACGGGAGCGGCCAGGCAGCGCCGCAACGAGCCGAGAGCAACGATTCGGCCTCCCCGGGCCCGGCCAAGCCGACATCCTCACCGCAGCCCCAGCCGCAGACCCAGCCGCAGCCCCAGGACACAGCGACACCGGGTCCGGCACCGACGCCGAAGGTCACCGCACCCAGCCCCAGTCCCGCCGCGACGACCGGCTCGGCCGCAGCCTCGTCGGCAACGCCTTCGCCGACCACCGACACCGCGACGCCCGCCGCACAGCCCACACCCGCACAGCCGGTGGCGCGGCCCGTCCCGAAGGAACCCGAGGTCACCAGCGCGGCCGAGGCCGAAGCACAGCCTGACCACGTCGTGCTCCGCGGAGCCTCGGCTCGCACGGTCACCAACATGGACGTCAGCCTCACGGTGCCGACCGCCACGAGCGTTCGTTCGGTCCCGGTCAAGCTGCTGATCGACAACCGTGTCGTCATCAACAACCACCTCGCCCGCGCTCGCGGTGGGAAGGTGTCGTTCACGCACATCATCGGCTTCGCCCTCGCCCGGGCGCTGCGTGCGGCGCCTGAGATGAACTACGGCTTCGAGATGGTCGACGGCAAGCCCAACCTCGTCAAGCCGCACCACATCAACCTCGGGCTCGCGATCGACATCCAACGGCCGGATGGCTCGCGGCAGCTCCTGGTGCCCTCCATCAAGGCTGCCGAGAACATGTCCTTCGCGGAGTTCTGGTCGGCCTACGAGGACATCGTCCGGCGCGCTCGCGACAACAAGCTCACGGTTGCCGACTTCCAAGGCACCACGATCACCCTGACCAACCCCGGCACGATCGGCACCAACCACTCAGTTCCCCGGCTGATGTCCGGCCAGGGCTGCATCGTCGGCGTGGGCGCCATGAACTTCCCGCCGGAGTACCAGGGCGCGTCGGAAGAGACCCTGAGCCGTAACGCGATCAGCAAGATCATGACGCTCACCTCGACGTACGACCACCGGGTCATCCAAGGAGCGCAGTCCGGCGACTTCCTGCGCATCCTGCACGGCCTGCTCCTCGGTGAGGACGGCTTCTACGACGAGATCTTCCGGGCCCTGCGCATCCCGTACGAGCCGATCCGGTGGGCCGCCGACATCTCGGCCAGCCACGAGGACGAGGTCAGCAAGCAGGCCCGCATCCTCGAGATGATCCACGCCTACCGGGTGCGGGGCCACATCATGGCCGACACCGACCCGCTCGAGTACCAGCAGCGCAGCCACCCCGACCTCGACGTCGGCACACACGGCCTCACGCTGTGGGACCTCGACCGCGAGTTCGCGACCGGCAACTTCGGCGGCGAGCGCTTCATGAAGCTGCGCCATATCCTCGGCATCCTGCGTGACTCCTACTGCCGCACGACCGGCATCGAGTACATGCACATCCAAGACCCCGACCAGCGCCGGTGGATCCAGGAGCGGGTCGAGAGGCCGCACAAGAAGCCGCCGCGCGAGGAGCAGCTGCGCATCCTGCACAAGCTCAACCAGGCCGAGGCCTTCGAGACCTTCCTTCAGACGAAGTTCGTCGGACAGAAGCGGTTCAGCCTCGAGGGTGGCGAGACGACGATCCCGCTGATCGACGAGATCTGCGAGGCGGCTGCCGACCACTCGCTCGACGAGGTCACCATCGGCATGGCGCACCGTGGCCGGCTCAACGTGCTCGCCAACATCGTCGGCAAGCGCTACTCGCAGATCTTCCGCGAGTTCGAGGGCAACATCGACCCCCGCACGGTCCAGGGCTCCGGCGACGTGAAGTACCACCTCGGTGCCGAGGGCGAGTTCGTGTCCGGCAACGGCAGCACCATCAAGGTGTCCGTCGCCGCCAACCCGTCCCACCTCGAGGCGGTCGACCCGGTCCTCGAGGGCATCGTGAGGGCCAAGCAGGACCTGCTCAACCAGGGCGCGGCCTTCCCGGTCCTGCCGTTGCTGGTGCACGGCGACGCGGCGTTCGCCGGGCAGGGCGTGGTGGCCGAGACGCTCAACCTCTCGCAGCTGCGTGGATACCGCACCGGCGGGACGATCCACGTCGTCGTCAACAACCAGGTCGGCTTCACGACCTCGCCGTCGTCATCTCGGTCGTCTCTGTACTGCACCGACGTGGCTCGGATGGTTCAGGCGCCGATCTTCCACGTCAACGGCGACGACCCGGAGGCGTGCATCCGGGTGGCACAGCTGGCGTTCGAGTACCGCCAGGCGTTCAAGAAGGACGTCGTCATCGACCTCGTCTGCTACCGCCGTCGTGGCCACAACGAAGGCGACGACCCGTCGTACACGCAGCCGTTGATGTACGACCTGATCGAGAAGAAGCGGTCGGTCCGCAAGCTGTACACCGAAGCCCTCATCGGTCGTGGTGACATCACGGTCGAGGAGGCGGAGCAGGCGCTCAAGGACTACCAACTGCAGCTCGAGCGGGTGTTCGCCGAGGTCCGCGACGCCAGCACCGAGAGCGAGCCGATCGACTACGTGACCGTGCCGGACTATCCGACCAAGGGGGCCGCCTCCGGCAGCGCCGACACCGCCGTCACCCCGGAGATCCTCAAGCGGATCGCCGAGGCGCACGTGACGCCTCCCGACGGCTTCACGGTGCACCCCAAGGTGCTCCCCCAGCTGCAGCGCCGTGCCGCCTCGATCACCGATGGGCCGATCGACTGGGGCACGGGCGAGATCCTCGCGTTCGGGTCACTCCTCCTGCAGGGTCGCCCGGTGCGGCTCGCCGGGCAGGACTCGCGGCGCGGCACCTTCGTCAGTAGGTTCGCCACGATCATCGACCGGCAGAACGCCGCCGAGTGGACACCGTTGCAGAACCTGTCGTCGGACCAGGCGCAGTTCTACATCTATGACTCGCTGCTGTCCGAGTACGCCGCCATGGGCTTCGAGTACGGCTACTCCGTCGCCCGTCCCGAGGCACTCACGCTCTGGGAGGCGCAGTTCGGTGACTTCGTCAACGGTGCCCAGACCGTCATCGACGAGTTCATCTCCGCCGGTGAGGCGAAATGGCAGCAGCAGTCCGGTGTTGTCCTCCTGCTGCCGCACGGCTACGAGGGGCAGGGGCCTGACCACTCGTCTGCCCGCATCGAGCGGTTCCTCACCCTCGCAGCGGGCGACGCGTTCACGGTGGCGCAGCCGTCCACGCCGGCGAGCTACTTCCACCTGCTGCGCCAGCACTCGCTCGGCAGCGCGCACCGGCCGATGATCGTCTTCACACCCAAGTCGATGATGCGGCGCAAGGATGCGGCGTCGCAGCCGGCGGACTTCACGTCCGGTACGTTCCGCCCGCTGATCGCCGACGACGCGGTCGACCCGTCGAAGGTCGAACGACTCATCCTGTGCTCCGGCCGCATCTGCTGGGACCTGTTCGCCGAGCGCGAGCGCCGCGAGGACGACCAGGGCCGGAGCGCCATCGCCCGGCTCGAGCAGCTCTACCCCCGTCCCGTCGACGAGGTGAAGGCCGAGATGGCGAAGTACCCGAACCTGCGCGAGATCCGCTGGGTGCAGGACGAGCCCGCCAACATGGGCCCGTGGCCGCACATGAAGCTCAACCTGTCACCCGAGCTGGGTGACATCCCGTTCAACCGGGTCTCGCGGGACGAGTCGGCTGCCCCCTCGGTGGGCCAGACGTCGGTGCACCAGCAGGAGCTGCGGGCGTTGCTGGACGGCACATTCGGCTGAGTGTGGTCCCCGCGTCCCGCGGCCGACAGGCGGGTCGGGCTCCGGTGCGGTTCCATCGATGAGCGACAACGGACCCTCGGCACGTCCCACCGCGCGAGCTCGCAGGCCGGGGCACTGATGCGATCCACAGCGGACGAGCTGCTGAGCGAGGACTGGAGGATGCGTGTACTTCACTGACCGCGGGATCGAGGAGCTGGTCAAGCGACGGGGTGCCGACGAGGTCACCCTGGACTGGCTGGCAGAGCGACTGCAGGAGTTCGTCGACCTCAACCCGGAGTTCGAGATCCCCGTCGAACGGCTCGCCACCTGGCTGGCCCGCCTCGATGATCCCGACCCCGACCTCGACTGACCCCGTTTCCGCTCCCTGTTTCCGCTCCCTGGCCGTCCGCGTTTGCCTAGTTCACAAGCCAGGTGGCTTGTGAACTAGGCACGTTTGCCTTGGGCACCCGGTGCTTGCCTTGGTCATCCCGCAGCCGGCGGATCCCGCAACGCCACGAGCCGCAGCGGGCGGTCACCGGTGTTGACCACACCGCGGGGTGACTGCGGGTCCATGAGGAGCGCATCGCCCGGACCGAAGTCCACCACCTCGGACCCCGTCGTGAACCGCCCTGTCCCGTCGATCACGAGGTAGCACTCCCGGGTTCCGGCGTACCCGTCCGGGTCGCTGGCGTCATGCCGGTGCACTCCTTCGGACCCACCCACGGGAATGTCCCACGTCTCCACCTCGACCGGCCACGGCAGCGCGCCTTCGAAGTACCGGCGGACCGTGATGGCGCCAACACCCTCGTGCAGGTTCGTCCAGTCGAAGACGTGGTCCTCGCTTCGTTGCACCCGGTCCACGGGCGGCTCCCTTCGAGGGCGTTGCCGGCTTTCGCCGCCGACGGATGTCAGATCGTGAAGACGACCTTGCCGACCACGTCTCCCTCGATCATGGCCTCGAAACCTTCGCGGGCACGGTCCAGCGGCAGCGTCCGGTCGACCAAGGGTCGCGCACCCGATACGTCCAGCAGCTCGAGCAAGCTCTGGAACTCCGCGCGGGTTCCCATCGTCGACCCCTGCACGCGCAGCTGCAGGAAGAAGATTCGGGTCAGCTCGGCGTTCTCGGGCTGGTTGCCGGACGTCGCGCCGGAGATGACCAGCGTGCCGCCCGGCCGCAACGCCTTGACCGAGTGGCTCCAGGTGGCGGCACCCACCGTCTCCATCACGGCGTCCACGCGCTGCGGCAACCGCGCCCCCGACTCGAACGCCTCGTGTGCGCCGAGCTCGACGGCCCGCTTGCGCTTGGTCTCGTCGCGGCTCGTCGCGTACGTCCGCAGCCCGGCGGCAGACGCGAGACTGATCAGAGCGGAGGCAACGCCGCCGCCGGCCCCTTGCACGAGCACGCTGTCACCCGGTTTGAGGCCACCTTGGGTGAAGAGCATCCGGTACGCCGTCAACCACGCGGTGGGCAGACACGCCGCCTCCTCGAAGCTCAGCGATGACGGCTTCGCCAGCACGTTGCGCCGCGGCACGGCCACGCGCTCGGCCAGCGTGCCGGGGTGCCGCTCGGAGAGCAATGAGCGCTTCGGGTCGAGCGTCTCGTCCCCGGACCAGTCCGGATTACTGATGACAGCGTGCACCACGACCTCGTTGCCGTCCTCGTCGATCCCGGCCGCATCACAGCCCAAGATCATGGGCAGCCGGTCCTCGCCCAGGCCGACGCCTCGCAACGACCACAGGTCGTGCCGGTTCAGCGCTGCCGCCTTGACCTCGACCACGACCCAATCTGTCGGCGGGCTCGGGTCGGGCTGCTCGCCCAGGACGAGCCCGTCCAGGGGTGCGTCGGGGTTGATCGACTCGGCATACGCAGCGAACATTCCTTCACCCTAGGGGGCGCGGCGGCAAGACACCGTTCGCTCCCACCCATGGCGACATCGCGACCATCCCGCCTCCCGGCTCACCGTCCGGCGACAGCCGCCACCGCGGCTGCAACCGCCGGCGCCACCCTCGGGTCGAAGGGCGACGGGATCACCCGCGTCGGGGCCAGGTCGTCGGCCACCAGGTCGGCCAGCGCGATGGCCGCCGCCAGCTTCATGTCCTCGGTGATGCGGCGTGCACGAGCGTCGAACGTGCCTCGGAAGATGCCCGGGAAGGCGAGCACGTTGTTGATCTGGTTGGGGTGGTCCGAGCGGCCGGTTGCCACGACGGCCGCGTGGCGGTGCGCGACGTCGAGCCGGACCTCCGGCTCGGGGTTGGCCAGCGCGAAGATGATCGCATCGTCGGCCATCGACGCGACGGCGGACTCCTCGACGCTGCCCCCGCTGACGCCGACGAACACATCGGCCCCGGCGAGGGCGCTGGCCAGCTCGCCGGACTCGCCACGGGTGTTGGTCTGCTCGGCCAGCCTGAGCTTGACCGCGTTCAGGTCGGTCCGGGCCGGACTGATGATCCCGCCCCGGTCGACGACCGCGATGTTGCGCGCACCGGCGGCCAGCAGCATCTTCGTCACCGCGACGCCGGCAGCACCAGCACCGGACACGACGATGCGTACGTCGGGGAGCTCCTTCCCCACGATCCGCAACGCGTTGCGCAGCGCCGCGAGCACGACGACCGCCGTGCCGTGCTGGTCATCATGGAACACCGGGATGTCGAGGCGTTCCTTGAGCCGTCGCTCCACCTCGAAGCAGCGCGGCGCCGAGATGTCCTCGAGGTTGATGCCGCCGAAGCTCGGCGCGAGCCGGGTGATGGTCTCGACCAGCTCGTCAGTGTCGGTGCAGTCCAGACAGATGGGCACTGCGTCGACACCACCGAACTGCTTGAACAAGATGGCCTTGCCTTCCATCACCGGCATCGCCGCGGCGGGCCCGATGTCACCGAGGCCGAGGACGGCCGTGCCGTCGGTCACCACCGCGACCGTGTTGGACACCCACGTGTAGTCGCGCGCGACCTCCGGGCGTGCCGCAATCTCGAGACAGACCCGTGCCACCCCAGGGGTGTAGGCCATCGACAGGTCGTCGATGCCGGTCAGCTCGAAGTTCGGCTCGATGTGCATCTTGCCGCCGCGGTGCAGCGCGAAGACCGGGTCGCCGGCGTGTACGCCAGCACGGATCGCCGACGCCCGCGGCACTGCGGGCTGCTGGGGCGTGCCCGAGAGGGTCATGGATGTCACCTGATTCCGGGGAGCCTGTGCCTCGCCGCGCATCTGGCCGGGGTGTGGTGACCCCGGCGGAGGCTCGGTGGGCGGCCACGGTCGGGCCGCGCTGCGGTACAGGAACGACGTCTCCCGGGGGTCTCCCGGAAAGGTCAGTCTGTCATGGCGGGTGCAGGCGAGGCGAGGGTGCGAAGCTACAGCTGCTGGCCGGCCGCCGAAAGCTTCACCGTCGCCGGTGGCTCCGTCGCCGCCATGGCCAGACGCGCAGGACCACCCGGCCGAGGATGTCTCCGTCGGCGATCTCTCCCACCAGCCACGAGTCGACTCCCTCGTCGGGGTTGTCGCGCTCCACCCACCAGCCGCCGGCCGTACGCCGGGTGGCTCGCTTCACGGCCACGGGACGGTCCGGGAGTCGTACGACGACGAGCCCGCCGGGGCGGGGCTGGGCGCCGTACCGGACGATCAGCCGGTCGCCGTCCCGCAAGGTGGGTTCCATCGACCGCCCACGCACCACGGCGAGGCCGACGAGGGGGGACTTGGGCACCTGCGGGGTCCTTGTTTGGGCGGAGTAGGGTCGGGAACTAGTTGCTGTAGACACTGTTGCATCACGCCTTCACGAGCGTGGCAACTCCCCGGCCTGCTCCAGAAAGGACCAGTTCATGCTGCGTCGCTTCATCGCACCGACCATCGACGTCTCGGCTCACTGCGACCTACCGTGCGGGGTCTACGACCCGGCACAGGCCAGGATCGAGGCGGAGTCGATCAAGGCCATCATCGGCAAGGTGGCCGACAACGACGACCACGACTACCGCACCCGGGCGATCATCATCAAGGAGCAGCGCTCCGAGCTCGTCAAGCACCACCTCTGGGTGCTGTGGACGGACTACTTCAAGCCACCGCACTTCGAGAAGTACCCTCAGCTGCACACCCTGTTCAACGAGGCCACCAAGCTGGCCGGGGCCGCCGGCACCAAGGACAGCATGGACGCGGCCAAGGCCGACCAGCTGCTGGCCAAGATCGACGAGATCGCCGAGATCTTCGCCGAGACGAAGAAGGGCTGACCCACAACCGCCCGCCGCGACCTCGCCAGGCTCGTACCGCTCACCGGCGGTGCGGGCCTGCGGCATTCACGGGGCCGTCGGGCGACGTACGATCCGGCACGACGTCAGCGCGAGCGACCGGGGCCGGGGTCCCCGCCCTCGGCCTCGATGTCGCTCATCCGCTCGCCGAACAAGGCCTGCGTGGTCGACGGGGAAAAGATGACGGCGAGAACGACCAAGGCAGGCACGGCCAACAGGATCGAAACCCAGGTGGTGCTGCCACCCCGGAAGCTCCACGCGACGCCGAGCTCGATGAGCTGCGCGAGCACGACGGGGCCGCGGGTCCAGCTTCGGAGCAGGAACAGCCCGCGGGCGCAGGCACCGAGACCGGCTGCGTACAGCATGAAGAAGACCGCGGTGGTGATGCCGACGCTCGGACGGTCGGGGTTGACGTTCACGAGCTCGGAAACGGCGAGGCCCACCAGGCCGAGGGCCTCGAGTCCCACGAGCGCTGCCGCTACCTGGATACCTCGTCCGGGGTGCGGCTGCGACTCGGCGCCCGTCGGGTCGTCCGCGGTCGGGTGCTCAGAACTCATGCAGCCGACCTTAACCACTGCCCAAGGCGGCTTGGTGCGCGGTACAGTCGCCGTGATGGTGAACACCCTGGTGCGCCAAGACTCACGGTTGGCAACCAAAACCTCTAGACTGAACTCAGGGTTCAGTTGCCTGTCCGCCTCGTCCCCGTTGTGAGGAAACTGACACGGGTCGAGGGGTTGTGCGGGCGGAGATCTCTTGCGACGATCGTGTCGCACATGTGCGCTGCAATGCGCTGCACGTCTCTCGACACCCCGCTTGTCCCGTGAGCGAGGCCAACGAGGGGGCTCGTGAAAACCTTCACGAGCAGCACAGCACCGCGATCACTCCCCTGTGACCGCCATGAACGAAGAGGAGCCGCGCCGTGGACTGGCGTCACCGCTCTGCGTGTCTTGAAGAGGACCCGGAGCTGTTCTTCCCCATCGGCAACACCGGCCCTGCCATCCTCCAGATCGAGGAGGCCAAAGCCATCTGTCGCCGTTGCGAGGTGCGCGAGCAGTGCCTCGCGTGGGCGCTCGAGGCCGGCCAGGATCATGGTGTATGGGGCGGTATGTCCGAAGATGAGCGGCGCGCGCTCAAGCGCCGCAACGCGCGGGCCAAGATCCGCGCCTGACGCCGCTCACCGGAACGGGATATCGAGGTCGACCCGGGTTCCGCCGTCCGGATTCGCACCGAACGAGATCACGCCGCCGAGCTCGGACTCCACCAGGGTCCGGACGATCGACAGGCCCAGACTTCCCGACGAGACGGGGTCGAAGCCCTCGGGCAGACCACGACCGTCGTCGTCGATGACCACCTCCAGCCGACCCGCCAGGCGCAGCGCGCGCACGGAGATCCGGCCCGCCCCCGCCGGAAACGCGTGCTCGACCGCGTTCTGCAACACCTCGGTCAGCACCATGGCGAGCGGGGTCGCCATGCCGGCCGGCAGCTCACCGAACGACCCGGTCCGCACCGTCTCCACCGCCGCCGGATCCGCCGCGACTTCGGTGATCATCGCCGCCAGGCGGTCGGCCACATCGTCGAAGTCCACGTGCTCGTTGAACGCCTGGCTCAAGGTCTCGTGCACGATCGCGATCGAGCCCACGCGCCGCACGGCTTCGTCCAGGGCCAGCCGCGCCGCCGGAACGTCCATCCGTCGCGACTGCAGGCGCAGCAGCGCCGCGACGGTCTGCAGGTTGTTCTTGACCCGGTGATGGATCTCCCGGATGGTCGCGTCCTTCGTGATGAGCTCGCGTTCGCGGCTGCGCAGCTCCGTGACGTCGCGCAACAGCACGAGCGCCCCGGCGAGCTCCCCCTCCGGCGACAGCGGGATGACCCTCGCGGCCACCGTCGCCTCGTCGTTGCCGTACTCCGTCTCCCGTGGGTGCCGGCCCGACAACGTCACCGTCATGGCCTCGTCGACGGGATGTGCGGGCGGTGGCAGCAGCGATTCCGTCGTCTCGGCGAACGGTTCGCCGACCAGGTCTCCGGCCAGGCCCAGGCGACGGTACGCCGACTGCGCGTTCGGACTGGCGTACGTCACGACCCCCGCTGCGTCGGTCCGGACGAAACCGTCGCCCACGCGCGGTGACGACGTCCAGGCCCTCCTCTCGGTGGGGATCGGGAACGCCCCGCGGCTGATCATGCGGGTGAGATCGCTGGCGGTCTGCAGGTAGGACAGCTCCAGCCGGCTGGGGGTGCGCACGCCCAACAGGTTGGTGTTGCGGGCGATCACGGCCAGCATCGAGCCCGCACGCACGACCGGGATGGTTTCGACTCGCACGGGTACGTCGTCACGCCACTCCGGGTCGCCCTCACGCGCGATGCGCTGGTCGTCGTACGCCGCGTCCAGCAGGGGCCGTCGACCCCGCGGCACAAACGAGCCGACCAGGTCGTCCACGAAGGCCGTCGGCCCGGTCGTGGGGCGCATCTGGGCGCCGCCCCAGAAACCGATCCCCTCCCGGTCGGGCAGCCACAGCACGAGGTCGGCGAACGACAGGTCGGCAATGATCTGCCAGTCCGCGATGAGCAGGTGCAGCCAGCCGATGTCGTCCGTGCCGAGCTCGGTGTGAGCCTTGGCGACGTCATCCAGCGAGGGCACTCAGCCACCGTAGGGCAACGCGGTGTGATGTTCCGAACAGTGGCCCGAAAGACGCGCGCGCGACGGCCTGCAGGTTTGCTGAACGGCGCGAGGTTTGTGCGAGGATGGGCGGCATGCCGCGGGGTTTCTGGCAGCAGGTGCTCGAGTCCGATATGGCCGTTCCGGTTGACCGGCCGTTGAACGAGTTGACCGCCGAGCTGGTCACGATGTTGGGTTCGACCAATCCAGTCGAACGCGACGAAACGGCATACCCCCTGCTCGCGACCTGGTTGAGCGAGGGCGTCTACGACGACCTGCTGGTAAGTTTCGGCGACTCGATCGCCCAGGGTCTGGTCGTGGGTCTCGGGAAGTCGCTCGACGACTCGGTCTTCCGCCGCAGCTTCTCAGCGCTGGTGCTCGCCGAGTGCGTCCGGCGCGACAACGTCGCCCGCATCCTGCCCGTCGACGTCGTCCTCAACTGGGCCGAGCGCGCGATCGGCTGGTACACCCGCGAGCAGGACCTTCGCGGATGGGTCCCCGGCAAGGGCTGGGCGCACACCGTTGCGCACGGGGCCGACCTGCTCGGCGTGCTGTCGTCGTCGCGCCATCTGCAGGCCCTGCACCAAGGCGTGCTGCTCGATGTCATCGCCGAGCGGCTGGTCGCACCGACGCCCACCGTGCTCGTCGACGGCGAGGACGACCGCCTGGCGTACGCGGCGCTGTCGATCGTGCACCGCAACCTCGTCGACGCCGATCAGCTCGACGAGTGGGTCTCGACGATGGCGGCGGCTCTCGCCCGGCCGCGCGGGCACCTCACCGACCACACGTGGCCCACGCCTGCGGCCAAGAACACCTCGGCGTTCCTCCGCGCCCTGCACGTCCACCTCGCGATCGGCATCGCGCCGTCCCACGACAAGGTGTCGTTCGCCGAGCCTCCCGAGGCCCGCTCAGACCTGCTGCTCGCCCTGCTGCGCGCGATCCCGACGTTCACCCCCTGGATGTACTCCGGCCGGCGCGTCGCCGACGCTTCCTAGCGCGCTGCGCGACCGCGGCCACCTGCAGCACCTCTCCAGGCCTCTTCACGCCCCCCGCTACCCGTCAGTAGCCTGCAGGTATGAACGAGACCGTCGAACCCGCCGGGAACCCCACACCTTCGCCCGTCCGTGAAGGGCACGGTGGAAACCATGCCGTCGCCGCAGCTGCCGCCCACGGTGTCGAAACCATGTTCACGCTCTCCGGCGCACACGTCTTCCCCATGTACGACGCCGCCGTCAAAGGCGAGCCCGGCATGCGGCTCATCGACGTCCGCCATGAGCCGTCTGCCGTCTTCGCCGCCGAGGCGACCGGGAAGCTGACGCGGACCCCCGGCCTCGCCGTGCTGACGGCCGGGCCGGGGGTCACGAACGGTGTGAGCGCCGTCGCGCAGGCGTCCTTCGCCGGCTCGCCCCTGGTCGTGGTCGGTGGGCGGGCTCCCACCCAGCGCTGGGGCATGGGTTCGCTGCAGGAGCTAGACCAGCCACCGATCCTCGCTCCGGTGACCAAGCAGGCGAGCACGATCCACGAGGTCGGCGCCATCGCCGAGGGCATCGACGAGGCTTTCATCGTGGCCGGGTCGCCGCACCGGGGTCCGACCTTCGTCGACGTACCGATGGACCAGCTCTTCGCCCGCTGCGCGTCTGCCTCGCCCCAGGCGACCGTTCGCCAGCCCGCACTGCCGGATGATGACGCCGTCGCCGCGATCGGGCAGCTGCTCGTTGCCGCGGACCGGCCCGTCCTCGTGCTGGGCACCGACGTCTGGTCCGACCGAGCCGAGGAGGCCGCCCTGCGACTGGTCGAGGAGACGGGTATCCCCGTCGTCACGAACGGCATGGGGCGTGGAATCGTCCCCGGTGGCCACCCGCTGCTCGTGACGAAGGCACGCTCTGCCGCGTTCGGGCAGTGCGACCTCGCGGTCGTGGCGGGCACGCCGCTGGACTTCCGGCTCGGCTACGGCGTGTTCGGGGGCAAGGAGGGCACCGGACCCGCCCAGGTCGTGCATCTCGCGGACAGCCAGGCACAGGTGTCGACGCGCGCGACGCTGGCGGGCTCGGCGCACGGAGACCTCTCCCTCCTCCTCGACGGGGTTCGTGCGGCCGTGCAGCAACCCTCGACCAGACCTGACTGGGCGACGTGGACCTCCAGGCTGCGCGACCAGGTAGCGGCGGCGACTGCCAGGGACGCTGCACTGCTCGCGGCCGACGCCGACCCGATCCATCCGGCCCGCATCTATGGCGAGCTCGTGCCGCGGCTCGCCGACGACGCAGTGGTCATCGGCGACGGCGGCGACTTCGTGTCGTTCGCGGGCAAGTTCATTGAGCCGAAGCGACCTGGCGGCTGGCTCGATCCCGGTCCCTACGGATGTCTCGGGGCTGGACTCGGTGCAGCCATGGCCGCGCGGATCGCGCGGCCGTCGGCCCAGGTCGTGCTGCTGCTCGGCGACGGTGCGGCTGGTATGTCGCTGATCGACGTGGACACGCTGGTCAGGCATGGACTGCCGGTCGTCATGATCGTGGGCAACAACTCCTGCTGGGGTCTGGAGAAGCACCCGATGCGCTTCCTCTACGGGTATGACGTGGCGGCCGACCTCGCACCCCAGACGTCATACGACAAGATCGTGCAGGCCCTCGGCGGTGATGGCGAGACGGTGTCGAAGCCGGATGACATCGGGGCCGCTCTCGACCGTGCTTTCGACGCGCGGATCCCCTACCTTGTCAACGTGTTGACCGATCCCGAAGCGGCTTACCCGCGGAGCACCACCGGTGTCTGACGCGGTCGAGATCCGGCTGGCCCGTGAGGACGAGCTCGAAGCAGTGGGCCGTCTCACGCTCGATGGATACGTCCACGACGGGTTGCTCAGCGTCGACGCGGAGTACGCCGGCGAGCTGGCCGACGCAGAGCAGCGGTCGCGCGATGGCGAGCTGCTCGTGGCTCTCGTGGGCGGAGAAGTCGTCGGGACCGTGACGTTCTGCCCACCCGGCTCACCGCTGCGCGAGCTCAGTCGAACGGGTGAGGCGGAGTTCCGGATGTTGGCCGTGTCGCCGGCCGCCCGTGGGCGCGGCGTCGCCCGGGCCCTCGTCGAGCGGTGTGTCGCGCGGAGTCTGGAACTCGGGCTCGGCGAGCTGGTGATCTGCTCGATGCGCGAGATGACGACGGCCCACCGGCTGTACGAACGTCTCGGATTCGTCCGCGACCCCGCGCTCGACTGGACCCCGGTTCCTGACGTCGAGCTGCTGGCCTACCGGCGCCACCTGCAGACAGGCACGGCCGCCGAATTCTCAGCCTGAGCAGGGCAACCGGGCCGCGTGCCCTGACGTCCTTGGGATGCCACCACATCTCGAGGAGACCGCATGAACATCGACCGATCAGCGAGAAGGCCGGCTCACCACCGTCCGACGCTCACCGTGGCTGGAACGTTGGCCCTGGCTACGGCGATCCTGGTCCCGGGGTCGGTGCCGTCGGCCGCCGGGACTACCTCGACGCGGCCGGCCTGCACGTCGATCCGGGCGGAGCTGGGCCGCGTTGGCGCGGCCGCCGGGTCGACGTACCAGACCATCCGGCTGCGCAACACCGGGACGACCACCTGCCGCATCGGTGGCTATCCGCTGGTGGAGTACGTCAACCGCCACCACCACCTGATCGGCTGGCCGGCCGGCCGCGACCGGATGAAGCACCACGCGCACACCCTGGCTGCCGGCCAGGCTGCGAGAACCGTGCTCGTGATCCCTGACCCGGGCAACTTCCCGCCGATCGACTGCCTGGCGCACAACGCTCACCGGATCCGGGTCCGCGTGGGTTCGTCGGCGGCGTCGTACCTGAGGTGGGATCAGCAGGAGTGCACCACCCGGTTCGGCCGGAGCATGGTCGCGCCGGTACGCCGCTGACCTGGCGGCCACCACAGCCGTCCGAGAGGACTGGCCAAGGCGGATCCTCAGTCCCCCACCGACGTTTGCCTAGTTGACCAGCCACCTGGCTTGTGAACTAGGCAAACGCGGAGCGCGCGAGGAAGCGGGCGGTCGCGACGATGATGCGGGTGATCTCGCCATGGGCCACCACCACCCCATCGTGCTGAGCTGCCTCGACCTGGAAGCGCAGCAGCCGACCGTCGACATGGACGAGCTCGCAGCGGGTGACGACCGTGCCGCCGACCGGCGTGGCCCGCACGTGCTCGAGGTTCATCCGCGTGCCCACGGACGACTCGTCGGGGCCGACGTAGGACGTGATCGCTGCGCAGGTGGCCTCCTCGAGCCAGGCCAGCAGCCGCGGACTCCCCAGCACGGCCAGCGTGCCGGAGCCGAGGGCGGCCGCGGTGTCGGCGTCCGTCACGACGTGTTCCGCCGACGCGGTCAGGCCGGGGCGGAAAGGGTCGCCAGGCGCTACGGACATCGCCGATTCCTCCTTCGGGTGGTGAATCTGCGACACTAGCGGGACAGACCTGTCTCGAGAGACGCGCCAAGACCTGGCACCACATTCCGCAACGAGGAGGACCAGATGGGCAAGACCGGACGCAAGCGCCGTTCCCGCCGCAAGAACAAGGCCAACCACGGCAAGCGCCCCAACGCCTGATCTGAGGCCGTTGACGTACGACGTCGAAGAGCCCCGCTCCCCCTGAGGGAGCGGGGCTCTTCTCGTCCGGCGCCGTCAGGAGGGGGACTCAGGCGCGAACGAGCTCGACCAGCGATATCGCCGGCATGGGCAGGGTGAACTCCACCGACACGGTGCCGTCGTCGGCCATGGTCACGTCGTGCGGTGCGGTGACGAGGTCGAGACGGTCGGCCTCGACCAGCTGAGCCCACTGCTCGTCGTCGGGCCAGTCTGCCCGTCACTGCGCAGCCTCGACCAGACGCCGGGCAGGTTCGAGTGGTCAGCGTCGACCCGATGGTGGTGCACGGCGTACGACGCTCCCGCCTCCAGTCCGCTCCAGGTCAGCCGCACCTCACGTTCGAGCCGGGAGTCCCCAGCCGCCTTCGTCTGGTCGAGAGTGAAGTTCCAGACCAGGAGTGCCTGCGCGCCGGACACGTCGTCGCGCGTGGCGATGGCCTGCACGAGGGAGCCACCCCCGTCCCCGGAGTGCCGCACCGGCACCCGGGTGTCACGCAGCCGCTCGAGCAGCGCATACGCCCACCACCGCGGCTTGCGCAGCTCTCCCACCGTCCGCAGTCCGAACCCGCCGTGCAGCAGCGCCGGTGGGCGACCCAGCTCCTCGAAGTGGTCCGACACGACCCAGTACGACAGTGACTCGATCCGGCCGATGGCGCTCGCCATGCCCTGCAGCAGGAACACGCCGGCGAGGACTGCGTCGCTGACCTCGTCGAAGTGAGTCGGCGTGACGCCCCACTCCGTCCACCAGATCGGCGTGCCGGTCCGACCGTGCCGCTCCAGCGCCGGCCGGAAGTCCAGCGGCGGGCTGCCGTAGGTATGGGTGCTCACGAGGTCCACCCGCGCACCAGACGAGCAACCCCTACGTGGCCGAAATGTGCGAACGATCCGACGGCTTCGCGGCGGGCCGCGTCCCTCGGATCGTGTCGGTGCAGCGATGCTTCGGTCAGCCGAGCTCCCGGCCCTCGCCGATCTCGATCTGGACCTGGCGGATGGAGAACATCACCCGCTGGCGCAGCTCGACAGGAGCGCGTTCGGCGCAGGAACGCGCCACCAGCGCCTTGACCATCCGCTCGAGGTCGACCTCGCGCAGGCACGGTCCGCACTCGTCGAGGTGCGTCTGGATCTGCTCGCAGCTGGCGCCGTCGAGCTCGTTGTCGATGAAGACATAGACCCGGTCGAGGATCTCGCTGCAGTCGACGTCGTGATGCTTGCCGCAACTCATGAAGTGACCTCCGCTTCGCGCTCCGGCTCGGCCAGGCCACGCTCGCGGGCATAGTCGCCCAACAGGCTCCGGAGCTGGTTACGACCGCGGTGCAGGCGAGACATCACGGTGCCGACCGGCGTCCCCATGATCTCGGCGATCTCTTTGTAGGCGAAACCCTCGACGTCGGCGAGGTAGACGGCGAGCCGGAAGTCCTCGGGGATCGCCTGCAACGCGTCTTTGACCGCGCTGTCCGGCAGATGCTCGAGCGCCTCGGCCTCAGCAGACTTCAGGCCCGTCGACATGTGCGTCTCGGCGCGAGCAAGCTGCCAGTCCTCGATCGACTCGTGCGAGTCCTGGATCGGCTGCCGCTGCTTCTTGCGGTAGCCGTTGATGAACGCGTTGGTCAGGATCCGGTAGAGCCACGCCTTGAGGTTGGTGCCTTCCTTGAACTGGTGGAAGGCAGCGAACGCCTTGGCGTAGGTCTCCTGCACGAGATCCTCGGCGTCATGAGGATTGCGCGTCATCCGCATCGCAGCGGAATAGAGCTGGTCGATGTAGATCATGGCGTCGCGCTCGAAGCGAGCAGTGCGCTCTTCGGCCGTCTCGACGTCGGTCTCGGGTGAGGGTGTCATCACGGGCAAGCCTAGCGGCCATTCCCGACGCTCGATCTCCTCGAGCACTCCGTCGACCCGACTACGGCCGATGGGCGCCGGGACGTCGGCGGCGCTGAGCATGATGACAAGGCCTCCTCGAGATGACGGTGGGTCGATCAGGAGTGCCAACCAGCGGCGCCTCCCGATCATTCCCGGCAGGCGTCAGGCGATCCGCGCGGTGACCCACTCGACAACCGCCTCGACCAGCAGGCCCAACGTCTCGTCCTGAGAAAGCGCGGCACTCTTCGGGACCTTGAAGCCGTGATCGCCGTCGGGGATCGCCGTGAGCTCGATGCCGTCGGGGAACTGCTCGGGCGACCCGAACGTGTCCCGTTCACCCTGCACGACGAACGTGGGTACGCCGGCGCCCAGCAGCTCGCCGACTCGCGAGGCCTCGGGTCGGCCGGGCGGGTGCAGGGGGAACGCCAAAGCCAGGCAGCCGACTGCTCCGAGCGCCAGCGCGGAGCGGCACGCCACCCGAGCCCCGGCGCTGCGACCACCGAGCACGATCGGTGTCCGCACCCGGATGGCGTCCAGGCAGCTGCGCGTCGCGTCGTCCAGCACTGCCGGTCGGGCCGCGACCTTCTTGCCGGCCACGTGCCAGGGCTGCTCGATCCGGAACACCGAGATACCTTGCCGCGGTAGCGCCTCGGCCAGCGCGACCAGATCGGGCGAGTCCTCACCGCGACCGGCACCGTGGCCCAGGACCAGCGTGACGGCCGGGCGGCGGGCTCGGTCGACGTGCAGGCGCGCATCGCCGTGCTCGGTCTCTACGACCCGGACCTCCGTGCTCATCGACCACCAGAGGCGTGGACCGCCTCCATCCCCTCGACCGGGATCGGCTCCATGAGCGCACGGCCGTTGTTGCGCACGTTGTTGACATCGGTGGCGACGGGATAGGCCTCGAGTCGACCCGGCGCAGCCGGCACCAGCAGCCGGGCCAGGTCGCCGGGGTCGTCGATCGTGGCGTCGAGCCAGGTGTCGTACCGGGCGGCCTCGACCAACATCGGCATCCGGTCGTGGATGTGCCCGACGGCGTCCTCGGCGGTCGTGGTGATCACCGTCGCCGACCAGACGAAGGCGTCGGGCGCGTCCTCGTCGACCTCGCGGTTGCGCCAGATCTCGTAGAGGCCGGCCATCGCCATGATCCCGCCGTCCGCGGGGTGGATGAAGAAGGGCTGCTTGAGCGGCTTGCCGGACTTGCCGAGTTTGTCGGTCGGGTACCACTCGTAGTAGCCGTCGGCCGGAAGCAGGCAGCGCCGCTTGGCCAGGGCACGTTTGAAGGCCGGCTTCTGACTCAGCGTCTCGATCCGGGCGTTGATCATCCGGTTGCCGATCGACCTGTCCTTCGCCCAGGACGGGATCAGCCCCCATCGCACGGTGGTGAGCCGTCGCTCGGCACGGGTGTCCTGCGGCGCATCACGGGGGACCCGGTCCATGACGGCGTAGACCGGCTTGGTCGGGGCGACGTTGTAGTCGGGCTCGAGCGACTCCTTGACCAGGTTGTGGTCGACCTCGAACTCCTCGACGAGGTCTTCGGGTCGTCGGCTCGATGCGTATCGCCCACACATGCAGACAGCCTGTCACAGGGCTCCGACGTCAGCAGTCAGCGTCCGGGTGGCTCGGCGAGTGGCGCCGGCCGGCGCCGGTGTCGGGTGGGATCCGAGGACCAGCTCGTGGTTGCTCAGCGAGCCAGCTCGTCGAGCACGATGTCGGCCGAATCCTGGGTCGCCGGCAGCCCCTCGACCCACACTCTGGTCGCGATCCCACCTTCGGCGTGCCAGTCGTCGAGCAGGCCACGGAGCGCGGCCAGGCTAGCGCCGAGCCGATCGTTCCGGCGGACCACAGCCACGGCCCGAGACACGGTGACCCGACCGATGGACTCGTCGCCGGTGTAGACACGGCGTAGGCACTCGGCGACATCGACCAGACGGAGCACGCGGTCGAAGTGCGACATGGGCTTCCAGGCGGGGTCGATCTCGACGACGACGAGCGCGTGCGAAGCCGTGGTGGCACCGGTGCGCGTCTGCTCGCGGTACATCTCCAGGACCTTCGACCGCACGTGCGCCATCGACGCAAGCCCGGTGAGCGGGTCCTCGCACGACACGGCATGCAGGAAGCGCAACGACGCGTCGGCCCAGGCGGTGGAGATCGCGCGGACGACCTCGAAGGCGGGCTCGCCGGCGTTCGACACGCTCCGATAGGTGAGCGCGACGTCGGTCAGGACGTCGTCGAGGGTGGCGCCGTCCCCAGCGGCGAGCCGTCCGATCTCCTGCGCTGCCGCGATGATCGCCCCGTTGTAACGCAAAGCGTCGGCGAGCGGCTCGAAGCCGGCGGGTACCCGCGCCGCTCCGGAGCCCGTGGAGCCTTTTCGCTGCAATATGTCGAACAGCACCATGCGCCGTTCCCTTCCGCGAGGAACTTGTCTAGTCGGGGAGAAGACGGCGGTTTATGGTTTCTATGACGCGGAAGTGCGGGCGGGATACGCTCGACACACCACAGCGTTAGGAAAGGGTGACGTAGAGTCACATTTGCCGCATGAACAACCCCTTGGCATCGGATCTCAACGCCCCGAGTGACGGCGAGCTCATCGCGGCCGTTCGCGGTGGTGACCGGCATGCCTACGGGATGCTGTTCGAACGGCACCGGACCGCGGCGCTGCGGCTGGCCCGCCAGCTGGCAGGGGCCAGCGACGCCGACGACCTCGTCTCTGACGCGTTCGTCAAGGTTCTCAAGGTCCTCTCCGCCGGAGGCGGTCCCGACCTGGCCTTCCGGCCCTACCTGCTCACCGCCGTACGACGCCTGCACGTCGACCGGATCAGGCACAACGCCCGGGTCCGACCGACCGACGAGCTCGACACCTTCGACCCAGGCGTCCCGTTCACGGACCCGGCGGTGCAGGAGTTCGAGAACCTGGCCGCCTCCAAGGCCTTCAACTCGTTGCCCGAACGCTGGCAGCTCGTCCTGTGGCACGTCGAGGTCGAGGGTCAGAAGCCTGCCGAGGTGGCCGTGCTGCTCGGCATGTCCCCCAACAGCGTCTCCGCGCTCGCCTACCGGGCGCGCGAGGGTCTGCGCCAGGCCTACCTGCAGATGCACATGGCCGACACCGCGGCCGAGGAGTGCCGCTGGGTGACCGAGCGCCTCGGCGCGCGGGTCCGGAACGGCCTGTCCCGTCGTGACACCGTCAAGGTCGACGAGCACCTGGATGAGTGCGCGCGTTGCTCGGCGGTCTATGTCGAGCTGTCCGAGGTCAACTCCAACCTCTCGGGCATCCTCGCGCCGCTGCTGCTCGGTGCTGCCGCCGCCGGCTACCTGTCGTCGGGTGGCGGCAGTGCCGTCGGCGTCGCCGGGTTCCTCTTCAAGGCCCGCCACTTCCTGGCGACACACGGCGGCATCGCGGGAGCCTCGACGGCCGCCAGCGTGGTGGCCGTAGGGGTCGCCACGGTCGTCATCGTCAACGCCACGGGTGGCGCGCAGCGCGAGACCGCCTCAGACATCCCTCGTGTCATCGTCCCGGCTCCCTCGAGCTCGGCCGGCAGCAGGGACCCCGGAGCCTCGACCGGCACCACGCCAGGGGCTCCTGGGCAGACACCGCCGTCCAAGGGGCCGGGCATGCTGGCGCCGCCGCTCGGGAGTGCTTTCCCCACGGTGCTGATCCCGGCGACATCGACGACCGACGCGACCACGTCGACGACCGACACGATGTCGACCACCGCCATCGACCCCACCACCGGGGACACGACCGGCACCACCGGAGCGACCACCAGCTCGTCCGCAACCACGGCGACGACCTCGACGGACCCCACGACGTCGTCGACGACCTCCTCGAGCGGCGGCACCACCTCGTCGACCACCACCTCGACGGACCCCACGACGTCGACGACCACGACCACGGACCCCTCGACGTCGACGACCAGTACGACAACCACAACCACTACGACCACGACCACCACGACGCCGCCCGTGCCGACCTTTGACGTGGCCTTCGGCCCGCCCGTGCTTGCTGGTTCCGGTGCGTTCTTCACCTATACGTCCGACCTCGTGGTGACCCGTGGAGCGGCGACGGGCCGGGTCAAGGTGGTGATCGAGGGCACCAACGCCCTGTTCGGCGTCCTGGATGAAGGCGACTGGGACTGCCACAGCCCGACGATTCTCGACTGGAAGTGGAAGTGCACGAACGACGCACAGAACCTCGACAACTCACCGATCAGGCTGGGTGCATCCTTCCTGCTGGGCAGTGGTCACATCACAGCCACGGCACGGGCCCAACACGGCGTCACGGTGTCGGATTCGTGGTATTACCCGTAGGCCCCTAGAATCGGTGGCGCAGCGACGACGAAGACGAGTAGTCGTGGGTCACCGCACGTACAGAGAGCCGCCGGCAGCTGAGAAGGCGGACGTCGGTCCCGCGATGAAGACACTTCCGAGCTGAGCACGACCAGAGGCCGACGACGCCGTCGGCGAAGGTGTGGTGGCACAGCGAACTTGCCCGTCGCCCACACCTCCGGGGCTACCGACCCAGGAGGTGAACCCATGTCTGCTGCACCCAGCGCATCTACCGCACCCACGGCATCGACCGCGTCGACCGCGTCGACCGGTCCGACGCCACTGCTCGCCCGCACCCTCACGGCCGAGCTCCCCGCGTACGCCGACAAGCCCGGCCAACCGGTCCGGCTCAGTGGCTGGATCCATCGACGCCGCCGCCTTTCCGGCCTGTCGTTCGTCGTGCTCCGCGACCGGACCGGCACCGCCCAGGTCGTCGTCAAGGACGAGGCAACGCTGGCGCTCGTCGAGACCCTGACCGAGGAGACGACGGTCGACGTCGTCGGCGTCGTGAGCCCGAACCCGCAGGCACCCGGGGGCGTCGAGGTCGTCCAGCCGGTCTTCACACCGCTCACCGACCCGGCCGTGACTCCGCCGATCGAGCTCTGGCGGCCCACGATCACCGCCGGTCTGCCGACCATGCTCGACCACGCCCAGGTGACCTGGCGGCACCCCCTGCAGCAGGCCAAGTGGCAGCTCGCGGCGGCATCACTGCACGGCTTCCGGGGGGTGCTCGATGACACCGGCTTCACCGAGGTCCACAGCCCCAAGCTGGTGGAGTCCGCCACGGAGTCGGGCGCCAACGTCTTCGTCGTCGACTACTTCGGCCGGCCAGCGTATCTCGCCCAGTCTCCCCAGTTCTACAAGCAGGTGATGGTCGGGGTGTTCGAGCGGGTCTACGAGGTCGGGCCCGTCTTCCGTGCTGAACCCCACGACACGGTCCGCCACCTCGCGGAGTACGTCTCCCTCGACGTCGAGCTCGGGTTCATCGAGGACCATCGCGAGGTCGTGGCCGTGTTGCGCGATGTGGTGGCGGCCATGGTCGCCAGCATCCACGAACGCGCCCCACGTGCCGTCGAACTGCTCGGCATCGACGTCCCTGCGGTACCGGAAGAGTTCCCCGTGCTCCATTTCCGGGAGGCGCTGGAGATCGCGGGCGCACCGGCCGACGAGCCTGACCTCGCCCCAGCCCACGAGCGCGCTCTCGGCGCCTGGGCCAAGGAGACGCATGGCAGTGACTTCGTCGTCGTCGAGGGCTACCCGACCGACCACCGGGCGTTCTACAGCCACCCTGACCCCGATGACCCGCACTGGTCGCGTTCGTTCGACCTGATCTTCCGCGGCATCGAGCTGGTGAGCGGCGCCCAGCGGCTGCACCGGTACGACGACTACGTGGCGACGCTCGCGAAGCGCGGTCTGCCGCTGGAGCCGTACGAGGGATACATCGACGCCTTCCGCTACGGTCTGCCGCCGCACGGTGGGTTTGCGATCGGCCTCGAGCGCTGGACCGGTCGTCTGGTCGAGGCCGACAACATCCGTGAGGTCACCTTGTTCCCCCGAGATCTGCACCGACTGTCCCCATGAGGTAAGAAAGAGACATGACTCTCGTCAGACGGATCGCCCGACCCATGCTGTCCTCGATGTTCATCCAGGGCGGCATCAACGCCCTGCGAGACCCCGAAGGGCGGGTCAAGATCGCCGAGCCCGAGATCGACGCGCTCAAGCCGGCCGTCGACAAGGCGACCGACGCGATGCCGTTCGACCTCGACAAGAAGCAGATCGTGCAGCTCAACGCCGCTGTCCAGGTGGTCGGTGGCCTGATGCTCGCGACCGGTCGCCTCCCCCGCTTGTCCGCGTTCGCGCTGGCGGCGTCGCTCGTGCCGACGACCTGGGCCGGACACCGGTTCTGGGAGGAGTCCGACCCGACCCAGAAGGCCAACCAGCAGATCCACTTCTTCAAGAACGTCTCGATGCTGGGCGGCCTACTGCTCGCCAGCGTCGACACCGCGGGCAAGCCCGGACTCGCCTGGCGGGCCAAGCACGGTGCGCGCCACGCCCGCGACCGCGTCGGAGACATCAACCCGCTCTCCAGCTGACCACGCGCTCCGCGCCTGACTACGCGCGTCGAGTGGGAGGTTGTGCAGGTCGACGGCACGTCAAGGCCCGCACAGGCTTCCACGCTGTGTCCTTTGTGTATCGGTAGGCTTTTGATCGTGACTGCCAGGGCGCGCGTGTGACCACTCCCGTGGTCGCTCCGTGGACGGCGCCGTACGCCGCTGGCCCGGTGACTGGCCGCGTCACCCTCCCCGGATCCAAGTCGATCACCAACCGCGCCCTCCTGCTGGCCGCCCTCGCCGACCAGGAGTCGCGCATCGTCGACCCGCTGGTCGCCCGCGACACCCGGTTGATGATGGCCGCGCTGTCCGGGCTCGGTACCGAGGTGTCCCTCTCCCCCGGTTACGTCGACATCACGCCGGGGCGGCTGGCCGGCCCGGCCGACATCGACTGCGGACTGGCCGGCACGGTCATGCGGTTCGTACCGCCGGTCGCCGCGCTGGCTGACGGAACGATCGGGTTCGACGGCGATCCCGCGGCACGGGTACGACCGATGGGCGAGATCCTCGGCGCCCTTCGCGCCCTGGGGGTCCAGGTAGCCGCCGAGGCCGGTTCGATCCCGTTCACCATCGAGGGCAGGGGCCGCGTCCGCGGTGGGATCGTCACGCTCGATGCCGCCGCCTCCAGCCAGTTCGTCTCAGCCCTGCTCCTGGCCGCGGCCAGGTACGACGAGGGTGTCGACCTCCGCCACGACGGCAAACCGGTGCCCTCACTGCCGCACATCGCGATGTCCGTGGCGATGCTGCGGGAGCGTGGCGTACGGGTCGAAGACGACGAGCCGAACCGGTGGCGGGTCCACCCGGGCACCATCCGCGGCATTCCCGTCCGGGTCGAGCCCGACCTGAGCAACGCAGCCCCCTTCCTGGCAGCCGCTGTCGTCACCGGCGGCCGGGTCACCGTCACCGGCTGGCCGACCAGCACGACGCAGGCAGGCGACGCACTGCGCGAGATCCTCCCGCACTTCGGGGCTGCCATCGACCTCGACGCCTCCGGGCTCACCGTCACAGGTGGTCGCGAGATCCAGGGTGTCGACCTCGACCTGCACGACGTCGGCGAACTGACCCCGGTGGTGGCTGCCGTGTGCGCCGTTGCCAACGGCACGTCGTGGCTGCGCGGGATCGCGCACCTGCGTGGCCACGAGACCGACAGGCTCGCGGCGCTGGCACGCGAGATCAACGCGCTCGGAGGAGACGTTCGCGAGACCGCCGACGGTCTCGAGATCCGTCCACGTGTCCTGCACGGCGGCGTCTTCGGCAGCTACCACGATCACCGGATGGCCCAAGCCGGTGCGGTCCTGGGACTGTGCGTCACCGACCTTGCCGTCGACGACATCGCCACGACGTCCAAGACATACGAGAGCTTCGTTGGCGACTGGCAGGCGCTGGTGACATGAGCTCGACCTATCGCGAACCCGACCCCAGTCACTTCGACCGACCCCGGCGCCGGACGCGACCCCGTACCAAGGAGAGACCCACCTACGACGACGCGGTCGATGGGTTCGTCATCACCGTCGACCGCGGCCGTTACACGGTCCGCGCGACACCGCCGGGACAGTCCGAACGCACCGTGATGGCGATGAAGTCACGCCCGCTGGGCCGCCAGGGGGTCGTAGTGGGCGACCGGGTCCGGGTCGTCGGTGACGTGTCAGGTGCCGACGGCGCGCTCGCCAGGATCGTCGAGGTTGCCGACCGAGTGACGGTGCTGCGACGTACGTCGGACGACGACGACCCGGTCGAGCGCATCCTCGTCGCCAACGCCGACCAGCTGGTGATCGTCACGGCGGTCGCCAACCCGGAGCCCCGCCCACGACTGATCGACCGGGCGCTGGTGGCGGCGTACGACGCGGGGCTCGACCCGCTGCTGTGCCTGACGAAGGTCGACCTGGCTGACGCCGAGACCTTGCTGTCGATCTACCGGCCACTCGGCGTGCCGTTCGTCGTGGCCGAGCGCGGTGGTGACCTCGATCCGGTGCGGGACAAGCTCCGTGGAAAGGTCAGCGTCTTCGTGGGCCACTCCGGCGTCGGCAAGTCGACGCTGGTCAACGCCCTCGTCCCGGGCACCGACCGCGTCACGGGGCATGTCAACGAGGTGACCGGTCGCGGCCGACACACCTCGAGCTCGGCCCTCGCACTCGAGCTGCCGTTCGGAGGATGGGTCATCGACACACCCGGCATTCGGTCGTTCGGGCTGGCCCATGTCGACCCACGCGAGCTGATCAACGCCTTCGACGACCTGGGCCGACTCACCGTGGACTGCCCGCGCGGCTGCACGCACGGTGCGGCCGAGCCCGAATGCGCTCTCGACGAGGCGATCGCCGGCGGTCGTGTCGAGTCGGATCGGGTTGAGTCCTTCCGCCGGTTGCTGGCCAGCCGCGAACGCACCGACGACGAGTGAGCTCCGCGTGAGCGCCGCGTGAGACCAGCGTGCGCACAACCGCTCCGTTGGTCCGCTGAGGCCCGCCGTCGCCGGCAGTCAGCCGCCGGAGTCGTGGCTGTTGTAGTCGATCTGGCCGGTCGGGTTCCAGACGGCCTTCGACCCGACGTCGCCCACGCGGTAGGTCTGGAAGGCGATGGCAGCGGCACCCACGACGAGCAGACCGGCCAGCACGTTGGTGACCGTGGCGTTCGGCTGACCCGCGCGGGTGACGACGTACGCCACGACGACGAGGACGGCGAACACGATCATCAGCACCAGCAGCTGGTTGGCGCGGTGTCGATGTGTCCGGATGAGCGCCGCCACCGGCCCCTGGAGGTTGAGCGTGCCCTGCAGGGCCTTGCCGCTCTGTACCGCCACGAAGACGGCTCCTACCGAGCTGACGGAGGTGAGCAGGAGAGGCAACCGTGACCACCCCCGGGTCCGCGGCAGGGCGAACAAGAGTGCGAGCAGCGCCGACGCCGGCACGAGGACGACAGCCGCATGCACCGCGAGCGGGTGCAGGGGCAGTCCGTTGACCTGGTCGAACATGCTGAGCTCCTCTCGACGGACTGGCATGTCGCTGGGCCGTCCGTCCTAGTGTGACGGCCCAGCAAGCTGTTCCGCATCGCACTTTCGGGCAGGGCGGCAGGCGGGGCAAGGACCGTCTCCGTCCGCAGACCGTCCACGTTCGCCAGAGGCCGCAGCGCGCCAGGACTCCTCGTGGGACTCCGGAGCCGTACGCTGAGCGCTATGCCTTCGGACCACACGGACGATTTACGCCTGGCGCACGTTCTCGCCGACGACGCGGACTCGCTCACCATGGACCGGTTCAAGGCCCAGGACCTGCACGTGGTCAACAAGCCCGACCTCACTCCGGTGACGGATGCCGACCAGTCGGTCGAGCACGCCATGCGCCGCACGCTCAGCCGCGCCCGACCGCGGGACGCGTTCTACGGCGAGGAGGAGGGGTCGACGGGCTGGGGGCCGCGGCGGTGGGTGGTCGACCCGATCGACGGCACCAAGAACTTCGTCCGCGGCGTCCCGGTCTGGGCGACGCTGATCGCCTTGATGCAGGAGGACGAGGTCGTCGCTGGCGTCGTCTCGGCCCCCGCGCTGAGCCGTCGGTGGTGGGCGTCCAAGGGTGGCGGCGCCTGGACCGGCAAGTCGCTGTTCTCCGCGACGGCGTGCTACGTGTCCGACGTCGGCACGCTCGAGAACGCCTCGCTGTCCTACAGCTCGATGCACGGCTGGGAGGCCCGCGGCCGGCAGGACGACTTCATCGCGCTGACCCGCCGTTGCTGGCGGACCCGCGCGTACGGCGACTTCTGGTCCTACATGCTCGTCGCCGAAGGGGCGATCGACATCGCCCTCGAGCCGGATCTCCAGCTGTACGACATGGCGGCACTCGCGGTGATCGTGGACGAGGCTGGCGGCCGCTTCAGCGGTCTGGACGGAACGGTCGGCCCCCACAGCGGAAACGCCCTCGCAACGAACGGTCGACTCCACGACCAGACACTGGCGTTCATCGGGATGCTGCCCGACGAACCGGGCGGCGCGCACCGTAGCCCCGGCAGTGTGCACGACCTGAACGAGCGCCGCATGCGCCTCAGTCCGAACGACCCCGAGTCCGCTCCGGACGAGTGAGGTCGCCGGCACGCCGTTTCGCCGGCAGGTGTGCCAGCAGCCACGGCGCGGTGAGCAGGGCCGCCAGGTCGAACCAGCCGTATCCGCCGGCCGCGCCCGAGGGCGGGTTGCCGATGGCGACGAGCCCGGTCGGGTCGTGGGTCTGCCAGGCCCAGGTCCCCAGCGCCGTCCCGGTCAGCTCGAGATAGGTGACCACGACGAAGGCGCCGACATACAGCCCCTGCGACGGCCCCCACAGGAAGAACCCGACGAGGCACAGATACCAGAACGCGCCCAGCACGTCGGTCCGGTCCGCGAAAACGAGACCGTAGGCCGCGTACCCGCCGCCGACGACCAGCGCGAGCGTCATGCACGCGCGGGTGTGGGCCCGGACGAACATCGACCGGCCGATCGCCAAGGCAGCCAGGTAGACGAGACCGTGGCCGGGCGGCACGTACGCCGGAACGTTGTGGAACCGGTACAGATACACCTCGAGCAGCGGAGAGAAGGTGTACTCCACTGCCGAGGCGAAGACCACCACGACGGCGGTCTGGACGCGGACCACAGGCACCTCGCGGGACAGCAGCCAGAGCAGGACGACCCACGTCCCGAGCCCGAGAAGGCGCTGGACGGCGAGGGTCGAGCCGGAGTCGATGAGGAGCACCAGCGTGATCCAGCCCACGACGACACCCACGATGAGCGCGGAACCCTGGGTGGACTGCGGCGGCCGCCGGACTGCGGCCGCACGACGGCGCGTCGAGGTCAGGATCGCGGTCACCGACCCATCCTCGCAGGTGACCGACCGAGCCGCGCCGCCAGAACGCCGCCAGAACGCCGTCAGAACGCCGTCAGAACACTGTCCCCGCCCCCGAGAGCCCGCTAGGGTCGAAGGACAGCAAGCCCCAGACTCTCGGGAGGCCGCGAATGCGCATCAAAGACGTACTCAAGGGCAAGGGGGAGGGCGCGGCGATCGTCACCGTCCGCCCGGACACGACCGTGCACGACCTGATAGCGCTGCTCTCCGAGCACAACATCGGCGCTGTGATCGTGAGCACCGACGACAATCCGGTTGCTGGCATCGTCTCGGAACGGGACATCGTGCGCTGCCTCATCTCGGGTGTCCAGGCACTGGAGGGCGACGTTTCGACGATCATGACCTCCAATGTCCGGACCGCCAAGCCCGACGACTCCGTCGATGACCTGATGAAGCTCATGACGGAGCACCGGATCCGCCACGTGCCGGTGCTCACCGACGAGGGTTTGCACGGCATCGTGTCGATCGGGGACGTGGTGAAGTCGCGGATGGGCGAGCTGGAGTTCGAGCGCGACCAGTTGACGTCGTACGTCTCGAACACCCAGTAGGCGAGTCGGCGGGGCCTAGCGACGCGCTCTAGGGTGGAGTGCATGACTGACAAGCCCGAGATCGACTTCCCTGACTCCCCTCCCCCGTCCGACCTGGTGATCACCGACATCTCCGAAGGTGACGGCACCGAGGCGACGGCTGGGTCCACTGTGCTCGCCCACTACGTCGGCGTCGCGCACTCGAGCGGCGAGGAGTTCGACGCGTCCTACAACCGGGGCGAGCCGCTGTCGTTTCGGCTCGGCGTGGGTCAGGTCATCGCCGGGTGGGACCAGGGCATCGCCGGCATGAAGGTCGGTGGCCGCCGCCAGCTGGTCATCCCGCCGCATCTGGCCTACGGCGACCGCGGCGCCGGCTCCGCCATCGCCCCCGGCGAAACTCTCGTGTTCGTGGTGGACCTCGTCGACGTCACCTGACCCTCCGCGTTTGCCTAGTGAACAAGCCAGCTGGCTTGCTCACTAGGCAAATTCGCCCCTTGGACTGCGTACTTGCCACCGCCACTGCCACTGCCGTGCCACCGAGCCACCGGCACCGCAGCACGCCGAAGGCCGCCTCAGCCGACCGTGAGGACGTATGACGTCCCGTCCAGCTCGACGACGTCACCGATGACGAGCTGACGACCGCGCCGCGTCTCGACCGCACCGTTCACCCTCACCTCCCCCGAGGCGAGCAGGAACTTCACGTCGCTGCCCTGGTCGACGGCGTTCGCGAGCTTGAGGAACTGGCCGAGACGGATCCCCTCGCCGCGTACCGGCACCTCCACGACCGGGCTCACCGCGGACCGCACCCGACACGCGTCGAGCCGTACGCCGCTCGAGGTCTCATCCGCGGACGTCCAGCAGCAGGCTGACGGTGAACGCCGCCACCACCGCCACCGCCCCCACCACCGTCACGACGGTGGCTGAGGCGCCCGCGGCCAGCAGGAGCAGGGCGAGCGCCAGCGCCACGACCACCGCTCCGGCGATCTTGGGGTCGTCGCCGATGATCAGGTCGAAGAAGAAGTCTCCGACCGCACGCACAGCGTTCATGCCGCCACCTCCGTCGTCGTCCGCCGGTCCTCCACATCGCGCCGCAGCCAGCTGATCAGCACCCGACTCCACACGAACCAGCCCACGAGCAGGACCACGATCGCCCAGTCGGACCCCGGCCAGGCCAGGCTCTCGCGCCCGGACCGGAAGATTCCGAGTCCCTCGAGCGACCAGAACGTTCCGAAGGTCGTCAACATCAGCCCGACGCCGTACTTCAGGGTGTTCTCGGGGACGGCCGACAAGGGGCGGTGCACGGCCACGCCCAGGACCAGCACGACCAGCGCGGCCGCACCCCCGCCCGCGGAGGCAAGCGGCACGTTGTCCGCGTTCAAGCCGAACGTGATGACGATGAACACCACCTCGACGCCCTCGAGGAAGACCCCCTTGAGCGACACGATGAAGCCGAACGCGTCGACGCCGAGGATCGTGCGGGCTTTGGCGGTACGCGCCGCGGCGGTCTGCTCGGCGTACTCCGCTTCCTCGTCGTGCAGTGACTTGAGCCCGGCCGATCGCAGGATGGCCTTGCGCAGCCACTGCAGTCCGAAGATGAGCATCAACGTGCCGACGACGAGCTGCAGCGCCGCGGTCGGCAGCCAGTTCGCCAGCGCATACCCCGCGGCGACGGTGAACGCCGCCAGCGCGAGCAGCGCCACCACGGTGCCGGCTGCGGCTGCGCGCCAGCCGCGGGTGATCCCCATCGCCAGCACGATCGTCAGCGCCTCGACACACTCCACGAAGGAGGCCACGAACGTGGACGTCAGGAGAGCCCAGTCGGCTGCGGTCACGACGCCAGACTAGGCGTCCAGGTCGGCGGGTGGTGCCGGGAGGTGGACGACGAACAGCGCACCGGGCCCGGCACCGTTGCCGGACACCACCGTCACGTCTCCGCCATGGCGGCGGGCGATCTCGCGGGCGATGGACAGTCCCAGGCCGGTCCCCCCGGTTCCCCGCTCGCGACTCTCGTCGAGCCGTACGAACCGCTCGAAGATCCGCTCCTCCTCCCCCGGTGGCACGCCGGCCCCGTCGTCCCCGATCTCGAGCACGGCTGTCGTGCCGTCGCGGTGCAGCCGCAGCGACACGGTCGAGCTCGTATGCCGGGTCGCGTTGTCGACCAGGTTGCGCACCAGCCGGCTGACCTGATCGTGGTCACCGCGCATCCGGACGGGCTCGACCGCCGACCTGACGTCCCATCGTCCGAGCCGCCGCAACCTGGCCGCCTCGGTCTGCACGATGTCGTCGAGGTCGACGTCGACGATCGTCTGTCGCGGGTCGTTGTCGTCGAAACGCGCCAACAGCAGCAGGTCAGCGACGAGATGCTCGAGCCGCTCGAGCTCGGCCAGCGTGTCCCGGCTCGTTCCGGGCCAGTCGGTGTTGGTCGGGTGGGCAAGCGAGATCTCCTGCGAGGTCCGGATCGCGGTGAGTGGGCTGCGCAGCTCGTGGGAGGCGTCGGCCACGAAGCGTCGCTGCCGGGCCGATGCGGCCTCCAACCGTTCGAGCATTTCGTTCATGGTCTCCGCGAGCCGGGTGATCTCGTCGCCCGCAGGTGAGACGGGGACGCGTGCTGACCTGTCGCGAGCCGTAATGTCGGCGACCCGGTTCCGCATCTGCCGCACAGGGGCGAGCGCCAGGCCGGTCAGCCAGTACGAGATCAGGCCGACCAGCACGACCACGACGGGGAGCCCGATGGCCAGCAGCCGGACCACGACACCGGTGGCCTTTTCGACGGTGTCCAGGCTCTCCGCGGTGATGACGAAGGCGTCTCCGTTCGCCGTCGCGACACCTCGCACGACCACGACGTAGGAGTCGTCGTGCTCCTCGGGCAGGTTGTCGACATACACGACCGAGCTGGAGCCCGGCGCCGGGCGCGCGGGGACCACCGGCGGTGACTCCTCGATCGAGTCGCTGGCGGCCAAGACGGATCCGTCCGGGCTCACGATCTGGACGATCGCCTCGTCCCGGCGCACGAGCCTTTCGAGCCTGTTTCGCGACAGACCGGTCGAGTCGAGCTGGCTGGCCAGCTCATCCGCGTGCTGCTCGGTCAGGGCGGTGATCGCGTTGCGGAGCTGGCGTTCCTGCACCAGGACAAACCCTGTGCCCGCCAGCACGAGCACGACCGCGACGAGAAACGTCGCCGTAAACGACGTCCGGACCCGGACGCCGGCCAGCGGGCGCCGGCTAGCCACCATCGGCCGCCAACCGGTAGCCCATGCCGCGTAACGTCTCGATCGCGTGCCGGTTGAACGGGTGGTCGATCTTGCGGCGCAGATAGCCGACGTAGACCTCGACCACGTTGTCGTCGCCGTCGTAGTACGCGTCCCAGACGTTCTGCAGGATGTCGGTCTTGCTGACCACCTCCCCCGTACGACGCATGAGGAAGTGCAGCAGGCCGAACTCCCGTGGCGTCAGGCTGATCGGGGTGTCGCCACGCATCACGGCGGCCGCCCCGGGGTCTAGCTGGAGGTCCCCGGCGGTCAGCACGACCGGGCGGGCGGGTGCACCTCGGCGGACCAGGGCGCGCAACCTGGCCACGAGCACGGCGAACGCAAACGGCTTCGTCAGGTAGTCGTCGGCGCCGAGGTCGAACGCGTCCACCTGGTCGAGGTCACCGTCCTTGGCGGTCAGCATGATGACGGGCGTCCAGTTCTCGGCCTCCCGGATGCGGCGACACACGTCATAGCCGTTCAGTCCGGGCAGCATGATGTCGAGGACGATCACGTCGTAGCCGTTGTTCTGCGCGGCCCAGAGGCCATCGGGCCCGCTGGCCTCGACGTCTACGACGAAGCCCTCGGCGACGAGCCCGCGACGAATCGCGTCCGCCAGCCGAACCTCGTCCTCGACCACGAGCACCCGCACCGTTCGACACCTCCCGGCCTGTCGTTGCTGCCATTCTCCTCGCTGCGGCTGTGCCACCGCTGAGAACGGACCGGATTCGAGCGTCGGGGGGTCAGTGGTGATGACTGGGAGCGACGGCACGACCGGCCGCGATCAGCGCCGTCACGTCACCCGGATGGAGCGCTCGCGGAGGGCCACAACACCGTCGCCACCGTGCCCTCCGCGTGGTCGCACTCGATCGGGAACTGCTCGCCGAATCGCTCGTGCCGGCCGCCACAACACAATCGCAGCTCGCCCCCGGAGGCCAGCACCGTCGTCTTCACGAGAGAGAGACCGAGGCCCGACCCCGCTCGGTTGCGCGCCTCCGGCGCCCGGACGAAGCGGTCCGGGGCGGCGGCCAACGTGGCTGGATCCATGCCGGCGCCGCGGTCGGTGACCATCAGCCGGGCAGCTCCCGCGACCTGATCGACGGCCACGGTGATCGGCGGTGCGCCGTGCTTCAGGGCATTGTCGAGCAGGTTGACAACGACCCGCTCCAGGCGGACATGGTCAACGGCAACACGCGTCTCGCCGCTGGTCAGGACCTGCAGCGTCCCCGCCGCGGACCCGGCCCTCTCGGACGTCACCAGCGCCCGGTGGCGTTCGGCCTGGGTGCGCGCCACCAGGGCCAGGTCGGTCACCTCGGAGGCTGCGGCGTCACTGTCCGCCGCCCCCACCTCCAGCAGCTGGTCGGCCAGCCGGGAGATACGGTCGATGTCGACGGTGATCTCGTCCAGGACGGCCTCGTGCTCAGCGATCGTGCGCGAGCGCCGGCGCGCCAGCTGGACGCGTGTGCCGATCAGCGTCAACGGAGTCCGTAGCTCGTGACTCGCGTCGTTGACGAACCTGCGTTCGTGCTCGAGCGCCTCCTCGAGGGCTGCGAGCATCTGGTTCAGTGAATGACCGAGCCGGGTGATCTCGTCATCTCGATCAGCCGGCACGTCCAGCCGTACGCCGCTAGCGCCCCTCGTCACCTCGATCGCCTGGCGCCGATACCTCTCGACCGGCTTCAGGGCAGCCCGGGCCAACCGATCACCTACGAAGGCAGCCAGCACCAGGGTCGCCAACCCCGCAACCGACAGCTGCAGCAGCACTTCTCTCAAGGCCGCGTCTCGCTGGTCCCTCGACGCCGCAACGGCGACGACGGCGGCCGACTCCCCGGCGTTCGACGTCAACGCGACGCCGTAGACGCGGGTCGCCTCGCTGTCCTCGAGCAGGACTCTGCCGCTGTCGTGCCAAATGGGCCGCTCGAGCGCCGACGAGACTTCTGCCGGCGAAAGCAACGGCCGCGCCGAGGGGTACGGGCTCTGCGCCAGGACAGTGCCGGCGGAGTCGAAGACCTGGTAGCGCTCGCCGCTGAACAGGTCCGAGAGACCCGCCAGCTTTCCTGTCCGCTCGATCTGGGCTGACAGGCGCGAGCCGGTCAACGCGAGCTCCGAGTTCAGCTCGTGGTCCAGCGCGGCCTTCACCTGCAGGTAGACGAACGCTCCGGCACCGGCGAGGACGACCAGCATGGCGGCGGCGAAACCGGCGACCAGGCGGACCCGTAGGGAGAGCCCACCGACGAACCCGGCGAGCCTCATCGTGGAGATTCGACGTCGACGCGGTAGCCCGCGTTGCGCACCGTGGTGATCGTGTTCGTGCCGAAGGGCCGGTCGATCTTGGCGCGCAGCGCGGCCACATGGACGTCGATCACGTTGCTGCGGATGTCGGTCTCACCGTCCCAGACGTCGTCGAGGATCCGGAAGCGGCTCACCACCTGCCCCGCCCGGGCGACGAGCAGGTTCAAGATGTCGAACTCCCTCGCTGAGAGGCCGATGTCCTGTCCGTCGCGGTACACGCGTCTCGACAGGGGTTCGACCGTCAGGCTGCCGACGTGGAGTGGCTGATCGTCGACGTCGCCGATCGATCGACGATGCAGCGCGCGCAGCCGGGCCAGCAGCTCATCGAGGTCGAAGGGTTTGCCGAGGTAGTCGTCGGCGCCCGCATCGAGTCCCGCAATCCGGTCCCGGACTGCGCCGCGCGCCGTCAGCATCAGCACGGGAGTTCGCGATCCCAGGCTCCGCAGCCGGCGGCACACGGTGATGCCGTCCATGCCGGGCAGCATCCAGTCGAGCAGGATGACCTCGAACTCACCGGATGGGCCACCAGGGGCTGCTGCCTCCAGGGCCGCGAGACCGTCGTGCTGCACCTCGACGTCCCAGCCCGCCTCGGTAGCCGACTGGGACAGCAACGTGGCCAGGCGCACGTCGTCCTCAGCGATCAGGACGCGCACGCCGGGCTCCCGTCACCGGTTGAGTTCATGACAGCAGCGTAGTCACGGCAGGTGAAGGCGGAGTGAAGATCACGTTCGCCTTCATCTCTCCTTCATGCGCCTTCCCTAGCGTCCTACGGAGGCAGGTTGACTACCGCCGATCGAACGACGCCCGCACACAGAACGGGGAGCCTCGTGGATTTCTTCCACCGACTCGATGACCGGTTGTTCCGCGCCACCAACTCATTGGCGCGGCACACCGACTGGTTGCACACGCCCATGAGTGACTACGCCCGCTTCGGCGTGATCCTGTTCGCGGGCCTGCTCGTCATCGGGCTGTTGATGGCCCGCCATCTCGACAACAGGACGCTGGCAGCTGCCGGTTGGGCACCGGTCGCGACGCTGCTGGCCGTCGCGGCCAACCAACCGCTGAGCCGGGCGGTCCACGAGGCCCGTCCCTACGACACCCATCCGCACGTCCTGGTGCTGGTCGCCCGCTCGACCGACTGGTCGTTCCCCTCCGACCATTCCGTGATGGCCGGTGCGGTCGCCGTCGGCCTGCTGCTGGTGTCTCGCCGGCTCGGGCTCATCGCCACGGCGGCGGCCGTCCTCATCGCGTTCGCCCGCGTGTACGTTGCGGCCCACTACCCGTGGGATGTCGTTGCCGGCCTGGCGCTCGGCGGAGCCGTCGCCTACGCATCCTGGCTGCTCCTCCGTACGCCGCTCACCGACTTCACCGGGTGGCTTCGACGCCAACCCGTGCTGTCGAGTGTCTTCGCGCCGGCCGGTATCGAGGCGGATCTCGACCGGTTGGGGTTCATCGGCCACCAGCGCTGACCGCACCGACCACGCCACGTCGATACAGCCTTCATCCCACCTTCACGTCCGCTTCGTAGCGTCGGAACCGTCCACACACCACCACCGGTCCCGCGTCACCACGAAGGAGCCGTCTCATGACGTCGCACGAGCGCTCGATCTCGAGGCGCCGACTGATCTGGTGCCTCAAGGCTCTTGCGTCTGTCGCCCTGGCGGCCGTGATGTTCGTCCTGGTCATGCCCGCCGTGGTCGGCGCCACCTGGTCGCAGCTACCGACAGCGCTGGGTCGCGTGTCCCTGCTCGACCTGCTTCTGCTGACGGCACTGTGGCTCGGCGGCCTGGTCGTGCACACCGTGGTGCTCACGGCCGCGATGCCCGCTCTGTCCCACCGTCGCGCGCTCACGCTGAGCCTGACCGGGAGCGCTGTCTCCAACGTCAGCCCGTTGGCAGGCGCGGTCGGGATCGGGCTGAACTACCACATGAGTCGGGTCTGGGGCTTCACCCGGGCGGAGTTCGTGGTCTTCACGTTCGTCACGAACCTGTGGGACGTGATGTCGAAGCTGATCGTCCCGGCGGCGATCCTCGCGACCCTGGTCGCCCGGTCCCGCGTGGCCCAAGGGGTCATGACCTATACGGCAGTCGTGACCATGGCGACGTTGGCAGCGCTGCTGCTGGTCGTGCTGACCGTCGTGCTGAACGAGTCGGCGGCCCGCGTCGTCGCCAACGGCGTCGATCGGGTCGTCCGCGGAGTGCGGCACCTCATGCGACGGCCGAGAAGCGTCGATGTCATGAGCGGCTTCCTCGACCTGAGAGCACGAAGCAGCTCCCGGATCCGCAGCTCGTGGTCCCGCCTGACCGCTGGCCATCTGGCGTACGCCGCCCTCCTCCTGGCCCTGCTCTGGAGCTGTCTCCGCCTCACCGGCAGCGGTCTGACGCCGTCCCAGATCTTGGCGGGCTTCGCCGTCGAGCGCCTCCTCACGCTGGCGTTCCTGACGCCCGGCGGTGCCGGAGTCGTCGAGGTCGGTCTCGCCGGCTTCCTGGTGGCAGCCGGCGGAGACCCGGTCGGCACGGTGGCGGGTGTGCTGTTGTACCGCGCGTTCACGTTCCTGCTCGAGATCCCGGTCGGCGGCACGCTGCTGGCCGGCTGGGTTTGGATGCGTCGTCGCGCCCCTCGCCGGCCAAGCCCCTACCCGCTCGAGCTTCAACGCGCGCTCGTGGCCGCCAACGGAGAGGCTCCCCGCTGATGCGCATCCTTCATGTGACGGACTGCTACCTGCCGCAGGTCGGCGGCATCGAGATGCACGTCCACGACCTGGCCGAGCGCCAACGTCGTACCGGACACGACGTGCACGTCCTCACGAGCACGCCCGGCCCGGAAGCCCTCGACCCCACCTGGGTCCGGCGCGTGGGTGGCCGCACGCCGACCGGGATCGGGCGCTCCCTTGCCGCCACCCGTCGGGTGCAAGAGGTACTGCTGAGCGAGCCTTTCGACGTGGTCCACGCCCACGTGTCGGTGGTCTCGCCGCTGTCGATGTCGACCGCTCGCCAAGCCGCCGCGCTGCATGTGCCGACCGTGGTGACCGTGCACTCGCTCTGGTCTGCCCTGGGTCCGGTTCCGCCGGTGCTGGAATCGCTCTTCCGGATGCGAACCTGGCCCGTGGTCTGGTCCGCCGTCAGTTCGGTGGCGGCGGAAGCGCTGCGGGAGACGCTCGGCGGTGTGGCCACAGTCGCCTCGGTTCCCAACGGAGTCGACCCGGACGAGTGGCAACCGCAGACTCACCCGTTCGACAGCGACCTGACGATCGCGTGTGTGATGCGCCTCGCCCGGCGCAAGCGGCCCATGCCGTTGCTGCGCATGGTGCGACGGTTGCGTCAGCAGGTCTCCGCCGAGATCGACTTCCGCGTCGTCATCATCGGCGACGGCCCCGAGCGACCGGCGATGGAGCGCTTCCTTCGAGCGCACCGGATGGACGGCTGGGTCCAGCTGCTGGGGAAGCTCGACCGCCCGCAGATCCTCGACGTGCTCCAGTCGTCGCATCTCTATGTCTCGCCCGCAGAGATGGAGTCCTTCGGCATCGCCGCGCTGGAGGCTCGCTGCACGGGCCTCCCGGTCGTGGCCAGCTCGCGTGGCGGAGTCGGCGAGTTCGTCACCGATGGAGTCGACGGCCTGTTGGCCTCCTCGGACCGTGACATGGTCGCTGCCATGCAGCGGTTGCTGACCGACCCGTCTCTTCGTCGCGCGATAGCACTGCACAACGCGGCGGTCACCCCAACGGCGACCTGGACAGCCGCGGTGGCCGGGGCGACGCGACTGTACGAGCTGGCGCAGCGGCAGCTGCAGCTGCAGGATGTCCCGGTCGACGCGATGCACGCCCTGGTCAGCGAGGTGCCGGCATGAGGACAGCACCTCCGACCTGCACGGTCGTCTCGTTCCACGCCCATCCCGACGACGAGGCACTCCTCACCGCCGGCACGCTCGCCCGGCTCAGCGCTGCGGGGAATCGGGTGGTCCTGGTCATGGCGACTGCCGGCGAGGCGGGACTCGCCGTGGCCTCGCACGGCCAGGGTGCGGCCCTGGCGGAGACGCGGAGTGCGGAGCTGCGTGCCTCGACGAAGGCCATCGGCATCTCGTCGGTGATCCACCTGGGTTACGCCGACAGCGGATACCCGCGAGCGCAGGCCCAGCACCACAAGGAACGGGCCCCGGCCACGGCGACGGCCTTCGCCGACGAGGAAGTCGAGCGCGCGGCTGAGCGCCTTGCGAGCGTGCTGTTGGACGAGGGCGCCGACATCCTCACGATCTACGACCCCAACGGCGGTTACGGGCACCCCGACCATGTCCAGGTGCACCGTGTCGGCATGCGCGCCGCTGAGCTGGCCCGCACGCCACTCGTCCTGGAGGCCACGGTCGACCGGACGGCGCTGCTGCGGGTCGGTCGGCTGCTCCATGCTCTCCGCCACCTGCGCCGACTTCCCCAGCTCCCCGACCCGCAGAACATCTACACCGCGCGGTCCGACCTCACGCACCGGATCGACGTACGACACCAATGGCGAGCCAAGCGGGCCGCGATGCAAGCTCATGTCAGCCAGGCCGAGTCCGACGACGCCGTCCGGACGTTGGCGCTGTTCCTGCGCCTACCGCGGCCTCTGTTCCGGCTGGTCTTCCGTTACGAGTGGTTCCGCGAGGTCGGACGTGAGCCCGGGCCGCGTCTGCTCGCCGACCTCCCGCTCCCTCCGAAACATGGGAGCTGGCGCCGATGAGGTTCCTCCTGCCCAGCCCCCGTGACGCACGATCGGCCGTTGTTCACATGCCGGTCAGGAGGGCGTCGCCCGATCGCCACGAGATCGAAACGACATCCGGAGAGGGTGACGGGAACAGCCGGTCAGCTGGACCGGCGGCGTTCCTGGAGGACAACGATGACAGTGTTCAACAAGGGCCCCTGGCTCGGCCTCGCGGCAGTCGGCGTCTGCCTCGGCGCGATGACGGCGGCCTCCGCCGTTGGCGCGGGCTATGACTCCTTCGACGGCCGGAGCGTGCCCGCGAACCCGCGGGTCGGGATCGAGAGCAACGTGCTCAGCCCGGCGCTCTCGGCCACGTCCGTTGCCTGGGGCAATCTCAGGCTCACCAACCCCGACGCGACCAACGGCATCACCCACTACGGCTACAACACGTCCAACGGAGGTCCACTCACGCAGGACCCGAAGGAGGCGTTCAAGACCGAGCCGGACAAGAACGTCTACCTGATCTTCAACGGGCACCACTACCTGTACCAGGGCCACGAGGGCGGTCCAGGCGGGTACGTGACCCGGGTCGATCTGGACGCAGCCGACCCCGCCCAGCGTGTCTCGCTCATCAGCGACGCCGACGCAATGGGTGCTCCGCTGCCCACGTTCGACGGCATCACGTGGGACCCCTTCACCCAACAGCTGCTCCTGACCGCTGAGGCCAAGTCGCCCGTCGGTGGGGTCTTCGCAGTGGACCTGGACGCCGGCGGCGACGCCGTCGACGGTGTCGCGACCCGCCTGCCGGCCCTCGGGTCGGGCGGTTACGAGGGCATCCAGAACGACGCGACCGGCAACGTGTGGCTGGTCGAGGACATCGGCGGTGCGAGCGTCAGCGGCGGCAAGAAGCCGAACAGCTACGTCTACCGGTTCGAGCCGACCGACAAGACCGACCTGAGCGCGGGCGGCACGCTACAGGCGCTCCAGGTCCTGCGGAAGGACGGCACCCCCATCACGGCTGCCGACCTGTCCGCCAACCCGTCGTCATCGGACGTGGCCGACCTGCACACCTACGGAAAGTCCTTCTCGACGCGTTGGGTCGACGCCCACTCCGGGACCGCGGCCTTCGACGCGACCGCCAGCGCCGCAGCGGCTCAGGCCACGCCGTTCAAGCGTCCGGAGAACGGCGTCTTCCGACCTGGAACCGGCTTCCGCGAGTTCTACTTCACCGAGACCGGGGACACCAGCAACCTGAGCACGTTGCCCGGTGCCTACGGGGGCGTCTTCCGACTGACACAGCGCTCGAGCACGGCCGACAACGGTCGCCTCTCCCCCGCCTACGTCGGCGACGTGGCGCACACGGGTCTCGACAACATCCAGTTCGCGACGAAGAACCGGCTGTTGGTGGTCGAGGATGCGGGCGACACGCTGCACGGGCAGCGGAACGCGCTCGACTCCGGCTACTGGCTGGACCTGCGCGGCGACTCCCACGGCAAATCCGGACCGAAGGCTGTCCGTTGGCTCGCCGAAGGGCGTGACGCCTCGGCGACGTACGACGCGTTGACCAGCCCCGGCTACAACGACGGCGACAACGAGATCACCGGTATCCATGTCTCCGACGGTGACCCGACCACGGGCGGACTCCTCGGCGCCAAGCTCCCGACGCCCTTCAGCCACGGCTGGCGGGTGTTCTGGACCCAGCAGCACGGGGACAACACCACGTGGGAGCTCAGCAGCAATCGATGACCACGTTCAGTGGTGGTGGCTGTGCGCAGCTGAGTCCGCGTCGGTGTGGCAGTGGTCGCCGTCCACCTTGGTCGTGGGTGGCACGTCGATCGACGGGTTCTGGTCGAAGAAGCCGAACGGCTTGAGCCAGAACGCGATCGTGTCGGACGGCATGATCGGCCAGTCCTCGACACGGGTGATGTGGTGGATGCCGAAGACGTACCAGAGCACGACGTCAGTGTTCTCCAACGGCTCGTCGTCGGAGATCCACCGTGTCATGCCGTCGTCATGCGTCGACTGGGTCGGATAGGCCCCGCAGGGCCAGCGCTCGTCATCGTGCTGCCGGGTCACCCACACCGTGTGCCCGATGATCGGTGCTCGCAGGAACTGCGGTGTTTCGGGATCCATGAGGCTCGGGATCGAGGCGGTCGGGACGAGCTTGTACGCCGGGTTGGTCCCGACGGCGTTCGTCCGGTTCGGGTTGACCACCTTCCACGTCCGTTGGGTCTCCCAGCTGAAATCGCGCCCTGCCACGGCCTCGGACGTGATGGGAGTCGAGTCGGTCACGACGGCCAGGCCGTACGGGTTGTCTGTCGTGACCGGCAACGCCTTCGAGTCGACCTCCATCACGGTGTTGCCGTCGCCGTCGACGTCGAGGTCGAGCCGGGCCACCAGGAAGTGCTGGTGGAACGGCGCGTAGGTCTGCTTGTCGACGACGGTGCCCGTCCGTGGCGGGTCTGCCCCTTCGGCAAACGGAGTCGTAACCATGAGGCCGGTCGCGCGGACCTCGCACTCGATGTTGCCGTCCTGGTAGAACCGCCAGTAGATCAGGTACTCGTAGTTCGCGACGGTCGCGTGGCACGAGACGACCATCCGTCGCATCCGACGCACTTCCGCGCCCAGCGCGTGGTCCACGTGCTTCCACAGCACGGCGTTGTCCTCCTCGTGCAGGCAGATGGCGTTCTTGATCGTGAACGGCTCGCCCTTCGTGTCGTGCAGCACCGCGTCGACGTAACGGATCTCGCCCAGGCAGTCGCACCCGAGCTCGAGCGACGTGGTCATGAACCCGAGTCCCCACTCACCGATGTCGAAAGCGGTGCGCCGATAGTGGTCGAACGACGGATCGCGATACGGCACGACCATCTCGGCCAACGACATGCGATAGGCGATGTCGCGCTTGGTGCCGTTGTCGTCGTAGGCGACCTGGTAGATGACCGGGCCCTCGCGGTAGTTGAAGCCGAGCCGCATGGTCCAGTTCTGCCAGCGCAGCTCGGTCCCGTCCAGCGTGAACGACACCCCCTCCGGTTGGGTGATGTGCAACGGGGTCAGGTCGGTGCGCTGCTCGCCGGACCACACCCCGGGCACGTACTCCGCATCGACGTCCGGCTGCCCGTGATCATGGTCGTTCTCGAGCTCGAGCAGCTCCAGGGTGTTGACGTCGACGACCACCTTGAGCCCGGACACGGGGTGGGCGTAGAGATTTCCCTGCGGTGTCTGGCGGTACCAGATGTCGCACCACCCGAGCCTGCGGTCGCGCCACTGTTCGGGCATGAGGGCCTTGGCGTACGTCCATACCTCGATCGTCACCAGCGACATGTCGGTGATGCCGCGCTCCGCGAGGGCCGCGACCACCTCGGGATGCGCTCGCATCGCCGCGTCGACCTCGTTGTACTCGTCGGTCGTGAAGTGCGGCGTCACATCGGGTACCTGGGTCCAGGACACGAGCGACTTCGCGGTCAGGTCGACCACGCCCTCCCAGGTCTGGTTGTCCTCACGGTTCCAGAGCACAGCGAGCGCTCGACGCGGCACCGGGTCACCGGGCCGCCAGGACTTGACCGTTGCCTTGGTCGGCTCCTCGAGCTCGATGGACGCGAACCGCCACGCATCGGTGAGAGCCTGCTCGCGGCGCAGGACAGCTGTGGTGAGCCGGAACTCCTGCTCGTTGAGGGGTTCGAGCGGATGCACCATCGACGCTCCTACGGAGAGAGGGACAGGTGACGCGCTCGTACTATCCCATGACGAAGAGGTAGTCGAGCAGGCCCGGCGGTCGGGCCGGCGCTCGGTGGTCAGTCCACGTCACGTGCCGGCAGTTCGCACCAGGTGTCGCGTCGTACGACGAGCCGCGCTTGCCGCGACATCGGCGGGCTTGCGGACACGGTGACGCCGCGGAACCGCATGTCCAGCCTTACGGGGACTCGTCCACGACAGCGTCCCGATCAGCAAGGAGAGGTGTCGCCGGGTCCCACGACGTCCCGTCTCGCTCGTCCTGGCGTCGCCGCGCGATGGCCGACAGCGACTCCAGCACGACACGGTTGCCCAGGGCGGCGGTGATGTCCGCGTGGTCGTACGGCGGAGCGACCTCCACCACGTCGACACCGACGACCGGCAGCTCCAGGCAGATCCGTCGTACGGCATCGAGCAGCTCGCGCGCAGTCAAGCCACCGGGTTCGGGCGTGCCCGTGCCCGGCGCGTGCCCCGGGTCGCAGACGTCGATGTCGACCGACAGGAAGACGCCGTCGCAGTCGTCCATCGCGATCGCGAACGCCTCGGTCAGGCAGTCGGTCAGGCCCCGGTGGACGATCTCGGTCATCTCATAGGACCGCATCTGCTTCCCGGCCATCCAGTCCAGGGTCTCGGGCGGCGGCCAGTAGCCGCGCAGTCCCATCTGCAGGAAGCGGTCGCTACGCAATGCTCCGGACTCGATGAGCCGACGCATCGGCTGGCCGTGTCCCCACAACGACCCGAACTCGATGTTGCCTGTGTCTGCATGGGCGTCGAAGTGGATCATCGACACGCGGCCGTGGCCCAGCACGTTCGCGACGCCCTTCGCGTCGGGATACGTGACCGAGTGGTCTCCACCCAGGATCACCGGGATGGCCCCGGAACGCGTCACCTTCTCGACCGCGGCCTCGAGGGCAGGCAAGGCGACCTCGATGTCGCCGGAGTACATCTCGACATCGCCGGCATCGACGACGTTGAGGTCGACGAGCCCATCGGTCCGCAGGGCCAGGCTGGGCCTTGACCCGTCATGAGCGAGGTAGTCGCGCATCCGGATCGCCATCGGGCCGAACCGCGCACCTGACCGGGCGGAGGTGCCGCCGTCGAAGGGCGCGCCAAGGATCACCACCTGGGCGTCGGCGTACGACGCAGGGTCGTCGAGGTCGCACATCGGGACACCCAGGAACGTGAAATCAGGACCGAACTGCTGGCCGTAGCGCGTCATGCCCGGAGTCTCGCAGCAGGCGCGACGAAGTCCAAGAGCGCCCCGCCTGCTCCCTGGAGGGCGTCTCGGAACGAAGGTCCGGGCGTGGCCGGAGCAGGGCGCGGACCGGCAGACGTCCTGCGCTCGCATGCGATAGTGACAGCATGGTCGAGCAGCCCGATGCTGATGAATGGGAGGTCTGGTTCGACACGGACGTTTCCTGCCGTGACGACGCGGTCGGTACGGTCTCGGCGCTGGTGTGCACCGAACCGGGCCACCGGCTGCGCGAGCTGGTTGTTCGCGGCCGCGAGCACCGGCACCACGAGCACCCCGTGCCCTGCACCGCCCTCACGCGAACGGACCGGACCGGCGTGACTCTCGACCTGCCAACGGCGGCGGTGCAGGAGCGGCGCTTCAACATCGAGACCGTGATGCTGGCAGAGGATCCGCTGCGCTGGATGGAGCTCGACGGTGGTGCCATGGGCTGGCGGCCCCAGGATCAGCCCTTCGAGGTGCCGGTCACGGTGCCTCAGCTCGGCGAGGACGAGACCCTGGTGCGTCACCACGCCCTCGTGATCGCCGGCACCCACCACATCGGCCATCTGGCCGGAGTCACGCTGGACCGCGACTCGTTCAAGGTGCACGGCCTCATCGTCGACCTGGGCCACGTGTGGCACCGCCATGTCGCGGTGCTGCCGGCGACCACCATCGAGCGGATGTCAGAGTTCTGGGTCTGGGTCAGGCCCGCCGAGACGCGGGGCTGAAGCGGCATGGCACGCAGCCGACACATTCGCATCGCACCGACGTGGCTCGTGCCTGCGCTGTTGATCGCGGTGGTCCTCACGCTCGTGTCCGGCAGCGCGGTCGCCGCCATCGAGACCAACACGGTGAGCAACTACTGGCGTGGCCTGTGGTGGGCCGTCAGCCTGATCACCACGGTCGGCTTCGTCGGAGAGCCACCGGAGACCACGACCGGTGCCATCTTGTCCGTGATCCTCATGATCCTGGGTTTCCTGCTGCTCGCGATGGTGAGCGCTTCCCTGGCTGCGATGTTCGTCCGCGAGGAGGAAGAGCCCCGCGAGACGCGCGAGGTAGCGGCCGACGCCGCCATCCTGGCCGCCTTGGAGCGGGTCGAGCGCCGGCTCGACGACCTCGAGTCCAGGCTCGACGCCGGATCCCGGGATCGACCTCCAGCGCCCACGCGAGTCGAGCACGGCGACGACTCCCGAGGCCCGTGACCCAAGGGACGCCTGCTCAGTCGGAGCTACCTGGCTGTGCGCTGGACCCGGAGCCCGAGGTCGGGGTGTCACCCCACGCGGCGCGCGCCCCGGAGTCCCCGACTCGGTAGATCTGGACGCTGGTGGCCACGGCCGCGACCACGGCCAGGCCCGCCACCACCATCACGATGGTTGACTGACGCGCGGAGGTGCTGACTGCCCCTGGCTTCTCCGGGGCGGTAGTCGCGACCTCTGCAGCGCCTGACTGCCGACGATCCAGGACGACGAGAGCAGCGCTCATGATCAGCAGCGGTATCGCGAACCAGATGAGCTGGTCACCCAGTTGGGCGTGCGTGCCGGGGTCTCCCACCTGGTGCTCCAGGTACTCACCGCTCTGCGTGGCAACGGGGATCAGCAGTGTCGAGGCTGCGCCGGCGGCCACGACCAACCACCCGTACCGACGCCGAAGCCGGGGCCAGAGGGCGATCGCGATAGTCCCGAGTGCCGCGATCGGCAGCAGCACGACGATGGCGTGCACCACCAGCGGATGCAGCGGTAGTCCATTGAAGGTGTGAACATCCGAGAAGAACCTTCCGACGACGTGGGTGCGGCCTCGGCCACCGTAGCCAGCAGGCATATGACCGTCCTGAGAGCAAGGTCAAGACTCTGCTAAATCCGCCGATTGCCACCCTGCCCAACCTGCTCCAGGCGCTACTCGGCGACGAGCCCCAGGTTTCGGTCGATGGCGCTCCGCACCCGCGCCATCGCCCAGCTGCGCGACCGTCGCGGCGCACCGATCAGTACCTCGAGGCTGTAACCGTCCATCAGCCGAGCACAGTCGTACGCGACCTCAACGGGCGCACCGCAGGCGAACGTCCCGTCGGCGGCGCCTTCCGCCACGATGGCAGCGATCGTGCTCGCCCACTGGTCGGTGACGGCGGTGACGTCCCTGAGCGTCTGGGCATCGCGGGGTGGTCGGGCGAACAGCTGCGCCCACAGGTTCCACCGCACGTCGGCCGGACCGACCGGAAGGTACAGCCGCACCACGCGCTCGAGCGCCTCCCTTGGCGTGGGAGCCGATGCGACCCTGCGCCGGAGCCGGTCAGCAAGCTCGGCCTCGCTGTGCAGCAGGACGTCGATGAGGATCCGGTCGCGCTTGCCGAAGTAGTACATGACGTGGCCCGGGCTCATACCGGCACGCGCGGCGATGTCCTGGATCCGCACACGATCGGGGCCAACGTCGGCAATGACCTCCATGGCGGCCTTCAGCACCTTGTGCCGCACGGATGGTTTGTCGATGTCGGGATCGGGCCTGCCCGGCACGCCTCTCTTGGTCATCGCCAACGAGCGTACCAATCTTTCGAACATGGTTCTAGAATCTCATTCTAAAACGATGCTAGGGTGGCGCATCCCCCGAGAGAAGGCGTGCCATGAACGACCAGCATCCGGACGCCGAAACCGACCGGAAACTCCGTCGCCACGTCGAGCAGCACGGTGTCGACACCATTCCGGACGTCGAGCGCACGGCCCGGCCACGGGAGGTTGTCAGCATCCTGTGGGGCGGGAACCTTTCGTTGTCCGTCACCGTGTTCGGTTGGCTGGTCATCCTCTACGGGCTCAGCTGGTGGGCGTCGGTGGCCGCGATCGTGGCCGGCACGCTGCTCGGAAGTCTCGCCGTGACACCGCTGGCGCTGCTCGGCCTCCGCTCGGCAACGAACAACTCCGTCAGCAGCGGAGCGTACTTCGGTGTTCGCGGGCGGTTGATCGCGTCCGTCATCGGCCTCCTCCTCTGCCTGGGCTACGTCGCACTGACGATATGGACGGGCGGAGACGCGGTCGTCGGCGGACTGGACCGCACCTTCGGGATCGCGGCCTCCGACGGCCAGTCCGTAGCGGCATACCTCCTGCTGGCGATGCTCGTCGCGACGATCGCCATCTACGGCTACCGGTGGCTGGTCCGCGTCAACAACCTCATCGTCCCGGGAATCGCCGCGATCATGCTCTTGACCGTCATCGCGCTCTGGGGATCCTTCGATGCGTCGTACGCAGGAACGCCCTCGGCGTACGTCCTGGGGGGCTTCTGGCCGACCTGGCTGCTGGCCGCCCTGACGTCCGGAGTCGCAGGGCCGGTGTCCTATGTGACGCAGACGGGTGACTGGACCCGCTACATCTCCCCCGACCGCCACGCGACCCCCCGCGTCCTCGCCAGCATGTTCGCCGGACTCTTCGTGGGGCTCACCGTGCCCACGTTGTTCGGTGCGTTCGTCTCGGTCGTGTCGCTGAATCCCGACAGCTTTTCCCTGGAGCTCGTCGATGCAGTGCCGGACTGGTTGTTGCCGCTGGTCATTCTTTTCGCCGTGGCGGGCAGCCTCGGCCAGGGCGGGATGAACCTCTACAGCATGGGTCTGGACCTGGACGCCATACTGCCGCGGCTCAGTCGGACCACGTCGACCATCGCCGTCGCCGTCGTGTCGACGGTGCTGGTGTTGCTGGGCAAGTTCGTCTGGAGTGCCGAGAGCACGGTGACGACCTTCGTCGTCGTGCTGACGTCGCTCGCCACCCCCTGGGCCGTGATCACGATGATCGGCTTCGCGCGCACCGGGGGAAGGTTCCACGAGCCGTCCCTCCAGGTCTTCAACCGACGCGAGACGGGCGGGGCGTACTGGTTCACTGCTGGCTGGAACATCGACGCAGCTCTCGCGTGGACGGTCGCCAGCGTCATCGGCGTGCTGTCCAACTCGACATCGAGCTTCGAAGGGCCGATCTCGACGTGGTTCGGTGGGGTCGACGTGAGCTTTGTGACGTCCGCGGCCTCGGCAGCCCTCGTCTACTGCGTACTGGTGGCCCTGCGACCGCAGGGCCACGCGGCAAGGCTGGCGTCTGGGGCACAACCGGAGCCCCCGATCTCAACCACAGGCACCGCGTCCGCAGAGATGCACCGATAGCGGTTCAGCACTCCCCCGCCGACTCCGCGCTGTCGATGCGGGCAGCACCAAGGCGGTGCTCGAGCAGGCCGAGGACCTGACCTTGCGTCATCGGACCGTCCTCATCGTCAGCGTCGTCGGGAACCGGCTGGGCCGCTTGCTCGTCGACCGGTTCGTCGTCGGGTTCACTGGCTACCGGCTGGAGTTCGCCGTCAGCCTGCGCCGCATTCCTCGCCTGATCCCACTCCTCGACGATGTCGAGATCCTCCGCGACAGGCACGAGGTCGTACAGCCAGTACAGCGAGTCGTCTGACCCCCGACCACGGTCCGGCTCGTGGTTGCTGGGCATCCCCATGCCCCACACTGTAGATCGACCCGGCGCGATCCGGGCGCCCTGGAATCGCGGTCAGCCCGGCGTGACGTCGAGATCGCGCTGCTCATACCCGTCCATGGACTCCATGGCCAACCGCAGGGCATCGACCCGAAGGTCGCGCTCGGCGCGGGCGCCTTCCAGCGCGACGCGGTCGCGGTGGAGCTGACTGTGGCTGATTCACCTCTCGATGACGATGCTGGCCAATTTACCGGTCGACAAGCACATTCCTTGACGACCGGTAAGACCATCGTGGATGATGTTCCTCCGGCGCTCTGGAAACGCACCTGAAGCCGACAAGCAAGCGGTCCCGTTGGTTGAGGCGAACTCTCACGGTGTGACGGGGATGATTGACGTGCCCCACCCATCCCCGTCACATCCCAGGTCCGCGGCGACCTTGACCTACTCGGCGACAGGCAGGCAAGGGATATTCTCAGCAATGCTTGACCACCAAGCTATGACGTCATCCATAGCACCCGCGCCCGCGCAGACAGGAGCGACACATGGTCCTCCCAGAGGTCCGCAATACCCGCGCCGAGATCTTGGAGGCAGCTCTTGACCTGTTCTCGACCTCAGGCTACGAGGGAACGTCACTCCGCGAGGTCGCCGAGCGCCTGGAGTTCACCAAGGCAGCCCTCTATTACCACTTCCGCACCAAGGAAGAGCTGGCGGCGGAGGTGCTTGCGCCCTTGTTCTCGGCCGTCGAAGAACTACTCGAGTCGCACCACGACATGAAGTCGAGCGCCACGAGCGTTCGCGCTGTCTTGGGCGACTACGCCGACATCATCCTCAACCACGCCAGACTGGTTCGGTTCGCCTTTTCTGACCTCGCTGTCCTGCAGCACGCAGGCCTCGGCCCGCGAGCGATGGAACAGGGCGGACGGCTGGTCGCCTTGCTGACGACACCTGAGCCGTCGTTGCACGACACGACCAAGGCAGCCGTCGCCATCGCCGGGTTGCAGATCGCCGTGTCCAGCCTCAGTGACCGGGACCACACCGTCATCAAGGATGCTGCCGTGGAGGCCGCAGCCGGGGCCCTCGGCTATCGGCCCTCCTCTAAGCGAGCTTGACTCGGCGGACCCTTGCCTGCTCGCGTGGCAAGTCGGTCCGACCACGTAGCGAGTGCCCCGAGCGCACCTGGCGAGTTCGGCCCTCGCACGGGCTTTCCGTGGCGAACCTGGCCAACGGCATACTAGAGCCCATGTCTGGACTGCCGAGTGGAACGGTCACGTTCTTGTTCAGCGACATCGAGGGCTCGACGAACCTGCTGAAGGTCCTGGGCGACGCGTACGGCGACGTCTTGTCCGACCATCGCAGACTCATGCGTACGTCGTTCTCCGAGCGGGGCGGCGTCGAGATCGACACCCAGGGCGATGCCTTCTTCTTCGCTTTTCCACGAGCCCGCGATGCGGTTGCGGCGGCCGTCGAGGGCCAGCGACTGCACGTCTCACACGAGTGGCCCCACGGCCATCCAGTGCGAGTGCGGATGGGACTGCACACGGGTGAGCCAGCGCTCAGCACCGAGGGATATCTAGGCATGGACGTCGTCCGGGCCGCCCGTCTCTGCACTGTGGGGCACGGCGGTCAGGTGCTGCTGTCGGAGACTACGCGTGCCCTGGTGGGCAACTCGCTTCCCGAGGGCGTGCTGGTGCACACCTTGGGCGAGCGGCGCTTGAAGGGCATCGACGAACCAGAGCGCGTGTTCGAGCTGGAAATCGACGGTGCACCCTCCCCCGCCACGACTCAGACCTCGGCACCGGCGTCCGAGCCCGCTCCCCTGTCGAGCAAGCGCGGCATGGATGACTTCGGAGCCAGGCTCGCGTCGAAGATCGAGGGCTACGTGAGGCGTAAGGTCGAGGAGCCGCTCGAGCGTGCTCTGTCCGACGTCGACACGCTGGCCGACCGAGCCGCCGAGCACCCCGAGACGATCACCGACAAGCTCGAGAGCGAGTGAGCGATGACTGCCCGGCGCGGCGACCACCTGATCGAGTGTCCGCCATGCTGGGTGCGTGGCTGCACAGCCGGAAAGCCTCCCGCTGAGCTCAGCCGATCCGCAGGTGGACGCTGTCGATCCGGCCGTGCAGGCCTGATGCTCTGCCGTAACTCGCGCCGATGACCAGCGCACGCTTGTTGGAGATCGAACCGAGGCCCGCTGTCTTCGACTTCTTGACCCCATCGACGGTGATGCTCCACGTCGACCCAGTGCGCCGGCAGCTGATCTTGTGCCAGCGCCCGTTCGTGAGGCTCGTTACCGGCCCGATGACCTGCCTCGAGAGACCGTTCGCGTCCCGTGCAACGCATCGAGCCCGCCCGGCGTGGGTGAGCTCGAGGCGGAATTCTCCACCGGCGGTCGACGCCACACCCTTGCGGGCGAGGACGTACACCCGCTTGGCATCCGGCGGCCGGTTCAGGTTCAGGAACGCAGAGAAGGTGAAGTTCTTCGCCTTCGGGTTCAAGCTCTGGTCCGACGGCACCGAGACGTAAGCGTTGTCGAAGCGGAAGGACGTCCCGATCCGGCCGGCACGATGCAGGACCGCGCCATGGATGACCCCGTTGTTGTGGAAGGTCGACGCATCGTGCGCGACCTTGCCACCGGATTCGTCGAACGCCCACGTCCCGTGGTCAGTCGCCTTGGCCGGTGGCGGCGGCGGCGGTGGTGGCGGTGGTGGCGGTGGCGGTGGCGGTGGTGGCGGTGGCGGTGGTGTCAGGTTCGGGTCGCGGAAGGCCGCCAGATACGGCACGTGGTTGTTGACGCCACCGCTGCGTACGCCGGTGAAGTTTCCGCCGGCGTACAACGTGTCGGAGTTCGTCTCGAGGGCCCAGACCCCCGGGTAGGTCGTGTACGGCCAGGGCGCGAACGTGCCTTCGACCTGTCCGGTCGCGCCGTTGACCGCAAAGAGCAGGTGCCGGTCCGCCGACCCGACGAAACGGCCGAAGTGGCCACCGGCATACACCAGTCCGTCGGCGGCGACGGTGACGGCCTGGACGTCCCCGTCGGCCCGAAGGAATGGCCACGCCTGCGAGCCTGACGTCAGGTTGAAAGCGCCCAACCGGCCGCCTGGGCCGGATGAGGCGATGAAGGCGTTGTTCGCGTCGACCTCGACGTCCCAGTAGGTGTTGCACGACGAGCAGAGCCGGTCCGGGGCCCATGCCGACAAGCTGCCGTCGTCGAGATCCACCGCAGCCAGGGAGCTCCGTGGGGTGCCGTTCACTTGCGTGAACCTCCCCGACACGATGAGGTCACCTCCGCTTGTCGCGAGACCATAGACGTTGCCATCGGTTGACGCGGTGAACGCGCCGATCCGCTGGCCGGTCGTCGTGGCGAGTGCGCCGAGCCCCTGCTGCTGGCCGCCCCCGATCGTGGTGAACGTGCCGGCGACGTACAGCCGATCGCCCCGCGCGACCAAGTCACGCACCATCCCGGCAGCCCTTCCGTGCCAGCTGCTGATTTCCGCGCCGGTGGACGGCGTGAGCGCCACCAGATGTTCATGCGTGGCGCCGTCGACGGTCAGGAAGCCTCCGCCGGCGAAGAGCTGGGTGCCGTCATCCGACAACGCGAGGGCGCGCACATCACCATCGGTCGGGATCGACCAGACGAGTGCGCCGGTCGTCCCGCTCACCGCCCGAACCCCGCCTGCGGTGCCGACGAAGACCAGGTTGCCGGAGGTCAGCAGGGCGTGGACGGGGGCGTCAGCCTGCCATGACTGCGGAGCAGGATCGCTCGGAAAGACCGCCATCGCGGGCTCCACCGCCAATGCCGTGACCAGGATGGCGGGCAGCGCGGCGGCCAACACGCGTGTAGCACCCCGAAACACCCGCATCACCCCTCATCCGGACAACACCGACGCGCAATAAGGGCGATATTAGGACGAGGTAGGGGCCTCCTTCATCGTTGTCCGCGTAATGCAGGGGCGCGACTACCCACCGTGAGGCAGCACGAGCCGTGGGGTCGCCGGTTACTCCCCCGTCCGCAAGGCGTCAGCAGCCCGTTGCGCAGCGATTCGCGCTTCGTCTGCGAGCAGGGTCACGAGCTGGCCAGCCGGCAGACGCCTGGTCAGCTCGAACGCCTGACCGGCCCACAAGTTGACCCGGTCCGGATCGCCGCTCTCCCGCGCGGCCTTGCGCATGGGGGCGGTCACGTAATGCAGCTCGGGATATCCCTTCGGTGCGGACAAGGTGTGCCGATCCATGAAGTCGTTGCGGATACCTCGTGCCGTGCGGCCGGTGAACGCTCGGGTGAGTTGTGTTGGCCGGTGGCCCTGAAGAGCCGCGCGATGGACGTCCGCCGTCCCCGCTTCGGGGCAGTCGAGAAACGCCGTGCCGAGGGCGGCCGCGCTCGCACCGGCGCTGAGCACTGCTGCCACGGCTGCTCCCGTGGCGATGCCGCCGGTAGCGACAAGTGGCGCCGACGTCACGGCGATGACCCGTTGGACAAGCGGCAGGAGCGCCAGCGCATGCGCGGGGTCGTCGTGTGCTCCACCACTGTGGCCGCCGGCTTCGATGCCTTGGACGACCAGGACGTCGGCACCTGCCCTGGCTGCGTCCTCTGCTTCGACGGGCGAGGTAATCGTGACCCAGACCTCACTGTCGACGGCGTGCAGCCGGTCGATCGTGGCCGAATCCGGCAGCCCGAAGGTGAACGACACCACCGGAACGGGTCGCGAGCACAGGAGATCTAGCTTTCCCCGCCAGTCGTCGTCAGTGTGCAACGGTTGACCAAGACGCGCGCCGACTGCGTCCGCATCGGTGCCAAGGGTGGCGATGTAGTCGTGCAGGGACGCCACCTCGCTCGGTTCGGACGGAACGAAGACGTTCACGCCGATCGGCGCGGTCGTCAATGCCTGCGTCAGTTCGAGCCGTTCGCCGAGGCCCTCGGCCGACAGATACCCCGACGCGAGGAAGCCAAGCCCGCCGGCGTTGCTCACCGCAGCCGTGAGCTCCGGGGTCGAGGGACCGCCCGCCAGCGGTGCCAGGACGATGGGAAGTTCGATCAGGTCGAGAATCACGTCGGACGCTCCAGCTTCTGGATGGACGGGCTGCCCGCGCCAGGACTCGTTGCGAGACAAGGGAATCGGTGCGGTGGCCGACATCCCCAACCTAGCCGGGAGGTTCGTGTGGCCACCAGAGGTGCCAGAGTCGGTTATGCGACAGTCCGAGGGTCACCGCGCTGAAGGACAGCACCCCTCGAGCCGCTCTACCCTTCCGGCATGAGCTTCCTCCGTCGCGACGTCGGGTCATCAGCCTCATCACGGGTCATGTCAGACGAGCAGGCGTGGGCTCACGTCAGCGGCGCGCTCGCCAGCCAGGAGCAGAAGCTCGCGATGCTCCGGGTGCTGGCACCTGCCGATCCGTCCGGCGTCACTCGCCCGGCCTGGCCTGCGCCGGCGCTGCTGTTCGCCACCGATCGGAGCCTCCTTCTCGGACTGCAGGCGGGCTCTTACGTCTGGCTCGCGTTCTGCATCTCGCTCGAGGACGTGCACGGAGTGCAGATCCACGCGCACCGATCGGAGACGAATTTCGAGGCGCTGCTCACCGTGGATGGCGAGACCACCCCGTGGCCCTTCGACCTGTCCGACGGCGCGTCCACCCCGACCGGCCGCGTCGACGTCCTCGAGTTCATCGAGACGATGACCGTCGCGAGGGCGGCACACGCGGGCCAGCTGGCCCCGGCCTGGATGCTCGGATGAGGTTCGCGGCGGGACGACACGTTCGTCGTCCATGCCGATCGAGATGACCCGAATCGGTTCACCCCGTGGGCCGACCCGGCCGGGACGACCAACGACTTCACCGCCTCGGCGACCGGCACGGCGTCACCCTCCAGCACGATCCACGGCTGCATGAACGCCAGCGACATCATCATCATCTGGCACAGCGACGAGATGGCCCACGGCAAGTCCCCCGGTCAGATCGGCGTGGACTGGCACACCAGCCTCATCGCACGCGTCTACTGACCGGGACCGCGCAACGGTCGGCTGGCAGCGGACTGCCGGGAGTCCTCTTGGTCGGACCAGTTCACCCTTCGAGCAGCTCAGAACAGGCCGTGGAGGTCACCGCCTGGTGGTTTCGACCGGCTCAACCACCGGGGTGGGAGTTTTCAGGCAGCCGGCAGCGCTGGGAGTGAGGAGACTGGCCGGTGGGTTCCGGTGTGGTCGACCAGGAGATAGCGGCCATGCGGGGTGCGCCACACGAACACGCCGGTGAACGGTTGGGCGACCTGCCAGTGTCCGTGGGTCTTGACCCGATGGTGGAAGCGGGTGATGGGGCCGAGCTTGCCCACTGCCGGTTTGACCGGGTGGTCCACCGTCGTCGGGTTTGACGAAGGGAATGGTGTGGTCGATGTCGCCGGTCCTGCGGGTGGAGGTGGCGTGGGGGAAGCAGTCGACCGGGATGGTCGAGGTGGATCGCTTCGCGGATCCGGTCGGGGATCTCATACGCATCGACCGGGATCTGGTCGTTCAAGTCGATGACGGGTTTCACGGTTACGTGGGCGTGGCCGATCCAGGACCGGACCCGGTCGAGGGTGACCGGACCGACCTGCTCGACCCGGGCCACCCCGGTCCCCGACTGCAGGGCCTGGTCGGTGAGGTGGACATACAACGTCACGTCCGGTCGGGTGTCGAGCGGCCGACGGGCCGACGGAGATGTCTGCACGGTTCGGCCGGTTCGGTCTAGGTCGTCGGGTTCGGTCTGGTCGGTGGCGGCGTCGATGTCGGCGAACAGGTCCAGCGCCCGTTGCGGGTTGGCCAGGATCCCGACCGCCGCCGCCCGGCGTACATCGACCGGGCGGATGTCACCGAGCGCGCCCAGGCCAGCGGAGATGCCGCCGATGGTGGCGTTGAACCCCAACGCGTCGGGTGCCTCGGCTCTGATGAAGATCTCTCGGATGCCGGGCTCGGTGGGCTGGTCGGTGAGCCACACCCCTAACGACGCCTGCGCATGCGCGTCGGCCTCAGCCGCAGCCTCGGGGTCACACTCCAGCCAACAGGCTTGAATGATCGCCTCGATCCGACCCCACGACAGCGCGTGGGCGTACTTCGCGATCCGACGGTCCACCACCGCCACGGTCTCCAGAGACAGGTGGCGGGTCGCCTCGGCGCACTTGCGGCCGATCCACGGCTTCACCTCACCGGCCACGATCCGGGCCCACAGCCGTGGGAGCCGGTGCCGCAGGTCCAACGCGTCCCCGACCAGTCGCTCCGCCGCCGTGGTGGAGGTGGCGAGCACCACACCGAGCTCGGCCGGTGCGAACTCCGCCAGCGGCGGGGTGCCGGCGCCGCCGAACCGGACCAGCTGCTCACTCCCGGGCAGCAGCGGACTGGTCGCCCGGGCGAGCTCGCTGTGCAGGTCGGCCCAGTGCGCGGCCGCCTGCAACAACCTGACCTCGCCTTGTTCGACCGCGGCGCGTGCCTGCTCGACGTAGGAGAGGGTGCCTGTCTCGTCGAGAGCATCGAGGTCGGTGTCGAACATGTGTTCGATTCTACCCGATATGCCCGACAGTGCCCAGACATTTTTCGCCTTGTGTACAAGGGTTTCCAGGGTCTCAACCACCGCGACCCCGCTGATCGAGCCTGTCGGGATCACCGGGGTCCCGCCGGGGGGTGGGGCTCGACGCGAGGCTAGGACGACTGGGCAGCAGCGAACATGGTGCTGATGTTCTCCTCGGAGAAGAAGTCCGCAGGAGACACCACACCCGACACGACGCTGACGAAGCCGTCCATCGACTCCTGGTTGCCGTGGACCGCCCCGAGAAGCTGCTGCAGCTCGGGAGGCGGCGGCTCCAGGGTGGCGAGTTGAGCCGTGAACTCGTAGATGGGCATCGCCTCCGCGTCGCGCTCTTGGTGCCAGGCGCTCATCACGTCGTTGTACGGCTTGCCGTCGCGCAACCAGTGGTCGATCGCGTCAGCGCAACGCTCGGCATCGAGGAACGCATCGCTGATCCCCTGCGCCGTGATCGGGTCCTTGCTGTACCCGGAGTCACCGACCAGCGCCCAGCCATCGCCATACGGTTTCCGGAACCAGCCGGGCACGGCACCGCCGACAAAGGGTGCGACCTGTTCCGCCTCCGCGTACGGCCATCCGACCACCACCATCGTGTGACCGACGTTGGCCGGAGCCGCAGCGAAGCGCCGGGTCCGCACGGATGTAGTTCTCCATCCTGTCGGTCGGCCGGCCGCCGAAGTAGGTGAAGTACGCATACTGCAGCCGAGTTTTCAGTCGCGTGTGGCCGCTTGCCCTATCCCCTCCCGGATCGTCTCCGCCTGTGCTTCATGAAGCTCAACCAAGCCGAGAAGTCGCTCGACCAGCGTCAAGGCATGTCCGAGGCCCGGCGGTTCGCCGAACAACGTGTGGAAGTACAGCGGTGCCAAGATGACGTCGATCAGCTCGCGGTGGCTCGGCGGGTGTTCGCCGCGGGCTGCCGCGCGATCCAGCATCGCCTTGAGTGGCTGCTCGCGTTCGAGCAGAGCTGGTGACATCTGAGGTGGGGCGCCGGTACCGAGATCGACGAACGCCGCTCGCAGGATCAGGGTGCCCAGCGCGCCGGCCAGGTGCTCAGCAACCTGTGAGGCGTAGGCCTCGAGATCTCCGCGCAGACTTCCGGTGTCGGGAACGACAGCAGTCTCGGCGACCAGCTCGGCGACAACGTCGTTCAGTACGCCGCCCAAAGACTCCCACCGTCGGTAGATCGTCGCCTGGTGTACGCCCGAACGCTCCGCCACCATCGCCACCGTCAGAGTCCCCCACCGGTTCTCCGCCAAGATCTCGACCACCGCGGCATGGACGCCGGCGCGCACGCGAGCGCTCCGCCCTCCTGGTCGTTGCAACGGCTTCGGCTCCATGGCGCGAATGATAACGCGAAACCTCTTGCGTTAGTGAGTGGTCTGGGTTAGCGTTCTTATCGCGAGGCAACTCGCATTAGCTTGAGATCTTGTCGAACGTTTCACCCGGGTGTCGTAGGAGGGGACCCCGGCGAGCTCAGGCACCCGATCACCCAGGGAGCATGAACATGTCACTCGTCCGCGTCCACAACTTCGCCATCTCGATCGACGGCTTCGGCACCGGTGAAGGTCAGGGCCACGACGCACATTTCGGTCACGCCGGGGAAAGGCTGCACGAGTGGATGTTCGGCACTCGGTGGTGGCAGCCAGGTGGCGGTGGTGGCGGTGGTGGCGTCGACGACGTCTTCGTCCGGCAGCACGACGCGGGAATCGGCGCCGAAATCATGGGGGCAGGAAAGTTCGGGCACCCCGGATGGCACGAGGACCCTGAGTGGAAGGGCGCTTGGGGGGCCGAGCCACCGTTCCACACGCCGGTCTTCGTCCTCACCCATCACCCGCATCCGTCGATCGAGATGGAGGGCGGCACGACATTCCACTTCATCGACGCTTCGCCTGCCGAGGCTCTCGAGACAGCCCGCGAGGCTGCGGACGGCCAGGACGTACGCCTCGGCGGAGGTCCCACCATGATCGGCGACTTCCTGGCTGCCGGGCTCGTCGACCACATGCACGTGGTGGTGGTCCCGATCCTGCTGGGCCGCGGTGTACGCCTCTGGGATGACCTGGAGGGTCTCGAGAACGGCTACCAGGTCGAAGCCACGTCATCGCCCAGCGGAGTCACGCATCTGACGTTCACCCGAGCAGGCGCGCCATCTACGGCACATGGGCCCGATGAGTTCTCACTCCAGTCTCGGTCTGCACCGGCATGACCACCACCTTCACCACCGATTTCTGAGGAGCCGATGTGCCCCAGTCCACTCCGAGGATCGTCACCCGTCAGGCAACCGAAAGCGCGGAGTCGCCGTACTCCGTGCTCCGCTGGCTGGTCCTCGCCACCTTCGTGGTGATCCTCAACGAGACGATCATGGTCAACGCGATCCCGCGGCTCATGGTCGAACTCGACGTCTCCGCACGGAGTGCGCAGTGGCTTTCCACGGCGTTCATGCTCACCATGGCGGTCGTCATCCCGGTCACCGGCTGGTTCCTGCAACGGGTCACGACGCGCCAGGCATTCAAGACCGCAATGGCCGTCTTCCTCTTCGGTACAGCGATGTCGGCCCTCGCCCCGGTCTTCCTGGTGCTCGTCGCGGGCCGGGTCGTGCAGGCGGCCGGCACCGCGGTGATGCTGCCGCTGCTGATGACGACCCTGATGACAATCGTGCCTGCGAACGACCGCGGCCGCGTCATGGGCAACGTCATGCTCGCGATCTCTGTCGCCCCGGCCCTCGGCCCGGCGGTGTCCGGCGTCGTGCTCCAGCTCACCTCGTGGCGCTGGCTGTTCGGGCTGGTGGTGCCCATCGCGGCGCTCGTCACCTGGCTCGCGCTGCGCCGCTTGAGCGACGTCGGCGAGACCCGGGAGGCCGCGCTCGACGTCCCGAGCGTGATCCTCGCGGCGCTCGGCTTCGGCACCCTCGTCTACGGCCTGAGCCGGATCGGCGCCGAACGCAGCGGGACGATGCCCGCCCCGGCGCTGGTCGCCGTCGGCCTCGCCATCGTCGGCGGCTTCCTGTTCCGCCAGCGCTCGCTGCAGCTCCGCAATATGCCGCTGCTCGACCTGCGCGTCCTGACCCACCGCACGTACGCCGTCGGCCTCACCATCCAGTCGGTGTCCTTCATCGCCATGATGGGCGCGATGATCCTGCTACCGCTCTACCTGCAGGACCTGCGCGGCCTCAGTCCGCTCCAGACCGGCCTACTCGTCGCTCCCGGTGGCATCGCGATGGGCCTGCTCGGACCGCGCGTCGGCCGCGCCTTCGACCGGATCGGCGCCCGACCTCTCGTGGTGCCCGGCGCCGTCGGCGTCGTGGTGGGACTGGGCCTGCTCAGCCAGGTCGGCGAGGCCACGCCGTACTCCTTGGTCCTCGGCGCCCACGTCCTGCTCATGGTCAGCCTTGCCGCGCTTTTCACGCCGGTCTTCACGATCAGCCTCGGCGCTCTCCCGGGCCACCTCTACTCCCACGGCTCCTCACTGCTCGGCACCACGCAGCAGGTCTCGGCGGCGATCGGCACGGCAGTTTCGGTCGCCGTGCTGACGTCGCGCGCCAACACACTGCTCGACGGCGGAGCGACCCCGTCCGCGGCGTTCGTGGGCGGCATGCAGTGGGCCTTCGGTGCCGCCGCGATCATCTCCGGCGCCGTGGCCGTGCTGGTGTTCCTGCTGCCGACAGGAGTTGCCGACCACGGCGCTGACCACGGCGCTGACCACGGCGCTGTCCACGGCGCCGGCGACGACGCGGATGCCGAGCAGCCGGTCGTCGCGTGAGTGGGCACAAACACCAAGCGTCATGACGACATTTTGAGCAACCGAACGAAGGCGGAGAACTATCGTGCGCAACATCATCAATTCCACCTATGTCACACTCGACGGTGTCATCGAGAACCCACAAGACTGGCCGTCGACAGGCGGTTTCAGCGACGCAGGCGGCAAGGTCCAGCTGGAACTACTGGAGGGCTGTGACGCGGTGCTGATGGGCCGGCATACCTATCACGCCTTTGCCCCCGTGTGGTCTACACAATCCGGCGATCCCTTCAGCGACCGCATCAACGCGCTGCCGAAGTACGTCGTCTCGACCTCGCTCACCAACCCGCAATGGAACAACACGACCGTCATCGACCAGGATCCGATCGACAGCATCCGCGATCTCAAGCAGCAGCCAGGATCTGACATCGTGCAATATGGCTTCGGCTCGCTGTCCCACGCCCTCATGTCCGCAGGTCTGCTCGACGAGCTACGGCTATGGGTGCATCCGTTCTTCGTCGGCACCGGCAGCACCACGGACCTGCTCTACAGACCCGGCTCGTCAGGCGGCTTCGACCTCGCCGATACGACCACCCTCGATAGCGGCATCGTCATCCTTACCTACCGCGCCACGGCCTGCTGAGGGTCGCCGAACATGACCACGCTGCACGCATGTACCGCTCACGTGGGGCCGTCGGCCATCTCCTGCTTCAGGAGCGTGCTGATGCGCTTGAGCTGCGCCTTCGATGGCGCATCCTCCACGCCGTTCTGCAGCTCGGTCAGCATGTCGACGATGACGGCATCGCGTGCTGCCATGTTCTTCCGAAACGCGAACAGTGCCTTCTGCGTGTGCAGAGCGGCGCGGAGCGCGTCCTGAACAGTGGCGGAGTCGTCGCCGGCGCCCAGCTTGTCGGTCAGTTGCATGTCATCCTCCTCTGGCTTGTATTCAGTGACGAGCGGGACAGGTCGCCGCTCGTAGTCGCGGCCATGCGAGTTCCCCGACAGTCCGTTGTCCCCGTCCAGATACTGCTGCCAGGATTCCTTCGCACCATCGCTCAGAGGGGAGTCCGAGCCGAGAGTGACGTGACAGTGCTCGTCCATACCTCCGTGAAGTAGCGCATTGTCCCGTCGCCAAGCAGCACCTCCACGGCTGCGCCACGCCCGAACGAACGCCTCGCTCTCGTCATCGGTCAGGTTCCAGGTTCTGTAGTCCAGGCAACCGCCCGCGTCGTGGTAACCATTCGACGCCTTCGCTCCGCCACCGGCGCGAACCATGAACGCACCCTGGACGATGACCACCTTTTCGGCGAACGGTGCCACCTCGGAGCACGCCAGCACCGCCTGGTGAACCGACCACATGTAGTCGGTGGTGAAGAGCTTCCTGCCGCAGCTGTCCTCGCCGTGTTGATGAACGTCAAACTCACTCACACCACGCACATACTCCCGCAGGGACAAACCGTCAAGGAATGGCCTATCGGTAAACATCGGTCACTGCACCGAACCCAGGACCGTCTACGCGGGAGCCCACCTGCGCGACGCGGCTCGACCACAACGACCCAACTGCGCTGCCGTGTCCAAGCTGTTCTGCTTTCAGCCCCCCCGATGAGCACCGCGAGCCCGACTTGTGTCACCCGCATCAACCGCAAGGAAGCCCGCGTCCTTGCCCTGGTTGAGTTCGAGAGGTTCGCGGCTCTGACCGCCTCGCCGAGCCAGGAGGAGCGGGCGACCGACACCGAGTGTGTCGGCTGGGACGTTCGCAAGATGGTCACCACGTCCTCGGCTCCCGACGCCCAGGCATCCTCGCGGGTCCTCGTGCACCATCTAGGTCGAGGCCTGCCGCTAGTGAGCCGAAACCTGCGAGGCGCCGAGCGACGAGCCCACGGAAGAGGTGACTTCCCGGGACGGGTGCAGGACCAGGTGTCAACGTGCTCACTCGGGGTAGACCCACCCGATCTCATCGTTTGCGATGCCGAACGAGGCGTGGGACCGACGCCCTCCCCGGCGGCTGACAGCACCCAACAGCGAGCACGCTCTCCGTCGCGTCGGTGCGGACAGGGACCAGAGCGATTGGGAAGCCTCGGAAGCGGGGGTCGGACGGAATGACCTCGGGGACGCCGGCGAGCTCGACCAGTCGAAGAGTGCCTGCGGTCAGCGGGATAAGGCTCAAGCCGATGAAGACAACCGACACCTGCCACCCGGCAGACCCTTGACCCCTCATGACTGGTCCGTGGAGGTGGTGGGCGGCGCCGCGATCGACCGGACCGAGACGAGTGGCGTTGCGAGATCCCGCAGCCGGGCGAGCAGCCCGTGCAGTGCGGCCTGGTCGAGGACGGGGCCGCGGATGACGGTGATGCCGGCCTGGGTCGTATCGATCGACATGCCGTCGAACCAGTCGGACCAGTGTTCGTCGAGTCGACCTCGGATGGTGATCTCGTACCAGCCCGGCTGGTCGGAGGCGTCGCTGTTCACATGCAGAAGCTAGGAGCAGGCACGGTGATCGGTCGTCACATCATGTGGTGACTCTCATGGTGATCTCGCGGGAGCGTCACGGTCTCATCAGCGACGGGGGCTGCGGGCGAGGAGTCCCAGCTGGTGGGCCCTAGTGACGGCGGAGCGCCGGTTGTTGACGCCGAGCTTGGCGTAGATGTGCTTGGTGTGGGTCCGCACGGTGTTCAGCGAGACGACCAACTCGCGCGCGATAGCCGGGCCGTCGAGGTCGGACCCGAGCCAGCGGAGTACGTCGAGCTCCCGGTCACTGAGTGGGTCGACCAGTCTTTCGTCGGTCGCAGGAGCGGACGGCGTCGCTGCCACCGACTCCTCCTGCGCCTCGGCCAGCGCATTGGCGCTCACCAGTTCGCGGACGAACCCCGAGTCCGGACGGCGTACCGCGAGCTCTGCGAGCGACTCCCCCATGGCGGGTCCGGCATCGACGAAGACCCGGACCCAGCCGTCGGGTTCGGCCAGGTCCACGGCATGCTCGAGCGACGTCAGGGCGGCCGCCGCGTCGCCGGCCGCGCGCAGGGCGAGCGAACGCAGCACGTCGATCTCGAGTACGGAGCCAGCACGGCCGTCGGCCTCGGCAGCGAGCAACAGCCGGTCGAGGAGATCGACAGTCTTCGGCAACGCCTCAGCGTCGCCACCAATCCGGTGCTGAGCCAGCAGCAACCGGGCCAAGGTCAGGTGCTCGTACTCCCGTAGGTAGGAGGTCTCGTCACCGGCATCGAGTCGGTGCTCGCGCGCCCAGGCCCGAGCGGCGGCCAGGTCCCCGGACGCGATCAGCACCCGAGCCCGGGTGGCATGAATGGGATGGACCGGCGGTGAGTAGTCACCTACGTAGACGCGCTCGGCCTGGTCGAGCAGCTCGACCGCGTCGAGCAGGTCACCGGCAGCTGCGCGGAGCCGCGCAAGGGCCACGCGCCACCGATAAGGGTGTTGCGGGAGGCCCGTCGGGTCACCGAGCTCCTCGGCGCGACGCAGGAGGTCGGCGGCGCGGTCCAGGTTGTTGCGGTGCCAGGCCACCCGGCTCTGCGCGACAAGCATGTCGGCGGTGCCGCGCATGACCTCGCAGCTACCGGGGCCGTGCCGGTCGGCCAGTTCGAGGGCGTGCTCCAAGGTTCGCTCTGCGTCGTCGAGCCGGCCGAGGGTCAGCTCTATGTCCGCCAGCGTGAGCGAGCAGCCGAGGACGTCAGCGATGTGTTCGGCCCGGGTGAGTCCTTGCACCGCGGTCGTGTAGCCGGCGTGTGCCGCCGCAAGATCGCCGGTCGCCCACGACGCGAGCCCGGACAGTGCCGCCGCCGCCGCCAGGTTGAGGTGGTCCTCATCCCGCGCCCGGGCCTGCGCCTCGGCGGCGTAGGCGATGCAACCGGCCGGATCGTTCGCGTTGAGTGCGAGCGCGCCCCGGTACATCGCCACGGAGGCGGGGATGCGCGGCAGCTCGTCGGGATCCCGGACGATCAGCTTGTCGTCCGGCCGCGCGAGCAGCTTCTCGATGTGCTGCAGCCGCTCCTCGACGCCGTCGAACTCGCTGGTGGCCATGAAGCCGCCGACCAGGCGGATGGCCAGGACCGGACGATCCCGCAGCGCGCCGCCCGGAAGCTCGTCCGCCCAGGCTCGGATCACCGCCTCCCGGCGGGTTCGGGCGAACTCCGGAATCGCCAGTTCGACCAGATCGGCGGCCCGGTCGACGTCGCCAGCGGCCAGGGCGTGACGGACCGCGGCGACGGGATCTCCGGCGGCCTCGAACCATGAGCTCGCCCGCTGGTGGAGTTCGTGGACATGGTCCGGCCGTTCGGCGAGCAGGTGGCTGCGCAGCACGTCGGCGAACAGGTGGTGGTAGCGGTACCAGCGCCGCTGCGCGTCCAGCGGTACGACGAACAGGTTGCGGCGCTCGAGGGACTCGAGCATCTTCGCGCCACCGGCGGTGTCGTTCACCGCGTCGCAGAGCGGGCCGGTGAGCCGCTCAAGGATCGCGGTGTCGAGGAGGAAAGCGCGGACGTCCGGCGGCTCGCGGTCGAGGACCTCCTCGACGAGGTAGTCCACGACGTACCGGTCGTCCCCGGCGAACCCCGCGATGAACCTGGAGGGGTCCTCGCGACCGCGCAGCGAGAGTGCCGCCAACTGCAGTGACGCGATCCAGCCCTCGGTGCGTGCGGCCAGCGCTGCCACTTCGGACGCGTCCAACTCGAGGCCGCTCGCGGTGGCGAGGAACGCCCCGGTCTCCGCGTGGGTGAAGCGCAGGTCCGCGGCCCGGACCTCGGCGAGCTCGCCGCGGGCCCGAAGCCTCGCCAACGGCAGCGCCGGATCTGCGCGGGTGCTGATCACCAGCCGCAACTGAGGCGGGAGATGCTCGAGCAGGAAGGCCATCCCCGGCGCGATCTTCGGGGTCTCGGCGAGGTGGTAGTCGTCGAGGACGAGGCCCATGTCATCGGAGAGCACGCTGACCTCGTTGAGCACCGCCGCCAGTGCCGCCTCGACCGGCTGGCCGGTCCCGAGGAGTGCCAGGCCAGCCGCGCCGGTGCCGGGCGAGACACGTTCGAGCGCGGTCAGCACATAGGTCCAGAAGGACTCCGGGTTCTGGTCGGCCTGGTCCAGCGACACCCAGGCACACCTCGGCGCAGACGTTTCCGGCCCACCGGCCAGCCAGGTGGCGAGCAGTGTGGTCTTTCCGAAGCCGGCCGGCGCCGACACAAGCGTGAGCCGCTGGCGACGGCCTCCCGGCGCGACGTCCAGCCGCGGACGGGCCAACAGCCCGTCGCGCCCGGCGGGAACGAAGAACTTGGTCTCCACCAGCGCTATCGTCATCGTGGCTCCCTCCAGCGCCGTGAGCGGAGCCTAGGGCGCCTCATCCGGACGACCACCGCTCTGGCCGAGTGCGGCGCGTAGCTGCATCCCCTCCCCCGGCCTGCCGAAGATGCTGAGCACCTCCGCCGGGCCATCGCCCGTGCTGCCGAACCAGTGCGGCAGCCGGGTGTCGAACTCGGCCGCCTCGCCGGCTTCGAGCACCAGGTCCCGTTCACCCTCGATGAGCCGCATCCGCCCACTCAACACGTAGAGCCACTCGTACCCGTGGTGGGTCCGCAGTGTCGGCTCCGTCTGGCCCTTCGGGATGACGATCTTCCACGCCTGGATGCCGCCGGGGTGGGTGAGTGGCAAGACGGTGCGCCCGTTGACCCGGCGGGGCTTCAATCTGATCCGGGGATCGCCGACCTCCGGTGCCCCCACCAGATCGTCGAGCGGCACCCGGTAGAGCTGCGCCAGCGGGAGCAACAACTCCAGGCTGGGCTTCCGCTGCCCGTTCTCGAGCCGCGACAGCGTGCTCTTCGAGATGCCGGTCCTCTCGGCGACCTCGGTCAGCGTGACGCCGCGCTGCTCACGCACGGTCCGCAACCGGGGACCTACCAGTTCCAGGGCGTTGGCGATCGGGGCTGCTGACGATGAGGTCACGGACCCATTGCAGCGTCGATTCCCTGAATTGGCAACATTCGTTGTCGGGATGGCTCGGAGCGACGACTGTCGTCGACATGAACACCTACGACGTAGCCGTCATCGGCGGTGGAGCCGCCGGGCTCACCGCCGCCCTGGTCCTCACCCGGGCCCGCCGATCCGTAGCGGTCATCGATGCCGGCAGGCCTCGCAACGCGCCTGCCGCCCACCTGCAGGGCTTCCTCTCGCGTGACGGCTTGCCCCCCACGGACCTGCTGGTCATCGGCGAGGGCGAGGTCGCCGCGTACGGCGGGCATCTCGCCCGCGGCACGGTCACCTCGATCACGCAGGCGGATGACGCTCGCTTCGAGGTGCACGTCGGCGCCCAAGATGTCCTCGTTGCCCGCCGGATCCTCGTCACGACCGGACTGCGCGACGTGGTTCCGGACATCCCGGGCGTCAGCGAGCGATGGGGCCGCGACCTGCTGCACTGCCCCTACTGCCACGGCTACGAGGTCCGCGACCAACGGCTCGGCGTCCTCGGCGGCACTCCCCACGCGGTCCAGCACGCGTTGTTGGTCCGCCAGTGGTCCGACGACGTCGTCTACTTCAACCACACTGGCATGCTCACCCCGCACGAGCGTGAGCAACTGGTGGCCCGCGCCATCGGTGTCGTCGAGGGACAGGTCACTCGTCTCGTGATCGAGGATGACGCGCTCCGAGGCGTCGAGATCGCGGGCGGCTACGTCGTCCGCCGTGACGCAGTGTTCGTCCGCCCTGCCTTCGTCCCCAACGCCGACCTGCTCACTGAGCTGGGCTGCGCCACCCACGACAACGGCTGGGTCGTCGCCGACCCGACAGGCCGGACCAGCGTCCCGGCGGTCTGGGTGGCCGGCAACGCAGCCAACCCACGCGCCCAGGTCATCACCGCCGCCGGCGAAGGGTCGGCGGCGGCGATCGCGATCAACAACGACCTCGTCGAGGAGGACGTGCAGCGTGCCGTCCACGACTTTCGCGCGGGCCTCCCGGCCTGACGCGATCTCACCCATCACCCAAGGAGAAGTCTCATGAACCCTGTCCCGCCGCCCAGCAAGCACCAGCTCGCCCTGATGATCTGGATCGCTGTCTTCCCGACGCTCACGATCCTCAACCTCGCATTCGGCGAGCAGCTCTCACAACTGCCGAGCGTCCTGCGGACCTTCGTCCTGGCCACCCTGGCCGTCCCGATCGTGATCTACGGCCTTATGCCTCGGCTGCACAGGATTCGCGGCCGCCTACTCACCCGGGCCACCGTCTGAGGCCGGCCCAACCAGGACGGCGAATCATCCTCCCGCTCACCACGTGTGGTGACGACCGCTCACCACATCTCTGCCTAGCTTCGCACTCCAACGGACCCTTCTCCTCCTGAAAGGCACCACCATGAACAGGTTCACCCGGACCGTTGCCATGGCGAGCGCGAGGCACCCTTGGCGCACTCTGGCGAGCTGGATCATCGTCCTGATGGCCGTCGCGTTCCTGGCCTCCGGCGGCGGCGGCTTCGCCGACGACTTCTCGGCGAAAGGCAGCCAGAGCGATCACGCCCTGGGGGTGCTCGCCGATGACTTCCCGGAGGCCGCCAACGGGAACGCCCTCGTCGTCTTCGAGGCCGCGGACGGTGCCACCCTCGCCGACCAGCAAGGTGGAGTGGCCTCAGTCCTCGATGACGTGAGCGCTCTCGACCACGTCGAGTCGGTGACCGACCCGTCCGGCGCGGGCGCCGTCTCCGACGACGGACGGATCGGCTACGCAGTCCTCACCCTCGACGTGCCCGAGCGCGAAATGGGCAAGCCAGCCTTCGCGGTCCTCGCGGACACGGTGTCGGGCATGAAGGCCGACGGACTGCGAGTCGAGCTTGGAGGGGACGCGGTCTTCCTCAACGCGCCCGCTGAGAAGAGCAGCCACACCGGCATCGGCCTGCTCGTCGCTCTGATCGTCCTGCTTGTGGTGTTCGGCACGCTCGTCGCAGCCCTCCTGCCGATCGGGCTCTCCCTGGTCGCGGTCGGATCCGGGGTCGGAGGCATCACCCTTCTGGCGGGCACGATGGACGTCTCCGTGTCCGCGATCCCGATCGCCGGGCTCGTAGGACTCGGCGTCGGGATCGACTACGCACTCTTCGTGATCGCCCGCTACCGCGAGAGCCGCATCAGCGGCCAGAACAACCAGACCGCCCTGGCGACCGCCATGGGCTCCTCCGGCGCCGCGGTCGTCTTCGCCGGCGGCACCGTCATGGTCGCCACCGCGGCGCTTGCCCTCACCGGGCTCGGCGTGCTGACCTCCATCGGCCTCGCCACTGCGATCATGGTCTTCTTCGCGGTCGCCGCGGCGGTCACTCTGCTGCCGGCGCTGCTCGCGCTGCTGGGTGACCGGATCGACAAGGGCCGCATCGGTCGACGCCACCGCCCGGCGAAGCCATCGGAGGAGAACGCCTGGTGGCGCTTCGGCCACCGTGTCTCCGGCCGCCCATGGCCCTACCTCGTCGGCGCGGTCCTCACCCTCGTCGCCATCGCCATGCCGGCGTTCTTCCTGCAGACCGGATTCCCCGCGGCGGGGGATGCCCCAGCGCACACGACCCACCGCCAGGCCTACGACCTGCTGACCGAGGGGTTCGGGGTCGGCATCAACGCACCGCTGATGGTGGTCACCGACCTCAGCGAGCCCGGCGTCGAAGCCGGCGGCGTCAGCGCCCTCTCCTCGCACATCGCGGCGGTCCCGGGTATCGCGTCGGTCGGCGAGCCGGAGGTCTCGGCCGACGGGGAAACCGTGGTGTTCATCGCCACCCCGACCACCGGACCGGCGGACCTCGACACCTCAGCGACGATCGACCGGGTGCGGGACGTCATACCAGGCAACGTCTACGTATCCGGCATCACCGCGGTCACCGACGACCTCAACGCACAGTTGAGTGACACCCTCCCGCTGTTCATCGGCTTCGTCATCGCGGTCTCGTTCCTGCTCCTGATGCTGGTCTTCCGTTCCATCGCGGTCCCGCTGAAGGCCGCGCTGATGAACCTGCTGTCCATCGGAGGGGCCTACGGCGTGCTCGTCGTTGTCTTCCAGTGGGGCTGGGGCGCGCAGCTGCTCGGCCTGGACGGGCCGACACCGATCACCTCGATCATCGTCGTGATCATGTTCCCGATCCTGTTCGGGCTCTCGATGGACTACGAGGTGTTCCTGCTCTCGCGGATCCGCGAGGAGTACGACCGTACCGGCGACAACGCCGAGTCGGTCGCCCGCGGGCTCGCCGGCACGGGACGAGTCGTCACCTCCGCCGCCTTGATCATGATCGTGGTCTTCCTCAGCTTCCTCGGGAGCCCGGTACCGTCGCTCAAGATGCTCGGGCTCGGCCTGGCCACGGCGATCCTCATCGACGCGACCGTCGTCCGGATGGTCCTGGTGCCCGCCGCGATGTCCCTGCTCGGCGATGCCAACTGGTGGCTGCCCGCCTGGCTCGACCGGATGCTGCCTCGACTGACTGTTGACGATGCCACCCCCATCCCGTCCGACCAGTCGGTCGAGCGCCTCACGACAGGAGCCATCGCATGATCACCGTCGAACACGTCACCAAGAGGTACGGCGACCACACCGCCGTCGACGACGTCACCTTCATCGCCCGGTCCGGGCGGGTCACCGGGTTCCTCGGACCCAACGGCGCCGGCAAGTCGACCACGATGCGGATCATGGTCGGGCTCACGCCGCCGACGAGCGGAGGGGTCCAGATCAATGGGCGGCACTACCGCGACCTCGCCAACCCGGGCCGGCACATCGGCGTGCTGCTCGACGCCTCGGCGCAGCATGCGGGTCGGACCGGCCGGGAGATCCTCACCATCGGCACCGAGACCATGGGGCTGTCCCGCAGCCGGGTCGATCACCTGCTCGAGCGAGTGTCTCTCAGCCCGAGCGAGTCGCGCCGCAGGCTGCGTGACTATTCGCTCGGGATGCGCCAGCGGTTGGGGATCGCGCACGCTCTCCTCGGCGACCCGTCGATCCTCATCCTCGACGAGCCCGCGAACGGCCTCGACCCGGCAGGCATCCACTGGATGCGCGGGCTGCTGCGCGGGTACGCCGCCGAGGGCGGGACGGTGCTCCTCTCCTCCCACCTCCTGTACGAGGTCGAGAAGATCGCCGACGACCTCGTCCTGATCGGCAAGGGCCGGATCGTCGCGCAAGGTAGCAAGGAGGAACTGCTGCAGCCGCGCGGAAGCTACGTCGAGTCGGACCAGCACGACGACCTCGCCGCCGCCCTCGATGCGGCTGGTATCTGCACCTCGGTCTCAGGCCGGGGACTGCGCAGCGACGTCGCCCCCCGACAGGTCGGAGCCGTGGCCGCTGCCCACGGCATCCCTCTCGACGAGCTGCGCCCCGCTGAGGGCGCCGGACTCGAGGACCTGTTCCTACAGCTCACCTCAGAAACCCAGCGCGAAGGAGTAGCAGCATGACCACCACGACCGAGCTCGTCCCGACCCAGCGGGGCTCAACACGCACAGCGGAGTCCCCGGCCGACGCACCCATCCCGATGTCTCGTCTCATCAAGGTCGAGCTGCGCAAGATGGCCGACACCCGATCGGGAATGTGGCTGCTCATCGGGCTGGCCGCCATCACAGTGGTCATCGTCGCCATCTACTACGTCACGGCAGACGCCTCCGAACGGACCTTCCTGCACTTCATGGGGGCGACCCTTGGCCCGCAGGGCTTCCTGCTGCCCGTGCTGGGGATCCTGCTCGTGACGAGCGAGTGGAGCCAACGGACCGGTCTCGTGTCTTTCACTCTCGTCCCCCTCCGCGGGCGAGTGCTGACCGCCAAGGTCCTCGCCGGACTGGCCGCCGGCGTCGCCGCGGTCATCCTCAGTGTCGGCTTCGCCTCGCTCGCCACGGTGATCAGCGGAACCCCAGACGGGTTCGCCCACTTCGGGCCAGACGAGCTCGGCAAGTTCGGCATCCTGCAGATCACCGGGATCCTCCAGGGACTGGCGTTCGGCCTACTGTTCCTCAGCTCGGCGCCAGCGATCGTCAGCTACTTCGTGTTCCCCACCGCGCTCAACATTGTCGGTTCCCTGTGGAAGCCCCTGAGCGACGTGCAGCCCTGGATCGACCTGTGGGCCTCCCAGGCGCCGCTTTTCACCGCCGACAACCTGACCAACCAGCAGTGGGCGCAGATCGGCACCAGCAACCTCATCTGGGTCGTCCTGCCGTTCGTGCTCGGCTTGATCCGGGTGCTGCGGGCCGAGGTCAAGTAGCATCGCGAGCGAGGTTGCCGCGAACCCTGCCAGCCGCAGGTCACCAGCGAGTTTTGCCGATGCAGACCCCGAACCGCCGTTCGACGCCGAGTCCCCGGCCAAGGCGCCCGCGCAGGTCGGCGAGCTCGTGCGGGCCCACTACAGCGTCAGGAGCTAACCCATGACGACACACGGCATCCATCTCGCCGACCCGGACCTAGAACCGAGCGCCGAGCCACGCCGACGACGGGGCGTCGGCCCACGGCGCCTGATGCTCGTAGTGGCCACCACCGTGTTCGTTGCTGCCCTGCTCGCCCTTGGCCCGGACGGGCTCATTCCGTTCGGACTACTGATCGTCCTCAGCACCCATCCCGACGACGACCGCCACACACGCTTTGTCATCCTGACCCGACGCAACCTGGGGGTGGCCGCTGCCATGGTGGTGGCCTTTGCCTGGTTCTGGCTGTGGCATCTCGACCTGACCGAAACGGTGCACCTGCTGATCGGTGGAGCACTGATCGCCTTGCCGCTCGCTCTCCAGGACCACGGGGATGACGCTGCTTCCCACCGTACCCTCGCGGTAACCAAGCGGAGCCTCGTCGTGGCTGTCTGGGGCCTGGTCGTGTTCGTCAATCTCACCTACGCCCTCGGGCAGAGCTTCACCATGCTGGCCGCGGCGTGCCTGATACTGCCGCTCCTCCTGGCCGCCAGGCGGGTCTTGAGCGCCCGGCGCGGAGGGCTCGAATTCGGGCTGCTCCGCCACCCGCACCGTGGAGAGGTGCGACCCCACCTCGTGCAGGCTCTCAACATCTGGCTGTGCTGCGTGCTCCTCGCTGGTGTTGTGGCCGCCGGCGGCACGCACTTCGCCCGGATCGGGTTCTCTCTGAGCGGGGCCGCTTTCAACGTCCTGCTCGCGGCTTTCGCGGCCGGGCTGGTGCTGCTGGCCGCGCTGGCGCTCGCCCCGCGCCGGCGCGTGTACCTGGCCATCAACGCGGTCGTGGCGCTGTTGTCGGGCTATCTCGCCCTGCAACTCGTCCAGGTCTCCCACTCCCGCAGCGACGGATTCGTACTCGAGTCCCCCCTGGATGGCGAGTGGTTCGTCCTCAACGGAGGCCATAGCGTCCTGCTCAACGGACACTCCCCGAACGAGAGCAACGCTGTCGACTTCGTTCTCCTCGGAGCGAACGGACGCACTCACACCGGAGGGGCCGACGCGCCGCTGAGCGACTACCCGGGTTTCGGCTGGCCAGTGCTGGCGCCAGCCGATGGCCTGGTCGTGGAGGTGACTGACGGCTATGCAGACAACCCACCGGGCACCAACAGCGACCAGGCAAACCACATGGTCATCGACATCGGCGACGGTCGCTACGTGTCCATGGCCCACCTCCAGCAGAGCAGCGTGACCGTCGACGTCGGTGACGTCGTACAGCAAGGCCAGCCCATCGCCGCGGTCGGCAACAACGGCCACTCCAACGAGCCGCACCTGCACATGCAGGTCCAGGACTCCCCGGCGCCCAGCAATGCTGACCGCACCTACCCGATGCTGTTCCGCAACGTCGACATCACCCGGGGCGGCCCCTGGCCGTGGGGGGACAGCCGCGAGCTCCGCACCGGCGACCTCCTCCGGGCACTCGAGCCATGACGCCCACGACACCGCAGAGACATTCACGCCTCGGTGCACGGTTCCTTGCCTGCTTGGCGTCGGTGGCGTGCCTGGCCTTCCTCCTGACGGCATGCACCGAGACTCCGGCCACCCCGGCCGCTCGGCCCGGCGACCTGTACCAGGTCGACGGCGAGACGGCCCACCTACAGTGCCAAGGCGCCGGTTCCCCCACCCTCGTTCTCCTTGGCGGCATGGGCTTCACGACCACTACCTGGGATGAGCTCCGCGACTCCCTGGGACCAGATGTCCGGACCTGCGCCTGGGACTACCCCGGCATCGGCCACTCCACGGGTGAGCCGATGATGACTGCAGCCAAGGCCGTATCTTCGCTCGCCGGCACACTGCGCGCCGCCGACGTGCCGCTGCCGGTGATCTTGGTTGGCCACAGCGTCGCCGGGCTGACCACGCGCCTCTACGTCGGCGAGCACCCCGCCGATGTCGCCGGGGTCGTCCTCTTCGATCCGACGGTCGCTTCCTTCGCGCGCATGTTCGACGACGCGGAGTTCAGGCCCGAGTGGGACGGAGCGACGAGTGCCGACCAGGTGGAACAGATCATCAAGTGGCCGAACATCCCGTTCGAGATCCTTCTGCACGACCCCGCCGTCTACGCCGCGCGCGAGGTGTGGAGTGCCAGCGTGGAAACCCAATGGGGCACCGACGAAGCCGCGTTCGCCGAGCTCACCCCGCAGGGCACCGTCCACGTAGCGGAGGGCTCAGGCCACAACATCTACCAAGACGCACTCGATGACTCAGTTGCTTCCGTCCAGCGTGTCCTGCAAACAGTTGTCCGAGACCACTGATCGGCCCGTCGCCGTTACCGCCATCGGCTCGACCGGGCAGCTTGTGAGACTTGTGCTCCGGCCGGGCAGCCTCCGCCACGGTCGGTGTCGAGGCGCGCGCCGAGTCCTGCTCGGCAGCATGCGAAATCCTGGGCACGGCAGCATGACCGCCCCGGCGGAAGTGCAGCCTGTGCGGATTGTTAGCCTTCGCGCGATCGGGGTGTCACGCCGCCCATGGGCCATCGAGCTTATTCATCAGAGGCCGAGATCCCGGCTGGTGGTGATCGCGAGCGCTTCAGCGGGTCGGATGTAGTGGTTGAACGCTGTGCCGAGATGACTTTTTGATGACGCGGTTCAAAATATTCAGGCCCTGACCATGCGTTTCCGCAGGCCAGGGCCTGAATTTGTAGCGGGGGCAGGATTTGAACCTGCGACCTCTGGACAAGATCGGAGGCCTGTCCCGGGCTACCTCAAACCTCGGGTCCCTCTGGGAAGCCTCGGGTTGTTGAGGAGGTTCCCCATCGGACGGCTTCAACTGTATCGGAACGTCTCGGAACCGTTGCCCGTCCTTTCCGATGACGTTCTGATGACCGGTCGAATCCGCCGGTGACGCGGGTGGCATCGGGCTCACACAGGACGAGCATGACACTCGCGATACTGAACCCCGACGAGCTGATCGCGGCCATCCCGCACATGCTCGGCTTCAAGCTTTTCTGGACTACGGATCCGGTTGGCCGGTAGGAAGCTTGACGGGTCATCGGGTTCCGACACTCTTACGACATTTAGGTCGTAAACTACTCGACTTACTCCATTTGCGGCCAGTAGAGGCCCCGGGCCTCGGGGCCTCTGCGGTTAAACCAAACCCGCGACAGACCGGGCCAAGCTCAGGTCCAGTCGTGCACGGTCCGCAGGTGCGTCAGGACTGCGAGCACTCGGCGGTTGCCCTCGTCACTCTCCGGGATGTCCAGCTTGAGCAGCACGTGCCGCACGTGTGCCTCGACGGTGCGCTCACTGAGCACCAGTCGTTGCGCGATCCCGGTGTTCGTGAGTCCCTCGGCCATCAGCTCGAGGACCCGTCGCTCGCGTTCGGAGAGTCGGGCCAGCGGGCCGCCGTTCGTCGCGTGCACCAGGGTGCTGACGACCGTGGGATCGAGCGCTGATCCACCGGCGGCGACCCGGATCGCGGTGGTGAGGAACTCCCCGACCTCGAGGACCCGGTCTTTGAGCAGGTAGCCGAAGCCGGGCCGGCCCACGAGGTCGACCGCCTGCGTGGCCTCGATGTGCTGCGAGAGCACGAGGACGCCGACGCCCGGGTGTCGGTCCTTGATCGTCCGGGCTGCCCGTGCGCCCTCGTCGGTGTAGGTCGGTGGCATCCGGATGTCGACCACGACCAGGTCCGGGACCTCCCGGTCCACCACCTCGACCACGGTGTCACCGTCGCCGACGGTGGCGACCACCTCGTGGCCGCCGTCGACGAACAGGCGCGCGAGCCCTTCCCGCAACAGCACCTGGTCCTCGGCGATCACGACACGCACGGCAGCTCCGCACTGAGGGTGGTGCCGTCGCCGCGAACGCTCTCGATCAGCAGTCGCCCGCCTCGTGCGGCGACGCGGTCGGACAGCCCGGTGAGCCCGGACCCGCGCCCCATGGCGGCGCCGCCTACACCGTCGTCGGCGACACTCACGACCAGCGTCGAGTCCCGGCGTGCCACCTCGAGCCGCACCTCCCCCGCGCGGGCGTGCTTGACCGCGTTGGTCAGCCCCTCGCAGGCGACAAAGTACGCCGCGGTCTCGACGTCCGACGGGAACCGGTCGCTGGTCGCGGACACGACGACCGGCACCGGCGACCGGCTGGCCAGCTCGCGCAGGGCTGGACCGAGACCTGCCTGCAACAACGTCGGGCGCAGTCCCTGCGCCAGGGAGCGGAGCTCCTCGATCGCGGCGCTGATCTCCACCACGGCACCGTCCAGCGTCCGACGCGCCTCCTCTGGACGACCGGCAAGCTCGTGCTGGGCGTGCCGGAGTGCGAGGCCGATCGAGACCAGCCGCTGCTGAGCGCCGTCGTGCAGGTCGCGTTCCAGGCGCTTGCGCTCGTCGTCGGCGGCAGCCGCGATGCGAGCGCGAGACTCGTCGACCTCGTCCAGGCGCTGCCGCAGCTCCACCCGAAGACGGGCCATCTCGATCGCGATCGACGCCGCATCGATGACCGGCGGCAGCAGGGCACGGTCGCCGTCACCGCGTGGCGACCAGAAGACCTCACCCAAGGTTGTCCCGCCGCGCAGCACGGGCACCCTCTCGCGAGCCCGGCCGGCATCCGCGGCCGGCCGTCCGGACTCGTCGACGGGCGGCTCGTCGCCCTGCAGCACGAACCGCAGCTCTAGGGTCGGGTCCCGCATCGCCGCACGCAGTGCGTCCGCTACCTCCTCGGGCTCGGCCTGGTCGTGGCGCAGGTCGTCGACGAACGCGGTGATCACGCTCAGCGCGTCGTGGTGGTGGGGGCGGAAGCGCCGGTCGACCTGCTCCTGCACTCGACGGTGCAGGAACTTGAACACCGCGGCGGCGACCAGCGTCGCCGCCGCGGTCACCCAGACCGAGTCGCGACCGACGACCGCGCCGAGGACGACCACGGTCCAGGCGAACACCGCGCCCAGCAGGACCGTCAGCGTGGCGTAGGTGAAGGTCCTGCTGATGAGCACGTCGACGTCGTAGAGCCGGTAGCGCAGGATCGCCACACAGATGGCGATCGGCCAGAGCGTGACCACCACCGCCGGGATGACGTGCACCACCGGAGTCACCCACCACAACGCGCCCGCGAGCGGCAGCCCGACGGCCATGGCCCCGCTGGCGAGGACGAACCACTTCAGCTGCAGCCGCTCGACGCCGGTCGAGGTGCGGAACCGGAGCACGACTGCCGCCAGGGCGAGGAGCAGCGATGCCCCGATCACCGCGAACCCGCCGACGAACATCACGTCGGTCGGCAGCCAGTCCACGACATACGGGTTGCGCCCTGCGACGTACTCGCTGCCGGCCTCCGGGTTGAAGAGCCAGCCGGGCTCGGCGGCCAGCACTCCGACGACGCTCAGGCCGAGCACGAGCGACCATCTCCGTGCGAGCAGACGTCCGGTCGGGAAGAGGAGCAGGACGGCGACGGCGAGCGGCGCCGTCGGTAGCCAGCTCCCGGCCGCGACGAGCTCGGCCGGCGGTCCGAGCGGCCAGTCCTGCTCGGCCGCACGCCGCCCCCACCCCTGAGCAAGATCGCCGGCGAGTGCGGCCACGACACCCTGCGCGATGAGCAGCCAGCCGATGGGATGGCGGGGATGGCGGCTCAGGATCAGTGCTCCTGCCCCGCTCGTCACGGTAGAGGACACAGCGAGTAGCAGCGTGTCCCACGCGGGCTCGAGACCCCACGACAGCGGCACCGCAGCAACCTCGGCCAGCGCGGTGAGCGCGAGCAGGACGCCGGGGATGGGTCGGAGTCTGAGAAGCGCCACGCACCGATCTTCCTCTCGCCAGGAGCGCCCGCGCAAAGGTGCGAGCACTGCACTCCGAATGAGTGCTGGCGCTGATGTGGGGCACGACCGCGCGACCCTACGGTCGAGGTGACCAGACACGCACCGACGGAGGATCCCGATGACCCAGCTCAACGACTCGTACGCGGTCGCGTCCACCGAGCAGCGTAGGAATCTCGCCCGCATCACCGGCGCGGCCGGCCTGCTCACCCTGGTAGTGGTGCTCGGGACCTCGCTCGCCAACGACTACCAGAGCGCCGCCATGGACAGTGACGCCGCCGAGACGGTCGAGTTCTTCCGGTCGCTCGACGACACGTTCGGAGCGCTCAGTTCGTTCGCGACCGCAGTCGGACTGATCGCGATGCTCTGGTTCACCCTCGGGCTCGCCCTGCTGCTGCGACGCTACGAGGGCGAGCTCCCGTGGCGCTCGGTCTTCCTCGCCGGCGCCGGCGTCGTCAGTGTCGTGTCGGGCCAGATCGCGTCGTGGGACGCCGCGGCGTACCGCTCAGACGACATCGATCCCCAGATCGCGCGCTACGCCTTCGACCTCGGCAACCTCTCGTTCGCGAACAGCTGGGTCGCCGCTGGCGCCGTCGGGATCTGCACCGGGCTCATCGTCCTCACGAGCCGCGACCTGCCGCGTTGGCTGGGCTGGTGGGCCCTCATCGCGGGTGCCGGGTCCGTGCTCGCGCGAGCCGTCTGGACCGAGGGCTACGCGTTCGTCCCGTTCACCGCCTTCTGGATCTGGGTCATGGTCCTGTCGGTGGCGCTGCTCCTGGGTCGCTTCGGCGTCGGAGCAGAGGAATGAGGGCACGTGCCGTCGAGTGGCACGGCCTGACCAAGGCGTTCGGCGACTTCGTCGCCGTCGATGACGTCACCGCCGTGGCACTGCCGGGTCAGGTGACCGCCCTGCTCGGACCGAACGGCGCCGGCAAGACCACTACCCTGCGGATGCTCCTGGGACTTGTGGCACCGACCAGCGGGACCGCGACGTTCGGCGGCATGCGGTACGACGAGCTGACCGATCCGGTGCGTCAGGTTGGCGCGCTGCTCGAGGCGTCCGGCTGTCACCCCGGGCGTACGGCGCTGGCACACCTGCGCATCCTCGCGACCGCGGCGCGGCTGCCGCGCGAGGCGCCCGAGCGGGTTCTGGAGGAGACCGGGCTCGCCGGGGACGCGCGGCGACGGGTGGGCGAGTACTCCCTCGGGATGCGCCAGCGACTGGGCTTGGCCGCCGCGATGCTTGGCGACCCGTCGGTGCTCGTCCTGGACGAGCCGACCAACGGCCTCGACCCCCCGGGGGTGCGATGGCTCCGCGGATACCTACGTCGGCTCGCGGACGAAGGTCGGACGGTGCTGCTGTCCAGCCATGCGCTGAGCGAGGTGGAGCTGACCGCCGACCACGTGCTCGTGCTCGCCCAGGGCAGGTTGCTCCGTTCGTCGACGCTGGCCGAGTTCCGCGCCGAGGCTGGGGTCGGATCCCGGGTGCGCACCCCCGTCCCGGACCGGCTCGGCGCGGCGCTCGACGCCGCGGGCCATGCCTACCGGCTCACGGACGAGGGGCTCGCCGTCGACGCGCCACCCGAGCGGGTGGGAGAGATCGCGGCGGCGCACGGCCTGGTGCTGCACCGCCTGGAGGGAACGGCGGACCTCGAACAGGCATTCTTCCGGCTCATCCAGGACGGCGAGCACGTCGCGCAACCGGAACCGACCCAGGAGGTGACCTCGTGAAGGCGCTCATCCTTGCGGAGCAGCTCAAGATCCGCTCCACGCGGACACAGGTAGCGCTGTTGCTCGCGACGCTGGCCTTCGTCCCGTGGACGGCCGCACTGACCATCCCGAAGGAGGGCGCCGAGAACGTGCCGGTCTCCCTCGACGACCCGCGTCTCCTGGCTGTCGCCGTCGGCAACAGCTTCGGGGCCCCGCTCGTCCTGATGCTCCTGCTCGGCGGGGTCGCCTTCACCCAGGAGTTCCGGTACGGAACCGTCACCTCGACGTACCTGGTCGAGCCTCGGCGTATCCGCATCCTGGTGGCGAAGTGGGTGACCCTGGCGCTCGTGGGTGGCGTGGTCACCACGTTGACCCTCATGGTCTCGGTGCCACTCAGTGTCGCGTTGATCGGCTTCCGGGGCGGCGAGGTGAGCTTCGGGGCGACGTTCTGGATGATGACGGCGGCCGGCTTCGTCGTGCTGCCGGTGTTCGGCGTCATCGGCGTCGCGATCGGCGCACTGGTGCGCAACCAGATCACCGCGGTCGTGGCCGTGCTGGTGTGGATGCTGGCCCTCGAGCAGCTCGTCATCACTGCCTATCCTGAGGTGGGCCGGTGGATGCCCGGGGCGACGACCTTCGTGCTCCTACAGATGGGCCCGTCCATCGACCCGGACGGGAAGCTGCTGTCCGCGTCCGCCGCCGCTCTTCTTCTCGCGGCGTACACCGCCGTGGCGGTCCTCCTTGCCCTCCGCCTGACCCCGAAGCGGGACGTCCTCTGACGCAGCCGCGCACGGCGAAGTTACTCACCGACGGTGCGGCGCTCACCGTCGCTTCCCACCCGAGACGACCTCGTCGGTGCGGTCTTCGCCGACAAGATGGCCGCCTACCTCGCCGCGGCCGTGGAAGCCCCTCGCGGCGCCCGACGCCTGGGATGGCTTCTGCGGCTACATCGAGCGGGTGTGCCGGATGCAGGCCGACGACCACGGCTTCGCCGACGTCCTCACGCTCACCTTCCCCACCGCCAAGAGACGCGAGGCCGAGCGGGACCGCGCCGCCCACGCACTGACCGAGCTTATCGAGAGAGCGCAGGCCACCGGTCGGCTCCGCAAGGACTTCGTCCACCAGGACGTGCCACTGATCCTCATGGCCAATGCCGGAGTCGTCACAGCCACCCGCGACGCGGCTCCGGACGCTTGCCGGCGCCTGGTGGGCTACCTGTTGCAGGCCTTCGCCGCCGAGGCGACTGCACCGCTGCCCAAGCCACCCACCAAGGGGCAGATGCTCCGGGTGATGATGCGGCTCAGCGACCGGTAGCCCCGCAGTCACTGCCCACCGCTGCTCACAGTCCGAGGTCCTTGCTGGACCCGGTGGCGAGCGCTCCGAGGGGTCGGATGTAGCGGTTGACGAGGACGGAGAGGTCCTTGTGTCTGGTCTGGGCGGCGATCCGGTCGAGTGGGACACCGGCGAGGGCGGCGGTGGTGGCGTGGCCGGCGCGCATCGAGTGGGCGGTGATCCGGGTGCCGTCGAGTCCGGCGGCTTCGGCGCGGGCGCGGAGCATCCGGGCGGGGACGTGTGCCCTGAGCGGTTGCAGGCTGATGGTGCTCCCCCAGATGCGGGTGAACGCCGGACCGGGAGCTGCGCCTCGGATGTCGCGCCAGGCGTTGAGGGCTGCGACGGGATCGGTGGCCGCGTGCTGTCCGTGAGCGACGCCGACCACCGCGCCGTGGCCTTCGGGGTCGGTCTTGGACCGTCGGATGTGGAGCATCAGGCCGCCGGGCTTGTCCTCGATGTCACCGAGCGTGAGGGCGACGAGCTCGGAGCGGCGCACCGCGGAGGCGTAGCCGAGCAGGATCATCGCGGCGTCGCGGATGCCGATGGGCGTGGTGCGGTCGATGCCGTCGACGATTTGGCGGATCTCCTCGACCGACAGGGGTCGGGCCAGACGTCTGGGTCCTGAGCAGTAGGTGCGGCGCAGCCCGCGGCGTACCTGATGGACCACCAGTGCCTCGGTGGGGTTGTGCAGGTCGCACATTCGGTGGACATGGCGGATTACGGTGCAGATGAGGTCGAGGGTGCCCATCGCGCGGCCGTCGGCGGCTTGTTCGGTCAGGTAGGCGCAGACCGCGAGCGGGTCACTCGGGAGGACCGCGACGCCGCGGCTGACACACCAGCGCTCCCAGCGGCTCCAGACCCCGGCGTAGACACGGCGGGTCGACTCGGTGCGGGCCGCAAGCGATGGCGGCAGCGATCCGATCGCCATCGGTGTCGGTCAGGCCCTGCGGCATGATGCCGACAGCGTCGATGGGTCAGGACAAGGGCGGAGGCGGTGGCCGGCAAGGCGCCGCTCATCATCGTGGTCATGGCCTTGTCGTAGCGGCGACCTCGCCAGCCGTGCCCACCGGCCGTACGCCTCACCGAGGCTCACCTCGAGGATTGGTCAGAAAAGACTGACTTTGCGATGACCGAGTCAAGTTAGAAAGCTTTCAGGCTCGGTTCCCCAGAGGGAACCGAGCCTGAAATTCGTAGCGGGGGCAGGATTTGAACCTGCGACCTCTGGGTTATGAGCCCAGCGAGCTACCGAACTGCTCCACCCCGCGTCGGGTGCTGTTGCGAAGGACAACACTACGCAGCCGCGCGAGACAGATCAAATCGACCTCTTGTGACGTCGGCGACTCTACTCAGCCACCACCGCGGTGATCTACGGACCACCCGGGCCGGCGGCGCGCTCGCGGGCCGCGATGGCCTTGTTGAGCGCCTGCGCACCCTTGGCGTTCAGCCGCTGGTACTCGCCGAGGTCGCCAGTGTTCAGCGCGTCGCGGGCGCGGTTGAAGTACTTCTGCGCCTGTTCCAGGTAGCGCGAGACCTGCTGCTCGGGCGTCTCGCTGCTCGGTGGCTTGTTGTCCGGGGGTGGCTTGTTGTCCGTGGGTGGCGGGGCCGTCCCAGGTTCGGGCAGGCCCTCCGCGCTCGCGAACGCCTTGTCGAACGACGTACCGATCCCGACGTTGTCACCGATCGACAGCACGACGAACTGCAGGATCGGGTAGCTCCCGGTCCCGGTCCCGCCGCGCAAGGTGTACACCGGCTGGGCATACAGCAGCTCGTCACCGACCGGAAGCGTGAGCAGGTTGCCCATCTGCACGGTGGTCCCGTTCTGCTTGTACTTCAGCAGCTCGCCGGACACCTGCGCGTCGTTCTCCATCGCGTTCGCGACCTGGCTCGGCCCGCTGACGGCGTTGTCACTCGGCAGCTCCAGCACGGTGAAGTTGCCGTAGTTGTCGCTCTGCGCATCGGCGTTGACCGCCATGAAGCTGGCCAGGTTCTGCCGGCTGTTTGGCTCGTAGACGCTCGTGAGCGAGAACTCCGGCACCTCGTCCGGCAGCTTGACCGTCAGGAAGAACGGCGGCTGCTTGGCGTTGCCACTGTTGGGATCGGCCGGCACCCGCCAGTTCTCCGAGCCGCCGTAGAACGTCTTGGGGTCGGTGATGTGGTACGACGACAACAGGTCGCGCTGCACCTTGAACATGTCCTCCGGGTAGCGCAGGTGCGCCATCAGCTCAGGGGAGATGTCGTCGTACGACTTGACCGCTCCGGGGAAGGTGGCCATCCACGCCTTCAGGATGGGGTCCGCCTGCTCATCCGGCCGCGTCCACTCATAGAGGGTCACGGTCCCGTCGTACGCGTCCACCGTCGCCTTGACGGAGTTGCGGATGTAGTTGATGTTGTCGGACTTCTGCTGCGCCACCGCCGCCTGCGTCGTCAACGAGTCGCTCGTGGTGTCGCTCAGGTCGACGGTGTTGGACATGGGGTAGTCCGAGGTCGTCGTGTAGCCGTCCAGGATCCACACGAGCTTGCCGTCGACGACCGCCGGGTAGGTGTCGGAGTCGACCGTCAGCCAGGGCGCGACCTTCTCGACCATCTGGCGCGGGTTCCGGTCATAGATCACCCTCGACTCGGAGTTCACGCGTCCGGACAGCAGGATCGACGAGTCCCAGAACTTCGCGGCGTACAACATCTGGCTGAAGGTGGACCCGATCGGCACACCACCCAGCCCGTCGTAGGTCGAGGTCTCGTCAGAACCGCCCGCGCCGGTCCCGGTCGCCGGGATGTTCAGCTCGACGGGCGTGGCACCCTTCGGGGCACCCACGATGGAGTAGTTGGGCTCGCTCTCGCCGTAGTAGACCTGCTGCCGGAAGTCTCCCAGCGCCCCGGCGGTCGGCAGCCCACTCGCGGCCCAGACCGGCTCGCCGACGGGACCACGCTTGTCGCCGTACGCGGCCACCACGCCGTAGCCGTGGGTGTAGACGGTGTGGTCGTTGGTCCAGTTGCGCTGGTCTGGCCGGAGCCCCTCGAGGTTGAGCTCGCGAGCCGCGATGACCACGTCCTGCGGTTGGCTCTCGTCGTCCAGTGCATACCGGTCGACGTCGAGGACGTCCGGCATCTTGTAGAAACCGCGCTGCTGCTGCAGCTGCTCGAAGGCCGGCGCGACCAGCTTGGGGTCGATGAGGCGAACGCCCGGGAGGCCCTGGGCAAGCTTCTGCAGCTGTTCGGGGGTGTCGTTCGTCTTGCCCGGATAGCTCACCGGCTCGATGTCGGCGATGTCGTAGGCCGACCGCGTGGCCTCGATGTTCATCGCGATGTACTTCGCCTCCTTGTCGGCCTCGGACGGCTTGACCTGGAAGCGCTGCACGATGGCCGGCCAGATCCCGCCGATGAGAACCGCCGAGAGCACGAGCAGCCCGAGTCCGAGGACCGGCAGCATCCAACCGGGCCTGATGACGTTGGCGAAGAACAGCGCAGCGCAGATCAGCGCAATGACGATGAGGATGTTCTTGGCCGGCAGCACTGCGTTCGCGTCGGTGTAGGACACCCCGGTGAAGAGGTTTCCGTCGGAGATCGCCAGGCCGTACCGGTCCAGCCAGTACGCGACGGCCTTGACCAGCATGAACAGGCCGAGCAGGACGGAGAGCTGGACCTGCGCCGCATGCGAGAACCGGTCACGCTTCGCGCCGATCCGGATTCCGCCGTACAGGTAGTGCGTGCCGGCCGCGATGATGATCGCGAGCACGAGCATCGTGAAGCCGAAGCTGACCAGGAAACGGAACCACGGGTACTCGAAAACGAAGAAGCCGATGTCCTTGTTGAAGTACACGTCGCCCTGGCCGAAGGACTGCTGGTGACGCCACAGCAGGTAGGTCTTCCAGTGGCCCGATGCGCTCGCGCCGCCGAACAGGAACATCACGATGCCGAGACCGATCAGGATCCAGTGCCGGAGCGGGTCGATCGTGTCCTGATAGCGCTCGACGGTCGGGTTGCGGTAGCCGTCGTTGAACAGGATCGGACGCTGCCGGTAGGCCAGCAGGGCGCTGCCCACCGTGACGCCCGCCAGCAACAGCCCGAAGATGAGGAACAGCACCGTACGGGTCCAGAGCACGGTGGTGAACACGCCGCCGTACCCGAGCGAGGTGAACCACAGCCGGTTCGTCCAGACCTCGACGAACACCGAGAACAGGACGACCAGGGCGATGGCAATGCCCAGCGTCGGGAGCAGCGCCCGCGGTCGTTGCGAGGGCTGGCGACGAGGCGGTGGCTCGGGCCTGGACTCCTCGTCGAACATGTCGCTCACGTGACTCCTCTATCCCTGCGCTGAGGTCGTACATCCCTACGGTGAGGTCGCGTCGATCGCGATCCCCCTGGGTCCGACGGACTGGACCAACTACACCAGAGTCTCACGCAACGCTGAGACCAGGCCCGGCGCGACGTCCGATCCGTGCAGCAAGGCGTCGTCTGAGTCGTGCGATCGTAGTCGGAGGACGCAGTGCGCCTCGCCCGACCGCAGCACGCCTGCCACGATCCGGACGTCCTCGCGTTCGGCATGGTCGGCAGCGAACTGCGCTGCTGCTTCCGCATCCTCGGGAACAGCTTCCTCGACCTCCGGTGGCAGGGCGACGCTCTCGATGACGACCATCGCGCCATCGACAGTGTCGGGCCACTCGATACGGCCCAACAGTTCCTCCAACGATTCCGGACCCTCGTCGAGTTCCTGCTCGACCGGGGTGAAGACATCGGCCGTGCCGTCGTGCACGCCCAGCTCGACCGCGAGGTCCGGCTCAGCGACCGCCAGGGCAGCAGTGCGGACCAGGGCGAACAGACGCGGTGGTTGGTCCCATCCGGACGCACTGGCATGACGCTCCACCTCGACCACGGCGATGCGCAGACCGAGCGCCGGCTCCGACAACTCACCTGCGGTCCCACTGGTCACCACGTCGTCCCTCACTGCACTCTCACGAACATGCGGTCACCGTCGAGCCGTTGCCGGCGTCGATCGCCTCGAGCGCTTTGACGGCGTCGTCGAGGGTGTTGATCCTGACCAGCTGGATGTCGCCCGCGAGCGGTGACTGAGCGGCCTCGGCGCAGTCTCCGTCGGGAACCAGGAAGATCTTCGCACCCTGCTTGTACGCACCCGCGATCTTCTGCTGGACGCCGCCGATCACCCCGACCGTGCCGTCCGATGTGATCGTTCCCGTTCCGGCGATGTAGCGACCTCCGGTCAGCTCACCCGGCGTGATCAGGTCGTAGACGGCCAGCGCGAACATCGTGCCGGCGCTGGGGCCACCGATGTTCTGCCCCAGCGTGATGTCGACCTTGAAGGGTGGGTCGAAGGTCTCACCGAGACCGACGCCGATGCGCGACTTCGACGGATCGTCCTTCGACTTCTCGGTGGTCAGCGTCACGGTCTGCGGCTGCTGGTCTCGCTCGATGTCCAGCGACACCTGCGTGCCCGGCGTCAGTGAGGTGATCGAAGTGATCGCGGTGTCGACCGAGTGGATCGCGGTGCCGTTGATCGCCGTGATCACGTCATCCTTCTCGAGCACTCCGTCGGCCGGGGTGCCGGCCTCGACCTGGCTGATGGTGACGGAGACCGACTGGATCCCCGCCTGAGCCAACCCTGCCGCGATTGCGCTGTCCTGCGAGTTGACCATGTCGGCCTGGTTCTGCTGCTCCACCTGCTTGACGGTCTTGCTCGGGGGATAGGTGATGTCGCGCGGGATCACGATCTCCTCCCGGTTGAACCAGGCGGCCAGCACCTCGTTGAGCCGAGGCGAGAAGTCCGGGGACGTGACGGACACCGTGGTCAGGTCGAGGTGGCCGGACGTCGGATAGGTCTTGTGCCCGGTGATCCGGATGACCTTGGTGCCGTTGTACGAGCCGAGGGTGTTCTCCGTCAGTCCAGGAGACATCACGACGTACGGCATCGGGGCGGTGAACGCGACCACGAGCAGCACGGCCAACACGACCCCCGCGGTGCTCAGCGAGATGGTGCGACGGGTCATGCGGTGAATCGTCTCATCGGTTCGGCTGCACCGAGGACTTCGCGCCGCGTGCGGAGCCACGCAGGGCGACCCCGTGCGTCGGCTCGATCGGGGCCGACGGGACCGGCCTTCCCTTCTGCGGAACCGGCTTGCTGAGCGCCTGCTGCATCCGCAGGAGCGCCGCGTCGGAGTCGTCGCGGCGCGGCTGCTCGCGTTCGCGACCCACCCAGGCGACCCAGACCATGGCGAGGCAGGTCGCGACCAATGGCGGGGCCAACCACCACAGCACGGCCATCGCAGCCTCCAGCTTCCTCGTCGGTCACGGTGCTTCGGTGCCGACTCGGACGGGCCGGCACAGGTCCACCCTGCTGCGCTCAACCCTACGTGCCTGTGTGGTCGTCACGGCGTACCGACCCATTCCTCCGTGCCGTCGCTGAAGAGCTGATGTTTCCAGATGGGCACGGTCGCCTTCAGGTCGTCGATGAGCTGCCGGCACGCGGCGAAGGCATCGCCCCGGTGGTCGCACGACACCGCGACGACGACGGCCACGTCACCGATGGCAAGCCGGCCTACCCGGTGCGCGGCCGCGACGGAGCGGACGTCGTGTGCCGCGACCACCTTCTCGACCACCTCACGGAGCACGGCCACGGCCGTCGGGTGGGCTGAGTAGTCGAGCCCGTCGACGTCCTTGCCGTGGTCATGGTCGCGGACGGTCCCGACGAACAGCGCGATGCCACCGGCGTGCCGGTCTGACACCGAGTCGTACACGGCGCCGACGTCGAGCGGGACGTCAGTGATCTCGAGGCGGCGGATGATCTCGTGCACACCTGAACTGTAGTGCGCGACGGCGACCCGCCCCGCGACCGGACACCCTGCCGCTCCCCTTCGCCCGGCTCGCGCGGGCCGGTACGTTGGAGGTATGCCTGACGTCCCTCCCGACCGCCCCGACGACGGTATGCCGGACGAGCCCGACCACGGGTCGTCCGACGAGCCGACCGCATCCAACCCCTTTGCCGGTACGCCGTTCGAGCAGGTCTTCGGCGGACTCGCCAGCGGCGACATGAGCGGCCTGCAGGCCGTCTTCGGCCAGCTCCAGCGGATGTTGGCGCCTCACGAGGGAGCCGTCAACTGGGAGTTCTCCCGGGACCTCGCCCGCCAGGTAGTGGCCCAGCAAGCCGACCGCTCCCCCGACGCCGGCGACGTCGCTCGTCTGCACGACGTGGCCCGGCTGGCCGAGCACTGGCTCGACGGCGTCACCGAGTTTCCGGCTGCGAGCAGCACGATGACGGCCTGGAGCCGCGCCGAATGGGTCGAGGCCAGCATGCCGACCTGGCGCACGCTCGTCGAACCCATCGCCGAGAGCGTCGTCGCAGCGATGGGCGAGGCCCTGCCGGCTGAGGCCAAGGCGATGGCCGGCCCGATGATCGGCATGCTCAACCAGCTCGGCGGTGCCATGTTCAGCCAGCAGGTCGGCCAGGCCATCGGTGGACTCTCGCAGGAGGTCATCTCCGCGACCGACCTCGGCTTCCCCGTGACCGAGGACCACCGACCCGCCCTGGTGCTGAGCAACGCGACGGCCTTCGCGCGCGGACTCGGCATCGACGAGTCCGATGTGCTGCTCTACCTGGTGCTGCGGGAGTGCGCCCATCAACGACTCTTCCTGAACGCCCCCTGGCTCCGCGACTACATCCTGGCGGCCACCGAGGCGTACGCGCGGGGCATCACGATCGATGTCTCCGCCATCGAGCAGAGCATGCAAGGACTCGACCCGAGCAACATGGAGGCGATGCAGGACGCCCTCAACGGCGGCCTCTTCGACCTCGAGCAGACGCCGGCACAGCGAGCGCATTGGCCCGTCTCGAGACGACGTTGGCGTTGGTCGAGGGCTGGGTGAACGAGGTCGTCAGCCAGGCCGCCGACAAGGTGATGCCGGAGGCCGGTGCGCTGCGTGAGGCAATGCGTCGCCGCCGCGGCTCGGCGGTCCGGCTGAGGAGACCTTTGCGACGCTCGTCGGACTCGAGCTCAGGCCGCGTCGACTGCGTGATGCAGCGGCCCTGTTCGGCGCGCTGCGTGCCGCCGAGGGCGCAGCGGCTCGCGACGGCGTGTGGGCCCACCC
>CAVVQV010000008.1:0-561758 GCA_963750495.1 uncultured Actinomycetota bacterium
GTGCGGACCCACGGTTGCCAGATGAACGTGCACGACTCCGAGCGGCTGTCCGGCCTGCTCGAGGACGCCGGCTACCTGCGTGCGACGCCCGGTACCGACGCGGACGTCGTCGTCTTCAACACCTGCGCCGTCCGCGAGAACGCCGACAACAAGCTGTACGGCAACCTCGGCCAGCTGGCCCCACGTAAGGCGGCCGACAAGCACATGCAGATCGCCGTCGGTGGCTGCCTGGCGCAGAAGGACCGCTCCGAGATCACGCGCCGCGCGCCCTGGGTCGACGTCGTCTTCGGCACGCACAACATCGGCTCGCTACCGGCCCTGCTCGAGCGGTCGCGCGTCAACCGCGAGGCGCAGGTCGAGATCCTCGAGTCGCTCGAGGTGTTCCCGTCGACGCTGCCCACCCGGCGCGAGTCGGCGTACGCGGCCTGGGTGGCGATCAGCGTGGGGTGCAACAACACCTGCACGTTCTGCATCGTGCCGTCGCTGCGCGGGACCGAGAAGGACCGCCGGCCGGGTGACGTGCTCGCCGAGGTCGAGGCGCTGGTAGGGGAGGGCGTCGTCGAGGTCACCTTGCTCGGGCAGAACGTCAACTCCTACGGTGTCGAGTTCGGCGACCGGCAGGCGTTCGGCAAGCTGTTGCGGGCGTGCGGTGAGATCGAGGGGCTGGAGCGCGTGCGGTTCACCTCGCCGCACCCGCGTGACTTCACCGACGACGTGATCGCCGCGATGGCCGAGACGCCCAACGTGATGCCGTCACTGCACATGCCACTGCAGTCGGGGTCCGACACGGTTCTCAAGGCGATGCGCCGGTCGTACCGCCGCGACCGCTACCTCGGCATCCTCGACCGCGTGCGCGAGCAGATGCCGGATGCCGCCATCACCACCGACATCATCGTCGGCTTCCCGGGTGAGACGGAGGACGACTTCCAGCAGACCCTGTCGATCGTGCGCGAGGCGCGGTTCAGTGGGGCCTTCACGTTCCTGTACTCCCAGCGGCCTGGCACGCCGGCCGCCACGATGGCCGACCAGCTGCCGCACGACGTGGTGCAGGAGCGCTACGAGCGCCTGGTCGACCTCGTCAACGAGATCGCGTGGGACGAGAACAAGCGGCTGGTCGGCCGGTGCCTCGAGGTGCTGGTCGCGGAGGGGGAGGGTCGCAAGGACGCGGCCAAGGCACGGCTGTCCGGCCGGGCGCGCGACAACCGGCTCGTGCACTTCGTCCCGGACCCCTCGGTGGCGGTGCGCCCCGGAGACGTGGTCGAGGTCGAGGTGACATACGGCGCTCCGCACCACCTGGTCAGCGACATTCCGGTGACGGCCGTACGTCGTACCCGGGCGGGGGACGCCTGGGAGGCCCGCACGTCCGCCGCGGCCGCCTCGGGATCTGGCGCATCGTCTGGTGCCGGCGTCTCGTCGGGTGGCGGCGTCTCGCTCGGCATGCCCTCAGTCGGCGTACCCGCTCCGCTCCCGACCCTCGACACGCCCGCCTGCGCCACGTACTAGTCCCCGCCCGCTCTGCCCATGGTGGCCGCCGCGTTTGCCTAGTTAACAAGGCAAAGGCCCTGTTCCCGAGGCGAATTTGCATAGTGCTGCAGCCACCTGGCTTGTGAACTAGGCAAACGCCTACGGCCAGGTCGGGCAGGATGGAGGCATGGGTAGTGCTGCGGGTGCGGGTGAGTCGTCGTGGCGGGGGACCAGCGGTACGCCGTTCTGGCTGGACGACCCGAGCCGGCCGCCCCAGCGTCCACACCTCGACCGGGCCACCACGACCGACCTGGCCATCGTCGGCGCCGGGTACACCGGCCTGTGGGCCGCCCTCCTCGCCAAGCAGCAGGACCCCGACCGCGACGTCGTGATCGTCGACGCCTGTCGGGTCGGCTGGGCCGCCAGCGGACGCAACGGCGGCTTCTGCGACGCGAGCATCACCCACGGCGACGCCAACGGCCGCGACCGCTTTCCCGAGGAGTTCGACACCCTCAAACGTCTCGGCGCCGAGAACCTCGACGGGCTGCTGGCCGACCTCGACAAGTACGACATCGACTGCGACCTCGAGCGCACCGGTGAGCTCAACGTCGCCACCGAGGAATACCAGGTGGCCGACCTCCGCGAGGCCGCCGAGTCCGGCGACGGCCGCTTCCTCGACCGCGACGAGGTACGCCGCGAGGTCGCCTCACCGACCTACCAGGCTGGCCTCTGGGACGAGCACAGCACGGTCATGGTGCATCCCGGCAAGCTCGCCTGGGGTCTGGCGCACGCCGTCGAGGAGCTCGGTGTCCGCATCTTCGAGGGCACCTACGTCCAATCGATCAAGCGCGAGTCAGACGGGGTCAGGCTGCAGACCAAGGCCGCATCGCTCACGGCGCGCCAGGTCGTCCTGGCCACCAACGCGTTCCCGGCGCTCGTCAAACGCGTCCGACCGTTCATCGCCCCCGTGTACGACTACGCCCTCGTCACCGATCCGCTCTCGGCCGAGCAGCTCGCCGCCATCGGGTGGCACAACCGGCAGGGCATCGGCGACAGCGCCAACCAGTTCCACTACTACCGGCTGACCCCCGACAACCGGATCCTGTTCGGCGGCTACGACGCGATCTACCACTACGGCGGCAAGATCAGCCCCGCCCTCGACTCACGGCCGGCCACGTTCGACCTGCTGTCCGACCACTTCTTCACGACGTTCCCGCAGCTCGAGGGCCTGGCCTTCAGCCACGCGTGGGGTGGCGCGATCGACCTCTGCAGCCGCTTCTGCGCGTTCTTCGGTACGGCGCATGGCGGCCAGACGGCGTACGCCGCAGGCTTCACGGGCCTCGGGGTCGGCGCGACCCGGTTCGGCGCCCAGGTGATGCTCGACCTGCTGTCGGGAGAGGAGACCGAGCGGACCGCGACGAAGCTGGTCAAGACAAAGCCGCTCCCGTTCCCGCCCGAGCCGTTCGCGTACGCCGGCGTGCAGATCACCCGAGCATCGATCGCGCGGGCCGACCGCAACGAAGGGCGGCGCGACCTGTGGCTGCGCACGCTCGACCGGTTGGGGCTCGGCTTCGACTCCTGACCCGGAGCCGACGCCACCGGCCCAGGGCAGGCAGACCGGGCAGGACGAATCAGCGGTCAGGCGTGTGGGCCGCCGGGGAAACCGAAGGCCACGACGGGAGGCAGCGTCCCGGCGCGCAGCTGCTCGTAGACGTAGCGCTCGTGCGGCACCACCGGCTCGGGCAGCGCGTCGAGCGCGAACCACCGCAGGTCAGCCGCCTTGTCCGGCTCGACCACGCGCGGATCGCCCCGCCAGCGCCGACAGGCGAAGAACCAGTCGACCCGCTCGTCGATCGACCGTCCGGTGGCACCGGTGCGGTGCATGCCGCACAGCGGCTCGAGGTCGGCCACGTCGATCCGCACACCGAGCTCCTCCGCCGCCTCGCGCACGGCTGCCTCGTGCACTGACTCACCGGACTCCACGTGACCGGCCGCGGCCGTGGCCCAGTGCCCGTCCATGTAGCCGGTGCCCTCGCGCAGCTGCAACAGCACCTCGTCATCACGCCGCAGGATCACGTAGGCGGCGGGCACGACCCGGAAGCGTTCTGGCACGAGGCAGAGCCTAGGCCGCCGCGCCGACCGACCGCCCCGCCGCCTAGGGTCGCTGCATGCTCGTCGCTGCTGCGGTCTGTCCGCATCCGCCGCTGCTGGTGCCGGCTGTGGCCTCCGGCGCTGCGGCCGAGACTGCCGACCTGCGAGCCAGCTGCCTGAGCGCCGTACGACGACTGGCCGGTGCCGCTCCGTCCGGCGATGACACGTCGCCTCGGGTCGTCGTCATCGGAGCGGCGGCCACAGCGGGCGACTGGACCGGGGGAGCCGGGGGTGACATGCGGGCCTTCGGCTGCGACGTCGCGTTCGGTGGGCCTGACCGCGTGCTGCCGCCGTCGCTCACGATCGGCGCCTACCTGCTCGACGAGGCCGGCTGGCCCGCCTCTCGTCGCCGCTACGTGGCCGTGGCCGATGACGCCGCGCCGTCCGCGTGCGCCCAGCTGGGCCGCCACCTCGCCGGGGCAACCGACCCGGTGGTGCTTCTCGCGATGGCCGACGGAAGCGCCCGCCGCACCACACAGTCGCCCGGTTACCTCGACGAGCGCGCGCTCGGCTACGACGAGGCCGTGGTGACCGCGCTGGCGGGCGGAGATGCCGACGCGCTGCTCACACTCGAGCCGGCGCTCGACGCTGCGTTATGGTCCACCGGCCGGCCCGTGTGGCAGGTCTTGGCCGGGGCGGCGCAGGCGGCGTACGACCACGGCGGCAACCTCACCGCGACCGTGCCGTACGACGCGGCACCCTACGGCGTCGGCTACGCCGTGGTCGAGTGGACGCTGACCTACCCGGCGCGATGACGCGGCCCCGCCTCGTGGCGTGCCGCTGAGCAACCCTACTTCGGCGGGTTGTCGGGAATGTCGTCGTTCTTGCCGTCGAGCTTGTCGAGGGCGTCGGCCGCCTTGGTCGTGGCCGACTCGATCTTGTCGTGGTGCTTGCCGCCGGTCTTCTTGTCGACGAACTCGCCGGCCTTGCCGAGCCCGGAGTTGATCTTGTCCCCGTGCTTGTCGACGGCTTCGGTCGCCTTGGTCTTGAACTTGTCCAGGAATCCCATGCGTGTCCTCCTCAGCGTGCCCCGTACGCCCATTGTGGTGTGCCGAGCGCTCCTACCCAACTCCGCACTGTCAGATCTCAGTCGCGACATAGGCCAACTGGCGTCTGCCCGTTCGGTGGGATCATGGGCGGATGTCCACGCCCCCCGTCGTCGCTGTGGTCGGCCCAACAGCCGCGGGGAAGAGCGACCTCGCGGTCGACCTGGCGCTGGAGCTCGGCGGCGAGATCGTCAACGGTGACTCGATGCAGGTCTACCGCGGGATGGACATCGGCACCGCCAAGCTGACACCGGCCGAACGTCGCGGAGTACCGCACCACCTGCTCGATTTGCTCGACGTGACGGAGCCGGCGACGGTGGCGGAGTTCCAGGGCTGGGCGCGTAGTGCAATCGATGACTGTCGGCGTCGCGGCCGCGTGCCCGTCCTCGTCGGCGGCTCGGCCCTGTACCTGCGGGCGGTCCTCGACCAGTTCGACTTTCCCGGGGCCGACCCAGACGTGCGGGCGCGGCTGGAGGGTGAACTGGCGGCGGTGGGAGCCCCCGCGATGCACGAGCGTCTGCGGGCGGTCGACGCGGCGGCGGCCGAGGTGATCCTGCCGGGCAATGGGCGGCGCATCGTGCGCGCACTTGAGGTGCTGGAGATCACCGGGCGGCCTTTCCAGGCGCGACTGCCGGACCATCGCTACGCGTTCGACGGCGTGGTCCAGGTCGGGATCGACGTACCCCGGGACGTTCTCGACGAGCGCATCGAGCGCCGGGTCGGGCAGATGTGGGACGACGGGCTGGTCGACGAGGTACGGCGGTTGGAGTCGTTGGGGCTGCGCGAGGGGCGTACGGCGAGCCGAGCACTCGGCTACGCCCAGGTGCTGCGGTTCCTCGCCGGTGAGTGCTCGGAGGCGGAAGCCCGCGAGGACACGGTGCGCGGGACGCGGAAGTTCGCCCGGCGTCAGGACACCTGGTTCCGCCGTGACCCGCGGATCGGCTGGTTGCCGTACGACGACGCGGACCTGGCTGCGCGCGCTTCGGCGCTCGTGGCCGGACTCGGATGAGCCGTCGGCTCGAGCCGGGGCCGTACGATCGAGGGGTGAACTTTCCCTTCGTCAAGGGTCACGGCACCCACAACGACTTCGTCGTGCTGCCCGACCTCGACGGCACCGTGCACGGCGACCTGGCGCCCGATGTCGTGGCCGCGCTGTGTGACCGCCGCGGCGGGATCGGCGCGGACGGTGTGCTTCGGGTGCTCCGCGGCGATGTCGACGGGGGAGCGGACTGGTTCATGGACTACCGCAACGCCGACGGCTCCGTGTCGGAGATGTGCGGCAACGGCATCCGCGTATTCGCGCGCTACCTCGCCGAGGCCGGCCTGGTCGACGTGGCAGGTCTGAGCGCACCACTCCCGATCGACACCCGCGACGGGATCAAGCTCGTGACGTTCTGCGACGACGGTGAGATCAGTGTCGACATGGGCAACCCGAAGGTGGCCGGCGAGGTGACCGTCTCGCTGCACGGTCACGCGATGGCGGGTCGCAAGGTCGACATGGGCAATCCGCACGCGGTCGTCGTCGTGGACGACCTGGCCGCGCTGGGTGGGCTCAGCCAGTCACCGCACTTCTGCAGTGCGGAGTACCCCGATGGCGTCAACGTCGAGTTCGTGGTCCGCCGAGGCGACGGGGAGCTGTCGATGCGCGTGTTCGAGCGCGGCTCGGGTGAGACCTGGTCGTGCGGAACGGGCGCCTGCGCCGTCGTCGCGGCCGCGATCACCGCCGACGCCGAGGCCCGATCAGGGCCCGCCACGTCCGGCCGGGTGGAGCTGCCCGCGTCGTACCGCGTCGACGTGCCCGGCGGGACGCTCACCGTCACCTGGGACCTCGACGACCACATCCACCTCAAGGGCGACGCCGTCCTCGTCGCCACCGGCACCTGGACCACCCCCTAGGTCCCTGCCCACCTGACCCTCCGCGTTTGCCTAGTTCACAAGCCAGGTGGCTTGTGAACTAGGCAAACGCGCCTCGGTCACAGGGTGCTTGCCTCGGTCACCTGGTACGCCGGCCGAAGGTCCGGCCCGTCCGGCCCGGCCCAACCAGCCGGCCGCCACATCAGGAGGGAATCGAGTCCTCGCGGGGCCGCCTCGGGAGCAGGAACACCACCGCGAACGACGCCACCCAACATCCGATCGCCACTCCCAGCACGGTCCCGAACGAGTCTCCGAAGCCATCCTGCGGGAGCAGCTGGAAGAAGATCGTCCCGAGCACCGCCACCCCGGCTGCTCCGCCGAACTGCTGCACGGCGTTGAGCAACCCCGCACCGGTGCCGACCTCGTGCTCGTCGAGGTCGGCCAGGATCAGGTTGAACATCGGCGGGAAGATCAATCCTGCGCCGATGCCGGCCACCAGGGTCCCCGGAGCGAGCTGCCAGCCGGAGACGTCGAGGTCCCACTGCTCGATGGTGAGCGCCAACATGATGATGCCCAGCAGGATGCCGATCAGGCCGACGTGCATGACGGCACGTCCCAGCTTCGGGCCCAGCCAGGCGCCCGACAGCGCGGAGCCCACCGCGATCCCGAACGCGAACGGCGTCAGGACCAGTCCCGCGTACAGCGGCTTGAAGCCCAAGCCGAGCTGGACGAACAGGTTGAACACCAACAAGAACCCCGCGAGCCCGGCGAAGAACGTCAACAGGAGCAGCAGCCCGGCGACGTACCCCCGATGCTTGAACAGTGATGGCTCGATCACCGGGTTCGCCGAGCGGCGCTCGTTCATGACGAAGAGCCCGAAGAGCACGACGGATGCGCCCATGAGGGCAAAGGTCCACCCGGGCCAGCCCGCCTGGCGACCCTGCACCAGCGGATAGATGAGGGCCGCCGAGGCCGCCGTGATGAGTGTGCTGCCGAACAGGTCGAGCCGGTGCCGACGCTCCGACATCGGCATCGGCGGCAGGTAACGAAACGCGAGGAGCGTGGCGATGACTCCGACCGGCAGATTGATCAGGAACACCATGCGCCAGCCGGTCCCGAACAGGTCAACGTCGATGAGGACACCGGCGATGATTGGCCCAAGCACCGCAGCCAACCCCATCACAGGCCCGAACGGGATGAACGCCTTCGCCAGGTCCTGAGGCGGGAAGGCCTGCTTCACCATGGCCAGACCCTGCGGGATCATCGTCGCGCCGAACAGCCCCTGCGCCACCCGGGCGCCGATGAGCACCCCCGCAGACGGCGCCAGACCGCACGCCAGCGACGCCGCGGTGAACCCGACCATGCCGATGAGGAACATCTCGCGGCGGCCGACCAGGTCTCCCAGGCGTCCGGAGGTGACGAGCCCGATCGCGAACGCCAGGGTGTACGCCGCCAGCACCCACTGCAACGTGCTCTCGCCGCCGCCGAGATCGGCCCGGATGGACGGTCCGGCCAGGTTGGCGATCGTCGCGTCGAGCAGATCCATCACGTCGGCCACCAAGACGATGGCCAGCACCATCCAGCGATACCGGTAGCCGCCCCGAGAGTTACCCGTGATCTCGGGTTCTTCAGCCGGTGAGGGCTGGAGATGGGTGGTCATGAGTCCCCTTGAGTCCGATGACACGTCCGCCCGCGCAGAGCCCGTGTCGCCCGATGATAGCAAGCACGAACGCCGTTCCACTGACGAACACTGTTCGTATCACGTACGCTGTGCGCCATGGCTTCCGCAGAGCCGTCGCGGCGCGAGGAGCGCTGGCGGCGTCGGCTCGACCCGTCGTACAAGTCGCCGCGCGAGCCGATCACCGTGCCGCGCATCGTCGACGCGGCACTGGCCGTCATGGCGGTCGATGGCTACCAGGCTGTCTCGATGCGACGGGTGGCGCAGGCGCTGTCCACCGGACCCGCGTCGTTGTACGCCCACGTCGAGAACAAGGAGGACCTCGACGCGCTCATGGTCGACCGGTTGGCGGCAACGATCTCGGTCCCGCTGGCCGACCCGGACCGGTGGAGCGAGCAGCTCGTCCAGGTTGCCCGTGACCTGCGGGCGGCGATGGCGGAGTACCCGGGAATCGCGCGCGCCGTGATGGCGCACGTGCCGACGGGCACCGAGGCGTTGCGGATGAGCGAGGGACTGCTGGCCATCATGTTGGCCGGCGGGCTCACCGAACAGGTCGCCGCGTGGGCCTGCGACCTCCTTCCGCTGTATGTCACGGCAGTGGCGTTCGAGGACAACATCCGCGCCACCGAGGCGGGGGCCACGTCCGGCGCCGATGGGGGAGCGCAGTTTGCGGCCGAGCTGCGCACCTACTTCGAGTCGCTGCCGTCCGCCCAGTTCCCGCACCTGGTCGCGTCGGCCGCCGCGCTGACGGCTGGACAGGGCGACGAGCGGTTCGAGTTCGGCCTGCAGGTGCTCGTGGCGGGTCTCAAAGCGGTGTCCGACTCCTGGCCGCCGAGCCCGACGAACTGACGTAAACCGTTCGTGGCGGGGCGCCACCGCGCCGTACAGTGGAAGCACGATGACAGTGAACAAACGTGCGTATGCCGACGAGCCGGACTTCACCGGCGACGACCTCGACACCGACAGCGCAGACATCGAGCTGCGCGACGACTTCTTCACTGACGGGAGTGTCCACGGCGGAGAAGCCGCGCAGACACCCGCGACGAGCCACCTCCGCGAGTCCGATGACGGCAGCGACTGGGGCGCCGACGGCGAGGACGCCTTCGAGGCCTACGACGATCGCACCTCCGCCGATGGCAGCCAGGGAGACTACGAGCTCGAGGAGCGGCACGCCCTGCGCCGGGTCGCCGGCCTGTCCACCGAGCTCGAGGACATCTCCGAGGTCGAGTACCGCCAGCTCCGGCTCGAACGAGTCGTGCTGGTCGGCGTCTGGACCGAGGGCAGCGTCCAGGACGCCGACAACTCCCTGGCCGAGCTCAAGCTGCTGGCCGAGACAGCCGGGTCGCAGGTGCTCGACGCCTTGTCGCAGCGCCGCCAGAAGCCCGACCCCGCGACCTACATCGGACCGGGCAAGGTCGACCACCTCCGCATCGTCGTGGCCGAGACCGGGGCCGACACCGTCATCTGCGACGGCGAGCTGAGCCCGTCGCAGCTGCGCAACCTCGAGGACAAGGTCAAGGTCAAGGTCGTCGACCGGACGGCGCTGATCCTCGACATCTTCGCCCAGCACGCGCGCTCCAAGGAGGGCAAGGCGCAGGTCGAGCTCGCCCAGCTCGAGTACCTGAAGCAACGCCTCCGTGGTTGGGGTGGCAACCTCTCCCGCCAGGCCGGTGGACGTGTCGGTGTCCAGGGTGGCGGTATCGGTGGTCGCGGTCCCGGTGAGACCAAGCTCGAGACCGACCGCCGCCGGATCACCACCCGGATGGCCAAACTGCGTCGTGAGCTCAAGCACATGGCGACCGCCCGGGTGACGAAGAAGGCCGAGCGCGTACGCCGTGAGATCCCGGCCGTCGCGATCGCGGGATACACCAACGCGGGCAAGTCGTCGCTGCTCAACCGGCTCACCGGCGCCGGCGTGCTCGTCGAGGACGCGCTGTTCGCCACCCTCGACCCGACCACGCGGCGTACGACGACCACGGACGGCCGGGTCTACACGTTGTCCGACACGGTCGGCTTCGTCCGCCACCTGCCGCACCAGATCGTCGAGGCATTCCGCTCCACGCTCGAGGAGGTCGCCGACTCCGACCTGGTGATCCACGTCGTCGACGGCGCGCACGCCGACCCCGAAGGCCAGCTCGCCGCCGTCCGTGAAGTCTTCGCCGAGATCGGCGCCGACCAGGTGCCTGAGCTCGTGGTGATCAACAAGGCCGACGCCGCCGACCCGCACGTCATCCAGCGGCTGCTCGCGCGCGAGCCGCACGCCGTGGTCGTCTCGGCCCGTACCGGTGAAGGGATCGAGGAGGCGCTGGTCGCCATCGAGGCCGACCTGCCCCGTCCGTCCGTCGAGGTCGACGCGCTCCTGCCGTACGAGCGGGGCGACCTGATGAACAAGATCCATGAACACGGCGAAGTCCTGAGCGTCGACCACACGGGCGACGGCACGCGGGTGCGCGCACGCGTCAACCCCAGCCTCGCCGGCGAGCTCGCGCGGTACGCAGCGACTCCCGCCTGACGGCGGCCCGCAGAAACTTGCCCGTCGCATGCAACCCCGACACCCCTGAGCGTCGTACACCTTGCAAACGGCCCACGATCGCAAGGGGGAGCGGTGGACGAAGGCGAGTTCGACCAGTTCTATGCCGCGACGGCGCCGAGACTCGTGGGGCAGCTCACCGCGATGCTCGGCAGCTTCACCGAGGCGCAGGACTGTGTCCAGGAAGCGTTCGTCAAGGCGTGGCTGCACCGGCGCCGGCTCGACCTGGCCGACCGGCCCGACGCCTGGGTACGCCGAGTGGCCTGGAACATCGGGGTCAGCCGCTGGCGCCAGTCCACCTCCCGGCTGCGGGCTCATCGGCGCCGAGGACCAGACCCCGAGGTTCGACCGCCGACCGAGGACCATGCCGTCCTCGTCGCCGCGCTGAGCCGGATCGGCGCCGACCAACGCAGAGCGATCGTCCTGCACCACCTCTGCGACCTGTCGGTCGAGCAGGTCGCTGCCGAGGTCGATGCGCCGGTCGGCACCGTCAAGGCCCGGCTGTCCCGCGGGCGCGCCGCCCTGGCCGAGGTCCTCGGCCCTTCGACCTCATTGGCCTCGGACTCCCACGGGGAGGCACACCATGCCTGAACTGCCTGAACTGCCTGATGGCTTCGATGACGAGCTGAGCAACCAGCTGGCTGCCCTGGCGAGGGACGCCGCTCAACAGTCGCGCGTCACGTCCGCATGTGAGATCCGCAGTCGGGCCACCCGTCGCCGCGGTACCCAGGTGGCTGCGGTGGCTGCCGTCACCGCAGCGGTCGTCGTCGGCGTGGGCTGGTCCCTGTCCGCAGGCGCTGACCGTGACGCCCGCCAGCCGCTCCAGCCGATCGGTCCGGCACCGACGACCAGCCAGACCCCGAAGAGCTCCCCTGAGTCCACGCACTACCCGCTGACGAAGACGCCTCCGGATCCGCCGACGCTGCCTGGACTGACGGCCGCGGCGTCTCCCGGTCCGACCCCGCCGGGAGGTTGGGTCACGACCATTCCGGCCGACGTCGAGCTCCCCAACCAGGGCCTGAAGTCGACCACCTCGGACGCGTCGGACTGGAAGTCGCTGCCGGTGGACGCCTGGTTGCTGACCCCCTGCGGCCGTGCCGAACGTGACGGCTACCCCAGCGACTCTGCACGCACCGATCTCCGCTCGATCGGCTACCACGCCATCGAGTACCTCGAGTCCGAGCAGCTCGCCGTCTATTCCAGCGACACCGGAGCGATCGCGGCGATGGCCGAGCTGCGGCAGGCCGTGGTCGACTGCTCCGCAGTGCGAACCGTCGACCGCAAGGCCGGCACCTACCACGACTCCTACTGGAACTTCGCCGACGCGGTCGATCGTGTGTCGACCCCCTCGGGCCAGCGTCCTGATGAGGCCTTCGCCGCGTGGAACTGGAACGGGTCCTACCTGCTGAACGGCGACCCCGTGTACGGGCTCGGCGGTGGGTTCTTCGTCGTGACCCGGGTGGGGAACGCGATCTTCCTGACTGTCAGCGACGGCGAGACGAGCTACGGGGAGCGCAGCATGGTGCAGATGGCGACCGCGAAGTACTCGCCGACCACCCGCGACTTCCTGCCCACACTGTGCGCCACCTTCGCCGACGGCAACGGCTGCTGAGCCTCCGTCTCAGACCGGAACGGTGCCGCGCCACGACGAGAGGTCGAGGACGACGTCGGCCTGCTGAACGCTCGCGGTGATCAACCGGGCGTCGGGCTCGTCCACCCGGTCGACCCAGGCGATGGCCGCGTCGAGTGGCTTGCCGGAGGCTACGTGGCGGGCGATCAGGCGGTCGCGACGCAGCGCCTCGTCGGTCTGCACGTACCAGACCTGGTCGAGCCGCGCGCCCACCGCTTGCCACTCGGGACCCGGCAGCAGTAGGTAATTCCCTTCGGTGACGAGCAAGCCGGTCCCGGGTTCGACCACGAGGGCAGCAGCCAACGGTTGCTCGAGGTCGCGCTCGAAGCCGGGGACGTACACCGGGTGGTCCGGGCGGGTGCGGAGGCGGGCGAGCAAGGCGGCGTAGCCCCAGGCGTCGAAGGTCTCCGGGGCGCCCTTGCGGTCCAGCAGGGACAGCCGTCGCAGCTGGTCGTCTCCGAGGTGGAACCCGTCCATCGGGACGAGCGCGGCACGGCGGCCGACCGCGCCCACCAGGCCGTGCGCGAGCAACGACTTCCCCGATCCTGGGGCGCCGGTGATGCCCAGGATGGTCCGGCCGTCGCCGAGCAAGGCAGTAGCGAGCCCGACCAACTCGGCCCCTTGGGACGACACGGTCACGAGCTCGGGCGCCATCACCCCATGGTGTCAGTCGAGGCTGTCCTTCGGAGATCGGCTGGCGGTGCGGTGGCGGAGGGTTAGCATCAGGTCATGGACGATCGCGACGAGTACGTCGAGATGACGGCGCACGTCCGCTCCACTCACGGGATCCCGGACGACGCGAAGGCGATGGGCCTCGACCGCAATACCGAGGAGGGCGCCCTGGTGGCGATGGCGGGGTCGCTCAGTGCGGCCAAGTTCTCGCATCGGGTCGTTGCCTGGTTCGTGCTGGCCAGCTTCCTCGGTCCGCCGTTCTTCGGGCTGGTGCACTCCATCTTCTGAGGGCCTTCAGCAGTCAGGGCCAGCCCGCGCCCGGGGTGGCGACCTCGAGGGAGAGGAGCTGACCGGTCCGCGAGTCGTCCGCCATGTGCTCGGGGCCCTTCCACTCGTTGGCGGTGATGTAGAGCGTGCGGCCGGTGGGTCCGCCCAGCATGCAGGCGAAGCAGCCTCGATCGACGTCGACCGTCTGCAGCACCTCTCCACCTTCGGCCACGCGGACGCAGCGCTGGTGGGGCACGTCGGCATACCAGACGGCTCCCTCGGCATCGAGGCAGATCCCGTCCGGTACGCCGTCGCCGAGGTCGGCCCATGATCGCTGACCGGACAGCGACCCGTCGGAGGCGATGTCGAACGCCGTCAGCCGCGCGGCGTACGACTCGGCGACGATCAGGGTGGCGTTGTCCGGCGTCACCGCCATCCCGTTGGGAAACATGACGTCGTCGGCCACCTGGCGGACCTGCCCGTCGGGCGTTGCGACTGCGATGAGCCCCGGCTCCGGTTGACCGCCCGGGAAGTCGAAGTTCACGTTGTTGACGTAGACGTTGCCGCGACCGTCGACGACGATGTCGTTCCAGGGCCAGGCGGCGATGCCGGACAGCTCGGCATGCGTTGTCAGCGAACCGTCGGGCCCGAGGCACAGCAGCCGCGGCCCTTCCGACGAGACCACGAGCAGCCGGCCGTCCGGGAGGAAGTCGATGCACATCGGGAACGACGGCACGGACACGATGACCTCGTCGATCCCGTCGTCGTCGACGGCGATGACCTGGTGGGCACCCCAGTCGGAGAACCACAGCCGGCCGTGGTGCCAGCGCGGGGACTCGCCCATGGCGATGCCGGCCATGACCAGGCGTGGCTTGTCAGTGCGGCCGACCATGCGTCACCTCCTGCTCCCACCTTGTCAGACCGGTGTACGCCGGGAACGCCTCGCCGGTCTGCCAGGTCCCCAAGGCAACCACCTAGTTCTGGCCGCACGTTTGCCTAGTTCACAAGCCACCTGGCTTGTGAACTAGGCAAACGCGGGTTGGGGACTGCGGACCTGCCCTGGGCACATCGAGGTGGGGGAGGGGATCGCCGCGGAGCCGGCTGTGGAGCGTCTCCGCGCCCGGTGGGAGGAGTCAGGTAGCGTTCCCGCGGTGAGTGAGCGCGCAGGACCCTCGGTCGACGAGGTCCTGCACGCCGCCGTCAGCAACGTGGGGGGCGAGGACCGACCGGGTCAGGTCCAGATGGCCCACGCCGTACGTGACGCGATGCGCCGCCGCGAACACCTGGTGGTCCAGGCCGGCACCGGCACGGGCAAGTCCCTCGGCTACCTCGTGCCGGCGGTCCTGCACGACTCACGCGTCGTCGTCGCGACGGCGACGCTTGCCCTGCAGCACCAGCTCGTCGAGCGTGACATCCCGGCCCTGCTCGACGCGGCCGCCGACGTCCTCGGTGAGCGACCCGCCTACGCCGTCTTGAAGGGGCGCTCCAACTATGCCTGTCTGCACCGCATCCGCGATGGCGTCCCGGACGACCAGGGCGCGCTGGTCGAACTCCCTGAAGGGACCCTCGGTGCCGAGGTATTGCGCCTGCGTGAGTGGGCCGAGGAGGAGTCCAAGGCAGGCGGTCTCGGTGACCGCGACAGTGCCCCCGCCCACACCGAGAAGGTGTGGCAGCAGGTGTCGGTCAGCCACCGCGAATGCCTGGGCGCGAGCAAGTGCCCGTATGCCGTCGAGTGCTTCGCCGAGCGCGGCCGCGAGCGTGCGCACGCCGCCCAGCTGATCGTCACCAACCACTCCTTGCTGGCGATCGACGCGATCGAGGGCGTGCCGATGATCCCGGAGTACGGCGTCGTGGTGGTCGACGAGGCACACGAGCTCTCCTCCCGGGTGACGCAGGCGGCGACCGACGAGCTGTCCGTCCCGGCCATCGAGCGGGCCGCCCGTCGAGCCCGGAACTTCCTCGACGGCAGCCAAGCCGACGACATGTCCGATGCCGGTGACGCCTTGCGTGCCGCGATGGACGATGTCCCACCCGGGCGCATCGACGACGTGCCCGACGCGCTCGCCGATGCGCTGACGATGCTTCGGTCGGCTGCGGCGGCAGCGTTCTCGGCGTTCCCGAAGGAGTCCCAGGTCGCCGAGGCGGATGCAGCGCGGCAGCAGGCACGCGGCATGGTCGACGAGATCCGCCAGGTGGCCGAGCGGCTGGTGGCACACCACGATCAGGACGTGACCTGGCTGGCCGAGCGCGAGCGGCATCGTGGCGGCAACCAGCTGTGCGTCGCGCCCCTTCAGGTCTGGGGGCAGCTACGCGACCGGCTGCTGACTGAGAAGACCGTCATCTTCACGTCGGCCACGCTCAAGCTCGGGGGCGACTTCACCTCGATCGCCAGCTCGATCGGACTCAAGCCGACCGAGCGGGTCGACCACTCCATCGACGACCCGGCCGACACGTCGGCGGTGGCCGTCATACCGATCGACGAGGCCGCTCCGGCGGCTGGGTCGCAGGACAAGGGTGCTGAGAACGCAGGGGTCCACCCCGACGACCCGGTCGCCCTGCCGTGGCGCGGGGTCGACGTCGGGTCTCCGTTCGACTACCCGAAGCAGGCCATCCTGTACGTCGCTCGCCATCTTCCTCCACCTGGGCGTGACGGGCTCGGGTCGGCGCAGATCGACGAGATAGGTGAGCTGCTCGAGGCGGCGGGTGGTCGCACCCTGGGGCTCTTCTCGAGTCGCCGCGCGGCAGAGGCTGCCAGCGAGGCGTTGCGTGCGGCGATGCCGCACATGCCGATCCTGTGCCAGGGCGACGGTCAGCTGTCCCACCTCCAGGCGGAGTTCGTCGCCAACCCGGCGGTGAGCCTGTTCGGGACGCTGTCGCTGTGGCAGGGTCTCGACGTTCCGGGGGAGACCTGCCAGCTCGTGGTCATCGACCGGATACCGTTCCCGCGGCCCGACGACCCGCTGATGTCGGCCCGCGCCATGGCAGCTGAGCGCGCGGGCGGTAACGGGTTCATGGCCGTGTCGGCCACGCATGCCGCGCTGCTGCTCGCCCAGGGCTCCGGCCGGCTGATCCGGACCAAGGTCGACCGCGGCGTGGTGGCCATCCTCGACCCGCGGCTCGCTACCGCCAGGTACGGCAGCTACCTCCGGGCGTCGTTGCCGCCGATGTGGACCACCTACGACCCCGACGTGGCCCGCTCCGCCCTCCGCCGCCTTCGTTGAACCGTGAGTTGTGGCTCCTCGAACCGTGAGTTGTGGGTCCTCGAACCGTGAGTTGTGGTTCCTTGACCCGTGAGTTGTGGTTCCTTGACCCGTGAGTTGTCTCGCACCTCGCGCCATCAAGGGTCAAGCCGGTATCCGAACCCGCGCAGCGTCGTGATCGTGGGCACCGCCGGAGCGGAGCCGAGGACGTCGGAGGCATCCTTCAGCGCCTGTCGGAGGGCAGCGACATGGACGTCGAGCGTCTTGGTCGAGCCGAACCAGTTCTCGTCCCACACGTCGGCCATGAGTACGTCGCGGGCCACTGCACTCCCAGGCGTCTCGATTAGCCGCGCCAGCAGGTCGAACTCCTTGGGCCGCAGGATCACCTCGCGGTCTCGGACGAAGCACTGCCGGCTCTCCGGGTCGACGCGAAGGTCACCCACGACCCTCGGCGCTACCGGTGGGTCCACGGGCGGGGATCGCCGCAGATGCGCTCGCACCCGGGCCAACAACTCCGTCATCCGGAACGGCTTCGTCAGGTAGTCGTCGGCTCCTGACTCCAGCCCGACGATCACGTCCATCTCGTCAGCCCGCGCGGTCAGGATCACGATGATCGAAAGCGGTGCGACGGCGCGCAGGTCTCGGCAGACGTCGACGCCATCGAGGTCCGGTAGGCCGAGGTCGAGCAGCACCAGGTCCGGGGCTTGCGTACGGGCCGTCTCGAGGGCACTGGCGCCGGTGCGCTGCCACGTCACTTGGTGGCCGTTCGCGCTGAGGCCGTTGGCGAGCATGGCGCCGATCGCAGGGTCGTCCTCGACGATCATGACGGCGGGCATGACTCGATGCTACGAGTCAGAGCTCGCGCAGCTGATCCCGAGCGTGCCTGGCGACGTGCTTGCCGACGCCCACCGAGGCTCCGACGACCGCGCCCACCGTGCCCAGAACGGCCAGCGCGAGGTAGAGCCACGGCCACGCGAGGTGCGCCGGCGGTGGGTCGAAGACACCGGTCAGGATCTTGACGAGCAGGTAGGACAGGGCACCGCCGACAACGGCTCCGACGGCCACGCCCACAATCACGACGAACGCGGGTTCTCCCACGCTCAGTCGGCGGAGCTGTCGCCGCGAGGCACCCAGGGCGCTCACGATCGCCATACTGCGTCTGCGTTCGGTGAGCCCGAGTCCCGTCACCAGCCCCCCGGCGGCCGCCACGAGCACGAGCGCGAACCCGAGCTCGATCTTGGACAAGCCCGACAGATCCACCGACGTCAGGCTGGATCCCACCAACCCTCGTGCCTGCGAGATGTCGGTGACCGTCGCCGACGTGCCGACAAGGTGTTTCGCGGACGCCGCCACCGCGCTCGTGTTACTTCCGCCGGTGTTGACCAGGAACGTGCCGACCGCGTTGGAGCCGGTTTGGCCAGCGATGTACGACGCATTGGCCACCAGGAAGCTGTCGCGCGGCGCGGTCGGGAACTCGTTGACGATCCCCACATAGTGGAACGGCACGGTCACGTCTTGCCCCGTCTGGCTGTTCACCAGACGCAGCCGCACCAGGTCACCGAGCTTGAGCTGGTAGTCGAGCACCGTCTCGGCACTGACCAGCACACCGTTGGGCGTGCTCGACAGCCGACTCAGCACAGTCGCCGCCGACGCACCTTGGAAGTAGGCGTCCTGCAGGGAGGTCGCTTGTCCGATCGTCATGGCGTTGATTCCGTACAGATCCTGGAGATCAGCACCCACATAGGCAAGCCGGTGTTGGAGCGGTTCGACCGCACGGACGCCGGGCAGGCCGGCCAGCTTCGCGGCGTACGACGGTGCGACGGCGCTGCCCGGCGACTCCGTGACGGTCACGTCAGCACCGTTGGTGAGCTGGGCGTCGACCTCCGCCTGCTGCCGGTACGTCGAGTTGAAGGTCGCGGTGGAGGCGGCGAAGGCCAAGGCCAGCCCGATCAGGACGACCGAGCGCGTGATCACCGTGCGCTGTCGACTCATCATCGAAGCCGACGTGGCGGCCAGGTTGCCGGCCGCCGGACGCAGGACGCGCGCGACGAGGCCAGTCCCACGCGAGAGCAGCGCATCGCTGAGCCGCCAGGCCAGCAGGGTCGCGCCCAGCCAGCCGAGGGCAGGGGCCAGGAAGGCCCAGTAGTTGACCGAGATGGTCGGCACTCCTTCGGGGGCGAGCACCAGCGTGTAGTTGTTGTTGCGGCCCGTCAGCCAGAAGATCACCGCTGCGGTGGCCAGCAGCCCGACATCGAGCCCGTAACCCAGCCAGCGGGGCCGTGCACGCCGTGGCACAGTCACCAGCGCCGAGACCGTCGAGGTGGCAGCCAGGTCACGCCGTGCGGGCCACCAGATCACGGCGGTGGCGATCACGGCTCCCAGCGCCGCCGCCACGATCGCCCAGAACACTGACGACGCACCGGCGCCGAAGCTAGCGCTGCCGAACGTGGTCAGGCCGATCAGCGCGGCCGCGCCGAGCCCGACGACGACGCCCAGGCCGGCCGTCAGCGCGGTCTCGATCGCGATGAGGCGACGTAGCTGGCGGGCGCCGGCGCCTCGGATGCGGAGAATCGCCTGTTCACGTCGGCGGCGCGTGGCCCCGGACGAGCTGACGGCGGCGCTCAGCGCACCGGCGAGGACGGCGCCGGGAGCACCGAGGAAGAGGAACAGCACCTGTGAGTAGGCGGCGTCCTCCCGGGCTGCGCCGAGGGCGGTGCCCAGGTTGTCCCCGACGACACCGGCTCCTGAGGTGGCCGCCTCGAGGTTGTGAGCCTGTCCGGTCTCGCTCGTGTATGCCGAGGCAGGGTCGTTCGGCAGCGCCTGGCTGCGACGTACGTGGATCTGCGTGCGCACCTGGCCCGGTCGTGACGAGGCCAGAGCGGCGTACTTCGCCGAGAACGTGCCCGCGGGCAAAAAGACGACGTTGTCCGGAGGCGCGGTCGGCTGGGACTGTGGCGGCGCCCCCACCGTCTGGAAAAACGAGTCCGCCTGTGGCATCTCCACGACGCCCGCCACGACCACCGTGAACGGTTGCGAGCCATGACGCGCGATGCGGACCCTGTCGCCAGGCTGGACGTGGAGGTTGGCGGCCGTCTGCTGGGCGACAACGACACCGTGGTCGGTTCCAGCGAGCGTACGCAGGCTGCCGGGGAACAGCGAAGCGTAGTTCGACGGGATCCCGACCACGGTGCCGGAGCCGGTCTGTTGGGTAGTGCCGCCGGTGTGGGCGGTCAGGCCGGGGGTCGCAGCGAACGCGACGACGGAGCTTGCCGTCGTAGCGGGATCTGACTGGATGGCCTTGAGCACCTTGCTGGTGTCGGCGGGCTTGGCGATGGCCACCTGCCAGTCGACGGCGACCGACCGTGCGGCGCGCTGGGTCATCGTCGCCTTGGACGCGGCGAGGAAGGCTCCCAGGCTGGCGAACAACGCGACAGCGATCGCGATCCCGGCCGCTGTCGCGACCAGCCGTCCGCTCCGTCGGGTCACCAGTCCCTTCAACCACATGATGGTCATGGGAGACCTGCCACCGCCGCCGGCACGTGCAGTCGGCCTGAGTCCATGGTCCAGCCGGTGCTGAGCCGCTCGGCGATGGCGTGATCGTGAGTCGAGACCACCAGCGCAGCCGACAGCGCATCAGCGGCCGACGAGCAGTACATCGATCACGAGCGTGGCGGCACGGTGGTCCAGCTTCCCCGTCGGCTCGTCGGCCAGCAGCAGGCGTGGGCCGCTCGCTACTGCACGCGCGACGGAGGCTCGCTGGGCTTGCCCTCCGGACAGCTCCTCGGGGAGAGCCTGGGCGAGTTCGCCGATGCCGAGCAGGGACAGGGCCGTTGTCGACGCCTCGTGGGCGTCTGCCGGGGCCCTACCGGCGAGCAACAGGGGCAGGCCGACGTTCTCCAGCACGGTCAGGGCGGGAACCAGGCTGCCGCCCTGGAAGACCGTCGCGACCTCGTTCACGTGGGGCGTACCGTCGTGGCCGAGCGCCGGCCAGTGCACGGTGCCGGAGGTCGGCAGGTCGAGGCCGCCGAGGAGATGGAGCAGCGTCGACTTGCCCGACCCGGACGGCCCGACCAGTGCGATGCGGTCGCCCGCCTGGATGGTGCAGGAGGCGTCGTGGACGGCGACCGTCGCTCGCCGTCCGGAGCCGAAGGTGCGAGCGGCTCGCTCACAGACGGCGAATGGCGTCGACGTGGACAGGTGGTCGGGTCTGCTCGGTTGGGGCAGGGATGAGTGGTCCACAAAGCTGGTCATCGGCGTACCCGTCCGTCGAGGAGCTCCACGACCCGGTCAGCGATGTGATGGACAGCGGGGCTGTGGCTGGCGACGAGGACCGCAACACCTTGGGTGGCCTGATGGCGGAGCAGATCCAGCACGACGTCCTCGGTGTCCCGTCGAGCTCTCCTGTCGGCTCGTCGGCCAGCAGGACGGGCGGGCTTCCGACAATGGCAACGGCGAGCCCGGCTCGGGCCAGCTCGCCACCGGACAACTGGTGCGGCAGCGACATCGCCTGGCCGGCGATGCCGAGCGACTCGAGGAGCTCGTCCTCGTGGCCGTCGACTCCCGCGGATGTCTGGCCAGGATGGTCAGGTTCGCCCGAACGCTGAGGTGGGGGAGCAGGTTGTCCGCCTGCCGGAGGACACCCAGCTGCCGCGACCTCAACTGTGCTTTCACGGTCTCGGGCTGGTGGCTCATCCGCAGGCCACTCGAGCCAGACGGTGCCGCCTGAAGGTTCGTCGAGCCCGGCCAGCAGGTTCAGCAGTGTCGACTTCCCCGATCCGGACGGGCCGACCACGGCGACGAGCTCGCCCCGACGCAGTTCGAGCGAGACGCCTTGCAGGGCCAACGTCTCTTCTTCGCCCGCTCGGAAGAACCGGTACAGCTCGCGAGCTCTCAAGGGCGCTTCTGTGGTCACAGGCGTCGTTTCGGGCATCGTCATGACCATGCGAGTGACTCGCTCACGGTGCGCCACGGATCCACGTTGTCGGCCCCGGAAGGTCCGGTCAGGGTGAGCACGGCCTCATGGCCCTGATGGAAGAACTCATAGACCTCGACGGCATCGACGACGACCTTGTTGGTGACCGGATCTGGCTTGGAGTCGGCTTGGTAGGTGATGAGCACCGCGTGCTGGCCTGCGCGGGTGATCATCGAGACATGGACCGCCTTGACACTCGCCTGGGCAGCCTTGATCGCGGGAACGTCCTGATGCATGGCCGACCGGACGGTTGGCGCCGTGGACGCCTGTCGCTCGGCGATCCCGACCGAGTTGAAGTGGTCGGTGAATGTCACGGTGCCTGCATGGGTCGACCTCGCCCAACCTTCCGGAACCTGGATGGTGACCGTGCTGCCCGGCGGCCGGTACTTCACGAACACCTGGTTGTCAGGGATGTCGCCAGGTGGGTTGTACTCCGTGGCCGGCGCCGGGCCGCTCGGCGTCGTCGAGGACGACGATGGTGGGGTACGCGGTGCGGGCGTCCCGCTGGTAGGTCCACCGCCGGTCGGGGCAGTGCTCACGGTCGGTGACGCTGGTGATGCCGTGCTCGAGCACGCCGCCAGGGCCAGCAACAAGGTCGCGGCGAGAACGCCGGTCGCGGTGGACAGACGGGGTGCGGTCATGGTTGCTCCTGTGGTCTCGCAGTGGTGCCGGGTGCTCCTCTTCGACGCTAGGACGACGTCGGCCAGCGGCTCACCACCAGCAGGTAAGAGGAGGGCAAAATCCCTTCTCGTCGCCATTGCTGGTGATGCGCGGCACAGCGCGAGGGACACAATGAGGTCAGTCGAGCGGGCGGAGGGCGCCAGATGCGGAGACGGATCGTCACGGTGGCGTTGGCGGCTGTGGCGCTGGCGGTGACCGTCTTCGGCGTTCCGCTCGCGATCCTGGTCCAGCGGATGGTGCTGTCAGACGAACAGGGCGAGCTCGAGCGCCTGGCTCTGCGGGCTGCGGTCGACGTTGGCCCGACCTATGCGTCCGGTGACCCCATCGAGCTGCCGAGCACCGAACCGGCGGTGCAGCTCGCGGTCTATGACACCGCGGGAACGCGGATCACGGGGCGTGGTCCTGCGCAGCTCGATCAGCCGCTCAGGGATGCGCTGAGCGGGGTACCGGTGGACAGCCGCAACGGGTTGCTGGCGGCAGCTGTCCCCGTCAACTCGGGTGAGCAGGTCATCGCCGTCGTACGCGCGTCATCGCCGTCGTCAGTGGTCCAGCATCGCGTGTGGTGGTTGTGGGTGGGCATGGCAGGGATCGCGACCATCGCAGCCGCCTCGGCGTTCCTGCTCGCCCGGCGGCTCAGCACGGTGCTCGTGCGGCCGCTGATCGAGCTCGAGCGGGTGTCGACGGAGCTCGGTGAGGGTAACCTCGGCGCCCGCGCAGGTCCGAGCGGCGTCGCGGAGATCGATCACGCCGGCGCCGCGCTGAACCGTACGGCTGATCGGCTGTCTGCGCTGATCGCTCGGCAACGGTCGTTCACGGCCGACGCATCTCATCAGTTGCGTACGCCGCTGACCAGACTGCGACTCGAGCTCGAGAAGGGTCTCGAGGGCGAGCCCGCTGAACTTCGTCTGGCCGTCCAGGAAGCGTTGGCGTCGGCCGACGTCTTGGGGCAGACCGTCGACGACGTCTTGGCGGTAGCCCGCGGCGACGGTGGCACTGGATCGTTCTCCGTCGAGGCGCTCCTCGACGGGGTACGGGAGGCATGGCACGGCACGTTGGCCGCTCAGGATCGACCGCTTCGCCTGCGCGGAGATCCGGGGCTGGTGGTGGCCGCTTCGCTGCCGGCCGCCCGCCAGATCGTGCAGACCCTGGTCGACAACGCCTATCGACACGGGAGCGGCGTGGTGGAGATCCGGGCCCGAGACGTCGGGGGCGCGGTTGCCATCGACGTTCTCGACGAAGGAGCCACCGATGGGAGCGGCGCCGTCCGGGTTGAGGTCACCCGTACCCGAGGACCGCGCGAAGGGCGCGGCCTGGCTCTGGCCCGCTCACTCGCCGAAGCGGAAGGTGGGCGGCTGACGACCGGGATCCAGGACGGGCTGAGCAGGGTCAGCGTCTATCTGCCGACCCTGCCCGAGGACGCGCCGGAGAGGAGACGCGGGGCTGACGCGGGTGAGCGATCGGCGCGTCAGTGGTTGCGGAGAGCGTCGATGAGCTGGGGTTTGGACATCGACGACCGACCATGGATGCCAACCTTCTTCGCGCGCTCGTAGAGCTGCTGCTTGGTCATGTCCTCGTAGTCGCCGGCCTTGCCGCCTCGCTTGCCCACCGCCGAACGGCCCTGGTTGGCCGCGGCGTTCGCGATCCGGGCGGCCTTCTCCTTGCTGGCGCCCTCGTCGCGCAGGGCTTCGTAGGTCTTGTCGTCCTTGACGGACGGTCCTGGGGTCTTTCGTCCGGGCATGGTGCACCTCCTACGGCAACGTTCTCTGCTTCGTAGGAAGTGCCCGCTACGCGCGGGTCAGCAAACGTGGCTCGGGTCAGACCCTGCGCATGACGGTGACGACCTTGCCGAGGATCGAGGCATGGGTGCCGTCGATGGGCTCGAACGCGTCGTTGTGGGGAAGCAGCCAGACCTTGCCGGCCTTCTTCTGCAGCGTCTTCACGGTGGCCTCGCCATCGATCATCGCAGCCACGATCTCGCCGTTCTCGGCGGTGGGTTGCTGCCGGATCACGACGAAGTCGCCGTCGCAGATGGCCGCGTCGATCATCGAGTCGCCGACCACCTCGAGCAGGAAAAGCGTGCCGTCACCGACGAGCTGACGCGGCATCGGGTACATCTCGTCGACGCGCTGCTCGGCCAGGATGGGCCCGCCCGCCGCAATACGGCCGACCATAGGCACGAAGACTGCCTCGGGCCTGGCATCGCCACTGCCCGTCTCGTCGTACGACGTCTCGCTGGCTGAGCCGCCGGAGCGTCGGGGCTGGCTGTCGGGCATGAGTACCTCGACCGCGCGGGGACGGTTGGGGTCACGACGTAGGTAGCCCTTGGTCTCGAGGACGCGGAGCTGGTGGGCCACCGACGACGAGCTCGTGAGGCCGACAGATTGTCCGATCTCCCGCATGCTGGGTGGGTAGCCGCGCGCTTCGACCGAGTCGCGAATGACGGCGAGCACGCGACGCTGTCGCGGTGTCAGGCCGGTGGCATCGGGTGGTCCGTCGGGCAGCTCGCGCACCGAGGTACCGGCAGCATCGTCGGCGGCCGCTTTTGCCGTCTTAGCCGTCTTGGCCATGTCGTCACGCCCTCAGGTCCGTCCGGCCGGAGCCGGATCGTGGTCGATTCGTGAGAGCGTCAAGCGCCTGCCTGGGGAGGGTTGCCAGGCGCCTGACGTCTCCCTACAGACGTTAAACCCGGCGGCCGACGCTTTCAAACATTTGTTCGAATCGGCGTGTTGCGGTCTCGGCGGCAGAGGTGGCCCTGGACGGCCCTCAGCAGCCCCGTTCGATGGGCTCTGTCAGCCGGTCAGAGCTTCTGCAGTGCCTGCTGCAGGCTGGTCTGGGCGTCGTCACCGAAGCGCTTCATCGCCAGGCGGAGCAGCGGCTCGAGGTACCTGACGAACCCCTGGAACTCGAACTTCGCGGTATAGCGGACCTGGGTGTGGTGCTCGTCGCCGCTCAGCGCCATCGTGTCGTTGACCACCACGGTTTTGTTCTCGCCGCGGAGCGCGATCGTGCTGTCGGGCTCGAGCCCGGTGATCACGTAGGTGAGGTCGGTCTCGCGGCCGAAGAACCGCGAGGTGTTCGCATAGGTCGTCCCGACGCCGCCGTCCCCGCTGACCCGGGTGGTCCGAACGGTGCCGGCATCCCACTCCTCGCTGGTCGTGAAGTCGCTGAGGTAGGTGTAGACGCGGCTGATCGGCTTGTCGACCTGGACGGTTCGTTCGAGGGTGATCACGCGACCACGCTACCCGGCGCCCAAGCCGACACGCCGATCGAACGCGTGTTCGACCAGATCCATGGTTTTGTCGCCCCGGCCTGTTACGGTTCAAACATGTGTTCGATCGAACGTGTATTCGACTCCCACGCCGTACGACGCGAGGGCGCCCGACGGGGTGCCTCACCACGCCACCGCCGACTGTCGGTGGGCACCGATACACCTTGGATCAGACGCGAGACCAGCCAGATCGCCTTCCCCGGAGGTCACCGATGAGCACCGTTACCATCACCGCACCACGCCAGCCACGCCAGCGCGACGTCAGAGCCGCCCGGCCGCGACCATCGCGCCCGGTGTCCCCGACCCAGCCGGCAGCCCGCGTGGTGCGCGAGGCCCCGCCCGTGCGGCTGACCCGCCGCGGGCGCCTGCTGCTCCTCGCGGTCGTTCTCGTTGTTGCTTTCGCGGCGTTCACGCTGCTGTCCGGCCCTGCCGTGTCCACGGACCAGACCCACCACGCCACGCAGCACACGGTTGTCATCGCAGCGGGCCAGACGCTCTGGGACATCGCCAGCCGGATCGCGCCCGGCGAAGACCCGCGCACGGTGATTGGCGACATCGTCGATCTCAACGAGCTGCCCGACGCGGGCTCGATCCGGATCGGCCAGAAGCTTTTCGTCCCCCAGTACTGATGAACCAGTACTGATCCACGGCCCGGGGAGGCGACAGGATCCGAGTGTTACCTGGCCATGGCCACGCAACACTCGGATCCTTCGGCGTTTCAGAGGATGTGTCGGTCCTTGAAGGCGGTCTTGACCGCGGCCACCAGAGCCGGAGTCGTGCCCGGCAGCGCCTTCGCCGTGTTGATGGTGCGCCTGGCGGCCGCCGGCATCGAGATGCTCGGCGTGAAGTTGAACTGCGCCTCGACGATGATGCGGGTCGCCACGTCGTCGCCGGGGACGGTGTTGATCGCCGGGCTCCGGTACATGTCCCACAGTGCGCGCGACCAGATCTGCCCGACGTCGTGCACGTCGCCATCGCGATCCGTGCGGAAGTCGAGGTCGAGGTCGGTCCGCCGGATGCAGTGCGTGGTCGCCCCGCGGGTGTACGACGTCGAGTCCCAATCCATCAGGCAGGCGGCGGGAGTCGTCGTCGTGTCGTTCGGTGTGGCCGCCGCCTGGCTCATCACCGCGGCCATGTAGTCGCCGAAGCCCTCACCGATCGCACCGGCCTGCTGCGAGGAGCCGAAGCTCGGGACCTGGTCGGCCTGGATCGCGTGGCCGTACTCGTGCCAGATGACCTCGGGGTCTTCCGCATCATCCACCCCGCCACTGCCGAGCGAGATCTGGTCGGTGGTCGGGTCGAAGTACGAGTTGTCCTCGGTGAACGCGTCGGCCTCGAGCTTTTGCGGTTCGGCGTTCACATGCTTGAGCCCGAGCCTGCGCAGATACTCCTGCTCGGCATTCACGGCGTAGTAGGTGTTGACCTGCTCGAAGAAGTTCTTCGATCGCTTGAAGAAGTACGTGTCAGCACCGGTACCGGGATCCGTGCCGGGAGCTGCCGCGTTCGTGTTGACGAGCCGGGCCCACTTGCCGACCAGCGTGTGGTGGCCGCGCAGGTTCCGGAGGTCGACGGTCTGGTAGGCGGTGCCCGGCACCGCGCTGTTGGCGTCGCGGTGGTCCCGCAACGACTCGTCCTGCGTCGCGACCACGGGGTTGGGGTCGAACACCCGACCCTGCGCCTGCGGCGTGATCGTTCCCCTGGCCTTCGATCGTGCGCTCCGCGGAAGCGCCGACTTGGCGAGCTCGACGGTGCGCAGGGTGCGTCCGTTGGCGGCATCGACGTACGACGCCAGAACGCCTGATCCCGTGGCGGTGAGGACACGCCATACGAGCCTGGTGGGGGCGCCGCCGCGACCCGGGAGGACCATCAGTCCACCGCTTGTGTGCGGCGCTGCGTGCCGCTTGTCACGTGCGTCGATCTCGGCGGCGGCCGCGGCGGGGGAGACCCGTGGCGGCGTCGCGGCCAGCTTGTGGACCCGGATGCGATGGTCCCAGATCGTGGGGCGGCGGTTGTTCCACGCGTGCACGGCGTACCAGCCGCCGATGACGACGTGGTGCCGGTAGCGCTGCTGGTACCACGTGTGCGTTCCGAGCAACGACGCCCGTCGCTGGTAGAAGCGGACGTTGCCGGGGAGCGTGACGACCGCAGTCGAGCCCGTCGCCGACGTACTGAGCCCCGGCCTCGCCGACTGGGTGGCCGGGTGGGGCTGCGCAGTCGCGACGGCGGTGGGCGTCCAGGCCATCGCCGCGACGACGAGCACGCCGACACCGCGGCGGAGGGAAATGACGGACATCCGTAACACGCTCCCGAGACAGTGAGCGCGGCGGACCGTCCACCGCGTCGACCGTCAAGGTACCCCCGGCGACAACCGCGACGACGCCCGACCTCGGGATCTGTGGACGACGAGGGCCAGGGCTCAGTCGCCCCGGCCCTCGCGCGTCTACGGCAGGGGGTAGGCCTTGCCGTCCAGCGGCTGGCTCGGCGTGATGCCGAGCTCGCGGAGGATGGTCGGCGTGATGTCGACCGAGCGCAGCTGGATCCCTGGCTTCTTCCCCGCCTTGATGCCGGGGCCCGAGAAGATGATCGGGATCCGCTGCACCGACTCCTGGGCACCACCATGGTCGCCCTTGACGCCGTAGCTGGTGTTGTTGGCGAGCAGACCGATGACGTCGGGGCCGTACGGTGCGGCCTCGGTGTTGACGATCTCCTGGCCGTGCTTCTTGTACCACTGCCAGGCGTCATTGCCCCACTGTGAGCGCGGCGCCGCCCAGCGGAGCTTGTAGTGGTTGCCGTCGAGGTAGTACGACGCCCGCACGCCCCCCAGCGTGGCCATCACGTCGGCGGCGTGCTGCTTCTTGGCCGTCGACCTGTCGACGAGCCAGGTCCGGATCGCGGAGTCCTGCATGCTCATCTGCACGTTGCCGGTCTCGGTGATCAGGCGCTGGATCTCCGGCTGCGGGTCCAGATAGGCCTCGCCGGTGCCCGTGGCTGTGCCGTAGTACCAGTTGAAGTTGCCCTGGCCGGCCTTGTTGACGCCGTAGTAGGTGTCTCCGGTGAGCTGGGCGTGGTCGGTCGTGAGCACCACCAGGGTGTCGTCGCTCAGTCCCATCTCATCGAGATGCTCGAGGATTCGCCCGACCTGATCGTCCGCGGTCTTGGCCACGGCTGCCATGTGGGTGTCGACGTCACCTCCGGGGTACGGCGGAACGTCGTTGAGACCGCCCCACATGTGGCCGGCCTTGTCGATGCCGCCCATGGTGATGAGCAGTCCACTCCAGTTCTCGTTGTCCATGATCGCCATGGCCGCATCGGCGGTCCACACGTCACCACCGAGGTGAGCTGGATCGGAGCCTGGCACATCGCGGTCGCCTTCGAGCGGGTACATCCACGCGGGCGAAGTGGTGCTCGTGCCGTGCGAGTGTGCCTTGTCGGAGTCGATGTAGAACCGGCCGCAGAGGGGGCTGGCCAGGTAGCTCGGGACGACCCCGTCCGCGTCGGACGGCCCGCGCCAGCTGTTGACGCCGTCCCCGTCGCAGTCGTAGTTGCGGCCGGTGTAGGTGATCCGCATATCAGCGCCTGGGCCGCCCATGGAGTTGGTCGCGTACGACTTCTGTCCGACCGCGGCGACGATCGTGCCGGGGAACTTCTCGTGCAGGTAGTCGGGCAGCTTCTTGTACCCACCGTGTTTGATGAGGAGGTCGAACTGGGCGGCGGACAGCGAGCCGCTCACGTAGGTCTTGTCGATGCCGCCGCCGAGCACATTGTCGACGTCGCGGAACCACTCATCGGACCACCCCATGTGCTTGGGCAGGATGCCGCTGGTCATCACGTTGTGGCTGACCACGGTCTCCGACGCCATGTGGCCGAGGTAGGCCTTGGGGAAGCTCGTGCCGCCCTTCATCAGCTGCTTGACGTTTTCCATGTCGAAGGCGTCGATGAACTCGGGGCGGAGCTGGTCGAGCACGATGAAGACGACGTGGTGCGGGGTCGAGTGGTGCGCTGACATGGCTGGGGAGCCAGCGCCCGATCGAGGACTTTGCGCGCCGTTGCTGGTGAGCGGCACAGCGACGAGGGCCGCGGTGAGGATCACGGCTCCCAGGGCGGCCTTGGTACGGCGTCGGGGTCTGCCGCGACCGGTGATCGAACGATGATGGACAAGCCTCATGCGTACCTCCTCGTTGGAATGGACGGGGTGCGCCTTCCCGGACCGTATCGGTGCGCCAGTACGGAGGACAAGGTTCGGAGAGCGGAATCAACGCCGGAGAAATGCCTGTGGAGAAGTGGACGTGATCGGTGGACGGCGGGGCGGATGTGGTGGATGAACGTTGGAGTTCTGTGGGTAACTCGCAAAGTCGGGAAAATAGCTGAACTTCTTTGTGGGAAAGGGTTGTGCGGCGTCTCCAGACCCGTGTAGAAATCTCTCACGCCCTCCTGAGAGGGAAGGCGGGATCGGATGGAAACCGAGGATCCATACGGTGAGGCGACTCACTGCGACAGCCGGTGACGAGGCTGGCGGGATTCAACGGATCGACTGATCGGTCGGAGACGTCACTTCACTTCGATCAACCCGTGGGGTCCCTCAAACTCATACTTTGAGGGGCCCCACACCTATGTCTGCAGGGTCTCGGCCCCGAGGTCTGCAGGGTCTCGGCGTGGGATGTCAGTCGCCGGCCACGAGAACCGCCGCTGCCTGTTTGACCGGCATCCGCGCTGGTGGGCCGGTGATGATGAGTGGGCTGGGGATCTGTTGCCACCCGCCGCCGTCGACGCGGTACCTCGCGGTGTAGGTCGTGTCGACGCGAAGCACCATCCGGCGCCCGTGGGTGGCGTGCTCGTAGGTATGCGTGACCTCGGTCGACGGGAACGGCCGGCCGGGTGTGTGGCTGCTCGACGTGGTCCCGTCGCCCCAGTGCCAGGTGTACGACGTCGGCGTCGCCTGGACGGCTACGTCGAACCCGACCAGGTGCAGTGAGCGCGTCACCGTCTGGGGCTGGGTGTAGAACGTGGTCTTCAGGTTGACGAGCGTGTAGCGAGGCGCGTGCACCTCGTTCGCCGGGACGCCGACCCGTCGGATCGCGGTCAGCACGGTCTGCCAGGTCAGCGTGCGTCGCCGAACCGGCCCCACCTCCGCCGGATCCCGACACTCAGTTTGAAGTCGCCTCCATCCTGCGTGCGTTGCACCTGGCCCAGTGATTTGGAGTGACCACAAGCTCAACTGAACGAGCGTTGGGCTGTTGCAGGTGTGCACGGCGGGACAGTCGATCATGGGTCCTGTGGTCTTGCCAGGGATGGCGCTCGGACACGGCGGTAGCCACATGTACTTGAATGTGACGCCTACGTCATCGGACCCGTTTGGCGTAGTGCTATGAACGCGCGATCCCTCCCGCGGGGCGATGCACTTGACGATGAGCTGAGATGGTCCGTGGTTGCTCCCGCAGCCTGAACCAGCACTTGCTGGTGAAATCCAGACCGCGGACGTCATGATGGCAACTAGGGCCATGAAGAAAGATTTCACGTGGACCTCATGTCACTCGCCTGCCAGCGACCCCGGCTCCTAGAGACGTCAACCTGATTGGTGACCTCGCCGGCCACGATCTTCGTTGGCTCGTCTCCGGAAGACTCGACATAGCTACCGCTCGAGATGCGAATGGTGGCCAGGAAACTCAATGAGTTTGGGCTGGAGCCCGGCAGCAGATACACCTTGTCGAGCGTCCAGTCCCCACCTGCTTGATGCCCACCCCTCTGGGCTGTAATTTGGATTTGCTTGAGGATGAGGTTGCACGGCCTGCACCTTTTGGAGGAGGCCTTTGCTAGCGGCGCTGGCGCGAGTTGATCCCACGAGTAGTTGAGGACGTCGACGTAGTACTTGACGAAGGCTTTGGCGCCGGCGGTGGTCTTGGCCTTGGCGGCTTCGGGGAGCTCAGGTGGTCCGTCCGTGGGGCCGGAGGTGGTCGGCGGGTCGGACGTCGTGGTCGTGTCCGTCGAGTGGGGCGAGTCGGGCGAGGAAGCACCGGAGTCGTCGGTGCACGAGGTGCCGGTGAGGCAGACCCCGACCACCACGGCGGCGGCAACTGCTCGGCGCATGACGAGACCTCCGGGTGAGAGACAACGTACATCTCAAACTAGGTGATCTCGGGCACCGCCACCACCCCTGCCAGCGCGATCTGTGGACAACGGCCCACGCCGACGCCACCCGGGGATGTGCGGAAACGGTTGACCGTCACTCCGACCGACGGCAGGCCTCGACCAGCGCCTCGAAGAGCCGGGGATCGGCCCCCACCTCGGGATGCCACTGCACAGCGATCCGGAACCGGGCGCCGGCCTCCTCGAACGCCTCGAGCACGCCGTCGGTCGACCAGCCGGTGGCCGTGTAACCGGGGAAGGACGCCACCCCCTGGTGGTGGTAGGTCGCCACGCTCACGTGGTCGCCGAGGATCTTGTACAACCGGCTGCCCGGGGCGACCTCGACGGGGTGCTCGCCATACATGCCGGGCGCGGGGGAGTGGCCCTCGTGGCCGAGTCGGTCGGGGAGATGCTGCTCGAGCTCACCGCCTGCCGCGACCGCCATCACCTGCATCCCTCGGCAGACGCCGAGCAGCGGGACGTCGTACGCCGCGGTCACCCTCGCCAGCAGGAGCTCTGAGGTGTCCCGGTCCGGCCTGGGCAGCTGCACGGTCGGATGCGGTTCCTTCCCGTACCGGCCGGGCTCGACGTCGACACCGCCGGCCAGGATCAGTCCGTCGAGCCGGGAGAGCACCTCGTGCGCGTCGTCGTCAGTCGCGTCGTCGGGCAGCGGCGGCACGATCACCGCCAGGCCGCCGGCTTCGTGCACGTGCCGGACGTACCCGTGCGGAACCAGCGCGGCCGGTACGTCCTTCCACGCTGCCCAGGACGCCGGCTCGACGTACGACGTGATGCCGATGACCGGCCTGGCACTCGTCACGCGGCCCTCCCCGGAAGTGCGGGAAAGCGCAGGTCGACGCACCGGTGACAGCCGGTACCTTCCCGCAATTCGCGGACGCGATGACCGCTCACAGCGGGGTGACGTACGCGCCGGCGATGCCGCCGTCTACGAGGAACTGCGACGCCGTGATGAAGCTCGAGTCGTCACTGGCGAGGAACGCCACCGCCGCCGCGATCTCCTCCGGCTCGGCGAAGCGGCCGACGGGGATGTGCACGAGCCGGCGGGCAGCGCGTTCCGGGTCCTTGGCGAACAGCTCACGCAGGAGCGGCGTGTTGACCGGTCCGGGGCAGAGCGCATTCACCCGGATGCCCTCGCGAGCGAACTGCACGCCCAGCTCGCGCGACATCGCGAGCACACCACCCTTGCTGGCGGTGTACGAGATCTGCGAGGTCGCCGCGCCCATCACCGCCACGAACGACGCGGTGTTGATGATCGAGCCACGCTGCTGTTGCTGCATGTAGGGGATGACCGCCTTGCAGCACAGGTAGACGCTGGTGAGGTTGACCTCCTGCACGCGGCGCCAGGCCTCGATGCCCGTGTCGAGGATCGAGTCGTCGTCGGGCGGTGAGATGCCGGCGTTGTTGAACGCCACGTCGACCGAGCCGTAGGTGCTCTGCGCGGTGGCGAACATCGCGTCGACCTCGTCGGCGTCGGTCACGTCGCAGTGGACGTAGGTGCCGCCGACCTCGTCGGCGATGCCGGGGCCGTGCGCGTCGTCGAGGTCACCGATGACGACCTTCGCGCCCTCGGAGGCGAACCGTCGTACGGTCGCCAGCCCGATACCACTGCATCCTCCGGTGACGACGGCGGTCCGTCCGTCGAGCCGCCCTGATCCAGCCATCTGCTTGTCTCCTCGTGAGGTTGTTCTGTGGTTGAGGTGGTCGGTGTTGAGGTGGTCGGTGTTGCTGTGGTCGGTGGTTGAAGTAGCCGGTGGTTGAAGTAGTCGGTGCTTGAGCTTGTCGAAACCACAAGCCGTGGGGTTTCGACAGGCTCAACCTTCGAGCCTCGGCGCCTACTGGTCAGAAATGAAGACGTTCTTCAGCTCGGTGAACGGGTCGAGCGCGTCCGGGCCGAGCTCGCGGCCGATACCGGACTGCTTGAACCCCCCGAACGGGGTCGAGTAACGCACCGAGGCGTGTGAGTTCACGCTGAGGTTGCCGGTCTCGACACCGCGGGAGACGCGGATGGCGCGGCCGACGTCGCGGGTCCAGATCGAGCCGGACAGGCCGTACTCCGTGTCGTTGGCCTTGGCGATCGCGTCGGCCTCATCGTCGAAGGGCAGCACGGCCACGACCGGACCGAACACCTCCTCGCGCCATACCCGGTCCTGGGCTGTCTTGGGGAGCACGACCGTGGGCGGGTACCAGTAGCCGGCGCCCTCGGGGGCGTGACCGCGGATCGCGACCTCGACCCCGTCACCCTCGACGTACGACGTGACGGTCTCGCGCTGCTTGGCGCTGATCAGCGGCCCCATCTCGGCGGCGTCGTCGCCGGGAGACATCACCTTGACGCCTTGGACGGCGGGTTCGAGCAGCGCCATGAACCGGTCGTAGACGCTGCGCTCGACCAGGATGCGGCTGCGCGCGCAGCAGTCCTGCCCGGCGTTGTCGAAGACGCCGTAGGGCGCGGTGGCGGCGGCCTGTTCGAGGTCGGAGTCGGCGAAGACGATGTTGGCGCTCTTGCCGCCCAGCTCGAGCGTGATCCGCTTGACCTGGTCGGCGGCCCCGCGCATGATCTGCTGGCCGACCGCGGTCGAGCCGGTGAAGCACACCTTGCGCACGTCGGGATGGGTCACGAAACGATCGCCGACCACGGAGCCCTTGCCGGAGATGACCGTGAAGACGCCCTCGGGAAGTCCGGCCTCCAGCGCCAGCTCACCGATACGGAGCGCGGTGAGCGGGGTGAGCTCGGCGGGCTTGAGCACGACACAGTTGCCGGCAGCGAGCGCCGGCGCGAAGCCCCAGCCCGCGATCGGCATCGGGAAGTTCCACGGCACGATGACGCCGACCACGCCCAGGGGTTCCTTGAACGTCACGTTCACACCGCCGGCGACCGGGATCTGGCGGCCGAACAGCCGCTCGGGCGCTGCCGAGTAGTAGTTGAGCACGTCGCGGACGTTGCCGGCCTCCCACCGGGCGTTGCCGATCGTGTGGCCGGCGTTGCGCACCTCAAGCCGGGCCAGCTCCTCGATCGCGCCGTCGACCGCTTCGGAGAAGCGGCGCAGCAGGCGGCCGCGGTCAACCGGGCTGACGTGGCGCCATTCCTCGTAGGCCGCCGAGGCCTTGGCGATGTGCGCGTCGGTCTCCTCGACCGAAGCCAGGTGGACCTCGGTGACCTCGTCCTCCGTCGCCGGGTCGATCACCATGTACGTCGTACTCACGTGCTCCCTCACTCGTCGCTGTTCTGACGCCCTGATCCAGTCGTCCGCCTTCATCTGGCCGTCCGCGTTTGCCTAGTGAACAAGCCAGGTGGTCTGTTCACTAGGCGAATCCGCCTAGGTAACTGTGCAGGTGGCTTGTTCACTAGGCAAACACCTACGGCCACCCGGTCGGATTGCTGCACTCTACATGCGTTCGCTGACCTGGATGGCTTCTCACATGCGTTCGCTGACCTGGATGGCTTCTCACATGCGTTCGAAGCTGCGGAAGCGTTCCCAGTCGGTCACGGCGGAGTTGAACGCAGCGAGCTCGACGTCGGCGTTGTTGAGGTAGTGGTTGACCACCTCGTCGCCGAAGGCATCCCGGGCGAACTCCGACTCCGCAAACGCGTTGCGTGCCTCCTGCAGCGTCACCGGTACATGCCGTTTGTCGGACTCGTAGGCATTGCCCTCGAAAGGCGGCTCGAGCTCGAGCTCGTTCTCGATCCCGTACATGCCACCGGCCAGCATGCCGGCCAGCCCGAGGTACGGGTTGACGTCGCCGCCGGGCAGCCGGTTCTCGACCCGCAGGCCGGCGCCGTGACCGACCACCCGCAACGCGCACGTCCGGTTGTCGTGCCCCCATGCGATGGCGGTCGGCGCGAACGACCCCGGCGCGAAGCGCTTGTACGAGTTGATGTTCGGCGCATAAAGCAGGGTGAAGTCGTACAGCGTGGCCTGCACGCCCGCCACGAAGTGCTCGAACGTCTTGGTCGGCCCCGAGCCTTCGTCGAACACGATCGTGCCGTCGTCACCACGCACGCTCATGTGGATGTGGCACGAGTTGCCCTCGCGCGCGTCGTACTTGGCCATGAACGTGATCGCCTGACCGAGCTGCGAGGCGATCTCCTTCGCGCCGTTCTTGTACACCGAGTGCTGGTCGGCGGTCTGTACCACCTCTTCGTACTTGAACGCGATCTCGTGCTGGCCGAGGTTGCACTCGCCCTTGGCGGACTCGACGATGAGGCCTGCGGCGTACATGTGGTTGCGGATGTCGCGCAGCAGCGGCTCCACCCGGCTGGTGCCGAGCAGCGAGTAGTCGACGTTGTACTGGTTCCCGGGGGTGAGGTTTTGGTACCCCTTGTCCCAAGCCTCTTCGAACGTGTCGTTGTAGACGTTGAACTCGAGCTCGGTCCCGGCAAAGGCACGCAAACCGTGACCAGCCGCCCGCTCGGCCTGCTTCTTGAGGATCGTGCGCGGTGACTGCAGGACAGGGGAGTGGCCCTCGTCGAGCCACGCCAGGTCGCACTGCACCATCGCGGTGCCAGGCAGCCACGGAGTCAGCCGGAACGTCGCCAGGTCGAGCACGAACTCCATGTCGCCGTACCCGCGGGCCCACGAGCTGATCTCGTAGCCGTCGACCGTGTTCATGTCGATGTCGACGGCGAGCAGGTAGTTGCAGCCCTCCGTGCCGTGGGACAGGACGGTGTCGAGGAAGAACTGCGCGTGCAGCCGCTTGCCCTGAAGGCGGCCTTGCATGTCGGTGAAGGCGACGATGACGGTGTCCACGTCCCCTTCCTCGACCAGGACGCGAAGCTTCTCGACCGTCAGGGGAAACGTGGGTTTGGGCATGTGGGAGCTCGCTTCCGATCGGCCGGCATGACTGCGGAATGAGTCTAGACCTGATGGGAGCTTTGGCACTAGCATCCATCCACGGGGATGTCAGATGGGGAGGAGCCGTCGATGCCCGATGCCATGGCACCGGACGAGCTCGACGCAATTCTCGACCACCTCTCCTCGGTCCGCTACGAGCCTCGCGAGGTCACGTACCTCGAAGGCGGCCTGACCAACGTCAACGTCCACGTCAAGACCGTCGACCTCGACGTCGTCGTACGCATCTCGAACGAGGACTCGACGATGCTCTCGATCGACCGCGAGGCCGAGTACCTCAACTCGCGCGCGGCCGCCGCGTCCGGTGCCTCGCCCCGCGTGGTCGAGTTCGTGCCCGAGCACCACTTGCTCGTCGTCGACTTCATCACCGGTACGACGTACACGCCAGAGGACGTAGCCGACCTGACGAAGCTGCGGCGCATCGCCGACGCGGTCCGCATGCTCCACAACGGGCCACGCTTCGTCAGCGAGTTCAACATGTTCGACGTCCAGCAGACCTACCTCAAGACCGTGCAGCAGCGTGGCTTCCGGTTGCCCGACCGCTACCTCGACTTCATGCCGCAGGTCGAGCGGATGCGCCAGGCACTGTCGGTCATCGAGGTCGCCACCGTGCCGTGCAACAACGACCTGCTCGCGGCGAACTTCGTCGACGACGGCGAGCGGGTCTGGATCATCGACTTCGAGTACGCCGGCAACAACGACCCCTGCTTCGAGCTCGGCAACATCTGGAGCGAGTCCACCCTCGAGCCGGCGCTGCTCGACGAGCTCGTGACGGCGTACTTCGGACGGGAGTGGCCCAGCATGGTCGCCCGATCGCGTCTTCTCGGTCTGCTGTCGAAGTACGGCTGGATGCTCTGGGCCTCGATCCAGGACGGCAACTCCGACCTCGACTTCGACTTCTGGGCCTGGGGCCTGGAGAAGTACGACCGGGCCGTCGAGGAGTTCGACAGCCCCGAGTTCGACTCCTGGCTCACCGCCGCCGCTGCCCCCGATTGACGCCCTTCGATTCCACCCGTCCGCCCTCCACCTGAACACTCGTCCACCGTCCCTACCAAGCCCCTCGACCACCCTCGCCACCCGTCTCCCCTCGCTTCCCAACCTGCGCACCGAACCCCGTCCAACCGCCCGTCCGGGCGCATACCTCTCTCCGGAGGATTCGATGTCACAGACCGACCTCAACGACGACGAGCGAAGGCTTGCCGAACTTGGGTACAAACAGGAGCTGTCCCGCAACTGGTCGGGCTTCTCGAACTTCGCCATCTCGTTCTCGATCATCTCGATCCTGGCGGGCTGCTTCACGACGTTCGGGCAGGCCTGGAACAACGGCGGCCCCATCGCGATCTCCTGGGGCTGGCCGATCATCGCCGGCTTCATCCTCATCATCGGCTTCACGATGTCCGAGCTCGTCTCGGCGTACCCCACCTCGGGCGGTATCTACTGGTGGGCCTCGAAGATGGGGGGCCCGAAAGCAGGGTTCTTCACCGGGTGGCTGAACCTGATCGGTCTCCTCGCGGTCGTCGCCTCGGTGGCCTACGGCTGCGCGACCTTCACCGACCTCACGATCAGCACCTTCAGTGACTCGTACGCGAACGACTACTCGTTGGCGAGAGTCTTCATCATCTTCGTCATCATCTTGGTCGCCGCATCGCTGCTGAACATCGTCAGCGGGCACCTGATGGCCGTGATGAACAACATCTCGGTCTGGTGGCACGTCGCCGGCGCCTCGATCGTCGTGCTCATCCTGGTGCTCGTCCCGGACAAGCACCAGGACATGGGCTTCGTGTTCACCGAGCGCATCAACAACTCGGGGTACGCCGACGGCAAGTACTGGTTCCTCGTGCTCCCACTGGGATTCCTGCTCACGCAGTACACGATCACCGGCTTCGACGCTTCCGCGCACCTGTCGGAGGAGACCGAAGCCGCCTCGAAGTCCGCTGCTCGCGGCATGTGGCAGTCGATCTTCTACTCCGGCATCGGCGGCTGGATCCTCCTGCTGTCGTTCCTGTTCGCGGTCCAGGACCCCGACAAGGTCACCGAGGGTGGAGGCGGCGTCGCCGTCATCTTCAGCCAGGCGCTGTCGAGCAACTGGGCAGGCCTCATCTTGTTGATCTCGGCGACGGGCCAGTTCTACTGCGCCACCTCGTGCATGACCAGCGCTTCGCGGATGACGTTCGCATTCAGCCGTGACGGCGCCATCCCCGGGTCGCAGCTGTGGTCGAAGCTGTCCGCGTCGAAGGTGCCTGCCAACGCAGTCTTGCTCGTCGGCGTCGTCAGCGTGCTCATCACGATGCCGTCTCTCGTCGAGGTCGACATCGGTGGGGCACCCGTTCCGGTGGCCTTCTACGCGGTGACCTCGGTGGCCGTGATCGGGCTGTACCTGGCGTTCCTGATCCCGATCTGGCAGCGCTGGAAGCTCGGCGACGCCTTCGAACCGGGCAGCTGGAACAACGGCCAGAAGTACAAGTGGATGAACCTGGTGGCCTGCGCCGAGATCGTGCTCATCTCGGTGTACTTCATCATGCCGTTCACGCCGGCCGCCATCCCGTGGAACGACGACTTCTCCTGGAAGTTCGTCAACTACGCGCCGATCCTCACGATCGGATCGTTGCTGGTCCTGCTCATCTGGTGGGAACTCTCGGCCAAGCGCTGGTTCACCGGGCCCAAGCACACGATCGACCCCACCGTCGTGGAGGTCTTCGACGCATGATCGTCCTGGGAGCCCTGCGGCGTCACGCTGACACGGCGTGACAACGTAGGGCTGACCAGGAACCGGAGGGGGCTTCGTTGACCAACGAACCGATCGCGGTGCCGACCATGGCTGACCTGCCAGCCACGGCGCCCGACCTTTCGTCGTCAACGGGGCCCCCTGCGCACGTCCAGATCGAGCAGTGGTTGATGTCGCTGATCGACGGGGCGGTGCTGCTGGCCGGCGACAAGCTGCCGAAGGAGAAAGACCTGGCGGCTGCGCTCGGGGTAAGCCGGATGACGCTGCGCCAGTCACTCGGCTCGCTGGAGGCCCGCGGAGTCGTGGAGCGGATCCCGGGCCGCCAGGGTGGCACGTTCATCCGGCAGCCCCGGATCGAGTGCGACATCACGGGTCTGGCCGGCTTCACCGAGCAGCTCCGCCAGGGGCATGTCCGGGCCAGCGCCCGGGTGGTCAGCTCCACCGTCGTACCGGCGTCGCGGGCGGTGGCGAAGGCGCTCGAGCTGTCGGTCGACACCGACGTGTACGAGATCGTGCGGGTCCGGTCGGCCAACCGCGAGCCGGTCGCGCTCGAGCGGTCCTACCTGCCGGCCGAGCTGTTCCCGGGTCTGCTCGACAAGCGGCTGACCGGGTCGCTGTACGCCCGGATGCGGCGCGACTACGGGCTGGCTCCGCAGGCGGCGACGGAGTTCCTCGAGCCGTTCATCGCCACCGACCAGGTGGCGGCGTTGCTGGCCGTCGACGCAGGCTCCCCGCTGCTGCTCATCGAGCGGACGGCGCGTACGACGTCGGGGCAGCCCGTCGAGTACGCCCGCGACCTGTTCCGGTCGGACAAGATCCGCATCTCCGTGCAGACCGTGGCCGGTGAGTCCGGCGCTCTGCGCACCGCCGGCCCCCACCCGGCGGCCGGTTGACTCCGACATCACCGGCCCGAACAGCGCGCACGTCTGCACGGGCCGCCCCGTGGGCAAGGTGGCGGGTCATGCAGTGTGTGGGTGGGAGGGAGAGGGCAGCGCAAGCACATAGACGTGCTCACGATCGAGCATGCCGCCCGTAGGGCTGAAACCGTAGCGCTCGTAGAACGTCATCGGTGATCCGTCGCCGGGGACTGCGCTCGTGACGAGTTCGACGGCGCCCGGCCGCCCCCGGACGTAGTCGACCACGAGGTTCAGTGCGGCCGTCCCATAGCCGCGCCGTTGGTGGCGGACGTCGATGAGCAGCCGCCAGAGGAAGTACGGCCACTCGTACTCCGGATGACCTGCGGGAATGCCGTCGGTGATCATGACGAACCCGACCGGAGTTTCGTCGGCATAGATGGCTCGAAACCACGGGTACGCGTCGGGTGTCTGGGCTGCCTCCTCCAACGAGTCTGCGACGCCGTCGACGAAGGCGGACTGCTCGGGAGTCACGGCCAGGCGCAGCACGTCGGCACGGTTGGCGTCAGTGATCTCGCGCAACATCACGGTCGGCCGCCTGCTCACGGCGTCAATGCCGCGCGCGTATCGAGACGGGGTGTGGCCAGTGCACGAAGCCATCATCCCCGCCCCGGTCGTGGTTGTCGACATTCCCACTGCACCCCAACCCCGGCCAGACCTGGCGACGTCCGTCCCGGAACGGCGTGTGTTGGCTGAGCGCTGTCGGCTGTCCCCGACCACCCCCGCCGGCAACAGTGCCCGGCTGGGAATCAAACGCCGGCTTCGTCCGTTCCACTGAGTGCACCGCCAGTGTGAGACCCCCGGGCCCCACCCCATAAGCCGCTACGAGCGGCCACTCGCCGAGAGGCGTCCGCTGGCGGGGCCACAGCATCGAGCCGCAGGAGTCCTCCTCCTGCGGCTCTTCGCTCGTCCGGACCGCTGGCCCGTCGGATCCGTTCGGCGAGATCCATCTCACGGAGCCAAGCGCTAGCCCAGCAGCGTGCGGACGTCGGTGACGACGGCTTTGACGGACACACCGAAGAGGTTGATGCTCGCCTCGGTCCCGGCCTTGGCCAGCTCGATCGGCAGGTATGCGTAGGCCAGCGACTGCTCGCAGGTGTAACCGAACCCTCCGGAGGTGACCCGGCCGACGACGTCTGCACCCACCCGCACCGGTTCCGAGCCAAGGACGACGGCACGCGGGTCGTCGAGCACCAGCAGGCTCAGCCGCCGCGACAACCCGGCCTCCTTCGCCGTCCGGAGCGCGGTGTCGCCCACGAATCCACCGGGCTTGTCGAGCTTCACGCAGAACCCCAGCCCCGCCTCGTACGGCGTGGTCTCCGGCGTGATGTCGGTGCTCCAGACGCGGTAGCCCATCTCGATGCGGAGGCTGTCGATCGCCCGGTAGCCACACGGCACGAGGCCATGGTCTGCGCCGGCGGCCATCAGCCGGGTCCACAGCCCGGCGGCGTACTCGCTCGAGGTGTAGAGCTCCCACCCATGCTCACCGGTGAACGTCACCCGCAGCGCCCGGACCGGCACGTCGGCCACGCTGATCAGCTGCGAGGTCATGAACGGGAACACCTCTTCGGACACGTCCGACGGCGTCACCGACCCGAGGATGGCCCGCGCGTTCGGCCCCCACAGCGCGAAGCACGCGAAGGCGCCGGTCACGTCTGTGAGGGCGACGTCGTACTCACCGAGCCGCGCCTGCTTGCGCAGCCAGGCCAGGTCATGGGTGCCGTACGCCGTACCGGTGACGATGCGGAAGCGGTCATCGGCCAGCCGGGTCATCGTGACGTCGGCCTCGATGCCGCCGTGGGCGTTCAGCGCCTGCGTGTAGGTGACGTCGCCGACGCCGCGTGCCACGGTGTTGTCGCAGACCCGGTCGACGAACGTCGCCGCGTCCGGGCCGCGCACCTCGAGCTTCGCGAACGACGTCTCGTCGAACAGCCCCGCGGTGGTGCGCGTGGCTCGGTGCTCGACGGCTGTCGCGGACGACCAGTCCCGCCCGGCCCAGCCGTGCGGTCGCAGGCTCTCGAGGTCGGCCGACTCGTTGGAGGTGTAGTAGTTGACCCGCTCCCAGCCGGCCTTCTCGCCGAAGACCGCGCCGCGCTCGGCGTGCCACCCGTAGACGGGGGAGGTGCGCAGCGGCCGGCCGCTCTGGCGTTCGAGCCCGGGGTAGCTGATGTCGTAGTAGGTCTGGTAGTTCTCCAGCGTCCGCGCGAGGGTGTACGACGGCGACGCGAACGCCTCCCCGAAGCGCCCGATGTCCATGTGCCACAGGTCGAACTCGGGCTCACCGTCGACGATCCACTCCGCCATCACCTTGCCGATGCCACCGGCACCCGCGATGCCGTGCGCGCAGAACCCGGCGGCGACGAAGAACCCCGCCACCGAGGTCTCGCCCAGGCAGAACTCGTTGTCGGGCGTGAACCCCTCCGGCCCGTTGATCACCGACCGCATGCCGATGTCGGCCATGAGCGGCACCCGGACCATCGCGTTGGTCGCGATCTCCTCCAGGCGCTCCCAGGCCTCGGGCAACAGCCGTCCGTTGAAGTCGGCCGGGATCGCGTCGTACGACGTCGCGCTGGTCGACCACGGCGCCGGGTTTCGTTCATATCCACCCATGACAAGGCCTTCGACCTCCTGGCGGTAGTAGACGAGCAGGTCGGGGTCACGTAGCGACGGCAGGGTCGGGTGGCCGGGCTCGAGCCCGGCGTCGGCCAGGCAGGGCTCCGTCACGACGTACTGGTGTGACATCGGCACGATCGGCACCCGCACCCCGACCAGCCGGGCGATCTCGGCGGCGAACATGCCGCCCGCGTCGACGACCACCTCGCACTCGATGTCGCCCTTGTCGGTGCGCACGCGGCTGACCCGACGTTGGCCGTGCCCTGCATCGGCGGTGTCGATCGCGGTCACCCGGGTGTGGGTGCGGATCGTGACGCCGGCGCGCCGTGCCAGGGTGGCCAGCGCCGTGCAGAGCTGGGACGGGTCGACCTGGCCGTCCGACTCGAGCAGGCAGGCGCCGACGACGCCATCGGTCGACATCAGCGGGAAGCGCTCCTGGGCCTCGCTGGGTGAGATCTCGTGCAGGGGCAGGTCGTAGGTCTGGGCCCAGCTGATCTGGCGGCGGATCTCGTCGAGGCGTTCGGGGCTTGACGCCAGCTTGATGCCGCCGCTCTCGACCCAGGCCGGGGCGAGGTCGGTCTGCTGCAGCCGTCGGTACAGGTCGACGGAGTACATGTTCATGCGGGTCAGGGTGGGGTCGGCCCGGAGCTGCCCGACCAGACCGGCGGAGTGGAACGTCGAGCCGCTGGTGAGCTCGCTGCGCTCGACCAGGACGACGTCGGTCTCCCCGAGCTCGGCGAGGTGGTAGGCGATGCTGGCGCCTCCGACACCGCCACCGATGATGACCACACGGGCCCGCGAGGGCAGCGACGACGAAGGTTCGCTCACCCGGTCAGCCTAGGGAGTCGGCGCACTAAGGTCTAGACCTATTGCGCGCCAACTCGGCCGGTGTGCGCCCGAGGACACCGGGGGAGAGTGCTGGCCTGATCTGCCACACTTGCGCCATGGATCTCGAGGGACGCCGCGGCTCGGTGACCGGCGCCCGACGGCATACGAACTCGCTCACGACGGCCGGCCACGTACAACAGCCGGGCCGATGAGCAGCCGCACGCCCGGCGTGATCGGACGGCGGCGACCAGGTCAGCTTCGCCGGCGGCTCGCGGTCGCGACCTGGCGGCCGTCGAAGGACGGCCGCATCTATGCGCGGATGGCGATCGACGCGACGCCCATGCTCGAGTACGTCGAGCGGGTCCGTGCCGAGACCGGTGAGCGCATCACCCTGACTCACGTGGTGGGCACCGCACTGGGTCACGCGATCAGAGACGTCCCGGAGGTCCGGGCGCGGATCGTGCTGGGCAAGATCGTGCCGTTCAAGACCGTCGACGTCGCGTTCGCCGTCGACATCGACACCGGCAACGACCTGGCTTCAGCCGCGGTGCGGTCAGTCGACGAGAAGTCACCGCTCGACGTCGCCCGCGCCCTGACCCCGTCAGTGCATGGTCTGCGCGACGGGTCGGACCGCGGTCAGCGCATCGCGTTGCGGATCGTGCACCATATGCCGTGGTGGTCGCTGCGAGGGGTGCTCAGCTTTGCCGGGCTAGTGGTGAGTGGGTTCGGCTGGAACGCCTTCGGGCAGAAGGGCTTCCCGCTCGGGGTGGCGTTCGTGTCGAACGTGGGCACGCTCGGGCTCGACGAGGCCTTCCTGGCGCCGTTGGCGTTCGCCCGCGTGCCGGTGTACCTGGCGGTGGGCGCAGTCCGTGACGCCGCGCTCGTCGTCGACGGGGAGGTGGCGGTGCGGCCGCAGGTGGTCCTGGTCGCGACCGCCGACCACCGGCTCGTCGACGGAGCACACGCGGGGCTGATCGTGGCGCGCATGCGCGAGATCCTGGCTGACCCGTCCGTGATGGACCGTTCTCGGCCGTCCTGACGGGTTGACCCGGGCATGCTGGTGGGTTGTTCGGGCCATGGTTCGTGGTTGACCGGGTCATTGCTGAGGTGCTGACCGGGAGGGAAGACTGGCCGGGACCAACGGGGGCCGAGCAGCATCGAACTGATCCCCGGAGGGGATGACACATGCCGAGATATTTGTTCAAGGCCACCTACACCATCGAAGGCGCCAAGGGCCTATTGGCCGCGGGCGGCAAGTCGCGCCGCGACGCGGTCGCCCGGGCTGCGGAGAGCGTCGGCGGGCGCCTGGAGACGTTCGACTTCGCCTTCGGCGAGCACGATGCCTACCTCATCTGCGAGGTTCCTGATCACACGGCCGCCGCCATGGTCGCGCTGACCGTCAAGGCCGCAGGAGGCGCGAGTGTCGAGACCGTCGTGCTGATCAACCCCGAGGAGATCGGGACAGCCGCCGACGGCGTCGACTACACACCACCGGGCGGCTGAAGGTCCGGATTTCTGCGGACAGTCGGGGTCGTGGCGGCTCGCCGCCGTCACGACCTGGTGCGCTCACCAGTGCGCGCGCAACGGCTGAAGCGCTTGCCACGGGGGAGCACACTCGCAGGGAGATCGGTGACCTTGTCACCGGAAGGGAATGACCATGGCGAGATACCTCTACAAGGCCGACTACAGCGTCACCGGCGCAAAGGGACTCCTCAGGGATGGCGGCAAGTCACGCGTCGATGTGGTAGCCGCGACTGCGGAGAGCGTCGGTGGCTCGTTGGTGAGCTTCGACTTCGCGTTCGGCAACCACGACGCGTTCATCATCGTCGACCTGCCCGACCACCACGCCGCGGCGAAGGTTGCGCTGACGGTCAAGGCGTCTGGGGGAGCGACTGTCGAGACGGTCGTGCTGATCAGTCCCGAGGACATCGGGAACGGGTACTTCGGCGACGTTGCCTACACACCACCGGGCGGCTGACGAGCGACTGAGCGCACGTGCGACTGACCGTCTGAGCGGTCGGCGGTCGCGCGTCGCGCGTCAGCTCGGCGCGGTCGCCGCGGCGCGGATCCCGCTGTCCAGCTCGAACCCGAGCGTCACGGTCTGGTCTGCGACGACGTCGACGGACTTCGTGTCCGACGACTGGATGCCGGTGAGCAGGGTGGCTGTGACCTCCACGTTGCCGGCAGACACCGCCACGGTGAACCGGCCGGCCCCGTCGGTCCGGGTCTGACCGAGCAGCTCGCCATCGCGGCGTACCTCGATCTTGGCCTCCGATGCCGGGGCCGGCGGGCACGGCATGCTGCCTTCGACCGGGCAGGTCGGACCAACGACGACGACGCCGGAGACTCTGCCGGTCGCGGCATCGCTCGTTGAGTTCTGACCACATGCGGCCAGCCCGACGACGACGCCGAGCAGCCAGCAGGTGGCGGTCAGGCGGGTCACTGGGCGCATGTCGGTGAGACGTGCCGCAGCCGTGCGCGGTTCCTCAGAAGGGAACTGAGCATGAGTCGTCGCGCCGGGCTGTCGCGGGACCGTCACTCAAATGACCGTTCCCGGTCACGCAACCGGGTGGCAGGATGCCTCGGATGGGACTGTTCACCCTAGAGCAGGCGCGTGAGCAGCTGGCGAAGCTTCGTCCGCTGCTGGATGAGTTCGTCGCCTTGCGAGCCGACGCGACCGAGCTCGGCGCCGCTGTGGCCGGCGCGGTGCACAGTCCGCTCGGTGGCATTCCGGAGCTCAAGGCCGTCCAGGCCCGGATGGACCAAGTGCTGACCGAGCTGGTCGAGACCGGCGTCGAGTTCAAGGGTTTCGCGCCACTGCTGATGGACTTCCCGGCCGAGCTGAACGGTGAGGACGTGCTGCTGTGCTGGCTCGAAGGTGACGAGGAGCTGTCGTGGTACCACCGCGTCGACCTCGGTTTCGCCGGTCGCCGCCCGCTCGCGTAGCCTTTCGCGCCCAGCAAAGATCCGAGCGTTACCTGGTTACGGCCAGGTAACGCTCGGATCTCTGCGTGGTGGGCAGGTGGTCAGTCGGAGGTGTTGGCGTTGACGTCCTCGCAGTTGGCGTTGATGACGTCCCGCGGGTCGATCTCGCCGAGGTAGTTCACGACGTCGTGGCCCGGGCCACAGTTGATGAACGCGCGCTTGCCGTCGCTGTCGAGGAAGCTGAGCTCGTCGTTGCCCGGGCCCGTGAGGATGCGGTCGTTTCCGTCGATGGTCTCGACCATGTCGTTGCCCGTGCCGCCGAAGAAGGTGTCGCGCCCCGCTCCGCCGCTGAAGTAGTCGGCGCCCGGTCCGCCTCGTGCCACGTCCCGGCCAGGTCCGCCGGAGAAGTAGTCGCGGCCGTTGTCGCCACCGCCGAAGAGTCTGTCGTTGCCGGCCCCACCGTGGAGCTTGTCGTTGCCGCCGCGGCCCTGGATCAGGTCGTTGCCGTCGAGGCCGTAGATCGTGTCGCGCGTCGACGTACCGTGCAGCCGGTCGTTGCCGGGCGTGCCGTCGATGCGCTGACCCAGTGCGGGCGCGGCCATGGCGGCCGTCAACACTGCCGCAGCAGCGGTGCTGGTCGTGATGGTCATGATGGTGCGGAGTCGCATGAGGTCCCCTCATCGATGGTGTGGTGGTCACCGACCGGTCCGGGTCGGTCTGAGTCAGTCTGGGTACGACGCACCGTGCCGGTCAAAGGTTGTCGGTCACCTGCACCACGCGCTACCACCTGAGGAGTGGCGGGTCGCGCCGGTGATACCGCCGGGAGAGGGGTGGAGCGGGATCAGTTCTCGTCGTCGTCCGTGTCGGGGTAGGTCGGGCCGGCGCTGGCGGTGCCAGCTCCGGCTCCGTCCTCGTCGGCGAGGTCGTCGAGGTCGTCGAGGTCCTCCTCGGAGTACGCGTCGAGCTCGTCGGGATCGGCGGCCGGTTCCTCGGCGTGCGCCAGCTGCTCGTGGCTCCAGTCGTCGTCGTCGGTGGGCGGGTCGTTCGGCAGCGTGGTCATGTCTCCACCCATACCCACTAACACCCCGACCTACAAGTGCCATCGGTCCCGCCTCCGGTGATCGCCCGGCCGCGCGGTGATCGTCGGCCTGCCTCGGTGATCGTGCTTGTCGAGATCTCCGGACTCACGAGCGGTATCAGAACGGGACTAGCCGACCCCTTGAACCGGGCGTACGCTCACACGGATTCACTAAGAGGAGCCGCACGGATGACTGACATGCTCGAACAACAGACCGAGCAGACCGAACTGACCGCCGACAGCCTGGCCGAGCGCCTGTTCATGTCGACGCTCGGCGCGATGGAGATCTTGAGCGTCTACGTCGGGGACCGCCTCGGCTGGTACAAGTCGCTCGCCGCCGACGGGCCCGCGACGTACGCCGAGCTCGCGGACCGCACGTCGACGCATCCCCGGTACGCCCAGGAGTGGCTCGAGGGACAGGCGGTGCTGGGCATCCTGACCACGGACGCTGCACAGGCGGCGGCTGACCGTCGCTACGCGCTGCCGGCTGCGGCCGCCGAGGTGTTCACCGACGAGACGAGCCTGGCGTATCTGGCGCCGGTGGGCCGTGCGATCGCGGCCATCGGGAGGCAGCTGCCCAACCTGCTCGACGCGTACCGAGGCGGCGGCGGGGTCAGCTGGGAGCAGCTGGGCGACGACATGCGCGAGGCCCAGGCCGCGTTCAACCGCCCGTGGTTCGACCAGCAGCTGGGTGAGGCGCTCGCGGGGGTACCGGAGGTGCACGACTTGTTGAGCCGCCCTGGTGCCCAGATCCTCGACGTCGGGGCCGGCGGCGGCTGGTCGTCGATCGCGCTGGCGCGGGCCTACCCCGAGGCTGCCATCACGGGGGTCGACGTGGACGCCCCGTCGGTCGAGATGGCGCAGCGCAACGCCGAGGAGGCGGGAGTGGGCGACCGGGTGAGCTTCCGGCTGGCCGACGCGAGCGGGCTGGGGGAGTCGGGGGAGTACGACGCGGCGTTCTTCTTCGAGTGTGTGCACGACATGCCGCGGCCGGTCGAGGTGCTGGCCGGCGTACGTGCCGCGGTCAAGCCCGACGGTGCCGTGATCGTGATGGACGAAGGCGTCGCCGACGAGTTCACGGCGCCGGGCGATGAGCTGGAGCGCTTCATGTACGGGTTCAGCATGTTCGTGTGCCTGCCGGACGGGATGTCGTCAGAACCCTCGGTGGGAACCGGCACCGTGATGCGCCGGTCGACGCTGGAGAGGTACGCGGGTGAGGCCGGCTTCTCAGGGGTGGACGTGCTCCCGATCGAGGAGTTCAGCTTCTTCCGCTTCTACCGCCTGCGCCACTGACCCCTGAGGGCAGCGCCTGCCCTGATTCGGAACCTGGTTGCGGTCTGAACCCCGTCCGGACCGCAACCCCGTTCCGAACCGTGTGATGTCCCCTGATTGAGCGGGTCACTCCTCGTCGAGGTCTTCGCCGGGGAAGGTGACCCGGTGTCCGTCGACCCTGTCGTAGATGTCCTCGTCGGCGAACACCTCGAGCTCTTCCTCGTCGTACCCGGCCAGCTCTTCGACCTCTTCGACGTCGTGCGGCCCAGTCGTCATGCCTCCACGGTCCTCGCGTGAGCGAAAGCTTTCAAGGGCCTTCCGACCCACTCCCGCTGATCGAGCTTGTCGAGATCACCGGGTCTCGACGGGCTCGACCGCCGGGACCCGGCGATGCACGGACGACACGCCCGGGGAGACACGCCCATCCGGCGTACCAAACCCTGCTCTGACCTGGGCCGATGCAAATTCTCGCGGCGATCTCGTCATTTTGATTGCACCTCGTCACGCCTTGAGCGTACGGTTACCCCCAGATATAGTAGTTACAGGGATGTAGTTCTCCACAGGTTGTGGTTGTCAGGCCTTCACCGTCATCCACATGTGGTCCCGCTCACATCCTCGCTTTACCCACAGGACACCGCAGTTCATCCCCAGCACATCCACAGGTCGGTCCCCAGATACGTCTTCAGTACGGGTCCCCGAAACTGTCGGACCGCCGGAGTAGAACCACCGGTATGAGCGCCCGTTCTAGCACCGGAAGGATCCCGCCGCAGATGCACTGCCCGTACTGCCGCCACACCGACACCCGCGTGCTCGACAGCCGGGTGTCCGAGGACGGCACCTCGATCCGGCGCCGCCGCTCGTGCTCGGAGTGCGAGAAGCGGTTCACCACGGTCGAGGCCATGCAGCTCACGGTGGTGAAGCGGTCCGGCGCGACCGAGGCGTTCAGTCGCGAGAAGGCCATCGGCGGCGTCCGCAAGGCGTGCAAGGGCCGCCCGGTCAGCGACGACGACCTGGCCGTGCTCGGTTCGCAGGTCGAGGACGCGCTGCGATCGTCCGGCTGGGCCGAGGTGCCGGCGCACGAGGTCGGGCTGGCGATCCTGGGGCCTGCTGCGCGAGCTCGACGAGGTGGCCTACCTGCGGTTCGCGAGCGTCTACCGCTCGTTCGAGTCCGCCGACGACTTCGAGACCGAGATCGCCATCCTCCGGGCCGAGCGACAACCCACCGGCGAGGAGCCCGAGCTCGTCAGCCGCGGCGCCCCACCGGGCCAGGACCCCTCCGGCTGACCGGCCACCCCGAGACGCGAAGCAGTACAACATCACCCAGCACCACCTGATCTACCAACACGAGACCAGCAGCAGACCACCCGCATCTGCGTGATGCACCCCCCGCCACCGGCGGAGACGAGGCAGGAGAAGCCATGACCGAGACCGACAGCCGGCGCCAGCAGACCACCCGGCGGGGCAAGGGGCTGAAGATCGAGCGGATCTTCACCACCGCCGGCACGCACCCCTACGACGAGGTGACGTGGGAGCGTCGCGACGTCGTGCAGCAGAACTGGAAGACCGGCGAGACGGTCTTCGAGCAGCGCGGGGTGGAGTTCCCGGACTTCTGGTCGGTCAACGCGTCGACGATCGTGACGACGAAGTACTTCCGTGGCGCGGTCGGCACCGACGTGCGCGAGTGGAGCCTGCGCCAGCTGATCGACCGCGTGGTCCAGACCTACCGCAAGAGTGGTGAGGACGAGGGCTACTTCGCCAGCCCCGAGGACGCCGAGGCGTTCGACCACGAGCTGACCTACATGCTGTTGCACCAGGTGTTCGCGTTCAACTCCCCGGTCTGGTTCAACGTCGGCACGAAGTCTCCGCAGCAGGTCTCGGCGTGCTTCATCCTGTCCGTCGACGACTCGATGGACTCGATCCTGAACTGGTACAAGGAAGAGGGCTTCATCTTCAAGGGCGGGTCAGGTGCGGGCCTCAACCTGTCGCGCATCCGGTCGTCCAAGGAGCTGCTCTCGTCCGGCGGGACCGCCTCGGGTCCGGTGTCGTTCATGCGCGGCGCCGACGCGTCCGCGGGCACGATCAAGTCCGGTGGGGCGACCCGGCGGGCGGCCAAGATGGTCGTGCTCGACGTCGACCACCCCGACATCGTCGAGTTCGTCGAGACCAAGGCCCGCGAAGAAGACAAGATCCGCGCGTTGCGTGACGCCGGCTTCGACATGGACCTCGGCGGCGCCGACATCCACTCCGTGCAGTACCAGAACGCCAACAACTCCGTGCGCGTCACCGACGAGTTCATGCGCGCGGTCGAGGGCGACACCGAGTTCGGGCTGCGGGCGCGCGGCACCGGTGAGGTCATCGAGACCGTCGACGCCCGCGAGCTGTGGAGCAAGATCTCCAAGGCGGCGTGGGAGTGCGCCGACCCGGGCATCCAGTACGACGACACGATCAACGACTGGCACACCAACCCCGAGACGGGCCGCATCACCGCGTCCAACCCGTGCTCCGAATACATGTCGCTCGACAACTCCTCGTGCAACCTGGCCTCGCTCAACCTGCTGAAGTTCCTGCGCGACGACGACACGTTCGACGCACCGCTGTTCGCGCGCTGTGTCGAGCTGATCATCACCGCGATGGACATCTCGATCTGCTTCGCCGACTTCCCGACCGAGGCGATCGGCGACACCACGCGTGACTACCGCCAGCTCGGCATCGGGTACGCCAACCTGGGTGCGCTGCTGATGGCGATGGGCCTCGGCTACGACTCCGAAGGCGGTCGCACCCTGGCGGCGGCGATCACGTCGCTGATGACCGGGACGTCGTACAAGCGCTCGGCCGAGATCGCCGGCGTGGTGGGTCCGTACGCCGGGTACGCCCGCAACGCCGACGCCCACAAGCGGGTCATGCGCAAGCACGCGGCGGCCAACGACGCGGTCCGCTCGGTGACGAGCAACGACCGCGATGTCCTGGGTGTGGCGTCGAAGGCGTGGGACCAGGTCATCAAGCTGGGGGAGAAGAACGGCTACCGCAACGCGCAGGCGTCGGTGCTCGCGCCGACCGGCACGATCGGCTTCATGATGGACTGCGACACCACCGGCATCGAGCCGGACTTCTCGCTGGTCAAGTTCAAGAAGCTCGTCGGTGGCGGGTCGATGCAGATCGTCAACCAGACGATCCCGCGGGCACTGAAGAAGCTCGGCTACACCGGCGAGACGATCGAGGCGATCGTGGAGTTCATCGCCGAGCACGGTCACGTCATCGACGCGCCGGGTCTCAAGACGGAGCACTACGAGGTGTTCGACACCGCCATGGGGGCGCGGGCGATCGCGCCGATGGGTCACGTGCGGATGATGGCGGCCACGCAGCCGTTCCTGTCCGGCGCGATCTCCAAGACGGTCAACCTGCCCGAGACCGCGACGGTCGAGGAGATCGCCGACGTCTACCTGCAGGGCTGGAAGCTCGGCCTCAAGGCGCTGGCCGTCTACCGCGACAACTGCAAGGTCGGCCAGCCGCTGTCCGACGCGAAGGCCAAGGGTGCCGACAAGGCGTTCTCCGCCTCCGACGCGGCCGCCGAGGTCGTGAAGATCATCGAGCGGCCGGTGCGCAAGCGGCTGCCGAAGTCGCGTCCGTCGCGGACCACGTCGTTCACCGTCGGTGGCGCCGAGGGCTACATGACGGCCGGTTCGTACCCCGACGATGGTCTGGGCGAGGTGTTCCTCAAGCTCGGCAAGCAGGGCTCGACCCTGGCCGGGGTGATGGACGCCTTCTCGATGGCGATCTCCATCTCGCTGCAGTACGGCGTCCCGCTGGAGACTTATGTTTCCAAGTTCACCAACATGAAGTTCGAGCCGGCCGGCCTGACCGACGACCCGGACGTGCGGATGAGCCAGTCGATCATGGACTACATCTTCCGCCGGTTGGCGCTCGACTACCTGCCCTTCGAGAAGCGCTCCGCCCTCGGCATCTACACCGCCGAAGAGCGCCAGCGCCAGCTCGACACGGGCTCGTACGAGGCGTCCTCGGACGAGGGTGACGAGCTGCCCGAGGCCGAGTCCCTGAAGTCGACGGATGCCGGTGCCGGCGCGAGCGCGACGGCCGCTGCCGTGGAGTCCGACGCCTCAGTGGCAGCCGACGCTCCGGCTGCCGCGGCCGATGTGGTCACCTCGACCGCCAAGCCGGCAGCCGGCGGCGCCCACACCACGGCCGAGCTGATGGAGGCCATCTCCGGCCGTGAGGTCGACAGCCCGCTCTGCTTCACCTGCGGCACCAAGATGCGTCCGGCCGGTAGCTGCTACGTCTGCGAAGGCTGCGGCTCCACGAGCGGTTGCAGCTGACAGACGCCAGGCGTGGCGTCGTGCTTCCGTTTTGAGCCCGACGCCAGAACCTGCTCACTTGATCAAGCGCACGCCGCGGATGAGGCGGTGTGGATTGGGAATGCGGAGTAGGCATTCGGATGGCAGCCGATTCGCACATTTTTGACAAACTCACGCAAACCCCGGGGGTTTTCGGTCATATTGCACCAGAACCGCAAAAAGTAGTGAAGTGACTACTCGGTGCAAGGTGGCGTAGTGATCGGCGGGCGGGTTGTTGTTCCTGCAGGGTTGTGCAAGGACGAGGCCAGGCTTGAGCTTTGTGCGCCTCAAGGATTGCCGAAGAGTGAACAGGCTGGCTGGTATCAGCATTTGCCGATCTGCCTGCTCGGTGTCGTGAGCATCGGCACGTGCCAAGGTGCGGAAGAACTGGGACGGAGTGAGGTACTGGACATGCGATTCGTGCTGAACCTGCTGTGGCTTCTCCTATCCGGATTCTGGATGTGCCTCGCTTACATCTTCGTTGGCATTCTGTGGTGCATCACCATCATCGGGATCCCGTTCGGCGTCGCATCGTTCCGCATCGGCCTATTCTCGCTCTGGCCGTTTGGCCGAACGATCATCAAGAAGGCCGGCGCGGGGGTGGGTTCCGGGATCGGCAATGTCTTGTGGTTCGTCTTGTCGGGTTTCTGGCTCGCCATTGGTCACGCCGTCACTGGTGCCCTCTTGTGCATCACGATCATCGGGATCCCGCTCGGGCTGGCGAACTTCAAGCTGATACCGATATCCCTCTTTCCACTCGGCAAGGACATCGTGCCCACCCGGGGTGTCAACGCTGCCGCCGCCAACGGAACCGTGGTCGGCCCTCAGGCCTAGCTTGCGGTTAGCAAGACAGCCGACGGTCCATCCGGACCTGCAGAAGTCGTGGGCATACCGAGGCCAGTTACTCGACCCAAGATCAACGCTGCAGGTCGTCTCAGCTCGCGACTGCTGAGGCCACAAGGAAGGCATCGGTCGGCATGGCGTGGTCAAGTCGCCAAGTAATCGCGATCGGCCGGTCCCCCTTGTGCGAGACATAGCGAGCAGGACCTAAGAAAAGATACGGCGCTGTCCCGCTCGCATCGGCCTTGTGGTGCCTCGCAAACAACAGGACGTGGCTGCCATTCTCGGCATGTGTGAGATAGCGCTGACCGGTTGCCGAGGCCACGGATGTGCTGGATTGCGACTCCCAATGGAACAGCGTCGGGCTGATCGCGTAGTCCCGATACATGGTCGTGGGCGAGTAGTCGGCCTCTGACTTCTGCAGCGTGACAAGGAAGGCGTCGATCTGCCATGGCTCGGCGAACATGACTCCTTCACGCATGCTGTTCGGTAGCCGCTGAGGTTCGCCGTTCACTCCGAGCCTTGCGTAATCCAGCCCAGAAAGAATCTCTTCACGCTGGTAGCGCGCGTGCACCCTGAGGGGAAGCGCTGCAAGATCGCCAGCCATTGGCATTGCCTCGTGCCTGGTCTCATCGAAGGCGAGCTCGACGACTGCGGCGAGTTCGTCTCTCACCGCCTGCTCGTCGCGGAGGGAAGTTAGCCCTTCGTCATACGAAGAAAATCCACCGCCACCCGGCCATAGCGAAAAGAACAGCATGCGTGCGAATCGCTTATCGTGATCAGTCAGCGAGGAGTACGACGGGGCGTCATCGTGCAGGAGGTGCAGATAGGCAGCCTGCCTATCGAGGTCGTCGACGTGGGCCACGGCGCGGATGCGCTTGAGAAGGGCTTGTTCTCTTTTCGCGCCCGTCCGGGTCGGCAGTCCAGCCTCACGACGTAGTCGCGTCCAGGTGCGGTCAGCGCGGATCACATCTGACAACTCCATCCCAGATTCACCCAGGAAGCGGGGAAGAGTCGTGTCTCCGTGCGCTCGGAGCTCGGCGACGATCTGTGGCCACCGTGCCGATAGCTGAGAACGAATGTTGGCAAGGACACTCTGCTGCGTCTGTCGATCGAGCACGATCTGGCATCCGGAGGGGAGGAAGGGAAATCCGTGCTCGATGTCTCGTTCGAGGCCCTTCCGGGTAGCGCCGGTCAACGCGCGATAGCGAGCATCGAACCGGAATTCCTTGCGGTGATGTCCGACGAAGTCGAGCGCCGTGAGAACCGCCTTGGACCGGGAGCGGCGGAGCCCGCGGCCGAGCTGCTGTAGGAAGACAGTGGCGCTTTCGGTAGGCCGCAGGAACAGAACCGTGTCGACCTCAGGGACATCGACTCCCTCGTTGAAGAGGTCAGCAGTGAAGAGAATGTTGACGCGGCGATCACGCAAGTCTTCGATCGCGCGAGCACGATCAGAGCTTGCTGTCGTGCCCACGACTGAGCGAGCCGGTATGCCAGCGTTGTTGAATACCTCTGCCATGTAGTGCGCGTGCGCCACCGAGACGCAGAAGCCCAACGCTCGTATGCGCCCAAGATCAGAGACCTTGTCACGCAGTTGCTTCATCACGATTCGTGCGCGCGCTTCGTTGCCCGTGTAGAGGTGACCCAAGGACTTCTCGTCGTAGCGCCCTCGAGCCCATTGCACTTGACTCAGGTCAGTGCCGTCGGCGATTCCGAAGTAGTGGAAGGGGCACAGCAACTCCTCACCGAGGGCATCCCAGAGACGAAGCTCAGTGGCCGTGCGGCCTTCAAAGAAGGTCCTGACATCAATGCCATCCGCGCGCTCGGGTGTTGCCGTCAGCCCGAGCAATTCTTGCGGCTGCAGATGGTCCAGGAGGGCTCGATATGTCGACGCGGCAGCGTGGTGGAACTCGTCGATCACGACAACGTCATAGCGGTCAGGTGGGATTTGTTTAGCGCCATAGGCGGCGAGCGACTGTATTGACGCGAAGAGGTGGTCGCCCCGCTCGGGGCGGTGACCGTCGACGTACAACTCACCGAAGGACCCATCAGCGAGCACTTCGCGATAAGTACGGCGTGATTGGTCCAAGATCTCCTTGCGATGTGCCACGAAGAGCAGTGTTGGTCGGGCCGACGTGCTCTGTTCGCATAGGGATTTGTAATCCAGTGCTGCAACGACGGTCTTGCCGGTTCCCGTAGCAGCCACGACGAGGTTGCGATGACGGTCGTGCACACTGCGCTCGGCGGCGATCTCTTCGAGCATTCGGGCCTGATAGGGATAGGGACGAACTTCAAGCCCAGACAGCGAGAGGGTCACGCGATCGTGCGTCCGGCTCCCTGATGCCTCGGCGAGGGCGTCGTCGAGGCGATCCCGCTGTTCGAGGTCGTCGGGGTTGTACGGCTCGAAGGTGTCGTCGTTCCAGTAGGTGTCGAATGCAATCTCGAACTGGTTCAGGAGTAGACCGGTGGCCACTCGCGAGAGGCGTACGTTCCACTCCACGCCGTCGAGAAGTGCGGCCTTGGAGAGGTTGGATGAGCCGACGTACGCAGTGTCGAAGCCTGATGTGCGGCGAAACAGCCAGGCCTTGGCGTGAAGGCGCGTCCGATGCGAGTCGTACTGAATCTTCACCTGGGCGCCGAAATCGCGCACGAGTCGATCGATGGCGGCGCGCTCGCTAGCGCCCATGTACGTCGTCGTGATGACACGTAGAGGTGCGCCACGTCTACGCAGCTGGGCGAGCTCACTCTCTAGGACTCGAAGGCCGTACCACTTAACGAACGCACAGAGGAGGTCAACCTCATCCGCGGTGTCTATCTCCGACTTGAGCTCGGAGCCCAATGATGGTTCCCCTGGCGCGTTGGTCAGTAATGCCGCATCGGACAAGGGAGTTGACGGCCTGCTCCGTGGCCCAACATGTTCTGGTCCACGAGGTGACTGCAACGAGAGCAGTTGGCGAGGGCCAGGGGACACCTCGAGGTCGGACTCATTTAGTTCCGCGAGGATCGAGTTCGCCAGCCTTATGCGGGCTTGGGGATCACGGCTGTTGGCCAGCGCTCTTGTGGCGGACTGGTAAATATGCCGAGCGAGCACATGCGGCTGATCTGCCGGATCTACCTCGCCGAACTCAACGATGAGATCAGCGGTCTGAGTCAGACGGGTCTCGAGATCTGTCGTCATCAGCGATTCGTAGAGTCCGGGGCGCATTGCCCCTCCCTCAACAGCCGGCATGACCCGAAGCTTGCCATGGCTCGTCCGCATCATTCGGTCAAATCGCCGTGTCCCTCCTTGGCGCCTCGCAGGGGGTGATCCGCGGGCAGAGCCGGCCTCATGGCGTCCACTCACCCTAGGCAAGTCTGTTGCAATCCCCAGAAAGAGTTGATCACCACACCTCAAACAACCATCTTTCCGTACCGGGTTAGAGTCCTAGACCAACGGTGGAAGATGATCAACAGATGCGACCTCCAACTCGACGCACTGCCATGCCGTTCATGAAGCGACCTTAATTGTAGCTATTTGCCCTCGCAATTCGTTATCAATCAACTACGCTGAGTAGCTGAAAGCTTTCTTGGGGGCATCATGCACGAGTACAACTCAACTCCGCCGGGCTGGTACCCGGACCCGTCGGACCCAGCGAAACTGCGCTACTGGAGCGGCACCGCATGGACCGACCAGACCCAGGCGTCGGCCCTGAGGCTGCCGGTGACGCAATCGAGCCTGCCCTGGTGGCAGCGGTGGTTGGCGATCATCCCAGCGCTCATTGTCTTCTTTCCGGTTGGACTCGTGGCTCTCTGGATGCGTCGCGGAACTGGCGTCGTAACAAAGGTCGCCGTCACCGGCGTCATGGCCGTACTAGTGGCGTACGTCGTGTTCGCTCCCTCGGACGAACCGCCGTCAGCGGCAGCCAGTACTACTCCAACCACTTCAACTCCTGGCGACGCGTCGCGGACTTCACCGAAGCCAATGACGCCAGCCGAGGCAGTCGTACCGCGGCTGAAGGGTATGTCCCTCACCGAGGCCAGGAAGCGCTTGGCAGCCAAGGGCCTCGTCGTCGGTGCCATATCGAAGCGGCCCTCCGCTCAAGCCCCTGGAATGGTGCTATCGCAGAGCCAACTTCGAGGTACGCACCTAGAACAAGGCTCCAAAGTCACTCTGATCGTGGCGACACCATTCCCAAAGTTGCCTAATACAGTCGGCATGGCACGGGGAGTTGCCGTGAATCGCATCCACGCCGCAGGGTTTGAGGTCCGGATACAGACGCGGCAGACCAACTCTGCCGACCCAGGGCAGCTCATCGCTCAAACACCCGCAGGCGGTCAGCGAGCCAGACCTGGATCAACCGTGACGATCGTCGTGGCCACCCGTCCCCCAGCTCCACCGCCGCCACCCGCGCCGGTGTCCAACTGCACGCCCGGATACACACCCTGTCTGGTGCCTGCATCCGACTACGACTGTGCAGGCGGCAGCGGCAACGGCCCTGCCTACGCGAACGGTCCGATCTACGTCACCGGCTCCGACCCCTACGGCTTGGACGCCGACGGCGATGGCGTCGCCTGCGAGTCCTAGTTCCGGCAAGCGAACACGGAGATCAGTCGAGTCGTCACCGAGCGATGGCTGAGCAAGAATCAGAGGAGAGAAAGAGTGTTGCGGAGTCGACCGTCGTATCCCGAACGCCGCTTGCGGAGATTGAGGAAAGACTTCATCGCACTGAACTGGAAGCCCCTAACCGCTTTTGGTCTACTCGTCGCTGGTGCGGCTATATTTCAAGCGCTGTTTGCAAGCGGCTACTTACTCGGCTTCATCCAGGGGGCTACTGTCGCTGCGACGGTTTCCATGATCGGGTTGGTCTTCCTGATGCAATCCGGGGCCATCTACCCTTTGGCAGGCATCTTCGGCGAGAACAACACGCGCGACATTCTCAAGGGAGCCCGCCGCCGAAATGACATCTTCGATTGGCTCGACAATCTCGAGGTTGTAGGCGGGGATGTGGACCACGTTGTTGTGACGCCCGCCGGCGTTCTCGCCCTTGACTCGAAGTGGCATCTGGGTCCAACAGGCAGCGCGATGTTGACTAGGGACACCGAGCGTGCGGTTGCTGCGGCGCGACGGGCACGTCTCATCCTGAGATCCGAGGGCATTGTCGCCGACGTCAGACCTGTCGTCGTGGTCTGGGGCAACACGTCGTCAATTGCAATAGAAGGGGAGATCGATCAGGACGTTGTCATTCTGACGGGTGGACAGCTCAGATCGTGGCTCAGAAGGCCCGAGCAGAAGCTGTCCCGTGATGAAGGCGACGAGATTCTGAGCCGGCTGAAGTCTTTCAAGGCGCGAGTCGACCCAAGCAGAGTCCGGGCCACGCATCGCTAAGGCCGGTACCGGTGAGGAGGCACGTCCTCGACCTCTGACGCCGCCTTGTGACGCCGGACGGCGGCTTAGCCGTACGCCGCCGATCAGCGGCGGACATTGCCCCTAGGTCTGCTCGGCTGTTGTGCCGGGTATGCCGGCTTCACGCGCGGCCGACCTGCATGATGGCGGTTGAAGGAGCCACCACCGCGACGGGAGAGAGAGCCATGGTTGTCACGGCCGATGCTGTCGTGATCGGAGCAGGCGTCATGGGCGCGTCGATCGCGCTCGAGCTGGCCCGCACCGGGCTTCGGGTGGTGGTGGTCGACAAAGGCCCTGGTCCCGGACAAGGGTCGACCAGCGCGTCGAGCGCCATCATGCGGTTCAACTACTCGACTTACCCAGGAGTCGCGACCGCCTGGGAGTCGCTCCACTGCTGGCAGGGCTGGCGCGATCACCTCGAGGCCGCAGCCGGGTCAGACCTGGCGTCGTACACGCGAACCGGCGTGGTGATGCTCGACGTCCCCGTCGCGCCGAGGGACCGCGCGATCTCGTTGTTCCGCCGCGTCGGCGTCCCGTACGAGGAGTGGGACGCGGAGACCCTGCAAGAGCGAGTGCCCGCGATCGACACGGGCCGATACTGGCCGCCTAAGCGGATCGACGACGAGATGTTCTGGGCCGAGTCGACGACCACGTTGGGCGCCGTGTTCACACCGGACGGCGGCTTCATCGACGATCCCTTGCTCGCCACGGTCAACCTCGCCGACGCGGCTGCTCGCAACGGCGTCCAGTTCCACTTCAAGCGTGCCGTCACCAGCATCCGGCAGACCGGCGGACACGTCACGGGCGTGGACACCGACGACGGCGAGACGATCGAGGCACCCGTCGTCGTCAATGCCGGCGGCCCCTGGTCGAGCCGCCTGAACGCACTGGCCGGCGTGGGCTCTGACTTCACGATGACCGTGCGACCGATGCGCCAGGAGGTGCACCAGGTCGTCGCGCCGCCCGGATACAACGACAGGGATCAGCCAGGCCCGGTCGTGGCCGACCTCGACCTGGGCATCTACGTGCGACCGGCACCCGGCGGTTTCATGCTGGTCGGTGGCACCGAGCCCGCCTGCGATCCTCTCGACTGGGTCGACGATCCCGACCTGGCCGACCCCCACCGGACCGTGGCGCTGTTCGAGACACAGGTCACCCGGGCCGCGCGCCGGTTTCCCCAGCTCGGCGTTCCGCCACAGCCGACCGGCATCGCCGGTGTATACGACGTCACGTCCGACTGGGCTCCGGTCTACGACCGCACGGAGCTCGACGGGTACTACGTCGCGATGGGCACCAGCGGCAACCAGTTCAAGAACGCGCCGGTGGTCGGCAAGCTGATGGCGACCCTCATCACCGCCGTGGAAGCCGGGCACAATCACGACGACGACCCGGTGCAGTTCAGCTGCGAGCACACCGGCCACACCATCGACCTCGGCGCGTTCTCCCGCAAACGCGAGATCAACGCCGACTCGTCAGGCACCGTGATGGGCTGATGGGCTGATGGGCTTCCGTCGCTCAAGCAGCGGGGCAGGGTGGGGAGATTCCTGCGAAGAGGTATGGGCAGGCCTACAACGTCACCGGTCGGAGGTCGGTGTGGCTGAAGTCATCGCCCTTGAACAGCAGTGGCTCCCCGGTTTCACTGGCCAATGCATAGGTGAAGCAGTCGCCGAAGTTGAGACCGGCTGGATGCCCGCTGCCCTTGCCGAAATCGCGGTATGCCGAACGGGCGATCGTGACGTGCTCGGCGGTGGTGGAGACGACTTCGAGGCCGAGAGTGCGGACCAGCTCGTCGAAGCGTCGTGACCTGACCGCGTCGCGCAGGCGGTCCACGACCAGCGCGGCTTCCAGCAGGGTGCCGGCTGAGATCTTGGCTGGGGTGGCATCCACGATCGCCCGGATGAACGCCCCGCTCTCGGGCTCGCCCTTGAGGATGGCGATCAGCGCCGAACTGTCGACGATCACGCAGGCAGACCGTGCTCGTCGTACAGCGGGTTGGATGACAGGCGGACGAGGTCGTCCTCGGTCAACCCCTGTCGAAACTCCACGGATATCTGGCGCGCATGCTCGACACGATCCGCGACTCCGACCGGTGCGTCCAGCTCATCGAGCAAGCGCGTGATCGCAGCCTCGACGACGCTGGTCTGAGACTGGCCGGTGCGCGTGGCTGCCAGCTTGATGAGCTCGTGGACCCGCTCATTCTTGATGTTCAGGCTCATGGTCTGCTCCACCTATCTACCATCGAACGGTACCAGTCTACCCACGCTCCGGAAACTGCGGGAGCACGCAGCCGTCCTGGCGCGTGTTGACCTGCGCGTTCCCGCAATTCGCGGGGCGGTCAGGCGAGGTGGCCGTCGCGGAGGGCGGTGGCCAACGTCGGCGCGAGCGGCAGCCGCGGGATGAGCGTGGCCTGCACAGCGTGGTACACGTCGGGCTTGCCTGACCAGACCGTGCTGCCCGGGTGGTTGGCGGCGTCCAGCTCGTGGTGCCAGGACCCGCGCTCGGCGTCGATGAAAACCGCGGCCAGGTGGTCCCACCAGGTCTCGTACCAGCCGGCGTACTGCGCGTCGCCGGTGGCCGCATACAGAGCAGCCGCCGTCGCCGTCGCCTCGGCCGGCACCCAGTGCATCCGCTCGCGGACCACTGGCTTGCCGGTCCAGTCGACCGTGTAGACGAAACCGGGGGCCTCGAAAGGTTCACCCAGCGTGCCGGACGACCAGCCTTCGCGGACGGCGGCGTCGAAGAGGGAGACCGCGTTGTCGAGCAGCCACGACGGCGCCGTCGGCCCCAAGGCCGCACGCAGGTGAAGCGACAACCGGGCCCACTCGAGCCAGTGCCCTATCGTGGCGCCGTACGGACGGAACGGGTGAGCGGGGGAGTCCACGTTGTAGTCCAGCAGCGGACTCCAGGCCGCGTCGAAGTGCTCCGGGATCCGCCACTGGTGAGCCGGCGCGAGGTCGTGCACGACCCGAGTCACGATCCGCAGCGCCCGGTCGCGTAGGCCGGAGTCCCCAGTGACGTCGGCTGCGGAGAGCAGCGCCTCGACGGTGTGCATGTTGGCGTTCACGCCTCGGTAGGGGTCGACCGTTGACCAAGCCTCGTCGAACTCCTCGACCACCATGCCGGCCTCGTCGTCCCAGAACCGCCCGACCAGCACCTCCAACGCCTCATCGAGCAGCGATCCGGCACCCGGACGATCGGCGCACACCGCGCTGGACGCTGCCAGCACCACGAACGTGTGCGGGTACGCGCTCTTCTCACGCGCACACGGACCGTCAGGCCCGACGGCGCCGTACCACCCGCCGCTGACATCGTCACGGAAGCGCCCGCGAAGAGCAGCCACGCCGTGGTCGGCCAACTCCTCGCACCCAGGACGGCCCATCAGGTGTCCCAGCGCGAAGACGTGGGTCATCCGGCAGGTGATCCACAGCTCCACCGGCCGGTCCAGCTCAGGCTGACCAGCCTCGTCCAGCCAGGCGAAGCCGCCGTCTGGATGCCGCGAGGCCTCGGCGAAGGTCAGCAGCCGATCGCCCTCCGCCTCCAGCCACTCCGCGTGCGAGGGCGTTTTGACAACCTCAACCAGCGGGGGCGGGGTCTCGACACGCTCGACCGCCGAAGGCCGGGTCTCGACAGGCTCGACCGCCGAAGGCCGGGTCTCGACCGGGGGTGGTGGGGTCTCATCGGTCACGGCGACAGCTCCGAGCAGCGGTCGCCGACCCGATATGTCGCCACTCCCAGCGTCGAGTCGCACTGCCCGTAGTACACGAGCCAGGTGTCGTTGTAGAGCACCAGTCCCTCGACGAAGGTCACGTTCGACACCAGCCCGTTCAGGTCCTCCTACGTCGACGGCTCCAGCCACGGCCGCGTCAGCTGCGCCAGCACCGTCGTCAGGTCGGCGGGATCGAGCAGCAGTTGGCCGCAGGTGTAGCGGACCGTCCTGTCCGGATTCTGCACCGCCGCGTTGTGCAGCAGCAGGATCAACCCGTTCGTGGTGATGATAGGCGGCGGAGCTCAACGCCGGCAGCCCCTGCTGCTTGGCGGAGAGCGTCAGTCGCCGCCGCCGACAGGGGGGTGGACCCACCGCTGAAACGGGCACCGCTCGTAGAACGCGAGCATCGTGTACTTGGCCGTGACCTTCTCGTCCGCCGTAAGCGGACCAGGCGTCTGGGCGTGGAGCTGCTTGACGTAGGAGACGATGAGTCGTCCCGTCGAGTTCGAGTCGTGCCACCCGCTCGTCACGCTTGGGTCAGGTGTGTGCTGCAGGCCTATCGCTGCAGCAGCGGCCGCTCCGCTGGGACGTCCGCCACCAGGTGGCTCGCCCCAGTCCTTTCCCGCCAGCCAGTCACACGCGTTCTGCCCTGCTGCCAGCGCCGTACCGCTGTCTTCACCGGAAGGCAACGCGGCGACGAACTGGTGTTGGCGAATCTCCGGGACCACCACGTACGACGCCGACACGAGGCCGAGCGCTACCGCCGCAGTTACTCGCAGTCTTCGCAGATGCCGGTGGCGGGCATCTCGACGAAGTGCACGGGGCACAGTGTCGCCGGCCGGACGGCGGCCCGCGCGGCGGAGGTGAGGCGCTCGCGCTTCGCACTCAGCTGAGCGGTGAGCATCGAAACGCCACCGCCAGCCGGGATCTTGGCGCCGAAGTGGCGGTAGCACTCGAGCCGTTCGTTCGCGGCGTGCTGGTCCGGATCCGCCGGCATCTCGCCGCGTACGTCGAGGACTGCCGTCGCATACCCTGCGCCGACGCTGCCGGACGTATCGACGCACAGCGAGGACAGCAGGGGCTCTTCGTTGTCGGCACATTCCTTGGCGACGCGGCCGAGTACGTCAGTGATCCAGTAGTGCGTCAGCTGCTTGGTCTTGATCTTCGTCATCCGCTGCACCAGGCTCGACAGCTCCTTGGTGGTCACGAGCGCGTGGTATGACTTCGCCGTGTCGATCAGGACCTCACGCGCAGCCGGGGTCCAGGCGGCGCGGGCCTCGTCCTGGCCCAGGGCCGAGGCGTCCGTGAAGCCCACGTCGGCAGGCGTCCGTCCACCTCTGACCACGAAGCCGAGATCGCGCAGCACGGTGGCCGCGGATTCTTCGCCCCCGCTGAACTCGGCGCTCTCCTCATCGGGGCCGGCGGCATACCGTTGCGCAACTCCGACGATCGCGTTGGTGTCGTAGCCACGACCCTCATGCATCAAGACGTACTCACGTGCACGATCGAAACCGTGAGTGCTGAGGAACACCCCGCGCCCAAGACGCTTGTACTCGGCGATGCTGCGGGTCACGTCTTTGCGGCTGATCGACTGCAAGGTGGGCATGTAGGGCACTCTAGCCCGGCCAGGACGACTCAGAATCCACGTGAACTCGCCGCAGGGCAGCATCGTTCGTGAAAGCCCTGGTCACAGTCCCGATGGGCCAGGTTGGTCAAAAGAGGTCGGTAGGCCCTTGCTGAGCGCCCAGGGCGCGAGCATCCTCACAGGAACGGAAGCAGAGGAGTAACGCCATGCCCATTCCTGCGCCCTTGGTCGACATCACCGAAAGTGTCCAGATCGATGCTGCGCCGGACATCGTCTGGCGACTCGTGACGGACGTCGAGCGTCATCCCGAGTTCGCCGGTCCGAAGAGCATCACCAAGGCCATCGAGTTCGAGGGACCACCGCATGTGGGCGACCGGTGGATCGCACACGAGAAGTTCGGCCTCCAGAAGTTCGACGCCCCGTCCGACGTGATCAGGCTCGAACCCGGTCGGGAGTTCGCCTGGGTCAGCTACCCGCCCATGAAGGACGCGAACCGCGGCGAGGGCGGCCGGGTGCTGTGGAGCTTTGTCGTCGAGCCGGCCGCGGGAGGAACCCACCTCACCCACAGCATGCAGGTGCTCCCGCCCCAGAAGGGCGCCACCAGTATCAAGGTGATGTACGCCGTACTCAGCCTGCCGAAGAAGCAGCGAGCCGGCATCCTCACGACGCTGAGCGCGATCAAAGCCGCCGCCGAGACCGGAGCGCACACCGGTTCCTGAGTGGAGAGTCGGCAGGTGAAGCCGCAAGGGCTCAGCTGACGTACTCATCGACCTCGCATACCTGCCAGGTGGGCTCGGCCAGCGTTTCCTGCCGGTGCTGGTAGGCCCGGTTGTCGGCCTCGCGAGGCGGGATGAACCCGGAGTCGGTGCAGCAGTCGTGGCAGACCATCACGGCACGTTCGCCGAGACGAATCACCTCGATGACGTGGGGATGGCATTCGTCGTCGATGGCGACGTGCTGATGATCGCGCCGATGCGCGGCTTCAACGGTGCAGACCGCCACTTCATCGACGTTGGTCTGCCACTCGTGGAGCGGTTTCATGCGTCATACCGTTCGTTGGTGCGTACGCGCCCGGGGGAGACGCGCCCCCCGATGTTCCTTTTGCCCTTCGATCTCACTGTTTCGTCGCATGACGAAGTGCGACGTTCCACCGTTCCCCGATGCCTGCCCGACAATCGCTCTGTACATCTGCCCATGTCACGGGGCGAACGCCGGCAAACAGGCCAACGAGGAAGTTACCGTGAGCCGTTCGTCGGCGTCTCGGCGGGGGTGAACAGCAGACTCTCCAGCGTCGTCGTGAGCCACGTACGACCGTAACCTGTTGGCCATGCTCTCGTTCATGCGTCGCGAGGGTGACCCCGTCCGCGTGCGCGGCCTGAGGCTTGTGGCTGAAACTTCGCGCAACGGGTTGCCCGGAGCTTCAGCCACAAGCGGAGGGCGCTACATGCCAGGGACAGGCAGGCACTCGTGGACCTCGACCTCGCAGCCACCCGGCATGTTGAGGTGCGGGTGGTCTTTGGCGAGGTTGAGGGCGGCGTCCATGTCCGCAGCCTCGATGATCGAGTAGCCGGCCACCTCACGGGTGCTGGCGGTCGTGGCGCCACCAGGGCTGACCCGTGCACCGCCGCCCAGCGGAGTACCGAAGTCGATCATGCCGTCGCCGACCTTGCCGGCCCACGCCATCCACTCGGCCATCACGGCTTCCATCTGCTCCGGCGAGGGAGGCGTGGCGTCGGCGGGGGTCATCGGTGCGTGGTAGATGTACACGAACTTCGTCATGGTGTTGCTCCTTCGTTGATTGGCGATGGGCTATGCAGCGATGGGCTATGCAGCGATGGGAGTGCGGCCGGCGTACGCCGCCAAACGATCGACGGGGCTCGCGCCCGCAGCGGGTGTGACCTCGGGCCCGAACGAGCCGCCTTGACGGCCACCCGGGACGAGTCCTTCGGCGAGGACCATCAGGTAGGCCACCAGCTCGTCAGAGATGTGCAGCCGCTGGCCGCTGGCCTGCGCGAGGTCCCAGCCGTGCAGGACGAGCTCGACGGGCAGGATGCTGGCCGCGAAGGCCGCCGGCATCTCGGCACCGCCCGGCCCCGGCACGACGCCGTCCAGGTCGACCTTGCGCCAGCCGTCGATCGCCTGACCGGCCATCACCGAGACGCGGTTCTCCAACGAACCCTCTTCGGGGTTGACGACCTCGGCTCCGGCCATCGCACCGAGCTGGGCGATGGAGGTCATGAGGTGCTCCGCCAGCTCGTGGCAGGTGAAGTCGGCGCAGGGTGTCTGCTTCGGCTGGTCCTCCCGGGTCAGGGCACGCAATACCGGTTGGAGCACGACCAGCGCGGCCTCGGACGCGATGATCGGGTCGAGGTTCTCCGGCGCGAAGCCCCACTCGTCCGGGCCGGCGTCACCCTTGACTGCGAGCATCTCGAGGCGGTCGATGTAGTGGTTCCATCCCTCGGCGTGCGCGGCCGCCTGGGCCTCGCTCAGGCCGTCGTGGATCAAGGTGATCAGCGAGCCGCCGTCGGTCGGTTCCAGGGTGATGGTCACGGTCGAGGCGTCCGGGGGAAGCTCGTCGTTGCCCTCCCATCCCCAGCCGAAGACGATGCGCTTGCCCGGCTCGACCTCCCTGAACGTGCCGACGGCTACGTGGCCCGGCGTCACCGTCCAGCGGTAGCCACCGCCGGCGCGAAGGTCTACGACCGCTGACACGGTCTGCCAGCGACGCAGCCGCTCCGGGTCCGTGATCAGCGTGAACGCCTCGTCCGGCGAGACGGGAAGGACTGCAGTCTTGGTGAAGCTCATGACGTACTCCTCAGTGAATGGGCATCGGCGACGAGCTGATCGAGCTCGCTGGTCCAGAACCGGTCGATCTCGGCCTGCAGCTTGTGCAGGCCCTTGGGCACGACTCGGTAGATACGTTGGCGGCCGACCTTTTCGGCATCGACCAGGTCGGCGTCAGCCAGCACGGCCAGGTGTTGCGAGATCGCCGACCGCGTGACAGGGAACTCGGCGGCGATCTCCGTCACGGTCCGAGGCCGCGACGCGAGCAGCTGCAAGATCCTTCGCCGGTTCGGCTCAGCCGCAGCCAGGAAGGGGTCGGTCACACTCGAATACGTTAGCCGTGACTAACGCATTTAGCAAGGCCCGAGTCCCGGAGCGACCGCGAAATTGCGGGAAGGTGCAGGCGGGCTGCGGCGTGTCGGCCGACACTGTCCCGCAAATTTCACGGGGGAGGCGCGGGAGCCGACGAGGGATGGGCTGCGTCAGAGACGATGACGACCATTCGTGGGAGGCAGCATGACGGAGCACACGCCCGAGCAGGTCCCAGAGCAGATCCCGGAGCAGAATCGACCCAGTCGACCCGGGCCACGTGCCGGCCTGATCACGCTTGGCGCGGCAGCTGTGGTGGCGTTGGTGGTGGGCGCGATCGCCGTCGCCGCCAGCAACGGAAGTTCACCGTCCGACGACGGCAACATCGGCGGAGCACCTCCCGGACCCTCCGGTGACCTGATCACCCGCGGGACGGTCCTCGATGACGGCACGAACGGTCCGCAGCTGTGCCTGGGCGGCGTGGCCGAGTCCTACCCTCCGCAGTGCGGTGGCCCCGACGTGATCGGCTGGGACTGGAGTGCGGTCTCGGGGTTCGACCACGCCAGCGGGGTCCGTTGGGGCGAGTTCGTGGTGATCGGCACGTACGACGCAAGCGCCGGAACCTTCACGCTGACCCGGCCGCCGGTGGCGGCTTCGGAGTACGACGGGAACGAGCTGCCCAAGCCGGGAGCCGCGCCCGTGTGGAACACGCCCTGTCCCGAGCCGCAAGGAGGCTGGCGGGTGGTCGATCCCGCGCTGACCAGCCAGAGCAGCCTCGAGCAGACACTGCAAGCGGCTCAGGCGCGGTCCGATTTCGCGGGCGCGTGGGTCGACCAGTCGATCAACCCGGCGTCTGACGGCGGTGTCACGTCCAGCAACGAAGGCGAGCTGAACGACCCGGCCCAGCTGATCCTCAACGTCGCCGTCACCAGCGACCCCCAGTCCGTCGAGCCGGAGCTCCGCACGACCTGGGGCGGGCCGCTCTGCGTGAGCAAGGCGCGGCACACCGAGCGTGAGCTGCAGGACATCCAGAACGAGCTGCCATCCCAGTCCGACCTGCTCTACTCGAGCCCGGTCAACGACCATGTCGAGGTAACGGTCGTGTGGGACGACGGGTCGCTCCAGAGGCAGTTCGACGAGCAGTACGGAGAGGGCACGGTCGTGGTCACCTCAGCCCTGCACCCCGTCAAGCGGTGACTGCGACCACAAGTCAGGGTTCGAGGAGCCAGAACTCACGGTTGAAGGGGCCACAACTCACGGTTGAAGGAGCCAGAACTCACGGTTGAAGGGGCCACAACTCACGGTTCAACGAGTGCAGCGTTCAGCTGGTCCGCGGTTGTCGGTCCTCGGTCATACGTTCGAGGCACACCGACCGAAGGGACCCGAGAATGCTCGACGCACGCACCACGGCCTTGCTCGACCAGGGAGACAGCCTCGTCTCGACTCACATCCGGGAGTACGGCTGGCACATCACGGCCGTCAATCTGATCGCGTGTGCGTGCTGCGGTGAGGAGCCCGACGACCTCTCGGTCGGCTTCGCCTACACCGTCGGCCTGTTCGGGCTCGGACATCCGGAGCTGCTGATCTTCAGCGTTCCCGCCGAGACCGCGTCGGGCGTGCTCAACGAGCTCAGCGAGCGGGTCCGTGCGGGGGCGAACTTCCTGCCGGGCGAACTCGTCGAGGTCGAGACCTGGCCTCATCGGATCGTCTGCGAAGACGTGCCCAACCCCGGCGAGATCGTGTTCTGCGCCAACCGCCACTACCAGCGACCAGCCGAGGTGTCGGTGCCCGTGCTGCAGCTGACGTACGAAGACACAGCCGGCCGTTTCCCCTGGGACGACGGCTACTCCGACGCACCAGAGCTCCAACCCAGACCGGGCACGTTTCAGGCCTGAGCCCGCGCACAGGCCGATGCCCCCGTCAGGTGGAGCTGACGGGGGCATCAGTGGGGGACGGCGTCGTGTGCGGCGACGCCTCTCGAGAAGTGACTAGCAGGCAGAGACGGAGTCCACGTGGAACCCGTCGTCGGTGACCCCCGGGTCGGTGATGAGTCGCACCGACCCGACGTTGGTCGTGATGCACGGTGTCGTCTGGCCCAGCGGGTGCGTGCCGTCATACCGCGCCAGCTCGTTGCCGTTGCCGTCATAGATCACGACGTAGTCGTAACCGGCCTCGGTCTCGAGCTGGTCGAAGTGGAACGCGAACCCGGCCGTGCCGTTGTCGTAGGTCCACGTGCAGTCACCGTTGTTGCCGTAGGGGTGCGGCGACTCGAACGGGATCTGCGCGTTCGGGTCGCTCACGCACGGCGGCGGCGGGGGGACACCGGGGGTGCAGCCGGCCTTGACGCCCACGGCGGCCCACGCCTTGTCGATGGCCTTCTTGCTTTTGCCGGCGACCGCGAGGGTGGCAGAGCGAGCGTCGCAGAAGTTGGCGTACTCCGTCATGCTCGTGAAGCCCTTGTAGAAGATCTGCTCCGCCTTCGTCAAGCCCAGGGCGGGCACGGTGACGTTGCAGTCAGCTGTGTGGGTGTGACCACCGGAACCAGTGGTGTCACAACCGGCGTTCTGCCCGCCGTTGACGGCCAGGTAGTAGGCGTGGTTGGGGATGCCGCTGTTGGTGTGGACACCGCCGTTGTCCGACGTGCCGGTGTAGCGCTCGGAGTAGTGGTCCGGGTCACCGTCGTCCTGCGGGTCACCCATGTTGCGGAACCCTGGGTTCGTGCCGCCGTACACCCCCGCGGGGATGACGTCCTCACCGATCAGCCAGTCCGGCTGGGCGGCTGGGTCGAGTCCGCGGCTGGCGGCGAAGAACTCAGACGTGTTGCCCATCATGTCGCTGAACGACTCGTTGAGAGCACCGGACTCGCCTTGGTAGATCAAGCCCGAGGTGAACTCGGTGACACCGTGGGTGAGCTCGTGCCCGACCACGTCCAACCCACCTGACAGCGGCTTGCAGGCCACGCCATCACCGTCGCCGTAGGTCATCTGCTCGCCGTTCCAGAACGCGTTGCAGTAGCCCGCGTCGTAGTGCACGGTCGAGATGATCGGCATACCGGCGTTGTCGATGCTGTCGCGGTTGAAGACGGCGCCGTAGAAGTCGTCGATCAGGCCCGCGTAGTAGTGCGCGTCGACACCCGGAGGCTGGCTCGGGCTGGCGTTACCCGGGAGCGCCAGGTCCCAGTGGTTGTCAGCGTCGGTCATCAGATCGCCTGGCAATGTGGTGCCGTTCTTGGCGTCGTACGTCTGCTGCCGACCATCGGCGGTGACGAGCTGCCAGACGCTGTTGGCCTGCGTCGTGTCGATGGCCTTCTGGTCACCCTTGACACCTACGCCGTCGCCTTCCGCAACCGCGTCGTACTTCTTCTCGACCTTGCCGGTCGAGGCGTCCATCCACTGCACCCAGCGGTGGGCGAAGCGCTGGGTCTCGACGGTGTAGAAGAGGTGGCCGTCGCGCGGGTCGAGCTGCAGGTCTGCGGAACGCGTGCCTGCGGTACCGAGGAGCCGCGCCGCCTTCGCCTTGACATCCGCGGTCGACAGCTTCGTCGCGTTGGCCGGCTCGAGTCCGTCGTAGTGGGCGCCGATCACGCTGGTCACGGCACCCGCCTTGTTGCGGAGCACGGTCACCTGACCGTTGAAGACATCGGCACCGGCGACGACCTGCTGGTAGTGGGTCTGGGACGTGCCGTCGGGATAGGTGGCGCTCCATGTCTGGTGGAGGTCAGCCGGGAGCCGGTACCCCGCGGCGACGGTGCCATCGAGCGCGATCAGGCCGTTGGAGGCGTCATGGGCGGCAGCGGCCTTGGCTGGGGCGGTCGCTGCGGGCGATGGCGAACCGGCTGTCGAGGTGGGGAGGGGGAACTGCGCCGACGCGGGGCTGCCGGTGACCGAGAATCCGGTTGCGACAACGGCGAGGGACGCAGCAAGCACGAAAGATCTCGGCTGCATGCAGTGGTGCTCCTTGGGTGCGAAGGATGTATGAGCGGTGGCGAACGCCGACCGAAGTGCCCTTTCCTACCAGGGTTATGCAGCGGCCGGAACCCCTGACGGGTGACATGCGGCAACATCTGACTCGACAGGCCGGGACCTTCAGCCCAGAGTTATTGCACAGGTGCTGACTGTTACCAATAAAAGCGTCAGGTCCACTAGTTCGACAGTCGTAGGCGGAGTTTTGTTCGCGGGGTCATCATCCTGACGAGGCACTATCAGCCGATCGGATGATTTCGGACTTTTCGGGTAACGAATTGCGTCGAGTAATGGGACGATAACGCTCTGCTCAAGGGGGGTGGAGTGTGTGGAGCCGATCAACGGCTTGCCATGGGTCGACCTGGCCAGCAACCGGCCGGGTCAGTCTGTGCTCGACCACGCTGACCAGCTGTACGCCGACTGGCGTCAACAGCCCTTCTTCCGACGCCTCCTGACCAGACGAGACGACCGCAGCTGGCGACTCGGGGCGGCCGGCGAGGAGCTCGTCGCGAGGCGGTTGAGCAAGCTCGGCGAGACCTACCAGGTACTTCACTCCATCCCCATCGGCAACCGCCAGAGCGACATCGACCACCTCGTCATCGGCCCGAGCGGCGTCTACACCGTCAATGCCAAGTCGCACGCAGGCAAGGACATCTGGGTCCGCGGCGACACCGTGCTCATCAACGGCCAGCGCGTCCACCACGTCCGCAACAGCCGCTTCGAGGCAGAGCGTGTGACTCGGATCCTCTCCGAGCTGATGGGATACCCCGTCCCCGTCCTCGGCCTCGTCCTCGTGGTTCACGAGAAGCACTTCGCCGTACGGGAGCAACCTCACGACGGGCTCGTGCGCGTGATGACTCCCCGAGCCGCCGTCCACTGGGTCCAGCGGCGGCCCAACTGCCTCCCCTTCGGACAGGTCATGAACCTGTACGAGTGGGCGCGCCGCTCGACCACCTGGGGCGAACACAGTCCTCGTAAGGCCGGGTGACGATCGCGGTGGGGGAGCGATCGTCACCAGACTTGCCGCCATCGGGTGCCACCTTCGGTCACAGCGCCGAGGAACAGGCCGCGACGGCAGCGGTCCTGGCCTCGCTGAGCCCGGTTTGGCTCAGTCTGCACGCGGTGCGCTGGCCTCGTTTCAGCGACGCCACGATCGACCACATCACGGTCGGGCCGGGAGGTGTCTTCGTCGTCAGCTCGAGAAGCTGGGCGGGGCGAGCCAGCCTGGCTGCGGGACTCCTGAAGGCGCCGGGTCTTCCGCGCGCGTCGTGCGCCGAAGCGGCTGCTACGGCTGCACGTCAGATCGCCTCGATCGTGCCCGCATACGTCAAGCTCCACACGTGGGCGGCGGTGTGCTTCACCCGCGACGAACCACTCGCCGGCCGGCTCGGCGACACCTTCGTGTGCTCGACGCAGACGCTGCCGTCGATGCTGGGCGGCCGTGAGGTGGTGCTGTCCCCGGTAGAGGTCCGACACGTGTACCAACACCTCAGCGACGCGTTGACGGGTGGCTTCAGCGCGGCCGTGTGACGACCGTCCCGAACAGTGTCCGTGTGAGCTGGCGCGGCATTTCTCGACACGCCGCAACCTCAGGAAGTCTTTAGCGCAAGGGACATGGACATCCGTCGGTCCCGGGAGTTGACTGCAAACGACGGGGGCAATCGCTCGGCGGAGGTGCCGAATGGGACACACCGATATCCACAAGAAGCTGCACGGACACTTCAACAAGCGTGAATGGGATGCGATGGACGCCCACATGCGGGCGGACGTTACGTACGAGGACATCCCGCGTGGTCTCACGACCAAGAACGTGGACGAGTTCAAGGACTGGCTGCGGGAGTGGGAGAAGTCTTTCTCCGACGCCTCGGTCACTCAGGTCACGTATTACGAGGGCAAGGACTCCTGCCTGGCCCAGTTCAGCGGCACCGGTACGAACGACGGACCGCTCGGCCCGTTCTCGGCCAGCCGGAAGCGGATGAACACGCCGTTCTGGGAGATGTTGCACTTCGATGCCGACGGCAAGGTCGTGTCAGGGCAGATCATGTACGACCAGATGACCATGCTCGGGCAACTGGGTCACATCGACCTGCCCGGCTGACCACGCTGAAGCAGCAGTTATCGATCCTCAGCCAGTAGGGCAGCTAGTCGGCTGGACAGTCGGCTCGAGCAGTTCGACCGCCCAGCCGGCAGCTCGCCGGGTCACACTGCGACGGCGAGCTCCGGGCGCACGTGTTGGTAGCCGTCGCTCATGAGCGGCGACGAGATGATCAGGTCGGCGCTGGCCACGTTGCAGGCCACCGGGATGTTCCAGACCGCAGCGATTCGGAGCAAGGCCTTGACGTCCGGGTCGTGCGGCTGCGGCTCCAGCGGGTCCCAGAAGAAGAACAGCATGTCGATGTCCCCCTCGGCGATCTTGGCGCCGATCTGCTGGTCACCGCCGACCGGACCACTCAGGAAGCGGGTCACCTCGAGGCCGAGTTCGTGCTGGAGCAGGTTGCCGGTCGTGCCGGTCGCGAACAGCTCGTGCTGGCGCAGGGTGGGCAGGTTGAAGTCAGCCCACTGGAGGAGATCGACCTTCTTGTTGTCGTGGGCCACCAGGGCGATACGGCGTTTGTGCGTACTCGTCATACGTCCAGAGTGCCGAACCCATGTTTCCGGCTCATGTCCAGAGGGCGACATCGGACGAAATTCGGGCGTGACGTCGAGCACAGGGACACACCGTCCACGCTCAACCGTGATGCACCACACGTCAAGAAGCGACGGACGCCGGTCTTGCAGGAGACCGGCGTCCGCCGTGTGGGGGCGGGTGTCACGCACCGACGACGTCGGTCGGTGCGATCACGGCATATGAGCCTGCGGTGCGCGCGTCGCGCCGCTCTCGCACCCAGTGGCCGAGGTTCGCGAGGCCGAAGCCGGCCGTGAAGATCGCCAAAGTGACCAGGCCGTAGGCCCACGGGAACTCGCCGACCTCGAACGCGGGGTTCTTTCCGCCGCCGAGTGAGTCGAGCATGAGATAGGTGGACTGGAAGACGAACGCCCACAGGTAGGCGATGGCGTACGTCGTGTTGGCGGCCAACCGCGACCGCACGAAGTATCCGACGGGGAAGGCCAGCAGAACGGTGATGACAGCAATCATGGTGGGCTCCCTAGTCCAGGACCGGCACGCGTCGTGGCGCCGGGGAGAACATCAGGAAGACGGCCAGGACCGTGAGCAGGACGCCGACTCCGGTCAGCAGCTTGAGACCGGCCGGGACGTCTACGAAGAACGCCGGAAGCGAGGTCAGGAGGTTGATGATCAGGCTGCCGGCGACGACCCGGACGGCTGCTCTGCTCGCGGTCCGCCAGGCGACGACGACCGCAACGAGTCCGACGACTCCGATGACGCTGCTGAGGACGAGGATCGCCATCGGGGGGCCGGTCTCTCCGTCAGGGGTGGGGAAGAACACGCTTGGGATGCTGCCGGCACTCATCAGGCCGGCGAGACCGAGTCCGATCTTTTGTCGAGTGGTGATAGTGCTCATCGTGGCTCCTTGCCTCGGAAGTTGACGCCTCCACCGTGGCGTCGTTCGTCTTCCCTCGGATAGACCCAGCCTTCCCCTTCATCTTCCGGCCTGTCCTGTGATCCAGGGAAGAAGTTCCCGGGTCGCCGATGACATCTGACGGCCATGATGGAGGACATGACGGTGCGGATCGTGCTCGCCGACGACCATCCGGTGGTCCGTGGTGGTCTGCGCGCGCTCATCGCCACGATCGAGGGCCTCGAGGTCGTCGGCGAGGCTACCGACGGTGACAGCGCTGTCCGGGAGGTCCAGCTGCTCCGGCCGGACGTCGTGCTGATGGACGTACGGATGCCCGGGGTCGGCGGCGTCGAGGCAACCCGTCGGATCCGCGAGAAAACGCCTGAGACGGCCGTCCTGATGCTCACGATGTATGACGACGACGCCACCGTGCTCACGGCCATGCAGGCCGGGGCTCGGGGCTACCTGCTGAAAGGAGCGGAGCAGGGCGAGATCGTCGGGGCCATCCACGCCGTCGTGGCGGGGCAGGTCATCTTCGGTCCGGGTATTGCGGGGAGGGTGCTCGAGTACTTCGCCGCGCCACCCGTACCGGCTGCCGAGCCGTTCCCCGAGCTCACGGCCCGCGAGCGAGAGATCCTCGACCTGCTGGCGTCCGGACGGCGTACCTCAGCCATCGCCGAGCGTCTCTTCCTGTCTCCGAAGACGGTCAGCAACCACCTCACGAGCGTCTTCGCCAAGCTCGAAGTCGCCGACCGGACGGAGGCCATCATCAGGGCGCGCCAGAGCGGTCTGGGTCAAGCGCCGTGACGACCGCTGCGCAGGTGGTCGTCGTCATCGTCGGATCGTCGCTAGCCACCAGCGGGGTGCTGCTCGTCACCAAGCAAGTTCGCGTGGCCGGGTGGTTGTTGTTCCTCGGCGGCGGCGTCACTGTCGCGAGCGTCGGCGTGGATCTGGCCGGGCATTTCGATGCCGCTCTTTTCGGCTGGACGTTGGCGCTGGCGTTGCTGTTCCCGCTGGCACTCACGACGTTTCCGCGCGCGACGTGGCGGGCGCCGGCGGACTTCGTGGCGCTGGCCGCGATCACCGGGGCCGGCGTGTTGGCGACGCTGCAGTGGCGTAGCCAGAACACCGTCGGCGCGATGGGGCTGGCCATCGCGGTGGTGCTGATCGCCCACACGTGGTGGAGGATCGAGCAGAGCTCGGGACACGAACGCTGGGGCCTGGTGTGGATGGCGCTCGGCGCAGGCGTCCCTGGTCTGGTCGCCGGGATGCTGTTCTTCGCCACGGCGACGCCGACCGGTGCCACCGTGGCCTGCAGCGTCTTCATACTCCTGGGTCCGGCGATGTACATCGGTGTGGACCGGCCGGATTTCGTGGATGTCCGCGGTCTGGTCGTGCACAGTGTGGTGTTCTCGCTCGCGAGCGTCGTCTATCTCGCTGCCTTCGTGATGGCGGCGTCGCTCGTAGAGATCCTGGGCAACCAGGCAGCGGCGGTCGGCGGGATGGCCGTGATCGGGCTGGTCATTGCCACCACGTTCCACTGGACGCGGGTGACGCTGCGGGGCGTTGTCGACGAGCTGCTCTTCGGTCATCGGCCTGACCCGCTGGGCGCAGCCGCGACCGTCGTGGACAGCATCGGTGACGATCCGGTGCTGGCGTTGCGCGCGATCCGGGCGGCTCTCGTTCTTCCGTATGCCGCGCTGATCGTGGATGGCGTGCCGCTGGCGACCTCCGGCGCAGAAGTCGTCCACACGCGCCGCATCACGCTCGGCCTCGGCGACGGACTTCACGGCGAGCTCCTCGTCGGCCTGCGCGCGGGCGACCTGCGGCTGGCGCCGGGCGATGATCACGTGCTGCGGCTGGTCGCACCGCTGCTGGGCCAGACGTTGCGGGCGAGCGCGCTGGCGGCCGACCTGCAGGTGTCCCGGGAGGAGACCATCACGGCGTTGGAGGAGGAGCGGCGGCGGCTGCGTCGCGACCTTCATGACGGGCTCGGCCCCCGGTTGTCCGGGATCGCGTTCACGTCCGACGCTGCCCGCAACAGCCTGCGGACTGATCCCGACGCCACCGATGCGCTGTTGGTCGGACTGCGCGCCGAGACCGTCACGGCGATCGACGAGATCCGGCGGCTGGTCTACGCGATGCGGCCGCCGGCGTTGGACGAGCTCGGGCTGGTTCCGGCGTTGCGACAGCAGGCGGTGGCGCTGCGGACCGCGGACGGCAAGCCGCTGCGGGTGACGATCACCGCAAGCGCCATACCTCCGACGGTGCCGGCGGCAGTCGAGGTAGCGGCGTACAGGATCGTGATGGAAGCGCTGACGAATGCGGCGCGGCACAGCGGTGCAGACACAGCGACCGTCTGCCTGCAGGCCTCGGACTCGTCCCTGATCGTGGAAGTCACCGACTCCGGGCACAGTCGCAGCGACGCGTGGACGACCGGCGTCGGTATCGCGTCGATGCGGGAGCGGGCGGCTCAGCTCGGTGGCACGCTGACGGTCTCGGGCAGCGAGGCGGGTGGCCGCGTGTACGCCGTGCTCCCGCTCGCCTGACCCGGCCGGCTGGTCCGCCGGGGGAGACGGCGGACCGGGCGCGGATCAGGCGGCGTGGGGGGTCTGCGGTTCGGCAGCAGTGTCGCGGCGATGGTCGCAGGCCAGGTGCCAGGCGTCGCGGTACACGATGAAGCCCGAGTCGGTGCCGCAGTCGTGGCAGACCATGGCAGCGCGCTGGCCGAGGTGGACCACCTCGACCGTGTGCGGATGGCAGGCGGTGTCGGGGCCGGAGTGGTCGTGGTCGCGGCGGTGCGCCGCCTCCAGGGTGCACGAGGCGACCGCGCTCGCAGCGGCGAATGTGTGGAGCTCGCTCATCGTGTACCTCCGGTTGTTGACCGTCTGTTCAATATGACGTCCGCGTCGCCGACATGGTTGCCTTCCAACGAGACCGTTTCCGGTCTGTTACTGAGCTGTGTCGAGCCTCACGCCCGCGATCGAGACGCCGAAGCGGCATACGCCAGCGGCTCTAGCCTGCCCGCGCGCGGGGGTTACGTCGGCTTTGTCCACAGGCCAGTTCGGCGAAACGGGTGGAAGGAGCAACCACAAGGGCCCAAGAAGGAGCCACAACTCACGGTTCAACGAGGAGGGGTGGAAAGTCGGTGCGGACGCATAGGCTCAAGCCGTCATGGACCTTGCCGTGCTGCTCGCCGAAGAAGACCTGCGTCGCAGGTTCGGCACGCCCACGTACGAGCGGGCCAGCGCCTACCTGCGCGACGGTCACGTGCTCGCGTGCAGCCACGCGGTCGACAGCGACGGCGACCTCGCGATCCGCGGTCAGGTCCTGGGCTCTCGCGGGGTCACCTACAACTCCTACGTGAGCGCCGGACTCGACGGCGACGGCGTGTGGTTCGCCACCCGGTGCGACTGCCCCGTGCACAGCGACTGCAAGCACGTCCTCGCCTTGATCTTGACGACGCGGGCTGAGCAGGACCGCGCTCACGGCGCGAGCGCGCCGGGTGATGCCACCCGGTGGGAGCGCCAGCTCACCTCGGTGCTCGACGAGCTCGACGACGAGGCCACCCGCACCGCCACGCAGGCCGAGGCGACCCCGCTGGCGCTGCAGGTCGAGCTCGGGAGGCTTGGCAGCCCGCGGTCCTGGCGGGCGCCGGCACACCCGGCCAGCCGTGGCTCCCTACAGATCCGCCCCCTCAAGCGGGGGATGCGGGGCAACTGGATCAAGACCGGCGCGTCCTTCCAGGACCTGCCCAACCTGCGCACCGACCGCACGCTCGAGCCTCGCCACGTCGAGGTGCTCAGCGAGCTGGCTGCGATCCACCAGGCCGCCGGCCGCTACGGCTACTACCTCGGCAGCGAGCCGCACCTCACGCTGGCCACGTTCGGCCCGACATTGTGGCCTGCGCTGGCTCGGGCAGCGGCGGCCGGACTGGCGCTGCTGCCCGGGCCGGGCATCGACGGCATACACCTGCTGACCGGTCCCGTCCGGCTACAGCTCGACGTCCACGCTGCCGATGGTGCTCCGGCCAGGCTCCGGCTCGGGGTGCTGGCCGAGGGCGAGTGGTACGACGCCCATGCGATCGACCTGCTCGGCGACCCGGGCCACGGGGTCGCGCTCTGGTCTCCGGGTGACCGCCACGGCCACGGCGTGGTGATGATCGCGCCGCTCGACCGTCCGGCCGGACCCCAGCTGCGACGTCTGTTGTCGGCCGCTGACGACCTGCTCGTGCCCGCCGAGCACCGCGACGACCTGGTCTCCGACTACCTGCCGCGGCTGCAGCGCCACGTCCCCGTCATCTCGTCCGACGGTTCGGTCGCGCTGCCCGAGCCAGCCGTTCCGCGGCTGGCTCTGACGATCACCTGGGTGTCGGTCGAGGAGGTGACGCTGGCCTGGACCTGGCGCTACGAGATCGGCGGCGCCGACCGGGTCTACGGGCTCACCGAGACGCGTGGCCTCCGAGGAGTACGCCGACCCGACCTCGAGGAGGCGATCGTCGACGGTCTCGACCTGACCGACCAGCAGGTGTTCCTGCTGTGCGACAGCCACCGCCGGTCCCGGGGCCTGCTCGAACGGCGCACGTTCACGCAGAGCGCGGCGATCGGCTTCGTCGACGACCTGTTGCCTGCTCTCGAGGCGCTCGCGGCGCAGGGCCGGATCGAGATCGAGGAGGTCGGCGGCCGTCCCGACTACCGCGCTGCCACAGGCGCACCGGTCATCCGCTTCGAGCAGCGTCCGGCCGCCACCGACCGTGGCGTGCCGCTGAAGACCGACTGGCTCGACCTCGAGGTGGTGATCAGCGTCGACGGGCAGTACCTCTCGCTGGCCGCACTGCTCGAGGCGCTGACACTCGGGCAGCCACGGGTGATCATGCCCAGCGGGTTGCACATCGAGGTCGACCGACCGGAGTTCGCCCAGCTTGCCGAGCTGGTCACGTCGGCAGGCGAGCTCCACGACCAGCCGCGCGACGGCGTCCGCCTCGGTCATCACGACCTGGGTCTGTGGGAAGAGCTCGACGAGGTCGGCATCGTCGACGCGCAGGCAGAGAAGTGGGTACGGGCAGCGCAGGCGCTTCGCCACGTCGAGTCACTGCCCGAGGTCGATCCCGTCGGGGTCAAGGCCGAGCTGCGCCACTACCAGCTCGAGGGGTTCCGCTGGCTGGCGTTCCTGTGGCAGGCGGAGCTCGGGGGAATCCTGGCCGACGACATGGGACTCGGCAAGACCGTGCAGACCCTCGCCCTGATCGCCCACGCGCGGGAGAGAGGAGCCGGCCCGTTCCTGGTCATCGCGCCGACCAGCGTGGTCTCGACCTGGGAGCACGAGGCCGCCACGTTCACCCCTGGTCTGGTCGTGCGGGCGGTCACCCAGTCCGAGGCCAGGCGCGGGGCGTCGATCTCGTCGATGACGACGGGCGCCGACGTGGTCATCACGTCCTACACGCTCTTCCGGCTCGAGGTCGACGCCTATGTCCGAGAGTCGTGGGGCGGCCTGGTGCTCGACGAGGCGCAGACCGTCAAGAACCACCGGGCCAAGACCTACCAGTGCGTGCGGCGTCTCGACGTACCCTTCCGGCTGGCCCTGACCGGTACTCCCATGGAGAACCGGCTGATGGAGCTGTGGTCACTGCTGTCGATCGTCGCGCCCGGCCTCTACGCACATCCGGCCCGGTTCAAGGAGGTCGTGGCCGATCCGGTCGAGCGCGAAGGCGACGCAGATGCCTTGGCACGGTTCCAGCGACGCATCCGGCCCTTCCTGCTGCGACGGACCAAGGACCTCGTCGCGTCCGACCTGCCGCCCAAGCAGGAGCAGGTGCTCGAGGTACAGCTGACGCCGCGACACCGCCACATCTACGACACCCACCTGCAGCGTGAGCGGCAGACCGTGCTCGGGCTGGTCGACGACTTCGACAAGCACCGGATCGCGATCTTCCGCTCGCTCACCAAGCTGCGCCAGCTCAGTCTCGACGCCGCGTTGGTCGACCCGGCCCACGAGAGCGCCGGGTCGGCCAAGATCGACGTGCTCGTCGACCACCTGACCGAGGTGGTGGCCGAAGGACACCGGGCGCTGGTGTTCAGCCAGTTCACCTCGTTCCTGTCCCGGGTGCGCGACCGGCTCGACCGCGAGGGGATCGCGTCGAACTACCTCGACGGCAGCACCCGCCGGCGCGGTGAGGTGATCGACTCGTTCAAGCAGGGCGACGCAGCCGTGTTCCTGATCAGCCTCAAGGCCGGTGGCGTCGGCCTGACGCTGACCGAGGCCGACTACGTCTTCGTGCTCGACCCCTGGTGGAACCCCGCCGTCGAGGCCCAGGCCGTCGACCGGGCGCACCGGATCGGGCAGGAGCGTCCGGTCATGGTCTACCGCCTCGTGTCGGCGGCCACGATCGAGGAGAAGGTGATGGAGCTCAAGGCCCGCAAGGCCGCCCTGTTCGCGAAGGTGGTCGACGGGGACGGCTCGGCCAGCACCCCGATCGGTGCCGACGACGTACGCGCCCTCTTCGACGACTGACCCCTGGGGTAGCCCGGGCCGCCATCAGCATGACGCCGGTTGGAACGATGTTGCGGTCCGAAGGCCACTATCACCGCAACATCGTTCCGAACGATTCGGCAGAGGCCGTGATCAGTCCGATATCGACCCGATGTGAGCCTGACACCGACGTTCTTGGGACGCCTGGGTACTGTGTCAGCGATCATCCATCGGCACGCCTTGTGGGGTGCGCCTGCCTAGGAAGGCGATCTCGCCTTGTTCGGGTACATTGTGCGGCGCCTCGTTGCCTCGTTCCTCGTCATCGTGCTGACGTCGATGTTCGTGTTCGCCCTGTTCTTCCTCGGCCCGAGCAACCCGGCCGACGCGATCTGCAACAAGAACGGCCGGTGCACCCAGGAACGTCAACAGCTGATCGAGCACGAGCTCGGCCTGGACCAGAGCGTCGTCACCCAGTACGGCGCCTTCGTCAAGGGCCTCTTCGTCGACCGTGACATCCGGATGGGTGCCACCTACCACTGCGACGCGCCCTGCCTGGGCATCTCGTACACCTCGAACCAGGAGGTGCGCAAGGAGATGGTGTCGCGCTACCCGATCACCCTGTCGCTGGCGATCGGTGCGTCGATCATCTTCCTGAGCTTAGGCATCCTGATGGGAGCAACAGCGGCGCGGTGGCTCGGTTCGCTGTCGGACAAGTCGCTGGTGACGGGGAGCCTGCTGCTGAGCTCGATCCCGTACTACGTGGTGTGTCTCGTCGCATGGATCTATCTGGTCAACAGCTGGGGCGTCTTCCCCGACGGCGGAGAGTACAAAGGGATCACCGAGAGCCCCGCGGCGTGGTTCGGCGCCCTGCTGCTGCCGTGGCTCGTGATGGGTGTGACCAGCTCGACCGACTACGCGCGCTTCACGAGGGGGTCGATGGCCGAGGTGCTGGGTGAGGACTACATCCGCACTGCCTACGCCAAGGGCATCTCGACCAGGCGCGTCATCTTCCGCCATGCGTTGCGCGCGGCCATCGTGCCAGTCGTGACGATCTTCGGGCTCGACTTCGCCGGGCTGCTGTCGGGGACGATCTTCACCGAGTACATCTTCGGGCTCGACGGCGTTGGGAAGTGGTCGATCAGTGCCCTGTCTCCGGTCGACTTCCCGATCATCTCCGCCACTGTCCTCGTCTCGGCCGTGCTGATCGTGATCGCGAACCTGATCGTGGACATCACCTACAGCTTCATCGACCCCCGCGTCCGCCTCGCCTGACCCGGTCAGCGCCTTCGCCCGCCCGCGGTCGTGGTGGTCCCGGGTGTCGGTTGCGGTCGGTCCCTGCTGCCCGCCCGCAACCGAGGGGCACTGGGCCGCTGATCGAGCTTGTCGAGACCGAGGAGCGCCTTCGCCCGGTCGCGGTCTGGCTGCTCGCGGGGTGCCGGTGGCGGTCGGTCTCTGGGACCGGTTCGGCGCGGCAACCAGCCTCGCTCGTGCCTCGCTCGGCGGCCAGGCCCATCCACGCCGACCGAACCGGTCCCTGCTGCCCGCCCGCAACCGAGGGGCACTCGGCCCGCTGATCGAGCTTGTCGAGATCGAGGGTCTCGAGAAGCCCGCCCGCCGGGGCCGTCACCTTCGTATCGTGGGAACCGATCAGCCGGGCCAGGTGCTCGTACCCCACAGGAGGCACAACACCCCGGCCGTTGAGGACGACACGTGAAGCCAGCCGACTCGGAGTACGAGGGCTTCGTCGTCGCGCGCTACCGCACGTTGGTCCGGGCGGCCGTTCTCCTCGGCTGCAGCCGGCAGGACGCCGAGGATGCGGCGCAGGACGCGCTCGTCAGGTGCTACACGGCGTGGGCTCACGTCCAGTCGGCTGACGACCCGGACGCCTACGTCTATCGGATCCTCGTCAACGGCATCAGCCGGGGTCGTCGACGCAAGTGGCGTGGGGAGCTGCCGTACGAGCGAGTGCCGGAGCCCGGTCCCGCCGATGACATCGCCGGAGTGGTGACGGTCGGCCACACGGTCCGGACCGCGCTCGCGGCACTCGGTCGGGAGCAACGGCAGGTCCTGGTGCTCCGGTACTTCGCCGACCTCACCGAGGCGCAGATCGCGAGCGTGCTCGGGATCGCGCAGGGCACGGTCAAGAGTCGGGCGGCTCGGGCGATCGCCGCGCTGTCGGAGGATGCGTCGCTCGGCCAGCTGCTGGAGATGCCCACTGAGCCCGCGCACCAGGAGTCGACCAGCCACGAGGAGGACCGATGATCCGTGAGGAGCAGCTGACAGCACTGCTGCAGGCCGCGACCGACGACATCGACATCAGCATCGCGTCGCCCTCATGCCTGGCGGGCGTCGGCCGGCGCAAGCTTCGGCGGCGACGGGTCGTCGGGGCTGTCGGCGTCGTGGCGGCTGTCGCAGCGGTGGTGACCGGGCTGTCGCTGGCCGACGGAGCCAAACCCGATGCGGTGGGTCCGGCCACAGGGGTCACTCCCACCGCTGAGCCGCCCGCCGGTTGCCAGGTGAACGTTCCCAGCCGGGTGTTGCCGACGTGGGCACGCACCGGGTTCAGTGACCCGCAGCCGCGGGCCCCCTACGTGCTCGGGCAGCGCGGCGACATCATCGCGATCCTGTTCGGCCAGCCGCTCACCGCGCCGCCGGCGGGAGATCACAACAACAAGATCCTGTGGGTCTCAGGCCCACAGATCGACGGTACGACGACGACGGCCCCGCCTGACCTGCGCATCGTCGCCACGCTCGCCGACGGGACCGAGACGGTGACGCGCACGGTGGCGGGCGGCCCCGGCCCGTCGATCGTCGACCTGCCGAGGGCCGGCTGCTGGCACCTCACGTTGCGGTGGAGCGGCCACACCGACTCTCTCGACCTGGCCTACGCCGCCCCGCGCTGAACGGCCGGCAGTGCTCGCCCTACTTCAGCGTGCCGCTGGTGAGCCCTGACTGGACCTGGCGGTAGAACACGAGGTAGACCACGACGATCGGGACCATCGCGATCGTGAGGGCCGCGAAGACCACCCCCCAGTCGCCGCGATAGCGCTGAGCAGCGAGCAGGGTCGCGATGCCCTGCGCCAGCACGGGTTTCTCGGGGGACAGGAACGACGGCAGCACGAACTGGTTCCACTGCCCGAGCACGTTGAAGATCCCGATGCTGAGCAAGCCGGGACGCGCCATCGGCAGCATCACCCGGAAGAACACCTGCGTGTGCGACGCGCCGTCGATGAACGCGGCCTCGGCTACCTCGGTCGGCAGGGTTCGGAAGAACGCGTGCATGAAGAAGACCGTGAACGGCAGCGAGTAGGCGACGTACACGAGGATCAGCCCGTGGTACGTCGACAGCATCCCGAGGTTCTGGACGACGAAGAACAACGGCACGATCGCCAGGAACACCGGGAACATCATCCCGGCGGCGAACAGGTAGTAGACGAACCGGTTGCCCCAGAACTCGTAACGGGCGAGCACGTACGCCGCCATCGACCCGAGCAACATCGTCAGGACGACGCCTCCCGTCACCACGACGAGGCTGTTGACGAGGTAGTCGCCGACGCCTGCGTCCCAGGCACCGGCGAAGTTGTCCCACTGGGGTGACGCCGGCAGCGACCACGGGCTGCCGAAGATCTCACGCGGGGTCTTGGTCGAGGCGATCAGTGCCCAGACGAACGGCACCAGCACGAGCACCGACCAACCGACCAGCACCGCGTGGGAGAACACGTTGACGGCGGCGCCGCTGCGCGGGGTGGGAGCCGAGTCCGTACGTGCCATCTAGTACTCGATCCGCTCGCGCTGGGTCAGCCGCAGCATGACCACCGCGATGACCAGCGTGAAGAAGAAGAGCACGACGCCCATGGCCGAGGCGTAGCCGGCGCGGCCGAACTGGAAGCCGTTCTGCGCGATCTGCAGCGAGATCACCTGGGTGGAGTTGTCGGGCCCGCCAGGGCCGGCCGTCATCACCGCCACCAGCGCGTAGGCGTCGAGGGCGAGGACGGCGAGGTAGACCCACGACGTCTGGATCGTGTCCCACAGCAGCGGCATCGTCACCCGGCCGAATGTCGCGAGCCGACCGGCCCCATCGAGCAGCGCCGCCTCGAAGATGTCACGCGGGATCGACGACATCGCCGCGTTGAACAACACGAGGTAGAACCCGACGCTGCCCCAGACCATGACCCACAGCACGAGCCAGAGCGCGAGCCGCGGATCGGCCAGCCAGTCGGACGTACCGCCCCCGGCCCGGTCGAGGACCGAGTTCGCGAGCCCGGTCGGTGTCGAGTCGAAGATCACCGACCAGATGACAGCGATCACCGGGACAGCCAGCACCTGCGGCAGGAAGAAGGCGAGCTTGTAGAACCCGCTCCCGCGGACACCGGCGACGCCGGCACGGGATCGGCCGCCTACGTTGAGGAGGAACGCGAAGAACAGGGCGAGCAGCACGGTCAGCACAGGTAGCCCGACCAGCAGCACGAGGTTGTTGCGGATCGCCCGCTGGAACAGCGAGTCGTGCACCAGCTGCCGGAAGTTCGCCAGCCCGACGTACTTGAAGTCCGGTGACACCCCCGTCCAGTCGGTCAGCGAGTAGTGGAACGCCTGCACGAACGGCGAGATCACGAAGATGGCGTACACCGCGAGCGGCAGGATCAGGAAGCTCACGATGAACGGGTACTTACGGTGCTGCACGCAGGGTCCCGTTCTGGTGGTTGGCTCGACGACGGCGCGCGATCACGTCAGCTCCGCGTGCGCTTCTGGGTGGCGGGGTCCTTGGCCGTCTCGTCGGCCGCCTGCTGGCACCGGCTGGCGAACTCGTCGGCCGAGATACGGGCTGCGGCCAACTCACCGACGGCAGACTGGATCTTCGGGTCCATGGGGGAGTACCAGATCGAGTAGTAGTAGTTCCAGTTGTCGTCCCCGCCGGAGTCGATCAGGTCGACGGCCGACTGGGCACCCGGCGTGAGGTCGAGCCCTTCGGTCGCCCCGTCGACCACCGTGGGGGCCGCGGTGAGGGTCGTGAACTTCGCGGCGGCGTCCTTGGACAGCATCGTGCGCAGGAACTCCATCCCGCCGGCCTGGTTGGCCGCCTTCGACGGCACGATGAAGGCCTCCGCAGCCTCGACGCGGGTGCAGTCGAACGGCAGGGCGGCGCCGGGCAGCAGCGGCGTCGGGGCCACCGTCGTCTCGAAGCCGGCCGGCGCCACCTTCTTCTGCTCGTTCTCGAGCCACGAGCCGCACGGGATGAACGCGGCCTTGTGCTCGTTCCAACGGGTCTGTGACTGGATGTGGTCGAGCCCTTCGGTGCCCTGCAGCATGAAGCCCTTGGAGTTCATCTCCAGCAGTGCCTCAGCGGCCATCGTGATCGAGTCCTGCTTCCACGCGTTCGGCTCGAGGGAGTCGATTGCGTAGACGACGTCCGGCCCGCCGTGCTTGACCGCCAGGTCCATGAGCACCTGCTGGATGTAGTACGGGTACTTGCCCTGGTAGGCCATCGGCGCCATCCCGGCGCCCTTGATCTCGCTGCACAGCGCCATGAAGTCGTCCCACGTCTGCGCCGGCTCCCACCCCTTCTCGTCGAACAGGGCCTGGTCGTACCAGAGTCCGTAGACCTGCAGCGCGTAGTTGAGCACCATCGGCTTGCCGGCGTACTGGGCCGACTCGATCGCCGCCGGGTTGAGTGTGTCCTTGACCTTCGTGCCCGTGGTGCCCAGGGCGTCACCCTCGAAGAGCTCGGTGAGGTCGGTCAGCTGACCGGTGTCGGCCAGGGTCGAGATCGGCATCTTCTCGGCACCGGAGTTGTCCAGGACGTCGGGCGGGTTGCCGGCATTGAACAGCGGCTGCATCTGCTGCCGTATGTCGGTGATGGCGGTGTGCTTGATCGTGGCGCCGGAGAAGTGCTCCTTGTAGAGACCCTCGTCGAACTTCGCGTACTCGTCGCCGTACCCGCCGTTGAAGATGACCACGGCGAGCGGGTCGGTCGCCTTGACGCCGAACGGGTTGTCCTTGGTCTTCTCGGCTCCGCCGCCGCTGACCTTGTCGGAGTCGCCGCCGCTGCTGGCACAGGCGCTGACGACCGAGCCGCCGGCCACCGCCATCGCTGCCAGACCGGCGCGTTGCAGGAAGACCCTGCGTGAGTATCGCTGTGGGGTGCCCATTGCTGTCTCCTTCGGACGTGGGTGCATGGGTGTGTGGAGGGCGCTAGGCGGTACGCCGGATCCGGCCGGCGTAGCGCTGCTCGAGCTCGTGGTTGTGCTCGTCGCCGCCTGGGATGTTGGCCGACAGGTACACCGGCGGCGTCTCACCGTCCTCGGTCAGACGACGGACGACCTCGGCCGTCAGCAGCTGGGCGAGCAGGGCAGCGGTGATCGACGAGACCGCACAGACCGACCCGCCCCCCGGCAGGTCGAGCACTGCGTCGCCGTACGGGGCGGCGTTGTCGAGGACCACGTCGGCATGGTCGACCAGCTTGGTGCCGGACGGGTGTCTGCTCACGAGGTCTGCCGAATGGCTCGCCGAGGTGATCGCGATGAGGGCGTGCCCCCTGGCCTTGACGATGCGGGCCAGTTCGACGACCGACCCGTTGACGCCGGAGTTGGAGCCGATGACGAACACGTCACGAGGGTCCGGAGCCGCCAGGTCGTACAACCGCTGGGCCACGGACGGGTCGCGTTCGAGGACGCCGTCGGTGAGGACGCTGGGCGGCTCACCACCGAAGACGACGAGGTCGCGCAGCGCGATGCGGTTGCTGGGCACGAGTCCGCCCGCCCGACCGGCGAGCTCCATGGCGAGTGCTTCGGAGTGCCCTGACCCGAATGTCTGGAGCACGCCGCCAGCGCGGAGCGACCCGACCACGAGGTCGGCCGCCTGCTGTACGGGCCCCGAAGCCTGCTCGCTCACCTGACCGAGGATCGGGGTCAGGCGGGCGAGGTAGGCCTCGGCGCTGATGGTGGGTGCGACCATCCGCGGCTGTCCTTTCGACAGTCGGCGCGGCTCGGAGCGGGGGCGCGCCCGAGTCGGCGAGACTGCTGTGCCCGAACCTCTACGACCCAGGCGACAATGTCAAGCGACCAGTCTTCACCAGTTCACACCAGTCCGCACCGAGCCACCCAGGAGTACGCCGTGCCCGACGAACCGACTGACGGCACGACGGGTCCGGACGCGGACTGGCTCGCCCTCGGCGGAGACGTGGGTGGTACGTCCACGCGCTTCCTCGTCGTGGATCGGTACGGAGCCGTGCACGGCCGGGGTCGGGGAGGCGGAGGAAACCCGATCGCGCACCCCGAGACCGCGGTCGCCGAGATCGCCCAGGCACTGCGTACGGCGCTGGGCGCCATCGACCCGGCCCGGGTGCGGTCAGCCGTCGTAGGAGTCGCCGGCGGGTTCGCACGGTACCGACCGGAGCTCGGCGCACTGTTCGACCAGGTGTGGGCGGCGGTGGGGTTGGCGTGCCCGACGTCGTACATCTCCGACCTCGAGGTGGCGTTCGCCTCGGGCACGACCGAACCGGACGGGACGGTGCTCATCGCGGGCACCGGTGCCGCCGCCGCCAGGGTCGCGGCCCGTCGCGTGGCAGCGACGGCGGACGGTCACGGGTGGTTGCTGGGCGACGACGGGTCGGGCTTCTGGCTCGGCCGGGAGGCGGCTCGTGCGACGTTGCGCGTGCTCGACGCGGGCGACGAGCCCGGACTGCTGGTCGCCGCGGTGCTGGCCGAGCTTGCCGAATCCGGCCGGGATGAGCGACGACCGGACCCGGCGGCGCAGCGCGCGCATCTCATCCACGCGGTGAACGCCCGCGCCCCGGTCAAGCTCGCCGACCTGGCACCGCTCGTGGCGGCCGCCCATCGTGCGGGAGACCCCGAGGCGGTGCGTCTCGTCGAGGAGGCAGCGCAGCTCCTTCATCAGACGCTGTTTCGCGTGCGCGAAGCCGCCGACTCCAGCCCGCTCGTGCTGGCCGGGAGCGTCGCCGGCGAGGAGTCGCCGGTCGGGGCCGTCCTGCGGGAGCATCTCGCCGATCGCAGTGGTGGTGCCGTGTGCTCGGCCGCTGACGGGGTCGGGGGAGCAGCTTGGCTGGCACTCCGTGCGCTCGATGAGTCCGTGGCCGAGGACGTCTGGGCCCGGCTCACGGGTCACTGAGGTCGGTAGGAGCCAGGTCGTCGCTAGCCGGCGGGGCGGCCGGTTGGCGTGACCACCAGCCAGAGGCCGCCGAACTGGTCGACGTTGTGGCAGAGGACCTGGTCCGGGGACTCGTGGGCGTAGAAGTACAGCGGGTGTCCGTTGTAGGTCACCTGCCGGGAGCCGTCGCGGCGCTGGGTCGTGCCGAGCAGGCCCGCTCTCGCGGCGGCACGCGCCTGGGGGACCGCCGTCGTCAGCACGGGCGGCCACGCCTGTGCACAGGCGCCGTAGCACACCGGGGTGTCGGTGTCCTCGCGGTCGAAGAGGTAGATCGCCTGCCCGACCCGGTCGAAGAGCATGGTGCCGTAGTCGCTGGCGTCCGTGGAGATGATCGTGCCGCGCGCGCCCTCGCCGGAGGGCGTGCGAGTCGGCGGACCGAGAGTGCCCTTCTCGTCGGCCGTCGGCACCGGCCTGGCTGACGTTTCGCGGCCTGAGGCGGGTCGGCCGTCGTCGGCTGGCGGCTGCTCGCCTCCGCACCCGGCCGTGAGCGTTGCCACAGCCAGGACGACCACCACGACCGAGCGCATGGTCTGAGCCAATCACGAAGTGACCCGACCTGTCTGCCAGGTCGCAGCAGCCTCCACATCAGCCGCCGGCGATGTCGTCCAGGTGTACGACGGCGTACCCCGCCTCGTCGGACGCAGCCAGGTCGATGGAAGCGAGCAGCGCCCAGTCGTGGAACGCCTCCGGGTCGTGCAGGATCTGCCGGACGTGCCAGACGCCCGGCTCGGACGTGTCGTCGATGATCAGCAGACCGGGTCCGCGGGCGTCGGCGTCCGTGAGCAGCTCGCTGTGCTCGGTCCAGTACGGCGCCAGGGCGTCCTGCCAGGTCTCCGCGTCCCACCCTGCCTCGGAGTCGAGCTCGCCCAGGGCCATCCAGTCCCGACGTGCCGCCAGCTCGACGCGGCGGAACATCGCGTTGCGCACGAGAACGCGGAAGGCGCGGGCGTTGCCGGTGACCGGCCGGACGTCCGCGTCCAGGGGCGGCCGAAGCAGGCCCGTCGGGTCGATGTCCTCGCCGGCGGCCAGCTTCTCCCACTCGTCGAGCAGTGACGAGTCGACCTGGCGGGTCAGCTCTCCCAGCCACGCGATGACGTCCTCGAGCTCCTCGTTGCGCGCCGACTCCGGCACGGTGTGCCGCAGTGCGCGGTAGCAGTCCGCGAGATAGCGCAGCACCAGACCCTCGGACCTGGCCAGGCTGTAGAAGTTGACATACTCCACGAACGTCATGGCTCGCTCGTACATGTCGCGCACGACGGACTTCGGTCGAAGCGGGTGGTCCGCGACCCACGGATGGCCCTTGCGGTAGGTCTCGTAGGCCACGTCGAGAAGCTCGACGAGCGGCTTCGGGTGGGTGACGTCATCGAGCAGCTCGATCCGCTCGTCGTACTCGATCCCCTCGGCCTTCATCGCCGCCACGGCCTCGCCGCGGGCCTTGTTGAGCTGAGCTGCGATGACCTGACGCGGGTCCTCGAGCGTCGACTCGATCACCGAGACGACGTCGAGGGCGTACGTCGGTGAGTCCGCGTCGAGCAGCGCCAGGGATGCGACCGCGAAAGCCGAGAGCGGCTGGTCCAGCGCGAAGTTCGGTTGCAGGTCGACGGTCAGCCGGACGCCACGACCGGAGTCCTCGGGCGCGGCGAGCCGCTCGACGACCCCGCCGGCCAACAGGGCACGACTGATGGCGACGGCATGCCGGATGTGGCGCAGCTGCGCGGCCCGGTCCTCGTGGTTGTCGTTCAGCAGCCGTTGCATCGCGGCGAAGGGATCGCCGGGGCGGGCGATGACGTTGAGGAGCATCGAGTGCGTCACCGCGAAGCTGGAGGTCAGCGGCTCGGGCTCCGCTTCCACGAGCTTGGCGAACGTGCGCTCACCCCAGCTCACGAAGCCCTCCGGAGCCTTCTTCCGCTGCACGCGTCGCAGCTTCTTCGGGTCGTCGCCAGCCTTCTTGACCAACCGGGCGTTCTCGACCTCGTGCTCGGGTGCCTGCACCACGACGCTGCCGACCGTGTCGTAACCCGCCCGGCCGGCGCGCCCGGAGATCTGGTGGAACTCCCGCGCTCTTAGGTGCCTGGTGCGCACACCGTCGTACTTGGTGAGGCCGGTCAGCACCACCGTGCGGATCGGGACGTTGATGCCGACGCCCAACGTGTCGGTGCCGCAGATGACCTTGAGCAGTCCCGCCTGGGCGAGCGTCTCGACCAGCCGCCGGTAGCGCGGCAGCATGCCCGCGTGGTGGACGCCGATGCCCATCCTGATCAGCCGGCTCAGCGTGCGCCCGAAGCCGGCGGCGAACCGGAACTCCCCGATCAGCTCAGCGATCCGGTCGCGTTCCTCACGCGTGGCCACCTTCAGGCTCGACAACGCCTGCGCGCGCTCGATCGCCTCGGCCTGCGTGAAGTGCACGACGTACACCGGTGCCTGATGGGTGGTGAGCAGCTCCTCGAGGGTCTCGTGGATCGGCGTCGCGACGTACGAGAAGTGCAGGGGGACCGGTCGCTCGGTGGACGCGACGATGGCCGTGCGCCGGCCGGTACGACGGGTGAGGTCATCCCGGAACCTCGTCATGTCGCCGAGCGTCGCTGACATCAGTACGAACTGCGCCCCGGTCAGCTCCAGCAGGGGCACCTGCCAGGCCCAGCCGCGATCAGGCTCTGCGTAGAAGTGGAACTCGTCCATGACGACCAGGCCGATGTCGGCGGAACTGCCTTCGCGCAGCGCCTGGTTGGCGAGCACCTCCGCGGTGGCGGTGATGATGGGCGCGGTCGCGTTGACGGCCGCGTCACCGGTCAGCATGCCGACGTTCTCGGGTCCGAACAGGTCGCACAACGCGAAGAACTTCTCCGACACCAGCGCCTTGATCGGGGCGGTGTAGTAGCTGCGTCGACCGTGTGCCAGTGCCGCGAAGTGGGCTCCCGCCGCCACCAGGCTCTTCCCGGACCCGGTCGGGGTCGCCAGGATGACGTTGGCGTCGTCGACGATCTCGATCAGCGCCTCGGACTGGGCCGGGTAGAGCGTCAGCCCCTGCTCGGCGACCCACGACTCGAATGCGTCGTACAGCGAGTCGGGGGTCGGCTCGGACGGGATGCGGCCGACCAGCGGCGCTACGGCATCAGGGGACATCGCGCCCATCCTGCCGTGCGGCCATGGCAACCGAGGCATCGGTGGTCGGTGGTGCCACGCCTCACCCGAACAGCGTGGGGGACCGGTATCGCTTCTCCGCCTGGACCGCAGAGCCGGTGTCGACGAGCCGATCAAGCAGCTCGCGTGCGTGCGCGACCGGCCAGCGGAACGCCCGCGCGAGCTCGGCGGCCGACGTGTCGAGCACGACGTCGACGAAGGTGGCGGCTGCCGCGAGATGGTCGGTGGTGCCGCCCACCTGGAAGCGGCGACAGGTGAGGTCCAGCACCGAGGAGGGCCATCCGGACGCCTTCTCCTCGACGCCCGCGTTGGTCACCAGGAGTGCTCGCTGCAGCTCAGCGGCGGCGCGCTGGTAGCGATTGCGGTCGCCGACCAGGGCACGCAGGGCGGCGCTGGCGAGGGGGCCTGCGGCCAATGCGTCGGCGACCTCGTGGGCGGTAGGCGAGAGGTCGAGCCCGAGATGGTCGTCCGGCCGGCCGGCTCCGGCATACAGCTGTCCGAGCAGCGTGGGGGACAGGAACGAGCTCCGGCCGGCCAGGTAGTTGCCGTACCAGGCAAGGCGGCGGCGTGGGAGCTCGTCCTTCCATGTCCACACCCGCTGCTCGTCGGCGTCCATGCCGGTGGTGAAGGGCTCGGCGTCCTCCGCTGCGACGGCCTCCCACAGCGACGGCACCAGGACCCGTTCGGACGGGAACAGCAGCGCGAAGCCGACGTCGGCCACAAACAGACCCGCCCGATCGACCGAGCGGACGCGGCGACCCGACACCCACCAACGCCGCGCCCGGGCAGGTCCGAGCGCGGCGTCGAGAATCATGTCGTGATGATCTCGCAGCTGGTGTTACGAGGTCGACACGGCCCGGCACTCACCGCCGACCTTGCCGAGGACCTTGTTCGGCGTACCGCCGGCGTCCCCGAACTGGGTGACGGGTGAGTTGCCGGAGCAGTCCAGCGATCCCCAGATGCGGTTGGACACGATCTCGGTCGAGTCCGGGTCAGCCGACTGGTTGTGCTCGAACTCCACGCTGCCGCGGGTGGTGTTGCGGATGTAGCCGAGCCAGCAGCCCTGCCAGCCGTCGACGTCCACGCGTCCGTTGATGATGTTGTCCTTCACCACGAAGTTGGCGGGACGACCAAGTGGCTGGACGACGTCGCAGTTGACGCCCGGGCCGCCGCCCTTCTGGATGACGCTGCCGTTGATCCGGTTGCCGTCGAGCAGCAGGTTGAGACCGTGGTTCGAGTAGATGCTGCCCGTCACCAGGTCATGCGTGTCCGCCGCGCATCCCACGCCGAGCACGGTGCAGCCGAGGCCGAACGAGGCGTTCCTACCGACGTAGACATTGCCGTAGATCTTGACGTCGGCAAGCGTGATGGCGTTGAAGACACCGTCCTCGCGGAGGACGAGGCTGCCGCGAACGACGATGGTGCGGTCGTCGGGAACGTTGCACCAACCGTCGATGACCAGCTTGTTGTAGGTGCCGGAGGCGATGTCGCCGCCGTGACAGGTGGAGCTCGGCACCGCCTGGTGCGATGGCGTGAGCGCTTGCGCTGCGGTGAGGAGGAAGAAGATGGTGCAGATCGCGGTGAACGCCGCGAGGAGCATGCGGATGGGTCTGGACATGTGCACAACCTCTCTGGACAGGCCAAGAGCTCGAACGCTCCCGCGCCCGTTGGGACGGTAGGCCGGTCGCCGGGGGGTCGCCATGGCGCGAAAGGGTGGCGTGCCATGGCGCTGGTGTGTCACCCAGCGCAGCACTTCACCGGCGCGTGGGGCGAGGACGCACTGAGCGTCAGTGCTGTGAGACCGTCCGTAGTAGCGCCGAAGCCTCGAGGGCTTCGACGTCGTGTCGCTGGGCTGGCAGCGCGGGCAGCTTCCCCGGACCGGAGCACATGCGCACCTCGGGCGACCTGGCGCAACCCGACTCGGCATACTGCCGGCGCCGCCCGAACCAGCTGCGCCCCTACCAGTGCCCAAGGCAGGTCTGCTGTCCCCAACCCACGTTTGCCTAGTTCACAAGCCAGGTGGCTTGTGAACTAGGCAAACGTGCGGCCAGGACTGGGTAGGTGCCGCGCCGGCGTCAGTGCAGGGAGACCGTCAGGAGCAGCGCGGAAGCCTCGAGGGCTTCGACGTCGTGTCGCTGGGGCGGCAGCGCGAGCAGGTCTCCCGGGCCGAGCTCGACGCTGGCGGCGCCGGCGCGGACCACGACCTGGCCCTGCAGGCACAACAGCGTGGCGTCGCCGGGGCTCTTGTGCTCGCCCATCGTCCGCCCCGCTGCCAGGGCCACCAGGGTCTGTCTCAGGCTGGCCGACGGCCGGCCGTAGGCGCGGACTGCGCTGCGTCCGCTCGGCGCCTGCGCGGCGATCGTGAGCTGTTCTTCGATGAGAGTGTTGATCGACGCGACGTCCATGCCCCGATCATGACAGGCGGCGTACGACGATGGTGACTTCGGCCCCATCGCGAGCCCACGACACAGAAGCGGCGCACGCCCCGTCGGGACGTGCGCCGCCTGGCTGCGAGGCGAGCCTCAGGGTTGCGTGGTGATACGGGTGCCGGCGACCGGGGTGTACGGGTCGTTGGCACCGAGGTACCGCGACAGGGCGTCGATGTCGAGCCCGCCGAAGTACTGGTTCGCGCCTGCTGCGAAGACGCTGAAGTTGTCTCCGCCTCCCGCCAGGAACGAGTTGCAGACGACCCGGTAGGTCGTAGCCGGGTTGATCGCGGTGTCGGGAGTGCCGTCACCGTTGGTGTCGACCTGCACGGACCCTGGCACTACCTTGCTGCCGGGTGCGTTCGACTGGTCCCAGGTGTACGAGATCCCGCTGACCTGCAGGATCTTGTTGTTCGGCGCGACGTTGCCGCCGGCCCACTGCTGCTCGAGCAGGTCGAGGATCTGCTGCCCGGTCAGGTCCATGGACACGTCGTAGTTGTTGAACGGCTGCGTGGTGAACGCCGCACCATAGGTGATCGTGTTGGTGCTGGTGTCCGCGAGCAGGTCAGCCCGGATGCCACCCGGGTTCATGAACGCGATGTTCGGTGCCACGCCGCCGCTCGGGATCACGGACGGGTCGGTGCGCTGCGCGTCGGCGATGAGGTCGCCGAGCGGAGACTCGCCGGCAGCATTCGCCGTCCTCGACACCAGACCGTTGGCGGCCGGCGCGAGGTGCCCGATCACGGCGTTCGCGATCGACGAGACGAGGCCCTTGTACAGGTTGACGAGGTCGGTCAACTCCTGCACGGGGGAGACATCGGTGTTCGTGACGATCTTGTTCTGCGCGTAGGCAGCGGGTCGCACGACGTCCTTGGTCTTCTTGTCGAGCAACAGGTGGACATCGGTGACCATGCGCCCGAACGACGACGCGCTGGTGAGCAGCCGCGGCTGCCCGGCGGGGTCGAGCACCGTGCAGTTGTAAGCCTGGTGCGTGTGGCCGGAGATGACCGCGTCGATGTCCGGGCTGAGGTTCTGCGCGATGGCCAGGGCCGGTCCGGTGACGCCGGTGCAGGCGTCGTACGCCGTGGGGTCGGACGGAACCACGCCCTGGTGGAGCAGGACGACGATCGCCTTGACGCCCTTCTTGCGCAGCTCGGGAACGAGCGCGTTGGCGGTGTCGACCTCATCGGTGAACTCCAGGCCCTGGATGCCCGACTGAGTCACGATCGACGGGGTGTCCTTGAGCGTCATGCCGATGAAGCCGACCTTCACACCCTTGACGTTGAAGATCTTGTAGCCCGGGAAGATCGAGCGGCCGGAGTGGCTCTTGCCGTCGTCGTACTTGACGTTGGCGGCGAGGTACTGGAAGTCGGCGCCCTTGAACCTGTGGTCGGGGCAGCTGTTCTGGTTGTTCTCCCCGTCGGGACCGTCGGGGAGGCAGCCACCCTTCTGCAGTCGCAGCAGCTCCTGGTAGCCCTCGTCGAACTCGTGGTTGCCGACCGAGGCCGCCTGCAGGCCGATCGCGTTCATCGCTTCGATGGTCGGCTCGTCGTGGAACGCGGCGGACAGCAGTGGGGAGGCGCCGACAAGGTCGCCTGCGGCTACGGTCAACGTGCTCGCGCCATTGGCCTTGGCCTGGTCGCGCATGTTCTGCAGGTGGCGGGCGAGGTAGGCGACGCCGCCGGCAGGAGTGCTGTTGATGCGACCCGAGGAGCTCGTCGAGGGGATCACCTCGAGGTTCCCGTGGAAGTCGTTGATCGCCAACAGGTCGAGGCGGACGTCGTTGCTCGCGCCCTTTCCGTGGCTGACACGTTGGTAGATCTGCTGTGCGGAGTCATCGTGAGTCGCAGCGGGTCCATCGGCGGTCCGCACCGAGAGAGCCGGTCCGGCGGTCGCGAGCAGGGCCAGCGTGACCGCGCCCGATACGAGCGTTCGGCGTCGTAGAGATGAGGGCATAAAGGTCGTACTCCTATCGAAGGTATGAAGGGTGCGCAGGTTACCCTGCCGTTCCGCCGTTTCGGGAGCCCTTGACAAGCGGGTTCGTATGCTTTGCGTTCGTTGAACGGCGTGTCGCGGCGGCCGGGACGGCGCCCGCGCGGACGCCGCAGCCGTCGTGCAGACTGAGCGCATGACGTTCCTCGCCGCGGCAGACCGCTACGACACCATGCGGTACCGCCGCTGTGGACGCAGTGGCCTTCAGCTACCTGCCCTGTCGCTGGGGCTCTGGCAGAACTTCGGTGACGACCGGCCCCTGGAGGCCTCGCGGGCGATCGTGCGACGGGCCTTCGACCTCGGCATCACGCACTTCGACCTGGCGAACAACTACGGCCCCCCGTACGGCTCGGCGGAGGCGAACTTCGGACAGATCCTGGCCGAAGACCTCGCGCCGTACCGCAACGAGCTCGTGATCTCGACCAAGGCCGGCTGGGACATGTGGCCGGGACCGTATGGCGATCTCGGCTCGCGCAAGTACCTGCTGTCCAGCCTCGACGACTCGCTGCGCCGGCTGCGCCTGGACTACGTCGACATCTTCTACAGCCACCGCTTCGACCCCGACACGCCGCTCGAGGAGACGATGGGAGCGCTCGACAGTGCCGTCCGCCAGGGCAAGGCGCTCTACGCCGGCATCTCGTCGTACTCCGCCGAGCGCACGCGGGAGGCGGCGGCCATCCTGCGTGAGCTGGGTACGCCGTTGCTGATCCACCAGCCGTCGTACTCGATGCTCAACCGCTGGATCGAGCCCGACGTTCTTGACGCGCTCGGGGAGGTGGGTGCCGGCTGCATCGGGTTCACGGCCCTGGCCCAGGGCATGCTGACCGGCAAGTATCTCGACGGCATCCCAGAAGGTTCGCGGGCGGCCACCGAGGGCACCCTCGACCAGAGCATGCTGACGGAGGAGACGTTGAGCCGGATCCGCGGACTCAACGAGATCGCGATCGAGCGGGGCCAGTCGCTGGCGCAGCTGGCGCTGGCCTGGGCCTTGCGGGACGAGCGGATGACCTCGCTGGTCATCGGGGCGAGCAGCGTCAAACAGCTCGAGGAGAACGTCGCGGCGCTGGACCGCTTGGACTTCACCGACGACGAGCTCACCCGGATCGACGACCTCGCGGTCGACTCGGGCATCAACCTCTGGGCGTCGTCCAGCGATCACTAATGAAGACTTCACTCTTCATTATGCTATTGTTAGATCTTAGTCTTAACTCAGGTGAGTGAAGGTCCAGGCCGAAAGGGGCGACCGTGTACGTCCTGACCGTCGACCAGCGCGACAGCCGCAGCGGCGACGACAAGGTTCCTGCCCTGCTCGACGACCTCAACCGGCGTACGCCGTCCGAAGGGCTGCTCCGTGGCTTCGAGCGCACGGCCGGTGACGAGGTCCAAGGGGTCCTCACGAACCCCGACGCGGTGCTGATGATCGTCGTCGACCTGTTGCGCCGGGAGCAGTGGAACGTCGGCCTGGGCATCGGACCGGTCCGTGAGCCGCTGCCGTCCAGTACCCGCGCCGGCGGGGGAGAGGCGTTCACCTACGCTCGCGACGCGGTCACGCGGGCGAAGCGGGGTCCCCATCACGTCGCGGTGACAGGTGCTGACGAGGGCCAGGCTGACAGCGTCGAGACCGTGCTGACGCTCCTGTCGTTCGTGCTGGCTCGTCGCACGGCCGGCGGCTGGGAGCTCATCGACCATTTGCAGGCCGGTCGCTCGCGCGGCGAGGCTGCTGACCGGATCGGCATCACGGAGTCGGCGGTCGCGCAGCGGCTGCGCGCCGCAGGCTGGACCGAGCAACAACGCGCCGAGCGGCTGGCCGTGCGGCTGCTTGCAGAAGAGGAGTCATCGTGACGTCCGGACTCGTCGTCCTCGCGATCGCGCTGGTGTTCGCCGCGTCCGGGTGGCAGAGCTCGTGGCCGACGCGCATCCGCCTGGGCCTGGTGGCCATCACCGGGGTGCTGCTCGTGGTCGGGGCCAGCCTCGCGCTGTGGGACCGGGTCGGAGCTCCCGACTCCCGGGCGGTCGCCATCGCCTTGGCAGCCCTGTTGGCCGTCGCCGGCGGCGGCCCACTGACGATGTCGGTGCTTCGCCTCGTCGACGGCGATCGACCGTCCAGCCACCTCGACTCCGTCGAAGGCGCCGGACGCACGCTGCAAGGCGGCGTCTGGATCGGAGTACTCGAACGGATCGCGGTCTACGCGACCCTGGTGGCCGGCTGGCCCGAGGGCCTTGCTGTGGTGCTGGCGCTCAAGGGCGTCGCTCGCTACCCCGAGATCCGGGGCTCCGAGACGGCAGGTGCTCAGCACGGAGTGGCCGAGCGCTTCATCATCGGCACGTTCGTGAGCGTGCTGTGGGCGGCCGCCTGCGCCGGGATCGCGCTCGCCTGGTGACTCCGCCGTCGACTCCGCCGTCGACCCCGCCGTCGACCCTGCCGTGACCACGTTCCGGGTTGACCATTGTCGGCGGTGCCCCGGTCGTCGTACCGTCGCCGCGTGACCACGTTCCGGGTTGACCATTGTCGGCGGTGCCCCGGTCGTCGTACCGTCGCCGCGTGACCGACCTCGACGACCTTCTGCATCAAGCCGCCACCGAAGCGGCGCGGTTCCGTGCCGCCGTCGACAGCAGACCCGTGGCCCGACCCGTTGACCCCGATGTCGCGCGGGCCGGGTTCGGTGGCCCGCTGCCGGAGGGTCGTACGCCGCCCGACGTCGTCCTGCGCGAGCTGGTCAAAGCTGCGGAACCGGGCCTCGTCGCATCGGCTGGTCCGCGCTTCTTCGGCTTCGTCATCGGCGGGTCCCTGCCTGCCGCGCTGGCCGCCGACGTCCTGGCTGCCGGATGGGACCAGTGCGCCTTCAACGGCACGTTGGCCCCGGCGGCGCTGGCGGCCGAGCACGTGGCCGGCGATTGGGTCAAGGAGCTGCTGGGCATCCCGTCGACCGCGTCGGTCGGCTTCGTCACCGGGGCGCAGGAGGGCAACACCGTGGCGCTCGCCGCGGCCCGGCACCAGGTGCTGGCCGATCACGGCTGGGACGTGGAGTCGGACGGGTTGCACGGCGCTCCACGGGTCCGCGTGATCGCGAGCGAAGAACGGCACGCGACGATCGACCGGTCACTGCGGTTGCTGGGCCTTGGCAACCATGCGATCGAGCCGGTGCGCGCCGACACCAACGGGGCCATGGACATGGGCCACCTCGATGAGCTCCTGCAGCAAGATTCGGCGGTGCCGACGATCGTGTGCGTGCAGTCCGGCAACGTCAACACCGGCGCGTGCGACGACCTCGAGGTCGCTTGTGCGCTGGCGCACGCCCGACAGGCATGGGTGCACGTCGACGGTGCGTTCGGACTGTGGGCAGCGGCCGCGCCGTCCCTGAAGCATCTCGTGGCCGGTGTCGAGCACGCTGACTCGTGGGGGTGTGACGCCCACAAGTGGCTCAACGTGCCGTACGACTCGGGCCTCGTCCTCATCTCCCGACCGGAGGTGCATGCCGCGGCGGCGTCCTACACCGCCGCCTATCTCACCGGTTCCGGCCAGGGGGCGCCCGCGGGCAGCGACCTGGTGCTGCAGTCGTCGCGTCGGGCCCGCGGCTTCGCGGTCTGGGCGGCACTGCGTGAGCTCGGTCGCGACGGTGTGGCCGAACTGGTCGAGACGACGTGTGCGCTAGCGCGTCGTTTCGCCGACCAGCTCGGCCAGTCAGGCGCGGAGATCGGCAACGAGGTCGTGCTCAACCAGGTGCTGGTCGCCTTCGGCGACGACGCCCAGACCGACGCGGTGATCGACGCCGTCCAGCGTGACGGCACATGCTGGATGGGCGGCACGACCTGGCGGGGGCGTCGTTACATGCGGATCTCCGTGTCGAACCACGCCACCACCGCGGCGGACGTGGACCGGTCGGTGCGGGCGATCCTGGGCGTCTGGGACCGCTGAGCTCGGCTGGCGGCCTCCGTGGAGACCGCCAGCCGGTTCAGGATGCTGCGGTGTGCCTGCCGTCAGTGGCGGTGACCGACGAACGACGGCCACATCGGCACGACCCCACCCGCTCGGTCGCCCGCGTGACCCAGATGAGCGAGCCCCCAGTTGTCCTCGATGGTGGTGAGCAGCGAGTAGTGGTTGTACGGGGTGTGGTCGACGAAGTGGCGCGGTCCTGAGGCCGAGACGACGATCGCGGGGATCAGCCCGCCACCGTACGTGCCGCCTGGCCAGTTGGGGCTGATCCGTGGGTCGGCGGCGCCGACGTACGGCGAATCGCAGCACCCGTCCGCGTTCTCCCAGCCACCGGTCGGCTCGTTGCCCGTGTAGTCGTTCTCGTCGGTCACGATGACGATGGCTGAGTGTCGAGTCCAAGCCCGCGAGCTCATGATCGTGGTGACCGCCTGCTTGGTCCAGTCGTCGGCCTTCTGCTTCAGCGCGGCATCGTTCGGGTCGTCCTTCGTGGTGCCGTAGGGACAGGGCGTCTCGGGGTGCCCGGGGACCGCGTCGTAGATGCCACCGTGCATGTCGTTGCACTGGTTGGGCGAGATCCACACGAACTGTGGTGCGTGCCGACTGTCGAGGTCGGATGCGAGCGAGCCGTAGTCCTTGACTTTGGCCATCCGGGCCGGGTCGTTCTTGATGTCGTCGAACAGCACGAAGGCATTGTGCTTCTTGGCGTAGAGGTGGACCTGGGTGCCGTTGACCGTGGGGCCGAAACGGTCCAGCTTGTTGGCCGGCAGATCCTCCATGTAGGCGCCCCAGCTGATGTGGCGAGCCTCGAGCTGGTCGACGAGGTTGGTCCGGTCGAGGTTGACGACGTTCTCGTCCTCGTCGTCCTGGATGCCGAAGTTGTCGCCCGAGATGGCTGCGATGTAGTTGGGCATCGAGGGGTGCGTGACGCCGTAGTAGTGGTCGGCCATCGAGTAGGTGTGGGCCAGGTGGGTCAGGAACGGTGCGTTGGCGTCGTCGATGACGCTGGACTGCGAGTGGTTCTCGAGCATGATCACGAAGATGTGGTCGAGTCGGGTCCCGTGCCGGTCCGAACCGTGTCCGCCGTGATGATCTGCAGCGGTGCCGCCCGTACGCGTCGATGGCTGGTCCTGTGGTCCGGCCTGGGCTCCCGTCGTGGTCGCGAGGATGGCAGCCGTCGCGACCGCTGCGGCTGGGATGAGTGTGCTGAGTCGTCGCATGGATGGTGCTCCTTGGGTGCGCAACAGTCGATGTGCGAAATGTCGGGCCTGACGCTACTCCCCGACGGGCACGTCCGCTCGTGGGGCGCTCAGCGGGAGCACCGGCCGCCGTCGGTCGCCACTCGTAGAGTCGGCAGCGACGGCCGGAGCCGTACCGGCCCCACGGAAGGTGCAGCCATGAATTTCGAGGTCCAAGTCATGTTCTTGCCGGTGTCGGACGTCGATCGTGCCAAGGCGTTCTATGTCGAGCAGGCGGGCTTCCACGCAGACCATGACCAGCGGGTCAGTGAGACGCTGCGGTTCGTACAGCTGACCCCACCGGGATCGGCCTGCTCGATCGCGTTCGGTGACGGCATCGTCGCCGCCGAGCCGGGCTCTGCGTCAGGCGCGATGCTCGTGGTGGCCGACATCGAAGCAGCGCGAAGTGAGCTCGCCGGGCGTGGCACGGAGGTCAGTCCGATCGACGATCAGGCGTGGGGTCGCTTCGTCTACTTCAAGGATCCAGACGGTAACCCCTGGACGGTCCAGCAGCTTCCCGCCCGCGGGTAGGCACAGGCGGGCGTGGGGGTGGCGGCTGTCCACAGGCGGTGGCTGATGCCGGCTGACGCGGGGTGCACCGACCTAACGTTTCGGTCCTCATCCGCATCCCGTGAGGAGCCCCGCCATGTCGTGGTCGTTCAAGGACAAGCACATCTACCTTGCCATCGCCGTGTTCGGACTGGTCGTCGGACTGTTCGGGGGACTGCTCCTCGACAAGGCCAGCGGGCAGGTCGCTCCGCGCTCTGCCGATCAACCGCGGCTGGCCGCCTGGACCTCGGCTCAGCCCTCGACGGACGCGGTGGCCAACACCCTGATGTGTCGTGACGAGGCTCCGGAGTATCCCGGCTGCTCGCCGGCCCAGTCCCGCGCCCGCGAAGCACACAGTCGACGAGCGACCCGAAAGCACTACGCCGCCACCCGGTGGGGCCAGAGCCACCACGAGTACGCCGGACTGCACCGCGCCGGGAACCGAAAACTGCGTCGTCTCTACCACCATGCGGTCGTGCGTTTCGTCGCCCGGCACCACCGGGCCGGCAAGTTCGGTGCCGACGCCTACCCCCGCTACCGCACGTGGCGCGCATTCAAGGCTCACACCTCGTGCTCGGGGGTGTTCGGCTGGGCCGTCAAGCCGGTCGGCTGGTGCCAGATCGGCTCAGTTTTCTCGCACTGGCGCGATGCCGTCGAGGCGACCAAAAGCCTGATCCTCCGGTGCGACGGCCTGGTCGTCGGTGCGGCCGCCACCGGTGCGGCCATCGCAGCTTGGACAGGGGTGGCCGTCGGTCCCGCCGCCGTCATCGCCGGTGGTGGCGCTGCAGTCGGCTGCGCGGTCGAGACGATCTATGACGAGCTCTGGTCGTGGTGACGAGGGGAACCCCGACAGCCCGGTCAGTCGGTGTTCGGTGCGTCGACCGGGTCGGCCACTTCGACCAGCTCGACCAGGGCGATGGTGATGTTGTCCGGCCCACCGGCGGTCATCGCAGCACGCCAGAGTGCGAAGACCGCCTCAGGCCCCGTGAGCCCATTGAGGACGGCGGCGATGTCATCGTCATCGACCACGTCGGTGAGGCCATCGCTGCACACCAGATAGCGCGCCGCCGGGTTGAGGTCATAACGGGTCACGTGTGGCTCGATCGGTCGGAGCGAGGGTGCGCCACCGAGCGTCTGGGTGACGATCGACGTGTGTCGCTGGCCGGGGGCGAGGGGAGGGTTGTCGTCCTTGCTGACCAAGCGCAGCGCCGATGCCTCCGCGGCGTACACCCGGCTGTCGCCGACATTGAAGACCAGCACGGACGCCTCGGTCACCACCACCCCCGCTACGGTCGTTCCCATGCTGGCTCGGGAGGCGTCGAGCTCGGCCTGCTCGAACACGGTCTCGTTGCACGCGATGAGCGCGTCCCGCAGCGCCGCCTCGTCGGCCAAGAGGTGCCCGACCCTCGAGAGCGACTCCACGACCACGCTCGACGCCAGTTCTCCTGCCGGATGACCGCCGAGCCCGTCGGCAACCGCGATGACCAGGGGATCTCTGGTCGGGAAAACGAGCGTCTGGGGGGTCGAGGTGGTGACGGCACAGGTGGTCCACGGGCCGACCACGAGGCTGTCCTCGTTGTGGTCGCGCTGGGCGCCGTCATGGCTCAGCGCGGTGACCAGGATGGCTGTCATCGCGCGTCCCGCCTTCACATGTCTGCTTCGCCCCCACCGGGGGCCTTGCGGCCTGCGTGCCTGTGACCCTAGCCCGGGTGTCGGGGGCAGGGCTGGTGCCGGTGCTACCAAACAGTAACAATGGAGGGACAGCCGATCCGAGGAGCCGATAGTGAGCACCGACGTCACCGCCAAGACCGCAGACCCGTCGACCCCTGACGCCCAGCCGGCGCGGGTCAGCGAACGTCAGGCCCGGGAAGTCGCCGAGGCCGCGCGCGAGACCGAATGGGCCCGGCCCAGCTTTGCCAAAGAGCTGTACCTGGGCCGCTTCGACCTCGACCTCATCCATCCCCATCCGCGCTCCGATCCCGACGACGCAGCCCGAGGAGAGGTTTTCCTCGACCGGTTGCGCACCTACTGCGAGACGCTCGACGGCGGACGGATCGAGCGCGAGGCGCTCGTACCCGACGAGTACGTCAAGGGCTTCATCGAGCTCGGGGCGTTCGGCATGAAGATCCCCGAGGAGTACGGCGGGCTCGGCCTGACCATGACCTACTACGGGCGGGCACTGATGCTCGCGGGCTCCGTGCACCCCACCTTGGGGGCGCTGCTGTCGGCGCACCAGTCGATCGGCGTACCCGAACCGGTGAAGCGCTTCGGGACCGCGGAGCAGAAGCAGGAATACCTGCCGCGCTGCGCCGAGGGTGCCATCAGCGCGTTCCTGCTGACCGAGCCTGATGTCGGCTCCGACCCAGCGCGGCTCGCGACGACCGCGACTCTGACCGACGACGGTGAGGCGTACCTGCTCGACGGCGTCAAGCTCTGGACGACGAACGGCGTCATCGCCGAGCTGCTCGTGGTGATGGCGGCGGTCCCGAAGCAGGAGGGTGGACGTGGTGGCATCACGGCGTTCGTCGTCGAGAGCAGCGCGGAAGGGGTGACCGTGGAGCACCGCAACGCGTTCATGGGGCTCGCCGGGCTCGAGAACGGCGTGACGCGCTTCCACCAGGTCCGCGTTCCGGTGGCCAACCGACTCGGTCGCGAGGGGGAGGGGCTCAAGATCGCGCTCACCACCTTGAACACCGGCCGGCTGTCGATCCCGGCGATGTGCACCGCGGCCGGCAAGTGGTGCACGAAGATCGCGCGCGAGTGGTCGGCAGCCCGGGTGCAGTGGGGCAAGTCACTGGCCGAGCACGAAGCCGTGGCCACCAAGCTCTCGTTCATGGCTGCGACCACGTTCGCGCTCGAGGCCGTGCTCGACCTGTCGGGCCAGCTGGCCGACAGCGGCGCCAAGGACATCCGCATCGAGGCGGCTCTCGCGAAGCTGTGGTCGAGTGAGATGGCCTGGCAGATCGCGGACGAGCTGGTTCAGGTGCGGGGTGGACGAGGTTTCGAGAGCGCCGACTCGCTGGCGGCCCGGGGTGAGCGTGCCGTGCCGGCCGAGCAGGTGCTGCGTGACCTCCGGATCAACCGCATCTTCGAGGGCTCGTCGGAGATCATGCGGCTGCTCATCGCCCGCGAGGCGGTGGACGCTCATCTCTCGGCAGCCGGCGATCTGGCGTCGCCGGACGCCGACGCTGCGGCGAAGGCCAAGGCCGCGGTCAAGGCGAGCGGTTTCTACGCGACCTGGCTTCCCAAGCTCGTGGTCGGCAAGGGCACGGTGCCGACGTCGTACGACGAGTTCGGTCGGCTGGCGAAGCACCTGCGCTACGTGGAGCGTTCGTCGCGCAAGCTGGCCCGGCAGACCTTCTACGGCATGTCGCGCTGGCAGGCGAAGCTCGAGTACCGCCAAGCCTTCCTCGGCCGGATCGTCGACATCGGGGCGGAGCTGTTCGCGATGGCGGCGACCTGTTCGCGCGCGAAGATGCTGGCTGCCGACGACGCGACGCAGGGCGAAGGGGCGTACGACCTCGCCGACGTGTTCTGCGCCCAGGCCCGGCTGCGCATCGACACGCTGTTCGACGCGTTGTGGAGCAACACCGATGCCGCCGACGCTCGGCTCGTGTCGAAGCTCGTCAAGGGCGATTACGCATGGCTCGAGGCCGGGGTGCTCGACCAGTCGGAGGGCACCGGGCCCTGGATCTCGGAGTGGAGCAGAGGTGCGAGCGACCTGCCGAACCTGCACCGCGCCTACCGTTAGCCGAGTCGTCAGAACCTGGGGCGACTGCTGTCCTCCCTACGTCTGACCAGTCGGCCAGGATGGGGGAGTGAACTCCACGTGGGTGCTGCACGTCGACCTCGACCAGTTCATCGCTGCGGTCGAGGTGCTGCGTCGGCCCGAGCTCTCCGGTCGACCCGTCGTGGTGGGTGGGCGTGGCGACCCGACCGAGCGCGGGGTCGTCTCGACGGCGTCGTACGAGGCCCGTGAGTTCGGCGTCCACTCCGGGATGCCGCTGCGGACGGCAGCGCGCAAGTGTCCCGACGCGGTCTTCCTGCCGGTGGACGCACCGGCCTACGACGCAGCCAGCGCGGTCGTGATGGACACGTTGCGGGGCTTCGACGCCGTGGTCCAGGTCCTGGGATGGGACGAGGCCTTCCTGGGCGTCGAAACCGATGACCCCGAAGCGTTCGCGGCCGCGATCCGCGAGGCGGTGCTCGAGGCGACGGGGTTGCACTGCTCGGTCGGGATCGGGGACAACAAGCTTCGCGCCAAGATCGCCACCGACTTCGGAAAGCCGCAGGGCCACTTTCGGCTCACCGAGGACAACTGGTATCCCGTGATGGCGGATCGGCCCACCGACGCGTTGTGGGGAATCGGTCGCAAGACCGCCAAGCGGCTGGCCGCGTTGGGGATCACCACCATCCGTCAGCTTGCGCTCGCCGATCCACGCCACCTGGCGGACCAGCTGGGTCCGACGATGGGCCCGTGGTACCGCCGGCTCGGGCGTGGTGTCGACACGTCACCAGTAGACGCCACGCCATACGTTCCGCGCGGGCACGGAAGAGAGGAGACGTTCCAGCATGACGTGCGCGACTGGGACAAGGTCGACGCAGAAGTTCGACAGCTGGCCGTCCGCGTCGCCGAGGACCTGCGCGGAGACGGGCGACCAGCCGTTCGCGTCGGCCTCAAGCTGCGATACGCCCCCTTCGAGACCCGGTCGCGGAGCATGACCTTGCCGGCCCCGACCGACGACCCGCAGGTGATCGCAGACGCCGCGTCCTCGCTGCTCGCGAGCCTCGACCACGACCGTGCCGTCAGGTTGGTCGGAGTCCGCGCTGAGATGGCTCCTCCGAACGACTGATCCCGCGTCCACCGTACGGCGCAGAAGTCGGTACGAATGGTGACACCGCGAGCAGGACATGGCACCCCTGTGGTCTCTAGCCTGAGGGGGAGGACAGGAGGATCTCGGAATGTCGATCGAAGAGGGCACCCGGGGGGAAAGTGGTCTAGACAACGCCGCAGTCCCCGGCACCTCGCCGCAGGCTCAGCCGACCGCCGACATGGCGTCGCTGCCCGCTGCCCGGTTGGGCACTCCGGCCGCGATCACGACCGTCCTCGACGGACTGTCTGCGGAGTGGAAAGTCATCCACGCCCGACACTGGCCGGGCCGGCCCTTTGACACCATCGACCACGTCGCTATCGGGCCCAACGGCGTCTTCATCGTCGACAGCGTGGGCTGGCGGGGAGACATCATCGTGACCCCCGACGCCCTCGAGGTGAACGGGCGGGTGCGTACCGCTGCCGTCCACAACACCCAGGAGATGGCTCGCGAGGTGGCACTGCTCCTGCCGCCACATCTGCGCGACCACTGCTACCCCGTGATCTGCTTGACCCGTGACGAGCCGATCAGCGGCTGGGTCAAGGCGGTCCGGGTCTGCACGACGGTGACCCTGGCGCATCTCATCGAGACCCGCGATCCCGTGCTGACGAGCGCAGAGGTCGTCAGCATCGGCCTCGAGCTCGATGCAGCACTTCCCGCGGTCTACTCAGCTCCCGACCACCACCGCGCCAGCGACGCGCAAGGCGCCTTGCCGCCACAGCAACGCAAGCCATCGGCCGGCCCGCGACGGGCGTGGTACCGCACCTGGACCGGGCGGCTCGTCGCCGCTGGGATCGGCGTCGCGGCGATCGCCGGCGCCGCTGCCGTAGGAATGCACGCAGCCGGCAAGGACGTCACGCTGGACGACGGAGCCCGGCACGCGGCGCCGTGGCACCACGGCGCCGTGTCAATCGCTGGCTAGCAGTCTGCCGCTACCGCGGTCCGAACAGAGCCTCAGCGCTGGGCGCCCAGGCTCTCCCAATGACGGTTGATCGCTCCGTTGGTCTTGACGAACCAGACGATCGGTCCGACCAGGATGAAGATGCCGGGGAAGTACCACAGTCCCGTGGCGGCGCTGACCGGTCGCTCCCGGCCGCTGCGCTCGTACATCGCGCCGGCCTCGGAGGACGTGATGAACGGCATGACGATGCCGAAGAAGATGGCCAGGATGAGAGCCACCGCACCACCGATACCGGCGCCGGTGTGACGCTTCATCTCTTCGTGCGTCTTGAAGTACCAGTACCAGGCGTAGATGCCGAGGGTGACGATGCTCAGCAGGATCGCCATCCCGGTTCCACGCACCTGACCGATCGGGCCGAGCTGGCCGGGCATCGGCTGACCGTAGGGTTGCTCCTGCTGCGGGGGTGACGGGTAGGCCTGTTGTGGCGGGTACGCGGGGGGTGGTGGAGGCGCTGCCTGTGCGTCGGGGGGCGTCGAGGTCGGGTACGACGTCGGCGGCTCGGGCTGCTCGGGTTGCTCGTCGGTCACGGTGCGCTCCTCTGGGCCGGCTGGCACCGAACTGCGCCAACGTCGACGTCATCCTGGCATGCCGTCGCGGCGGAACGGCGGATCTCCACACCCGGGCACGCGGCGCGACCACGCACTCGCTGTGCCGTGCGCGGCGATTCGAACCTATGCAGCAGCCCGCGAGAACTCTGCATAAGGCGCCGTCGTCCCGCCCGCTATGATGGGCGACGCCCCGTGTACCGGGAGTTCTTCACGATCGCAACCATGGTTGCACAAGGGTCAGAGGTGGCAGATGACCGAAGGCGCTCAGCTCAAACCCGTGCCGAAGCCGCCCGAGGTAGGGGACGGGTTGACCATCCAGGCAGTGAGCAAGCTGCTCAACGTGCCTGCCCCGACGATCCGGTCGTGGGAGCGCCGTTACGGCGTTCCGCCGATCAGTCGAAGCAGCGGAGGCCACCGGCGGTTCTTCCCCGACGAGCTCGTGATGCTGCGTCAGATGCGCGACGAGATCGCGAAAGGACGCCGCGCATCGGAGGCGGCCGCCAGGGTCAAGGCCGAGTCCGAGGCCGAGTCTCCGCACCAGACGCTGATCGACGGGTTTCTCCAGGCGGCATACCGTCTCGATCCGCGTAGTGCTGACGCGCTTCTCGAACACGCGCGGGCGACCGAAGGCATCGACGTGGCCATCGCCGGAGTGTTGCTGCCGGCGATGCGCCAGATCGGGGTGTGGTGGAAGACCGGCCGTTGCGACGTGGCCCACGAACATCTCGCGACCGAGGCGGCCCGGGCCTGGCTCAACCGGCTGCTCTACCTGGGTCCGTCTCCATGGCAGCCCGAGACGATCATCCTCACCTGCGGCCCCCGGGACTACCACACGCTCGGGCTCGAGTCGATCGGTGTGCTGCTCGCACATCGCGGCTTCGCGTCCCGCGTTCTCGGGGCGCGCACCCCCGTCAAGTCGCTGTCTGCAGCCATCCAGGGCACTGGCGCGAGCGGCCTCATCATGGTGTCGCACCTCGCGATGGGCCGACGCAGCGCGATCGAGGCCCTGAAGTCCGTCGAGCGCGCGGGCGCTCTGCTGTTCTTCGCCGGCAACGCCTTCGTGTCGCCGCAGTCGCGCAAGGGTGTTCCCGGCACCTACCTCGGTGACGACCTCATCAAGGCCACCGACATGATCACCGGCGCCCTCGAGTCGTCGCGAGGCCCGCTGCCTCGCGGTTCGTCGCGTCGCTGACTCAGCCTTGCCCACCGCACCTCTGGGCCCAACCATCTGAGCGACTCACGCGTCAAGGTCTCTGACAACACTTCGAGGAGACCTGATGAAGCACAGCCCCACATCCCGCCGAAGGCACGCGCGAGCCCGGCTCGTCTTGCCTGTGCAGCGGCGCATGACGCTCGCCGTCGTGATCGTCGCAGTCACCTTGCTCAGCCTTGCCGCGCTCGTGATCCCGAGCGACGCGGACGCTGCCGCCAGCCAGACCGTGACTTCGGCCACCAGCCGTGGCTGGGTCACCGGCGTCGTCGTCAACCGCCACGGCGACCCCGTCGAAGGAGCGTTGGTGAACGCGCTCAACCCACGCGAGGTGCCGGAGGCCGGCGTGGTGCCCGACGTCACCGACCGACGCGACCACACCGACGCCCACGGCCGCTTCCGCGTGCGCCAAGCCGCGCCCGGCTACCTGCTGCAGATCTGCCAGGTCGATCCGACCCGCGACTTCTCCTGCCTCGAGACGATGCAGGGAGTTCGGTACCTGATCACGTACGCCGGTCCGACGGGAGTGACCGACAGCTGGGTCACCCAGACGAGCCTCTTCGAACCGACGGCCACGAACAACAACGTCGGCACGATCACCGTCAAGCCGCAGAGCTTCGTGCACGGGCGGCTCGCGCATGCGGCGTTCCAGCCGGTCCAGCTCCAACGCCTCAACGGGACGACCGCCTTCCACGGTCAGACCGATGCCAAGGGGAACTACCGGTTCCCAGGTCTCGCTCCCGGCCACTACCGGGTGGCTGCCGGAGGCAACGGCACCGGGTTCCTGCCGTACCAGTCCGCAGTGATCAACCTGGCGCCACGCAAGGACGCCGAGCAGAACGGGATCCTGCGACCCGGGGCGTCGATTCATGGCGTGCTCACCTCGCACGGTCGCCCGGTGCCGTTCACGGATCTGTTGGTGAGCCGGCCAGGAGCGGGGTTCGTCGCCGGCGTGACCACGGATGACGCCGGTCGGTTCGACGTGGCCGGCCTGGAGCCCGACACCTACACGGTCGGCATCCTCTACGACGGGTCGCAGTACCAACGCAAGGCCGTCAAGGTTGTCGTGCCCGACACGCACTCGTCGGTGCAGACGTCCCTCGCGGTCCGCAAGGGGGCTTCGATCACGATCTCCTTCCGGAACAACGGGAGACCAGCCGCGCGTGCACGCGACGAACTCCGCGACAGCGCCGGTCGGCCGGTGCTCGGCCTGCAGAACGGTGGTGGTCAAGCGACCTACACCGGGCTGGCGCCGGGGACGTACACGGTCGTGGCGGTTACCGGGGACCGGTTCAGTCGCAAGACCGTGACGGTGAAGCGCGGCCAGGCGTACGACGCCGGCGTTCTGCGGATCGCCAAGCCGACCCTGACCCTGACGGGCACGACCGCACCGAACGCGGTCGTGGAAGCCTTCTCTGGCAACCTGTGCCCTCCGGACGGCGCATTCCGCAACGGTGCCTTCCACCAGATCGAGAAGGCGGACGGGGCCGGTCATTACACCATCACCGGCCTGGTGCCGGGACGGTACATGCTCGGCAGCGATGGCTGGCCCGCCAACATCGCCCCCCGCTGCGTTCCGAACGTCTCGATCACGGCGGACCGGTCGTACGACCTACCACTCGAGACAGGGGCGCAGGTGCACGGTCGGTTGGTGTACGCCGCCACCGGCACGCCGGTGATCACGACGCTGTCGTACGAGCTGAGCTACCCGGCGGGGTCATGGCGCAACCCCACTGGCGAGCACCCGGCGCGGTCGCAGACCGTCAAGAACACCGGGGAGTTCTCGATCATCGGACTGCCCGCCGGCACCGTTGACGCTGCGCTGGCACAAACGGCCGACCTCGAGCAGATCAACAGCCCGCGGTACTTCGTGATCTACCCGACCCAGGACGGTACGCCGTACTACCTGACGTCGGTGCACGACTCGCTGCAGCTCGGGGCGGGGGAGGAGCGCGACCTCGGTGACATCGAGGTGACGCTGCACCGGTAGGGCGCTAGCCTGCCTGTGACGGGGCCGGCTGCTGTAAGGGTGTGCACCATGCGACTGCTGTTCGCCGACGCGACGAGCCCGGCAACGGTCGAGCAACTCGAGGACCGCGGCCACGAATGCGTGGTCCGCCCCGAGCTCACCGCGGCCGACCTTGCCGGAGAGATCGGTGGGTACGACGCGTTGGTTGTCCGCAGCACGAAGGTGAGTGCGGACGTGTTGGAGGCGGCCGACCGGCTCGCGCTGGTGGTGCGAGCCGGTGCCGGCACCAACACGATCGACTGTGCGGCAGCGGCGGCCAAGGGTGTCTTCGTCGCGAACGTGCCCGGCCGCAACTCCATCGCGGTCGCCGAGCTGGCCCTCGGGCTGCTGTTGACCATCGATCGACGGATAGCCGACAACGTCGCGGACCTGCGGGCCGGTCGATGGGACAAGAAGAAGTACAGCGCAGCGAGCGGACTGTACGGTTCCACGCTCGGCATCATCGGAGCCGGTGACATCGGGTTGGCGGTGGCCGAACGGGCTGCCGCCTTCGGCATCACCGTGCAGGTCGTTGCCAAGGACCGTCGAGACAAGACGACGCAGGAACGGCTCGAAGCCCTCGGGGCAGCCTTCTACGACTCGCTCGAGAAGCTCGTCTCCTCCAGTGACGCGGTCACGCTGCACGTGCCGTCCCATACCGAGACCAGAGGCATGGTCGACGAGGAGTTCCTGAGCTGGATGCAGCCCGGGGCCATCCTGATCAACACCTCCCGTGGTGACGTCGTCGACGAGGCCGCGCTGCTGGCGGCGATCGACGCGAAGGGGCTGCGGGTCGGCCTCGACGTGTACGACGACGAACCCTCCTCGGGCCAGGCGTCGTGGACGTCACCGCTGGCCCAGCACCCGAACGTCGTCGGCACCCACCACATCGGGGCCTCTACGGAGCAGGCGCAACGTGCGATCGCCGAGGGCGTGGTCGAGGTGGTCGACGCCTTCGCCGAGGGACGCGCGGCCAACTGCGTCAACCTGGCACCGCGTCGGCTCGGCGCCGCGACCCTGACGGTGCGGCATCTCGACCGGGTGGGCGTCCTCGCCCGGGTGCTGGAGCTGCTGAGTGCGGAGCGCCTCAACGTCGAGACGATGCACAACCGGGTGTTCGACGGAGGTCACGCTGCCGTCGCGACCATCGATGTCGGCGGCGTGGTCGATGACGACCTGCTCGCCCGGTTGCGTGCGGTCACCGACGTCCTGAGCGTCTCGGCGGCGTCGCTCGCGGATGCCTCCGGGCCAGCTGACTGACCGGGCGCGTCCGGTCGCCCCCGGGCCAGGCTCAAGGCGGGTCCCAGAGCAGCGGCACGAACGCGTAGCGACCCACCTGATCGACCACGACGTCGGTGGGGTCGGGACCGACCCGGTCCACGACCAGCATGACGCCGCGCACGGGGACGACGAGGCGACCAGCCGGCGCGAGCTGCTTCACCAGCGGGTCAGGCAGCGCCCGCGCTTCCGCTGACACCAGGATGCGGGCGAACGGCGCCAGGTCCGGGGCGCCGAGCACGTCCCGGTGTGCGGTCCGCACCCGCACGCGCTCGCCCAGCTGGGCGAGGTTGGTCCGTGCGGTCTCCGCCAGCTCGGGGACGATCTCTACGGCGACGACCCTCCCGTGCGGACCGACCAGCTGTGCGAGCAGCGCGGACGTCCAGCCCGAGCCGCAGCCCACGTCCAGCACCTGGTCGCCGGGACGGGGGTCGAGCAGCTCGAGCATCGACCGGACCGTGCGTGGCTGGGAGTTGGTCTGACCGTACCCGATCTCGACCGGACGGTCCTCCCGCGCCCGACGGCGGTGACGTCGAGGCAGGAACGGCTGGCGGGGGACCGCCGCGAAGGCGGCCCGTACCCGCTCGTAGACGTCGCGGCCATGGCTCGCCGCGTCGGGTGTGCTCATGACGATGCCTCGGGGTCCACCGTACGGCGGAGGATCAGCGTTCGCAGACGACCCCGTCGCTGTCGGCGTCGATGTACCAGCCGTACTCGGGGTCACGGCCCCGGTAGTACGGGCCATAGCCGTGCGCGATCGCCTCCGCGCAGGTGTCGAAGCGCGGGTCGGTGCCGGATCCGCCCGAGCTGCGGGTCACGACCCGAGCCTGGTGCACGGTGATCATCACGTTGCGGCAGCGGGCGGCGATCTGGCGCATCGCGCGCTTCTCGGCCGGGTCGACCTTGAGTCTCCACCGGATCTTGACGGCGGCGTACTGCGCGACGTACACGCATCGTCCGTACTGCGGCAGCCAGCGCGCGGGATCGCTGTCGCCCTTGCTCTGGTTGACGTTGTCCGTCACGGCCTTGAGAGTGCGACTGTCGGCAAGGTCGTTGCCGTACGCCACGCGACGTGCCGGCGCCCAGCCGCGGCCACCGGAGCGCCAGACCTCGAAGAGCGGCACGAGGTGGTCGATGTCGACGTCACTCGCCCGTCGCCAGAAGTGCTTGTCGTACGTGGAGAACCATCGTCCGCGGACGACGGTGCAGCGACCGGTCACCGGTCGGCGCGACTCCTGGACGAGGACCTCGGCACGCGTGTCGCGACAGTCGCCGTCGGAGTCGCGCCAGTCGCCGAACTTCGCCCGGTCGTAGCCACGCGGCGTCTGACGGGCCACGGGCAGGGAACGGACGGCGGCACGGAACCGGATACGCTGGGCCTTCTTGGCGTTGGCGGCGTACGGCGGTGTCTGCCCCGCCCGCACGGCCACAGTCGCTGCGGGGCCCGGGGTCGACCCGGACGGAGTCTCGCCGTCAGCAGGGCCGCCGACACCCGCAGTGGCAGCCAGCGCAAGGCCGAGGACCGTAGCGGTCACGAGAGTCTTCACCCCACGTCTCTATCAACTGGGTTCCCGTCTTCGTGGCACAACGCGCAAACATCAACCGAACGGATCGCCGCCCAGGGCGCCCGGCACAATGGGTCCCCACATTCGGACGGTACGACGGAGAGGTGGTTGCGTGGACGCGGTCAGCGTGGTGTGGCACCGCGTCCTGGCCAGTCAGCCGGCGCCGGAGCACCCGGTGGCGCTCGGAGCGGTGGCCGTCGCCGTCTCGCTGGTCGTCGTCCGCCCCGCCTGGGAGGCCAGCCGGCACGTCGTCACGATCGTGCACGAGGGCGCGCACGGGCTCGTGGCCCGCCTGACCGGGCGCACGCTGGCCGGGATCCGGTTGCATTCCGACAGCTCCGGCGTGACGGTGTCGCGCGGGAGGCCGCGGGGCCCGGGGATGGCTGCCACGGCAGCAGCGGGATACCTCGGGCCGGCGCTGCTGGGACTCGGCTGCGCCTGGCTTCTCGCGCGGGGGCATGCGGTGGCGGTCTTGTGGCTGCTGCTCCTGATGCTCGCGGCACTGCTGCTGCAGATCCGCAACGTCTTCGGCTTCTTCGCCGTGCTCGGGTTCGGTGCGGTGCTCTTCGTCGTGTCCTGGCGCCTCGACGTCCAGGCGCAGGTGGCCGTCGCCTATGCGGTCACCTGGTTTCTGCTGGTCGCCGCGCCACGGCCGGTCTGGGAGCTGCAGCGTTCGCGGCGTCGTGGTCGGGCTCCCGGCTCGGATGCAGACCAGCTCGGCCGGCTGACACCGCTCCCAGCACTTGTCTGGGTCGGTGTGTTCCTGCTGGTGACCGTCGGTGCTCTCGCACTCGGCAGCTCCTGGCTGGTTGCCTCACTGCGTTGACGCCGCCACTGCATTGACTCGGTCGATATACCTGGGGGATGACCGACTCGATGCTGCCGCCGCCGGGCGAACACCTGACTGACGGGTGGGAACCAGACCTGCCTGCGGCAGACAGTCTCGTCCGGCAGGCCGTCCTGGCTCACGCCTCGTGGCCGATCGCGGTCGCGCTCAGCTCCGGGCGGCCGTGGCACCGGGACGACGACTGGTCGGGGGCCTGGCTTGGGGATCGGGGCGAGTTCACCAACATGGTGATGCCGACCCGTCCACCGCGTGACCCGGCAGCCCTGGTGGCGGGCTTCAACGCCTTGGTGCCGGCGCATGCGTCATACGTCCTCTTCGACGCCTGGCAGACCGATCTCTCGCCGTACGGGCTCCGGTTGCTCGGGCACCCACCGGTGATGGTGCGCTTCCCGGGGCCGCCGCCCGCTACGTCAGGGCGTGCGGCCGACGTCCGGGAGGTGGGTACCGTGAACGAGCTGGCGACGGCCGAGCGCATCGTCGTCGAGGGCTACCCGTTGCCTGACGTCCAGCCGCTGAGCCGGGGCGACGTCTTCGGCACGGCGATCCTGGAAGGCCCGACCCGGCTGTGGCTCGGGTATCTCGATGACGAACCGGTCTCGGTGGCCGTCGCGCACCACGACTCAGGGGTGGTGTTGGTGCAGTACGTCGCCACCCTGCCCCAGGCACGTGGACGCGGCCTCGGGGCAGCTGTCACCTGGGCCGCGACCCTGTCCGAGCCCGAGTCACCAGCGATGCTCGTCGCCAGTGACGACGGCCGTCCGGTCTACGAGCGGATGGGATATCACGCCCTCGAACGCTGGAGCGCCTGGCTGCGGCTCGCCGTGTGAGACCGATCGCCTGCGCCGGGTTCAGGCGTGGTCGATGCAGTGGGTCGCCCAGGGCCGTGCCTCCAGCCGGCCGGCACCGATCGGTCGACCGCACCTGTCGCAGGTGCCGTAGGTGCCCTCGGTCAGCTTGTCCTGGGCGCGGGTGATCTCCGCGAGCATGGTCTGCAGCTTGTCGTGGGCAGGGACAGCGGACAACCGATCGACAGCCTGGCTCGTCCCCTCGCCGACCCGCTTGCCGAAGGAGATCGTGCCGAGCTCCGCGGGAGGGGCGCTCATCTCGGTCAGCTGTTCCTCGAGCTGGGCCCGCTTCTCGGCGAGCAGCGCCGCCACATCTGCCAGATCCACTCCCATCTCGCCAGCATGCCACCCCGGGGGCGACCGGGCTCGCGAGGGCAGCATGGGGACCGAACCTGACAAGTGATGAGAAGTGTCCGTTTTGGGGACTAGCGCATGACACGAAACCGGCGCAGGATCGGCGGGAGTATCCAGCAGCTGCCCGTCCGCTGAGACGGAACCAGGACAGGGGGGGCAGGCCCGCCCGAGCTACTCGCGCACAACGCTCCGGGCGGGCTTGTCCGTACGCAGCCCGAGGAAGCGCGGGTGACGCAGTTGGCCGTCGCGCGTCCACTCTGCGAAGCCGATCTGGGCCACGAGGCGCGGCTCGACCCAGTGGACGCCACGTCGGAAGACTGGCGCCTTCGGCAAGGTCTGCTCGTCGTACGGCGGCCGGTCCGCGGCGAGCTCGGCGAGCTGGCGGGACAGGGAGCCCAGCATCGCCTGGTCGAACCCGGTGCCGACCTTACCGGCGTAGACGAGGCTGCCGTCGGTGTCGTAGTAGCCGAGCAACAGGGCTCCGAACCCGGACCGGGACCCCTGTGGATCGGTCCAGCCGCCCACGAGGAACTCCTGGCCCTGCTCGCACTTGAACTTCAACCAGTCCGTCGTACGACCGGAGTGGTACGCCGAGTCGGCACGCTTGGCGATCAGGCCCTCCCACCCCGCCTCGCAGGCCTTGCGGAAGTAGGCCTCTCCGTCGGCGTTGCGATGCGTGGTGTACCGCAGCGGGTCGGCCCAGTCGAACAGGTCCTTCAGCAGGGCCTTGCGTTCCCGCAGGGGCAGGGACCGCGTGCTGTGGCCATCGAGGTGCAGCAGGTCGAAGAGGTAGTAGTGGACGTCGACACCCGTTCGCCGGGCCTTCGCCGGGTCGCTGACGTGGATCCGTGGCTGCAGCGTGGAAAAGCTCGTCCGGCGGCCGTCGAAAGCGACGACCTCGCCGTCGACGACGAAGTCGGGGGTGTCGACGTCCGCCAGTGCGTCGACGATCTCGGGGAAGCTCCCGCGGGCGTCGGCGCCGCTGCGACTGGCGAGCCGCACCTCGGCGCCGGATCGGGAAGCGATGAGCCGCATTCCGTCGAGCTTGCGCTCGAAGATCCAGTTCTGGCGAGAGAACCGTTCCTTCGTCAGGGTCGCCAACGCCGGCCCCGGTACGTCCGAAATCCTCTCCATACGTCTTTCCTACCGGAACGCGGTTCAGCGCGCCGGTGCCTGGGGCCTGAACGCCTGCTGTGAGAGAGTGTTTGTCGCGCTACATCGGCACGGATGCTCAATCGCACACTCAGCCATGGTCTAGGCAAAGGGAACACCCTGACGACTCACGAGGCGACGCGCCCAACGACCCACACCTCCTCCTCGACCGGACTCCGGCTCGCGGGTGTTGCGCTCCACGTGTACACCGCGACGGGTGCGGTCTTCGGCTTCCTCATCGTCATCGCCGCCTTCCAGGGCAAGGTGGAGCAGGCCCTGTGGCTGATGCTCGTCGCCTTGTTCATCGACGGCACCGACGGCATGGTGGCGCGCTACCTGCGGGTCAGTGAGACGATCCCGTCCTTCGACGGGGCCCGGCTCGACGACATCGTCGACTACCTCACGTACGCCTTCGCCCCGATGGTGCTGCTGTGGACGACCGACCGGCTGCCGGACGGCTGGCTGGGCAAGGTGATCGCCGTGCTGCCGTTGCTCGCGTCGAGCTACGGGTTCTGCCGCACCGATGCCAAGACCGCCGACCACTTCTTCCTGGGCTTCCCGAGCTACTGGAACGTCATCGCGTTCTATGTCTTCGTCCTCGACCTCGGCACGAAGACCACGGGAACGATCCTGCTGCTGTGCACGATCTTGGTGTTCGTCCCGATCCGCTACGTGTATCCCTCCAGGACCAAGGTGCTGCGCTCGGTCAACGTAGGCTTCACCACGGTCTGGATGGTCACGTACGCGATCCTGCTGGTGCAGCTGCCTGACCCCGCGCCGGTCATGGTGACGCTGTCGTTCGCCTACCTCGCCTACTACGTCGGTCTGTCCATCTACCTGTCCTGGGTGCTGCCGCGCCGACCCGCCAAGCAGTTGTCCAAGGACGTCATCGCTGCTGAGCTCGACGAGTAGCGGGGCGGAATGCTGCTCGGGCTGTCCGCTGCCCTCGGGGCGGCCGTCGTCTTCGGCTTCGCTGCCATCCTGCAGGCCCGCGCCGTACGGCGCCTCGACAGCGTCTCCTCGGCTTCCGAGAGCCGCAGCACGATCTCGTTCCTGCTGCACCTGGTGCGCATCCCGCTGTTCCTGGTCGCGGTCGCCCTCAACCTCGCCGGCTTCGGTCTGCACCTCGTCGCCATCCGCACGGTCCCGCTGTACCTCGCGCAGGCCGGGATCGCCGGCAGCCTGGCCGTTACGGCGCTGCTTGCCGTCCTCATGATGGGTGAGCACCTCACGGCAGGAGACTGGTCAGCGGTCGCCGCGATCAGCATCGGCCTGGCCCTCCTCGCGACATCGTCCGGTGACATCGGCTCAGATCATGCGCCCGACGGGTTCGTACCGTGGTTGTTCGTCGCCATCGTGTCGGTCGCCGTCACGGGCGCGTTGTGGTCGCGCAGCCACGGGAGGTACGCAGCGACCGCACTCGGGTTCCTGGCCGGTCTTGGCTTCGCCGGCAGCGGTCTGGCCGCCCGGATCCTGCCGGACCTGACCCCGGCGCAGCTGTGGAACGACCCGACCACCTACGCGCTGCCGATGAGCGGAGGGCTGGCGTTCGCGCTGTACTCCCTCGCGTTGCGCCGCGGGGCCGTCACCGAGGCCACTGGACCCATGATCGTCATGCAGACTGCGACGCCGGCCCTGGTCGGTCTCACGGTTCTCAGCGACGAGGTACGGTCCGGTTGGGCCATCGTCGCCGTCGTCGGTTTCGTGCTGACAGCGGTCGGTGCCGTCGCCCTCGCCCGGTTCGAGGCCGGTCCCAGCGAGGCGCACGCGGAGCGGACGGGCTGAGACGTGCACGCGCGCCTGGTCTACCCGCACCAACTGTTCCGCGAGCACCTCGTTGCAGAGGCTTCGACGCTGATGGTGCTCGTCGAAGACGATCTCTTCTTCCGCCAGCTGCCGTTCCACCGACAGAAGCTGATACTCCACCGGTCGAGCATGCGCGGGTTCGCGGACGAGCTGCGCGGGCATGGCTTCACCGTCCACACCGTCGAGACCAGTGCCGATGCGACGACCCAGGACCAGCTGACCGCCCTGCTGCGGCGCCACCACGTGGCGGTGGCCAGCTACTACGACGTCGTGGACGACTGGCTGGAGCAGCGCGTGAGTGCGACGCTCTCAGCCGCCGGCGTCCGACGGGAGCGGATGGAGTCTCCCGGGTTCGTGACCACCCGGACCGATCTGCGCAAGTACTTCGCGAACCGTCCGCGGCGGATGAGCCAGTTCTACACCTGGCAGCGCAAGCGACTCGACATCCTCGTCGAGGGCGACCAACCGGTCGGCGGTCGGTGGAGCTTCGATGCCGACAACCGCAAGAAGGCGCCCGCTGACCTGGTCGTGCCTGCGGCGCCGCAGAGCGCTGCGACCGCGCACACCTCGGAAGCCATGGAGTGGGTCGGGGCAGCGTTCCCGGACAACCCGGGGCGTGTCGAGACCTTCGGGTGGCCGACCGAACGTGCACAGGCGGCTGCGTGGCTGACCAGCTTCCTCGAGCAGCGACTGACGGGCTTCGGCCCCTACGAGGACGCCATGGTCGAGGCGGAACCCTTCCTGTTCCACTCGCTGCTCAGTCCCCTCCTCAACATCGGCCTGCTGGACCCCGCCGAGGTGGTGGCGGCGGCCCTGGCCCACGCCGCTGAGCACGACACCCCGCTGCCCAGCGTCGAGGGATTCGTGCGGCAGGTGATCGGCTGGCGGGAGTACATGCGCGCCACCTACCTGATCTTCGGACGGTCGATGCGAAGCCGCAACGCACTGAACCTGTCGCGTTCGTTGCCACCCGGCTGGTGGAACGCGACGACGGGTCTTGGCCCCGTCGACACCGTCATCGGGCGAGTCGAACAGACGGCGTACGCCCATCACATCGAACGGCTGATGGTGCTCGGGAACGCGATGCTCCTGCTGCGGATCGACCCCGACGAGGTCTACCGCTGGTTCATGACGCTCTTCATCGACGCCTACGACTGGGTGATGGTGCCCAACGTCTACGCCATGAGCCAGTTCGCCTCCGGTGAGCTCATCACTACCAAGCCGTACGTCAGTGCGTCGAGCTACCTGCGAAGGATGAGCGACTTCGCGCAGGGTGACTGGTGCGCGACCTGGGATGCGCTGTACTGGCAGTTCGTGGCGGACTATCGCGACATGTTCCTGGAGAACCGGCGCACCGCGATGATGGTGCGCCAGTACGACCGGTTCGACGTCGCCAAGCAGGAACGGCTGGGCGACGAGGCCCGTCGCTGGCTGGTCGACTGACCCGGTGGTGTGTCCACAGTTCTGCGATCAGGCTGTGGAGAAACCCCCGTTGTCGGTGGATGAACGGGCCCGATCTGTGGGTAACCCGCAGCGATCCGGAATTCATCGAACTTCTTTGCTGGAAAGGGTTGTGCGACGCGATCGGAGCCGTGTAGAAATCTCTTCACGCCCTCCTGAAAGGGAAGGCGGGATCGGACGGAAACCGAGGATCTATCCGGCGGGGCGACTCGCTGAGGCTGCCGGTGACGAGACAGCCGGGATCTCACGGAACCACCGGTCGGGCGGAGGCGTCACATCCCTCCGACCACCGTAGGGCCCCTCAAACTCATACTTTGAGGGGCCCTACATCTGTCTCGGGACGGTCGCTGGGGCGCTGGTTCGGGTGCGGCCGCCCGCGCCGCCGATGGTCGCGAACTGATAACGACCGCGTTCCGATTCACCTCGAGCAGGGTGCACTGTCGGCACTCGGGCCGACGATGTGGTTCATGGCCCTACCGGGCAGTGCCGACACCCTCCGCGGCCGGCCGGACGACTGGTCTGCCGCGGGGTGGCTCGCGGCTGTTGCCGTGATGTGTGGCATTGCCGACTTCGGCGCCCTTCCCGACGGCCAGGTGTGGATGGGCATGCCTCTGGACGGCCACGAGCTGTTTCGTCCCGCCTGGCTGGTGGCCGGCACCCTGGTCGCGTTCCCGCTGTTTCGGCTCGCCCGCGCCTCACTGGTGCTCGGTGTGCTGGGACTGGTCCTGTCCGCAGGGGAGATGTTCACGATCGTCGACAACGCCCGCGAGCGTTTCGCGCACAACGTCGGGCTGTTCAGTTCCGGGCCGGAGTTCCCGACGGCGTACTACGCGGTCGCCGCCCTCCAGTCGGTGGTTTTTGCCGTTGCGGTCGTCGCAGGCCTCCGACGCAGGTGGGCTGATCGGCGCTGGGAACGGATGATGCGACGCATGACCAGCGCGCCCGTTTCCGATCCGACGCCCCCGACTGTCGCTCCGACTTCCCTGGACGCCGCGCCATGACCTTGAACCACGGCGCCGGGGACTGATCCGGCCGACGCCGTGGGGTCCAGGGGCTCTAGGGGCGCAGCTCGACGCGCCCCGTCGGACCGAGATTAGCGAAGCAACCGCCGTGCGGGAAGACGTCGTAGGCGCGGCCATTCACCGAGTGCGGCGATCGACCACACCAATGGTCACCGTCTCAGGTGCTCCCAGCCGCAGGATGCGCACGCGCAAGGTCACGTGTTCGCGTCCCTCGAGGAGCCGGTCGACCCGGGTCGGTACCGAGAAGGTCACGGACCGCTGTCCCGGCACCAGATCTTTGATCATCCGAACCGGAAGACGGGTGAGGAGCCGGTTTCCGGGCTTGACCCGCCTGCTGAGGTGGTCGCGCAGCCAACGCTGGTCCACGTCGCGTGCGCGCAGCCCGCTGGTCCGACTCGGTCCGGGTCGTACCGTGGCGATCGCCGCCGTGTAGTAGCCGATCGGACGGGCAAGCGTCACCTTCCACCGGGCTGTCCAGCCCTCCCGGACGGTGCTGCGCATCGCTCGCACCTGCACCGCAGGCGTCGGGTCGTCGTCCAGGATGGTGACCCGGGCGAGGTAGTCGGTCGGCATCGCGCCGGAGACAGCGAACGCCGAGACGGCGATGGTGCGCCGGGCGAGGTCATCGCGGCGGTTGGCTCGGTACGGGACCTCGATCGTTCCGGTCCGTTGTCCGGCCGGCACGTTGACCGTGATCGGCTTGCCGAAGCGGTAGGTGAAGTAGCTCAGCGACAGCACCCTGAACCTGCTGGCGCTGCTCACGTCACCGCTGAGATGGAAGGGAACCGCCGCGAAGCGAACGCCGCGTGCATTGCCTTCGGTGACGCGTACGCTGCCGAGCTCGACGGTGGGAGAACGCTGAGGGGGCACCGAGGGCACGGTGTCATCGCCCGCGGCAACGTCGAGGACCCACACGCGGCCCTTGGCGCTGTCGGACACGAGGTCGACCTCGACGATGTGCGTCAGGTCCACGCCGGGGTCGAAGAGCGCTGCGTCCAGCGACAGGTCCTGCGCCCACTTCTTGCCGAGCACGTAGTCACCCGTGGGTAGGGGCGGCAGTTCGGGAAGCGCGACGGTCGAGCTGTGACCACCCGCGTCGTGCACCGTGACGGACAGTCGGGCCGTCGGCAGCTCGGGGTCCGCGACGGTCCGCAGGTGGAGCGTCCGCCCGGCGATGTCCAAGGGATGACCGAACGCGAGTCCACCCGTTTGCCCGACGGCAGACCAGGCCATCTCGAAGGCGCCGTGCGTGGGGAGGCCCGGGGGGTACGTGCCGGGCCAGTGCGGCGTACGCACCGAGGAGGTGCCGCGGCCGCAGAACTGCGCCCGACGGCGATCGTCGGCCCGTCCGACGCACAGCTGCGTCCTGGCGGTCGCCCCAGCGGCGAGGACCGCCCCGTGCCCGGGGGCTCGGTAGACCCGGCCGAGACCGACGGCGTGGCTGCGTACGTCGGTGTCGTTGGCACTTGCCAGGCTCACGCGGCTTCCGTCGAACAGCGGCAGCATGGCGTCGTCATGCTGCGCCATCAGGCGAACCGCTCCGGCGATGTACGACTTGCCGACGGCGCGTTGCTCAGCCTTGCTCAGGCGGCTGGGGGAGTTCATGCCGCAGGTGGCGTCCGGGTCGCCGTACCAGTCGTCGAACGACGGGGCGACGGACCGACCGGGGGTCCACTCGGTGTTGAAGAAGTTGTGGTTTGCACCCATCACGAGCAGTGAGCTGTGCAGGGCCGTGTCGTCGGGCTGCTGGTCACGGGCGAGGTCGGTGAACGTCTGGCCCTGCAGGTCGCTGACGTCGCCGTCGCAGTACGGCAGCAGCGTGACCGTGGGGATGTACGGTGCCGTCTGCCGGCCGAAGTCGGTGGGGCCGATCAGGACCTGCCCGGTGATCGTGTAGGGCGCCGACAGCCGGATCACCGCACTGGCGCGGCTCGCCCCCTCACCGCCCCGGCTGTGTCCGACCAGGACGACGTCGTCGAGGTCTGCGGTGACGGCGGGCCCGATCCGGCCCGCGTTGACGGGGTCGGCCCAGGCAGCCAGGTGGTGTCGGATCAGGGCAGCGCGCGCAGCCGCGCCTCCGTCGAGGAGCCGCCAGTCCTGGGCGTTGATCCCGTTCGCGGAGATCGAGACGGTCACGTAGCCCTGGCTGGCGAGGAGGCGCTGGATGTACTGGTATCCGAGAAAGCTGGGGATCGGGCTGGTGCCCGTGGGACACGGCCACTCGGCGTCTCCGTGACCCACGGGAGCCGGGTTGTCGTAGCAGGCCGTGTGACGGCCGTGCAGGAAGAGCACGACGGGAGCGTTGGCAGTAGCACCGATGGGACGCGCGATGAAAGCCAGCATCTCGATCTTGGCGGGCAGTCCGCGCACCTGCACTCCGGGCAGGTGGTAGGAGCTCGTCCTGACGGCATACGGGCCGGGAGTACCGGGATCGGGCGTGAGGCTGGTGGTGCCCGGCAGCGGGGTGACCACGTTGGCGGTGACAGGCGCCGTTGCGCCGGCCTCGTCGAGCACCCGGTCCGACAGGACCACGTCGAGGTCGTCGGTCGTCGGGCGGGTGTCCTGGGTGAGTGTGATCTGCACCCGCCGACCGTTCCGGGTCACAGTCGGGACCGCGAACGGTCTCCCGGCCCGCTCGATCATGGGCCGGGCGTCGGTGACCGGTAGTGCTCGCGGCGAGGTCCACGTCACCCGGTAGGTGTCTCTTGCGACCCGTCGCACCGTCCAGCGTCCGACCTCTGCGTTGTGCGCCGCGGCCGTGGCTGGGGTGCTCGGAGCTCCGCTACGAGCCGATGTTGCCGCCGGGGCGACCGCGGCAGCCGTGGTCTGCTGGGCTGCGGCCGGTGGCCCGATTGGTACCGACAGGCAGAGCGCCAGGGTGGCAAGGGCGGCGCTGTGCTTGGTCAAGGTCATGGCGGCGCCTCCGGGATCGTCGTGACTGCACCGACGTCCTGCCGGTTCGGTGTGCGAACCATTGTGGTGCACGAGAGGTCATCAGCACGGCAATGAAGGAACGTCCGCGTGGGTGGCTTCGGCTGCAGTCGGTCGGCTGGCACGCGCGAGTCGTCGGGCCGTCAGCCGCGGACGTGCTGGCGGGGGAGCTGGTAGCTGAGAGCCTGCGACAGGGTGGCGATCTCGGTGTCGCGAAGCTTGCGCGAGCTCTTCTGCAGCAGACCGGTGAGTCGTTTTGGCGTGGTCAAGAGCGTTTGGCCGATGCGCGGGGTCCCCCGCCACCGGGTGTCGGCGTCGTAGAAGCAGAACGCGGTGCGCACGGGGACTTCGGATCGCCCGAGCGCGGCCAGCGTCTCTTCGACCGAAAGCGCCTGGCTCATCACCCGGTCCAGGTATGCCGTGCGATCTCTCCCCCGGATGACGAGGTGGCTGTACCGCGAGGACAGCAAGTGCTTGGCACCCCGAACTGCTGCCGGCCCTCCTGCGCATGCCTGGATGTCGATGACCCAGACGCCCGAGGGCACCACGGCGAGCAGGTCGATGGGATCGTCGTTGCTGGTCGTCCCCAGACGTCGCTGGTAGAAGAAGACCCCGGTAGGGACGGCGGCCTTCAGGGTGTGGGCGAGGTCGCGGGTCCGCTCTCCGCCATGCCCGTAGCCATTGATGTCAGCGGTGTCGTCGCTCAACACGCGGAGGAGCTTGCCGCCCTGCGTGGAGCGTGCCATGGCCCGGTCACGCGCGGCCTCACGGCGCTGGGCTCGATGGTCGTTCGCTACCCGCGCGGACGCCCGATCCGGGTTGGTCTGCATGGGAGAGTATGAGGTCAGGACGTGCGTGGTTGTCTCGCTTTGCGCCAAGAACCAACCGATCGGATGACTCTGGGCGGTCGGTATGTCGCTGTTTGTAGCCAAGAGTGACTTCGGAAACCCCGTGGCTTGAATAGGGGGGAGGGGTATCTATAGCATGGACGTCGCAGCAGTCTGCAGCTGGTGATCGACCGAGGAGGACCTCATGACCAGTCCGCAACCCCCGGGGTACGTCGATGACAAGTCGGCCTACCTCAAACGGCTTCGCCGCATCGAGGGGCAGATCCGCGGTCTGCAGCGGATGGTCGAGGAGGACAAGTACTGCATCGACGTCCTGACGCAGGTCTCGGCCGCCACCTCCGCCCTCGAGTCGTTCGCCCTGTCGATGCTCGACGAGCATCTGCGCAGCTGTGTCAGTCACGCCGTCCAGGAGGGCGGTCAGGAGGCCGACGACAAGATCACCGAGGCCTCAGCTGCGATCGCCCGGCTCGTCCGGTCCTGAGGGGCACCGCGATGACCACTGACCTCGAGCACCCCCATGAGAGCCGGGTCCTCGACCTCGACGTCGAGGGCATGACCTGCGCTTCCTGCTCGTCACGGGTCGAGCGCAGGCTCAATGAGCTGCCCGGTGTCGAGGCAAGCGTCAACTTCGCCACCGGCAAGGCACACGTCCGGTACGCCACCGACGTCACGCCGCAACAGCTCGTGGATGCGGTCGAGTCGACCGGCTACACCGCGATCCTGCCGAGCGAGCGACCGGACGCCGAGGATGCGACAGACGGGGTGAGCGCACTGCGAGGGCGGTTGGTGATCAGCGCTGTGCTGTCCGCACCGGTCATCGCGCTGGCGATGGCCCGCCCGCTCCAGTTCGACGGATGGCAGTGGGTGAGCCTCGCGCTCGCCGCCCCGGTCGTGACGTGGGGAGCCTGGCCGTTCCACCGCGCCGCCTGGGTGAACGCCCGGCACCGTGCGGCCACGATGGACACCCTGATCAGTGTCGGCGTTCTCGCCGCCGTCGGGTGGTCTCTGTACGCGCTCGTGCTCGGTGACGCGGGCGAGATCGGCCGGCAGATGGCCTTCCAGCTCGCGCCGTCCCGGGGCACCGGAGCGGGTGAGATCTACCTGGAGGTGGCAACCGGGGTCACGAGCTTCCTTCTCGCCGGGCGGTTCCTCGAGGCGCTCGCAGCCAGGCGATCCGGCTCCGCCCTCCGTGAGCTGCTCGAGCTCGGGGCCAAGGACGTGACGCTGCTGCATATCACCGACGAGGGCTCGGTCGAATCGCGGGTGCCGTTGTCTGCACTGTCCGTCGGTGACAGGTTCGTGGTTCGGCCCGGAGAGAAGATCGCGACCGACGGGGACGTGATCGAGGGTCGCAGCGCCGTCGACGCCTCGATGCTGACCGGTGAGCCCGTCCCGGTCGACGTCGGCGCCGGCGACAGGGTGATCGGGGGGACGGTCAACGCGTCGGGCCGGCTGGTCGTGCGGGCTGCCAGGGTCGGCGCCGACACAGCACTGGCGCAGCTGGCCCGGTTGGTCGAGGACGCGCAGAGCGGCAAGGCGCAGGTGCAACGGCTGGCCGATCGGGTGTCCGCGGTGTTCGTGCCGGCTGTCATCGCGGTGTCAGTGCTGACCCTGGTCGGTTGGCTCGTGACCGGTCACAGTGCCGAGCTCGCCTTCAGCGCCGCTGTTGCGGTGCTCATCATCGCCTGCCCGTGTGCGCTCGGCCTCGCGACGCCGACGGCGCTGATGGTGGGAACCGGCCGGGGTGCCCAGCTCGGCATTGTCATCAAGGGTCCGGCAGTGCTGGAGACGACCCGCCGGGTCGACACCGTGCTGCTGGACAAGACGGGCACGATCACCGCAGGGAGAATGAGCGTGTCGGAGGTGCACCCGCTGCCATCGACCGATGCCGGCGAGCTGTTGAGGCTGGCTGGATCGGTCGAGGCCGCCTCCGAGCACCCCCTCGCAACGGCGATTGCCGCCGCAGCCGCCGAGGTCGGGAAGCTCGACCCGGTCGATCACTTCACCAGCACGGGTGGGCTCGGTGTCGTCGCCGACGTAGGTGGTCACAGGGTGGCGGTCGGGCGTCGTACGTGGGTCGTGGACGAGCAGGGCCTGGCCTCCGACGGTGGCTTGGACGAGACCGCGAGCTCGGCTGAGTCGACCGGAGCAACGGTCGTCTGGGTCGGCTGGGACGGGGCGGCCCGCGGTGTCGTGGTCGTCGTCGACGCGGTGAAGCCCGAAGCCGCCGAGGCGGTCACGGCACTTCGCGCGCTCGGGCTGCGACCCATGCTGGTCACTGGCGACAACCGCTCAGCAGCCGCTCACGTCGCCGGTCAGGTCGGCATCACTTCCGACGACGTGGTCGCCGAGTTGCTTCCTGCCGACAAGGTGACCGTCGTGGCGGCGCTCCAGGAGCAGGGCCGCGTGGTCGCCATGATCGGCGACGGTGTCAACGACGCCGCTGCGCTGGCCCAGGCGGACCTCGGGCTGGCGATGGGCACCGGCACGGATGTGGCGATCGAGGCCAGCGATCTCACGCTCGTGAGCGGAGACGTGCGGAAGGCCGCCGTAGCCATCTCGTTGTCGCGGGCGACCCTGCGCACCATCAAGGGAAACCTGTTCTGGGCCTTCGCCTACAACGTCGCCGCCATCCCGCTGGCCGCAGCCGGACTCCTCAACCCGATGTTCGCGGGCGCTGCGATGGCGATGTCGTCGCTGTTCGTGGTCGCCAACAGCCTGCGGCTGCGCCGGTTCTCTGCCGGCTACTGATGCAACCCGTCCCGGGGCTGTTTGAAGGCCGGACCGATGGGGACTGCTCAAGGGTCACGAAACACGGTTCTACGACAAAAGTATCGAAAGCAGGGACCATTGATGAGCCAGGAACTGAAGGGAAAGCGAATCGCCTTCGTCGTCGCCGCTGAAGGCATCGAGCAGGTTGAGCTGACCGAGCCATGGCAGGCCATCGAGGAGGCCGGTGGCCTGCCCCAGATCGTCTCGGGCAAGCCAGGTGAGGTCCAGGCGTTCAACCACCTCGACAAGGCGGACACGTTCCCGGTCGATGTCACGTTTGCCCAGTCGAAGGTCAGCGACTTCGACGCCCTGGTACTGCCGGGCGGCGTCGCGAACCCCGACGCGTTACGCCTCGACGAGGACGCGGTCGCGTTCGTACGCGGCTTCTTCGAAGCCCAGAAGCCGGTAGCGGCGATCTGCCACGCCCCGTGGATGCTCATCGAGGCCGGTGTGGTGGACGGGCGCACGTTGACCTCATGGCCCAGTCTGCGTACTGACCTGACCAACGCCGGAGCGACCTGGGTCGACGAGCAGGTCGTGCACGACCAGGGCCTCGTGACGAGTCGCAACCCCGACGACCTGCCGGCGTTCTGCTCCACGTTGGTGAAGTTCTTCGCGTAGTCGTTGCGGCTCCGCGACGCGGGAAGTCGCCGCGCCTACGATGGAGGCTGATCGGGTCGGCCACAGCCGACCTCAGACGCGTGACGGCACGAGGTGGGTAGACGCTGATGGGTCGGATCAGGCGAGCCGGTACCAAGGCCGTCAAGTACGGACCGCAGGCTGCGCTGGTGTGGAAGTACGCCGCCGCACCTGTGACGGCTGCTGCTCAGCGCACGTACGCCGCTCATGCCAACCGTCGTACCGCCCTCAAGCACGCCGAGACGGTCAACGAGGGTGCGATCCTCATGGTCATGGACCAGGGCATCATCCACTGGGTCGTCTTCAGTGGCGGTAAACCGGTGGCGTCCTACCCGCCGCCGCTGACCTCGCTCGAAGCGCTCATCGCCGACGCGAACCTGACGAAGAAGATGACGCCGGACCAGTACCGGGCCAGACAGGCGAGCGCCTCGAAGCGGCGGCAGGCGGTCGACGTGGCCAGAACGCTGGGCTCGCAGCTGCGGAAGCGCAACACCGACTTCGACTGACCGTCGCGACCTTGTCGGGACCCTGTCGGGACCTGTCGGGACCCTGTCGGCACTCTTCTCGGATTCCCGTGTGGATACGACTGGTCCACCAAGGCGAAGCAGAGCCCACCCTGGCGTGGGACGGATCGACTGGGAGGTTGTGCAGGTCGAGACGGCTCTTGGACCTGCACAACCTCCCAGTCCGAGCAGCCTGAGCTGCCGAGGGGCCAGGCCGCCGCGGCGCCCCTTAGGTCAGGTCTGCTGCCAGCTGCTGATAGGCGGGCTGGAGTTCTTGCCACCGCGCCCGGGCGTCGCAGCGTTCACCTCCGGCGAGGTAGGCGGCGAGATCTTCGAGATGGATCTGGTTGCCTGCCCCGTAGGCGGCGATCTGCTCCAGGGGCAAGCCGCGGTCCTCGATGACCAGGAGGGTCTGGTCGTCGTCGGCGGTCAGCGTCGCCTCGATGACGCCGTCCGGTTCGTCCGGGGACTTGGTCCGAATCACGAGCCGCTGCGGAGGCTCGCACTCCTCCACGCGACCGGTGCCTTCCCATCCGCTGGCGAAGTAGTGTGCGCGGAACTCACCGCCCAGGCGCAGGTCGCCTTCGACCTCGCCCAGCCAGCGCACGAGGCGGTCGGGATCGGTGAGGGCTGACCAGAGATCGTTCAGGTCAGTGTCGAACCGGTCTTCCAGACGGACGATGCCCGTGCCGTCGGCAGCTCGCAGGGTGCCCAGCGTGCGCACGGTTCCAGGTGTGTTCGTGGTCATCGGGTGCTCCTTCGTGCACGCTTGCCGCGCGCTATCTCGGTGTGCAGTGCATCCAGCCGCTGTTCCCACAGCGTCCGGTATCTACTCAGCCAGTCGTCGATCTCGGCGAGCGGCTGCGGGCGGAGGGAGTAGATCCGCCGTTGCGCTTCCTGGCGAACCTCGACCAGGCCCGCTTCCCGCAGGACCCGCAGGTGCCGGGAGACGCCTGGGCGGGCAATCGGAAGAAGTGCTGCGAGCTCGCCTGCGGTCGCCGGGCCTTCTGCCAGGGTCTCCAGCATGGTCCGTCGGCTGTCGTCCGCGAGTGCCCGGAGAGCATCTTCCATACCCCTTTGTATCAAGTCGGTTACGTACCCGTCAAGGTACAAACGGACATACGCCAAAGTCAGGGACACCTGCGGGTCGACCAGACCGCGTGCGCGCGCTCGACGATGCGGTGACGCCGTGTGTGCCTCCCGCGGCCACGACGTGGTCGAGGCCACGCTGCCCGGGCTCTCGCCGGAGGTCGGGGCCACCTTGCCGCGGCGTACCGGGCTGAGGCGGGACTGACGCGGGATGCCGCGGGCGTCGCCGTCCGGAAGCCGGACGTCGACGCCCCCGGTTGTGTCCCTCTGGCAGGATCTCGGTGTGAGCGATGCCGGTACCCTCCACGGCACCCTCGCCGGACCCGAACCCGTGCCGGACCCGTCGGGGGAGCCCTGCTCACACCCGTTGCTGGCGCTGTTCGCGCTGGCCATCGGCGGGTTCGCCATCGGGACCACGGAGTTCGTCTCGATGGGGCTGCTGCCCAACATCGCCCGAGGCGTCGATGTGTCGATCCCGTCAGCCGGTCACGCCATCTCGGCGTACGCACTCGGCGTCGTGGTGGGAGCCCCCCTGCTGGCGACGCTGGGGGCGCGCATGTCGCGGTATCGGCTGCTCTTGTGGCTGATGGCCGCGTTCGTGGTCGGAAACCTGGCCTCCGCCCTGGCGCCGACGTACCACACGCTGCTGCTGGCGCGGTTCGCCGCCGGGCTGCCCCACGGCGCATTCTTCGGTATCGGAGCCGTGGTGGGGGCCTCTCTCGTCGCGCCGCACCGGCGGGGATGGGCGGTGTCGATGATGCTGACCGGGCTCACGGTGGCGAACATCGTCGGCGTTCCGCTGGGCACCCTGCTCGGTCAGAACGCGGGTTGGCGTTGGCCGTATGTCGCGGTGGCGGTGATCGGCCTGGTCACCTTCGTCGCCACGGTCGCCTGGATTCCGCGTGACCGGCCCACCCACCACGCCACGGTCGCACGCGAGCTCTCGGCGCTGACCAAGCTGCAGGTCTGGTTGACGCTTCTCATCGGGGCGGTCGGCTTCGGTGGCATGTTCGCCGCGTACACCTACATCACTCCCACGCTGACCACGCTCGGCGGGTTCAGCGAACGCGCTGTCACCCCACTGCTCGCCGTCTACGGCGTGGGGATGACCATCGGCATGATGTTGGGTGGCCGGCTGGCGGACCGATCACTACGGCGCACCCTCGTCGGAGGCCTGGTCTACGCCATGGTGATCCTCGGTACGTTCGGGTGGCTGGTCACCAGCCAGGTGACCGCCGTGGTCGGCGTCTTCCTGCTGGGGACGGTCGGGTCGCTCATCGTCCCTGCCCTGCAGACCCGGCTGATGGATGTGGCCCACGAGGGGCAGTCCCTCGCCGGGGCGCTCAACCACTCGACCCTCAACCTGGCCAACGCGGCCGGCGCCTGGCTCGGTGGACTCGTGCTGGCAGCGGGGTACGGCTACGAGTGGCCGGCGCGGGTGGGGGTCGTGCTCGCGCTCGCCGGGCTGGGTGCCTGTGCCGTTGCCTTCGGGCTCGAGGACCGCAGCCGCCGCGTCTGACAGGGCGTGTCCCTAGTCGATGGGACGATGTCGGGCTCGCTCCCACGCCCTCTCATGGCTCCCCTCTGTGTCAAGAAGCAGCCGGGAGTGGGGTTCTAGGATTGGTTGTGGCGGGTCCGGGAAGTGGCTTGTCCGCAGAGTTGGTGTGGGGCTGTAAGCCGGCCGCGCTGGAGTCAGAGTCGTTGCCTCGTTGCCCTCCCGGGCCTGTCCTCGATCCCGCTGTGGCGTGGGTGATCGCGTCGTCGAGCATGGTTTTGTAGACGATGTTCGAGAGTCGTCTCTTCAGGGCACGCATGGCTTCCATCGACGTCTTGCCGTCGGCTTTGCGTCTGTCGTAGTAGGCACGACCCTCGGTCGGGTTGCGCAGCTGGACGGTGGCCATGATGTGCAGGACCCGGTTGATCTGTCGATTGCCGGCACGAGACAGTCGGTGCCGGACCTGGTCCCCGGATGAGGCGTCGATGGGTGCGGTGCCGTTCCAGGACGCGAAGTGGTCGCGGTCGGGGAAGCGGGTGATGTCGCCGACCTCGACGAGCAGCCGGGCCGCACCGGAAGGCCCGATGCCGGTCAGGTCGGTCAGGGTGGTGCCCGTGGCTGCCAGCAGCTCGGTGAGCTCCTTGTTCGCCGCCTTCTTACGGGCATAGACCCGTTCCAGGTCGCTGACGAGCTCGGCGGCGACCCGGCGGCGGGTCTTGCCCACGACGTCGCGGGGTCGGACCTTCGCCAACAGCGCCTTGGCCTGGGCTGCGGACAGGTCCTTCTTCGCCCCGCCCGGAATGAGCTCGAGCAACAGTTGGTGCAACTGGGAGATCATCCGGGTGTGGTCCTCGCCCAGCGAGCGGCGCCGGTCGACCAGGACCCGGAGCACTGCGACCTGCTCGTCGTTGACCACCGGCCGCAGTCCGGCCATCCGGGTCCCGACCAGTGCAATCGAGTGGGCGTCGGTGGCGTCGGTCTTGCGTCCCTGACCCGTGGCGAAGACCCGGGTCCGGGCCGACAGCTTCGGTGGCACATCGACGACTTCATCGCCCGCGGCGAGGAGCCTCATCGCGACGTGGTGACCGATCCCGCTGCAGCCCTCGATCGCCCAGATACGACCGGTGAACTGGCCGACGTACCGCCGCATTGCGGCGAAGCCGGCCTGGTCTGTGCCGAACCGGCCGCCACCGAGGATGGACTCATCGGCCGTCATCACCTCGATCGTGACTGACCGTTTGTGCGGGTCCATCCCGATCACCACGCGACTAATCGCGTCCCTCATCTGCTCCTCCGATGCTCGATCCAGTACTGGTTGTCGAGCCGGGAGGGCAACGCTACTTCGAGCTGAGCAAACCCCTCTTGAGCCTCTCCCTGCCCTGGGTGACGCCCGGACTACGCAGGCCAAATGAGAGCCACACGACACGTCGTGGGCAGCCGATGTGAGAGCGACAGCCCGGGCGCCTAGACCGAGCCTCGCCAGAGGCCGGTCCTGAGGTCAATGAAACAAGTAGCCGATGAGCGGACCGCCCCGTCGGGCTCACCCCTTGGGGGCCGTATCCGTTCGAGCCAAGAGCTCGCGACTCAGATAGCGAACCGGCTTGCCTAGCGACTCGGCGTAGGAAATCTCCCGCCGGGTTGACTCACCTACATAGCCGCCCGGATCCACGATGTACACCTCGTCAGCCATGCGAATCTTTTGGAAGTGCACATCACCGAGCCGCCGCTTCAGATCCGAGCTGTCGGCTGTCCCGTCGTAGTCCGCCCGATCGGGGAGGCCGAACATGCCGAGGCTGATCACGACGCAACCCTCCATCGTGAGCCGCTGGTTGATCTCCACGAACTCAGCCTCAAACGCGGTCGAGCCGCAGAGCGTGATGACCTTCGCCTGACCCTCGGCCGACTGCGGCGCCTGCTGGTCCTCCATGAGGTTCATGATCGGTGACGGGCAGGACGAGTCCATCGCCGCCCCCTGGACGTCCGCTCACAGCCGCGGTCCGCGCGGAGGTCCCGATGTGTGTTGACTGGCTACGCCTGAAAGATGCCACTCTCAGATTCAGGGTCGTGGGCGCGCACTCGTAGCCGATCGAAGAGCCGGCGACTGAACGAGTTCGCAGCCCCAGGTCAGCCGCCCGCACGTGCAGGGTGGACGGCAGGGACCGGTTCGGTCGGCGTGGATGGACCTGGCCGCCGAGCGAGGAACGAGCGAGGCTGGTTGCCGCGCGACTTGATCTCGACAAGCTCGATCAGCGGGGTTCAGCGGGTATCGGCGGCGAGCCCTTCGACGGGCTCAGGACAAGCTTGTCGAGACCCCGTTGATCTCAACAGGCTCGATCAGCGGGCCTTCTCGGAAAGCCCTTGTGGATAACGAGTTCCGGCGTCGGGCGCGGATCCGAAAGTGTCGGTGGGCTGATCTAGGTTTGATCCATGAGCACGACGCAGGGACCGCCACCGACCGTGGGCATCGACGATGCCTTCGGTCGTGGTTTCGTCGGCCTGCGTCATGGACTCGCCGACCTGGTCGACACCCCCACGTGGTCCCTGGACGACAACCGGCTCGACCGCCGGATCGGTGACGTGTTGGCGTTGAAAGCACAGGTCGACGAGCTCGCCGCCCGGCTGGTCGCGGAGGCCGATGACCGCAACCTGGCGCACCGTCACGGCGCGTCCTCGACCCGGGCGCACCTGATGACGGCGCACCGGATGTCGGCCGGTGAAGCGTCCCGGACCGTCCGCACCGCCAAGCAACTGCACGACACCACAGGGCTGACCGAACCGACCCGTCGCGCGGTCGCGGCCGGTGTCGTGTCAGCCGAACAAGGGGTGGTGATCGCGGCCGCGATCAACCGGCTCTCACACACGATCGAGCCGGACCGGGTCGACGCCGCCCAGACCGACCTCCTGACCCATGCGCGGACGTTGTCGTTCAGCCAGCTGCAGGTCGCGGCGAACCATCTGGTCGAGGTGGTCGACCCTGAGACGGTCGATGAGACGTTGGAGCAGCAGCTCGCGGCGCAGGAACGCAAGGCGTTGGCCTCAGCCTGGTTCACCGGCCAGTTCGGGTCCGACGGCATCGCCCGCGGAAGGTTCGCGCTACCGAACTTGGTGTTCGGCATGCTCACCAAACACCTCGACGCCGTTAGCTCTCCCCGCCGGGTCGCCACCGGCACGCGACCCGATGGCTGAGACGACCGTTGCGGACCTGCCGTATGGCAACCGGCTCGGCCGGGCGTTGTGTGAGCTGATCGAACACCTCCCGGTCGACGGACACCCCCAGCACGGGGTCGCGAACGCCACCATCGTGGTCACGGTCGACGAAACCAAACTCCGAGTGTGAGCCGGGGAAGCCACGTTGGACACCGGCAGCGCGATCTCGATCGGGGAGACCCGACGGCTGGCCTGCAACGCCGACATCCTGCCCATGGTGCTGGCCGGTGGGTCGAAGATCCTCGACCTCGGCACCAGCCGCCGCCTCTTCGACCGTCACCAACGCCTCGCACTCGCCACCCGCGACCAAGGCTGTGTCTTCCCCGGCTGCGAACGCCCACCCGCCTGGACTGAAGCACACCACCGCCTCCCCTGGAGCCAGGGCGGAACGACCGACATCGACAACGGATGCCTCCTCTGCTCCTTCCACCACCACCTCATCCACCAAGGCGAATGGAACCTCACCCTCGCGCCCCGACGGCATCACCGAAGTCATCCCACCCACCCGCATCGACCCACAGCGAAGACCCATCCGCCACCAACGCTTCAAACCCCGACCCGATAACCACGTCGCTTCGCCCGGGTGCGACTCACTCCTTTGACGATGAACCTGGCAGTACTGCACGCTCTGACTCAGTGTGCCCCTAGTGAGAACGAAGTGCCCTCATCTGCCGAGATCAGGATGTTGCGGACCGGCTCCAGCATTGGGTGTGGAGACACCGGGTCCGCTTGTGAGCGGCATGTCGACGGCAGGCGTAGTATCACAACGTCGTCACGGCTGCGAGTCAGCAGGGAGACGCGACATGCTGGAGCGCACGATTCGCGTGGTGCCCGCGCCGAAGCGTCGCGCGACCGCATATGCCAAGTGGATCGCAGAGTCGTGCTCACCGGGCGGCCAGACGCTGAACATCGGTGCCGGCTACAACCGGTCCGATGCGCTCGCAGCGGTGAATGCCAAGAGCCCTTACATGGTCGGGATCGACCCAGACGAGTCCATCCAGGCCAACGCCGCGCTCGATGAGCGGTACCAGCTCTCGATGGAGGGCTTCGCCCCAGGCGCACCGGCGCGCTTCGATGTCGCCTTCTCGATCTACGTGCTCGAGCACGTCGAGAATCCTGCCGCGTTCATCGAGGCGTGCGCACACGTCCTCAAGCCCGGCGGCGTCCTGTTCGGGTTGACCCTGAATCGGTACCAGTACTTCGGCTTCACGACCTGGGCGGCGACGCGGCTTGGGGTGTCAGAGGTCCTCCTGAAGCGGCTGAAGACGCCGGATCAGATCGCCGACTACCACTTCCCGACCCAGTATCGGCTGAACACCATCCGCACGATCACGCGCCACCTCGACCGGGCTGGGTTCAGGTCGGTGGAGTTCCGTTGCTTCGACCAGCCCAAGCGGTACGCCTACTACCTGCCAGACCGGCTCAAGGGCTTCTCCTACGGGTACACACGGATCGCCTATGCGATTGGCAGACCTTCGCTGATGGGGCACCTATCGTTCCGTGCGGTGAGGTGACCGTGCACGGATCTGCCGCGATCCGATCGGTTGTGCCGATGAGCGTGCGCCAGGGTTGAATGGACTGATGCCAAACCTGAGCCAGCCGCGGTATGCGGGCGTCCTGGCCGAGCACCGCGAGCAGGTCGTGCTGGTACGCGAGGAGTACCTACGGTGGGGTGGCCTTTTCTGGAACATCCCAAGCGGTCGCATCGAAGACCACGAGACGCCGGACGAGGGCGCGTGTCGAGAGTTGGCCGAGGAGACCGGGTTGATCGTGGCTGCGTCCGACCTCGTCCTCGTGGGCACCTCCTCGGTTGCGAGCCCGGGGAAGGTCAGTCGAGCCTGGAACTTCGCCGTTGCCATCGAGGACCCCACGCTCGATGTGCACGACCCGGATGGTCTGATCCAGGACGCGAGGTGGTTCCCGATTCACGAGGCGGCGCTGGTGCTCCAGAAGCTGCCGTACCGTCCGCTCTCGGAGCCTGCGGTCGCTCTCCTCGGCGGGCACGTCCGCACGGGCGGACATTGGGCGTACGCCGACCCTGATTCGGAACCAGAGCTGACCTTTCCGCACGCTTGAATCGCACGCTGATGCCGCTGTGCGCGCGGGGGTGATGCCGCGATCTACCTGGACGTGACGGCTCCTTCTGGCGCGGTGATCACGTAGCCAGACCCCGATGCGCCCCGGTCGGACGGAAGGCGCCGCACCCGGAGCCGGGCCGCTGTCCGGTGTTCTTGGCCGATGAACGCCGCTGCGGAGCGAGGCGGCTACTCGTCGGTGAAGACGTCTAGTTCGTCATGCCACGAGTCGATGAGTTCCCCGCAAGCATTGCTCGCGTGTGCGGCATCCCAAGTCCGGACCTCGCGGTTGACCACTCTGAAGGTGCGACGGATGGCCTCGGGGTCACCGGCCAACATCGCCTCGAGTTCCGGCAGGAAGATTTCGGCAGACCATTCGGGGACGGATAGAGGGTGCTCTCGCAGCTCCCAGGGCAGGTACTTGTTGTAGGGACGCAGACGCCCAGCCAGGGTGAACACTACGTCGAGCAGCCACGGCAATGACTCGCTGGCGTCGAGCTGAGCCTCGAGTAGACGCCCGTCACGGTGGTTCTTCAGGGCGCGGTAGGCGAAGTTCACGTAGCCGTCGAGGCGGTCCTGGTCGATGAGCACCCACCGCTGCTCCTCGTGATCGACCGTGGCCTGCCGGCGAACGGCCTCAATGATGCGCCCACCGGTCCGGTCGCGCAGCACCTGCGCGTAGGCAAAAGACCACCGGAAGTACCAGCCGCCGGTGCCATATCGGTCGACCTGCTCAAGGTCTGCGACGGACCAGTAGATCTCGTCGATCGCGGCGTCGTGGCTTGTCTCGCGCTCGACCTCGTCGTCGCGCACGACGTAGACGTCCACGTCCGAGCGTTCGGTCGCCAGCCCCCGAGCAGCCGACCCACTCAGCACGAGCCCGACGATGCTGGGATCATCGCGGTCGACCAGCTCGTCAAGCGCCGCGCGAGCTGCACGTGACAACATCACTGGGACGCTAACGGCCGATGAGCCATCACGTTTCCCCCGACACGCTCAATCAAGCGCACTCGCATATCGCTGTCCGCGCGCGGCTCGTGCCATGCGTCGAGGCCACGAACAGGGACACTGGCCGTGAGAACTACTCCGCGCGGGTCGGTCCGAGCTCGAGGAGCCGAGCCAACAGCGTCGCCAGATGCACAGGGGTACGGCCACCGAGGTCGTCGCCTCCGAGCTGGCTGATCTGAGTCCGGCACGAGAACCCGTCCGCCAGCACGACACCGTCCGGGTCAGCCGCCAGGTAAGGGCGGAACGACTGGTCGGCGCACGTACGCGAGACCTCTTCGTGGCCGGCCTCGAAGCCGAAGTTGCCGGCCAGCCCGCAGCAGCCCTCCTCGACACTGCGCACGTCGATGCCGAGGCGTCGCAGCACTGCATGGTCAGCGGCGGTGCCGCTCGTCGCGCGCTGATGGCAGTGGAACTGTGCGACCGCCGTCGATCGCGAGCCGCCGGGGACAACCGCACCCTTCGCGGGGGGCAGGTCGCGGCCGACCAGCACCTCGGCGAGGCTCACCACGCGACGCGCCACCCGTGCCGCCGCGTCGGTGGACAGTAGGGCCACAGACTCCTCCCGCAGTGCTGACGCGCAGCTCGGCTCGAGCACGACGATCGGTCGGTCGTCACCGTCACCGTCGAGGTCCGCCACTGCGCGAGCGAGGACCTTCTTGGCCCGGTCCAGCTGGCCGGTCGAGATCCAGGTGAGGCCACAGCATCGACCGGCCCCGGCCAGTTCGACCTCGATCCCGGTGGCGCGCAGCACCGAGACCGCGTCGGCAATGATCGTTGAATCGAAGCTTGTCGTGAACGTGTCGACCCAGAGCACGACATCCGGCGTCCCCGCCGCGCGGCCGGTGCCGGCGTTCTTTCGCCGTGCGGGGCGATCGGCCAGGAGCGGGAACGCGCGAGTGGGATCGAGACCGCCCAAGCGGCTCAGCCAGCGCTTGGCCCGGCGGGCCGAGAGGACGCGGTTGGCCAGCCTCGGTGCCCGGCGGGCCGCGGCGAGCCAGACGGGGAGCCAGCCGAGCGCGTAGTGCGCGCGTGGTCGGCGGCGTCCCCGGTACCGCTGGTGGAGGTACTCCGCCTTGTAGGTGGCCATGTCGACCGACACCGGGCACTCGCTGCTGCACGCCTTGCACATCAGGCACAGGTCGAGCGCCTCAACGACGGCCTCGTGGTCCCAGCGGTCATGGCTGAGCCGTCCCTCGACCAGGTCGGAGAGGAGACGAGCCCGACCGCGGGTGCTGTGCCGGTCGTCCCGCGTCGCGTCGTACGACGGGCACATCCCGCCGCTCGGTGACCGACAGGCACCGACACCTACGCAGCGACGGAGGGCCTTGTTGAGGTCGCCCTCGTCGTCGGCGTACGAGAAAGCCAGCGGCAGCGGCCGGTGACGGCCCGTTGCCAGTCGCAGGTCGGCGTCGACCGGCACTGCGTCGACGATGATGCCGGGGTTGAGCATCCGGGTGGGGTCGAAGGCACGTGCGAAGGTGTCGAACGCGCCGAGGAGGTCGGCGTCATACAGCCGTGGCAGCAACGCGGAGCGGGCTCGGCCGTCGCCGTGCTCTCCGGTCAGGGACCCGCCGTGCCCGACCACGAGCTCGGCCGCCGAGCTCTGGAACGCGGCGTACTCCTGGCGGCCCTGCGGCGTGAGCAGGTCGTGGTCGATGCGGAGGTGCACGCACCCCTCACCGAAGTGGCCGTAGAGCACACCCTCCCGCCCCCGGTCAGCGAGCAGCGCGCGGAAGTCGGTGAGGTACGGCGCCAGCGCGGCGACAGGTACCGCTGCGTCTTCCCACCCGGGCCAGCACTCGCGGCCGTCCGGTAGCCGGGTCAACAGTCCGGCGCCCTTCTCACGGATCTGCCAGATTGCCCGGGCGACGTGTGCGTCAGGCGCTTCCTGCACATCGACCGCACCCCCCTCGGCGGCTGCACGACGTACGGCACTCGAGATGTCCGCGACCTCGTCCGGCTCACCGCCGACGTCGACGAGCAACCACGCCTCTCCGTTGGGCATCGGGGGAGTGCGCCCGGGACCGCGGCTGGCCTCGAAGGCGCGGATCATCGCGCCGTCCATGCCCTCGATCGTGAGCACACCAGGCAGGACGAGGCCGGCCGCCAGCGAGGCCGCGTGCACGATGTCGGTGCAGCCGATGACGAGGAGCCGGATCAGGCGGGGCAGTGGAACGAGGCCAAGCGTCGCCGACGTGATCACCGCGCAGGTGCCTTCGCTGCCGACCAGCGACTTGGCCACGTCGAAGCCGCGCTCGGGCAGCAGATGATGCAGGCCGTAGCCGGAGATCTGACGACCGAAGCGGCCCAGGCCCGTCCGGATGGCCGGGAGAGACCCGTCGCGCAGGTCGGTCAGCTGGCGGATCAGCGCATCGGGCATTCCGGGCACGGCGCCGTGACCGTCACGGTGGTCGCCGATGCCGGCACGCGTACCGTCCGCGAGCACGACCTCGAGACCGCGTGTGTTGGCGGAGGTGGTGCCCCACGCCACCGAGTGGGAACCGCAGGCGTTGGTGCCGAGCATGCCGCCGACCGTGCACCGGTCGTGGGTCGAGGGGTCCGGTCCGAATCGCAGCCCGTGGGCGGCGAGCTGCCTCTGCAACGTGTCGAGGACGACGCCCGGCTCGACCACCGCCACCTGTTCGGTCGGGTCGATGGAGAGCACCCGGCCGAGGTGGCGGTGGAAGTCGAGCACGACTCCGGACCCGATCGCGTTGCCGGCGATGTTGGTGCCGGCGCCGCGCGAGGTGACGGGCACCCCCTCGCGCCGGCAGGTGTCGAGCACCGCGACGACATCGTCCACGTCGCGCGGGAAGGCGACACAGGCAGGGACCACACGATGGTTGGACGCATCGGCCGCGTACACGGAGCGGGTTCCCTCGTCGGTCGAGACCTCGCCACGCAGGCGGTCGGCCAGCATCGTCGCGAACGCCATGTCCGGCGGCGTCATCCGGACGTCGTCAGTGGCGGTCACCAGGCCACCGTAGCCATGCACCGGTCGTCGCCGTCCGGTGCACAAGTTCCAGCCGTGGAACGGCGAGCCCGCGGCCGGCCTGCTCTGAGAGACTGGCAGCGTGCATGCCGCCCTGTGGATCGTGGTCCTGGTGGCGACGGTCACCGTGGTCACGGGAGTCTCTCGTCGCTCGCCCGTGCCGGCACCTCTGCTGCTGACGCTGGTCGGACTCGGGGCGTCGTACCTCCCGAGCGTTCCCGAAGTCGAGCTGACCCCCGACCTGGTGCTGATCGGCTTCCTGCCACCGCTGCTGTACGCCGCCGCGCTCGAGACGTCATTGGTCGACTTCCGGGCGAACCGACGTCCGATCGCGTTGCTGTCGGTCGGTCTGGTGATCGTCAACACGATCCTGGTCGGGCTCGTTGCGTGGTGGGTACTGCCGATCCCGGCGGCGCCGGCTTTTGCGCTGGGCGCCGTCGTCGCCCCACCCGACGCTGTTGCAGCCACCGCGATTGCTCGGCGAGTGGGCATGCCTCGGCGCATGGTGACGATCCTGCAGGGCGAGAGCCTCGTCAACGACGCGACCGCCCTGGTGGCGCTCCGTACGGCGATCGTGGCCGCGGCCGGCACGATCAGCGTCTGGGAGATCGGGCTGCGGTTCGTGGTCGTCGCAGCCGGTGGGGTTGCGGCCGGTGTCGTGGTGGCCTTCGTCACCGGCAAGCTGCGCCGGCAGATCGACGACGAGGTCCTGGACACCGCCGTCTCGTTCGTGACGCCTTTCATCGCATACCTGCTGGCGGAGGAGCTGCATGCCTCCGGTGTGCTCGCCGTCGTCGTGACCGGCCTGATCCTGGGTCACAAGACGCACCTCATGCAGTCGGCGTCGTCGCGCGTCTTCGAACGCACCAACTGGGCTTCGGTGCAGTTCATGCTGGAGAACACCGTCTTCCTGCTCATCGGGCTGCAGGTGCGATCGATCATCGACAACGCGGCGAACAACTCGATGAGCACCGGTCACATCGCGCTGGCCTGCGTTGCGGTCACGGTGACGACGATGGTGGTCCGGCCGCTGTGGGTCTTCCCGGCGACGTACCTGCCCCGCCTCATCCCGAGCGTGCGCGCCGTCGACCCGTTCCCGCCGTGGACGGTTCCGGCAGCGATCTCGTGGGCGGGCATGCGGGGCGTGGTCACGCTGGCTGCGGCATTCATCCTGCCGGCGGACACTCCGCAGCGAGATGTGCTGATCCTGATCGCGCTCGTCGTCGTGGGAGCCACCTTGCTGATCCAGGGGTCCTCGCTGCCCTGGTGGCTGCGCCGGCTCGGTCTGACGGGGCCGGACCCGGCCGAGGATGCGTTGCAGGCCGCCAGCGTCTCGCAGCGCGCGGCGTCCGCGGGCCTGCGCCGGCTGGCCGAGCTGCGGACCGACGCCGATTCCGCGGCGGTCATCGAGAGACTCGAGCGACGGAGCAACGAGCGGGCAGAGGCGATGTGGGAGCAGCTGGGCAGTGCGGCCGAGACACCCAGCCAGGCCTTTTCCCGCTTACGGATCGAGATGATCGAGGCCGAGCGACGCGAGCTGATCGAGATGCGGGACCAAGGCCTGGTCCCGGACGAGGTGATGCGTCGGGTGATCGCGGCGATCGACGTCGAAGAGACGGTGCTCGACCTGGGTCGGACCTGGAGCGGGCAGGATCGCGACTCGGTGCTGCGTGCCCCGGTCGTCGGCGGTGGCTGTGAGCACCTGGAACGAGTGGTGCAGACGCCCGCTCCGACGACGCCGAACGGCTGCGAGGAGTGCCTGCGCGACGGGCTCGAATGGGTCCATCTGCGGCTGTGCCTGACCTGCGGGCACGTCGGCTGCTGCAACTCGTCGGTGGGCAGGCACGCCGACGGCCACTACGTAGAGACCGACCATCCGGTGATGCGCAGCTTCGAACCCGGCGAGGCCTGGCGCTGGTGCTTCGTCGACGAGCTGCTCGGCTGACGCCTGGGCTGCTGCCGGGGCGCGCGTCAGTCGTGGTGGGTACGGGTGGCGGCGACCACGCGATCGAAGATGGCCCGGTCGAGGGCAGCACCCTCGCGGCGTACAGCGTGCGAGTCGACCTCAAGCAGTCGGTCCAGCCTGACCTCGCTGGGTCGGCGTTGCGAGTCCCAGCCCCCGGTACCGATGTCCATCCAGTGGCGCCCGTGGCTGGCTTCCTGGGCGGCGTCACGATCGTGGTCCTTGCTGGTGAGCATGAGCCCGACGAGCTGGCCGCTGTCGCCTTCGCGGCGGCCGATGATCAGGATGGGTCGGTCCTTGCCACGGGAGGAGTCCTCTTCGTAGGGGACCCAGGCCCAGACCACTTCGCCGGGGTCCGGACGGCCGTCGGCGCGGGGGCTGTACGCGATCGTGACGGGACCGGCCGGCTGGGCGCCGGGTCGCGACATCGAGCCGGTCGCACGGCCCTGGCCGGCGGGTTGGCGCTTGCTCAGTGGCGGACGGCGGCGCTTGGCCGGAGCAAGCCGCTCGCGCGCCGTACGGCTGACGAGCCGGAGCAGCCGCGTACTCAACGAATCCGGCATCCGTCCTGCCCTCGCTCACTCGCGTTTGCCTAGTGGACAAGCCACATGCTCTCTGAACAAGGCACGTTTGCCTAGTTCACCAGCCACCTGGCTTGTGAACTAGGCAAACGCCACGGCCAGGGGGGCTAGCAGCCGCAGGTGTAGTAGACGATGTCCCAGTGGCTGCCCTCGTTGGTGTAGACGTTGCCGGAGGCGGCCTCGTACATCGGGTAGCCGTCACTGCGGTAGCCGATGAAGCTGTAGTGCGAGGTGATGTAGTTGTCGTTGCACGTCGAGCGCGAGATGTCGACCTTGTAGCCGTTCCAGTGGCTGTAGGTGCCGGTGGCGTGGCCGGTCTCCGTGCCGCCGGTGATGTTGACCGCGCAGCCGCTGACGCTCTTGTAGGTCTTGATGCCCGAGACCGTCGACTGGTTGATCTGCTCGTACGACGTACAGGTGGAGTTGTTGCGGTTGGTGCAGCCGCCGCTCGACGAGCGGGTGATGCCCACGGCCGACAGCTGCGACGCGGCCTGCGCATCGGTGAGCTTGGTGACGGCGCTGGCGCTGGACATCGGGGCGACAGTGGCGATGACGAGAGTCACGACTCCGGCGGAGGCGAGCCCGGTACGACGGAGCAGCTCTGACGACCGGCCGTGTGACATGCGGGTGCGAGACATGCGGGTGCGAGACATGTGCGTGTCCGTTCTGCAGCGGGTGCGCTGCGTGGGGGAACCTCTGCTGCGGCAGGCGCCCGTGGCACCGACCATTCGCCGTGTCTAGCAGGGGTGAGGGTCAAACCCCGCTACTGTCCGTATCCTGGGGTCCTGATGTCCGCGCAGCCCTCCACCGTCGAGCCCCTGCCGTTCACCATCAGCTATCCCGAGCAGCTGCCTGTCTCCCAGCGCAAGGACGACATCGCCGCAGCCATCCGGGAGCACCAGGTCGTCATCGTCGCCGGGGAGACCGGCAGCGGCAAGACCACCCAGCTGCCGAAGATCTGTCTCGAGCTCGGCCGAGGCCGTGAGGGCAAGGTGATCGGCCACACCCAACCTCGCCGGATCGCCGCGCGTACCGTCGCCGAACGCATCGCCGAGGAGCTCTCCGTCGAGCTCGGCAGCCACGTGGGCTACAAGGTGCGGTTCACCGACCGGTCGAGTGACCGCACCACGGTCAAGGTGATGACCGACGGCATCTTGCTCGCGGAGATCCAACGGGACCGTGACCTGAGCGGCTACGACACGATCATCATCGACGAGGCACACGAGCGCAGCCTCAACATCGACTTCATCCTGGGCTACCTCAAGCAGCTGTTGCCGCGGCGCCGCGACCTCAAGGTCGTGATCACGTCGGCGACGATCGACCCGGAGCGGTTCTCGCAGCACTTCGACGATGCGCCGATCATCGAGGTCTCCGGGCGGATGTTCCCGGTCGAGGTGCGGTACCGCGAGCTCGTCGACGACCAGACCCAGGGCATCACCGACGCGGTGACCGAGCTGATGCGCGAAGGACCTGGCGACGTCCTGGTCTTCTGCTCGGGCGAACGAGAGATCCGCGACGCCGCCGACGCCCTGAAGAAGCTCGCGCTCCCGCGCGCGGCCGGCCCCCTCGAGGTGCTACCGCTGTACGCGCGGCTCTCCGCCGCCGAGCAGCATCGCGTCTTCGCGCCGCACAGCACCCGTCGGGTGGTGCTGGCGACCAACGTGGCGGAGACATCCCTGACCGTTCCGGGCATCCACTACGTGGTCGACACCGGCCTGGCCCGGATCTCGCGCTTCAATCCGCGCACCAAGGTGCAGCGACTGCCGATCGAACCGATCTCCCAGGCCAGCGCCAACCAGCGCAAGGGCCGGTGTGGACGGGTGGCCGAGGGCATCTGCATCCGGTTGTACGCCGAGGAGGACTTCGAGGCCCGGCCTGAGTACACCGATCCCGAGATCCTGCGGACCAACCTCGCGTCGGTCATCCTCCAGATGACGGCGCTCGGTCTCGGCGACGTGGCCCGTTTCCCGTTCGTCGAGCCACCCGACACCCGGGCGGTGGCCTCGGGGATGCAGCTGCTCGACGAGATCGGTGCGCTGACCACTGAACCGGCCCCGACCGGCCGCGGTCGTGGGAGGCGTGGACGCGGTCGAGGCGTCGGACCGGCGCGCACCGGGCCCGGCCGACCGCGCCTGACGCCGCTCGGCAAGCAGCTGGCTCGGCTCCCGATCGACCCGCGACTCGGCAAGATGATGGTGGAGGCCTCGCAGCGCAGCTGTCTGCGCGAGGTGATCACGGTCGTGGCGGCTCTGTCGATGCAGGACCCCCGAGAGCGCCCGTCCGACCAGCAGGAGCTCGCCGACCAGAAGCACCGACGGTTCGTCGACCCGGTCTCGGACTTCGCCGGGCTGCTCAACCTCTGGCGCTTCGTGAAGGAGCAGCAGAAGGAGCTGTCGTCGAGCGCCTTCCGTCGCATGTGCCGGGCGGACTACCTCAACTACCTGCGCATCCGGGAGTGGCAGGACCTCGACAGCCAGCTTCGTCAGGTGGCCAAACAGCTAGGCCTGACCCTCAACTCGACGCCGGCCGCGGCAGACGAGATCCACCAGGCCCTGTTGGCCGGGCTGCTCTCCCACATCGGCATGCGTGACGAGGACAAGCGGGACTACCAGGGAGCGCGGGGAACGAGGTTCTCGATCTTCCCGGGCTCCACGCTGTTCAAGAAGCAGCCGCCCTTCGTGATGTCGGCGGAGCTGGTCGAGACATCGCGCCTCTGGGGACGGATGAACGCCCGCATCGAGCCCGAGTGGGCCGAGACGATGGCGGCCCACCTGGTCAAGCGGACCTACAGCGAGCCGCACTGGGAGAAGAAGCGCGGCGCGGTGATGGCGCTGGAGAAGGTCACGTTGTACGGCGTCCCGATCGTCACCGAGCGGGCGGTCAACTACGGCCGGATCGACCCGGAGGTCTCGCGCGAGCTGTTCATCCGCCATGCCCTGGTGCAGGGCGAGTGGCGCACTCACCATCGGTTCTACGCGGCCAACGAGGCGTTGCTCGCCGAGGCCGAGGATCTCGAGCACCGCGCCCGCCGGCGCGACATCGTCGTCGACGACGAGACGATCTTCGACCTGTACGACGCCCGGGTGCCGGCCGAGGTGGTCTCGACCGCACACTTCGACTCCTGGTGGAAGGCCGAGCGCCGCACCCGACCCGACCTGCTCACCTTCACGCTCGACATGCTCGTTCACGACGCGGCCGACGAGGTCTCGCCGGAGGACTTCCCGGAGGTCTGGAAGCACGGGACCGACGAGCTGCCGCTCGGCTACCACTTCGAGCCGGGGTCAGCCGACGACGGCGTGCGTGTCGACATCCCGGTGACGACGTTGAACCAGGTGGAGTCAGCCGACTTCTCCTGGCCCGTGCCAGGTCTGCGCGAGGAGCTCGTGGTGGCGCTGATCCGGTCGCTGCCGAAGCAGCTGCGGGTGAACTTCGTCCCGGCGCCGAACCATGCCCGTGCCTTCCTGGCGGCCGCGGTGCCGGGGGAGGAGCCGCTGCTCGACGCGCTCGAGAGGCACCTGAGACGTACGACCGGGGTCGTCGTGCCTCGCGAGGCGTGGGACCTCGAGAAGGTGCCGCCGCACCTGCAGCTGTCGTTCCGGGTGGTCGCCGACGACGGTTCGGTGGTCGGGGAGGGCAAGAACCTCGATGCCCTCCGCCAGACGCTGCACTCCTCGTCTGTCGCCGCGATCGCGACCGCCGCCGGTGCGGTCGAGAAGACCGGCTTGACGAGCTGGGACTTCGGAGAGCTGCCACGCACGTTCGTCCAGACGCGCGCCGGCCACGAGGTCCGCGGGTATCCCGCGCTCGTCGAGGAGCGGCCCGACGACGGCTCCACCCCTGTGTCGGTGGCGATCCGGGTGCTTGCCAGCGAAGCCGAGCAGGAGGCCGCAACTCGTCTCGGCTTGCGGCGGCTGTTGATGCTCGCCGTCCCGTTGCCCGGTCAGGCCCTGGTCCGGGAGCTCGGAAACGCCGAGAAGCTCACGCTCGGACTCGCCCCTCATCCGACCGTCGGCGCGCTGGTGGACGATGCGTACGCCGCCGCCGTCGACGCGGTGGTTGCCGCAGCGGGCGGCCCGGTGTGGGACCGCCCAGGCTACGAACGGCTCGAGTCCGCAGTCCGGGCCGACGGGCCGTCGCGGACTCGCGACCTGGTCGACCTGCTGCTGCGCATCCTTCCGATGGCTCATGACGTCGACCGAGAGCTGTCCGGCCGCGCCGAGATGGCGCTCCTGCCGGCACTGGCAGACCTCAAGGGTCAGTGGGGGCGGTTGGTCCAGCCAGGGTTCGTCGCCGGAGCCGGGTTCGAAGCGTTGCGACACTACTCGCGCTACCTGGAGGCGATGCGCATCCGGGTGCAGAAGCTGCGGACTGATCCGCGGCGTGACGCAGTCCTGATGGGCCCCGTCGCTGCGGTGCAGACGGCGTACTCGAACCGCGTCTCGGCCTTGCCTGCGGGGCAGCCGCCGGGCGAGACGCTCGAGCGAATCCGCTGGATGATCGAGGAGCTGCGGGTCAGCACCTGGGCCCAGGAGCTGCGGACTCCCCATCCGATCTCGGTGCAGCGGGTCGAGAAGGCACTACGAGATCTGTGACCCTCGCGGGCCGCACGGTGTGTGGAGACCTGAGCTCGACGAGCCGACCGGCCGGATCCGGCGTAGAGTCCCGCGGTGAGTGAGGGAGGCCCTATGTCCAACGTGGCAGGTAGCACCGCCCAGCGCACGGCGCGGCAGATCAACGACAGCATCTGGTTCGAGCGCGGGATCCGCGTGGGTCTGGTGGCCTACGGCATCATCCACATTCTCATCGGCTGGCTGGCGCTCCAGCTGGCGTTCGGTGACCACTCGGGTGCGCCCTCGCAGCAAGGCGCTCTCCAGCAGATCGCGCAGGAGTCCTTCGGCGGCCCGCTGCTCTGGATCATCGGGATCGGCATGCTGATCCTGGCGGTGTGGCAGCTCACCGAGGCCGCGTGGGGCCATCGCAGCCGCGACGAGCCCAAGCGCACGATGAAGCGGGTGAGCTCGGCCGGGAAGGTCGTCATCTACACCGCGGTCGGCATCAGCGCCATCAAGACCGCCACCCAGTCCGGATCGAGCAAGAGCAACACCGACGGCATGACGGCAAAGCTCATGCACCAGACCGCAGGCCGGTGGCTCGTCGCCATCGTCGGCATCGTCATCATCGTCGTGGCGGTCATGCACATCAAACGCGGCGTGACCAAGTCCTTCACGAAGGATCTGGAGTCCGGGGCGACCTCGGGCGAATCCGGCAGCGGCGTCGTCAAGCTCGGCCAGGCCGGCTACATCGCCAAGGGCGTGGCTCTCGGAGTGGTGGGCTCCCTGTTCATCTGGGCAGCCTGGGACCACAACCCCAAGAAGGCGGGTGGCCTCGACGTGGCGCTGCGCAAGATCCTCGACCAGGCGTTCGGTCCGGTGCTGCTGGGGATCGTGGCGCTGGGCATCGTCGCCTTCGGCCTGTACTGCTTCGCGTGGGCGCGGTACGCCGACACGAACTCCTAGACCGACCGGCGTACCCACCGACGAGGCCTGCGTCGTGGCTGCTCGAAGGCAGCCAGGACGCAGGCTTGGTCGTCAGCCCGTCAGCCCGTCAGCCCGTCAGCCCGTCAGCCCGTCGGGACCGGCACAGCGTGCGTGCTGCCGGCGCTGCCCGGCTCCTTATCCGTTTCGGTCGACAGGTCGTCGGAACCGCGGACGGTCTGGATGTCGTTGATCTCCTCGTGGCTCGCGTTCATGAACACGAACACGATCACTGCGGCGATCCAGATCATCACCGCGCCCACGATGAACGCGTGCGTCGAGCCGTACGCGAAGGCAGCCTGCGCGATGTTGTTGCCTGATGATCCACCGGATGCGGTCTGTGCGTTCACCCCGGCGGCCTGCAAGCCGGCGCCGATCTCCTGCACCTTGCTCGTGGTGGCGTGGACGGCGACCGTGCTCAGCGTCGCCAGGCCGACGGCACCTCCGACCTGTTGCATGGCGTTGAGAACTCCCGAACCGATACCGGAGTCCTCGTTGCTGACCCCGTGCACCGCGGTCAACGTCAGCGGCACGAAGACAAGGCCCATGCCGAACGACATGATCAGGATCCAGGGCAGCAGATCCGTCGCGTAGGACGCGTGGACCCCGATGTCGCTGAGGTTCGAGGTCTCGTAGGGGATACGGGAGAACCCGAACAGCCCGGTGCCGGCGAGCAGCGTGCCCGTGCCGGCGAGCCACTTGGGGTCGACGCGCGCCATCAGGTTGGAGGCGACACCCGCGGCGATCACGATTCCGAAGCTGAACGGCAGGAACGCGAAGCCGGTCTTCAAGGCGCTGTAACCCATGCCGTCCTGGACGATGATGCTCAGGAAGTAGAACATGGCGAACATCGCCGCCGGGACGAGCATCATCACGACGAAGCTGGTGCCACGGGTGCGGTCGGCAAGGATCCGGAACGGCATCAGCGGTTCGGCGACCGTGCGCTCGATCATGATGAAGCTCGCGAGCAGGACTCCACCGGCGACGAGCGCTGCCACGGTCAGCCCGTCACCCCAACCGTGGGCCGGGTCGGCCGCCCGGGTGAGGCCGTAGACGATCGACACCAGGCCGAGCGTGCCGGACAGCGCGCCGGGAAGGTCGAGCTTGACCCTCCGGGGGACGCTCTCACCGAGGAACTTCGGCGCCAGCAGGGCCGCGGTGATGCCGATCGGAACGTTGATGAGGAAGGTCCAACGCCAGGAGTAGTCGGTCAACCAGCCACCGAGGATGAGCCCGACTGCGGCGCCGGCCCCGGACATCGCGGCGTACACGGCGAAGGCGCGGTTGCGCTCCTTGCCGGCGGGGAAGGTCGTGGTGATGAGCGCCAAGGCCGTGGGCGAGGCGATGGCCGCGCCGAGACCTTGCAGCCCACGCGCTGCCAACAGCGTGGCCTCGCTCTGTGCGACGCCACCGAGCAGCGACGCCAGGGCGAACACGCTGATGCCGAGGATGAAGATGCGCCGTCTGCCGAAGTAGTCACCGAGGCGACCGCCCAGCAGCAGGAGACCGCCGAAGGTCAGCGTGTAGCCGGTGATGATCCAGGACTGTCCGGCCTTGCTGAAGTCGAGGTCACTGGCGATGTACGGGATGGCGATGTTGACGATGGTGGCGTCGAGCACGACCATCAGCTGGGCGATCGAGATCAGCGCAAGCGCGATCCCGAGGTGTCGGTGGCCGTTGTTGCTGGCGGCCTCCTCGCGCGGTTCGATTCTGGTCGACATTGGTCGTCCTTTGCTGGTTCAGGGCGAGCTCAGGAGAGCTCACGAACGGTGAGGTGGTGACGGTGAGGTGCCGGCGGTGGAGGAGTGTTGGTCAGGTTGAGAGGTCACCGTCGGGGGACTGGTGCGGCTGTGCGGCAGCTGGGATGACGATCTGGTCGATGATGGCGATCACGGTGTCGTCGTCGACGGGCAGTCGCAGAACGAAGAAGCGGTGCAGGATGACGGCCGCCAGGACGTGCGACACCAGGTCGAGGTCGAGATCAGGGCGGAGGTCGCCACGCTGCTGGGCGCGTTCGTAGACGCGACGGGCGGCGGTGACCTTCGGACCCAGGAATCGCTCGTGGAAGGCGGTGGCGAACTCGGCATCGTGATGCAGTGCGGTGATGACGCTCGCCATGACCGCCAGCGTGCTGGTGTCGTTGAGCCCCGACTTGTCACAGGCCATGACCAGCAGGTCGCCTCGGAACGAGCCGGTGTCAGGGGCGTCGAGCTGGGGTGCGCCACGGGCGCGCAGCAGCGCGTCGACGACCAGCTCGGCCTTGGTGGTCCAGCGTCGGTAGAGGGTCGCTTTGCTCGCCTTCGCGGCGGCGGCCACGCCGTCCATCGTCAATCGGTCGTAGCCGGCGGTGGCGAGCAGCCGCAGGGTGGCGTCGAGGATGTCCGCTTCGCGATCCCCCTCGATCCGCGGGCGGTGTGTCCGCGCCTGCGAGTCGGTCATCACGTGCGTCACCTCCCTTTGGTTGCTCGCCACATGAAACGAAACCGTTTCGTTTCATTTCATGAGCCATGTTATTCGGTGCCGTGGATCCGGACAACGGAATTTCCGGAGACCCCGATCACATGCACCAGGACTCAACCAGCGCTGACCGACAAAAGATTCCAGGAGCACGGCCCTGTTCGCTTTGAGCGCAGACCGGACGCCGGGAAGCCTCAGCGATTCGGCACGTGCGCGATCGCGTCGACGTACGACAGCCCGCTGAGCTCGAGCAGGTCGACGACGATCGAGCGAAGCTGGCCGAGCACGACGGCGGCAGACAGCGTCAAGGGTGCGCTGGCGGTCGCCGTCTCCGCGCCGATGGTGACGAGCTGCGGCTGGGCGCTGTCGGGTGGGCGGTTGGCAGCCAGGTCCTGCCCCATCTCCTCAGCGGCATCGGCGAGGCCGTCGAGCAGCACGAGGTAGTCCGGCGGCATCGTCTCGTCGAGGCGAGCGCTGACCAACACCCGACGCACCAGCACGCGGGTGTTGCGGATCGCCCGGTCGAGCGGCCCGACGAGCTCGGACATGGAGCGCACGTGCGGCCGGTGTCCGCGACGAAACGGCGAGGACCGCACGACCTCGAGACCCTCGCTCGCGGCGGCCCGCAGCTCATCGAGCAGGGCCTCGGTCTCGCGCGCCCGGGACAGCGTCACCTCGGCCTGCTCGGAGTCGACGTCGAGGGCGCTCTGCCGTGCCGCCCGGAGCAGTCGGGCGAGCTCGAGGGTGACCTTGGCGGCTTGCTCCCGCGGGCGGCGCAGGGGGGCGCCCGGCACGATCGTGGCCGCCAGCAGGCCCACACCACCGCCGATGAAGGCGTCACCGATCCGGCTCGGTGCCTGGTCGAGGGGCAGCAGTGTGGTCACCACGATGGCCTGCACGACCGCCTGACCGACGAAGAGCTGACCCGCGTCGAGCAGGATTGCCGCTGACATCGCGATCGCGACGACCGCGATGATCTGCCACGACCCGTGGCCGAACAGGTGCTTGAACAGGTCGGCGATCACGATGCCGACCGCGACGCCCACCGTGACCTCGCCGACGCGCCGCAGCCGCTGTCCGTACGACGTGCCCAGGCAGAGGAACGCCGCCACGGGAGCGAAGAACGGTGTCGGATGACCGAAGACGTCGGCGGCGATCACCCAGGCGACACCGGCTGCGACCGCACACTGCCCGACCATCCACGCCTTGGCCCTGAGCCGACGGACCCGGGCCGCCAGCGAGAGCCTGCTGCGCTCGATCGCCTGGTCGCTGAGCGCCGACAGGTCCATGTGCTCATCTTGGCCGCGTCCACAGCGGCCTCGCCACTCCGTACCGCCAGCCGGACGAGCACGTGTCGACGCCGGTCCCAGCGGGTATGAAGGTCGGATGCAGAGCCAGCTGAAGACACCGCCGACGCGTCGCCTCGGGGAGCGCCAGGTGAGCGCCGTTGGTCTCGGCGCGATGCCGTTGACCATGGACCAGCGACCCAGCCAGTCCGAGGCGGTGGCCACGGTGCACGCCGCGCTCGACGCTGGCGTGACGCTCATCGACACCGCCGATGCGTACACGTGGGCGCAACGCGGTCCCGGGGCCAACGAGGAGGTCGTTGCGCTGGCGCTGGCGTCCTACGGCGGTTCGACCGACGACATCTTGGTGGCGACCAAGGGCGGGCACACGCGCGACGGCGCCGACTGGGGCCTCGACGGCCGGCCGGAGCACCTGCGCCGGGCCTGCGAGGCGTCCTTGCGCCGGCTCGGGGTCGAGACGATCGGCCTGTATCAGCACCACCGGCCTGATCCGGGCGTGCCGTACGAAGAGACCATGGGTGGGCTCAAGGCCTTGCACGAGGCCGGTCTCATCGAACGCGCGGGTATCTCCAACGCCGACGAGGACCAGATCCGGCTGGCGCACAAGATCCTCGGGGACTGTTTGGTCTCGGTGCAGAACCAGTTCTCGCCGTCCTTCCGCAGCAGCGGCCCCGAGATCGGCGTCTGTGAGGAGCTCGGGCTGGCGTTTCTGCCGTGGAGCCCGCTGGGCGGCATCCGCAGCGCCAAGTCGTTGGGCGACACCCACGGTGCCTTCCACGAGGTCGCCGAGCGCCACGACGCGTCACCACAACAGGTCTGCCTGGCGTGGGAGCTCGCGTTGTCTCCCTGCGTCATCCCGATTCCCGGCGCCAGTCGACCGGCCTCGATCGAGTCGTCCGTGGCGGCGACGTGGCTGGATCTCACCCGAGCCGAGCTCGAGCGTCTTTCGGCGTCCTGAATCGGGCACAACCGGGCGTTTGGGGTCCTGAAGCGACCTCATCGTGACCTGTACGTCACACGAGGTGAGACGACGGCGGACACTGCCGTCCGACCGGTCGCAGAAACACCTTGTTCAACACGGCGTCGTGACTTGCCCGTGACCTTGACCTGGGTTAGCGTCGACCCGGTCTCACCGTCTGGTGAGACGTCGTCTGCGGTACGCCGAGTCCTACCCGCCGCGGTCGACCGGCTGTCCCATGCAGGGGTAGGAGCGGGGGACCCGTGAATTCGGCGTCGAGACAACCGGTTGCCACCGGGGGTCGACACGCCTTGGGGTGAAGCCGAGGTCATGCACCGTGGCCGCGGCCGGGCGAACCTTTCCGCCCGAACCCGACAGCTCACTTCGCAGGCGGCCGAGAGGTCTGACCCATGGCTCACGAGCCACGCCACCGCACGCGCAAGAAGCGTCCCCTTCGTCAGCTCGCTGTCCTCGTCACGGCTACCGCCGCCGTCGCTGCCCCCATCTCCTCCAGTCTCTTCACCGCCGATGCCGCCAGCGGGCGTACGTGGGACCGGCTTGCCGGTTGCGAGTCGGGTGGTAACTGGCACATCAACACCGGCAACGGCTACTACGGCGGTCTGCAGTTCAGCGCCGGCACCTGGACCAGCAACGGCGGCGGCAAGTTCGCCCCGCGCGCTGACCTCGCGACGCGGGAGCAGCAGATCGCCATCGCCGAGCGGGTGCTGCGCGGGTCGGGCTGGGGCGCCTGGCCGGCGTGCTCGCAGAGTCTCGGCCTGGACGCCAGCGATGCGCGCGCCCGTGACGAGAAGCTCAACGCCAGGTACGTGCACCGCTGGCAGTACGAGAAGAACCAGCGGCAGGGTCACACGGCGCCGCTGAAGGCGGTCTCGGTCAACTGAGCGCCTCTCGCGCCCTGCTGGGCTTGCGGCGTCAGCGTGAGCGCTTGAGGAAGGTCGCAGCCACCCGCAACGCCTGGTCGGCAGGCTGCTCCCCTGCGGGATAGTTGTAGTCCTGACCGACGCTGTGGAACACGACGTAGCTGATCACGTCGCCATCCCGCACATAGCCCTCGCCGTTGAAGTATCCGTCGTCCGGGTGACCGGCAACGGGTCCGTAGCTGACCAGTCGCTGGTGGCCGGGGCCCACTACCGTGTCGACCGTGCTGTCCGCGCTCACCTTGACGCGCTTGACGCCAGGCTTCCCCTGCACGCTGCTGCGGCAGGTGGCGAGCCACTTGGCCAGCACGGACTCGGCCATGGTGGCGGTCCGCTCGTCGGGGAAGACCGCGGTGGTGACGCCCGCGGCGTCGTTCGGCGCAGGCGAACTGGAGTAGACCGTGTCGTACTCCGCGACGGCGCCGATCGCGGTCAAGGACGCGCGCTGACAAGCCGAGCTGGCCACGCCCTCGGGTGCCGGGTAGTTCCAGCTCTGGACTCCGTCCCAGGTCCATAGGTCGTTGAAGCCCGGCATCCGTCCCATCGGGACCATCGACTGTCGAGCCCGCGCGGCCGAGCTGTCATCGGTGGTCGTGGGTGAGGAGGTGGTGGGAGACGTGTCGGTGGTCTCGTCCGGCCCCGTCGAATCGTCGCTGGTCGCCGGCGTCGAAGCGGGCGGGGTCGACGCCGTGCTGGTGCTATCGGTCGAGCCGTTACCCGCGTCGTCGTTGGACTGTCCGTCACAGCCGCTCAGCGCCAGGGTGGTGGCCAGAGCCAGACCGGCGTACGTGGTGAAGCGGTTACGGCGGGGCATGGAGCGACTCCTCATGGCTGCGTGCCCGGTCGGACCGGGCGGTGGACCCGGTCAGGATGTCAAACTCACAGGTCACGGCCCGGCCCAACACGCGGGAGCGGCTTCCCGCGCGGCTCAGCTGCTGGCCGACACCATCAGCGTCTGTGCGACTGCGGCCGCCTCGGCGCCGTCGGCGTACGTCCGCAGCGCGTAGGCGCCTTCGGCGGTGAGCTCGACGACGACCTCACTCGTACTGCTCGCCGCGGCCTCGGTCTTCGCGACCGCCTTGCCGGCGGGGTCGACCACCTCGAGGTAGTACTCCGACGAGGCCTGGTTCTCGAGCTTGAACTCGATCCGTTCGCCGACCTGTGCAGTCAGCGCGGCGAGCGGCTTCGGGGCACCGCTGGCCTCGACCTCGACCTCGATCTCACGGTCGTACGCCGCCTGGGCGTCCGCTGTCGACTCGCCCGACCCGGCACCGGTGACGGTGAGATCGGTACGGATCCCGTCTCCCTTCATGCCGGGCTTGCACGCCACCTGATAGGTCCCCGCGCTCAGGTTCGCGTGGAGGTCGCGGGCTGTCCCGGGGCCGACGTTCTCCACCTCGCCCATGATCTTGGTGAACACGTCACCGTCCTTGCCGTAGATGTACACCTCGGTGACGTCGCCGCCGGTGTTCTCGACCTTGAACGTCACCTTGCCTGCCGGCAGCGTCGTCGTGGAGACCGCACAGGTGGTGTCACCGGCTTTGACCTCGTAGCTCGGGCCGTTCGACGAGGAGTCGCTGCTGCAGGCGGTGAGCCCGCCGAGCAGGGTGAGTCCGGCGATCAGCAGGGTGGGGCGTGGAGCAGGCATGGGAGCAGGAACCTCACAGGTCAGTCGGGTCGGGCAGACGGTGATGCGTGATGAGGGGGTGCGGGGCGAGCAATCAGGTCAGGCGCTGACAGACGTCGGTGCCGAGGGCTGCGGGACGGGTGGGCGCTTCTTGCCTGGCCACAGGAAGGCAGTCATCACCGTGACCAGGTAGGTGATCCAGACGCCGAGCTCGACAGCGCTCGGTTGCGGGTTGAAGTTGAAGGCTCCCTTGAGCAGGGTTCCGTACCAGGACGAGAGAGGCACCTGCTCGCTGATGTCGAAGACCGTGTTGTTGAGCCCGGGGATCCAGCCCGCTTCCTGCAGGTCGTGGAACCCGTACGCGAGCACTCCCGCTGCGACGACCACCAGGCCGATGCCGGTGTACTTGAAGAACGACGCGAGGTTGATCCGCACGGCACTCTTGTACAGCAGGTAGCCGAGGACCACGGCGCTGAGCAGGCCCAGCGTGACGCCGAGGAACGGTCGGGTGCCGGTGGTTGCCTGGGTCGTGGACCAGACGAACAGCGAGGTCTCGATGCCCTCACGAGCCACCGACACGAACGCGATGAAGACGAGCGCCACCCGCCCCATGGTCAGGGCGTCGGAGAGCTTGCCCTCGAGCTCACGCTTCATGAAGCGCGCCGTGCGCTTCATCCAGAAGATCATCCAGGTGACCAGCCCGACGGCCAGGATCGACATGATGCCGCCGAACGCCTCCTGGGCCTCGAACGACATGTTGTGGCTCGTGAAGGTCAACAGAGCGCCGAAACCCAGGCTCAGCAGGACGGCGACGACGACGCCGGCCCAGATGTCGGGCAGCCGGTCACTGCGACCGGTCTTGACGAGGTAGGCCACGAGGATGCTGACCACGAGAGTGGCCTCGAGTCCTTCACGAAGGCCGATCAGATAGTTGGCGAGCACGTCTTTCTCCTGCGCGTTGTCCAGCATCAAGTTAGGCGAGGCTTACTTTACGCAGACAGAATTACGCAACACAAGTCATGGGTAATTGGCGCGAGGCCGACGCAGCGGCGACACGGGGCCGACTCAGGAGTCGACGCGCGGCCGACTCAGGAGTCGACGCCGGCCGACTCAGGAGTCAACACAGGCCGACTCAGCCGCTCGCATCGGCGGCGAGTGCGTCGGCCAGCACGGGGGAGGTGAGCGTGATCTGCCACGGCCGGGCCCCGACATCAGCGAGGAAGGCGGCCACCGTCTCGACGCTCGGATCGGCCGGCGGGGTCCAGGCCAGGCGGCGTACGGCGTCGGGTGCGAGCAGGTTCTCCTGCGGGACCTCGTGCTCGACGGCCAGCCCCAGCACCGCCTCCCGGCACCGGGCCAGTCGACCGGCCGCGACCGGGTTCTTGTCGGCCCAGGCGCGCGGTGGCGGTGGTCCGTCGTGCTGGGGTGAGACGGTCGGCAGGGCGTTGTCCGGCAGTGCCAGCGCGTCGCTGATGACCTGGGCGAAGTCGCGGAGATAGCGCTGACCGCCGCGGGTCGCATAGCCCTCGACCCGTGCCAGGGCGTTGCGTGAGGTCGGGGCGGCAGCCGCGGCTGCGACGATCGCGCTGTCGGGGAGGATCCGACTGGCGGTGACGTCACGGCTGCGCGCGAGCTCGTCACGGCGCTGCCAGATGGCCCGAACGATGGCGAGCCCGCGACGGCCGCGGACGCGGTGGATTCCCGACGTACGCCGCCAAGGCTCGGCGCGCGGTGTGGGTTCGGGGTTGGCGACCCAGGCTGCGAACTCCTGGCGCGCCCACTCGGCCTTCCCGGCCTCTTCGAGCTGGTCGGCCAGCACGTCCCGCAGCTCGACCAGTTGCTCGACATCGAGCGCGGCGTAGAGCAACCAGGGTTCGGGCAGCGGCCGTCTCGACCAGTCGACCGCCGAATGCTCCTTGCGCATCCGGAAACCGAGCAGCTCCTCGACCAGCACGGCCAGGGCCACCCGGGGATAGTTCAGCAGCCGACCGGCCAGCTCGGTGTCGAAGAGATGCGTCGGCCGCATCCCGACTTCGGCCAGGCAGGCCAGGTCCTGGCTGGCGGCGTGGATGATCCACTCGACATCGCTGACGGCCGCGGCCAACGGCTGCAGCGCCTCGTGGGGGACCGCACCGAACGGAATGGGGTCGATGAGGGCGGTGCCGGCACTCCGGCGCCGGATCTGGATCAGATAGGCGCGGTGTCCGTAGCGGTAGCCGGAGGCACGCTCGGCGTCGATCGCGAACGATCCGCTGCCGGCGGCGAACTGTTCGGCGGTCCGTTGCAGTCCCTCGATCGAGTCGATGACCGGCGGCAGACCGTCGCGCAGCTCGAGCAGCGGTGCCAGTGGAACCGGTGGAGCCTCGGGCTCGGGCGGATCAGCGTCGGCGGGGGCAGGGGCGGCGACAGGCTCGGTCGGGTCGCCGGACGTCATCGAGCCCGCTGGCCGCGCCGATTCGGCATTGCGACCACTCCGGCGGGCACCGGCGGTAGACCCGCGGCCGTGCACAACAGGTCGCCCCACGCCTCGACGTGAGAACGGATGTCACCCAGCGGCGTCCAGGACGCACGGACCTCGATCTCGGCGTTGGCCGGGTCGCCCTGCATCCCGCCGAAGCTCTCCGACGCCACCCGCGTCACCGTGCCGCTCGGGGCGACGTGATCGGCGTCGTGGTTCGACAGGGACTCGACGAGCCAGCTCCACCCCACGCCGGACAGCAGCGGGTCGGTCACCATCTCGGGGTCGATGTCAGCGCGCACGTAGGCGACACACCGGAAGACGCCTTCCCAGGCGTCGTTGCCCGCGGGGTCGTAGAGCAGCACCAAGCGGCCGCCCCCGACGTCCTCGCCCCCGACGGTCACATCCGCGGTGAGCGCTGCGGAGTAGGGAGCGATCCGCTGAGGGGCGGGCATCTCTTCACTGAAGACCTCAGGGCGCAGCCGCGCCGACCGGAGCTGATCGAGAGCCTTCTGGAACTCTTCCGGCGGCGCGTCGACTTCATTGCGCGCGGCCATGGTCTGAGCGTAGGTCCTCGCCGCAGTGACAGTCCTGCCGACGCGCCGAAGGGTGAACGGGCCTTTCGTCACCCGCTTGGGTCGCGTGCGAGGATTCCTGCCGTGATCACGAAAGCTCCGTCGCCCGCGAACAGCGCCCTGGTGCGGGCCGCCCGAGGCGAGCGGACCGAGCACGTGCCGGTGTGGTTCATGCGCCAGGCCGGACGCTCGTTGCCGGAGTACCGGCGGCTGCGCGAAGGGGTCGCCATGCTCGATGCCTGCATGCGCCCGGAGCTGATCGTGGAGATCACCTTGCAACCCGTGCGCCGGCACGGTGTGGATGCGGCGATCTTCTTCAGCGACATCGTGCTTCCGCTGAAGGCGCTCGGTGTCGATCTGGACATCAAGCCGGGCGTCGGTCCCGTGATCGCGGCGCCGGTTCGAGACCTGGCGGGCGTCGATGCGCTGCCTGGGTTCGACCCGACGAGGCTCGACTTCGTGACGGAGGCGGTCGGGGCGCTGACCACCGAGCTCGGCAGTACGCCGTTGATCGGCTTCGCCGGAGCGCCCTACACGCTCGCCTCCTACCTGATCGAAGGTGGCCCGTCCAAGGATCACGCGACGACGAAGGCACTGATGCGCAGTGCGCCCGACGTGTGGGCGGCGTTGCTGAGCCGGCTCGCCGAGATCTCCGCCGGCTTCCTGCGCGTGCAGATCGCGGCCGGCGCGTCTGCCGTCCAGCTGTTCGACTCCTGGGCCGGGGGATTGTCGCCCGCGGACTACCGGGCCCACGTGTTGCCCTACTCCACGGCCGTGTTCTCAGCGATCGCGGACCTTGACGTGCCCAAGATCCATTTCGGCGTCGCCACCGGAGAGCTGCTCGCCGACATGAGCACCGCCGGCGTCGAGGTGATGGGGGTCGACTGGCGGGTGCCGCTCGACCTGGCCGTGCGCAGGATCCAACCGGGCCAGGCCGTGCAGGGCAACCTCGACTCGACCCTGGTCTTCGCGCCCTGGGACGTGATCGCAACGGCGACGCAGCAGGTCGTGCAGGCCGGGCGGGTGGCACCGGGTCACATCTTCAACCTCGGGCACGGCGTGCTGCCCGACACCGACCCGGACGTGCTCACCCGCATCGTCGACCTGGTGCACTCCCTCGACGGCTGAGGCCGAGACGCGTCAGGCCTCCGTGGGCGGTGACTCGTGCTGAGGTGCCCACCGGCGTACGGACCAGAAACCGATGCCGGCGAGCAGCAGGATGACCGTGCCCAGCGGGAGCACCAGGCCGATGCCGTTTCCGACGGCCAGGATCGTGGTGGTCATGGCGTCCCAGCCCTGGCGGATCCCGGCGACAAAGCCCGCATTGTCGTCGCTGGGCTTCGGTGCAGGCTGCACACCGGCCACCCGCAGGTCGATGGTGACGGTGATGGTCGAGAACGTCGTCTGGTCAGCCAACGCACGCTGTTGTGCCTGCAGCGACTCGAGATCCGCCTCGCGCCGGGACAGCTCGCTCTCGAGAGAGATGACGTCGCCGAGCTTGGTGGCGCGGGAGAACAGCTGACGAAGCGTGGCGATCGAGCGCTGCGCGCTGCGCACCCGCGAGTCGATGTCGGCGACCGCGTTCGTCACATCCTTGGAGGTACGGGCCTTGCTGACCAGGTGACCGAAGCCGGCGAGCTCGTTCAAGGAGGCGTCGAACCGTTCGACCGGGACACGGAGGACGAGCGTCGACCTCGTCTCTTGCCCCTTGTCGTCCGTCGTCGTGTCCTCGTTGCTGATGTCTCCGCCGACCGAACCGACCAGCGCGTAGACGCGGCTCAGCACGCGACCGATGTCACTGGACTGCAACGACACCGAACCGGTCTTGATGAGGGCCGACCCCGTCAGCAGCTCCGCTTGCTGGGTGCCATCGGACACATCCGGTTTGGCTGCGTCGGGAGCAATCGACTCGATCATGCCGTTCGCCTCGGTGCCGCCGGGCACACTGCCGGCTCCCACAGGGGCGTCGCTGACGCCGCCTGCCCTGTTGGCACCCTTCAGCGCGTCGGCCGACGTAGCGGCCTTGTCAGAGCCGCTGCTGCACGCGGAGACGGTCACCAGGCAGGCGACCGAGAGCACGGCTGCGGCTACCACCGTGCGGGAGGATGTTCGTCGGGTTCGCATGACCCTTCGACGCCGCTGACCACCCGCCGGTTCCCCGGCGACACCGTGATGTCGCACGGCGACCGTCGCATGCGAGGCTGGACGCATGCCGCCACCGACGTCTGCTTCGCGGTCGGGTTCGTCCGCCGATCGACGCGTCGTCGTGGTCGGCGCGGGTCTGGCCGGGCTGACCGCGGCCCGTCAGCTGATGGTCAGCAGGCCGGATCTGGAGGTGGTCGTGCTCGAGGCGACAGGCGACGTCGGTGGCAAGCTTCGGCTCGGCGAGGTCGCCGGCATACCGGTCGACCTCGGGGCGGAGTCGATGCTCAACCGTCGGCCGGAGGGCACCGAGCTGGCCCGGGCCGTGGGCCTCGGCGATCACCTCGTGCACCCACAGGTCAGTGGCGCGGCCGTCTGGACGCGGGGCGCCCTGCGTCCGCTGCCGCCGAGCCTCATGGGCATCCCCGTCAACCTGGGCGTCGCCTCGGCCGGCGGCATTCTCGGTCGTTCGACGCTGGCCCGGGCGCGACTCGAGCGGTTCCTGCCGCGGTTGGACCTCACCGAGGACATCGGGGTCGGGCGGCTGGTCGCCCGCCGACTCGGCGGTGAGGTCCGGGACCGGCTCGTCGAGCCGCTTCTCGGCGGTGTGTACGCCGGCCGCGCGGACGAGATCTCGACCCATGCGGCTCTTCCACAGCTGGTGACGGCGGTTCAGCAGCACGGCAGCCTGCTCGCCGCGGCCCGGGCGACAGTAGGCGGCCCCGGCGACGCGACTCAGCCGTCGGAACCGGCCGTTCCTGTCTTCGCCGGAGTCTCCGGTGGGGTGGGCCGACTCGCTCAGGCCGTTGCGGCGGACGTACGCGCTCGGGGTGGGCAGATCGTGACGGATGCCGTGGTGCGCGAGCTGCAGCGCACCAACGAGGGTTGGCGGGTCGTGCACGGACCGACCATCGACCCGATTGCTGTCGAGGCCGGCGCAGTGGTGCTCGCCGCTCCGGCGGCGCCGACAGCGCGGCTCCTTCGGTCGGTCGCCGCGGATGCCGCACTCGAGCTCGGCCGGATCGAGTACGCCTCGATGGCGTTGGTGACGTTCGCCCTCGAGACGGCCGCTGTGTCGGTCGAGCTGGCCGGGTCGGGATTCCTGGTCCCGCCCGTCGACGGACGGCTCATCAAGGCCGCGACCTTCTCGTCGCAGAAGTGGGCCTGGCTCACCGGTGACGTGATGGTGATGCGCTGCTCGGTGGGTCGCCTCCGCGAGGAAGCCGACCTGCAACGCGACGACACCGATCTCGTCGAGAACGCGGTGCTCGACGTGCGTGAAGCCACTGGTCTGCGCGTACCCCTTCTCGACGCCACCGTCACCCGCTGGGGTGGAGCACTTCCGCAGTACGCCGTCGGTCACCGGGACCGCGTCGCCAGGATCGAGGCGTCCGTCCGGGCGGTACCCGGCGTCGAGGTGTGCGGGGCCGCTTTCGACGGGGTCGGCATACCCGCCGTGATCGCCTCCGGGGAGGCCGCCGCCACCCGGGTGCTCGCCGCGATGGCGCCAGCGGCGACAATGGGGCCATGACCACACCCACCTCGCCGTTCTCCGACTCGCCGCACCGAAGTGCAGCCGACGGTCCGGTCGAGACTCCGCAGTCCGCGCCGGCCGCCGCGCCGGCTGACCCCACACCGGCCAAGCGCCCGCAGCAGGGCAAGGCGGCACGTGAGCTGAACGACGTCATCCGCTACACGATGTGGTCGGTCTTCGAGCTTTCCGAGCCGGCCGGGTCCGAGGGCGAACGGGCCGAGCAGATCGGCGAGGTCGAGGCGCTGTTCTCCGATCTCGCCGAGCAGGACGTCACCGTCCGGGGCCTGTACGACGTCTCCGGCCTGCGCGCGGACGCCGACCTGATGGTGTGGTGGCACGCCTCGACCGCCGAGGCGTTGCAGGCGGCCTACAACGGTCTTCGTCGTACCGCGCTGGGCGGCCGGCTGGTGCCGGTGTGGTCGCAGATGGCGCTGCACCGTCCTGCCGAGTTCAACAAGAGCCACATTCCCGCGTTCCTGGCCGATGAGGCCGCGCGCGACTACATCTGCGTCTACCCGTTCGTGCGGTCCTACGAGTGGTACCTGCTCGAGGACGAGGAGCGGCGGGCCATGCTGGCCGAGCACGGGCAGCTGGCGCGCGGCTATCCGGACGTGCGTGCCAACACCGTCGCGTCGTTCGCCCTCGGCGACTACGAGTGGATCCTCGCCTTCGAGGCCGACGAGCTGCACCGCATCGTCGACCTGATGCGGCACCTCCGCGCCAGTACCGCCCGTCGCCACGTGCGTGAAGAGGTGCCGTTCTACACGGGCCGTCGGCGCAGCGTGAAAGACCTCCTGACCGCCCTCCCGTAGAGGAGTCACGATGGCGTACGACGAAGACCTCGCCGAGCGGATCCGGGTGGCGATCGGTGATCACACGGGCGTGTCCGAGAAACGCATGTTCGGCGGGCTCGCCTTCCTCGTCAACGGCAACATGGCCGTGGCTGCGAGCGGCCAGGGTGGGCTCCTGCTCCGGGTCGACCCGGGCGACACGGATGCGCTCGTGGCCGCGGACGGCGTGGCCAGGTTCGAGATGCGAGGCCGGGCGATGAACGGGTGGTTGCACATCGACCCGGCTGCTGCAGCTACCGACGAGCAGCTCTCGCGCTGGGTCGAGATCGGCGTCACGTACGCCCGGTCGCTGCCCGCGAAGTAGCGCTGCCCCCGCGATCTGCGGGAAGGTTCATGATCCGATCGGCGTGTCGCGCCGCACGTTCCCGCAATTCGCATACGGGGGAACGGTCTTACGGGAGCAGCCGTGCCGCTGCTCAGACGCAGGGCGCCATGACCTTCTGGACCCGGGCCTGGGCGGCCGGGTTGTCGGCGAAGAACGTCGGGTCGGTCAGTTTGGCGACCGGGAACGCCCCCACCAGCCGGCCGGCCATGCACCTGGCAGTGCTGCCCGTCGCCCCCGAGCGCAGGATGCCGATGCCGAGGTAGGTCCGGGTGGCGGCCAGCGCGACGGCGTCCTCCGATGCGTCCTTGCCCGCCTGCGCGGCGTGGCCGGGGTCGCAGGACTGGAACTGCACCAGCTTGCCGTCGCGGGTGACCGACGACGATGAGCCGGGCACTGCGGCGACCCAACGCTGTAGTGCGGTGAACATCACCGTGCTGTCCCGTGGGGTTCGCCCCTGGTACGCGAGCCGCGCGCAGGACGTGCCGTTGCGTTCGAACGCGACGTACGCGTCTCCGCCCCAGCCGTCTGCGGCCGCGAGCGCATCGGCCACAGGCAGTCGCTCGGCAAGCATCAGGTACCAGGTCATCACGCCGAATTCTCCGGAGTCGAACGTCTTCTCGTCGGTCTGCACCTTCGGAACGCTGACCTCGGTCGCATCGGTGTCGCCGGCCAGCACCAGGAAGGGGTCGAGCAGTGCGGACTCGTGGGTCGGCGCGTCGCGGAACAGGTCGTCGACGGCGGCGTTGCCTCCGTCAGCGGCCACGGTCTGCACCAGTGCCTGACCCAGGGTGTATGGAGAGGACAGCAGGGTGACGATCATCTTCGGGACCTGTGTGAGCTTCTTGCCCGCCTTGGCATTCTCGCGGTGCTGCGCGGCGTCGAGCGCCGTGCGTTGGTGAGCGGTCAGCGACTCCCGGTAGAGGGTCTGGACTCGCTCTGCGTCGCCTTCGGTGATGGCGTCCAGCACCGACGACGCTGTGGTGCTGGGGCCCTGGTCGGACTCCTTGCGCAGCTGCTTCACCCGGTCGCCGAGGTTGAAGTGCTGGTCCTGCAAGGCGTGGGTGAGCTCGTGGACGAGCGTGGACCGGACGGCCGGGGTCAACAGGTGACCGCGGATGGTGATCGTCTTGTCGTCGAAGGAGTAGTACGCCAGGGTCGCCCCGCCGCTGAAGTCGTTGACTGCCGCGAACAGGTTGACGTCGCCGCTGATCAGACCGAACGCCCGCCACAGAGCGGTGGCCCGCTCGATCTCGATGCGGTCGCTCTTCTTGAGCTTCTTCGCATCGGTGGTGACGGTCTTCTCGAACTTTCCGGTAGCCAGGAATCTCACCTTGACCGGGTGCTCGAAGTCGAGGCCACGCAGCCTCTCGGCGATCTTCGCGTACGGAGCGATGCGGCTGTCCCACTTCTGCGGGTACGACGTCAAGGTGGGGGTCGTGTCTCGCGTGACCTGAGCTCCGTCGGGCTTCGGCTGCGTGAGCGCGAAGATCACCGCGACCGTGAGGAGCAGTGCCACCCCGACGCCTCCGCGGACGACCCACATCGAGACGTTGGGATCAGATCCACCGACCGGTGCGTCCTGGTGCGGAGCCTGGTCCCCGAGGTCAGACATGCGCTGGAGCCTATCGCTCTTCCTAACCCGAAAACCGGTGAAACAGGTGAATTCCGACCAGCAGCTACTGTCCTGAGTACGGCGACCAGGCCTCGTCGGCCAAGGGATGCCGATCTTCCGGAAGACGAATGTCCGGAATGGGTCCTACGGTGAGGACATGACGACGCCAACTGCCCCCTGGGAGCCACCGACCGCCGGGTCCGAGATCGAGCAGATCCTCGGCGCCCTCAACCGGTTGCGCTACACGTTCCGCTGGAAGGTCGATGGTCTGGACGCGGCCGGTCTCAACACCTCGTTCGGAGCGTCCGCGCTCACGCTGGGCGGCCTTCTCAAGCACCTCGCCGCCCAGGAGGACTACGCCTCCACGGTCAAGCTGGCCGGGGAGCCGATGGACGCGACCTGGGCTGACAACGGCTGGGACGGCAGCGACGACTGGGAGTTCGAGTCGGCCGCCGACGACAGTCCCGAACGGCTCTACGCGCTCTGGGACGGCGCCGTGGCCAGGTCACGCGCCCGGGTCGACGCAACGCTCGTCCGCGGTGGCCTCGACCAGCCCGTGCACGTCTCGCGGCCGGACGGGCAGCACGCCAACCTGCGACGGCTGCTCTGCGACCAGATCGAGGAGTACGGGCGCCACACCGGTCATGCCGATCTGATCCGCGAAGCCGTGGACGGTCGGGTCGGGGAGGACCCGCCCAGGGACTGGGGGCCTTGACGTGCGCTTCTGCCTCGGCTACGGCTTCGCCGGCTCCAGGGTCAGCGAGATCGAGTTGATGCAGTAGCGCGCGTCGTTGGGGTTGTCGTAGCCCTCACCGAGGAACAGGTGCCCGAGGTGCGAGTCGCAGGTCGAGCAGCGCACTTCGGTTCGTGTCATGCCGAGCGAGCGGTCTTCGATCAGCGTGACGCCGTCGGTCTCGCTGGGGGCCCAGAACGACGGCCAGCCGCAGTGCGAGTCGAACTTGGTGTCGGAGCGGAACAGCTCGGCGCCGCAGGCCCGACAGCGGTAGACGCCTTCGGTCTTGGTGTCGACGTACTCGCCGGTCCACGGCCGCTCGGTGCTTGCCTTGCGCAGGACGTCGTACTCCGCGGGGCTGAGCTCCGCGCGCCACTCCGCGTCGGTCTTGGTCACGTGCTGCCCCGTCGTTGCGTCGGTGGTGGAAGTCTCAGTGCTCTCCATGACCTCAGCGTACGGGGCGCGTCGAGACGAGCCGAGGGTGAGCGGCGTCGACCACCAAACCGTAAGAGTTGACGCGCCGAGCCGCGTCCGCCGCTAGGTGATCGTGATCGCCACCGTACGTGACACACCGAGCACGTGGTCACCGTCCGATGGCTTCACGATCCGGTACGACGTGGTGCCCTTCTTCGCCTTCTTCGACGTGGTCAGGACGTAGCTGTAGAAGCTGTCCTGGTCGAGCGTGACAGTGTCGATGGACACCCACGTGGTGCCCTCGAGGGCCTGGACCAGCACCGTCTGGCCTTCGTGGTTGGGGGCGACGACACCGGCGAACATCGTCGAGTCACCCTTCTTCAGCTCGGTGCTGCCGACGGCCAGCGACAGCCGGGTGGCCACCTCGACCGTCACGCCAGGACTCGTGGCGGCTGCGTGCACGCTGTCCCCGGCGAACTCGACGCGGTAGTCGGTCGTCGCTCCCGGCGACACAGTGAAGGAGTAGGAGCCAGTGGGGCCTGTGGTCGTCGTCGCGCCGGTCGGGGCGAACGGATCCGAGCCCTGCCGTGACGTCAGTGCCACGGTGGCTCCACTGATCGGACTGCCGTCGTCGTTGGTCAACGTTCCGCTCACAGCGGAGCTGGAACCGTAGACGACCGGCGTCGGTGACGACGTGGCCGTGAGCCCGGCGGCCGTGAGCCCGAGGTGCAGGTCCACCACCTGAGGGTCATGGTCGCTGACCTGGTCGTTGAACTCCGCGTTGACGTGCACGATGTCGTAGTCGTAGCCCTGGTTGGCCAGTCCGTCGCTGAGCAGGATGTGGTCGAGCACCTGCGAGTTGCCTTCGTACACGTAGGTGTAGCGCTCCTGGTCGGGCAGCGTGCCTGGCAGGTCGAGCAAGGCGGACCCGTTCTGGGTCAGCGCGGTGACGCTGTCCGAGTAGTCGAAGTCGTTGAGGTCACCGAGGACGACGATGTTGGCCTGCGGGTCGACATCGAGGATCTCGTGCACGAAGTGGTTGACCGTCTGTGCCTGAGTGACCCGCTTGGGCTCGGACCCCTGCACCGGCGGCTGGTTGGCGCCGTACAGCGGCTGGTCACCGCCCTTGCTGCTCCAGTGGTTGGCGACGACGAAGACCTGCTGCCCGCCGAACGTGAACTGGCCGGCCAGCGGGACCCGGGTCGAGGCCCAGGCAGCGTTGGCGGGATCGACGCGGCCGGGGGAGTGGGTCAGCTGCGGCGTTCCATCGGAGGCCGCAACGACGTCGGTGTCCTCGGTGGACGTGCCCGGGTCGTGCTCGACGAACGACAACGGCGTGCCGTCCTGGATCAGGAATGCGACCCGGATGTTGCCGCCCGGTTCGCCACCCTCGGCGTCATTGACCGGGTCGATCTGCTGGTAGCTGTACGACGGGCCGCCCCGGTCGGCGATCGCGGTGATGAGCTCGTTGAGGGTCTGGTCGGCCGCGGTGGTGCCGTTGTCGGTGGCACCGTTGTTGTCCTGCACCTCTTCGAGCGCCACCAGGTCGGGTGCCTGGAGGTTGTCGACGATGATCTTCGCGAGGTCGTCGAACTTCGATGGGGGATCTGTCGGATCGAGGTTCTCGACGTTGAACGTCGCTACCGACAGCTCGTCGTTGGCAGCCTGCTGAGCCACCTCACGGGTGATGCCGCCGGACTGCAGAACCGGCGGCGTGCTGGCCACCAGGTGGAAGTTGGAGAAGTCGTAGCCGACGTTGCCGACCGCGTCGAGGTAGCCGTCCCCGACATTGGCGGGCGGAACTGCGGTGCTGCTGTCGTCGAGGATGATCCGCTCGGGGTTGGGGTCACTCGGTAGCAGCACGATGCCACCGCGGTTCGTCTGTGTGCCGGATCCCTGCGGCACGATCGGCGTCTCGCCGTACGTCGTGTTGGTCGGTCCGACGACACGCGCGTTCGGGAGGTCGACCAGCATGCCCTCCAGGGACTCCCAGAAGTCGATGCCGTCCTCGTTCGGCTGGTACTGGCCGCCGGTCTCGACGTTGATCTGGCCACCGGGTGGCGCGTCGTTGTCGATGACGGTGGTGGGCACGTGCAGTCCGTTCGGTCCGACCTCCGTGGGCGCAACGAGACCAGCGCTCGGGTCGACGACGGTGACGCTGGGCGTCACGATCTCCGTGGTGGTCAGTCCGTTCGCGCCCGGGCGGAACTCACTCACCTTGCCGTCGACGCTCACCGAAGTGCCCGGCTGGAGACCGGCACCCGGCGCCGACGAGGTGAAGACGTAGATGCCTGAGCTGGCGCCGGCCACGTACCCCGGCGCACTGGACCCACGCGGGTCCTGCAGGTAGAAGCCGCGGTTGTCGCGTGCCGTGATGACACCCGTCACGCCGGTGACGGTCTGACCGTTGTACGGCGAGAGATGTCCCGCCCCTTGGATCTGCGCGACGGTCGCGGCCGACGGTGGGATCACGCAGGCGCTGCCGCACGCGGTGGGAGAGGGCGCACCGGCCGTGAAGTCCGCGGCGTTGTCGTCGGTGTCGGTGCCGCTGCTGTTGCGGGCGATCGAGGTGGTGTTCGAGCTCGCGGGACCTTTCGTGCCTTCGTAGTCGTTGACGGTGCTGGCTCCCCAGCCGACGAAGTCCAGGACTCCGGCCGCGCTCGCGCACGTGCCGGCCGAGCAGGACAAGGCGCTCTGCGTCGATACCAGGGCGACCCGACCGGTCGTGCCACTCAGGTTGATGGACCCGGTGGCGTCGGGCGTGGGCAGGTCCGTGGTGCCTCCCGTCCCCGCACTCTCCTGGACCAGGTAGGTGGTCCCGGCGGGGATCCGGCCGCTCAGGTTCGTGACCTGGAACGAGCCGGTCCCTGCGGCAGAGTTGTACTGCACTGAGTAACCCGAGACGTCCACGGTCGACGTGCCGACGTTGCGGATCTCGATGAAGTCGTTCTTGTACGTCGCGCCGGAGTTGCCTCCACCGCCGTACACCTCGTTGATGACGAGGGTCGTGGACGGCGCGGCATCGGCCTGGAGGGCCGGTATCCCGAAGAGTGCGGTCGTGACGGTGCCGGGGAGAGCGGCGGCAAGCAACAGCCGACGCTTGTGATGTGCGCTCACAAGGTGTCCTTTGGTGCGACGAAGTCAGATATCGAGGTGAATCGACGGGTACCGGGCGGTACGGCCTAGACCCTAGGTGCCGAACGTGACGTTTGGGAATCCTCTCGGTGGACTTTTCCCGACGAGGTCCGGAAGAGGGCCATCGGCCCGGGTCGCGGCTAGCCTGACCTCATGGTGACGCCCGCGACTGAGATCGACGTGCAGGGCACAGCGGTAAGGGTGTCGAGTCCCGACCGGGTGGTCTTTCCGGCCACTGATCACACACCGGAAGCCACGAAGCTCGATGTCGTGCGCTACTACGCCGCCGTCGGGCCCGGCATCCTGCGGGCTCTCCACCTCCGGCCGACGACGTTGGAGCGGTGGCCGAAGGGCGTCCATCCCGGCATCAAGCAGGCCACCCGGACCGATCGGCAGGGCGACGCGTTCTACCAGAAACGCATTCCCAAGGGCGCTCCGCCGTACGTCGAGACGGCCACGATCCGGTTCCCGTCCGGTCGGTCGGCCGACGAGGTCTGCCCGACCGAGGCTGCGGTGGCTGCCTGGGCCGCACAGATCGGCACCATCACGTTCCACCCCTGGCCGGTGCGTCGCGCCGACGTCGAGCATCCCGACGAGCTGCGGCTCGACCTCGATCCCCAGCCGGGCACGGACTTCGCCGACGCGGTCGTCGTGGCAGGCGAGGCCCGCGTCCTGCTCGAAGAGCTAGGGATCCGCGGGTTTCCGAAGACCTCCGGCAACCGTGGCATCCACGTCTACGTCCGCATCGCGCCGCAATGGTCGTTCACCGACGTACGTCACGCGGCCATCGCCTTCGGGCGCGAGCTGGCACGTCGCATGCCCGGTCGGGTGACGACGAACTGGTGGAAGGAGGAACGAGGCGAGACGATCTTCGTGGACTACAACCAGAACGCGCGCGACCGCACGATCGCCAGCGCCTACTCGTTGCGGCCGTTACCGGGTGGTCCGGTCTCGACGCCGGTCAGCTGGGACGAGCTCCAGGGCCTCGACCCGCGCGCGTTCACGCTCCACACGCTGCCGAAGCGGTTCGCGGAGCTGGGTGATCTGCATGCGGAGATCGACGACGTCCAGCACTCCCTGCAACCTCTCCTCGACCTGTACGAACGGGATGTGGACGCCGGCCTGAGCGATCTTCCGTACCCGCCGGAGTATCCGAAGATGGCCGGCGAACCACCGCGGGTGCAACCCAGCCGGATGAACCAGGACAACTGGCCGAAGTCTGCGGACGCATGACATCGGGAGGCTTGTCAGGATTGAGGCAGCTTCCTTGTGGGTATGTGAAAAGCACGCATCCATGAAGGGAGCCGGGCATGTCGGCAGAGTCCAACGAGACCAGCGAGTTCAACGAGAACGTCAATCCTCCCGCCCAGGGCAGGATCGGTAATGACTACCACGAGGGTTCCGACCCGAACCCTGGCGGAGAGATCGACACGAGCGGGAGCACACTTCCGCCCTACGAGGGACGCAGCACCGGCGCTGATTTTCCGGGCGATCGCCCTGAGACCGGCACGGAGACGCAGCGCGGTGCGGGCGACGGCCTCACTTCGCCCGATCCTGACAGCACCCCCGGCGGTGCGACGGCCTCACCCGCCGACGAGCAGCCCGCATCGGAGATGCCCGAGACCGAAGGCGATGACCCCGGTGTCGGTCCCGCTCACACCGCCGGAACCACGCGCGGCGAGAACGTAGGGGACAGCGACGGTCAGGAGAGTGGTCGTTACGACACCGAGTCCGACGAAGGTGCTGGGCGGCCGGCCGGTGAGTCCACGAACCGCGACCAGACGAGCGTGGATCCGCACGACGGCAACACCGACCGTACGACCGGCTAGTCAGGTCCGAAGCACGGGCATGTCGGCCCGGAGATCGCACGCAGCGCGGCCGACGAGGCGACCTGACGATCCGGTCGACGGTTCGACTGGCAGGCTTGGCGGCTGTGAAGAGCGTCGATCTCGAAACCGTACGGTTGTTTCTGCATGTGCTCGCGGCGACGGTCTGGGTGGGCGGCCAGATCACGCTGGCTGCGCTCGTGCCTGCGTTACGCGCCGCCGGCGCGGACGTGCCCAAGGCTGCAGCGCAGGCGTTCAACCGGGTCGCCTGGCCCGCCTTCGGAGTACTGATCGCAACCGGTGTCTGGAACGTGCTGGCCGAGGGAGACCAGGGTCCGGACTACCAGCACACGCTGTCGCTGAAGTACGCGCTCGTCGTGGCCTCCGGCCTGACCGCCTACCTGCACGCCAGGGCCGCCTCCCGACGAGCGATGGCGATCTTCGGGGCTTTGACCGGCCTGACGGCCCTGGCGACCCTGTTCGTGGGGATCATGCTGGCCGGGTGACGCGACCCGGCTACCCACGGCGCCGGCTGCGGAGGCCGCGTCCACGGCGGAACGGTAAGAATCCCGACAGATGTCGCCTGCCCGGTCACGGCTGGGACGCGGTAACGTCGCCGTATGAGCGATGAACTTGAGGAGAACTGGGTCCCCGACGTAGCGCAAGGCGCTGAGGGTGAGGAACTGCACGAGAACTGGGTTCCCGATGTGGCGGACCGCGAGGCGCCGTCGGCCCATCCGGACCAGGAGTGGATCCCCGCCCACACGGTGATCGACGGGTTTGCCCGCGACGGTGACCACTACCGCTGCCTCTTCTGCAGCGGGAAGGTGCCGGCCCGACAGGCCGACATCGACGCACACCGCGCTGAACACGCCTGAGCCAACGCCTGCTGACGCTGGGCGCGGGCTGCTACATGCCGGTGACGCCCTCGCCGCCGCCCGCCTCGGCATCGAAGGGCTCATGCTCGACCAGGTGCAGGATCGGTACGCCGAGGCGCCGTCTGGCCTTCGAAGCCCAGTCGAGGTGCAGGAACTCCTGCACGACGTGCGGGCGCGTCATCACGATGACTTCCTCGGCCTGACGTGCGGTCGCCACCCGGTCGAGCGCCTCGATGGGGTCATCTGAGCTGAACTCGCCGGAGGCCTCATGACCGAGCGCCCGGATGGCCGCGGTGCTGATGGTCACGCTCGTCTCGGCATCCGCGTCGATCTGCTTCTGTGACTCGACGGCATCCATCTCGGTGGTCACGACCGGCGGCGCCGCCAGCACCTCACTGGCAGCCAGCGCACCCAGCGCGGTCTCGACTCTGGCGGCAGCGTTCTCACACGGGATCAGGACGTGGTAGTGCCGAGCGTCCTCGATACCTTCGTGCAGGGACACCACCTCGGCCGCGTCCCCCGCGCTCATGGCCTGCTCGGCCAGCACGATCACGTTGTACATGACGCTCCTTCGTTCGCAGGGGCCTAACTCCATCATGCCCCCGCCGGACCCCTGTACCCAACCCCGTGTCGCGTGGAACCCCAGGTCAGAGCAGCACCTCGGCCAGGTCGTAGCCGACGACCTCCTCGAGCTGCTCGTAGGTGCAGGTCTGCGGGTCCCGGTCCGGCCGCCACCGCTTGAACTGTGCCGTGTGACGCAGGCGGGTGCCCTCCATGTGGTCGTAGCCGACCTCGACCACCAGCACCGGGTCGATCGGGATCCAGCTGAGGTCCTTCTTGGCGTTCCAGCGGGAGACCGCGCCAGGCAGGCGACCTTTCTCGTGTGCCTCGGCCTCGGCCCAGGCGCGCCACGGGTGGTCCTTCGGGTCGATCAGCAGTGGCTCGAGCTCGGTGATCAGCTCGGCTCGCCGAGTCGCCGCGAACGCTGCGGACACGCCGATGTGTTGCAGCTGACCCTGAGCGTCGTACAGCCCGAGCAAGAGCGACCCGAGGAGCGGTTTGTCGGCGGTGGAGGTCTTGTGGAGGCGGTAGCCGGCCACGACGGCGTCGCAGGTGCGGTCGTGCTTGATCTTGATCATGGCGCGACCGTTCGGCTGGTAGCCGCCGTCGCGTGGCTTGGCGACGATGCCGTCGAGCCCGGCACCCTCGAAACTGCCGAACCACTCCGCGGCGATCTCGTGGTCGAGGGTGGCCTGGGTGATGTGGATGGGTGGGGCGGCGCTCGCCAGTGCGGATTCGAGCAGCGTCCGGCGTTCGGCCAGCGGTGTGTCGATCAGCGAACGGTCGTCGAGCGCGAGCAGGTCGAAGGCGACGTACGACGCCGGCGTCTCGGCGGCGAGCTTCTGGACACGCGATGCAGCGGGGTGGATCCGTTCCTGCAACACCTCGAACTGGAGCCGCCCGTGCATCGCCACCACGATCTCACCGTCGACCACGCAACGCTCGGGCAGCGACTGCTTGGCGGCGGCGACCAGCTCCGGGAAGTACCGCGTGAGCGGACGCTCGTTGCGGCTACCGAGCTCGACCTCGTCGCCGTCGCGGAAGATGATGCAGCGGAACCCGTCCCACTTCGGCTCGAAGAGGAGGCCGTCGGGGTACTTCGAGGGGTCTGGGATTCCTTTGGCCGACTTGGCGAGCATCGGCGAAAGCGGAGGCATGACCGGGAGGTCCATGGACGGGCGCCTACCTTCTGGAGTCGCGGGCGGTCGTGTAGCGGCACAACAGGGCACTGTCGGCCGTGAGCAGGTGGCGCAGCTCGAGGTGGGTCGGCGTGTCCAGCGCGGCTCCGTTGAGGATGCGGAGCGGGTCGCCGGCAACGAGCTGTGGACTGATGGTCAGGCACAGCTCGTCAAGACGCCCGGCGGCCACCAGGTCGCGCATCAGTGACGGCCCGCCCTCGCAGAGGAGTCGTTGGTGACCCCGGGCCACCAGGCCCTCGAGAGCACGGCCGATGTCGAGGGCGTGCGGGTCGTGCGGTGGGCTGGCCACGACCACAGGAACCGACGCGAGAACGCCGGCGTTCTCGTCGGCGGCCGCGGCGCTGGTCACGATCACGGTGGGGGCGGGCCCGCCGGTGAGGAGGGACGAGTCGATCCGGAGGCTGCGCGACACGACTGCTATGGCCGGGGTGGGGGCGAGTCCGAGCTCGGCACGCAGCTTGCCGTCGACCTCGTCCGGGAGCACGGGCTGGTAGCCCTCCGACCGTGCTGTGCCGGCGCCGACGACGATCAGGTCGCAGAGTGAGCGCAGCAGGGCGAAGACCTGGCGATCGGCCGCTGTGGACAAGCTGCCCGACCGACTGTCGTCGCCGTGGGCAGCGCCGTCGAGCGTGGACACGAAGTTCGCGCGGACCCAGGTGCGTTCGGACGGATAGGCATAGAGCTCGACCAGGTCGTCAGTGGTCACCTCGCCGGGCGAGGTCGGAAACAGCGACTGCACACGTCGATCCTGCCATCTCGCCGGATCGAGACGCGCCGGTGCCGACGATGCGGCCGGTGTGGACAATGGCCCTCATGGTTGATCCCGCGGTTCCTGGTGTCTCCGACGTCCTCCGGCTCCCACCGGGTCCGGTCGACCTGGGCGATATCGATCCTCGCTCCACGCCGGGCTTCGACGGCGACAAGGCCGACGGCAAGAAGGCCCTCGCGGCTCTCGGCCCCGAGGTCGCCGAGCTGCAGGAGCGGCTGTACGCCGAGTCACGCGGCACGGTCGAACGCAGCGTGCTCCTCGTCGTGCAGGGCATGGATACGTCCGGCAAGGGCGGCGTGATGCGGCACTGCGTCGGGCTACTCGACCCGCAGGGCGTCAACATCACGGCCTTCAAGGCGCCGACGAAGGCCGAGCTCTCCCACGACTTCCTGTGGCGGATCGAGAAGCACGTGCCCCGACCGGGCATGATCGGGATCTTCGACCGCAGCCACTACGAGGACGTGCTGATCGCACGCGTCCACGGGCTGGCGTCGGCGAAGGAGCTCGAGCGACGCTACGACGCCATCAACGACTTCGAGCTCGACCTGCTCGGTCGTGGCACCCGCGTCATCACCTGCATGCTGCACATCTCCAAGGGCGAACAGGGCGACCGCTTGTCCGAGCGGCTCGACAACCCGAGCAAGCACTGGAAGTTCAACCCCGACGACATCGACGAACGGGGGCGCTGGGACGAGTACATGGCCGCCTACGCCGTGGCGCTGGAGCGCTGCAACACCGAGGCGTCGCCGTTCTACGTGGTCCCGAGCGACCGCAAGTGGTACCGCAACTGGGCGATCACGTCGATCCTGCTCGAACAGCTCCGGGCGATGGACCCGCAGTACCCGCCCGGTGACTTCGACGTCGACGAGCAACGGGCCCGCCTCGCCGCCACCTGATCGCGGGGCCACCACCGGAGGGCGCGACGCCGGGTGGGTGACGTCGCGCCCTCACGCTCAGGGGGTGCGTCGCAGGTGCCTGGTCCGGCGTCAGGCAGGCAGCTTGACGAGCTGCAGCGCCCCGACGGAGTACCGCGCCAGGAGGATACGGCTCAGCTCGGCGTGCGCACCCAGCGGACGCGACACCGCGACGGCCCCGGCCTCCCGAGCGAGCTCTTCGGCTCGGTCGGGCAGCCGCCCCGGTGCGATGAAGAGCGATCCCACGGCGACGTGGCGACGACCCTGCCGACGCCAGTCTCGTACGGCCTCACCTGTCGACGGGGGAGCCGTGGACGCGAAGGCCACGCTCGTGGGAAGCCGGTGCCGGTTGCCCCACAGCCGCGCCAGCCGGGCCACGGTGGTGTTGGCAAGCGCGTCGGACGTCCCGGCTGCGGCGAGCACGAGCGCGTCGAGCTCCCGGACGCGCGACTCCCTGAGCGACTCACGCAGCCGTTCGTCCAGGATCGTGAGGAGTGCGGCGTCGGTCCCGACCACGTCGGCGACCCGAATGGCCAGTCCGTCGTGCCGCTCGGTCGCGCGTGCCACGACCTCGGGCACATCGATGCGTGCGTGGTAGGCCTCGGTGAGCAGCAGCGGCACCACCACGATCTCGTCATGGCCACGCGCGGCCAGCCGGTCGACGACCGAGTCCACGTCTGGCCGGGCGTGGTCGAGGAAGGCAGGCTCGATCTTGAGGTCTGGTCGCATGGCCTTCGTCGTGGCGACGATCTGCCGGATGGTCCGGGCAGCGCGCGGGTCACGGCTGCCGTGGGCGAGGGCGATGAGGGCTGGAGCGTTCATGAGTGGATTCCGCATTCTGTCTTGCCGGTCCCGGTCCAACGCCCGCTCCGGGCGTCATCGCCCGGGGCAACACGTCGGGTGCAGGGCCAGCATCCGATCGACGGGTAGCCGTCGTACTGCAGCGGGTTGACGAGAACCCCGCCAGGTCCGGCGTGCTCGGTGATGTAGCGGTCGACGTCCGACTGTGTCCAGCGCGCGAGCGGCGAGACCTTGACCTTTCCCTTGGCGGCGTCCCAACCGACGACGGGAGCGATGACGCGGTTGTGCGTCTCCTCACGTCGCAGCCCGGTCGCCCAGGCGTCGTACGCCACCAGGCCGTCCGTGAGCGGCTGCACCTTGCGCAGCGAGCAGCACAGGTCGGGGTCACGGGACCACAGGTCGGGGCCGTACTGCTCGTCCTGCTCCTGCACCGAGATCGTGGGTGAGAGCGTCACGACGTTGACGGGGTGCGTGGCGGCCACGGCGTCGCGAGTCCCGATCGTCTCGACGAAGTGGTAGCCGGTGTCGAGGAACAGGACGTCGATGCCGGGTGCCACGCGGCCGGCCAGATGAGCGAGAACCGAGTCGCTCATCGACGAGGTCACGCAGAACCTGCCGCCGAACGTCTCGACGGCCCACTCGATGACCGCTTCTGCCGGGGCGAGCTCGAGCTCCGGTCCCGCGATCAGCGCGGTCTCTCGCAGCTCGTCCACACCGGGCAGGGTCGGGGTGACTGTCATGACGAGCCCTCTCCGTGGTCACCGGCGGATCGACCGGTCGGGGTGAGCAGTCCGATGAACTTCACGCCGAACGCGCGCAGGCACTCACGGCACTCCCAGGCACCGTGGACGTCACCGTGCGGATGCAGGTTCTCCCCGGCGCAGTACGGGCAGTGCAGCGGCACACTGTGCGCGCTCATCTCAACGCCTCCTCGTCTGCTCGTAGTGCCCACGCCGCGAACCGCTCGCCTTCTGCACGGCCGGCGAGGTAGCCCCGCACGATGCGCTCGACGTAGTCGGTGAGCCCGGTCGACGTGACCTTGTGGCCGCGCAGCTTCCGGCCGAACCCGGCCTCGAGACCGACGCCGCCGCCGAGGTGGACCTGGAAGCCCTCCACGTGGTTGCCGTGCTCGTCGAGCACGAGCTGCCCCTTCAGCCCGATGTCGGCGATCTGGATGCGGGCGCAGGAGTTGGGGCAGCCGTTCAGGTGCACGGTGATCGGCGTGTCCAGCTCAGGAATCCGCTCCTCGAGCGCGGACACGAGCTGGGCTGCCCGGCCCTTGGTCTCGACGATGGCGAGCTTGCAGAACTCGATGCCGGTGCACGCCATCGTCGACCGCCGCCACTGGCTCGGTCGGGTCGACAGTCCGATGTCCTCGACCGCGGCGACCAGTGAGCTGACCTGGTCGGGCTCGACGTCGAGGATCACGAGCTTCTGGTACGGCGTCGTCCGCAGCCGGGTCGAGCCATGTGACTCGATGATGTCGGCCAGCTTGGTCAGCGTCGTGCCCGAGATCCTGCCGGCGACGGGGGAGACACCGACGTAGTGGCGACCGTCGACCTGGGCATGCACACCGACGTGGTCGCCGTTTCCGACGGGCTTCGCCGGGGGCTCGCCGTCCACCAGGTTGCGGTGCAGGTACTCGCCTTCGAGGACGGCCCGGAACTTGTCGACGCCCCAGTCCGCGACCAGGAACTTCAAGCGGGCCCGGGCACGGAGGCGGCGGTAGCCGTAGTCGCGGAAGACACTGATGACGCCGCGCCACACGTCGGCGACGTCCTCGAGCGGCACCCACACGCCGAGCGACTTGGCCAGTTGTGGGTTGGTGGACAGCCCACCACCGACCCAGACGTCGAACCCGACCCCGTGCTCGGGGTGAACCGTGGGCACGAAGGCGAGGTCGTTGACCTCGGGGGCGACGTCGAGGCTCGGGTGCCCGGTGATCGCGGTCTTGAACTTGCGCGGCAGGTTGGAGAACTCAGGCGAGCCGATGTAGTGCTGGACGATCTCGTCGATCGCGGGCGTGGGGTCGATGAGCTCGTCGGCGGCGATCCCGGCCAGGGGACCCCCGAGGACGACGCGTGGAGCGTCTCCGCATGCCTCCTGCGTGGAGAGGCCGACCGACTCCAGCCGGTCCCAGATCGTAGGGACGTCTTCGACACGCACCCAGTGCAGCTGGATGTTCTGGCGATCGGTCACGTCGGCGCTGTCGCGAGCGTAGGTCGTGGAGATGTCGGCGATCGTGCGCAGCTGCGCGGTCGTCAGCTGTCCACCGTCGATGCGGACGCGCAGCATGAAGTACTCGTCGTCGAGCTCGTGCGGCTCGAGGACGGCGGTCCGGCCGCCGTCGATGCCGGGCCGGCGCTGGGTGTACAGACCCCACCAACGGAATCGGTTTCGTAGGTCGGAGGGGTCGATCGACGCGAAGCCTCGGTGCGCGTAGATGTTCTCGATGCGGGCCCGGACGTTCAGCGGGTCATCGTCCTTCTTGGCCTGCTCGTTGGCGTTGAGAGGCTCCCGGTAGCCGAGCGCCCACTGTCCCTCGCCGCGGGCGGGACGAGGAGCCGCAGGGCGGGCCTGCGTGGCGGTGCTGGGGGGTGTCATGCGTGTCCTCAGGGGAGGGGCACGCGGTCGACGCTGACGAGTCTCGACGGTGAGGGGTCGTCGGGCGGCGATCGCGGCCGGACTAGGGAGTCAGGCGGGCGAGGTCAGGCCGACATACACATCGCGCTGCGCGTCTTGCCGAAGTCCACGTGGCGGCGTGCCACGAGACGTACGGAGAGGCGTGCGAACGATGTCATGGCTGAAAGCGTGACGACCTGAGGTAGGCCGGCGCAAGGCACTATCTCAAGTGATGAGATTTACGCCCACAATACGAGACACCGAGCGACGAGAGTCGACATCTCTCACGTCTCGCGTCCGACAGGCGAGACGCAATCCCACATCCCTGACGTCCCTGATCCGGGGCTAGAGCTCCAGGCCGGGATACAGAGGGCAGCGCTCGAGCATCTCGGAGGCCGCCGCCTTGGCGCGGTCGGCGACGCCGTCCTCGAGGGTGTACTGCGCCTTCGACGGTCCGTTCTTGCCCGCGTTAGCGGTCGTGTGGGACAGCACCTCGACGATGATCTGCGCGACCCGGTCGAACTCGTCATGGCCGAAACCGCGTGTCGTCAACGCCGGCGTGCCCAACCGGACTCCGCTGGTGTACCACGCGCCGTTCGGGTCGGACGGCACCGAGTTGCGGTTGGTGACGACACCGGAGTCGAGCAGGGCGGACTCGGCCTGCCGGCCGGTGAGGCCGAACGACGAGACGTCCAGCAGCACGATGTGGTTGTCCGTGCCCCCGGTGACGAGGTTGGCGTCGCGCTTCAGGAAGCCTTCGGCGAGAGATTTCGCGTTGGTCGCGACCCGACCGGCATACTCCTGGAACTCCGGCCGTCGAGCCTCCGCGAGCGCCACCGCCTTGGCCGCCATCACATGCGACAGCGGCCCGCCGAGCACCATGGGGCAGCCGCGGTCGACAGCGTCGGAGTACTCCGCGGTCGCCAGCACCAGGCCGCCACGCGGTCCGCGCAACGACTTGTGTGTGGTGGTGGTGGTCACGTGGGCGTGTGGCACCGGGTCCTCGTCGCCAGTGAAGACCTTGCCGGCCACCAGGCCGGCGAAGTGCGCCATGTCGACCATGAGGGTCGCGCCGACCTCGTCGGCGATCTCCCGCATCTTCGCGAAGTCCACCCGCCGGGGATAGGCCGAGTAGCCGGCGATGAGCACGAGCGGCTTGAACTCGCGCGCCACGGCGGCGACCCGGTCGTAGTCGAGCAGGCCGGTCTCGGGGTCGGTGCCGTAGCTGCGTTGGTGGAACATCTTGCCGCTGATGTTCGGCCGGAAGCCGTGCGTGAGGTGGCCACCCGCGTCGAGCGACATGCCGAGCATCCGCTGGTTACCGAGCTCGTGGCGCACCGTCTCCCAGTCGGCCTCGCTGAGGTCGTTGACGTTCTTGGCGCCGAGACGTTCGAGAGCCGGGCCCTCGACCCGCGTGGCGAGGATGGCCCAGAACGCGACGAGGTTCGCATCGATCCCGGAATGCGGTTGCACATAGGCGTAAGGCGCGCCGAACAGCTCGCGAGCATGTTCGGCAGCGATGGACTCGACCTGGTCGACGTTCTGGCAGCCGGCGTAGAAGCGGTGCCCGATCGTCCCCTCGGCGTACTTGTCAGACAGGAAGCTGCTCATCGTCAGCAGCACCGCCGGCGAGGCGTAGTTCTCACTCGCGATCAGCTTGAGCGAGGCGCGCTGGTCGGCAAGCTCCGCCCGGGTGGCATCGGCGATCCGCGGCTCGACGGAGGCGATGACCTCCAGGGCTGACTGGTACGCCGCGCTGGCCGTCTTGGTGAGGGCGTCGGCATCGAGGGAGGACGTTGAGGCATCGGTCATGACGTCAGCCTAGAGGCGGGCAGCAGGTCCTCGACAGACCCATGGCGCACGGGATGGCCGCCCCCAGGAGTTTGGAGACCTCAGCCGGCCGGATCCGCAGGTTCGGGTGTGCTCGGTCGAGCCGCAGGGAGGGTGCCGAGGGTGATCAGGCTGGCCAGCAAGGCCCCGAGCAGCTGGGCGAGCACGAAGATCGGTACCCACTTCCAGTCGAGGATCCCGGTCAACCCCATGGCGAAGGTCACGACCGGGTTCAGAGCCGCGCCGGAGATCGGACCTGCCGCCACCGTGCCCGCCGCGACGATCCCCCCGATGGCCAGACCTGCCGGACCGAGCTGGTAGTCACGAGCCTCCACCGTGGCGTCGGGTCCGGTCAGTCGCCCGAGGGTGCCCAGGTAGACCCAGGCGAGCGCGAAGGAGAAGACGAGCTCGACCAGAAAGGCTGCGACCACGAGGCCGCTCAGGTCGAGCGGACCCGGGAGGGCGTCGATCTGGTCGCCGTAGATCCCCGCCGTGAGCAGATAGGCGACGAGGCCGCCGAGCAGCTGTGCCGCCAGGTACGGCACCAGCTCGACGACAGGAAGCGTGCCCCGGATCACCGTGGCGAGCGACAGCGCCGGGTTGAGGTGCGCTCCGGACATGGGCGCGCACGTGTACACCAGCGCGAGCAGGGCCGCGCCGACCGCGAGCGGCGCGAGGTCCGACCCGGACAACGTGGCCGTCAGTACCGCCATCACGAACAGAGTGCTGCCGAGCAGTTCCGAGACGTACGCACGCATGGCGGCAGTATCCCGCGTCCCTAGAGCCGTGGGGTGGTACGACGCGTGAGCTCGGCCAGCTCAGGACCTGCGGGCAGGGTGCCGAACGTCTGACCCCAGTCACCGCCCAACCGGGAGGCGCAGAACAGGTCGGCGACCACCGGGTCGCCGCCCCCGAGGAGCAGGGCGCCTTGCAGACAGGTCGCCATCCGTGCCGCGAGCCGACGGGCCGAGCCTTCGGCAGCGCTGAGGTCGGCCAGGCCGGCGAGCACGTCGTGGACCGCGGCGTCCAGGTGCACGTTCTCGCCGCGGACACGGCTCATCTCGGTCAACCAGGCATCCAGCGCGCCGGGAGCTGACGACAGGGCACGCAGGACGTCGAGGGCGTTGATGTTGCCGCTGCCCTCCCAGATCGAGTTCAGGGGCGACTCCCGGAAGAGCAGTGGCAGCCCGGACTCCTCGACGTACCCGTTGCCACCAAGGCACTCCAGCGCCTCGGCAACCAGTGACGGGGTGCGTTTGCAGACCCAGAACTTGGCCAAGGGGAGGGCGATTCTTCGCAGCGCGGTCTCGTGCTCGTCGTCACCGCCGTCGACGGCCGAGGCCAACCGGATCGCCAGGGCCGTCGCCGCCTCGGACTCGACCGCTAGGTCGGCGATCACGTTCTGCATGAGCGGCTTGTCTGCAAGCGGTCCCCCGAACGCCGAGCGCCCGCTCACGTGCCAGCTGGCCTCGGCCACGGCGCGGCGCATCAAGGCAGCCGACCCCAGGACACAGTCCAGCCGGGTCGCGGCGACCATTTCGATGATCGTGGCGACTCCGCGGCCCTCGTCGCCGAGCCGGAAACCGTGCGTGTGGTGGAATTCCAGCTCGGCCGACGCGTTCGACCGGTTGCCCAGCTTGTCCTTGAGCCGTTGGAGCGCGAACGGGTTGCGGCTGCCGTCGGGGAGCACGCGCTGTACGACGAAGCACGTCAGCCCGCCGGGTGCTTGGGCGAGCACGAGGAAGACGTCGTTCATCGGCGCCGAGGTGAACCACTTGTGTCCATCGAGCAGATAGCCGTCGTCGGCCGGCGTCGCCGTGGTCACGTTGGCGCGGACGTCGGAGCCACCCTGCTTCTCGGTCATCCCCATGCCGGCCAGGCAGCCCTCCTTGTCTGCCGGGGAGCGGAGTCCGAAGTCGTAGGCCGTCGACGCCAGTCGGGGTACCCACTGCTCGGCCAGGGCTGCGTCTCGTCGCAGGGCCGGGACCGCGGCGTACGTCATGGAGATCGGGCAGCCGTGGCCGCTCTCGACCTGTGACCAGGCGTAGAAGCCGACCGCGCGTCGTAGGTGTGCGTGGGCGTCGTCGGAGGTCCACGGCGTCGCCGCCAGACCGAAGCCGATCCCGCGTTCCATGAGCCAGTGCCACGACGGATGGAACCGCACCTCGTCGACGCGGTTGCCGTAGCGGTCGAAGGTGACCAGGTCCGGGGTGAAGCGGTTGGCGAGCATCGCGTGCTCGCGCGCCTCTGCGGTTCCCGCGAGCCGGCCGAGGTCCTTGAGGGAGTCGAGCACGGCCTCAGCAGCGCTGTCGCCCTCCGCATCCGCGGCCGTGACCCGCCGCACCGCAGCGATGAGCCCGGCGTCGGACGTCACGACATCGTGTCCAACCAGAGGGGCCGACTGGTTCGTGGCTGCCAAGGATGAAGCGTGCATATCGATACCGTAGGGGCCATGGCGTCGGACTCGGTAGGCAGCAAGCCTGCGCGCACGACGCCGGGTCTGTCGCTGCCCGCAATCCGTGAAGTCACCTGGAAGCTGCTGACCGCCACGGTCGGAGCCTGTTTCCGCTACCGCGTCACGGGGCTGGCTGCCGAAGCGGCGTTCTTCGCGGTGCTCTCGCTCCCACCACTCGTCTTCGGCCTGGCCGGGAGCATCTACTTCATCGTCCGCCGGGTCGACCCCGAGCAGATCGTCTTCCTGCGTCAGCAGATCATCGATCTGTCAGCGCAGGTGCTGACCCAGGAGTCGGTGCACAAGGTGGTCGTTCCGACCGTCAACCGGGTGCTGCAGGAACCCCGCTTCGACGTCGTCTCGGTCGGCTTCATCCTGGCGCTGTGGTCGGGGTCGCGCGCGCTGAACGTGTTCGTCGACACGATCACGATCATGTACGGCCTCGGTGGGCGTCGGGGGATCGTCCGGACGCGGATGCTGTCGTTCACGCTGTACGTGATCGGCCTGTTCGTCGGGGTGGTCGTGCTGCCGCTGGTGTTGGCCGGCCCCCGGCTCGTCGACCAGCTGCTCCCCGAGCGCGCGGACGCGCTCAACACGCTGTACTGGCCGACGGTGATCGTGCTCAGCGTCGCGTTCCTCACGACGCTCTACCATCTCTCGGTTCCGGTCCGGACCTCCTGGCGTCATGACGTCCCCGGTGCCGTGCTGGCCTTCACCATGTGGGTCGTCGGCAGCTATCTGCTCCGGCTCGTGCTGGAGTCGGCGACCACGTCGATCTACGGTCCGTTGGCGGCACCGATCGCCGTGCTGCTCTGGCTCTACCTCACCGCGCTGGCGGTGCTGATCGGCGCCGCCGTCAACGCATCGTTCGACCGGGTCTTCCCTGAGGCGTCCACGAGCGGCGCCAGGCTCGAGGTACGCCGCCGGCTGATCGGTCGCCGTTCGGGTGACCTGCCGAAGCGACCGACCGACGTCGACGACATCTGAGCGACCGCCCCGTGGCCCCGGAAGCGTGCCACTCGGCCGTAATTCCGGTGCGTTGCTGCCAACGGACACCTACGCTCGTGGCGTGACCGCAGCGTCGGAAAGGCTTCTCGAGCTCGGCTGGGACGAATCCTGGGCCGAGCTCGCTGCCGCCTGTCCCCTCCCTGGGCTGCCTGGCCGCGTGACGCGGGTCGACCGCGGCGTGTGCACCGTCGCCACCGAGCACGGACCGGTCCGCGCCTCCTGGTCGGCGGCTCTGCTCGAGGCCGCGGCCAGCGACCCGACGAAGGCGCCCTGTGCCGGCGACTGGTGCGTGCTCTGCTGTTGGCCCGACGGTCCGGTCACGATCCAGGAGGTGCTGGCACGTCGTACGGCGGTCGTCCGGGCGGACGCCTCCCGGGCATCACTCGGGCAGGTCCTCGTCGCCAACGTCGACCTGATCGCCGTGGTGGTGGCGCTGCACCCCGAGCCCAACATCTCCCGCATCGAGCGGCTCATGACCCTGGCCTGGGAGAGCGGCGCCCAGCCGATCGTCGTGCTGACGAAGCTCGACCTGGTCCCCGACGGTGCTGAGCTGGCCGCAGAGGTACGTACGGCGTGTCCGGGGGTCGACGTCGTCGCCTGCAGCACCGTGACAGGGGAGGGGATCGAGGAAGTGCGCGCCCTCATCGGTCTCACCGGAACTGTCGGGCTCATCGGGGCGTCAGGCCACGGCAAGTCGACGCTGACCAACGCGTTGGTCGGCGCCGAGGTGTTGATCACCAAGCAGATTCGTGACGACGGCAAGGGCCGGCACACTTCCGTGCGCCGCGAGCTCGTGCCGTTGCCCGGGGGTGGCTCCGTGATCGACACGCCGGGCCTGCGGGGCGTGGGTCTTGTGGACGCTCCGGACGGACTGGCGGCGACCTTTCCCGACATCGAACAGCTCGCTGCGCGATGCAAGTTCCGCGACTGCAGTCACGGCGGCGAGCCGGGTTGCGCGGTCCGGACCGCCATCGCCGACGGAGAGCTCGCTGAGCGGCGGCTCGACAGCTGGTTCCGCCTCCAGCGAGAGCTCGCCCACGTGGCAGCTCGCTCGGATGCCCGCCTGCGTTCCGAGCAGGTGAAGCAATGGAAGAAGCTCACCCAGCAGCACCGGACGCCACGCCGGGGTCGCTGACCCTCCCGAGCCGGCGTCGACGCTGCTCTTGCGACGTCAGCGGGCGGTCGGACGCACCGGACGGGTGAACGAGCCGGCCGGCGTCGTGGCGGTGGTCGGCGCGGCGAGGATGCGTCGGAGGCGGCGCAGCGCACGGTGATGACTCACCCGGACGCTGTTGGAGCTGATGCCGAGCGCCGATGCGGTGCCGGCCACATCGAGCGCGACGACGTCCAGACACGCAACGACCTCGGCCTCGCGGGCCGGGAGCTGTGCAAGGAGGGCGTGGATCCAGGCCAGCTGAACAGCCAGCGGTGTCGTGTCGTCGCTGAAGGCACCCGGGCCGCTGACCAGCTGACGCGGGTCCTCGCCGGTGGGTGTGGTCGCGCGTCGGCCCGCGCGCCGGTTCGAGTTCAGCAGATGCATGCGGGCGATTCCGAAGATCCAGCCGGCGAAGGAGTCCGCGTCCCCTTCGAAGTCCGCGATCCTGGCTGCCGCCGTGCACCAGGCCTCGTTCGCGATGTCCTCGTGCGCGATCGAGGCGTCGATCAGTGGGTGTGTTCGGAGCCAGATCAGCAACCGGCCGCCGATCTGCTCGTGCAGCTGTCGCCACGCGGCCGGGTCCGCGGCACGGGCGCGGGCCACCAGGTCGGGTTTGTCGCTGGTGCGGGTCATCGACGCTCCTCCACGGTGGACGACGGTCACGACACGTACATCTAGCTACGTTATGTAGTCACACGGTTACGTTGAGCAGAATAGGCCGGAAACTCGGTTCATAGCTCGGGTGGCGACAAAATTGGCTGTCGCTTAACCGAACCTTGTCGAAGCGGTCCGGAGACCGCCTCGTTCGGACCCCGTTGGCGCACTGCCGTAACGAATCACGTCCGGCGCGACATGAGGAGGTATGACGACAGACAACCGCGACGAGATCACGCGCAGGCTGGCAGCCTCGGCGCCCGCCCCTGAGCAGCCCGGCAGTTTTTTCGACGCCTTGGGACTCCTTGCCTCCCAGTCGGTACCGACTGGGGCTCCTGCCCGTCGGCGGGGATCCACGGTTCTCCGGTGGTCAGCCGTTGCTTCGAGCACGGTCGTGCTGTTGTCGAGCGCCGCCTACGCAGGTGCGCTGGGGGAGCCGGCCAAGGACGGAGCACGGCACGTCATCGGACACGGCACGGCCACCTCGCAGGGTCAGTCCGATGACGATCTGCTGGAAGAGATCGCCCCGGTCCTGGTCCTCGACCCACGGCCCGCCGTCCTCGATGACGAGGCATCGGCCGATGACAGCACCGACACAGCCGACGACGAGTCAGACACAGCCGACGACGAGTCAGACACAGCCGACGACGAGTCAGACACGGCCGACGACAGCACCGACACAGCGGACGACGAGTCAGACACCGCCGAGGACGAGTCCGACAGCTCCAATGGCGAGAGTGACTCAGCGGACGACGACTCCCAATCCGACGACGACTCCGACCACAGCGACGACGAGTCCGATGACGGCGACGACGAGTCGAACAGCGGCGACGACGAGTGGAGTGGCGGTTCTGACCAGGGTGACGACAACTCTGGACACGGTTCGGGCGACGAAGACGGCGGCTCGTCCGGCTCCGACGACTAGTCCAGCCCCGACACCCAACCAGGCATTGCGGATCGGCTCGGAACGGAACCGACCGTGACACGAGAGGCGGTCCCGCGACGAGGGGCCGCCTCATCGTGTGCCGTGGTGCGTCAGCTCTCCGGGCCGACGATCACGACACTGTGCGGAGCGAGAACGACCCGGTCCTCGACCGGATCGTCGACGCCGGCGTCCGGTTCCCACGCTGCGACGACGACGAGGTCGGACTCGGACTCGACCGCGATTTCATGCGGCTCGTCCGACAGGTTGAGCAGCACCAGGTGATTCGCCCGTCGAACGACGACCGTGTGTGCCGCCTCGTCGTGTTCGACCTGGACGAGGTCCAACCGCGGGTCGCCGAGGTCAGGTCGTTCACGGCGGAGGCGGATCAGCGTGCGGTACCAGGCCAGCAGCCGGTCATGTGGCGGCTGCGTGACCTCGTCCCAGTTCAAGCGGGACCGGATCGCGGTCTCCTCCGCCTGCGGGTCAGGTACGTTCGCCCGGTCCCAGCCGTGGGCGGCGAACTCGTCGCGACGTCCTCGTCGTACAGCCACCGCGATGCCCGGATCGGTGTGGTCTGTGAAGTACTGCCACGGCGTGGTCGCGCCCCACTCCTCGCCCATGAACAGCATCGGCGTCGTGGGTCCCGTGAGCAGCAGCGCGGCACCGCACGCCAGCTGGCCGGTCGAGACCTGCGCCGACAGCCGGTCGCCTGTCGCCCGGTTGCCGACCTGGTCGTGGTTCTGCAGCGACACGACGAAGCGCCATCCGGGGGTCCGGGCCCGGTCGACCGGCCGGCCGTGGGTACGCCGACGGAAGCTGGAGTAAGTGCCGTCGTGCAGAAAGACGCTCTCGAGCACCTTGGTGAGCGCGCCGGGCTCGGCGAAGTCGGCATAGTAGCCCTGCGTCTCGCCGGTCAACGCCGCGTGGAGCGCGTGGTGGACGTCGTCAGCCCATTGGGCATGCAGGCCCATGCCGCCTCCCTCGCGCGGCGTGACGGTGTTGGGGTCGTTGCGGTCGGACTCCGCGATCAGCCAGAGCGGTCGGCCCAGTCCGGCCGACAACGCGCTCACCTCGGCGGACAGGTCCTCGAGCAGGGTGACCGCCCGGTCGTCGTACAACGCGTGCACGGCATCGAGGCGTAGGCCGTCGATGTGGAAGTCGCGCAACCACATCGCGGCATTGTCGAGGATGAACTGGCGGACCGGGTCGCTGTCGGCGTCGTCGAGGTTGAGCGCGTCGCCCCACGGGGTGCCGTAGCGATTGGTGAAGTAGGGAGCGAAGTCGCTCAGCCGGTTGCCGCTGGGGCCCAGGTGGTTGTAGACGACGTCGAGCACGACCCCGAGTCCGCGGGCGTGACACGCATCGACGAAGCGGGCGAGACCGTCGGGCCCGCCATAGGGATCGTGGACCGCCCAGAGGCCGACGCCGTCATAGCCCCAGCCGTAGCGGCCGGGGAACGTTGCGACCGGCATCAGCTCGATGATGTCGACGCCCAGGTCGACCAGGTGATCCAGTCGTGCGAGGGCTGCGTCGAAGGTTCCTTCAGCGGTGAACGTCCCGACGTGGAGCTCGTAGAGGACCGACCCCGGTAACGGAACGCCCCGCCAGGCCGTGTCCGTCCAGGGAAGCGCGTCGAGGTCGACCACCTCACCCATGCCCATCGGCCCGTCCGGGAGTCGCAGTGCGCGTGGGTCGGGCAACGGCTCGCCACCGTCGAGGGAATACGCGTAGCGGGTCCCCGGGTCGGCGTCGTACTCGAGCTCCCAGTGACCGTTCTCCGCCGGTGCCATCGGGTACGACGACAGCCCGTCGGCGTCGATCACCAGGTCGACGCGTTCGGCCCGCGGCGCCCAGACGGTGAACTTCATGAGCCGACCTCCTGGATGAGCAGCGCCACCTGCTGGTCATGGAACGCCTCGACGGCGAGGACGCCGCCTCGATGCGTCTGGCGCGTCAGCAGGTCGACCCAGCGTCCTTCGGGCAGGTCGACGGTGGCCGACCGGGCGTCGGCTGCCGTCTGCACGACCGTGGCGACGAGCACGTCGCCGCTGCCACGGGTGTAGGCCAGCACGTCTCGGGAGCAGGGGAGTGGGGTGTACGTGGATCCCGGCCCGAACAGCTCCGGCCGGTCACGACGCAGCCGCAGGGCGGTGGCGGTGAGGCGGAGCTTGAGGTCGGAGAGCGACGAGGCTGTGGTCGCGTCGGCGGCCGGCTGTGGGTCGTCGAGTCGAGCCAGCTGCGCTGCTAGCCCGTCGAAGTCGACAGGGCGACGGTTGTCGGGATCGACGAGGGACAGCGACAGGCTCTCGCAGCCCTGGTAGACGTCGGGCACGCCGGGCAAGGTCAGCTGCAGCAGCTTCGCCCCGAGCGTGACGGCGGCGATCTCGCGTTCGTGCTCGCCGAGCGTCTCCGCGATCCGTCGGGTGAGGGACTGGCTGTGCAGGCAGTCCTCCGCGAGGTCGAGCACGCGACCCTCGTAGGTCTCGTCCGGGTCGTTCCAGCTGGTGTGTCGCTTGGCCTCTCGCATCGCCTTCACGAGGTACGCCGTCAACCGCTCGCCGTCGATGGGCCACGCGCCGACCATCGTCTGGAAGAGCAGGTACGCCGTCGGGCCGTCGACCAGGTGCTCGGCCGCCAGGCCGGCGACCTCACCCCACAGGGCGTCCCAGGCGGTGACGTCGGCAGCCAGCGCGAGAAGTCGGGCCCTTACGTCCTCGCTCCGCTTGGTGTCGTGCGTCGACAGCGAGGTCAGCCCGCGCGGGTGGTGCTGCAGCTGATGACTGGCCCATGCGAGGAGGTGCTCGGGTCCGGGTTCGTCAAGGGCCGCCGGGTCGCCTCCGACTTCGTTGAGCGCCAACATCCGGTTGAAGCGGTAGAACGTGGTGTCCTCGACCGCCTTGGCCATCGCCGGCCCGCACACCTGCTGGAAGCGGATGACCACGTCGCGGACGGCAGGCTCGTCGCTGTCGACGTCCCCGAGTACGCGCCGGAGCACGTTGAGGGTGTCGACGAGGTCGGGCCGCTCGCCGGCCGCTGCCGCGACCATGGCGTCGAGGCGCTCCAACGACAGCGGGTCAGCCGGGCTCCCGGGGCGCAGGTAGGCGCGGTAGACCTCGACATGCGACAGCAGGGCCTCGAACGCCTCCCGCACCGAGTGGTCAGAAGTGGAGCGGGCCATAGCCGCCTGTACTTCTGACAGCTCGGTGGCACGGCGGGTGAGACGGGCGACCTCGGGCGCCAGCATGGTCCTGACGACCTGGCGCTTGGCGGCCAGCTCTGTGTCCTGCAGCGACGGGTCTCCACCGAGCGCCCGCCAGGTGGCGTCGAGCCGGGGACCGGTGGGCGGCGTGAAGGCCGTCGAGATCGCGCTCAGGGCGTCGTACCCGGTGCTCCCCGCGGTGGCCCAGCTCGTCGGCAGCTGCTCCCGGCCGACCAGGATCTTCTCGACCACGACCCAGGCGCCACCGCTCACCTCGGCCAGTCGTTCGAGGTAGGCCTCCGGATCTGCCAGCCCGTCGGGATGATCGATTCGGAAGCCGTCGATCACTCCGGCCGCGTGGAGATCGAGCAGCACCGCGTGGGTGGCGTCGAACACGTCGTCGAGCTCCACGCGGACCGCGATCAGGGTGTCCACGTCGAAGAACCGTCGGTAGCCCAGGACGGCGTCCTTGTCGCGCCACGACGCGAGCAGGTAGTGCTGCCGGGACAGGACCGCTTCGACGTCGGTGGCGTTGTCGAAGGTTCCGGGGGCCACGGGGAAGACGTGGTCGTGGTACCGGATCACCGCCGAGCCGTCCGGACCGCCGGCGGGATCGAGGGTCAGCTCGCCGGCAGCCAACACCGCTTCGAGGGTGTCGCCGAGGACGGGCAGGCCGAGCCGCCCGCGGCAGAGGTCCCAGTCCACGTCGAACCAGTCTGCGTACGCCGATGAACGGCCACCCGACAGCACGTCCCACAGCTGCGGGTTGAGGTGCTCGGGTTGAGGGATCGCCATGTGGTTGGGGACGACGTCGACGACGACACCGAGGCCGTACTGATGGGCATGGTCGGCCAGCGACTCCAGGCCCTCGCGCCCGCCGAGGTCGACGGAGACGACGCTGTGGTCGACGACGTCGTAGCCGTGCATCGAGCCCGGCGCCGCTTGGAGGACCGGCGACAGGTACAGATGCGAAACTCCGAGGTCGGCCAGGTAGGACACGACCTGCCGGGCGTCGAAGAACGTGAACCCTTCGTGCAGCTGCAGCCGATACGTCGCCGTGATGGGCCGGTCAGACACGCCGCATCACGACGACCGAACGTGCCGACAGCTGCCGTGTCGTCCCGGCCAGATCGGGCTTGGCGTCTTCTTCTGCGGCAGCCGGGTCGACCGGGGCGGTCGTGTCGAGCACGAGCTGCCACTGGTCGCCGAACGGCCCGTCGGGGAGCGTCATCTCGACGTCCTCGTGGCCGGGATTGAGGAGCAGCAGGAACGAGTCGTCTGCGATCTCCTCACCGCGCAGGCCGGGCTCGGTGATGCCATCACCGTTGAGGAACACGGTGAGTGGCCGGACCGAGGCCTGGTCCCAGTCGTCAGCGCCCATGGGCGTGCCGTCCGGGCTCAGCCAGGCGATGTCGGGTAGGCCGCCGTCGATCGCGTCGCCGGTGAAGAAGCGCCGACGTCGGAAGACCTGATGCTCGGCCCGCAGCTCGAGGACCTTGCTCGTGAAGGCGAGCAGCTCCTCGTCCATGTCGCCCCAGTCGACCCAGGACAGCTCGTTGTCCTGGCAGTACACGTTGTTGTTGCCCTGCTGTGTCCGGCCGATCTCGTCGCCGTGCAGGAGCATCGGGACGCCCTGGCTCAGCAGGAGGGTGACCATGAAGTTGCGCTCCTGCCGGGCGCGCAGCGCGAGCACGTCGGGATCATCGGTCGGTCCTTCGACGCCGCAGTTCCACGAGCGGTTGTGGCTTTCACCGTCGTTGTTGCCTTCACCGTTGGCGTCGTTGTGCTTGTCGTTGTAGGACACCAGGTCGCGCAGCGTGAAGCCGTCGTGCGCGGTCACGAAGTTGATCGACGCGTACGGCGCCCGGCCGTCACTCTCGTAGAGGTCGCTGGACCCCGAGAGCCGGGCGGCGAACTCACCGAGCGAGGCCGGCTCGCCTCGCCAGTAGTCGCGGACCGTGTCGCGGTACTTGCCGTTCCATTCCGTCCACCGGGGTGGGAAGTTGCCCACCTGGTAGCCGCCGGGGCCGACGTCCCACGGCTCCGCGATCAGCTTGACCTGCGAGACGATCGGGTCCTGCTGGACCAGGTCGAAGAATGCGCTCAGCCGGTCGACTTCGTGGAACTGGCGCGCCAGGCTGGCGGCGAGGTCGAAGCGGAACCCGTCGACGTGCATCTCGGTGACCCAGTACCGCAGGGAGTCCATGATCAGCTGCAACACGTGCGGGTTGCGCATGAGCAGTGTGTTGCCGGTGCCGGTCGTGTCGTAGTAGTGGAACGGGTCGTCGTCGACGAGCCGGTAGTACGCAGTGTTGTCGATCCCGCGGAACCCCAGCGTCGGTCCGAGGTGGTTGCCCTCGGCGGTGTGGTTGTAGACGACGTCGAGGATGACCTCGATGTCGGCGCGGTGGAGCTCGCGGACCATCGCCTTGAACTCCGGCACCTGCTGACCCACCTGGCCGGACGAGCTGTAGCTGTTGTGCGGCGCGAAGAACCCGATGGTGTTGTAGCCCCAGTAGTTGGCCAGCCCCTGGTCAGCGAGGCCGGAGTCGTTGACGAACTGGTGCACCGGCATCAGCTCGATCGCTGTCACGCCGAGGTTGGTGAGGTGCTCGATCATCGCCGGATGGCCGAGGGCGGCATACGTCCCGCGGATCTCGTCGGGGATGTCGGGGTGGGTCTGCGTCAGCCCCTTGACGTGGGCTTCGTAGATGACGGTCTCGTGGTAGGGATGCCGCGGTGCGCGATCCTCCTGCCAGTCGAAGAACGGGTTGATCACCACGGACTTCATCGTGTGGGCCGCGGAGTCGTCGGTGTTGCGCTTCTTGGGGTCGTCGAACCGGTACGAGAAGCAGGCGGGCGCCCAGTCGATGGCGCCCTCGAGCGCCTTGGCGTACGGGTCGATGAGCAGCTTGCTCGGGTCGCAACGGTGGCCGTTCTGGGGCTCGTATGGGCCGTGGACCCGGTACCCGTAGAGCTGGCCGGGCGTGACTCTCGGCACGTAGATGTGCCACACGAGAGCGTCCCGCTCCGTCATCGGGACGCGGGTCTCCGTGCCGTCTTCCTCGAAGAGGCAGAGCTCGACGGAATCGGCCACCTCGGAGAAGAGCGCGAAGTTGGTGCCGGCGCCGTCATACGTGGCGCCGAGCGGGTAGGGGCCGCCTGGCCAGACTTCCATCGGTCTCCTCTGGGATCGGGCCTCGGTCGCAGCCGAAGGCTACGGTCGCGAGGTCCGGCGGGTGATCAGGTGCGCCAGCCAGGGTGCCGCGCGGTCCTGCGTCCATCCTGGCGGCATCCATTGTCGCCTGCATCCGATCGACCTCATGCCGAGGGGTCGCCACCGCGGGAAAGTGGCCTTCGTGGTGACACCGACAAGACCAATCAAATAACACACAAATCTGACGAGTAAGACATGCCTCTGCTGGGAACACGGTCAACTGGGGTGGTCGTAAGCCGCGGACGCCGGCCATTCCCAGGCCCTGGCGTCGATCACAACTGCGCCAGGGCCGCGACCGGTCAGGACCCGGACGGATGCCGGTGCATGGTCACTTCGAGTCATCTTTGGCCACAGGACGAGCCAAGCCCGCCACGGTGCGGCACCGTAGGCCTTCGGGGCGCTGCATCGGCGCCCTGCGCGCATCCAGAAACGCGGCGCCGAGTCAAAGGGCATGGTCCATGGACGAGTACGACGTCAGCCTGCAGGACGGGCAGCAACTCGAAGAGATCGACCTCTTGGCGGAGTTGATGCTGTTGGCCTCGGCCGCGCTTACCCTGACCCAGGCTCAGATCGACGCGGTACTCGGCGTGCGGGTCTCGCCGGTGGAGCTCTCGGCCTGACTTCCCACGTCAGAGGGGTCCGATCGTCCCGTCAGCAGGGGCCCCCGGAGCAGCCGTCGGTGCGGGTTCCTTGAGCTCGACGAAGATCGTGTGGGTCTCGCTGTCACCGATGTTTTCGCCGGCATGCTGCTGGGCCTGGAGCCAGAAGACCTCGCCCGCCTCCAGCTCGACATCACGTTGCTGACCGCCGGCGTGCAGACGCCTTCGGAACGAGCTGAGCGTGTACATGACGCTGTCAGGATGAGCATGAGGGGTGGTCCGCTCGCCAGGCCTGTCGACGTACTCGAGCACTCGGACGCGTTCGTTCTCCAGGATCACCCGGTACAGGTCCGGGTTGGTGGTGGCGGGGTCGAGGTCCTCGGTCATGGTGAGGACCCTAGGGCACTCGGCGCCTGCTGTCCGGGCTGCGCGGCGGCGGAGGTGTGGGACGGCTCCGCCAGCCGCACTCACCGCGGCGCGGCCGACGGAGCCTGTGCTCCCGCGACCCCGAGGGGACAGGGTCTGCGCGAGCTCTTGGGTTGAAGTGTGACGACCTTGTGGGACATGTCGCCAGACCGATCGGGTGACCGGACAGGCACGCTCCGTGGATATGGTCACGCGGTGATGTGTCGACGTTGCCGAGATGGCTCGTTCGGGTCAGAGACGACGCGCCGAACGGCACCCTAGATTTGCGACAGGGCGTCGTCCGCCGCGAGGGGAAGGCGGCGGCGCCCCCTCATCGTCTGTCGGTGCCAGCCTCTGCTCGCTGGACGCGCTCGTTGTGCTCGTCGACCACCTCGGCGCACACGTGGCGCAGCTTGATGTTTCGGGTCTGCGACTGTCGCACCAGGTATTGGAAAGCGCGGTCTTCATCGAGCCAGTAGCGCGCCATCACGATCCCGAGTGCTTGCCCGATCGCCTTGCGGGACTTGAGGGCCTCGCTCATCTGCGACTCCGCAAGCGTTGCGCCGGTGGCGTAGGCGGCGTGTGCGATGAAAAGATCTAGCTCTTCGGGTTGCAGCTGGAGCCGGCCGGCCCGTTTCGCATACAGGTTGAACGACGTACGTCGCTCCGACGTGGTCCCCAGGAAGAACGACACCTGGGACGCGATCCCGAGCATGGCCGCGCGCGGGCCGTACTGCGGCCACCGGGAGTCGGTTCCGATGTCGCACGAGCTGAGGACGCGCTCGCCGAGTGCCGAGTCGAAGCACGGCCCTTCGCAGAACTCGTACTGCAGTTGATCGGCGTCGAAGGCAGTCGGGTGGGTCTCGGCCACGGTTTGGGCCTTATTGTCCCCGTCGACCACCGTGATACTCGCGAAGTCGACCCCGTCGAGGTGTTCGACGGCGCCGTGCGTCAGGATCTCGAGGACCTTGTCGAGCTCCGTCACCTCGCGGAGGGAGGCGGCCATGCCAGACAGCGCCTCAGCGTTGTTTGCCTGCACAAATACGTTCAAGACACACCTCCCAGGATTGCGTGCTGTTCCCGTGAAGCCAGGACGACCTGCGGTTCCCGTGAAGCATCTTCGGCAATAGTGTCGGGCTCGCGTCGTGAGAGGTCAAGCCCAGATCTTGTGCAGTTTGCGACGGCCTGGCACGGCCTGTGAGCCGAGTTGCTGCCCGAGCATCACCCGTACGGTCGCTCGGAGCGGCTCGAACGTGTCATGCCGCTGACCGGCTACCCGCCGTACCGTAGAGGTACAGCCTCCGGACCTTGCGGGCGAGGCAAGGTGACCGGGGGAAGGGGCTGCGAGCCGATGGACGATCTGGATCCGTTCGTGCCCGACCAGGAGCTCCTCGACGAGATCGATCTGCTCGGCGAGCTCGTCATCGCCGCCACGAACAACATCGGGCAGTTGTCCACGGACCGGATCGACGCGATTCTCGGCGTTGAGTGCGCCCGCTCGGTATGCGCGGGTGCCCCTGGCAATCCGCTGGGCCTGCCCCGGCAGCGTGACTCGCTGCCGGGCACCGTCGACCTGGCTGGCGTCCGCACGCAAGAGCACGCCCCGTCCTGAACCCGATCGGTTTCGGAACGCGCTTGTCGTCATATCGGGTTCGGGTCAGCAAGGGCGTTCCGAACCGCCGGGCGTAATGGGTCAGGCCGGCTTGGCGTACGCCGCGACCCCGGTGTCCACGATCACGCAGGCCTCGTCGCCCAACGTCCAGGCGTCGTGCCCGGGATCGAGGTCGACCACGTCGCCTGGAGCGACCGTGACCTCGCTGCCGTCGTCGAAGCGGATCGTCATCTGACCCGACAGGCAGATGCCGGTGTGGTGAACCTGGCAGGAGTCCGTGCCGGCGATGGGCTTGACGTCGTTGGACCAGCGCCAGCCGGGCTCGAAAACGCCTCGACCGAGCGTGAACTCGCCGAGGGTGACCACGTCCATGTGTCCGTGGGCCTTGAAGTCGCGCTTCTCGTGTGGGGTGTCGATATTCTGCTTGTCGGTCATGTGGTTCTCCGTTGGTGGCTGAACTCGGGATGGCTGCAGGGCCATGCCGTCACGGGCCACCAGATCGATGACCCGGCATTGCTCAGCGTGCTCCTCCTCGAACATGACTGACATGACACGTTCGAGCTATGCCCGGCCCACCCGTGGTGGTCGTGACGCATCAACGGGGGGAGTGGGTGCGAGGGTTGACCTGTTCTAGTTCTCGTTGATACGGATGTTTCGCGAGTTGAAGATACTGCGCGGATTGAGCTCGTCGACCGAGCGTTTCCAGCAGGACAGAGGTGGTCGGAAAACGCTGGGCCGCGAGCTGCCACGGTGTCGTGCTATCACCGGCATTTCTCGGCGCCTGCGCCATGTACCAGAGATGAGCATGAGATATCCGACCGCGGGGTATATAGACGCCCTAGCCGGTGAAGACGACACAGGGGACGCCTTCACGCGGCGAGAGAGCCCCGGCATTCCTTCGCCCAGGTCCACTGGCGCCGGGGCTTTCTGCTGCACCGGGCAACTGAGTCGGGCCTGGATGCGACGTACTCTGGAGACGCGGATCGGCCAGCTGTCAAAGCGGAACGTCCGCATCGGCTCCGGTAATCTGTCGCCGGCGGCCTGTCTCGGCCCACCGGAGCCATCTCGCGCTGTCGCCGGCGTCGCCGCGGCAAGCCCCGCAAGCCAAGGGCCGTTCGTGATGGTGGGCGTTGTGCTCACCTCGCGCTGCACGGCGCAATCGCCTCCAAAAGAGAGAGGCTCGACATGCCCGACGATCAACGGCGACGCATCACCGCCAACACGATGACGACAACGACGACGATGATGACGATGGTCCACAGAATTCCCATACGCAAAGCCTCCTGCCCCGACGCTCACACCGCAACCGCGGCCCCGCGCCGTTGGGGTCGATATGCGCCGGGCTGGACTTGGCGCTGATGGTCGGATTGTATGTCAACTTCGCTTTTGGCGCCGTCTGGTTCGTGTGGTGGATTCGCAATGGACGCCGAGGTCCAGGATGGCCGGCGTCGTAACCCGCTCGGGCGGGTGTTACAGCCCGCCACCTGTGCCCTGGGGTCAGTGGGTCTCCATTCCTGTCTCGCCCAGAAATGAGTCGCCCAGGTCGTCAGTCCGGATTGATTGAGTTGCAACCGAGCCGCTGTGCGTCCTTGTAGACCCGGTAACGCACCCCAGCCGCCTCGTGGTAGCCGGTGTGCCTTGGGTCAATCCCAGTCTTCGATGTCTTGGGCAAGTCCCCACGTGGCCGTCCGAGCGTGACCATGTTGTGCGGGATCTCAGTAAGGGAAGACTGGGCGGCGGAGGCGTCGCGCCAGTCGGACCGCAGCTGTCGGCTCGGGTATGGCTCGTCGAGGGCACTAGCGGAGACCAACAGGGCGGTAATGACGACGCCGACTCCGAGAAACCCGTATCGCTCCGGCAGCTTCCCCACGGGCCCAGCGTAGGTCCACAACCCCCCAACAGGGGCAGAACGCGTGGATCCTGTACTGGTCCATCGGATCGACGAGTCGGAGACCGCCTACGGCATCGCACCACAGCACCGCACCTTCTTCGAACCCGGCGCGGGTGACTAGTCGCATCCGGCCGGTGGGGAGTCTCGTTCAGTCGCTTCTACGCTCCGCACCTGTGTCGACGTCGAGGACGATCCTGCGGACCTCATCTGTTACCGAGGCCGGGTGTGCCACCAGCAGCACCGAGCCGCTCCCTAGTCGCGCCTGGTATCCGGATTCGTGTTTGCGGGCGTGCATAAAGCCGGCGTGCAGCAGCGCCTCGAGCGCCGTCTCAAGGTGGAGGGGCGAGGACATCTGGAATCGGGATTGCTTTTGCACGGATGGAGACTAGTGGAGGCGAAGCCAGCATTTCGACTGAGTCCCACAACGGTGGGGAACATCCGGCTCCGGTGCCGGTACCGTGGCGCGATGAGCGAGCTAAGTCGTCGCGTCGACGAAACGGCAGTGCGGACAGGTTTCGCGGGCGTCGTCCTGTTCGAGCGGGCTGGTGCCGTTTCCCTCGACGCGGCGTACGGACTGGCCGACCGAAGCCACGGTATCGCGATGACCACCGACAACCAGTTGGGCATGGCGAGCGGCTCCAAGACATTCACTGCGTTGGTGGTCCTGCGCCTCATGGAGGAGGGGATGCTTACTCTCTCGACCACTGCACGTCAGGTTCTGGGCGATGAACTGCCGCTCATCGCGGACGACGTGACGATCGAGCACTTGCTCTCCCACCGCTCCGGCATCGGCGACTATCTCGACGAGGACGAGGTCGACAACGAGGACTACGTGTTACCTGTCTCACCGAACCGGCTGGTGGCAACCGAGGACTTCCTCCCGATTCTCGACGGCCACCCGATGAAGTTCCGGCCCGGTGAGAGGTTCTCCTACTGCAACGGTGGATTTGTGGTGCTCGCCTTGATCGCCGAGCGTGTCTCTGGCCGCTCCTACCACGATCTGGTACGCCAGTTGGTTTGTTCCCCCGCAGGCATGGCCGACACCGCGTTCTTTCGCTCCGACGCTCTGCCCGGCAGGGCGGCACTGGGCTATGTCGAGGTCGAGGGGCAATGGCGAACGAACGTCTTCTACCTGCCGGTGGTCGCCACGGGAGACGGCGGGATGTACACGACCACCGCCGACATGGCGCGATTTTGGACGGCACTGAACTCAGGGCAGATCGTCCGGGAGGAGACCCTCGCCGACATGATCTTGGCGCGCAGCGAGCCCGGCCCCGGCGAGTCCCGCTGCTACGGTCTCGGCTTCTGGCTGGACGCCGACTCACCCCGGATCACCCTGTCGGGTGCCGATGCAGGCGTCTCGTTCTGGTCGAGCCACGACCCCGACCGCGGCACGACGGCCACGGTCATCTCGACGACGATCGGCGGTGCGTGGCTCCTGGCCGAGATTGTTGACCCACACGCCTAATCCCGTCCCCATGTGTATGTCGTTCGGCGGCTGCGGTGAACGGTTCGGGGCCTACGGCATCGCCCGGCTCGACTGGTTTCGTCGTTATGCCATCGTCCTGGCGTCGGAGAAGGCTCATGGCATCGACAACCCTCACCGAAGATTCTTTGCTACCGCGGGAAGAATGATGATCGTCCCTGACCCTGATTGTGTCCCCGGGTCACGGGGTATAGACGCGGTGCCGGAGAGGCATTTCGAGGGGACGCCCTCTCCGGACGAGCAGCCCCGGCGCCGCCTTTAGCGCACAAGGTCCACAACGTCGGGGCTGCTCCTTAAACGGGTGATCGCCAAAGCGTCCCGTCTTTGCCACGTCCGTGCGCTGAACGCAGGCTCCGGCAGCTTCGCCATTCCCCCTGAGTGAACTGCCGGAGCTCCCTTCTTAGAAGTCTTGCAACGGCGTGGCGTCGTCTCCAACACAAGCCGGCAGATCCACGATGTAGAGATGGCGTTGGCGCTGATGGTCGGGCTCGTCTGGATGGCAACTTCGCTGGTCGTGGCCGTGGCATTCCTGTGGTGGGTTCGCAGAGGACGCCGAGGTCCAGAGTGGCCGGCGTCATAACCCGCCAGGCGTGTGTTACAACCCGCCACCTGAGCTCGCGGGCAGGTGGGGCGCCCCATCCTGTCTCGCCCCCAGAAGCGCGTACCGCTCGGGCAGATTCCCCACAGGGACCAGCGTAGGTCCGCAACCTCCCCGGTGGAGGCAGAACGCGCTGCAGCGAGGGTCCGGAGGGGAAGCGTGCAGCACAGATTTCGCTTCGTAACCCATGTCGGGTGCGCAGCCCTACTGGCCAGACCTCTACGGCCAGAATGTCGGTTCGGTCTTGTACAAGCCGAACGCAGCGTCAGTGACCGTCATGGAGGGGACTACGCAGACGTTGTCGAGTCCGGACGCGAACTCGTTGATCAGTGCGTCGCTGGGCAGCCCCGTACCGCCGTCTACCTCGTTCCGGGCGGCGGTCAAGATGTCAGCCGCGCCAGCGAATCGCTGCTGAGACGACATTACGTGGAGCCATTGGCTGCAGGTGGTATCGGAGTAGCTCCTCGTCCAGGTCTGCTTGTACTTGTCGGAACTGCTTCCGCCGTCCGACGACGAGCAGGCCGTAGCCCCCAGGGCTACAACCACGATCACGGAAGCACAAAGCCTCATGCGGGACAACCTAGAGGCGGTGTCAAGAATGAGCCGAATGCGCCCACGCCTGCCATAGCCCGTCGACATCGGTCCATGTGCTGCAGCGATATCTTCCTCAGTCGTCGACCGCCCCCCTTGCCAGCACGCCAGCCTTTATCAGCTGCTCCCCGACGGTGCTGTCGAGGTGCGTTCCTACCTGAACGTAGGTTGTTATGCACCCATCGGCGTAACCGATCATGTAGTCATCATCGTCGCGCACCGCCTCGCGATATTTGAGGCCGTCTTTGTTGATCTGTGCTCGAAGCCATGTGAGAAGTGCGTCATCCATCAAGCGAGTATGCAGGGAAAGACCCCCGCCCAACGACTGTCGGACGGGGGTCGATTGTTCCGTGGCTCGTGGACTACTCCTGTGCAACTGCCTGAGCTTCGGCGACGATCCGCGCCAGCCCCTCGAGCGGTAGACCGCGCTCGTCGCCGACGTTGAGGGTGATCGGCAGCGTGTCTCCGTCGTCGGCGGTGAAGCTGGATAGCGTCACCGGGATGTCACCGCCGTCTGAGCGAAAGCGTTCAGGCCTCGGATCGGTGGTAGTGCTCGCCGTCGCGGTCGGTGCTGTGGTCCTCTCGGCACCAGCTCGGGCAGGTTGCGGTGCGGGTGGCTGTGTCGGTCATGGTGTCTCCTCAGTCGGACATGTATCGGACACGGAGCCGAAAATGACAGCGGCTCCTGACTAGCGTTTCCGCTGGTCAGGAGCCGTTTAATGCTGGTGGGCGATACTGGGATTGAACCAGTGACCTCTTCCGTGTCAGGGAAGCGCGCTACCGCTGCGCCAATCGCCCGGGTGCTGCTTGCTGCACCTGCTCTCGCAGAGTGTGTCGAGGTGGAGAAGGGATTTGAACCCTCGTAGACGGATTTGCAGTCCGTTGCCTCGCCTCTCGGCCACTCCACCGTTGGATGGGTAAGCCTGCGACCCTCTCCGAGCGGACGACGAGGCTCGAACTCGCGACCTCAACCTTGGCAAGGTTGCGCTCTACCAACTGAGCTACGTCCGCCTACAGCACCCCACCAGCCTGTCAGACCGTGTGGCGTTGCGAGAGAGAAGACTAGCCGATTTGCGCCATCGGACAAATCCGGGGTGTCGTGTCCTCGCGCCTGCCCTCACCGCGACGTTACGGTGGCGACATGCGTGCGTGGTGCAACGGTTCCCTGGTCGATCCGTCTGGTCCGGCTATCTCCGTCCTCGATCACGGCTTCACCGTCGGCGACGGAGTGTTCGAAGCCATCAAGGTCGTCGACAACCAGCCCTTTGCCCTCACCCGACATCTGCGCCGGTTGACCCGGTCGGCCACCGGGCTCGGTCTGCCCGAGCCCGACACCGACCTCGTACGCGAAGCGATTGCCGCCACCATCGACGGCCAGCAGCTGGCGCACGGTCGGATCCGCGTGACGTACACGGCCGGGATCTCGCCACTGGGCTCCAACCGCGACACCCAGGACCCGACGTTGACCGTCGTGACCGCGCCGGCCGCACCCTTCCCCGAGTCGACGAAGGCTGCTGTGGTCCCGTGGCCGCGCAACGAACGCGGCGCCACCGCCGGGCTCAAGACCACCTCGTACGCCGACAACGTGATCGCGCTGGCCCACGCGGCCGAGCGCGGCGCCAGCGAGGCGATCTTCGCGAACACCGCTGGCGACCTGTGTGAGGGCACCGGCACGAACGTTTTCTGCGTCCTCGACGGAACCGTGGTCACCCCGCCGCTCGAGGCCGGCTGTCTGGCCGGCGTCACCCGCGCGCTGGTGATCGAGTGGTACGACGTGCACGAGCGGCCGATCAGCATGGCCGAGTTCGCCACGGCCGACGAAGTCTTCCTGACGTCCACGACCCGCGACGTCCAGGCGCTCCACGCGATCGACGACCGCGACCTCGACGTCCACACGGTCACCGAGAAGGTGGCCGCGCAGTGGCGGTCGCGCGAACCCGAGGACGTCGACCCCTGAAGCAGCTCAGTCTGCGAGAAGCCCGTCGACCAGCTTGGCGAACACGGCCTTGCCGGCCAGCGCGTTCGGCCAGTTGAGGAACGGCCCGGCCAGCCGGAAGTTTGCCCGTTCATGCCAGGTGACGACGGAACCGGAACCCTCCGGTCTCACCGTGAGTACGGCCCATCCCACGACGGTGCGGCCGCGTTTGACGATGCGGCATACGCCCGGCTCGGAGGCGGTCGGTGGCCGCCAGTGGGTGACTTCCATCGCGTCGTCGAACCGGATCGGACCGACCGCTGTACGCGCGTTGAAGCCGGATCCGACGCCCTCCGCCGGGCCGGGCGTCAGCGTCACGCTCGTGAAGGGGATGAGACCGGTGTGCTGCTCCCAGTCGGTCAGCCGTGCCCAGGCGTCGGCCGCCGATCGCGGCGTACGCCGGGTGATCTCGAAGGTCATCGCAGGCCGTCAGGTGTGGGAGGTGGCCGCGGCAGAACGTTTCCGCTCGCGGTAGGCGGCGACGTTGAGACGGTTCCCGCAGGTGCGGGCGTCGCAGTAGAGCTTCGACCTGTTGCGTGAGAGGTCGAGCAGGACGGCGTCACAGTCGGGCGCATCGCAGACCCGGAGTCGGTCGATCTCGTCGGCTGCGACCACATGGGCCAGCGCCATGCCGCCGTCGACGGCCAGGTGCTCGGCGAGGGTGGCGCCCGGGACGAAGTAGTGGATGTGCCAGTCGTGGCCGTCGTGGTTGGTCAGCCGCGGCTGCATCGGCGCCTCGGCGACGAGCTGGTTGATGCGCTGAGTCAGCTCGGCCGCATCGTGGAGGCCGAAGCAGGCCCGGAAGCGCTCACGGACCCGCTGGACCGACTCGACATCGCTGTAGTCGGCCTGGGTGACACCGGAGACGTGGTGCTTGCTCACCCAGGTGCGGAGGGCGGCCTCGTCGGGCAACTGCTCGGTCCGGCCGCCGTCGGAGCTGGTGTTGACGAGATCGACGACCACCAGGAGGGACTGCTCGGTGTCATGGCTGAAGGTCACGGGACCAGGGTAGACACCGAGGCCAACGGGCGTCGGATGGAGCGGGTCAGGCCAGCAGCAGGGAGATGGCGCTGTCGACGTCGACGAAGTCGGCCTCGCTGCCCGAGGGCACGAGCATCTCGGCGCTGTGCAGGAACTCCGTCACGTCGACGCTGCGGGCCTGCATGAGGGCCTCGCCGTCGGGTGAGGAGAGCTCGATGATCGTCACGGCGCGGCCCTGGGCGTCCAGGCACGGCCAGACGTGGACGTCGCCGTCACCCGTCGGCTCGTTGAGGCCTGAGGCCAGCAGCTCACGAGCGAAGACCCAACGAACGCGAGCGTCCCCGGTGTCGAAGCTCGCCGAGACGGCGTACGGGTCGACACTGTCGTAGCAGAGCTCCGCGGCAAGCGGGGTCGCGTTGCCGTTCGTGTCGATGAGTTCCAAGGTGAGCTGGTGGCTCACAGTGACGGGTGCGATGTCCATGACATGTGCCTTTCCTTCAGCCGGTCACATGGATAACGCGGCAGTGCCCAACTCGTGACGCGGTAACTGAAAGGAATTCCGCCTGACAACGCGGTGGTGCCAGGCAAAATAGGACGTTCACGGAGGAAGGGCGGGACGATCTGTACGAACGGCTGAGGGGCCACTCATCGGTATGTCGGATAGGTGGGGCCGTGTCGTGAAGGCCCCGTGGGGTGCGCTAGCCTTTCTCGACGTTCCCTGGACTGCTCGGGGAGCCCCCGCCGCGACGGGCGAGGGCGATTGGCGCAGTGGTAGCGCGCTTCGTTCACACCGAAGAGGTCACTGGTTCGAACCCAGTATCGCCCACCAGCAGGACCGCAGGTCACAGCGACTGGATGAAGCCATCGGACGTGGCGTGCCAGGTACGTGCCAGATCGTTCCGGGACAGGTCAGTCCGCAGACGCTCAAACCGCCCCTTCGTTCAAACCTTTCCCTATCGCCGCGATGGGTCGTTAGGCGTTGCTCGCGTGGGCGGCGCCTCCGTCGTGCGTCCGCTACGTCACGGCTCTGGGGAGGGGGTCGTCCTGTCCTGGCCAGACGCAGCCTCGTGACGAGCCGCGCAATGGTCGAGGTATGCCCATCGCCACCTGGGGGAGCTCGGATGCGCGTCCTTGTCTGATGCCGAGTCGCCTGATCTGGGTCTGCCGTTCGATGAATCTGACTGGAAGTTATGCACACCGCCGCGCCGGAGATCTCTTCGGCCCCGCTCGCCATAGGTTGACAAACAGGTCCTTGCCGCCTCCGTCGTTACGGACCAGCGCAGACGCGACCCTCGCCCAAGGATGGGCGGGGGTCGTCGTCCATGCGGGGATGATCCGTCATGCGACGTCGGCCAACGTACGCCCGCTGAAGGGCCATTCCCCTTGGAGGAAAGGCCCGGGAGCCTTCTTTTCAAGGAGAGGACAGGGAACATGCCCGCGTTCGTGGACGCCCCGGCATGGTCGGAGTCACTGTCGATGGCTGCACGAGGCCCACCAAGCCGACTTGGCCATCCAGGAGGACGAGAACGTCGACCTCAAGAAGGCCCGGGGCCACCCGGAGTCGGGAACGGCGTTCTGCTGCCTGAGGCCCCACGCCGACACAGTCAGGGAGATCCACGACCGGGCCGGCCACCCAGCCGATCAGGTGTACGAGGTTCCGGTCCAAGCCTGAGCTCAACTTCGCTCACGGAACCGGGTACGTTCGGCGTCGTGCCCCCCCGTCGCCGTCCCCAGGAGTCCAGGTGTGCGTGCCCGCTGATGCCGAGCTACCGGACCTCGGTCTGCCCTTCCCGCTGCCGACCGGTGAACGCGTTGTCCTGACCTCAGCGGACTCCACGTCGTTCGCGGCGCATGTCGCGACTGCTCCCGAGCCGACCGCGACCGGAGTCGTCGTCATGCCCGACGTCCGTGGGCTGTTCTCCTTCTACGAACGGCTGGCCGAGGCGTTCGCGGCATCGGGGTATGACGCGGTTGCGATCGACTACTTCGGGCGGACGCTTGGGACCGAGCCGCGAGACCCCGACTGGGATCCGATGCCGTACGTCGCGCAGGTCAAGCCCGAGCAGCTGAGCGAGGACGTGGCGGCGGCAGCGCATCACCTGCGCACCGACCGAGGCGTGGGCAAGGTGCTGACGGTGGGGTTCTGCATGGGTGGCGCCTTCTCGCTGCGGCAGGCCCTGGCCGGACACGACCTCGACGGCGTGGTCAGCTTCTACGGCACACCCGCGTGCTGGCATGGCAGGCTGCCGTCGGTCATCGAGCAAGCCGACGAGTTCCCGTGCAAGGTGCTCGGTCTGTACGGCGGCGCGGACGAGTCGATCCCCACTCAGGACATCGAGCGATTCGACCGAGCGTTGTCCGAGGCGGGTGTCGGCCACGAGCTGCACAGCTATCCGGGCGCGCCGCACAGCTTCTTCGACCGCTCGAACGCCGACTGGTCCGCTGAGTGCCGCGACGCCTGGCGTCGGGTCATGGAGTTCGCCGCGACCTGATGCCGTCTCCTGACGGGGCGGGGCGGAAACTGCCGCGACGTGGGTCGAACCTGGTCGATACGATCGAGGCGTCCGCGACCGCGTGTCGCCCGTACGCCGCCTCGGCGGCATCGTCTCCCAGGAGTCTCCGTGTCCGACCTCCGTGTCACCGTCGTCAGCGCAGCCGATCGTGCTGAGCGGACCGTGACGACGGGCACGAAGGCGTGGGAGCTCTTCGCAGACGAGCCGGCCGTGATCGCGGCTCGGGTCGACGGTGCGCTGCGCGACCTGTCTCACGAGCTCGGGGACGGCGCCGTCGTCGAGGCGGTGGCGATCGACTCGGCTGACGGTCGCGACATCCTGCGGCACTCGACCGCCCACGTGATGGCGCAGGCGGTCCAGGAGCTCTACCCCGACGCCAAGCTGGGCATCGGGCCACCGATCACCGACGGCTTCTATTACGACTTCGACGTGGCCACCCCGTTCGTGCCGGAGGACCTCGAGAAGATCGAGTCCCGGATGCGCAAGATCATCAAGGAGGGGCAGAAGTTCACCCGCCGACCGGTCAGCGACGGGGACGCGATCGACGAGCTCAAGGACGAGCCCTACAAGCTCGAGCTCATCGGACTCAAGGGTGCCGGCAGGGCCGAGGACGCTGCCGAGGGTGCCGGCGCCGAGGTGGGTGCCGGCGAGTTGACGATCTACGACAACCTGAAGCGTGATGGCTCGTTGGCCTGGAAGGACCTCTGTCGCGGTCCGCACCTGCCCACCACCAAGCGCATCCCGGCGTTCAAGCTGATGCGCAGCGCGGCGGCGTATTGGCGCGGCGATGAGAAGAACCAGCAGCTACAGCGCATCTACGGCACCGCCTGGGAGTCCAAGGAGGCGCTCGAGGAGCACCTGCACCGGATCGAGGAGGCCGAGCGGCGTGACCACCGTCGGCTCGGTCGTGAGCTCGACCTGTACAGCTTCCCGGACGAGCTGGGGTCAGGGCTGGCCGTGTTCCACCCGAAGGGCGGTGTCATCCGTCGCGTCATGGAGGACTACGTCCGGCAGCGACACATCGACGAGGGCTTCGACTTCGTCGCTACACCACACATCTCCAAGCAGGGCTTGTTCGAGACGTCGGGGCATCTGCCGTACTACGCGGACGGCATGTTCCCGCCGATGGAGATGGAGGGCAGCAACTATTACCTGAAGGCCATGAACTGCCCGATGCACAACCTGATCTTCAAGTCGCGCGGGCGGTCTTACCGGGAGCTGCCGCTTCGGCTGTTCGAGCTCGGCGGGGTCTACCGCAACGAGCTGTCGGGAGTCATCCATGGTCTGACCCGAGTGCGCGGTCTGACGATGGACGACTCACACTCCTACGTCACCGCCGAACAGGCCCCGGGCGAGATCAGGCACCTGCTCGAGTTCTTGCTGGGACTGCTCAAGGACTTCGGTCTCGACGACTTCTACCTCGAGCTGTCCACCCGCGACGCCGACTCGTCGAAGTTCGTCGGGTCGGACGAGGACTGGGCCACCGCGACCGCCATCCTCGAGCAGGTGGCCACCGAGTCCGGCCTCGAGCTCGTGGCGGACCCGGGCGGCGCGGCGTACTACGGCCCGAAGATCTCCGTCCAGGCACGCGACGCCATCGGGCGGACCTGGCAGATGTCGACGGTCCAGTACGACTTCAACCAGCCGGCACGGTTCGGTCTCGAGTACCAGGCCGCGGATGGCACACGGCAGCAACCGGTGATGATCCACTCGGCCAAGTTCGGGTCCATCGAGCGGTTCCTCGGGGTCCTCGTCGAGCACTACGCCGGCGCGTTCCCACCTTGGCTCGCGCCGGTGCAGGTACACGGCATCCCCATCGCCGAGCGACACCACGGTTACCTGCACCAGGTCGCTGCCCAGATGCGTGCGGCCGGGGTGCGGGTCGAGGTCGACGAGTCCGATGACCGGATGCAGAAGAAGATCCGGAACGCGCAGCTGCAGAAGGTGCCGTTCATGGTGATCGCCGGAGACCGCGACGTCGAGGAGGGCGCCGTGTCCTTCCGTTACCGCAACGGCGACCAGGACAACGGCGTACCGGTGGCGGAAGCCATCGCGCGCATCGTCGAGGCGGTCGAGAAGCGAGCCCAGGTATGACGCGCGCCGGTGGTGGGACTGCTTCCGGTCGCCGTCGACGCGGATGACGGTCTTCGAGCCACAGCACGGGGTAGGGGAGTCCGACCCGTTCCAGCGGCTGTGGACCCCGCACCGGATGGCCTACATCCTGGGCGAGAACAAACCCGGCCCGTCGGGAGAGGGAGACGAGTGCCCCTTCTGCGTCATACCGTCCCTCGGTGACGAGGAGGGGCTGGTCTTGCGACGGGGTGAGTCGTCGTACGCCGTGCTGAACCTCTACCCGTACAACCCCGGTCATCTGATGGTCTGCCCGTACCGGCACGTCGCCGACTACACCGACCTGGAGCCGATCGAGGTGGCCGAGGTGGCGGAGCTGACCCGGCAGGCGATGACGGCTGTCCGCGCGGCGTCGGGTGCGCACGGGTTCAACGTCGGCATGAACCAGGGCACGGTGGCCGGCGCCGGGATCGCCGCACACCTGCACCAGCACGTGGTCCCGCGATGGGGTGGCGACACGAACTTCATGCCCGTGGTGGGTCGGACGAAGGTACTGCCGCAGCTCCTCCGCGACACGCGTGCGCTTTTGGCCGACGCCTGGCCCACGTCCGGTGCCCCCTAGGCAAACCTCCAGAGGCAGCGGCACGTTTGCCTAGTGAACAATCCACCTGGCTTGTGAACTAGGCAAACGCGCTACGGCCACAGGGAGTCTGGGTTGGGGAGTCAGGTGGCGGCGAGGACCTTGGCGGCGACGTGGCTCGGGAGCGCCTCGTAGCCGATGAAGCTACGGGTGAACGTGCCGGTGCCGTGGCTCAGCGAACGCAGCTCGGTGGCGTAGCTGATCAGCTCGAGCTGGGGTGTCTCAGCCTTGACCAGGGTTCGTCCGGTCCCCACCGGCTCGGTCCCCAGCACCTTGGCCCGTCGGGTCGACAGGTCGCCCATCACCGCACCGACGAAGTCGTCGTCGATCAACACCTCGATCTCGTCGATCGGCTCGAGCAGCGCCACTCCGCCTGCTGACGCCGCCTCTTTCAGGGCGAGCGCGCCCGCGGTCTGGAACGCCATGTCGCTGGAGTCGACACTGTGCGCCTTGCCGTCGTACAGCGTGACCCGGATGTCGACGACGGGGTAACCCGCGCTCAGCCCCTTGTCGAGCTGCGCACGCACGCCCTTCTCGACGCTCGGGATGAACTGCCGTGGGACCGACCCGCCGACGACCTTGTCGATGAACTCGAAGCCGCCACCCGCGCCGGTCGGCTCGACCTCGATGTCGCACACGGCGTACTGGCCGTGTCCACCGCTCTGTTTGACGTGACGACCCTTGCCCCTCGCCGACCCGGCGAACGTCTCGCGCAGCGGCACCCGCACCGGGACCTGATCGACCTGGACCCCGTAACGGCTCGACAGCCGGTCGAGGAGTACGTCGGCGTGCGCCTCACCCATGCACCACAGGATCAGCTGGAACGTCTCGGCCTGGTGCTCGATCCGCACCGTCGGGTCCTCCGCCGCCAGCCGCTGCAACGCCTGGCCCAGCTTGTCCTCGTCTGCCTTGGCATGCGCGACCACGGCGATCGGAAGCAGCGGTTCGGGCATCGACCACGGCTCCATCACCAACGGCTGGTCCTTGTCGCTCAACGTGTCGCCCGTCTCGGCGCGCGAGAGCTTGGCGATCGCGCAGATGTCGCCGGCGATGCAGATGTCGACGAGCCGCTGGGACTTGCCCAAGGGTGAGGACAGGGCACCGATCCGCTCGTCCTCGTCATGGTCCTCGTGGCCGCGCTCGGAGCCGTAGAACTCGCTGAAGTGCCCCGAGACGTGCACCGTCGCGTCGGGACGGACCGTGCCCGAGAACACCCGGGCCAGGCTGATCCGGCCGACGTACGGGTCCGACGTCGTCTTGACGACTTCGGCGACGAGTGGCCCGGACGGGTCGCAGGTGAGGTGGTCGACCGACTTGCCCGCGGTCGTGTAGACCTCCGGGAACGTGTGTTCTGAGGGCGGTGGGAACGCCTGGGTGATGATCTCGAGCAGCTCCTCGAGGCCGAGTCCACTGATGGCGCACACGGGTACGACGGGGAAGAACGAGCCGCGGGCGACCGCGGTCTCGAGATCGTCGACCAACAGGTCGAAGTCGATGTCTTCACCACCCATGTAGCGGTCCATCAGGCTCTCGTCCTCGGACTCCTCGATGACGCCCTCGATGAGGGTGCCCCGATGCTCCTCGATGAGAAGCTGCTCGTCGTCGGTCGGCTGGCGGACGACGCGGCCCTTGGTGCTGAACTCGGAGTAGTCCGAAACGGTCTGCGACAGCAAGGCCACCAGGTCGTCGCTCACCGCGTCGGCATCCGCGTGGCCGGAGTGGGGGACCGGTACGTACAGGGGGACCACTTTGTCGCCGAAGGCTTCTTGGGCGGCCCGCAGCACACCGGCGTAGTCGGCCCGGGGGTGGTTGAGCTTGCTGATCACGACGCAGCGCGGCATACCGACGGTCTCGCACTCCTGCCACAGGGCTTTCGTCGAGCCGTCGACGCCGTCGCTGGAGGAGACCACGAAGAGTGCGCAGTCGGCGGCGCGCAGACCGGCCCGCATGTCGCCGACGAAGTCGGCGTAGCCGGGCGTGTCGAGAAGGTTGATCTTGATCGCGCTGTCCGAGGGCCCGACGAGCAGCGGGACGAGCGACAGCCCGACCGAGCGCTGCTGGCGGATCTCGGCCTCGTCGTAGTCCGAGACGGTGGTGCCGTCCTCGACACGGCCCGTCCTGTTCAGAGCGCCGGTGGCGTGGAGGAGGGACTCGACGAGCGTCGTCTTGCCGGAGCCCGCGGGCCCCACCAGGACGACGTTACGAATGGCATCGGGGGTAGTGGGCTGGTGCGCCGCTACGTCGGCTGCACCCGCCCCGGTTGGTTTGCCTGACATGGGGCCGCTCCTGTCGCCGAACTCGACTGTGCTCCCACCCTTCACCTATCGAGCCGAGCGCACAAGACCTCGATGGACCCGACCCGCGTGCCAGGTGCGCCCCGGTACGATCGGGGCTCGAACTCACCGCTGCCGTCAGCGTCCCCTTGGAAAGGCTCCACCTCCGCATGCTCGAGCGCTTCCGCCAGTTCTGGACGATGATCTTCAGACCGATCGCCAACGGACTGATGAAGCTCGGGGTGTCACCCGACGCCGTCACCGTCGTCGGCACCCTCGGCGTGACGTCGGGCGCCTTGGTCTTCTTCCCGCGGGGACAGCTGCTCCTGGGCGTCATCGTCATTACGTTGTTCGTGTTCTCCGATCTCATCGACGGTTACATGGCCCGGACCCTCGGGACGTCGTCGAAGTGGGGCGCTTTCCTCGACTCCACCCTGGACCGGATCGGGGATGCCGCGATCTTCGGAGGGATCGCGATCTGGTTGTTCCAGGACGGCGACGACCGACTGCTGGCCTATGTCGCCCTGTGGTGCCTCGTGGCTGGATCGGTCACGTCGTACGCACGGGCCAAGGCGGAGAGCCTCGGCATGCAGGCCAAGGGCGGGCTCGCCGAGCGGTCCGACCGCCTCGTGTCCGTTCTGGTGATGACCGGCCTTTCCGACATGCTCAACGTGCCGTTCCTGCTGACGCTGGTGCTGTGGGTCCTGGCGGTCGCCAGCACCATCACCGTGTTCCAGCGGATGCTGCTCGTACGGCGCCAGGCGCTCGCAGACCCGAGCCTTCCGTCCTGACCGGGGGTATGCCGTCGTGGTGAGCAACCGGACACCGCGTGTCTGGCGTGACCAGCTGGTCGACCACGCGTTCGGCCTGGGATGGACGCTCGGGGGTCACACCCCTGAGCCGGTGACCGCGAAGATCATGGAGGGCGCGGCCGACGTGCTGTCGCGCCGGCGCGGAGCCGGGGTGTGGAGGCTCGAGTCGAACCTCACGCGTGCTGCCCCCGGTCTCGACGTCGACGAGCGACAAGCCCTCACCCGCGAGGCGGTGCGGTCGTACTTCCGCTACTGGCACGAGGCTTTCCGGCTGCCGTCCTGGTCCGCGCAGCGCACGGTTGACACGATCGTCACCACGAACGAGCAGCCGCTGCGCGACGGCTTCGCCCGGGGCGGTGGCGCCATCATCGCCCTGCCCCACATGGCCAACTGGGACCTGGCGGGCGCCTGGGCGTGCCTGACCGGGATGCCGGTCACCACGGTGGCCGAGCGGCTGCGTCCCGAGTCGTTGTACGACCGGTTCGTCAGCTATCGCGAAAGTCTCGGCATGGAGGTCGTCGCGCTCACCGGCTCGGTCGACCCGCTGCAGGCGATGCGGGACGCGCTGCGTCGCGGCCGGCTGGTGTGCTTGCTGGCCGATCGTGACCTGACCGGGGCGGGAGTCGAGGTCGACCTGCTCGGCGAAGCCGCCCGGCTACCCGGCGGACCCGCTGTGCTGGCGCGGCTGACGGGTGCACCCCTGGTGGCGTTGAACCTCTCGTTCGTCGGCCCGCTCATGCGGATGGACTTCAGCGACCCGGTGCCCGTACGGCGCGGCCGGGACGGCATCCGGGAGATGACGCAGGAGATCGCGGACACATTCTCGGCCGGTATCCGGCGTACCCCCCAGGACTGGCACATGCTCCAGCGGGTGTTCGTCGCAGATCTCGCTCGTGACCTGCGTGCGGGCAGCCGGGCCGACATGTCCCGAGGCCCCGGAGCGCGAGGATGAGGGTGGGGCTCGTCTGTCCCTACTCCTTCGACATCCCCGGAGGCGTCCAGAACCAGGTCCGGGACCTCGCCGTCGCCCTGCGAGCGAGCGGTCACGAGGTCGGCGTGCTGGCGCCGGGGGAGCAGGAGCAGGGCCTCCCGGACTACGTGACCCTCGTGGGCAAGGCGGTCCCCGTCCCCTACAACGGGTCGATCGCCCGCCTGGCGTTCGGCCCCCGCATCTCCGCCCGGACAGGCAGGTGGTTGCGCGACGGGCGGTTCGACGTTCTCCACGTGCACGAACCGTTGGCGCCGAGCGTGTCCCTGCTCGCCCTGTGGGCCAGCGACGGTCCCGTCGTGGCAACGTTCCATACCGCCAACGTCCGATCACGCGCGATGACGTCGGTCTCAGCCCTGGTGCGGCCGGCGCTGGAGAAGGTGACGGCGCGCATCGCGGTCTCGGAACCGGCCCGAGCGACGCTCGTGCAGCATCTCGGTGGTGAGCCGGTGGTGATCCCGAACGGGCTGTTCTGCGACACCTTCGCCACTGCGGAGCTGGAGCCGCGCTGGCAGGAACCGGGTCCGACGGTGGCCTTTCTCGGCCGGATCGACGAGCCGCGCAAGGGCCTCGACGTCCTGCTCGAGGCTTGGCCCGAGATCCGGCGGCGGGTGCCGACGTGCCGGCTGTTGGTCGCGGGTCGGGGCGATCGGCCCCGTGGTGATCCGCACCGTGATGGCGTCGGCCCAGTCGGGGTCGAGTACCTCGGCAGGGTCTCCGACGACGAGCGGGGACGGCTGTTGCGGTCCGCCACCGTGTATGTCGCTCCCCAGACCTCGGGGGAGAGCTTCGGCATCGTGCTCGTCGAAGCCATGGCGGCCGGGACGGCGGTCGTCGCGAGCGACCTGCCTGCGTTCCGCGCCGTGCTGTCGGACGGTGCGGCGGGACGCCTGTTCCGTACCGGCGAGGCAGCCGACCTGGCGCGACACGTCATCGACCTGGTCTCCGACGTCGAGGCGCGCTCGGTGTTGCAGGACCGGGCGGCCGACGTCGTCCGCGCTTTTGACTGGTCCCACCTCGTACCGACGATCCTGGCGGTCTACGACACGGCCGTACAGGCCGCGACGCGATCGGCGCCCCGATGAGCGCCACGGCCAGCGTGCTGCTGATGGTCGCGCTGGTGGTGCTCGTCGCCGCGCTGGTCGTCGCGGCGTGGCTCAGCTGGACTGCGGGACGGCTGGACCGGATGCATCTGCGCGTCGACGGTGCACGAGCCGCCCTGGACGCGGCCCTGGCCCGTCGCCGTGCCCTGGCGATCGAGCTGTCAGGCAGCGGGCTCACCGACCCCGCATCGGCGATGCTCGTGGCTGACGCTGCAACGCGGCCGCTGGCCAGCGACGACGAACCCGATGGCTGGCAGCGCGAGTCCGACCTCTCGGCAGTACTGCGTGCGGTCGCCATGGAACAGCCGGCAACGACGGCCGGTCCGGACGACGTCTGGGCGGAGCTCGCGCTGGCCACGGAACGGGTCACCATGGCTCGACGCATCCACAACGACCTCGTCGCTACGACGATCGCGCTGCGTGGGCGTAGGCGGGTCCGCTGGTTCCGCCTGACCGGCCATGCCCCGCCGGTCGCGATGATCGCCTTCGACGACGAGCCACCCACGACGTGACAGAGGCAACACGCTTTGTGGCACCTGTCGTGCAGGTCGTAGACTCGACCTGTTCCGAAGTTCTCCAGTAAAGGTGCATGGTGACCAGCGAATCGCAGAACCAGACCTCCACTGCCCCGACCCCTGAAACTGGGACGGGCAAGGTCAAGCGCGGCATGGCCGAGATGCTCAAGGGCGGCGTCATCATGGACGTCGTCACGGCCGAGCAGGCCAAGATCGCCGAGGACGCCGGCGCGGTGGCCGTGATGGCGCTCGAACGGGTGCCGGCCGACATCCGCGCCCAGGGCGGCGTCTCGCGCATGAGTGACCCTGACATGATCGACAGCATCATCAGCTCGGTGTCCATCCCGGTGATGGCCAAGGCCCGGATCGGTCACTTCGCGGAGGCGCAGGTGCTGCAGAGTCTCGGCGTCGACTACATCGACGAGTCCGAGGTCCTCACCCCGGCCGACTACGCCCACCACATCGACAAGTGGCAGTTCACGGTGCCGTTCGTCTGTGGTGCCACCAACCTCGGCGAGGCCCTGCGCAGGATCACCGAGGGCGCGGCGATGATCCGCTCGAAGGGTGAGGCCGGCACCGGCGATGTCTCGAACGCTGTGACTCACATGCGCACGATCCGCGCCGAGATGCGGCGCCTCCAGTCGCTCAGCGAGGACGAGCTGTACCTCGCCGCCAAGGATCTTCAGGCGCCGTACGACCTGGTCACCGAAGTCGCCGCGCTGGGCAAGCTGCCCGTCGTGCTGTTCACCGCTGGTGGCATCGCCACCCCCGCCGACGCCGCCATGATGATGCAGCTCGGCGCCGAGGGTGTCTTCGTGGGCTCCGGCATCTTCAAGTCGGGCAACCCGGCGCAGCGGGCGGCAGCCGTCGTCAAGGCGACCACCTTCTTCGACGACCCCGATGTCGTCGCCAAGGTCTCCCGCGGCCTCGGCGAAGCGATGGTGGGCATCAACGTCGAGGACATCCCGCAGCCCCACCGGCTCGCCGAGCGCGGCTGGTAGTCGGCTGCCGATGGCGATCGGGAGTCTTGACGGGGCCGGCCGGCTCGAACAGATCAGGACGTTCGCGCATGTGCAGGTCTGGTCCGGCTACAAGGATGAGGCGGAGGTCAGGGCAGACGTCCTGGAGGCCGTCCTCGATGAAGTCAAGGACCCGGTCGAGGCCGCGGCGCTGACCGACGAGTACGTCGCGCAAGCCGAGCGCGACCGCGGTGAGGCCGCGGCGAGCTGGCCGGCGATCACCGGGTTCGAGCGACTGCAGGCTGCGATTGCCGAGCTGCGGTCAGCGGGGGTGATCGTGCTCGAGGCCTGCGACGACCACTGGGCGGCCGACTCGGCACTCAAGCGGGCCGCAGCTGAGGGGTCGCCACCCGCTGGGGTCGCCTACTTCACCCACGCCGACGTCTGGCACGCGGTCGAGCACGGAATGCTCGAGCTCAACGTCTGGCACGCGACCAGCGCCAACGTCGCGCCGGGTGACGCGCTTCTCGAGCTCGTGCAGGAGACCCTCGGCAGGCACGGTCTCGAGTCGCTGTTCGACGAAGGGCGCATCGAGGTCTCGATCGTCTGGCAGCGCCACCGGGCCTGACGTTCATTACGCTCAGTAGCCTTCGGGGCGAGCCCGGTGTGCCCGATATGTACAGCTTGCTGTGTTCGGGCGAGACCTTTGACCTGCCCGAATGTCCAGGATGCCTAGGCGGGCATGACCCGTTCGGGCTATCTCGGAGGACCCGTCGGTCCATCACTCAGCGTCAGGTGGTCAGGCTTGCTCCTCGAACGTTCCGAAGGCATCCCGAATCGTTGAACTGTGTACGACCGGCCCTTCATGATCGAAGAGTTCCAGGACGGAGCGTTGACATGCGGACTGAGTTGGTCGCCTGAAAGGCCCGCATCGAGCTAGTGGCGAAACCGGCCGTCCTCTTTCGATCAACACGAAAGGGGCTCGGGCCCTCATGAAGCAGTTCACTCGTCGTTCAGCCGCCATCGCCGTCATCGTGCTCGGCCTCGTTGGGGCCGGGGTGGCTTTCGCCGCCTGGACCTCGACCGGGACCGGGGACACGAACACCGCGACGGCCGGCACCGCCACCGGTCTCACCGTCAACGCCGGGAGTGCCGTCACAGGCTTGTACCCGACCAAGAGCGTCGTGCTCAACCCGACGGTGACCAACGCCAACACCTACGCCGTCAAGCTCACGACGGTCACCGTCAACTCGGTCAAGGCCGACACCGCCCACGAGACGGCCGGCTGCACCGTGGCCGCCAGTGGCGCCAGCGCCACCGCACCGAGCACCGCAGTCATCAACGCTCTCCCGGTGATCACCGCCGGTGGGACGTCGGCCGCACTGCCCATCACGGTCTCGCTGTCCGCCTCGTCGGACAACGCGTGCCAGGGCGCCGCGTTCACGGTCAACTTCACCGCCACGGCAGACAGCAACTGAGCGGGCTGCACCCGCACCGCTCCTGGATGAGGAAACCCATCACGTGAGAAAACGCCACATCAGGTCGGCCGTCACCACTGCTCCGGCAGCGGTGACGGCCGATCCGGCGTCGCCTCACCGGGCGCATCGTCGCGCTCGTCGTCTCACCCGACGTGGTCTCGTGCTGGCCGGTGCCGTACCGGTCCTCGCGGCAACCGCTGCCCTGGCCGCCTGGCTGTCCACCGGCACGGGCGGAGGCTCGGCGGCGGCGGCCACCATCTCCGCTCCGGCAGTGCCAACCGCGGCCTACGACACCGGGGCCGTGCGGGTCACCTGGTCGGCCGTCACGATGCCCGACGGTGGCGCGGTGGACGGCTACCAGGTCATCCGCCACGTCGGCGGCAACACCGCCGTCGTCTGTACCGCGACCACACCAGCCACCACCTGCACCGATGACAGCCCGCTCGCGGGGACCGTGTCCTACGGCGTGACAGCGCGCAAAGGGCTGAACTGGATCGGTCCCGAAAGCCCGACGAAGTCGTTCGTCTCCGATCAGGCCAAGCCGGTGACTACCGCCTCGGTCAGCCCCACCCCGAATGGCGCCGGCTGGAACAGCTCGGCCGTGACGGTCACCCTGACCGCGACGGACACCGGCGGTTCCGGGGTCAAGAACATCACGTACTCCATCGACGGCGCCGCCGGCGTCCTGGTGACCGGCGCATCGGCCTCGTTCGCCGTGAGCGCAGACGGCACCCACACCATCACGTACTCCGCCGCTGACCAAGCCGCCAACGTGGAGACGACGAAATCACTGATCGTCAAGATCGACAGTGCGGCGCCGGTGGCTCCGACGTTCACGGCGATCAGCGCGGACACCGGCGCTTCGTCGACCGACCAGATCACCAAGACCACGGCGCAGAGCCTGTCCGGCACAGCCGAGCCCGGGAGCACCGTGACGGTCAAGCGGGGAGCGACGACGATGTCCACGGTCACGGCGAATGCGTCCGGGACGTTCACGACCGGGAGCCTGAACCTCGTGGCCGGAGTCAACAGCTTCACGGCTACGGCCACCGACCCGGCCGGCAACGTCTCGGCGGTGTCGGCGACCTTCCCGGTCACCCTGGACGCGACGGCGCCGGCCAAGCCGGTGCTGACCGGCATCAGCAACGACACCGGGGTCTCGAACACGGACGAGATCACGAACGTGGCCGCCCAGGTCGTCTCCGGAACGGCCGAGGCAGGCGGTGACGTCGCCATCAAGCAGACCGTCCCCACCCCTGTGTCCACGCTCGGAACGACGAGCACCGACGGGTCGGGCACCTTCACGTTCGCCATGGACTTCACGCCCAACCAGGCCACGACCATCACGGCGACGGCGACCGATCTCGCCGGCAACGCCTCGACGGCCTCCACCGGCCTGGTGGTCAAGGTCGACCAGATCGCGCCGACCACGACGGTCAACTCGATCACCCCGGCACCCAACGCCGCGGGCTGGAACAGGGCAACGACCGCGGTCGTGATCGGTCAGACCGACACCGGCACCGGCGGAATCGACAAGCTGTACACGCGCCTCAACGCAGCGGGGTTCACCTCCGTGACCACAACCACCAAGAGCGTGTCCGTGACGACCACGGTGCAGGGCGACAACACGGTGGTGTACTACGCCGTCGACAAGGCCGGCAACGTCGGTGACTCAGGAAGCGTCGTCGTGAAGATGGACAGTGTCGCTCCCGCGAAGCCGGTCATCACCGGAATCAGCAACGACACCGGTACCTCCAGCACCGACAAGATCACGAATGCGCCTGCCCAGACGTTGTCCGGGACCGCCGAGGCCAACAGCACGGTCAAGGTCATCCGGGGTGGCGCCACCATCGCCACCGGTACCGCGAGTGGTGCGGGGAGCTACGCGATCCCGATCACGCTCGTCGAAGGCGTCAACTCGCTCACGGTGACGGCCACCGATGCGGCCGACAACGTGTCGGTGGCCTCGACCGCTCTCGCGGTCACCCTCGACACGACGATGGTGGACCCGGCGTTCACCGGCATCAGCAACGACACCGGATCGTCGGGCAGCGACCAGATCACGAACGTTGCCGCACAGACGATCTCAGGCACGGCCAAGGCCAGCAGCACCGTCGTGGTCAAGCGCGGCGGCACGACCATCGCCAGCCTGACCGCGAGTGGGACCGGAACGTTCTCGCTGGCGACGACGCTGCCGGCCGGCACCAGCAGCTTCACAGTCACCAGCAGCGACGTCGCCGGCAACACGGTGACGTCGTCGACCTGGCCGGTGACCCTGGACACGACCGCACCCGCGGCCCCGGTGCTGACCGGAATCAGCGACGACACGGGTGCCTCGGCAACAGACCACGTCACCAAGAACGCGGCCCAGACCGTCGCCGGCACCAGCGAGGCGGGCGGCGCGGTGACCCTCAAGCGGTCCGGTTCGACCGTGGCCACCACGACCGCGGACGGTGGCGGCGCCTTCGCCGCCGACGTCACGCTCGCCGAAGGCACGAACGTCTTCACGGCCCTGGCCACCGATGTCGCCGGCAACGTCTCGCCGGCCTCGTCGGCGCTGACCGTCACGTTGGACACCGCGGCGCCGGCGGCTCCTGTGCTGACCGCTATCAGCGACGACACCGGACTCTCGTCCAGCGACCACATCACCCGGTCCGCCAAGCAGACGTTGAGTGGAACGGTCGAGGCCGGCAGCTCCGTGACACTGGCGCAGAACGGCTCGCGAGGCGGTACGACGACGGCAGACGCCGGCGGAGCCTTCTCGTTCGACATCAAGCTCGAGGACGGGACGAACACGTTCTTCGCCGTGGCCGTCGACGTCGCCGGCAACGGCTCTCCTGCCTCTCCCGACTTCGTCGTCTCGCTCGACACCACAGCACCCGACGGTCAGATCACGTCGGTCAGCGAGGGTGCGACCTACAGCAGTGTCCAGTTCCGTCGAACCTGCGCCGGACGTCGCGACTACTCGATCTGCGGTATCGCAGTCGACCCGGCAAGTGCCTTCACGTCCGGGATCGGCACTCTCACACTCGAGTTGCGGACCGGTAGCAACTGTCTCGACGCCAGTGGCAACTTCTCGTCCGTCGCCTGCCTCACCCCGCTGGACGTGGCACCGGAAGCGGACTGGGCGCAGGACACCAGCCCCAGCGGCCTCCCGGCCGCGGACTACACCGCAACGCTGACCACGACCGACGTCGCCGGCAACGTCACTGTGCATGTCGTCAACTTCTTCATGAGGTGAGCGTTTCGGGGCCAGCGCTGCCCGCACCTACGATGGAGCCGTGACCAACTCACCGACGATCGGCGTCCTTGCGCTGCAGGGAGACGTGCGCGAGCACCTGCGCATGTTGACCGATGCCGGTGCATCGGCGGTCCCCGTACGCCGACCCGGTGAGCTGGCCGGTGTCGACGCGATGGTGCTGCCCGGCGGTGAGTCCACCACCATGCACAAGCTGGCCACGGTCTTCGAGATGTTCGAACCCCTTCAGGAGCGGCTTCGCTCGGGTATGCCCGCGCTCGGCACCTGCGCCGGGATGATCCTGCTCGCCGATCGGATCGAGGGCGGTGTCGCTGGGCAGCAGACCCTGGGAGGACTCGACGTCGTCGTACGTCGCAACGCGTTCGGCCGCCAGGTCGACTCGTTCGAGAGCGACGTCGACTTCGCGCCCTTCGACGAGCCGTTCCATGCGTTGTTCATCCGGGCACCGTGGGTCGAGAAGGTCGGCGCCGACGTCGACGTGCTCGCCACCGTCGCCTCCGGGGCGGCCGCCGGTAGGATCGTCGCGGTGCGCCAGGGCGTCGTCATGGCCACCTCGTTCCACCCCGAGATCACCCACGACGACCGGGTGCACCGGTACTTCGTCGACCTCGTACGCGACCGCTAAGGAGTTCCGCAGGCATGTCCGGCCACTCGAAATGGGCGACCACCAAGCACAAGAAGGCCGCGATCGACGCCAAGCGCGGAAAGCTCTTCGCCAAGCTCATCAAGAACATCGAGGTGGCGGCCCGCACCGGTGGAGGTGACGCGGCCGGCAACCCGACGTTGTACGACGCCATCCAGAAGGCGAAGAAGTCCTCGGTTCCCAACGACAACATCGACCGCGCCGTCAAGCGTGGCTCCGGTCTCGAGGCCGGGGGAGCCGACTACCAGACGATCATGTACGAGGGGTATGCCCCCGGCGGCGTCGCGTTGCTCATCGAGTGCCTGAGCGACAACCGCAACCGTGCTGCCGGCGAGGTCCGTACCGCGATGACGCGGGGTGGCGGATCGATGGCCGACGCGGGCTCCGTCGCGTACATGTTCACGCGCAAGGGCGTCATCATCGTGCCGCGGCTCAACGAGGAGAACGACGTCGAGGCCACCGAGGACGCCGTCCTCGACGCAGTGCTCGACGCCGGCGCCGAGGAGGTCAACGACCTCGGCGACTCCTTCGAGGTGATCTGTGAGCCGACCGACCTCGTGACCGTGCGGACTGCGCTCCAGGGCGCCGGGCTCGACTACGAGTCGGCCGAGGCGTCCTTCGTCCCGAGCATCACCGTCGAGGTCGACAAGGACGTCGCCGGCAAGGTGTTCCGGCTGATCGAGTCGCTCGAGGACTCCGACGACGTCCAGAACGTGTTCGGCAACTTCGACGTGTCCGACGAGGTCCTGGCCCAGCTCGTCTGACCCGTCGCACCGATCGCGGCTCCGGGCGCGTCGCTGCCGCGCTGCGCGAGCCTCGCGGGCTACCTTGGTGGCGGTCGAACATCTGTTCGGTCCAGGTTGCCGCGACGGAGGAGGACGACGTGAGGGTGTTGGGCGTCGACCCGGGGCTCACGCGATGCGGCCTGGGGGTCGTCGAAGGGGAGGCCTCTCGCCCGCTGCGGGCGGTGGCAGCTGACGTCATCCGGACGCCTTCGGACGCCGACCTGGGCAGCCGACTCGTGGCGATCGAGGCCGGCCTCGAGGAGTGGCTCGACACCTATCGGCCCGACGCCGTCGCCGTCGAGCGCGTCTTTTCCCAGCACAACGTCCGCACCGTGATGGGCACCGCCCAGGCGTCCGGGATCGCGATCGTGGCGGCAGCCCGGCGCGGCCTACCGGTCGCGTTGCACACGCCCAGCGCAGTGAAGGCGGCGGTGACCGGCAGCGGACGTGCCAACAAGGACCAGGTGACCACGATGGTCACCCGACTCCTCCGCCTCGACGTCCGGCCGGCTACGGCCGACGCTGCCGACGCGCTGGCGCTCGCGATGTGTCACATCTGGCGCGGTGCTGCGACCGACCGCATCGACGCTGCACTCGCCAAGGCAGCACGAGGAGCCGGCCGATGATCGCTTTCGTCCGCGGCAACGTGTCGGCCGTCTTCGTCGACTCCGCTGTCATCGAGGTCGGCGGCGTCGGCATGCTCGTCATGTGCACGCCCGGCGCACTCGCAGCACTGCGGGTCGGTCACGAAGCGACGCTGGCCACGTCGATGGTCGTGCGCGAGGACTCGCTGACCCTGTTCGGCTTCTCCGACTACGACGAGCGGGGGCTCTTCGAGCTGTTGCAGACAGCGAGCGGCGTCGGACCCAAGCTCGCGCAGGCCATGCTGGCCGTCCACGGGCCGGACGAGCTTCGACGTGCGGTGGCCACCGAAGACCTCGTCTCGCTCTGCAAGGTGCCGGGCATCGGGCGCAAGGGAGCGCAACGCATCGTGCTCGAGCTCAAGGACCGCATCGGCGCCCCCACGGGCGACGGACGACCCACCCATGACTCGATGCGCGGCGGCGACGACTGGCGTGAACAGGTCCGCGCCGGGCTCCTCGGGCTCGGCTGGTCGGTGAAGGAAGCCGACGCCGCCGTCGACTCCGTCGCTCCGATGGCTGCCGAGTCGCTGTCCGATGGTGAGCCGGCACCGGTCGCCGAGCTGCTCCGTGCCGCTCTACGGTCGCTGTCGAGGGCGTGAGCGACATGGATGACGTACAGGCTCAGCTCGATCCACGCGCCGATGCCGGACGCGGGCTGATCGATCCGCGCGCCGATGCGGGGCGCAACCACATCGGTGGCGCTGACGGTGACGAGCGCGCCGTCGAGGCGGCGCTGCGCCCGCGCACGCTCGACGAGATCATCGGGCAGGAGCGGGTCCGCGAGCAGCTCGGGCTCGTGCTGGCAGCGGCCCGCGGGCGAGGCGGCTGTCCCGACCACGTGCTGTTGTCCGGTCCGCCCGGCCTCGGGAAGACGACGATGGCCATGATCATCGCCGCTGAGCTCGACGCCCCGATGCGGGTCACCAGTGGCCCGGCGATCCAGCACGCGGGAGACCTGGCCTCGATCCTGTCCGGGCTCGCCGACGGTGAGGTGCTGTTCCTCGACGAGATCCACCGGATGTCCCGGCCCGCCGAGGAGATGTTGTACATGGCGATGGAGGACTTCCGCGTCGACGTCGTGGTCGGCAAGGGCCCCGGTGCCACGGCTATCCCGCTGGAGATCCCGCCGTTCACGCTGGTCGGTGCTACCACCCGGGCCGGGTTGCTGCCCGGTCCCCTGCGGGACCGGTTCGGGTTCACCGGGCACCTGGAGTTCTACGAGGTGCACGAGCTGCACCAGATCGTCGACCGTTCTGCTCGGTTGCTGGGCGTCGAGGTCGACACCGACGGCGCGCACGAGATCGCCTCGCGCTCCCGAGGTACGCCGCGGATAGCCAACCGGCTGCTGCGGCGGGTCCGGGATTTCGCCCAGGTACGCGCGGACGGCAACGTCACGCGTGGGCTGGCGCGCGACGCGCTGGCGCTGTTCGAGGTCGACGAGGCCGGGCTCGACCGCCTCGACCGGGCGGTGCTCGATGCGCTGTGCCGCCGCTTCGGTGGCGGTCCGGTGGGTCTCGGCACCCTCGCCGTGGCCGTGGGCGAAGAGCGGGAGACCGTCGAGGAGGTCGCCGAGCCGTTCCTGGTCAGGCGTGGTTACCTCGCCCGGACGCCTCGCGGGCGAGTCGCGACACCCGCGGCGTGGGAGCACCTGCGCATGCCGGTGCCCAGAGGAGCCGCCATGGCCGGGCAGGACGTGCTGTTCGAGCCCGACGAGGACGCCGAGGTCGATGACGACTGACTCCGGAGCCACGCCGGCGGGAGTCACGAAAAGGACACGCGCGGGTGCCTCCGACTCGGAGAATGACCGCGGTGCAGTTAGACTCCGCCTTTGGCCGTGAACCGGCCCCTCGTGCCATGTCCCCGAGTCGATCAGCGCGCCCACCGGTGCCGGTCGCAACAAGGAGTCAACAGGTGAGTCCTGACGCCCAATTCCAGATGCTGTTCATCGTCTTGATGATCGTGCTGGTGTACGTCCTGGTGATCCGGCCCGCCCGCAGGCGAGCCCGCCAGGTCGAGTCGCTGCAGGCGTCGCTCGAGGTCGGTCACGACGTCATGCTGACCAGCGGCATCTTCGGCTCGATCACCGGGCTCGACGGTGACCGCGCCCAGGTGACTGTCTCCGACGGCGTCGTTCTCACGGTCCACCGCGGTGCCATCGGCGAGATCCTCCGCGACCCGGCCGGCTCCGCCGACGCGGCTGCCGGCACCGACATTGACGCGGCGGCCGAGACCGACGCGGCCGACGTCGGCCCCGAGGGCACGAGCACGGGAGCGAACTGACGTGGCGACCAAGACGTCACGACCAGGGCGCACCCTGGTCGTCTTCCTGCTGGTCATCGGGGTGATGTACGGCGCCACCGCGGCGATCGGCAACTGGAAGCCCAAGCTCGGCCTGGACCTCCAGGGGGGCACCCGCATCACGTTGCAGGCCAAGTCCAGCGGTGGCGGCTCGATCACCAGCGACAAGCTCGACCAGGCTGTCGACATCATCAGCAGCCGGGTCAACGGTGCCGGTGTCTCCGAAGCCCAGGTGACCACCCAGGGCAGCGACATCATCATCGTCGAGATCCCCGGCAAGGTCGACAAGAACCTCGAGCGCACGATTGGCTCGACGGCTCAGTTGCGCTTCCGACTGGTTGCGCAGGAGATCCCCGGCACGCCGCCCGGTGCCACGACTCCGGCACCGACCAGTGGCCCCCCACCGACGTCGCCCTCCTCGACATCACCGTCGTCGACGGCGCCGAGCAGTGCCGCCACCCAAGGCCCGTCGTCCACGTCGCAGTCGACCGGGCCGAGCAAGAACCGGGTCGCGGCTCCTTGGCTCGAGGACACCACGACGTCGCCGACCACCGGCGACAGCACGACGGCGCCTACGACTGGTGGCACCTCGACCGAGCCGACGGCGCCGAGCGGTCCGACGACCGGTCCGCCCGTGGTCCTGCTGCCACCCGACCTCGTCGACATCACCGACCCCTACGCCTGGACGCAGAACCCGCCCCAGGACTGGCTGGTGAAGCTCTCGCAGTTCCAGTGCCCCGGGGTGGGGCAGCCCTCGCCGCAGATCGACGTGCCGAGCCAGCCCTTGCTGGCGTGCGACAGCGACGGCAACAAGTATCTGTTGGGTCCGACCATGGTCCAGGGCACCGATGTCAAGGACGCCAGCTACGGCATCCCGCAGCAGGGCGTCGAGTACGTCGTGAACGTCGAGTTCAACGGCAAGGGAACCAATGAGTTCGGCGACACCACCTCGAGGATCGCGGGCACGGGCCAGCAGCTCGCGATCGTGCTCGACGGCAAGGTCCTCTCCGCGCCGACCAATGACCAGCCGATCTTGGGCGGTCGCGCCGAGATCTCCGGCGGAGGGTCGAACGGCTTCACGCAGGACTCCGCCAAGAGCCTCGCGAACTCGCTGAAGTACGGCGCGCTGCCGTTGTCGTTCATCATCCAGGGCCGGTCCGACGAAGGTCCGCAGCTGGCGAGCAACCAGCTCAACGCCGGGATCGTCGCCGGCATCATCGGCCTCATCCTCGTGGTGGTCTACTGCCTGCTGTACTACCGCGGGCTGGGTCTCGTCGTGATCGCCTCTCTCCTCATCGCCGGACTCATCACGTACTCGTGCGTGCTGCTGCTGGGCCATGCCTACGGCTTCACCCTGACGCTGCCCGGTATCGCCGGCCTGATCGTCGCGGTGGGTATCACGGCGGACTCCTTCATCGTGTACTTCGAGCGATTGCGTGACGAAGTACGCGACGGGCGAACGCTCCGGACCTCGGTCGAGACCGGATGGGCGCGAGCCCGGATGACGATCGTGGCCGCCGACACGGTGTCGTTGCTGGCCGCCGTCGTGCTGTTCATCTTCGCCATCGGCGTCGTCAAGGGCTTCGCCTTCGCCCTCGGCCTCACGACGTTCATCGACATCTTCGTGGTGTTCTTCTTCACCAAGCCGATGGTCACGATGCTGGCACGGACGAAGTTCTTCGGCCAGGGCCACAAATGGTCGGGTCTTGATCGGCAGCACCTCGGAATGCCCGCGCTGGCGAAGACGCCGCGCGCAACGGGAGGGGAGGCCTGATGTCCAAGTTCGGGGAGATCGGTGCCGCGCTCTACCAGGGCAAGGTCAAGATCGACTTCGTCGAGCGCCGCAAGACCTGGTACCTGGTCTCGCTGGCGATCCTGGCGATCGCGGTCACGTCGCTCCTGGTGCGGGGGCTCAACTTCGGCCTCGAGTTCAAGGGTGGTGTGGAGTTCCAGGCCAATATGGCGAACCCCTCGGCCCAGGTCGAGCGGATCTCGACCGCCGTGGTCGACACCGGCATCACGGCGGCGAAGAACCCTGTCGTGGTCGCGTCCAACAACGACTCCGTACGGGTGCAGACCAAGCCGTTGACCCTCGACGAGATCAACGTCATCTCCGAGACTCTCACCAAGGAGGGGTCGACCGAGGTCAGCTCCTCCTCGATCGGGCCGACCTGGGGGCAGGCGATCGCGAAGAAGGCCTTCACGGGGCTCATCGTCTTCGTGATCCTGGTGGTCATCTTCATCTGGGCGTATTTCCGAGAATGGCGAATGTCGGTCGCCGCGATCGTCGCGCTTGCCCATGACCTCACCATCACGATCGGCGTCTACTCCCTGACCGGCTTCGAGGTCACCCCGGCGACCGTCACCGGTCTGCTGACGATCCTGGGCTACTCGCTGTACGACACAGTCGTCGTGTTCGACAAGGTGCGTGAGAACACCCGAAACATCGTCGCCTCGACGCGGCGCACGTACGCCGAAGGTGCCAACCTGGCCGTCAACCAGACGCTGGTCCGGTCGATCAACACCTCGGTTGCGGCGCTGCTGCCGGTCGGAGCCATCCTGTATGTCGGCACGTTCCAGCTGGGCTCCGGACCGCTCAAGGACCTCGCATTGGCGCTCTTCGTCGGGATGGCGGCCGGTGCCTACTCCTCGATCTTCATCGCGACGCCGCTGCTCGCGCAGCTGAAGATGCGCGAGCCGGCGATGCAGGCGCAGGCCAAGCGGGTGTTCGCCCGGCGCACGTCAGAGCAACGCCACGCCGTGCCGGCACCTGCCGCAGACGACGCTTCCGACGGCGATGCCGTCGCGGACCGACCAGCGCCAGTCGCCGTGACCAAGGCGCCCGCACGCCCGATGAGCGGCAACGCGGCCAAGCGCGCGCAGCCAAAACGCCAGACGCGGTCCAGGCGCGGCAAGCGGTGACCACCCCGGTCCGTGCGGATCTCGAACGGGCGTTGTCGACGCTCGTCCGCGACGTGCCGGACTTCCCTGAACCGGGAGTGGTCTTCAAGGACATCGCACCTCTGCTGGCCGACCACGACGCGTTCACGCTGGTGGTCGAAGCGTTGGCTGCAGCCGGTCGAGACGACTCCGGAGCGGTGGTCGTCGACAAGGTCGTCGGCATCGAGGCCCGCGGCTTCATCCTGGGTGCTCCGGTGGCGCTGGTGCTGGGCGCTGGGTTCGTACCCGTCCGCAAGGAGGGGAAGCTCCCCGGTGCCACCCACGTCGAGTCCTACGCGCTGGAGTACGGCGAGGCGACCCTGGAGGTCCACCAGGACGCCTTCGTCCCGGGTGAGCGGGTGCTCGTCATCGATGACGTGCTGGCTACCGGCGGGACCGCCGTGGCGACGATCGCTCTCGTCGAACGCAGTGGAGCCCACGTCTCGGGCGTCGCGGTCCTCATCGAGCTCGGGTTCCTGCGCGGGCGTGACAAGCTCGTCGGACGCACGTTCACCTCGCTCATGACCGCCTGACGCGAGCGTTCTCAACAGGGACGCCCACCCCGTAGACTGAACTTTCGGACAGCGACATACGGCACATGGGCAGGAGTACTGCGTGGCCGACGAGGTTCTCGTTCCCACCACCGACGAACCGGTAGCCAGTGAGAGCACCGCAGCGCCGACGAGGATGCGCACGCGGCTGGCCCGGATCGGTCGTACGAGCGGGTCCGAACCCGTCCTCGAGCCGCTGTTCGCCATCGTCCGGGGGACCCACCCGAAGGCCGACCTGGCGATCATCGAGAAGGCGTACAAGACCGCCGAGCTGCACCATCACGGGCAGACCCGTCGCAGCGGCGACCCGTACATCACGCACCCCCTCGCGGTCACCACGATCCTCGCCGAGCTGGGCATGACCCCACCGACCTTGTGCGCCTCGTTGCTGCACGACACGGTCGAGGACACCGCCTACACCCTCGACCAGCTCCGGCTCGACTTCGGCGACGAGGTGGCCCAGCTCGTCGACGGGGTCACCAAGCTCGACAAGGTCAGCTACGGCGACTCGGCGCAGGCCGAGACCATCCGCAAGATGATCGTCGCGATGAGCAAGGACATCCGTGTCCTCGTCATCAAGCTCGCCGACCGGCTCCACAACATGCGGACGCTGCGGTTCCTGCGCCAGGTCACTCAGGAACGCATCGCCAGCGAGACGCTCGAGATCTACGCGCCGCTGGCGCACCGGCTCGGCATGAACACGATCAAGTGGGAGCTCGAGGACCTTTCGTTCGCGACGCTGCACCCGAAGGTCTACGACGAGATCGTGCGGCTCGTAGCCGAGCGCGCTCCGGCCCGCGACGAGTTCCTGGCGACCGTGATTGACCAGGTGCAGCAGGACCTGCGCGGCGCCAAGATCAAGGCGTCGGTCACCGGCCGCCCCAAGCACTACTACTCGATCTACCAGAAGATGATCGTCCGCGGCCGCGAGTTCACCGACATCTACGACCTCGTCGGCATCCGAGTCCTCACCGACACCCTGCGCGACTGCTACGCGGCCCTGGGTGTCCTGCACGCCCGCTGGAACCCGGTGCCCGGCCGCTTCAAGGACTTCGTGGCGATGCCGAAGTTCAACATGTACCAGTCGCTACACACCACCGTGATCGGTCCCGGCGGGAAGCCGGTCGAGCTGCAGATCCGAACGTTCGCCATGCACCGTCGCGCGGAGTACGGCGTCGCCGCGCACTGGAAGTACAAGGAAGACGGCCGGGCCGGCCTCGACACCGACCAGAGTGGCCCCCACGAAGGCACCGGCGACATGACCTGGGTTCGTCAGCTCATGGACTGGCAACGCGAGACCGAGGATCCCGGTGAGTTCCTCGACTCGCTCCGCTTCGAGATCAACTCTGCCGAGGTCTACGTCTTCACCCCGCGCGGAGAGGTCATCGCATTGCCGACCGGGTCCACGCCGGTCGACTTCGCCTACGCCATCCACACCGAGGTCGGCCACCGCTGCATCGGCGCGCGCGTCAACGGCCGACTCGTGCCTCTCGAGTCCGAGCTCGACAACGGTGACGTCGTCGAGGTCTTCACGTCCAAGGCCCAGAACGCCGGGCCGAGCCGCGACTGGTTGACGTTCGTCCGCAGCCCGCGGGCCCGCAACAAGATCAAGCACTTCTTCACCAAGGAGCGCCGCGAGGAAGCCATCGAGCAGGGCAAGGAGGCCATCGCCCGGTTCATGCGCCGCGAGGGGCTGCCGCTGCAGCGCATGCTGACCCACGACACGCTCGCAGCGGTCGCCTCTGACCTCCACCACCCCGACGTGACCGCCTTGTACGCCGCCGTGGGGGAGGGCAACACGACCGCGCAGACCGTCGTACGCCGGATCCTCGAGCTCTTCGGTGGAGACGACGCTGCGGCGGACGAAGCCGCCGAGACGGTCAAGATCACCACCGAGCGCGAGCGACGCAAGCGTTCACCACGCGGCGACGCCGGCGTCATCGTCAAGGGCATCACCGACATCTGGGTCAAGCTCGCCCGATGCTGCACGCCGGTCCCGGGCGACGACATCATCGGCTTCGTGACCCGCGGCGCCGGGGTTTCGGTGCACCGCGGCGACTGCACCAACATCGCCAGCCTGAAGGCCCAGGAGGGGCGGATGGTCGAGGTGGAGTGGGCTCCGACCGCGCAGTCCATGTTCCTGGTCGCCATCCAGGTCGAGGCGCTCGACCGGGCCCGCTTGCTGTCCGACATCACCCGCGTGCTGTCCGACGTCCACGTCAACATCCTGTCGGCGTCGGTGGCCACGACCCGCGACCGGATCGCCAAGAGCCGCTTCACGTTCGAGATGGCCGACCCCACGCACCTCGGTCACGTCCTTAAGGCCGTCCGCACCGTGGATGGGGTCTTTGACGCCTACCGCGTCACCCAATAACCCCCGCGACCGGTCAGGCGGCGATCTGCGGCGTCAGGTCAGGAAGAGAACTCGGTGAGGGCCTTGCGGGCCTCGTCGAGCCAGGACTGGCGCGCCTCGATGTCGGCCTTGGCCTGCTCGGCCGCCTTGTCCTTGCCGGCGGCCTCGGCCTTCTCGAGCTTCGACTGCAGCGTGGCGATTGAGGTCTCGAGCTGCGCGACGGTGTCTGAGGCCCGGGCATAGGCCTCCGGGTTGCTCCGCCGCCACTGGTCGTCCTCGGCGCCCCGCACCGCCTGCTCGACCTTCTTGAAGCGCCCCTCGAGGTCCTTCATGTCCTGTCGCGGCACCTTGCCTGCGGCGTCCCACTTCTCGGCGAGCTCGCGGAACTGCTCGCGTGCCCCCTTGTGGTCCTGGACGGGCAGCAGCGCCTCGGCCTGCACGAGCAGGCCCCGCTTGACCTCGGCGTTGGCGGCGTACTCCTGGTCGAGCGCCGTGTTGGCTGCATCGCGAGCTCCGAAGAAAGTGTCCTGAGCGCCACGGAACCGCTTCCAGAGGGCGTCGTCAACGTCCTTCTGCGCCGGACCGGCTGCCTTCCACTGAGCCATGAGGTCCCGGTAGGCCCGGGCCGTCGACGCCCAGTCGGTCGAGTCAGCCAGCGACTCGGCCTCGACGACGAGCTTCTCCTTGACCACGCGTGCACCGTCGCGACGCTCGTTCAGCTCGGCGAAGTGCTGCTTGCGCCGGCGCGTGTACGTCGTACGAGCGGACGAGAAGCGGTGCCACAGCTCGTCGTCGCTGGGCTTGTCGATGCGCGGCAGCACCTTCCATGAGGTCAGCAGCTCACGCAGCCGGTTGGCCCCGTTGCGCCAGTCGCTGCCGGCCGCCAGCCGCTCGGCCTCCTCGGCGATCCGCTGCTTGTCGCGCTTGGCCTCGTCTGCTTTGGCTGCACGCTCGGCGCGGCGAGCGTCTCGCCGCGCGGCGATCACCGGGGCCAACGCGTCCAGCCGGGCCACGAGGCTCGCCAGGTCTCCCACCGCCTGTGCGTCGACCACGAGCGCGCGCACCTTCTTGACGGTGGCGGTGGCATCCTCAGGGGTGAGCGAGCCGGCCGCGATGCGCTGCTCGAGCAGATCGACCTCGACGACGAGACCGTCATAGCGGTTCCGATAGAACGTGAGAGCAGCCTCTGGATCGCCGTCGGGCCACTGACCGACCACCCGTTCACCGTCGGCCGTCCGGACGTAGACGGTTCCGTCAGCATCGACGCGCCCGAAGTCAGCGGGCTCGGGTGCCTCGGTCATCAGTTCCCCCCGGTCGTGGACGGCTTCGTACTTGTCGGCTTGGTCGGCGCGGATGTGGTCGGCTGGGTGGGTGTCGGGCTGTCGGTGTTCCGCGAAGGTGACAGCAGGTCGGTACTGAACGTGTCGGTCGGCACCCCCGGCGAGCGCGACTGCTCATCGGAGACGATGTTCTTGACGAGCAGGGCGAGCAACACCACGGCCACCACCGCGAAGACGACCCCGAGCACCACCGCGATCTTGCGTTGGCGGCTGGCCGTCCGCAGGCGTCGATACTGCTGACGCTGCCACTTGGCGCGCGCCAGCTGGCGCTGACGCTGCTTGCTCGTAACCACACGTACCTCCGCGACCCGGACGACCGGTGGACCAGTCTAAGAGGACAGGTTCAGGGGCCGTGCACGCCGTGCCGATCGTGACCAATGTGTTGCTGCTCCGCGGGGAGCGGGCGCGAGCGACCGGTTCGCGCTCGATAGGCTGCCTGGGCTCGCCAACCGCACGAGACAGCAACAAACAGCGGGAAACAAAGGAAGAGGTGTGTCCGTGCTCATTGCCGGGTTCCCAGCGGGGCCCTGGGCCACGAACTGCTACGTCGTCGCCTCCGGCCCCGGCGAGGAGTGCGTCGTCGTCGACCCCGGCTACGAGGCTGCTTCAGGCGTCGCCGACGTGGTTCGCGAGCACCGGCTCCGACCTGCGGCGGTGCTGATGACCCATGGGCACATCGACCACATGTGGTCGGTCACGCCGGTCGCGGGTGCGTACGACGCCACCGCCTACATTCACCCGGGCGACCGACACCTGCTGACCGACCCCGGCGCGGGCATCTCACCCGAGACGGTGGCGATGCTCAGCGGGATGCTCGGCGGCGCGCACACGTTCACCGAGCCCGATGACCTGCGGGAGCTGACCGACCTGACCACCCTCACCCTGGCCGGCATCGACTTCGCCGTCGACCACACCCCGGGCCACACGGCGGGCTCCGTCACGTTCCGCGCCCCCTACCAGGGACCGGAGGAGGTGCCGGAGGTGATGTTCTCCGGTGACCTGCTGTTCGCCGGCTCCATCGGGCGCACCGACCTGCCCGGCGGGGACCACCCCACCATGCTCCGCAGTCTGGCGGCCAAGGTCCTGCCGCTCGACGACGCCATCGTCGTCCTGCCCGGCCACGGTGGGCAGACCTCGATCGGGCGCGAGCGCGCCACCAACCCGTACCTGCTGGACCTGCAGCCGGCTACCCGTCCGACAGGTACGCCGTCGTGAGTCGTCCCTCCGCCTTGAGCGGCTTCCCCGAGTTCCTCCCGAGCCAGCGCGCGGCCGAGGTCGCCATCATCGACAGCCTCCGCGAGACGTTCGAGCTGCACGGTTTCGCGTCGCTGGAGACGCGCTTCGTCGAGCCACTCGACCAGCTGCTGCGCAAGGGCGAGACGTCCAACGAGGTCTACGTCCTGCGACGCCTGCACGCCGACGATGACGACGACGATGGACCTGGGCTGGGGCTGCACTTCGACCTGACCGTTCCGCTCGCCCGCTACGTGGTCGAGCACCAGGGTCAGCTCGCCTTCCCCTTCCGCCGATACCAGATCCAGCGCTGCTGGCGTGGCGAGCGGCCCCAGGAGGGGCGTTACCGCGAGTTCACCCAGGCCGACATCGACATCATCGGGCGCGACACCTTGGGCTTCGAGGCAGACATCGAAGTGCTCGAGGTGATGGCCGAGGCGATGAGCCGGCTTCCCGTGCCGCCACTGACCCTGCACGTCAACAACCGCAAGCTGATCCAGGGCTTCTACCTAGGGCTCGGTATCGACGAAGGGACCCCGGTGGTCGATGTGATCCGGGCGATGGACAAGCTCGACAAGATCGGCCCTGATGGCGTCCGCACCCTGCTGCTCGACCAAGGCCTGAGCGACGAGCAGGCCGGGCAGTGCCTGGCTTTGGCCTCCATCAAGGGCACCGACGCCGGGTTCGCCGACCAGGTCCGGGAGCTCGGTATCGAGCACGAGCTCCTCGACGAGGGACTCTCGGATCTCGTCAGAGCCGTGGAGTCGACGACGCACACGCGGTCCGACCAGTTCAGCGTCGTGGCCGACCTGCAGATCGCGCGGGGGCTCGACTACTACACGGGCACGGTGTTCGAAGGCCGCATGGACATCCTCGGATCCCTGTCGATCTGCGCCGGCGGACGCTACGACGCGTTGGCCGCTGACGGCCGCTCGACCTACCCGGGTGTCGGCATCTCCTTGGGGATCACCCGACTCGTGGCTCCGCTGGTGGCGCGCGGCCTCCTCGACGCCGACCGGTCGGTGCCGTCTGCTGTCCTGGTGGCGCTCCCGGATGAAGCCGCCCGCGTCCGGGTGCGAGCCGTCGCGCGGGCGCTGCGCGCGCGGGGCATCCCGAGCGAGGTCGCGCCGAGCGCGGCCAAGTACGGGAAGCAGATCCGGCACGCCGACCGGCGGGGCATCCCGTTCGTCTGGTTCCCGGCGGACGAGGGCAGCGGCGAGGGCGACCAGGTGCGTGACATCCGCTCCGGCGACCAGCAGCCGGCCGACGCCACCACCTGGACGCCACCGGTGGAGGACCTCAGACCTCGCATCATCAACCCGGCGCAGCACGCGCTCCAAGGAGAGACCCAGTGATCCGCACCCACGACGCAGGCAGCCTGCGTGCCGAGCATGTCGGACAGACCGTCACCCTCGCCGGCTGGGTCGCTCGGCGACGAGACCACGGTGGCGTTGCCTTCCTCGACCTGCGCGACGGGAGCGGGCTGGCGCAGGTGGTCATCCGCGACGAGGAGGCGGCCAGGCCGCTCCGCAACGAGTTCTGCCTTGCGGTCACGGGCGAGGTCACCGCCAGGCCGGCCGGCAACGCCAACCCGGCTCTGCCGACCGGCGAGATCGAGGTCGTGGTGCATGACGTCGTGGTCCTGAGCGAGGCCGCGGCACTGCCGTTCCCGGTCGAGGAGCACCACACCACCCCTGTCAACGAAGAGGTACGGCTGAAGTACCGCTACCTCGACCTGCGGCGCCACGACATGGCCGCCAACATCAGGCTGCGCGCGGCCGTCACGCGGATCATCCGCGAGGTGATGGCCGAGCACGACTTCCTCGACATCGAGACGCCATACCTCACCCGCTCGACTCCCGAAGGCGCCCGTGACTTCCTCGTCCCGGTCCGGCTACAGCCCGGAGCTTGGTACGCGCTGCCGCAGTCCCCGCAGCTGTTCAAACAGCTGCTGATGGTGGCCGGGATGGAACGCTACTTCCAGATCGCCCGGTGTTTCCGTGACGAGGACTTCCGCGCCGACCGGCAGCCCGAGTTCACCCAGCTCGACGTCGAAATGAGCTTCTGCGAGGCCGAGGACGTCCAGTCCCTCGTCGAGGAGCTCATCGTCCGGCTGTGGCGGGAGGTCCACGGTCACGAGGTGCAGCTGCCGATCCCACGGATGACGTACGAGGAGGCGATGAGACGCTTCGGTATCGACCGACCGGACCTCCGGTTCGGATGCGAGCTCGTGGAGTTCACCGAGTACTTCGCCGACACCCCGTTCCGGGTCTTCCAGCCATCGACCGACGACCACTACGTGGGGGCCGTGGTCATGCCCGGCGGCGGGTCGCAACCCCGCAAGGAGCTCGACGCCTGGCAGGAGTGGGCCCGGTCACGGGGGGCCAAGGGTCTCGCCTATGTCCTCGTCCAGGCAGACGGTGAGCTCGGAGGGCCTGTCGCGAAGAACCTCTCGGACACCGAACGGGCGGGACTCGCCGAGCACGCGGGTGCTCAACCCGGTGACTGCATCTTCTTCGCGGCCGGCAAGAGAACGGACGCGCTGGGGTTACTGGCCGCCGCCCGGCTGGAGGTCGGCGAGCGCTGCGACCTGATCGACCACGAGGCCTGGCAGTTCGTCTGGGTCGTCGACGCCCCGATGTTCGAGCGGATCGACCTCGACGGCGGCGGCACCGGCTGGACCGCGATCCACCACCCCTTCACCGCGCCCATCGAAGCTCATGCTGCCGACTTCGAGCAACGGCCGGGGGAGGCGCTGTCGCGCGCCTACGACATCGTGCTCAACGGGTCCGAGATCGGCGGCGGCTCGATCCGTATCCACCGCTCCGAGATGCAGCAGCGCGTCTTCGACGTGATCGGCCTGTCACCGGAGGAGGCCACCGGCCAGTTCGGCTTCCTGCTCGACGCCTTCTCCTACGGGCCGCCGCCGCACGGCGGCATCGCTCTGGGCATCGATCGGTTGGTAGCCCTGCTGGCCGGCGCCGACAGCATCCGGGACGTCATCGCGTTCCCGAAGACCGCGTCGGGCGGCGACCCGCTCACGGGGGCGCCCAGCCCGATCACCGCCGCCCAGCGCAGGGAGGCCGGAGTCGACGCCGTGCCGGCGCCGGCGGGCGGACCGACCGAGGGCGCGGACAAAACGGGCTGATCGGGCAGGCCATGTGAACGGCTTGTTCCCAAACCGTTACCTCGTGGGACCTCTAAGGAAACAGGCGGTGGATTAGAGTCCTCTCGGCTGCACACTCTGCGGCCCCGGCGAGACCTGCACCTGAGCAGCCGACGAGAGGGCAAGGAAAGGCCATGATGACCGTTGCCGATCTAGAGACCCTCGGCCCCGGAGACGACGATGTAGAGCCCCCCATTGACCCGTCCGGGAAGAAGATCACCGGCCGCTCCCCGAGTCGCATCGCGCTCGAGCGGTTACGCAAGGACAAGCTTGCGTTGATCTCGGGCTCGATCGTGATGATGCTGGTCCTCGCCGCCATCTTCGCCCCCCTCATCTGCAAGGCCTTCGGCATCGACGGTCCGTATGCCACCAACGGTGCGGCAGACCTCGAGCTGACGTATCCGAACGTCGGCCCCCCGTTCCACCCGTTCACCTGGGACCATCCCCTCGGCCTCGCCCCGCGCACGGCGTACGACAACCTGGCCCGGCTCGTCTACGGCCTTCGCGTCTCGCTCGGCATCGCGTTGGGCGCCACCGTCTTCAGCACGATCATCGGCATCGTGATGGGTCTCATGGCCGGCTTCGCACACGGTTGGCTCGACCGGATCATCTCCTTCGTCATCGACCTGTTCCTGTCCTTCCCCTTCATCCTCGGCGCGCTGGCGCTGGCCCCGATCATCACCTCGAAGTTCGCCACCCAGGAGGACAGGCTCAAGTGGGTGCAGTTCTTCTCGCTGATGTCGGTTCTGGTGATCTTCGGCTGGATGTATCTCGCCCGGCTCGTGCGAGGCCAGGTGCTGTCGCTGCGAGAACGCGAGTTCGTCCAGTCGGCGCAGGTGCTCGGTGCACCCACGCGCCGCATCCTGTTCAAGGAGCTGCTCCCGAACCTGATCGCGCCGATCGTCGTCTCGATCTCGCTGACCCTGCCCGGCTACGTCGCGGCTGAGGCCGGTCTGTCCTTCCTCGGCATCGGTATCACTGGCTTCCCGTCGCTCGGTCAGACCATCCTCCGGGCGTCGGACTACTACGACACCTATCCGCTGTACCTGTACGCGCCGGTGTTCGCCGTGACGATCCTCGTCGTGGCGCTGAACCTGTTGGGCGACTCGATTCGAGATGCGTTCGACCCCAAGACTCGTCGCTGACCGGTTGCCGGTGAGCGAGAGAAGCACAACCAACCAACGAAAGGGTGGGTAGGACATGCGGTTGAAGAAACCGATCATTGCCGTCTCCACTTTGGGACTGATGGCTCTGGCTGCCTGTGGCGGCTCGAGCGACGGTCCCAATGTGGATAGCGGAACATTCCAGACGGGAGGCAACGCCGGCGCGGGTACTGACCCCAACAGAAGTGATGGTCCAGCACCGGAGATCTCCGGTGCAAAGGCGGGTGGCACCGTCAAGGTCATCAGCGTCGCTGGTCTGAACTCGATGGACCCGTCCGAGGCCTACTACACCAACACCGCATCGATTCTGTCGAGCCTCGTCGTCCGGTCGTTGACGCAGTACGTCTACGAGGACGGCCAGATGGTTCTCATCCCCGACCTGGCGACCGACCTGGGTACTCCCAACGACGACTTCACGGAGTGGACGTTCACGATCCGCGAGGGCGTGAAGTACGAGAACGGCACCCCGGTCACCCCCAAGGACATCGCGTTCGGCATCAAGCGGTCCTTCGACCGGGCGACGTTCCCCGAGGGCGCTGCCTACAGCAACGACTACTTCAAGGGGGGCGCCAAGTACAAGGGTCCCTACTCCTCGAACAGCAACTACAGCGGCGTCACGATCGCCGGCAACAAGCTGACGATCGAGATGTCCAAGCCGTTCCCAGACATGCCGTACTGGGGTGCGTTCCCGGCCATTGGTCCGATCCCGGAGGGCAAGGCCAGTGACCCGTCCAAGTACGCCCTGCACCCGTGGTCGACGGGTCCGTACATGTTCAAGGACTACACGCCAGAGAAGTCGCTGACGCTGGTCAAGAACCCCAACTGGGACCCCGCCTCGGATCCGGGTCGCCACCAGTACGCCGACGAGTTCGACATGACGTTCGACGTGCCGAGCGCGAAGGTCGACCAGATCATGCTGAGCGACCAAGGTGCAGGGAAGACCACGCTGACGTACGACAACATCTTGGCCTCGGACTTCATCAAGGCCAAGCAGAACGCGTCGGACCGTCTGGTCCTGGGCTCCTCGCCCTGCTCGTTCTACTGGGCACCTGACTACCGCAAGATCACCGACATCGAGGTCCGCAAGGCCCTCGCCTACGCCTACCCGTACCAGGATGCCTGGGCTGCTGGTGGCGAAATCGTCGGCGTGACGCGTCAGCCGGGCACCAACATGATGCCGCCGGGTATCCCCGGTCGTGTCGACTACAACCCGCTTCCTGACCACGACCCCGGTAGCACCAACGCCGACGAGGCCAAGAAGCTGTTGAAGGACTCGGGCAACCTGGGTTACAAGATCCAGTACCTGTACGCCCAGGACGACCCGGTATCGGTCGACGTCAAGGACACGATCGCCAAGGCGCTCAAGGCCGCTGGCTTCGACCCGCAACCGTATGCGAGCACTGTCGCTGACTTCTCGACACTCCGGGCCGACCCGGCGACGAAGATCAACGTCCGCTCAGCTGGTTGGTGCTCTGACTGGCCGACCGGTGGATCATGGTTCCCGCCGTTGTTCCAGTCGACCGACCTGGCGGCCGAAGGCCTCGGCAGCAACTACGCCGTGTTCTCCGAGCCCGATGTCGACAAGCGCATCGCCGACATCCAGGAGCAGCCGGTTGACGAGCAGCCGGCAGCCTGGAACGAGTTGGACAAGTACATCGCTGAGACGTACTTCCCAACGTTCTCGACCGGTTACGACGGAGTCGCCATCATGCACGGATCGCAGATCCACAACATGGAAGACGACAACGTGTTCGCCATGCCGACCTGGAAGGACATCTGGATTGGCTGATCTGTGACCTCGGTCATGGATCAATAGCAGTGGTGGGGTGGGCCCGTTCGGGCCCACCCCACACCCCCGGCCAGCCGCCGTTGGAGCCCCGGAGGGGCATCGCGGAGTCGGCGGGGGATCGGCCGGGAACGCTCGAGGAAGAAGGAGCTGAAATGTTCGGCTACATCGTCCGTCGTCTGGTGGCGGCTTTTCTCGTCGTCGTCTTGACGTCGATGTTCGTGTTCGCACTCTTCTTCCTGGGTCCGAGCAACCCTGCAGACAGCATCTGCAACAAGAACGGCCGCTGCACGGCGGAACGACAGAAGGCGCTCGAGCATGCGCTCGGCCTCGACCAGAGCGTCGTGACCCAGTACGGCGCCTTCGTGAAGGGCCTGTTCGTCGACCGGACCATCGAGGCAGGCGCCAGCTACCAGTGCGACGCCCCGTGCCTCGGCATCAGCTACCTGAGCAAGCAGGAAGTCCGCAAGGAGATGGTCAAGCGGTACCCGCTCACCATCTCGCTGGCGGTCGGCGGCTCCATCATCTTCTTGACCGTCGGTGTCTTCATGGGCGCACTGGCAGCCCGTTGGCGCGGCACCGTGGCCGACAAGTCCCTCGTCACCGGCAGCCTGCTACTGAGCGCCGTCCCGTACTACGTCGTCTGCCTCATCGCCTGGATCTACCTGGTGAACAGCTGGGCGATATTCCCGGACGGGGGTACCTACAAGGGGCTCACGGAGAGTCCGAGCGCCTGGTTCGGAGCGTTGTTGCTGCCCTGGCTGGTCCTCGGCGTGGCCAACTCCACGCAGTACGCCCGGTTCACCCGCGGATCGATGGCCGAGGTGCTGGGGGAGGACTATGTCCGCACGGCCTCAGCCAAGGGCATATCGTCCAACCGCGTCGTGTTCCAGCACGCCCTGCGCGCTGCCATCGTGCCGATCATCACCATTTTCGGACTCGACTTCGCCGGCCTGCTCGCCGGCACGATCTTCACGGAGTACATCTTCGGGCTCGACGGGATCGGTAAGTGGTCCATCGACGCGCTGTCGCCGGTAGACTTCCCGATCATCTCGGCAACGGTCCTGGTCAGTGCCGTTCTGGTGGTCACTGCCAACCTGATCGTCGACATCGTGTACAGCTTCATCGACCCGAGAGTGAGACTTGCATGACAGGGGTCCTGACCGACACCGCGTCCGGGTACCAAGATCAGAGCCGCAACGACGAAGAGCCGTTTCTGACGGTCGAGAACCTCACGGTGCAGTTCCCGACGTACGACGGCCTCGTGCAGGCGGTCACCGACCTGTCGTACACCGTCCGGATGGGCCAGACCCTGGGCATCGTGGGCGAGTCCGGATCCGGCAAGAGCGTCTCGTCGATGGCAGTGCTCGGGCTCCACGACGTCAAGCGCAGCCGGATGACCGGGTCGATCCGCGTCGGCGGAACCGAGGTCATCGGAGCGTCGGAGAGCAACCTGCGGCGGATCCGGGGCAACGAGGTCGCGATGATCTTCCAGGACCCCCTGACTGCTCTGCACCCCTTCTACTCGATCGGCCGGCAGATCACCGAGGCCTACCGCCTGCACAACAAGGTCTCGAAATCTGTCGCCAAGAAGCGCGCCATCGAGATGCTCGACCGGGTCGGCATCCCGCAACCCGACCGCCGGGTGGACGACTACCCGCACCAGTTCAGCGGCGGCATGCGCCAGCGCGCGATGATCGCGATGTCCCTGGTCAACAACCCGCGCCTGTTGATCGCCGACGAACCCACCACGGCGCTCGACGTGACGGTGCAGGCGCAGATCCTCGACCTGATCCAGGACCTCCAGAAGGAGTTCGGCTCGGCCGTGGTCATGATCACCCATGACCTCGGAGTCATCGCCGAGGTCGCTGACGACGTGCTGGTGATGTACGCCGGCCGGTGCGTCGAGAAGGGCCCGTGCAAGCAGATCCTGACCCACCCCGAGATGCCCTACACCTGGGGTCTGCTCGGCAGCATCGCTGATGTGGTCGGTGACGTCACCAAGCCCCTCGTCCCGATTCCGGGGACGCCGCCGAGCCTGCTGAGTCCGCCGAGCGGCTGCGCTTTCAACCCCCGCTGCGTGCACAAGGACAAGGTGCCTGCAGGTCGCTGCGAGAACGAGCTCCCTGAGCTGCGCCAGGGTCGCTACAAGGACCATTTCCTGCGCTGCCACCTGAGTGATCCAGACGAAGTCTTCGAGTCGGAAGTCAAAGAGGTGGTCATGTGACCGAGCAGGAGACCACGGGCGGTCCGCCGTTGCTCGAGGTCAACGACCTCGTCAAGTACTTCCCCGTCAAGAGTTCCGGTGTCATCCGCCGGACCATCGGACAGGTGCAGGCCGTCGACGGCGTTTCGTTCTCGATCCAGAATGGCAGCTCGCTCGGTCTGGTCGGTGAGTCCGGCTGCGGCAAGACCACGACCGGCCGGGTCATCACACGCCTGTACGACCCGACGTCGGGGTCGATGAAGTTCGAGGGCAACGAGCTGGCGACGCTCTCGCGCCGGGAGATGATGCCGTACCGACGGCAGATCCAGCTGATCTTCCAGGACCCGTACTCCTCGCTGAACCCCCGTCATACGGTCGGCACCATCGTCGGCGCGCCGATGGCGATCCACAAGACGATGCCGAAGGACAAGATCCTCCCGCGCGTGCAGGAGCTGCTCGAGATCGTCGGTCTCAACCCCGAGCACTACAACCGGTATCCGAGCGAGTTCTCCGGCGGCCAGCGCCAGCGCATCGGTATCGCCCGCGCCCTGGCGCTCAACCCGAAGCTGATCGTCGCCGACGAGCCGGTGTCTGCACTCGACGTCTCGATCCAGGCGCAGGTCGTCAACCTGCTGCAGGACCTGCAGCGCGAGATGGACATCGCCTTCCTGTTCATCGCGCACGACCTCGCCATCGTGCGCCACTTCTGCCCGGAGATCGCCGTGATGTACCTCGGCAAGATCATCGAGAAGGGCAGCCGCGACTCCATCTACCTGACGCCTCACCACCCGTACACGCAGGCGCTGCTGTCGGCCGCGCCTGACGTCAAGCAGGCTGCGATCGGTGGACGGCGCGAGCGGATCCGGCTCGAGGGCGACGTGCCCAGCCCGATCAACCCGCCGTCGGGCTGCCGGTTCCGGACCCGTTGCTGGAAGGCTCAGGACATCTGCGTCAGGGAAGAGCCGCCGCTCCTGCAGATCGGCGGACGTGAGGTCGCTTGTCACTTCGCCGAGCCACTGCAGGTCGTGGCTGCCGTCGAGGGCGACATCGCCGCCCAGACCGGCGGCGATGGAGCTCCGCAGCTCGAGGTCCGCTGACCCGCTGGCCCTCCGCGTTTGCCTTGTTCACAAGCCAGGTGGCTTGTGAACAAGGCAAAGTTGCGTTGGGGACAGGGTTTCTGCCTCGACGGCCCGTTCTCCGTCCGCCCGTGTCCCCGGTGCAGCGACAGCCCACGACGCCGGTACGACGTAAGGTGACGCCGTGAGCGACTCGCTGCCGTACGACGCGCTGTTCGAGGTGGCCGCGCCAACACCTGGCAAGGGCGGCAGCCTGACCGACCGCGAACATGCCGGCGCCCCGCTCGCAGTCCGGATGCGACCACGCACGCTCGACGAGCTCGCGGGCCAGGACCACCTGCTGGTCGACGGCTCGCCGCTACGCCGCCTGGTCGAGGCCGACCAGCCGACGGCCCTGATGCTCTGGGGTCCTCCCGGCACGGGCAAGACGACGATCGCCGGCATCGTGTCGGCACAGACCGAGCGACGGTTCGTCGAGGTCTCCGCCGTCTCGGCGGGGGTCAAGGAGGTACGCGAGGTCATCGACGGCGCTCGCCGCGAGCTGGCCCGCGGTGGCCCGGAGACCGTGCTCTTCGTCGACGAGGTCCACCGGTTCAGCAAGGCACAGCAGGATGCCCTGCTCCCGGGGGTCGAGAACCGGTGGGTCACGCTGATCGCGGCCACCACCGAGAACCCGTTCTTCTCCGTGATCTCACCGCTGTTGTCCCGCTCGCTGCTGCTGACCCTCGAGCCGCTGACCGACGACGCCGTACGTGAGGTGGTCGGCCGCGCGCTGACGGACGAGCGAGGCCTCGGCGGCGCCGTCACGATCGGCGACGACGCGCTCGACCAGCTGGTGCGACTCGCGGGCGGGGACGCCCGACGGGCACTGACCTACCTGGAGGCTGCGGCCAGCAGCGCCGGGTCGACCGGCGGTGCCACGATCACCATGCAGACGCTCGAGTCGGCGGTCGACCGGGCTGCGGTGCGCTACGACCGGCAGGGCGACCAGCACTACGACGTGATCAGCGCCTTCATCAAGTCGATCCGCGGCAGCGATGTCGACGCCGCCCTGCACTATCTCGCCCGGATGATCACGGCCGGGGAGGACCCGCGTTTCATCGCTCGCCGGCTGGTGATCCTCGCAAGCGAGGACATCGGGCTCGCCGATCCCACGGCCCTGCCGACCGCCGTTGCCGCGGCGCAGTCCGTCCAGCTGATCGGCATGCCGGAGGCGCGGCTCAACCTGGCGCAGGCCGTCATCGCGCTCGCGCTCGCACCCAAGTCCAATGCCGTCATCACCGCCATCGACGCCGCCATGGCCGACGTCTCGGCGGGCCGGCTGGGCAGCGTTCCCGCCCATCTACGCGATGCGCACTACGCCGGGGCAGGCAAGCTCGACCACGGGGCCGGCTATCTGTACGCCCACGACGACCCTCGCGGTGTCGCACCGCAGCGCCATGCCCCCGTAGAGGTCCAGGGCGCCAGCTACTACCGTCCGACGGGCCGCGGTGCCGAGGCGGAGTACACCGCGAGGCTCGAGCGCATCAAGGCCATCTTGGGAGGGGAGGAGCCGAACAGCCCTGCGCGGTAGGGTTGCTGCCCGGTGGGAAGAAACCATCAGACGTTGACGGTGACCACGGTGAACACCAAGGAGAGCCATGACGGCGAACGTCGCAATCGCGGTGGCCTCGGCGGCCGCGCTGCTCGCGCTCGTCCTGCTGTGGCTCGTGCTCCGGCTGCACCGGCTCGTCCGCGAGCTGCTGAGCCGGCTGCACGACAGCACACACCAGTACGACGCGGCCCTGCGCCGGCTCGACGACGTGGCCAGCGACCAGCGGGCCACGTTGCACGCTGTCGAGCTGGTCCTGCAGGAGACGCCGCCACCGGCCGCGGACGAGGTGGACGAGGCCGACGAGTCCGACGAGGCGGCGGCAGCAGTGCCCCTCATCACCGACATCTCGCACCAACGAGACGATGCCGACGACTTGACGACGGCTCGCATCGCGTCGGTCACGATGGGCAGACCGCTCATCAAGGTGGCCGCGTTCTCCCACGGCGTTCGCCGGGCTCTTGACGAGGAGCAGCGGATGCGTATCTCGTACGCCGTTCGCAAGGAGCTGCGGCGACAGCGGAAATTGCGTCGACGGCGGCGCAACGAGCAGGCACCCTCGAAGGGATGGATGCGATGAGCAGCCAGCCGAGAGGCCGGGTCGACGAGAGAGGTGGTCCGCGATGAGCCGCGTGTTCTGGTTCGCCGCGGGCGCTGCCTCCGGTGTGTACACCCTCGTCAAGGCCAAGCGGACCGCGCAGAACTTCACGCCGGACGGAGTCGCCGCACGGCTTGCGGCCTGGAACGTCGGCGCGCGGATGTTCAAGGATGAGGTGCTCACGGGCATGGCCGACCGCGAGCAGGAACTGCGTGACCAGCTGAGCGCAGGCGAGGGGTCACGGCGGCTTCTCGACGAGGGACGGCGGCCGGGCGGCACGCGAGCTACCCAGGCGGCGACCGCCGCCCTCGACTCGCACCGCGCGAGCGCCTAGACCCGTCCAGCCCCTCCGCCGTCCACCGGCGGTCGACCAGAAAGCCCTCATTCATGGATACCGCTGAGATCCGCCGCCGCTTCCTGGCGCATTTCGAGAAGCACGACCACACAGTGGTTCCGAGTGCATCGCTGTTGCTCGATGACCCCAACCTGCTGTTCGTCAACGCCGGCATGGTGCCGTTCGTGCCGTACTTCCTGGGGCAGGAGACATCGCCCTACGTACGGGCCGTCAGCGTGCAGAAGTGCATCCGCACCCTCGACATCGAGGAGGTCGGCAAGACCGACCGGCACGGCACGTTCTTCCAGATGAACGGCAACTTCTCCTTCGGTGACTACTTCAAGGACGGCGCCATCGAGATGGCGTGGGACCTGGTCACAAGGCCGCAGTCCGAGGGTGGCTTCGGGTTGTCCGAGTCGCGGCTGCACGTATCGGTCTACCTCGACGACGACGAGTCCGTGGCGATCTGGAAGCGCGTTGCCGGGCTGTCAGACGACCGCATCCACCGCCTCGGCATGTCGGAGAACTACTGGTCGATGGGCATCCCCGGCCCGTGCGGACCCGACTCGGAGATCTTCTACGACCGTGGTCCCGACTTCGGCCCCGAAGGCGATCTCGTCAAGGCCGCGGACCGCTACATGGAGTTCTGGAACCTCGTGTTCATGCAGAACCTGCGTGGTCCCGGCACAGGCAAGGACAGCTTCGAGATCCTCGGTGACCTGCCGGAGAAGAACATCGACACCGGGATGGGCCTGGAGCGGATGGCGATGATCCTCCAGGGCAAGGGGAGCATCTACGAGGTCGACGAGGTCTACCCCGTGCTCGAGACGGCCGCGGAGCTGTCGGGCAAGAAGTACGGCGACGTGTACGAGGACGACGTGCGGATGCGGGTCGTCGCCGACCACGTGCGCAGCGCGCTGATGCTGATCGGCGACGGCGTCACCCCGTCCAACGAGGCGCGTGGGTACGTCTTGCGCCGGATCCTGCGCCGGGTGGTCCGGTCGATGCGACTGCTCGGGGTCGAGGATCGCACGCTCCCCGAGCTGCTGCCGGTCGCGCTCGCCAAGATGCGGCTTTCCTACCCCGAGCTGGACGCCGGCTGGCCACGCATCTCCAGCGTGGCGTACGCCGAGGAAGACGCATTCCGGCACACGCTCAAGGCCGGCACCACACTGTTCGACCTGGCGGCCTCCGAGACCCGGCAGCTGGGCAGCTACGAGCTCCCGGGCGATCGCGCATTCCAGCTGCACGACACCTACGGGTTCCCGATCGACCTCACCCTCGAGATGGCCGCGGAGCAGGGCCTGACCGTCGACGAGGTGGGTTTCCGCACCCTCATGACCGAACAACGCCAGCGGGCGAAGGCCGATGCGCAGGCCAAGAAGGGCCAGCACAGCGACACCTCGTCCTACCGCGAGATCGCCGACGCGATGGGCCGGGCGGTCACGTTCACCGGCTACGACGAGGTGGTCTCCGAGGCGACCGTCACCGGGCTCGTGACCGATGCGGGCAACGTCGAGCAGGTCGGTGAAGGGCAGACGTTCGAGCTCGTGCTCGACCGTACGCCGTTCTACGCCGAAGGCGGGGGACAGCTCGCCGACCAGGGCGTCATCACGCTCGACAACGGGGCCCGGCTCGAGGTCCTCGACGTCCAGGCGCCAGCCCGGGGTGTGATCGTCCACAAGGTGTCGGTGCTCGCGGGGGAGGTTCTCCGCGGAGCCGGAGCGCAGGCCGTCGTCGACATCGAGCGCCGGAAGTCGATCAGCCGCGCACACACGGCTACCCACATGGTGCACAAGGCCTTCCGGGAGGCGCTCGGCGACACCGCCACCCAGGCCGGCAGCGAGAACGCCCCGGGGCGGTTCCGGTTCGACTTCTCCGCCACCGGCGCGGTGCCCGAGTCCGTCCTGCGCGACGTCGAGGCACGTGTCAACGATCTCGTCCTGTCCGACCTGTCCGTCGAGGCTGATCTCATGTCGCAGGATCAGGCCCGTGCCATCGGCGCCATGGCGTTGTTCGGTGAGAAGTACGGCGACGAGGTCCGTGTCATCTCCGTCGGCGACTGGGCCCGGGAGCTGTGCGGTGGCACCCATGCCGGCCGCTCCGGGCAGCTTGGGGTCATCAAGCTGTTGGGTGAGTCGTCCATCGGAGCCGGGGTTCGCCGGGTCGAAGCACTGGTAGGCGCCGACGCGTACCGGTTCCTCGCACGCGAGCACGTGCTCGTCGCCCAGCTGACCGACGTGCTGAAGGTGCGGCCTGAGGAGCTGCCCGAGCGGGTCAACGACATCATCGAGCGCCTGCGCGCCGCGGAGAAGGAGATCGAGCGGGTCCGCGTGGCCTCCTTGCTGTCGCGGGCCGGCGAGCTCGTCGAGGGTGCCCGGGACGTGTTCGGTGTGACCTATCTCGGTCATGTGGCCGAGGGTGCGGGTGCGAGCGACGTACGCCGCCTGGCGCTCGACGTGCGCGGGCGCCTCGGCAACGACCTCCCGACAGTCGTGAGCGTGATCGGTTCGAGCGAGGGCAAACCCTCCGTGGTGGTTGCCCTCAACGACACCGCGCGCGAGTGGGGGCTCTCGGCCGGGGCGCTGGTGAAGGTCGCCGCGACGGTCCTCGGTGGTAGCGGTGGCGGCAAGGACGACGTCGCCCAGGGCGGCGGGACTGACGTGTCAGCGGCTCCGCAGGCTCTTGCCGAGGTGGAGCGTGCGATCGGCCAGCGGGTGACGAGCACCTGACCACGCCGGCGATGGGACCCGACCACGACTCAGCTCGCGATGCCGGACCGGCCGAACCCAGACGTGGGGTGCGGCTCGGCATCGACGTCGGCGATGTCCGCATCGGGGTGGCGCGATGTGACGCCGGTGGCATGATCGCGACGCCCGTCGAGACCGTGCGCCGCGGCCCCGGTGACCTGGCGAGGTTGGCGGCGATCGTCGCCGAGGAGGAGGCGATCGAGGTGGTTGTCGGACTGCCGGTCTCGCTGTCCGGACGCGAAGGACCCGCGGCGGAGAAGGCGCGCTCGTTCGCGTCCGAGCTGTTCGCGATGCTGAACCCCGGTATCGCCGCGGGAGGCGCGGCGGGCTCGCGCGGAACGGTCCCGGTTCGCCTCTTCGACGAGCGATTGACTACGGTGAGCGCGGAACGCGTGCTGCGCGAACGAGGCCGCAAGGGCTCGAAGCAACGATCGGTCGTCGACCAGGCGGCCGCCGTGGTGATCCTGCAGCACGCCATCGACACGGAACGGTCCACGGGGAGACCGCCTGGGCAGGAAGTAGGTTCGTGAGCGACGACCTGGGTGTTGGAGGGCTGCGCGCCAGCGGCCACCGCGCGACGACGAAGCGTGGGCGTGGCTGCGTGCCCGTCCTGATCGCGGTCGTGGCGATCGTGGTGCTGGCCGCCTTCGCCTATGTGAAAGGCGTCGACTTCATCAAGAACCAGCTGTCCGGTCCGGCCGACTACTCGGGGTCGGGTGTCAACCCGACGGTCCGGATCGAAGTCAAGTCCGGCGACACCGCCACCGACATCGGCAACACCCTCCACGACAAGGGTGTGGTGAAGTCGGTGGGCGCGTTCACCGACGCGGCGAGCGCGGACGAACGGTCACTGAACATCCAGGTCGGCAGCTATCTGCTGAAGTCGGAGATGTCTGCCAAGAGTGCGCTCGCGGTCCTGGTCAACCCGGCCTCGATCATCAAGACGCCCACGGTGACGATCCCGGAGGGACTGCGGGCCGAGGAGATCCTGGCCTCCATCGCCAAGCAGACCGACCTGACGCCCAAGGCGCTCCAGGCGGCGTACGACGACACGGCGGCCCTCGAACTCCCCGACTACGCGAAGGGTGACCCCGAGGGGTACCTCTTCCCGTCGACCTACGACGTCAAGAAGAACACGACCGCAGCGGAGCTCCTGCACGAGATGGTGGCCACGTTCGTCAGTGAGGCCGACGGGCTCGGTCTCGAGGAGAAGGCCGCTGCTCTCGGACAGTCGCCGACCGACATCGTCACGATCGCCAGCCTCGTGCAGGCCGAGTCACCACCGGACGACATGCCCAAGGTCGCCAGCGTGGTCTACAACCGGCTCGACGCCGGCATGCCGCTGCAGTTCGACTCGACGCTGCACTACGCCGTCGACAGTCGGGGAGAGGTCCTGGCCGGCAGCGATCTGCGCGACCTCGACTCGCCCTACAACACCTACAAGCTCACTGGCCTGACTCCGACACCAATCGACTCGCCGGGCGAGGCAGCGCTGAAGGCCGCGCTCGAGCCTGCGCAGACCGACTACCTGTTCTTCGTCACGGTCAACCTTCGCACCGGGGAGACCAAGTTCGCGACAACCCTCGACGAGCACAACCGCAACGTCGCTGAGTACCGGACGTACTGCGAGACCTCGAGTGAGTGCTGAGCCCGACTCAGCACCACTGCAGCAACGCTGTGCTGTGCTCGGCAGCCCGATCACTCACTCGCGGTCACCTGCACTGCATCGCGCGGCCTACGCTGCGCTCGGACTGTCGTGGCGCTACGACGCGCTCGAGGTCACGGCCGACGATCTTCCCGATCTCGTCAACGGCCTCGGGGCGGAGTGGCGCGGTCTCTCGTTGACGATGCCGCTCAAGTCGGTCGCGATGTCGTTGTGCTCAACCGTCGAGGCGCAAGCCGCGCGGGTGGGCGCCGTCAACACGATGGTGCGGTCCGACGACGGTGGCTGGCAGGGATACAACACCGATATCGGCGGCTGCGTCGACGCGCTGCACAACGCTGGACTCGGCCGCGTCGACTCGGCAGTGATCGTCGGTGCCGGCGCAACCGCCGCGTCGGCCTTGGCTGCCCTGGCGGACCTCGGAGCCTCCCAGGTCGAGGTGCTGGCCCGCTCAGTCGTGCGGGCTGAGCACCTGGTGCCGCTGGGGCAGCGGCTCGGCATCACCGTCAAGGTCTCGGAGCTCGGGGTTGCGTCCGCATCGGACGGCCCTCCCGGCCGGGGTCGCGTCGACGTCCTCGTGTCGACCATTCCAGCCAGGGCGCAGGAGGACCTTGCCGACGAGCTGGCGCAACGGAGCGGTCTCGTCCTCGACGTCGTGTACGACCCGTCCTCGACGCCGTTGCTCGTGGCGGCCGAGCGGTCCGGCGCCGTCGGCATACCCGGCCTGGAACTGCTCCTCCGCCAGGCGGTCCGCCAGGTCGTGCTGATGACCGGCGTGGCCAACGCCCCGGTCGACGCGATGTATGACGCACTGCATTGACATCCGCCGGTGCCGCGAGGGAAAGCCGCCGAGGTGCATGCTGAGACGGTGAGCGACGCGACCGTGCCTGCCAGGCAACCACGAAGCCATGCCGCGCGTGGGATGGGTATGCGGCACAACGCAGGCGAGCCAGCAGGACTCTCCCGCCGCGCCTTGTTGCAGTCAGCAGCAGTGGCGACGGGTCTGCTGGCAGCGGGCTGCACCTCGACGGCGAAGCCAGACCCTGCCACGCTGTCTGGGGTCACCAGCGGTTCGCCATCCAGCGCGGCTCCGGCGACCGGCGTCAGCGCACAGCCCGGCGGACCGACGCGAGCCGACTGGCAGGCGCTGGCGGCCTCGATCGACGGAGCTGTCGTACGGCGCAACGCCGGCGACTACGACGAGGTCAAGCAGCTGTTCGACCCGCGCTTCGACGACGTCAGCCCTCTCGCAGTCGTGGAGGCGACCACGGCCCAGGACGTCAAGGAGGCGATCTCCTTCGCCCGGCGTTTCGACCTGGCGGCGCGCCCACGGGCGGGTGGGCACTCGTACGTGGGCGCGTCCACGGTGACGGACGGGCTGGTCATCGATACCGGCCGGATGGTGACCACCCTGTACGACCCGGGCAGCCGGCTCGCCACGGTCGGTGCCGGGGCTGAGCTCTACAACGTCCACGCAGCGCTGGCAGCCCATGGCAGGTCGATCCCTACCGGCACCTGCCCGACGGTCGGCGCGGCCGGTCTCACGCTCGGCGGCGGGCTGGGGATCGACAGCCGCGCGTACGGGCTCACGTGCGACCGGGTCCGGTCGCTGACGGTCGTGACGGCCGACGGTGTCATCAGGACCGCCAGTGCCACCCGTAACAGCGACCTGTTCTGGGCCTGCCGTGGCGGGGGAGGCGGCAACCTCGGCATCGTGACCTCTTTCGGCTTCGCTACCCACCCGGCCCGCCGGATGGGGTTCTTCCTCGTGACGTTCCCCTGGTCAGCGGCGTCGGGCGTCCTGCGCGGGTGGGCACGCCGCGTCAAGCAGATGCCACGGACCTCGTGGATGAACCTGCACCTCGAGGCCGGCTCCGACGGTTCGACCCGCATCCGGGTCGTCGGTGTGTGCCGCGCGGGTGACGAGGACGCCGAGGCTGCTGCCGTCCAACAGACGGTCGGTGTCGACGGCACCAGCGTCTCGACCTTCCAGAAGGAGTTCCTAGACGGCATCTCGTTTCTCGGTGGCGGGACCACGTCCGCGCGGCAGGCCTTCGCCGCCGGCAGCGACGTCGTTGCTGACATGACCCAGGGCCTGTCGCGCGCCCTCCCGGCCGTGGTCGCCGGGCGGGCTGCGAGCCATCAGGTGGCCGCCGTGATCCTGGACCCGCTGACCGGCGCCGTGCGCGATGTCGGTGTCGGCGCAACCGCATTCCCGTGGCGCCGCCACCTGGCGGACATCCAGTGGTACGTCGGACTGTCGCTGCATCCCTCGCCAGCTCAGGTCTCGGCGGCCTACAGCTGGATCGACGACGCGCATGACGCTATCGGGTCGGCGAGCGTCGGTGGCTACGTCAACTACCTCGAGCCGGAACGGCCGGTCGCCGACTACTACGGTGCCAACCTCGCGCAGCTGCGTCGCATCAAGCAGCAGTATGACCCCGACGGGTTCTTCCGGACGCCCTACACGGTCTGACGGCCGCACGGCGTCAGTGGCTGTGGATCGGCCCTCCACAGCATCCGCGTGGCATCGCTTCGCACGACGGTGGCGACACTAGGCTCGCGGGGTGTCCGAGGTCCTCGCTGCCCTGCTGTCTGCTGTCGTCGTGGCGGGGTTGTGTTCGCTGGGACCGTTCGTCGTGGCCCGGCTGCCCGAACCGGAGCTTGCTGTCGACGCCGTCGAGAAGGTCCCCTACGCAACGCTCGCGAGGCGCCCCGGCCTCTCGCTGAAGCTGGCAGTTGTCGGGGCGGTCGTCGGCCTCGTCACCGGCTGGGTGCTCGGCGACGACGCGATCCTGGGCGCCTGGGTCTTCCTGGCGGCGGTGGGTGTGGTGCTCGGCTACGTCGATGCGCAGACGCGGTTGCTGCCCACCCGGATCATCGGTCCCTCGTACGCCGTGCTCGTGGTGCTGATCCTGATCGCGGCGGCGATCGAAGGTGACACCGACGGGCTCGTGCATGCCGGCCTGGGCTGGCTGGTGTTCGGCGGGTTCTACTTCGTGATGTGGTACGTCTACCCCAAGGGGCTCGGTTACGGCGACGTCCGTCTGTCCGGACTCCTCGGCCTCGCGCTGGGTTACCTCGGCTGGGGCCCCGTCCTCGTCGGCCTGTATGCCGGGTTCCTTCTCGGTGGGATCGGCGGCGGCTTGCTGTCGCTGCTGCGCATCGTCGACCGCAAGAGATACCCCTTCGGGCCGTTCATGCTGGTCGGGTCGCTGGTCGGGCTGGCCTGGGGCGTGGCGGTCGGCGACTGGTACACCGGATTCTGATCGGTCCGGCGAGGCGCGGCCGTCCACTCCGTCGGCGGGTCGGCCCTGCCAGGGAAGGCACATGACAGACTTTGGGCATGCTGCGTTGGCTGACGGCTGGTGAGTCGCACGGTCCTGCTCTCGTCGCGGTGCTCGAAGGGCTGCCCGCCGACGTGGAGATCACGACCGCTGACATCGTGGCTGTGCTCGCGCGGCGCCGGCTCGGCTACGGCCGCGGTGCCCGGATGTCGTTCGAGCAGGACGACGTCACCCTCCTGGGCGGCGTCCGGCACGGTCGCACCATGGGCAGCCCGATAGCGCTCACGATCGGCAACACCGAGTGGCCGAAGTGGCAGCAGGTGATGGCTCCCGACCCGGTCGACCCGGATGTGCTCGCCGGCCTGGCCCGCAACGCCCCGCTCACCCGGCCGCGCCCGGGCCACGCCGACCTGGTCGGCATGCAGAAGTACGGCTTCGACGAGGCGCGGCCGGTTCTCGAGCGCGCCAGTGCCCGCGAGACCGCCGCCCGCGTTGCGCTGGGTGCCGTGGCGGCTGCCTTCCTGCACCAGGCTCTCGACGTTCGACTGGTGGCTCATGTGGTGTCGATCGGGAAGGCCGAGGCGCCCCCCGGTGTTCTCCCCATCTTCACGGACGTGGCCGCGCTGGATGCCGACCCCGTTCGCTGCCTCGACCAGACCGCGAGCGCGGCGATGGCCGCCGAGATCGACCAGGCGCACAAGGACGGCGACACGCTGGGTGGCGTGGTCGAGGTGGTGGCGTACGGCGTACCACCAGGGCTCGGATCACACGTGCACTGGGACCGGCGCCTCGACTCCAGGCTGGCAGGTGCGCTGATGGGCATCCAGGCGATCAAGGGGGTCGAGGTCGGCGACGGCTTCGACGTCGCACGCGGACCGGGGTCGGCAGCGCACGACGAGATCGAGCCGGGTCCGGACGGTCCGCGTCGCACCTCGGGCCGTAGTGGCGGGACCGAGGGCGGGATGTCCACCGGTGAGCCGCTCCGGGTGCGCGCGGCCATGAAGCCGATCGCGACGATCCCGCGGGCCCTGCGCACCGTCGACGTCGCCACCGGCGAGGCCGCCGTCGCACACCATCAACGGTCGGATGTGTGCGCCGTTCCCGCTGCGGCCGTCGTGGCCGAGGCCATGGTGGCGCTGGTCCTGGCCGAAGCGGCTGTCGAGAAGTTCGGCGGCGACTCGGTGACCGAGACCCGGCGCAACCGCGACGGCTACCTCCGTGCGTTGAGGACACCGTGACCGCACCCGACGCCGGCGGGCCGCGCGTCGTGCTGGTCGGGCCACCCGGCGCGGGCAAGACCACGGTCGGTCGGGCGCTCGCTGAGCGCTGGCACCTGGTCTTCCGCGACACCGACGCCGACGTCGAGGCGGTGGCGGGGAAGCCGGTCGCTGAGATCTTCGTCGACGAGGGTGAGGGATATTTCCGTGAGCTCGAGGCCACGGCTGTGGCAACCGCGCTGGCCGACCACGACGGCGTGCTCGCCCTCGGCGGCGGTGCGGTGACCACACCGACGATCCGCGAACGGTTGCAGGGTCACTGCGTGGTCTTCCTCGACGTGGGTCTCGCCGACGCCTCGTCGCGGGTAGGTCTGGGTGTCACCCGCCCCCTGCTTCTCGGCAACGTCCGCAGCCAGCTCAAAGCACTGCTCGACGCCCGCCGCCCGCTGTACGCCGGCGTGGCCAGCGTCACCGTGGGCACCGACGGTCGTGGCGTCGACGAGGTCGTCGACCAGGTGGCGAGTGCGGTCGAACAGCTGATCGGCACCCAGTGATGACCGCGAGGACCTCCTCGACCCGGATCCGCGTCGAGACCGCAGCCCCGTACGACGTCGTGGTCGGCGACGGCATCCTGGGCCAGCTCGCGGGGCTGGTCGGTGACCAGGCGCGGCGGGTCGCGGTGATCCACCCGCGGGCGGTGGCTCGGTTGGGCCGTCAGGTCCACGACGAGCTGACGACCGCAGGGTTCGAGGCCGTGTCGATCGAGGTCCCCGACGCCGAGGCAGCGAAGTCCGTCGACGTCGCCGCCTCCTGCTGGGCCGCGCTCGGCCGGGCCGGTTTCACCCGTTCGGACGTCGTCGTCGGGGTCGGCGGCGGCGCAACGACCGACCTCGCCGGGTTCGTGGCTGCGACCTGGCTGCGGGGGGTACGCGTCCTGCACGTGCCGACCACGCTCCTCGGCATGGTCGACGCTGCGGTGGGCGGCAAGTCCGGCATCAACACGGCGGAGGGCAAGAACCTGGTCGGGGCGTTCCACGAGCCCGCCGGCGTGCTGTGCGACCTGCAGACGCTGGTCACGCTGGACGACGCCGATCTCGTCAGCGGGCTGGCCGAGGTAGTCAAGTGCGGTTTCATCGCCGATGCCGCGATCCTGCCGCTCGTGGAGCAGGATCCTGCTGCGTCGCGGGACCCGGCCTCGGCGGTGTGCCGCGACCTGATCGAACGGGCGATTCGGGTGAAGGCGGTCGTCGTGGCCGGAGACCTGCACGAGCGTGGGTCGACGGGGGTGGGCCGCGAGGCGCTCAACTACGGGCACACCCTCGGCCACGCGATCGAGCAGGCCGAGGGCTACACCTGGCGGCACGGAGCCGCCGTGTCGGTCGGCATGGTGTACGCCGCCGAGCTCGCCCGGCTCGCCGGTGTTCTCGACGCCGAGACCGCCGCGCGCCACCGGGACGTGCTCACCGGGCTGGACCTTCCGACGACGTACACCGGTGCGCCGTGGGAGACGCTGCTCGCGACCATGGCCGTCGACAAGAAGGCGCGCGGCGACCGGCTGCGCTTCGTCGTCCTCGAGGGGCAGGGTCGACCGACGATCCTCGAGGCGCCCGACCCAGCGCTGCTCAGCGCCGCGTTTGCGGCGGTCTCGCCGGCCCGACAGCGATAGGCTCCGCCGCGTGAACGCCAGTCAGTCCGTCCTCGTGCTCAACGGGCCCAACCTCGGCCGCCTCGGTTCTCGCGAGCCCGAGGTCTACGGCGCTGCGTCTTACGACGACCTGGTGGCCGCCTGCCGCCGGTGGGGCCACGAGCTCGGGCTGAAGGTCGACGTGCGCCAGACCGACGACGAGGCGACCTTGGTCGGCTGGATCCATGAAGCCGTCGACGGGGGAGCGACCGTCGTCCTCAACCCGGCCGCGTTCACCCACTACAGCTATGCGCTGCGCGACGCCTGTGTTCAGCTGGACGGACGCCTGCTGGAGGTCCACCTGTCGAACCCGATGGCGCGCGAGGAGTTCCGGCACACCAGTGTCGTCTCAGGGGTGGCGCGCGGCACGATCGCCGGGTTCGGGCTGGACTCCTACCGGCTCGCGCTCGAGGCCCTGGCCGGCGACCGGAACGTCAGCTGACGCTCCGGACCGTCTGCACGGCCTCGAGGATGCTGCAGCCCAGCTCGTCGCACAGCAGCTGGACGGCTGCCACCTCGTGCCCATCGGTTAGGAACGTGATCACCTGCCCGCGCAGCCCGGTGGGCAGCTCCAGCGCGGACGCACCGGGCAGCAGCGCCGCGGACACGGGCCCGGTGGGCACGCCCAGCAAGCTGCTCTCGATCGTCGAGTCCAGGGTGCTTTCGAGCGCTGCCGACCCGATGTAGCGCTCCACGGTCGGATCGCCGGCGGACGAGCGGGCCCGCCGTTTCGCTGATGCACCGGATGAGGGCGGTTCCGGGACCGACCGGAACTCCACCACGTCGACCTCCTCACCTGGCCCGACCTCGTCGACCTGGTCGACCTCCACGAGCTCGACCTGCTCAGAAAGGCCGTCCCGGGGGAGCGGAGGAGGTGACCAGTCCGGTGTGCGCCAAAAGCTCATGTGTCCCACGCTAGCCCTGTCCAGCGCTGGTTCCACCCCGGCCGCCGGGGCTCCCGGTGGGGCGCGGTCGATTGGGGTCGGCAGCGTGCCTGCGGCTAGACTGACGCGTCAACCCCGCGATCGTTCCCTGGACGACGCACGGCCCAGTACGACTCCGGCACCACGAGTGCGACGACGAAGACACAGGAAGCCCTCATGGCGACGACGAACGACCTGAAGAACGGCATGGTGCTCAACCTCGACGGCCAGCTCTGGTCCGTGGTCTGGTTCCAGCACCACAAGCCCGGCAAGGGCGGTGCCGTCATGCGCACCAAGCTGAAGAACGTGATGTCGGGCAAGGTCGTCGACAAGACCTTCAACGCCGACGTCAAGGTCGACGTCGCGAACGTCGACAAGCGCACCATGACGTACCTCTACAACGACGGAGACTCCTACGTCTTCATGGACGCCGAGACCTTCGAGCAGACCCACCTGACACCGGACACCGTCGGCGACGCCTCGAACTTCATGCTCGAGAACCAGGAGGCGATCGTCGCGGTCCACGACAACACGCCGCTGTACATCGAGCTCCCGGCCTCCGTCGAGCTGCAGGTCGAGTACACCGAGCCGGGCTTGCAGGGTGACCGCTCGACGGGTGGCACGAAGCCTGCGCGACTCGAGACCGGCCACGAGATCGCCGTTCCGCTGTTCATCACCACCGGTGAGAAGATCAAGGTCGACACCCGTGACGGCAGCTACCTCGGCCGCGTCACCAGCTGAGTCAGGAGCACACGCCCATGGGTGCACGCACCAAGGCGCGCAAGCGCGCTCTCGACATCCTCTACGAATCCGAGCTACGCGGACTTCCGGCCGAGGAGACACTGACCGCGCGGCAGGAGGCGGCCGAGACACCGCTCAACCCCTACACGGTCACCTTGGTCGAAGGCGTCGACCGGCATCGCACCGAGATCGACGAGACCATCTCGGCGTACTCGTCGGGCTGGCCGCTCGCGCGGATGCCTGCCGTCGACCGCAACATCGTGCGGATCGGGGTCTTCGAGCTCACGCATGTCGATGAGGTGCCTGACGCCGTCGCCCTCTCCGAGGCCGTGACCCTGGCCCGCGAGCTGTCGACCGACGACTCACCGGCGTTCGTGAACGGACTGCTGGCGAAGATTGCCGATGGCCGGCCGCAGGCCTCGGAGTCCCCGCTGCCGGCTCATCCGGCCACGTGAGGGTGATCGACCGAGCGGGTGGCTGACCAACTCAACGAATTCGGGTGGTTTGGTGAGACAGATCCCGCGGCTTCGCCGCTGGGATCTGTCCATCAGTACTCTGCCGGCTCGCGGGTGCCATCGGGGCGCATGACGCCCCAGTTGATGAGGCGCTCGGCCAACGCGCTCGGCGGCTCGTCGTAGATGACGGCGAGCGTGCGCAGGTCTTCCTGGCGGATCGACAGCACGCGTCCGTTGTAGTCGCCGCGCATCGACTGGATGCTGGCGGTGAACCGCGACAGGGGCGCAGCGTCGTTGAGGTCGAGCTGATGGAGACGCTCGATGTCGAGGACCAGCTTCGGCTGTGCCTCGCGGGCTGCCCCGAGCTCGTGCGCGCCAGGCAGCAGCTCGTTCATGGGCACGCCGTAGAACTGAGCCAGCTCGGAGAGTCGCTGCACGGTCACCGCCCGGTCGCCGCGCTCGTAGGAGCCGACGACAACGGCCTTCCAGAGGCCGTCGGACTTCTCCTCGACACCCTGCAGCGAGAGGCCTTGCTGCTGGCGGATGGCCCGAAGGCGCATTCCGAGGGCCTTGGCGTAGTTCTCTGTCATGTTTCGTCCCTTTCTCTGCGGACGAAAATGGTAGGGATCGTCCTGCACCGAGATGAAAAGCGTACCGAGGAATCGGCCTTGGTTACTCAGAGTTGCCAAAAATACTCTGTGTATTCGAAAACTCGTTCGCCGGGGTAGTCCCGGGCACCTGATACGGTGACGACCGACAGACATCCTTTAACGAGCCGTCCCGTGAGGCGGAGAAGGAGGTCGAAGCCGTGCCGTCTGCGCAGCGCAGCTCGTCCGCCACGACCGCATCCGCACCGTTCTCGGGGGCAGATTCCCCTGCCGGTCCCCCCGCTGACCCGGCTGGATCCCCTCCCACACCTCCGCACGAGGTCTCTCGCGTCGTCCTCGACGCCAACGACATCAACCGGGCTCTGACGCGAGTGGCGCACGAGATCCTGGAGCGGAACAAGGGCTCGGCCGACGTGATCTTGCTGGGTATCCCCTCACGCGGTACGCCGTTGGCCCATCGGATCGCCGCCGTCATGAGCCGTGTCGAAGGCGTCGACGTACCGGCCGGCTCGCTCGACATCACGATGTACCGCGACGACTTGCGCATGAAGCCTGCACGAGCACTCGGCGCTACCGACATCCCGGCCCGCGGAGTCGACGGAGCCATCGTGGTCCTCGTCGATGACGTGCTCTTCAGCGGCCGCACCATCAGGGCCGCGCTCGACGCCCTCAACGACGTGGGACGGCCGCGTGCGGTCCAGCTCGCCGTGCTCGTCGACCGGGGCCATCGCGAGCTGCCGATCCGGGCCGACTTCGTGGGCAAGAACCTGCCGACCTCACTGACGGAGCGGGTGCATGTGTCCCTGAGCGAGTTCGACGGCGCAGACGCGAGCGCGCCCGGTGGCGCCGATGCCGTGGTCATCTCCACACCGGAGGCGAGCGCGTCATGAAGCGCCATCTCTTGTCGGCCGCTGACCTCACGCGCGACGACGCGCTGAACATCCTCGACACGGCGGCCGAGCTGCTGTCCCTCGCGGACCGTCCGATCAAGAAGCTGCCGACCCTGCGCGGACGCACGGTGGTCAACCTGTTCTTCGAGGACTCGACCCGCACCAGGATCTCGTTCGAGGCGGCCGCCAAGCGGCTGTCGGCCGACGTCATCAACTTCAGTGCCAAGGGGTCGAGCGTGTCCAAGGGCGAGAGCCTGAAGGACACCGCGCTGACCCTGGAGGCGATGGGCGCGGACGCCGTCGTGATCCGCCACGGGGCGTCGGGGGCTCCGCACCGGCTCGCGAACTCCGGCTGGGTGCGCTCCAGCGTGGTGAACGCCGGCGACGGGACGCACGAGCACCCCACCCAGGCCCTGCTCGACGCATTCACTCTGCGCCGTCACCTCGGTGAGCTCGACGGACGGCGCATCACGATCGTCGGTGACGTCCTGCACAGTCGCGTGGCGCGGTCGAACGCACTCCTGCTGGCCACCCTCGGCGCAGAGGTGACCCTGGTCGCGCCCCCGACACTGCTCCCGGTCGGGGTCGACAGCTGGCCGGTCCAGACGTCGTACGACCTCGACGGCGCCCTCGACAAGTGCGACGCGGTGATGATGCTGCGTGTCCAGAGCGAGCGGATGAACGCAGCGTTCTTCCCGAGCGCCCGCGAGTACAGCCGTCGTTACGGCCTGGACGACCGCCGGTTCGCCCGGCTGCCCGAGCATGCGATCGTCATGCATCCCGGTCCGATGAACCGCGGGATGGAGATCTCGGCGAATGTCGCGGACTCGGCTCGCTCGGTCATCGTCGAACAGGTCACGAACGGAGTCGCGGTACGGATGGCGGTCCTCTACCTGCTGCTGTCCGGGGCGGATCCGGAAGCGCCGACAGCCGAGGAAGCGCTGGTCGACGAGGAAGCACTGGTCGACGAGGAAACACTGGCCAACGAGGAGGACGCCCGATGAGCACGGCGTACGTGATCAAGGGGGCTCGCCCGCTCGGTGGCGAGCCAACGGACATCACGCTCGTCGACGGGGTGATCGGCGAAGCCGGGGCTGCGCCGCCCGGTGCGGTCACGGTCGACGCGGACGGGCTGGTCGCCCTGCCGGGACTCGTCGACCTGCACACCCATCTGCGCGAACCCGGCCGCGAGGATGCCGAGACGGTCGAGTCCGGGTCGCGAGCCGCAGCCCTCGGTGGCTTCACCGCAGTGCACGCGATGGCCAACACCGATCCGGTAGCCGACACCGCCGGCGTCGTCGAGCAGGTGCTCAACCTCGGGCTCACGGCCGGCTACGTCGACGTACGACCGGTCGGCGCCGTCACCGTCGGGCTGGGCGGCCAACGGCTGGCCGAGCTCGGTGCGATGGCCGACTCGGCCGCCCGCGTGCGGGTCTTCTCCGACGACGGAAAGTGCGTCTCCGACGCAGTGCTGATGCGCCGCGCCCTGGAGTACGTCAAGGCCTTCGACGGGGTCATCGCCCAGCACGCACAGGAGTCCCGGCTCACCGAGGACGCCCAGATGAACGAGGGCACGATGTCTGGCGTCCTCGGAATGCGCGGCTGGCCCGCGGTCGCCGAGGAGGCGATCATCGCGCGGGACTGCCTCCTCGCCGCCCACGTCGGCTCGCGGCTGCACATCTGTCACGTGTCGACAGCCGGCTCGGTCGAGCTGATCCGCTGGGCCAAGAGCAAGGGCTGGAACGTCACCGCCGAGGTGACGCCGCACCACCTGATGTTGACCGACGATCTCGTCGCCAGCTACGACCCGATCTACAAGGTCAACCCGCCACTGCGGACCGCCGACGACGTCGAGGCGCTACGGGGCGGACTCGCCGACGGCACGATCGACGCGGTCGCCACCGACCACGCGCCGCATCCCACCGAGGACAAGGAGTGCGAGTGGGCCGCCGCCGCGATGGGCATGCTCGGGCTCGAGACAGCGCTCTCGGTCGTCCAGCACGCGATGGTCGACACGGGGCTGCTCGACTGGGCCGGGGTGGCAGACCGGATGTCGGTCCGACCGGCCGCGATCGGGCGGCTGTCCGACCACGGGGGGCGCCTTGAGCCCGGCAGCGCCGGCAACCTCACTCTGGTCGACCCGGCGGCTGTCCGGTTGATCGACCCGCGGGAGTCCGCGTCGCTGTCCCGCAACACGCCCTACGCCGGGCTCGAGCTGCCGGGACGCGTCGTCGCGACCTTCTTGCGCGGCCGGGCCACCGTGCTCGACGGAAAGCTGCAGTGAGGGTGATGGTGGCGGACGTTCCGGCTCCCGAGTGGCTCGACGGTTACTTCGCCTGCGCAGGTCCGGTGCAGGGGACCTACCTCGGCACTCGCGCGCGCGGTCGGGTGGGCCTGCGGTCCACGCCGCTCACCGACCACGGGCTGGATGCCGGTGGACCGGCGCGGGTGGGTCGTGACCACGAGTCGCTCGTCGTCGTGCGTACCGGGACGCGTTGCTTCCGAATCCCGGCGCAACAGCTGATCGGAGCACGTCACGAACGCGGTGTGGTCGCGAAGTTTCGCGGCCGCGCCGGCCTCGTCGCCATCGTGTGGCGCCTCGGGAGGTCTCGTGTCGTGACCGACTTCCGGACGGATGTACCCCGAGAAGCCCGCGAGCTGGTGGACAAGGTCCGCGGGGTCCGCGACGCGACACACCCTCCACACGGGAAGGCAGACCTGGATGACTGACGCGATGCTCGTGCTCGAGGACGGGCGGACGTTTCGCGGCGCGGCATACGGCGCGGTGGGGGAGACGATCGGGGAGGCGGTCTTCTCCACCGGGATGACGGGCTATCAGGAGACGCTGACCGACCCGTCGTACCACCGGCAGGTCGTCGTCATGACCAGCCCGCACGTCGGCAACACCGGGTTCAACGACGAGGACGGCGAGTCCGGACGCATCTGGGTCGCCGGGTATGTCGTGCGCGACCCGGCACGCCGGCCGAGCTCGTGGAGGTCCCGCCGCAGCCTCGACGACGAGCTGGTCGCGCAGGGAGTGGTCGGTATCAGCGGCATAGACACCCGAGCCCTGACCCGTCACCTGCGTGAACGCGGCGCCATGCGGGTGGGAATCTCATCCACCGGGAGCAGTGCGGACGATCTGCTCGCCCAGGTGCGCGCGGCCCCGCAGATGTCCGGCGCCGCGCTGGCAGCCGAGGTCTCGACAGCCGAGCCGTACACCGTGCCGGCCCTCGGACAACGGCTGTTCCGCGTCGCGGCCGTCGACCTCGGCATCAAGACCACGACCCCGCGCCGGATGGCCGAGCGGGGGATCGAGGTCGTGGTGTTGCCCGCGACCGCCACCCTCGACGACGTGCTGGCGGCCGAGCCGGACGGGGTGTTCTTCTCCAACGGCCCCGGCGACCCGGCAACGGCCGACCACGAGGTCGAGGTGCTCCGCGGCCTGCTCGAGCGCGGCATCCCCTACTTCGGGATCTGCTTCGGCAACCAGCTGTTCGGGCGCGCGCTCGGTTTCGACACCTACAAGCTCACCTACGGCCACCGCGGCATCAACCAGCCGGTCATGGACCGCACCACCGGGAAGGTCGAGGTGACCGCACACAACCACGGCTTCGCCGTCGCAGCGCCGCTGTCGGGCAGCACCCCGACGCCGTACGGACAGGCCACCGTCAGCCACGTCTGCCTCAACGACGACGTGGTCGAAGGTCTGGCGCTGACCGACGAGGACGGCGTGCTGACGGCGTTCAGCGTGCAGTACCACCCGGAGGCGGCCGCCGGGCCACACGATGCCGGCTACCTCTTCGACCGCTTCGTGGAGCTCATGGACGGTCCGCAGCGGCGAAGCCGCGGGATGGATGGTCCGCAGCGGCGAAGCCGCGGGGACCGGCTCAACAAACCAGGTGCAGCCACCACGGAGCACTCAGCCATCACCGAGGGAGGCAACGACTGATGCCGCGCCGTACCGACATCTCGTCCGTGCTGGTCATCGGATCCGGCCCGATCGTGATCGGGCAGGCGTGCGAGTTCGACTACTCCGGCACCCAGGCCTGCCGAGTCCTCAAGGCCGAGGGCATCCGGGTGATCCTGGTCAACTCCAACCCGGCCACGATCATGACCGACCCGGACGTTGCCGACGCGACGTACGTCGAGCCGATCACTCCGCAGTTCGTGGCCAAGGTGATCGACAAGGAGCGTCCCGACGCGCTGCTGGCCACCCTCGGCGGCCAGACCGCCCTCAACACGGCGGTGGCGCTGGCCCACGACGGCACCCTCGAGAAGTTCGGTGTCGAGCTGATCGGCGCCTCGATCGAGGCGATCGAGAAGGGCGAGAACCGCGAGTCGTTCAAGGCCATCGTCGAGTCACTGGGCGGCGAGGTCGCTCAGAGTGTCATCTGTCACTCGCTGGCCGACTGCGAGGCCGCGGTCGAGGAGCTCGGGCTCCCGGTCGTGTGCCGGCCGTCGTACACGATGGGCGGGGTCGGGTCCGGTATGGCGTACGACGCCGACGACCTGCGCCGCATCGCCGGTGCCGGTCTCGACGCGAGCCCCACCACCGAGGTGCTCCTGGAGGAGTCGATCCTCGGCTGGAAGGAGTACGAGCTCGAGGTCATGCGTGACGGCCACGACAACACCGTCATCGTGTGCTCGATCGAGAACCTCGACCCGATGGGCGTGCACACCGGCGACTCGATCACCGTGGCCCCGGCGATGACGCTCACCGACCGCGAGTACCAGGCCATGCGCAACATGGCGATCAGCGTCATCCGCGCCGTCGGCGTCGAGACGGGCGGGTGCAACATCCAGTTCGCGATCGACCCGAGCGACGGCCGGATGATCGTGATCGAGATGAACCCCCGCGTCTCCCGCTCCAGCGCGCTGGCGTCGAAGGCGACCGGATTCCCGATTGCCAAGATCGCGGCGAAGGTGGCCCTCGGCTACTCCCTCGACGAGATCCCCAACGACATCACCACCCGCGAGAACGGCCAGAGCACACCGGCGAGCTTCGAGCCGGCCCTGGACTATGTCGTCGTCAAGGTGCCGAGGTTCGCGTTCGAGAAGTTCCCGGCGGCTGACCCGCGCCTCACCACCCACATGAAGAGCGTGGGCGAGGCGATGGCGATCGGCCGCAACTTCACCGAGGCGCTGCAGAAGGCGCTGCGCTCGCTGGAGAAGTCCGACGCAGTGTTCAGCTGGGCGCAGGAGCCCGGGGACGTGACCGACCTGTTGGCCCGTGCTGCCGTCCCGCACGACGGGCGACTGCGCGTCGTGATGGACGCGATCCGGGCCGGCGCGACCGTCTCCGAAGTCTACGAAGCTACCGGGATCGACCCGTGGTTCCTCGACCAGCTGGTGCTCATCGACGAGGTGGCCGCTCAGGTGCGCATCGCCCCCACCCTGACCGCCGGGCTGCTGCGCACAGCCAAGAGGCACGGTTTCTCCGACGCTCAGCTCGCCGAGCTGACCGGCAACAGCGACGAGGTCGTGCGCGGTGTCCGACACGCCCTGGGCGTTCGGCCCGTCTACAAGACGGTCGACACCTGTGCGGCCGAGTTCGCGGCGCGGACGCCGTACCACTACTCGTCCTACGACGAGGAGACCGAGGTCCGGCCACGGACCAAGCCGGCCGTGATCATCCTGGGCAGCGGCCCGAACCGGATCGGTCAGGGCATCGAGTTCGACTACTCGTGCGTCCACGCGGCCATGGCACTGTCCGACGCGGGCTACGAGACCGTGATGGTCAACTGCAACCCTGAGACGGTCTCGACCGACTACGACACGTCGGACCGGTTGTACTTCGAGCCGCTCACGCTCGAGGACGTCCTCGAGGTGGTCGCTGCCGAAACGGCGGCCGGCCCGATCGCGGGAGTCCTCGTCCAGCTCGGCGGCCAGACCCCGCTGGGGCTCGCGGCCGGCCTGGCAGCGGCAGGGGTGCCGATCGTCGGAACGAGTCCGGAGGCGATCCACCTCGCCGAGGACCGCGGCGCCTTCGGCCACGTGCTCGCCACCGCCGGGCTGCCGGCCCCGAAGTTCGGAACCGCTACGTCCTTCGCCGAGGCGAAGCTGATCTCCGAGGAGATCGGCTTCCCCGTCCTGATCCGTCCGTCGTTCGTGCTCGGCGGGCGCGGCATGGAGATCGTGTACGCCGAGGCCGAGCTCGAACGGGCTCTCCAGCGGCTCGGCGACGGGCACCATCACGTGTCCGCGGCACGTCCGGTGCTGATCGACAAGTTCCTGGACGACGCGATCGAGGTCGACGTCGACGCTCTCTACGACGGCACGGACCTCTTCCTCGGTGGAGTGATGGAGCACATCGAGGAAGCCGGCATCCACTCCGGTGACTCCTCGTGCGCATTGCCACCGATCACCCTGGGGGCCGAGGACGTCGCCCGGATCCGCGAGTCGACCAGGCTGATAGCCGCCGGCGTCGGGGTGCGTGGCCTGATCAACATCCAGTTCGCCGTGGCGTCCGACGTGATCTACGTGCTCGAGGCCAACCCGCGGGCCTCGCGCACGGTCCCGTTCGTCTCCAAGGCCACCGCGACGCCGTTGGCGAAGGCCGCCGCGCGCATCATGCTGGGTACCTCGATCGCCGAGCTGCGGACCGAGGGCCTGCTGCCCGCCGAGGGCGATGGCGGCGAGCTGCCGCCGGACGCGCCGGTCGCGGTCAAGGAGGCGGTGATGCCGTTCAACCGGTTCCGCACCGAGGACGGGCGCAACGTCGACACCGTGCTGGGTCCGGAGATGCGGTCGACCGGTGAGGTGATGGGCTTCGACGCCGACTTCGGCGCCGCCTTCGCGAAATCGCAGACCGCAGCGTTCGGAGGGTTGCCGGTCAGGGGTCGCGCCTTCGTGTCGGTGGCGAACCGGGACAAGCGGCACATGATCTTCCCGATCAAGCGGCTCGCCGACCTCGGGTTCGAGATCCTGGCGACTGAAGGAACCGCGGCCGTCCTTCGCCGGAACGGCGTGCCCGCCACCGTCGTACGCAAGCACTCGGCCGGTGTGGGCCCCGACGGCGAGCTCACCACGGTCGGGCGCATCCTCGCCGGTGAGATCGACCTGGTGATCAACACCCCACACGGCACGACCTCGGGTGGTTCGCCCCGCCTCGACGGCTACGAGATCCGTACGGCGTGCGTAGCCACCAACATCCCGTGCATCACCACCGTCCAGGGGCTCGGCGCCACGGTGCAGGGCATCGAGGCGCTGCGCGCCGGCAACCTCGCGGTGCGGTCGCTGCAGAGCTGGCGACGGGGATCCACGGGCTACACCGAGCTGGACGAGGAAGGCAACGAGTGACCCCCACGGACAGCACCTTCGCCCCGCTGAGCACCGAGCGGCGGCCGCTCCAGGTCGTGGGTGAGGTGTTCGCCAACAAGCGGGTCGGGGACTACTTCCACCTGACGGTGGTCGCCGACGGCATCGCCGAGCAGAGCCGGCCCGGCAACTTCGTCGCCCTCGCCGTCGGTGGTGACACGTCGGCGCACCTGCTCCGTCGCTGCTTCTCGATCTACCGCGCCCGGCCCGCCGGCATCTACGGCGGGACCGTCGAGATCGTGTTCGCGGCCGGCGGGGCCGGCACCGCATGGCTCTCCCGGCTGCAACCCCACGACGCTGTCGATGTCGTCGGCCCACTCGGTCGCCCGTTCGCCCTGCCGCAGGAACCGGTGGCCTGTGCGCTGGTGGGCGGCGGCTACGGATCGGCCCCGTTGTTCGGTCTGGCCGAGCGGTTGCGCGAGCGCAAGTGCGCGGTCCACATGGTGCTCGGAGCGGCCACGGAGACCCGGCTGTTCGGCACGCTCGAGGCCAGGCGCGCTGCGCAGTCGGTCACCGTCACGACCGTGGACGGTTCGGTCGGGATCAAAGGGCTCGTGACGGACGCACTACCCGGCCTCATCACCCGGAACAAGATCGAGGTCGTCTACTCGTGCGGTCCGATGGGCATGCTCAAGGCGGTCACCGACGTCGCCGTCGAGCTCGGCGCCTGGAGCCAGACTGCCGTCGAGGAGTCGATGGCGTGCGGGATCGGCGTCTGCATGACCTGTGTCCTGCCGGTCGAAGGTGACAACGGCGTGGTCAAGATGGTGCGGTCGTGCGTCGAGGGGCCAGTCTTCGCGGGTGACAAGGTGCAGTGGGACGCGGTCGGGACGATCCCGCCGGGCACGTTCGGAGCACCGTCCCGAGGTGGTCACTGATGCCTGACGTGCACCCGGTGGACCCGGCCGACGTCGACCTTTCGACCGTGCTGGCAGACGCCCACCTCGTCAACCCGGTGATGACCGCAAGCGGCTGCGCCGGAGCCGGCCGGGAGCTGCAGCAGTTCTTCGACGTGCGCGACCTGGGGGCGGTCGTGACCAAGTCCATCATGCGCGATCCGCGCTCGGGGCGGCCGACGCCGCGGATGGCCGAGACGCCGTCCGGCATGCTCAACTCCATCGGTCTGCAGGGTCCCGGCATCGACTCCTTCCTGGCTCGGGACCTGCCGTGGCTGATCCAGCAGGACGCCCGGCCGATCGTCTCCATCGCCGGTTCGTCGCTCGCGGAGTACGCCGAGCTGGCCCGTCGTGTCGGGCACACGCCCGGGGTCGCGGCGATCGAGGTCAACATCTCGTGTCCCAACGTCGAGAACCGGGGTCTGGTCTTCGCCTGCGACCCGGTGCAAGCGGCTCGGGTGATCTCCGTCGTACGGCGTGACACTCCGCGCGGTGTGCCCGTCCTGGCCAAGCTGTCCCCGGACGTCACGAGCATCGTCGAGATCGCCGAGTCGGTCGTCGATGCGGGCGCCGATGGTCTGGTCCTGATCAACACGCTGCTCGGCCTGCGCGTCGACCTCGACACGATGCGGCCGCAGCTCGGCGGTGTCACGGGCGGGCTGTCCGGCCCCGCTATCCGTCCGGTCGCGGTCCGTGCGGTCTGGCAGGTGGCAGCGGCCTTGCCCGGTGTCCCGATCGTCGGCGTCGGCGGGGTCCGCACCGGCGCCGACGCTTTGGAGTTCCTCGCAGCCGGCGCGTGCGCGGTTCAGGTCGGCACCGTCATCTTCAACGACCCGCACGCGCCCATCCGCGTGGTCCGTGAGCTGCGCGAAGAGCTGGCCCGCCGTGGCATCGGCAAGGTGGGTGAGGCGATCGGACTCGCGCACCGCCCCGATGCCGCCACGGCGGTGACCGACCTGTCCGACGTGGGTGGATCCCACGAGACCTCCCAGGAAGGCTGAGCATGCAACGCTTCGGTGCGCGGCTGCGCCAGGCCATGGACCGTCGAGGTCCGCTCTGCGTTGGGATCGACCCGCACGCGGCCCTGCTGTCAGCGTGGGGGCTCGACGACACCCCGGCCGGGCTGGAGGCCTTCGCGCTCACGTGCGTCGAGGCGTTGGCCTCGGACGTGGCGGTGCTCAAGCCGCAGTCGGCGTTCTTCGAGCGGCACGGCGCTGCCGGCATCGGGGTGCTCGAGAAGGCCGTCGCGGCCGCCCGCGATGCCGGTGCCCTGGTGCTTCTCGACGCGAAGCGCGGTGACATCGGCTCGACGATGCAGGGGTATGCGGAGGCCTACCTCGACCAGTCCTCCCCGATGGCCGTCGACGCGATGACGGTGAGCCCCTACCTGGGATTCGGGTCGTTGCGGCCGGTGCTCGACATCGCGCGCACCCACGGCGCCGGCGTCTTCGTGCTGGCGCTGACCTCCAACCCCGAGGGTCCCGAGGTCCAGCACGCGGCAACGTCCGCCGGCACGGTGGCCGCGACCATGCTCGCGGCGATCGCGAAGGAGAACGTCGGTGCCGAGCCGATGGGTTCGGTCGGCGCTGTCGTGGCTGCGAACCTGTCGACGTGTGCTGAGGACCTCGCCGTCAACGGACCGCTGCTGGCGCCGGGGTACGGCGCTCAGGGCGGCGCCCCGGGCGACCTGCACCGGATCTTTTCCGGCGTCGAGGGTGCGGTCCTGCCCAGCACGTCGCGCGAGGTGCTCGAGGCGGGGCCCTCCGCCAAGGCGCTGCGCGAGGCCGCGCGGAGGTCGATCGACGCCGTCCGTGCGGCGCTGGGCAGCTGAAGTTCCTGAGCCGCGTGACCGGGCTCCGCGGCCACGCGCAGCTGCTAGGTCATCGGGCGACCGGGGTCTCCGCATGAGAGGGTGACGTGCGCAACGACGAGGCGACGGGTTCGCCTCCCCTGGAGGAGAGCGATGGCCAAGCGTCTGGCAGCGGCTGGTGCGGCGGCGGCCCTGAGCGTGACCCTCCTCGGTGGTTGCGGAGGTGGCGGCGGCGACGGCAGCGACTACTGCAACCGGGTCCTGGACGGCATCAAGAACAAGTCACTGGAAGCGCTCGACCCCAACGATCCGAAGAATCTGCCGGCCTTCGTCGACGAGGCGAAGAAGCTGAAGGCCGACGCGCCGGCTGACCTGAAGGACGACTACACCGAGGTCGTCAAGGCACTCCGGGATCCGGCGAATGCGTCGGCCAAGGTCAGCGCGGCGATCGACAACATCCAGAAGTACGACGAGAACACCTGCGACGTCACCTACGCCAACTGAACGCCCCGTCCGCTGCTGCCTGGCCCTCCGCGTTTGCCTAGTTCACAAGCCAGGTGGCTGGTGAACTAGGCAGATTCGCGTAGTGAACAGGGCGCCTGGCTTGTTCACATGGCAAACGCCAGCGCGTGCGGCAGACTGCACAGGACGGCCCGTCGAGGCCGAGGCTGATGAGGGGAGTGCGTATGTCGGATGAAGGCCAGCGGCCCTGGGAGCAGGAGCCCACGCCGTCCTATCCCCGTCAACAGCTGTTGCCGCAGGAGATCAAGCCCGGCCGGAACCGCCGTCCGCTCGCGATCGGGTTGGTTGTCGTCCTTGCACTCGTGGTGGGTGGCGGTGTCGCCTACCTGCTGCTTCGCGACGACGGTGAAGCCTCGCGACAGGCCTACTGCAGCTCCCTGCGCGACCTGACCCATGGCGGTGACATCATGGCGGCCGTCGAGGGCGCGAACGCGAAGACCCTCGACCATCTCGACGAGGTGCAGCAGCTGGCACCCGGTGCGGTCGCCGACGACTGGTCGACCCTGATGGGGATCGCGTATGACGCCCGAGGTGGTTCTCCCGACATGGCGCAGGCCCTGACTGCCTTCAACGCGTTGAAGGTGATCGCCACCGATGCCAAGCAGAACTGCGAGCTCGATCTCGGCCTTCCGTTGATCTAGCAACCATCTCCTGAGGTCACGAATCTGCCGCCGTGTCGAGCCGGTTCCCGGCCATCCGACCACGACGACAACGACGTCGCCCTATTCGTTACTCTGTCGTCGGCAAATGGGACGGCTTCTCCTTGCGAACAAGGGGGGTTGCCGCGCTACGTTGTCTCAAGCACCGCCCAGGCACCTGGGTGTGACCGTCGACCAACTGAGGTGGAAGCTGTGGCTGTGCCGGAGTTGAGCGCCGAGCAACGTCGGGCTGCGTTGGAGAAGGCAGCTCTCGTACGTCGGCAGCGAGCCGAGGTGAAGAACCGCCTCAAGCATTCCGGCGCTTCTCTCACCGATGTCCTGCACAGCGGAGAGCACGACGAGGTCGTGGCCAAGATGAAGGTTCTCGATCTCCTGCAGGCCGTACCAGGACTCGGGAAGGTGCGGGCCCGCAACCTGATGGAGCGCATCGGCATCTCCGAGTCCCGTCGTGTCCGGGGCCTCGGCGCCAACCAGATCGCGGCTCTCGAGCGCGAGTTTGAGCACCGCTCCTGACGCAGCGCCGGGTGCACGTGCGGGCCGACGGCACAGCCGGCTCACCGTGCTGGCCGGACCCACGGCCGTGGGCAAGGGCTCCGTGTCGGCCAAGATCAGGTCCGACCACCCTGACGTGTGGATCTCGGTCTCGTGCACGACCCGCAGACCGCGTCCGGGTGAAGTCGACGGCGTCCACTACCGCTTCGTCGACGACGCGACCTTCGACGCGATGATCGCCGACGGCGAACTTCTCGAGTGGGCGATCGTGCACGGATCGGCCCGGTACGGCACACCCCGCGGCCCCGTCGAGGAGGCGCTACGTGCTGGTCGCCTCGCGCTCCTCGAGATCGACCTGCAGGGTGCTCGTCAGGTCCGCGAGTCCATGCCTGAGGCGTTGTTCGTCTTTCTCGCGCCGCCGTCATGGGACGAACTGGTCCGTCGATTGGTCGGGCGAGGCACCGAATCCGACGAAGAACGAGCCCGACGCCTCGCGACCGCGGTCGAGGAGATCGCGGCCGAGCCGGAGTTCGACGTGACCGTCGTCAACACCGAAGTTCGTGCTGCCGCCGAGGAATTGGTATCCTTGATGAGTTCAGAGCTCGACCCGGCTGACTCGACGGATGACCGTCGCGCCGGTTCGCATCTCCACCCAACCACTGAGTGAGGCATCACGCGTGTCCGGCACCCTGCCCGTCGCCGAAGGGATCACCAACCCTCCGATCGACTCCCTGCTCGAAAAGACCGACTCGAAGTACAAGCTCGTGCTGTACTCCGCGAAGCGTGCGCGCCAGATCAACGCCTACTACTCACAGCTCGGTGAAGGCCTGTTGGAGTACGTCGGCCCGCTCGTCGACACCCACGTCCAGGAGAAGCCGCTGTCGATCGCGCTGCGCGAGATCAACGCCGACCTCCTGACCTGTGAGGACATCGAGCCGGAGCCCGAGCAGGCCTAGCGCCTGCACAGGTCCGCTCGAGCAGACATGAGCACCAGCCGCCCTCGCGTCGTTCTTGGCGTGAGTGGCGGCATTGCTGCGTACAAGGCCTGTGAGCTGCTCCGTCGCTTCACCGAGTCCGGGCACGACGTGACCGTCGTCCCGACGGAGTCGGCCCTGAAGTTCGTCGGGGCTGCCACCTGGGAGGCACTGTCCGGACACCCGGTCGCGACTGGCGTGTTCTCCCAGATCGACACGGTGCAGCACGTGCGCCTCGGCCAGAGTGCCGACCTCGTGGTCGTCGCGCCGGCGACCGCCGACCTGATGGCCAGAGCCGTGCACGGTCGCGCCGACGACCTGCTCGCGGCGACGCTGCTGACGGCGCGTTGCCCCGTCGTGATCGCACCGGCCATGCACACCGAGATGTGGGAGCACCCGGCGACCCGGGCCAACGTCGACACCCTTCGTGAGCGGGGTGTCCTCGTGATCGACCCTGCATATGGGCGACTGACCGGCTCGGACACGGGGCCGGGGCGGCTTCCCGAGCCGAACGAGATCTTCGAGGTCGCCGTCGAGGTACTCCGCCGCGGGCAGCACGGCCTCGGTCAGGACCTGCGCGGCCGCAAAGTCGTCGTCAGCGCCGGGGGAACCCGGGAATACCTCGATCCGGTGCGCTATTTCGGCAACCGCAGCTCCGGCAAGCAGGGGTACGCCCTGGCGCGGGCCGCGGTGGCGCGGGGCGCTGACGTCACCGTGGTCGCCGCAAACGTGGATCTTCCGGACCCGGCCGGGGTCAAGGTCGTACCGGTCGTCTCCGCCCGCGACCTCCAGGAAGCTGTCCTGACGGCTGCTGCCGACGCCGACGTGGTGGTGATGGCCGCCGCACCCGCCGACTTCCGTCCGGCCGACCCCGTCGGGCACAAGATCAAGAAGCAGCCCGGGGGAGCGGTGCCCGACCTGGCCCTGGTCGAGAACCCTGACATCCTGGCCGACCTGGTCGCCCGTCGCGTCACCGGCACGACACCGGTGCTGGTGGGCTTCGCGGCCGAGACCGGCGACCGCGACGGCTCGGCCCTCGACCACGCGCGGGCCAAGCTTTCGCGCAAGGGCTGCGACCTGCTGGTTCTCAACGACGTCAGCGACGGTGCCGTCTTCGGGCAGGAGCACAACCAGGCGGTGATCCTGGGAGCGGACGGGACCGAGCGGAGCGTCCCACGCGGCTCCAAGATCGCGCTCGCCCATGTCGTCTGGGATTTCGTCACCCAGTGGCACGCAGAATCCCGGCCACCTGGCACGGCGTAAGGTGTCGACGCACGTTCCGATCGCCCAGCGGAGACTCGGAACACGGACAGGTCGACACGGGTTGGCCGCTCAACGGAGGAGAAAAGGCGTTGTCAGGTCGTTTGTTCACGTCGGAGTCGGTGACCGAGGGTCATCCCGACAAGATCGCTGACCAGATCAGTGACTCAGTGCTCGACGCCCTGCTCACCGACGACCCGGCGAGCAGGGTCGCCGTCGAGACGCTCCTGACGACCGGCCTCGTCGTCGTCGCCGGCGAGGTCACGACCGACGCCTACGCACCGATCGCCGACATCGTGCGCCGATGCATCCTCGAGATCGGCTACGACTCGTCGAAGAAGGGCTTCGATGGAGCCTCCTGTGGCGTCCAGGTTGCCATCGGATCGCAGTCCCAGGACATCGCCCAAGGCGTCAACGACGCCTACGAGGAGCGTCACGACCACTCCATCGACCCGCTCGACCGGCAGGGTGCCGGAGACCAGGGGCTCATGTTCGGCTACGCCTGCGACGAGACCCCCGAGCTCATGCCGCTGCCGATCACGATCGCCCACCGGCTGGCCGAGCGGCTCACGGAGGTCCGCAAGGACGGCACCATGCCCTACCTGCGACCCGACGGGAAGACGCAGGTCACGATCGAGTACGACGGCGACCGCCCGGTCCGCATCGACACGGTCGTGGTGTCGTCGCAGCACGCGGCCGACATCGACCTCGAGGGCCTGCTCACCCCCGACGTGAAGAAGCACGTGGTCGACGATGTGTTGTCCCATTTCGACATCGACGCGAGCGACTACACGCTGCTCGTCAACCCCACGGGGCGGTTCGAGATCGGTGGCCCGATGGGCGACGCCGGCCTGACCGGTCGCAAGATCATCATCGACACGTACGGCGGCATGGCCCGCCACGGCGGCGGCGCATTCAGCGGCAAGGACCCCTCGAAGGTCGACCGGTCGGCCGCCTACGCGATGCGCTGGGTCGCGAAGAACGTGGTTGCCGCCGGCCTGGCCCGGCGTTGTGAGGTCCAGGTCGCGTACGCGATCGGCAAGGCCCAGCCGGTCGGCGTCTACGTCGAGTGTTTCGGCACCGAGACCGTCGACGTGGCTCGGATTCGGGCGGCCATCCTCGAGGTCTTCGACCTGCGGCCCGCGGCGATCATCCGCGACCTCGACCTGCTGCGACCCATCTATGCCCTCACTGCCGCCTACGGGCACTTCGGCCGTGAGCTGCCCGAGTTCACCTGGGAGCGCACCGACCGCGCCGACGCGCTGCTGGCTGCCGTCGCGCGCTGAGCTGCCGGTTCGGCAGCCGCCTGCCCGCCGTTGAGCGGCTGGCCGTGCTGGGCGACCTCTTGTCGTGAGTGGCTGGTACAACTGACTCACGATGGACGGGCATGGGGAGCAGCTGGCGTTGCTGCGCAGCGAAGTGCGCGGCAAGAGACCCAAGCCCCCACCAGGACCCGCTCCTGACCAGCCCATCGCGCGGGTGCTCGTCGACCTGCCCCTGGCCCATCTCGACCGGCCGTTCGACTATGCGGTGCCGGCCACCCTGCACGACCAGGCCGTACCGGGCTGCCGGGTCAAGGTGCGGTTCGCCGGACGCGACGTCGACGGCTTCCTGATCGGACGCGCCGATGAGACCGACCACGTCGGCCGGTTGGCACCGTTGCGCCGGGTCGTCTCCGGCGAGCCCGTCCTCGCCGCAGAGGTCCGGGCGGTGGCTCGGCTGGTGGCTGACCGGTATGCCGGCACGTTGGCCGACGTACTCCGGCTCGCCGTCCCACCCCGGCACGCCCGGATCGAGAGCGAGCCGGCGGCACCGCCCAGCGAACCGCCCGACCACCCTGTCGACGAGCTCGTCGAGCCGTGGCTCAGCTATCCCGGCGGACCCGCGTTCGTCGGCCGGCTGGTGACCGGAGAGTCGCCCCGCGCGGTCTGGTCCGCCCTGCCCGGCGAGGACTGGGCGGGCTGTCTGGCCGCGAGCGCCGCCGCGGCGTCGGTTGCCGGGCGCGGTGCTCTGCTGCTGGCGCCGGACGCACGCGACGTCGCGCGGCTCGACCGCGCGCTGACCACTCGCCTCGGAGCCGGCCGCCACGTCGTCCTCACCGCCGACCTGGGCCCGGCCGCCCGCTACCGGGCCTTCCTCGCGATCGCGCGTGGGGTCGTGCAGATCGTCGTCGGCACGCGCGCCGCGGCCTTTGCCCCGGTTCGCGACCTCGGGTTCGTGGCGCTGTGGGACGACGGTGACGACCTGTATGCCGAGCCGCGGGCGCCCTACCCGCACGCTCGCGAGGTGCTGCTCCTGCGGGCACACCACGAAGGGGCCGCACTCCTCATGGCCGGGCACGCCCGCTCCGTCGAGGGGCAGTCGTTGGTCGAGAGCGGCTGGGCGGCAGGGCTCACCGCCGACCGCGACACCATCCGGGCGGTGGCCCCCCAGGTGCATGTCGCCGGCGAGACCGACCGTGAGCGCGAACGCGACCTGCCCGGGACGTCGAGCCGGATGCCGCATCGGGTGTTCGAGGTGGTGCGCGAGGCGCTCACGACCGGGCCGGTGCTGGTCCACACGCCGCGGTACGGCTACCAGCCGGCCTTGGCCTGCGGAGACTGCCGTTCCGCGGCGCGCTGCCAGCGCTGTCACGGTCCGTTGGCTCGGGCGTCGTCGGGCGCAGCACCCTCCTGCCGCTGGTGCGGCCTGGCCGCCGAGCCGTGGCAGTGCCCCCACTGCGGTGGCTCCACGGTGCGCGCCCCTGTCGTCGGCTCGTTACGGACCGCCGAGGAGTGGGGGCGCAGCTTCCCGGGCACGCCGGTCACGACCTCCGGCGGCGACCATGTCCACGACGAGGTTCCGGACGTCCCGGGCATCGTGGTCGCCACCCCGGGAGCCGAGCCACGCGCAGCCGGCGGGTACGCCGCTGCCGTCCTGCTCGACGCCTGGCTGTCGCTCAGCCGTCCCGGCATGCGCGCGGGAGAGGAGTCGCTGCGTCGCTGGTTCAACATCGCGAGCCTGGTCCGGCCGGCAGGCGAGGGTGGCCGCGTCGTCGCCGTCGGTGAGCCTTCGGAGCCCGCGTTGCAGGCTCTCGTCCGGTGGGACCCGGCCGGGTTCGCCATCCGCGAGCTGGCCGAGCGCACCTCCGCCCATCTCACTCCGGCAGCCCGCCTCGCGACCATCACCGGCTCGGCGGAGGTGGTGGCCGAGGCGTTGGCGGCGCTGCAGCTGCCGCGGGGCGCCGAGCTGCTCGGCCCGGTGCCGGTCGACGATGACCAGGTCCGGGTCGTCGTCCGCACGACACGCGCTCATGGCGCGGCGCTGGCGCAGTCTCTCCAGCACCTGCAGGCGGGACGGAGCAGTCGCAAGCTGCCACCGGTGCGCGTCCAGGTCGATCCTCCCGACCTGGCCTGACCACGGGCTCGGCCGCCGAGCGGGAACAGCGGCAGGAATTCGTCCGGAAAGGGTCCTACGGTGTCGTCATGACCGAGACGGTGAATCCTCAAGACCCGTGGTGGCATCCACCCGTCGCCGGCACTGAGGCGGACCACCTCATGGCCGCGCTCAACCGCCAGCGCACGACGTTCCGCTGGAAGGCCGATGGCCTCGACGCCACCGGACTCGCCCGCACGATCGGTGCCTCGACGCTGACGATCGGGGGGTTGCTGAAGCACCTCGCTCTCGTCGAAGACCTCTACTTCACCGCGCGGCTGCGGCAGACCTCTCCGGGCCGACCCTGGGAAGACGTCGACTGGGACGCCGAGCCCGACTGGGACTGGTCGTCGGCGGCGTTCGACAGCCCCCAGCAGCTGTACGCGCTGTATGACGCGTCTGTCGCGAGGTCGCGCGCCCACCTCGCCGCCGCCATGGCCGACGGAGGACTCGACCAGGTCATCGACTTCGGGTGGCCGGACGGGCGCAAGCCCAGCCTGCGTCGGATGCTGTGTGACCTGATCGAGGAGTACGGACGACACACCGGCCACGCCGACCTGCTCCGTGAAGCGGTCGACGGCCGGGTGGGCGAGGATCCCCCCTCCGACGTCGACTTCTGACCAGGCACGTCCCGGTCGGCTAAACTCGAGCGTTGGTCGGGCCGGTGAGGTGAGCCATGAACTCCCACGACGAGCGGATCGTCACGTTCCACGGACTCCATGAGTCGGGCTGCTTCGTCATGCCGAACCCGTGGGACGCCGGCAGCGCGCGGGCGTTGGAGCAGCTCGGCTTCCCGGCCCTGGCGACCACCAGCGCCGGGTTCGCCTGGACACTGGGCCGCCCGGACAACGCAGTCTCGCTCGACGAGGCGCTCGAGCATCTCCGGACGGTGGCGGCCGCCGTACGCGTGCCCGTCAACGCCGACTTCGAGGGTGGTTTCGCGGTCGATCCCGACGAGGTCCGGACCAACGTGAAGAGTGCCGCGGGGACCGGGATCGCCGGGCTGTCGATCGAGGACTCCACCGGCAACGGCGATGAGCCCCTCCATGCCTTCGACCTGGCCGTCGAGCGCATCCGCGCCGCCCGCCGTGGCATCGACGAGAGTGGCAGCGGCGTGCTCCTCACGGGTCGCTCCGAGGGTTTCGTGGTCGGTCGTCCCGACCTCGACGAGACGATCAGACGACTCCAGGCGTACGCCGAAGCCGGCGCCGACTGCCTCTATGCCCCGCGTATCCAGAGCCTCGACGATGTGGCGGCCGTCGTCGCAGCCGTTGCTCCCAAACCGGTCAACCTGCTCATCAACGCGCCCTTCATCACCGCGGCGCAGGCGGCGGAGCTGGGTGTGCGTCGCATCAGCGTCGGCGGCACCCTGGCGCGGACGGCGTGGTCGGGCTTCCTTGGTGTTGCTCAGGAGATCGCCGACACAGGCACGTTCTCCGGCTTTGCTGGTCTGCCCGACGTCGATGCCCTGCTCAGCGATCGATAACGCCGCGTCTTGGGCCGGTCCGGTCCGGCTCGGCCGGGGCCGAACGGGCTCCGGCCACGCTCTAGACTGGCGCCGCACCATCGCCGTCTCGTCCTTGGAGTGCTCGTGGCCGTCCGTGACATCCGGCTGTTCGGTGACCCCGTGCTCAGGTCCGTGGCCGCCCCTGTCGTGGACTTCGACGCGCAGCTGCGCACGGTGGTGCGCGACCTCACCGAGACGATGCTGGCGGCTCCCGGGGCCGGGTTGGCGGCGCCCCAGATCGGCGTCGGACTGCGGCTGTTCGCCTACAACGTCGACGGCGTCGTCGGTCACCTGGTCAACCCTGAGCTGTCGCTGACTGAGGAGACCCAGACCGGAGACGAAGGCTGTCTGTCGATCCCCGGCCTGACGTTCGACTGCACCCGGGCGTTCGGCGTGGTGGCGCGCGGTTTCGACATGTACGGCGAACCGGTCGTGCTGGAAGGCACGGAGACCCTGGCGCGGTGCATCCAGCACGAGACCGACCATCTCGACGGCATCCTGTTCGTCGACCGGCTCGATGACGTCACGCGCAAGGCGGCGATGAAGGCGATCCGCGAGGCCGAGTGGAACGGGCTGCAGGCGCCGACCGTCAAGGAGAGCCCGCACCCGATGTTCGGTCGGGGCATGTAGCCGTGCGACTCGTGTTCGCCGGCACCCCCGCGGTGGCGCTGCCGTCTCTGCAGGCGTTGCTGGACTCACGCCACGACGTCGTGGCCGTCGTGACCCGCCCGGACGCACCCACCGGACGCGGCCGTCACCTCACCGCCTCACCGGTCGCCGAGCTGGCGAGCGAGCACGGCATCGAGGTGCTCCGACCGGTCAAGGCCGGCGACCCTGCCTTTCTCTCGCGGTTGCGCGACATCCGCCCCGACTGCTGCCCGGTCGTGGCCTATGGTGCACTGCTGCCCCCGGCGGCACTCGAGATCCCCACGCGCGGCTGGGTCAACCTGCATTTCTCGGTGCTGCCGGCGTGGCGCGGCGCCGCGCCGGTCCAGCGCTCGCTGATGGCCGGCGACGAGGTGACCGGAGCGACGACCTTTCGTATCGTCAAGGAGCTCGACGCCGGCCCGACCTACGGGTTGTTCACCGAACGGGTTCGCGACGACGACACGGCGGGGACCTTGCTCGAGCGTCTCGCGGAGTACGGCGCCGGGCTGCTGGTCACCACGCTCGACGGTATCGAGGACGGCATGCTCGAGGAGCGGGAACAGGACGCCGAGCTCGTGTCGTACGCGCCCAAGCTGACCGTTGACGACGCCCGGGTCGACTGGGCCCGCCCAGCGTTCGCCGTCGACCGACAGATCCGGGGTTGCACGCCTGCGCCGGGCGCTTGGACCACGTTGGACGGGGCCCGTCTCAAGGTCGGCGCGGTGGAGCTGCGACCGGAGCGCACCGAGCTCGGGGCGGGCGACCTGGCCGTCGGCAAGTCGGCCGTGCTGGTCGGCACAGGGAGCCACGCCCTCGTGCTCGGAGAGGTCCAGCCGGAAGGCAAGCCACGGATGCGCGCAGCCGACTGGGCGCGCGGCTTGCGCTCGGCGCCACTCCGGCTGGGCAACTGACACCGTGAGCGCCGGCTCCCCGCGCAGGGCTCGCGCCCGGACCGCGGTCGACCCAGCGCGGCAGACCGCCTACGACGCGCTGCGCGCCGTCGACGTCGACGACGCCTATCTCAACCTGGTGCTGCCGCGGCTGCTGTCCGAACGCCGCCTGGGCGGTCGAGACGCGGCGTTCGCCACCGAGCTCGCGGCCGGCACCGCCCGGCTCCAGGGCAGCTACGACGCCATCCTCGGGGCGCTGGTGACGGCAGGCTCCGCATCACTGCAGCCCGCGGTCCGGACCGCTCTGCGCCTGGGCGCCCACCAGCTCGTGAGCATGCGCGTCCCGTCGCACGCGGCCGTCGGTACGACCGTGGAGCTCGTGCGGGCCGAGGTCGGTGAGCGACCGGTGCGGCTGGTCAACGCGGTGCTGAGGAAGGTGGCCGCGCACGACCTGGCGACCTGGATGGCGCGGCTCGCCCCCGACCCCGGCCACGACCTGGTCGGACACCTGGCCGTGACGTATGCACATCCCCACTGGATCGTTGAGGAGCTGTTGCGGGTGTTGGGCGACTCCGACCAGGTGCGTGCCCTGCTCGCGGCCGACAACGTCGCACCCCTGGTCACGCTGGCGACGCGGCCGGGCGTTTCCGCACCGGCCGACCTGCTGGCCCGGCACGGCGCGCAAGTCCGGCCGGGACGATGGTCGCCGTACGCCGCGATCCTCGAGACCGGCGACCCCGGCCAGTTCGACGAGGTACGTGCCGGGCGTGTCGGAGTCCAGGACGAAGGCTCTCAACTCGTCACGCTGGCGCTGGCGCGGGCCACCGTCGTCGGCCGCGATACGCGCTGGCTCGACCTCTGCGCCGGACCGGGCGGCAAGGCGACGCTGCTCACCGGGCTGGCGCGCGAAGGCGGAGCCACCCTGATCGCCAACGAGCGCCTGGCGCACCGCGCAGCACTCGTGCGCGCCGGACTGCAGGCGTACGGGCCACCCGCGACCGTCGTCTGCGGCGACGGCAGGCAACCGGCGTGGCTGCCCGGCACGTTCGACCGGGTGCTGGTCGACGCGCCATGCAGTGGTCTCGGCGCGCTGCGCAGGCGGCCGGAGTCGCGGTGGCGTCGCACCCCGGCCGACGTGGTCGACCTGGTGCCGTTGCAGCGAGCGCTCCTTGACGCCGCGCTGGACTCGGCACGGCCCGGCGGCGTCGTCGCCTATGTCACCTGCTCACCACATGTCGACGAGACACGGGGGGTGGTCGAGGCGGTGCTCGCCGCTCGCGTGGACGTGACACAGGAAGACCCGCGCGACCTGCTACCGGAGGTCGACGACCTCGGCCCGGGTCCGTACCTGCAGCTGTGGCCGCACGTCCATGGCACGGACGCGATGTTCCTCGCAGTGCTGCGCCGCTCCTGAAACGGCCCGGACCCCTCCTCTAGACTCCTCAGACCATGGGCATTCAGATCTCGCCGAGCATCCTGGCGGCCGACTTCGCCAACCTCGAGGCCGCTGCCCGCTCCGTGGCGAGCGCCGACTGGCTGCACGTCGACGTCATGGACAACCACTTCGTCCCCAACCTGACCCTGGGTCTGCCGGTCGTGGAGTCGTTGGCCAGGTCTGCCGCGCAGCCGCTCGACTGCCACCTCATGATCGAGGACCCGGACCGCTGGGCACCGGCCTACGTCGAGGCGGGCGCCGCGAGTGTGACCTTCCACGTCGAGGCCTGTGGCGCCCCCGTCCGGCTGGCACGCGAGCTACGCGCGATGCAGGCGCGTGCCGGCATGGCACTGAAGCCTGCGACCTCGGTCGAGCCCTACGAGGAGCTGCTGCCCGAGCTCGACATGCTGCTCATCATGACCGTCGAGCCCGGCTTCGGAGGCCAGTCCTTCCTCGACATCTGCCTGCCGAAGATCAAACGAGCGCGTGCGCTCATCGGTCGGTACGGCGGCGAAGTGTGGCTGCAGGTCGACGGCGGAGTGTCGACCGACACCATCGAGCGATGCGCCGATGCAGGAGCGGACGTCTTCGTCGCCGGCTCGGCCGTCTTCGGGTCGGACCAGCCGGACGCCATGGTGGAGCACCTGCGGGACCTCGCCACCGCGACCTGACCGCCCGCTGCCCTGCTGAGACAAATACGGTGGCAGCCCGGTCGGGGTGGGGTGGCATACTGGAGGCGCAGAGTGACAACTCTTGCGTGCTCCGGGGTCGGTGAAAGTCCGAGCCGGCGGTGAAAGTCCGCGACCCGGCCGCCCAGGCGGTCGGTTGATCCGGTGAAATTCCGGAACCGACGGTGAAAGTCCGGATGGGAGGATGCACGCACGTCGCCCGATGGCGGCGGTTGCGCGGCCGCGCCTGGCGTGGCGCCGCAACCGTTTCGTCCGCGGTACACGTCGCAGCCCCGGAGTCCGATAGGACGAGGCCGACGACGGGAGAGACGACGTGGCGACCGACAGCGAGCTGCAGGGCATGGCGCAGGCGTTCGCGCTGGCCTGCACGCCCGGTGTACCCACCGGCCCCAACCCACGGGTGGGCGCGGTGGTCATCGACGACAGCGGCCAGGTCGTGGCGGAGGGCTACCACCGCGGTGCCGGCACCGCGCACGCCGAGGTCGTGGCGCTGGCGGCTGCGGGCGACAGTGCTCGGGGCAGCACGGTCGTGGTCAGTCTCGAACCCTGCAACCACACCGGGCGGACCGGACCTTGCACCCAGGCGCTGATCGAGGCCGGCGTACGCCGTGTGGTCTTCGCCCAGGACGATCTCAACCCGGTCGCCGACGGTGGCGCCGAGGCACTGCAGGCGGCTGGTGTCGACGTCGAGGGCGGCGTGCTGGCCGACGAGGCCGAGACGATCAACCAGGTATGGACCTTCGTGCTGCGTCACCGGCGTCCCTATGTCACCTGGAAGTTCGCCACCACGTTGGACGGCCGATCGGCGGCCGCCGACGGGTCGGCACGGTGGGTCACCGGGCCGGAGGCGCGGGCCGACGTGCACCGGCAGCGCGCGGTCTGCGACACCGTCCTGGTCGGCACCGGCACCGTCGAGGCCGACGACCCGCAGCTCACGGTCCGCGACGAGGACGGGGTGCCCTGGCCACGCGCCCGGCAACCGCTACGCGCCGTGATGGGGCTCCGCGACCTGCCGACTGATGCACACGTCTGCGACGACGCCGCCGAGACCGTCCGGCTGCCGACCCACGACCCCGCCGTTGCCCTGGCCGCCCTGTACGCCCAGGACCGTCAGCATGTCTTTCTGGAGGGCGGGCCCACACTGGCGGCCGCGTTCGTACGGGCCGGCCTCGTCGACGAGATCGTCGCCTACGTGGCACCGGCCCTGCTCGGCTCCGGTGTCTCGGGTGTCGGGGACCTCGGCATCAGCTCGATCGACGGCATCAGCCGGCTGGAGCTGCTCGAGGCCATCCGGATCGGCGACGACGTGCGGATGACGATGCGACCCGTGCCCGGGCGGACCGACGAGCAGGCGGAGGTCTGATGTTCACCGGCATCGTGGAAGAGCTCGGCGAGGTCGTCGCCCTCACCGCGCTCGACGACTCCGTCCGGCTGACCGTGCGCGGCCCACACGTGGTGAGCGACGCCGGACCTGGTGACTCGATCGCCGTCAACGGCTGCTGCCTCACGGTCGTCACCAACGACGACGAACAGTTCAGCGTCGACGTCATGGCCGAGAGCCTCCACAAGACCTCCCTCGGTGAGCTGACCCCGGGAAGTCGGGTCAACCTCGAGCGGGCGGTCTCGGCACACGCGCGGTTGGGGGGTCATATCGTCCAGGGACATGTTGACGGAGTCGCCACGATCGTCCAGCGGGTACACAGCGAGCACTGGGACGTCGTCACCATCTCGCTTCCTCCGGCGCTGGCCCGCTACGTCGCCCTGAAGGGGTCGATCACGGTCGACGGCATCTCGTTGACCGTGAGCGGGCTGGTCGACGGCCCTGCCCCGACCTTCGACGTCAGCCTGATCCCGACCACGCTCGCGCTCACCACGCTCGGCTTCAAGCAGCTCGGCGACCCGGTCAACCTCGAGGTCGACGTGATCGCCAAGTACGTCGAGCGGCTGCTCACCCCGGCCGGATCACCCACCCCGGACCCCTCCCGGTCGGGCACCACAGACCTCGATACTCAGGAGGGCCCGTGAGCCTCTTCCAGTCAGCGTACGACGCACATCTCACGATCAGCGGTCATGAGATCACCTGGCGAGAGATCATCGGCAACGTCTTCGGCTTTGCGTCCGCGATCGGCGGCCTGCGCCGCAGGATCTGGGCATGGCCGGTCGGGATCATCGGCAACGTCGTGCTGTTCACCGTCTTCGTCGGGACCGCGGTGGTCGGCGACCAGCACATCCCGCTGCTCGGGCAGGCCGGGCGGCAGATCTTCTTCATCATGGTGAGCATCTACGGCTGGCAGCGGTGGCGCCAGACCCGCGATGGGGCCGGGATCGAGCAAGCCCCCGCTGTGGCGCCACGGTGGGCGACCGGGCAGGAACGGGTCGCCTACCTCGCGGCGGCGGCTGCCGGTGTGCTCGTGCTGTTCTTCGCGTTCAAGCAGATCGGCGCGGTCTGGCCGGCTCCGACGTGGTACTTCCTGGCCGACGCGTGGATCTTCGTCGGCTCGATCCTGGCGACGTACGCGATGGCCCGCGGCTGGGTCGACTTCTGGCTGTGCTGGCTCGCTGTCGACCTGGTCGGGGTTCCCGAGCTCATCCACTTCAAGCTCTACCCGTCGGCGCTGCTGTACGGCGTCTACGCGGTGCTCGTGATCTATGGCTTCTTCGCATGGCGTCGCATCGCCCGCGAGGAGCCGATCTCCGAACCGAAAGCAGAGGCAGTGGCGTGATGAGCGTGCGGCTGGACACCATCGAACGGGCGATCGACGAGATCCGGGCCGGCCGGGCTGTGGTGGTGGTCGACGACGAGGACCGCGAGAACGAGGGCGACCTGATCTTCGCAGCCAGCAAGGCGAGTCAGGAGTTGCTCGCCTTCGCGATCCGCTACACCAGCGGTGTGATCTGCGTCCCGATGGAGGGCTCGGCTCTCGACCGGCTCGGCATACCGCTGATGACCCCGTACAACCGCGAGCGGATGCGCACCGCCTACACGATCTCCGTGGATGCGCGTGATGGTGTGACGACAGGCATCTCCGCAGCCGACCGGGCCCACACCATCCGGGTGCTGGTCGACTCGGCCACGGAGCCGTTCGAGGTGACGCAGCCCGGCCACGTGTTCCCGCTGCGCTACCGCGAGGGCGGGGTGCTCGTACGGCCGGGGCACACCGAGGCGTCTGTCGACCTGGCCCGCCTGGCCGGGCTGACGCCGGCAGGCGCGATCTCCGAGCTGGTCAACGACGACGGCACCATGAAGCGCGCAGACGCTTTGCGGGCCTTCGCCGACGAGCACGGGCTGGCCATGGTCTCCATCGCCGACCTGATCCGCTACCGCCGTCAGCACGAACGGCAGATGCAACGGGTCGCCGAGACCCGGTTGCCGACGGACTTCGGCACCTTCCGGGCGCTGGGCTACCGCAACGTGGTCGACGGTTCGGAGCAGATCGCGCTCGTGCGCGGGGACATCGCCGATGGCGCTGACGTGCTCGTCCGGGTGCACTCGGAGTGCCTGACGGGGGACGTGTTCGGGTCCCGTCGGTGTGACTGCGGTCCACAGCTGCGCGCGTGTCTGGAAGCGGTGAGCCAGGAGGGTCGGGGTGTGGTCGTCTACCTCCGTGGCCACGAAGGGCGGGGGATCGGCCTGCTGCACAAGCTGCAGGCCTACACGTTGCAGGACGACGGCCTCGACACCATCGACGCGAACCTCGACCTCGGCCTCCCGGCAGATGCGCGCGACTACGGCACCGGGGCACAGATCCTGCACGAGCTCGGCATCAGGTCGGTGCGGCTGCTCACGAACAACCCGGAGAAGCGCACCGCGCTCGAGGGCTTCGGAATCGCGGTGACCGAGCGCATCGCGGTGCCCGGCACGCCGCACGACGAGAACCGGCGCTACCTGACCACCAAACGAGACCGGATGGGCCACGAGCTCGGTCACCTCGACCTCGAGCAGGTGCTCGATCCCGACGGCGCTCCTGTCGAGGCGACGACATCACGCCAGACCGGAGGAGACCTCGCGTGAGTGGCGCCGGACAACCACAGCTCGACACCCTCGATGCGAGTGACCTACGCGTCGCCGTCGTGGCCGCTCAGTGGCACGACGTGGTCATGGACGGCCTCATCGCCGGCGCACAGCGCGCCCTCGCCGACGCCACGGTCGCATCCAGCCAGGTCGTCCGGGCACCGGGGAGCTTCGAGCTGCCGATCGTCGCCAAGGTGCTGGCCGAGCAGGGTTACGACGCCGTCGTCGCGCTCGGCGTCGTGATCCGGGGAGGTACGCCGCACTTCGACTACGTCTGCAACGCCGTCACCGACGGACTGACGAGAGTGGCCCTCGACACCGGTGTCCCGGTCGGGTTCGGCGTCCTGACCTGCGACACCGAGCAGCAGGCGCTCGATCGGGCGGGGCTCGAGGGGTCAGCGGAGGACAAGGGCTACGACGCCACACATGCCGCGTTGTCCACCGCGCTGACCATCCGCGGGCTGCGCGGCTCCTGACCGTCGAGACGCGGCGAATGTCCTGACGGCAGCCCCGTTACGCTGGTACGCGATGAAGACCTTCGACGCACTGTTCGCCGAGCTCACCACGACCATGGCGCTGCGGCCAGCCGACTCACACACCGTGGCCGCGCTCGACGCAGGAATCCATACGATCGGCAAGAAGCTGGTCGAGGAGGCTGCGGAGTCCTGGATGGCCGCCGAGCACGAGTCGAAGGAGCGCGCGGCGCTCGAGATCAGTCAGCTCCTGTACCACACCCAGGTCATGATGCTCGCCTGTGGACTGTCCCTCGATGACGTCTACGCACACCTCTAGAAGTCGGCCACCATGCTGAAGATTGCCGTCCCGAACAAGGGATCCCTGTCCGACGAGTCCGCTCAGATCCTCCGTGAGGCGGGCTACCGGCAGCGTCGCGACGTTCGCGACCTGGTGATGACCGACGCCGCCAACGACGTGGAGTTCTTCTATCTCCGACCACGCGACATCGCCGTGTACGTCGGCGAGGGCACCCTCGACATCGGGGTCACCGGTCGCGACCTCGTGCTCGACTCCCGCGCGCCGGTGACCGAGAGGACGACGCTCGGCTTCGGGGAGTCGACGTTCCGCTTCGCCGCGCCGCTCGGCCGGTTCACCGCCCCCGAGGACCTCGACGGCGTTCGCGTCGCCACGTCGTACTCCGGGATCCTCGAGGACTACTTCAAGGCACGTGCGGTCAACGCGAAGGTCGTCCGGCTCGACGGCGCCGTCGAGTCCGCCGTGCGGCTCGGTGTCGCCGACGCGATCGCCGACGTCGTGTCGACCGGCAACACGCTGCGCCAGGCGGGGCTGGAGATCTTCGGTGACCCGATCCTGCAGTCCGAGGCGGTCCTCGTCACCAGAGAGAACACGGCCGACCCCGAGGGCTTCGACGTCTTCATGCGACGCATCCAGGGCGTGCTCGTCGCGCGCAGCTACGTGATGATGGACTACGACTGCCGCGTCGAGCAGGTCGAGCAGGCGTGCGCGCTCACACCAGGTATCGAGTCGCCGACCGTGTCACCGCTGCACCGTGCCGGCTGGGTCGCGGTCCGCTCGATGGTGCCGCGGGACGAGGCACAGCAGGTGATGGACGAGCTGTTCGACCTCGGTGCTCGCGGAATCCTCGTCACCGACATCCATGCCTGCCGGCTCTGACGGCCCTCCCGGGCCCGGCTCGGCCGTCCCGCCGCCGAGCGTGGCGCTTCCGCACACCTTCCGTCCGCTGGGGGCGCGGATCGCCACCGCTATCGCTGCGGCGACGATCGTGGCGTCCGTGGCGTTCCTGTGGATGATGCTTCCCGGCGAGGTGCAGGCCGAGTTCTCGGTGGCGCAGCGCATCACGTTGCTCGGCTTCTTCGTGGCTGTCCTCGTGGTGCTCTACGGCATCTTCCGGACGTCAGCGCGGGCGACCGACCAGGGGCTCACCGTCGTCAACGGTTATCGCCGGCACGAGCTCGAATGGGGCCAGCTGATCCGGATCTCGTTGACGCCGAACCGCCCGTGGGCACTGCTCGACCTCGACGACGGTACGACGCTCGCTGTCATGGCCATCCAGAGTGCCGACGGCAAGCGCGGCACGACGTCAGCGCGAGAAGTCGCGCGGGTGATCGCGGTGAAGTCCCTCCCGGACCGCGACAGCTGAGACGCAGGCCGACGACACGGTTGAGTCAGCGGCGCGGGGCCGGAGCGGGGTCATCGTTGGGGATGGCTTCGGGGTCGACGTCGCGGATCGCGGCCAGTGCACGCTCGCGGTCTGCCTCGTCACAGGTGATCGTGATCAGCGCTGCGGAAAGCCGCTGACCCGGGCGAGAGCTCCAGCCCTGGGCGGACAGTTCCTTGGCGGCGCTGCGCGCGCGAGACTGACTTGTCGAGATCATGCTGACGTGGGCCACGTACCCCACGGTAGCCCCATTCCGCCCGCGGACGTGCATCCGCCGCCCGCGGTCCGGTCAGGGATCGGTTCAGCGAAGCTCTGCGGCGAGGCCTTCGACGGCCGCGCTGAAGCACTCCATCGGCGGGTTGACGAGACCTGCACCCACCTGGCCGGTGCCGGCGATCTTGCCGGCCATGCCGGTGTTGATCTGGGGCAGCTGGCCCGACCGCAGCACGGACGTGACATCGATCCCCGTCGGGGTACCCCGGAACTCCATGATCGGGATCGCCCAGCCGGGGTTCTCACCGGCGCACAGGTCGTACATCCGCAAGGTGGTCGCCAGCGCGTCGGGGACCGAGCCGCCGACGAAGCGCACGATGGCGGGCGCAGTGGCCATCGCGAAGCCACCGATGCCGGCCGTCTCGGCGATGGCAGAGTCGCCGATGTCGGGGTTGGCGTCGTCGGGACCGAACGCGCCCAGGTAGAGGCCGTCGGCGATCTGGGCCGGGCCGACGTACCAGCGGTCTCCCGTGCCGGACACCTGAATGCCGAAGTCGGTGCCGTTGCGCGCCATCGTGGTGACCACGGAGGAGCCCGGGATGCCGGCGCCCGCCACCGTCATCAGCTTGCACGCGGGCATGACCAGGTTGAGGAAGAAGTGGTCGTTGCCGGAGATGAAGCGCACGACCTCGGCCACCTCGGCCGGGTCTCGGCCGGACGTGATCAGGTCGGGGAGCCATTCCTTGAGCAGCATCAACGTGCCCGCGCGGTTGCGGTTGTGGCCCTCGTCGCCCATCTGCACCATCTGCGCGATGATCGCGATGATGTCTACCGGCCCCCGCGCGCGGGTTGCCTGCTGGAGCGCCGGCCCGAGGACATCGGTCATCCACCGCAGTCGCTCGATCACGTCGGGGGAGTACGCGCCGTAGCGCAGCACCTTGCCCAGGCCTTCGTTGAGCGAGCACCAGGAGGAGTGGCCATGGACCTCGTCCACGAGCTCGAACATCCACATCGAGGGGGAGACGACCCCGGCCATCGGCCCGACGGCCCCGCGGGAGTGGCACGGTTCCCAGCTGAGACTGCCGGAGGCCAGCATCGACTCGGCCTGCTCGGGTGATGCGGCAAGCCCCTCGAACAGCACCGCGCCGATCAGGGCGCCGCGCATAGGTCCGCTCGCGCGCTCCCACGTGACCGGGGGACCTGCGTGCAGGAACTGGCCTGGCTCGAGCGCCAGGACGTCGCGGGCGGGGCGTACGTCGGTGAGGGCTGCCCGGGCCGAGGTCATCCGACTCACGGCCTCGGCGTTGGCCGCCGTTCTGCGCCGATCGAGCATCACGGTGGTGAGGGCGTCCTCCGTGCCCGCGACCGGCGGCGACCAGCTGACCGGAGCTGTCGTCACACCTTGGGCGACCAGGGCGTCGTCGAGCAGCTGGGCGCCTGCGGTCACCACCGTGGCGGCCGACAACAGGTGGCTCTGGCTCGGGCTCACCGGGTGACCTCCACCAGAGACATTGCTTCACGGGTAGCGGCGGCGTTCGAGGCGTGGACGATGGCTCCTGCTTCGACCAGCCGGGCGGCCTGTCCGTCGACTCCCTGCGGGTCGTCTCGGGTGCCTACGAGGGACACGACGACCGGTGTGGGTGCGCCGTCGATGGCGGCGGCCAGGTCGGTGCCCGGATCGGGGTGGGCACCGTGACCGAGCACGACGTCGAGCAGCACGACGGCACAGTCAGGGTCCGCGAGCTCGCGACGGAGTCGCTCCAGACGCAGGCTCGGGTCGATCATCGGGTGGGGTCGCCCGGCCGTCAGCCGGTCGTCACCGAAGTCGATGAACGTGTGGCCGGCGCTCGTCAGCGCGGCATCGAGGGCGGGTTGGCCGGCGAGCGGGATGTTGGACGCCACCGGGTCGAGCGCGGCCGCGGCCAGGATCATCGCCTCGTCGCAGAGCGTGCCGCCGACGAACAGCCCGCGCAGGTAGCCCGCGCGGGGCGGCGGGGGCTCGCCTCCCCACCTGCCAGGTGTCTGCCAGCTGGCGCCGGCCGCTTCCGCCACCCGGCGTGCGGTCTCCGTCAGGTCGGGTTGGCCGACCCCCAGGTAACCGATGACGACCGGTGTGTCGAGCGTCTGAGCGTGGCTGGTCACCCGCTGTGCGACCTCGTCGGCCGGAGGCTTGGAGATCACGACGATGGTCTCGACGTCCGGGTCGGCGTCGAGGCGGTCGAGCGCCGCCATCGTCGACCGGCCGCCCACCTCGGCCGACAGGTCGCGACCACCGACGCCCAGGCAGTGGGTCACCCCGAGCCCGACTCCGTCGAGCAGCGACATGAGCTGTTGCGCTCCGGTCCCCGAGGCCGCCACGATGCCGATCGGTCCAGGCCGCACGACGTTGGCGAACCCGAGCCCGACGCCGCCCACCACCGCCGTACCGCAGTCCGGTCCCAGCACGAGCAGCCCCGACTCGTCGGCCCAGGACTTCAGCGCCACCTCGCTGGCGACCGAGACGTTGTCGCTGAAGATCATCACGTCGAGCCCCGCCGCGAGCGCATCGGCGGCATCGATGGCCGCTGTGCGACCCGGCGTGCTGATCAGCGCGAACGACGCGTCAAGGCGTCGCGCGGCGGCCCCGATGGTCGCCGGAGGAGGGGTGCCCGGATCGAGTGCGCCCCCGGTCGCGGGTCGGCGGGTGAGTGCTTCGTCGAGCGCCGCACCGGCTGCCTCAGCGGCAGCAGGATCGTCGGTGTCGATCGCGATCACCATGTCGTTGGGGGAGGCGTCGGCGGGGACGTCGAAGCCCAGCTGCCGCAACAGGGCCAAGTTGAGCTCGGTCGCCATTGCCACCTGGACAGTCGCGACGTCAGGTCGGTCGCTGAGCTCACGGCTGATCAGCATGAGACTGACGGAGTCCTGGTAGGCGCCTCGGCGTACCTGAACCGTGCGGGTCATGCGGCCTCCTGCTGGTTCATGGTCGGCGCGACGAGCGACAGGCCCTCGAGCAACCCGGCTCCGGACGACGACCCGATCTGCAGCAACGCCGCCCTCGTGGACGCGGCAGCGCCGCTGCAGTGGGCTACCGCGGCGAGGTGGTCAGCGAGCTCGTCGATGCACCAACCCTCGCACGCGGCCCTGATCAGGGACGCGGAGGTGGCTGTGGTCGCCGACTCGAGGGCGGTGGCGACGATGGACTGGCGCAGCGTGAGTAGGGCGGGGTGGTCCACTGCGTGCAACAGGACCAGCGCGCCGCAGAGCACGTCGTCCCCGTACGGCGTCAGCCCGGGGCCGCGACCGAGGAGCCGACGCCATTGCTCCACCAGTCGCCGTACGCCGGCAGGCTCGACGCGCGCGGCGAGCGAGCGGTGGCGGGGCCGAGACGGCCGCCACCAGCGCGCCACCGTGTAGACGTCGTCGCCCCAGGCCAAGACGCCGTCTCCGACCGAGAGCGAGGACGAGGTGCTGGGTGATGAGGCAACGGCACATCCGTAGGGGAGACGAACAGCACCGGGAAACATGACGCCGAGAACGACACGGTTTTGCTCATCTGCGAGCTGCAGGGCCAGCCGGGAGCGGTGGGCGACCCTGAGCAGACGGTGGGGACCGTCGAGCAGGGGCGCGACCAGCACGCTTGCCGCCATCGGTCGCACCCGGGCCGTGGTCACGCTCAAACCTCCCTGGCCTCTCGCGGTCGCGCCGTGCGGAGGCACCTCTCGCAGAGCGGGGGCCTTGCGACGCGACGCGACGCGACGAAGTCGTCCAGACACTAGGTGCGACGCTAGTCGCTGCGCTACGGTCCCTCGCATGGGCAAAGTTGCCAACGATCCTCGGATATTGCACGGTGAGTTGTCAGAGCCTGGCGGCCTGTCGGTGGCCGACCTGCTGTCGCTGCCCGCCTTCGCGGGTGCACGGGTGGTCGCTGGGCACGCCGGCGTCGATCGGATCGTGACCTGCGCCAACGTGATGGAAGTCCCCGACATCGAGCCCTGGGTCAAGCCGGACCAGCTGCTGATCACCACCGGCTACCCCCTCCGCGACTTCCCCCAGGGACTGGCCTCCCTGGTGTCGACGCTCCACCGGGCCGGCGTGGCGGCCCTCGCCGTCAAGCTGAGGCGCTACCTGCGCGAGCTGCCCGACGACATGCTGGCCGAAGCCGATCGGCTCGGCTTCCCGGTGCTGCTCATCGATGACGGGGTCGCCTTCGACGGCCTGATCAACACGGTGCTGAGCGACGCTCTCGCTCGCCAGTCACCGATGCAGGACCGCAGCGAAGAGGTCCACCGCACGCTGGTCTCGGTCATCCTCGACGGAGGCGGCCTCGACGAGCTGGTCGGCACGTTGGGTGGGTTGCTCGCCGGACAGACGTTCGTCACCACGACCGACGGTCGGGTGCTTGCTGCTCATGGCGTCGAAGAAGGCCAGGACCTGGATCTTCCAGACCTGTTCTCGTTGTCCGGCCGCTTCCGTTCCGAGCGGTTCGCTCCCGGCACGCATCGCAGCGGCTCGGTCGCCCTCACGGTCGTTGCGGTGCTGGCCGGCAAGACCGACCACGGCCGGCTCGTCCATGTCCGACGGAGGGGAAACATCCCGCTCGCCGACCGGGCGGTCCTCGAGCGCGCGGCCACGGTCTTCGCACTGGCGATCACGAAGTCGATCGCCGTGCAAGCAGTCGAGGCCAAGTATCGCGGCGACTTCGTCCGGGAGGTCCTGGTCGGCAGGGCCGGCGCACCGGCCGAAGTGCTCGAACACTTCCAGTCCCTCGGCTGGGACGTGGCGCGGCCACTCGTCGTCGTGGTCGCCGCTCTCGACCCGGTCCAGGAACAAGCGGCGTCCGACCACGACGGCACCTTGCGTGGGCGCACGGCGCAGGACCGGTTCGCCAACGCCTGGATCCAGGTGGTCGGTCGCCACGACCGGACGGCACCGGCCGTGGGCTTCGCCCAGGAGGTCGTGGCCCTGGTCGGCGTACCGGACGGTCATCGGCCGCGCGAGGTCGTCGACGCCCTCATCCAGGCTGTCCGCGGAGACGGCGGCGGCGGTCGTCGCTCCTTCGGCACCGGCGTGAGCCGGCTCATCACCGACCCGGCGGGAATCCCGAGTGGCTATGAACAGGCGCGGCGCTCGGTTCATGTGGGGCGGCAGCTGCAGGGAAGCTCGGCGGTCGCCCATTTCGACGACCTCGGAGCGTTCCGGCTGCTGAGCCTCATCGAGGACGTCAGCGAGCTCCGCACCTTCGTGCACGAGGTGCTCGGGGAGCTCGCGCACGAGTCCAAGCCCGAGGCCGCCGACATGCGGGCCACCCTGCGCGTGCTGCTCGACACGAACTTCAACGTGGCCGAGACCTCGCGTCGGCTGCACTTCCACTACAACACGCTGCGCTACCGGATCACCAAGCTCGAGCGCATCGTCGGCCCGTTCACGCAGGACCCCGACCTGCAGCTCGACCTCTCGCTGGCGCTGCGCGTCATGCAGATGCGCGGGCTCTGACCCGCCAGACCGCCCGCCCACGCAGTTCCGGATCGGACGATCCGGTACACCTCGCCCGGAGCCCGTCAGGATGTGCCAACGACCGCTTGCGTCGTTTGGCAAAGTTGCGGACTGCGCGTCGGGTCCGTAACGGCCTTGGATTCGGGCATGGTGGTCATGTGGCCGCACATGGCACCGCCACCATCTCTGACTGAGGGAGCGATCATGGCGCTGGGCTTGGGTTGGAAGGTCGTGTACGACGGCAAGACGCCGCCACCGGGTGCGGCGGTCGCACCCGATGAACGGTTGTCCTGGGACCGGACGATAGGCCTCGGGGCCCAACATGTGGTGGCGATGTTCGGCGCCACGTTCGTCTTCCCCGTAATCATGGGCCTGAGCCCGCAGCTGGCCATCATGATGAGCGGCATCGCCACGATCTGCTTCCTGCTGATCGTCAAGGGCCAGGTGCCCAGCTATCTCGGCACTAGTGCGTCGTTCGTCGGCGGCGCCACGGCGATCTATGCGCAAGGCGGCGGGCCAGACGACGTCACGGGGGCGATTCTCGTCGCCGGTGCGGTGCTGGCAGTGGTCGGTGTGCTCATCCACTTCCTGGGGTCGCACGTCCTTCACGCCGTACTGCCGCCGGTGGTGACGGGTGCGGTCGTCATGCTGATCGGGTTCAACCTTGCCCCGGTGGTGGCCAACATCTACTGGCCGCAGGACCAGTGGGTAGCCCTGCTGACGATGACCTTCGTCATCCTGGTCGCCGTGGGGGCTCGCGGCTTCATCGGGCGGATCGCCATCTTCCTCGGCCTCGTCTTCGGATATGTCCTGTCGTGGATCTTCGACGGTGTCTTCGGCCAGATCACCGCGCTGGACGCTGCTTCGGGGAAGATCACCACCCATGACCGCATCAACTGGGACAACGTCAAAGCCGTCGACTGGTTCGGCTTCCCGCCGCACACCCCGGACAACCTGGTTGGCAACCAGACGCCACTGGGGAATCTCGCCGCGGTCGGCTGGCACGGCCCGAACATCTCGATCACGTTCGTACTGCTCGTGCTGCCCGCGGTGATCGCACTCATCGCGGAGAACACCGGGCACGTCAAGGCGGTCGCCGAGATGACCAAGCGCGACCTCGACCCCGTGATGGGCCGGGCCATCGCAGCCGACGGCGTCGGGACCGTCATCGCCTCCTCCGTGGGTGGTTCGCCCACGACCACGTACGCCGAGAACATCGGCGTCATGGCGGCGACCAGGGTCTACTCGACAGCGGCCTACTTCGTGGCCGCCGGTGTCGCGATCTTCTTCGGGTTCTCGCCGAAGTTCGGTGCGCTGGTCTCCGCCACGCCCGGCGGCGTACTCGGCGGTATCACGGTCATCCTGTACGGCATGATCGGCCTGCTCGGCGCCAAGATCTGGAAAGAGAACAACGTCGACTTCGCCAACCCGGTCAACCTCGTTCCGGTGGCTGCCGGCATCGTCATCGCGATCGGCGACACGTCGTTGGAGATCAGTGATGACTTCGTGCTCTCCGGGATCGCGCTCGGCACGATCGTCACGTTGGTCGGCTACCACCTCGCGCGGTTCGTCGCTCCGGCTAACCTCAAGGACGACGGGACCATCATCGCTGTCGGCCAGTCCGGAGCCCACCGGCTCGACGACTTGCCGCCGAGTGGTGACGAGCCCGATGGCACGGGGTCCCACAAGGCTCCGTAGCCCGACGCCCGACCCCAGCTGGGAGGTTCTCCACGCGTGAAGCCGGCGCCGTTCGTCTACCACCGAGCGGCCAGCCTCGACGACGCTGTCGACATGCTGGCCGCCACCGGGGGAAAGGTGCTGGCGGGCGGGCAGAGCCTGGTGCCGGTGATGTCGATGCGCCTCGCGTCGCCGAGCGCCCTTGTCGACCTCAACCATGTCCCGGGGCTCGACACGATCGAGGTCGCCGGCGGCGGCGTCCGCATCGGGCCGCTGGTGCGGCACGCCGCGCTGGAGCATGACGGAGCGGCTGCTGTCGCCAACCCGTTGCTGCAGCGCACGCTGCGCCACGTCGCGCACCCCACGATCCGCAACCGCGGTACGACGCTCGGCAGCCTGGTGCACGCCGACCCCGCCGCGGAGATGCCCGCCGTGTTGAGGCTGCTCGGCGGACACGTCGACGTGCTGAGCCGGGACCGGGGGGCGCGTCGCATCGAGGCGGCCGACTTCTTCGTCGGACCTCTCGAGTCGTCGCTGGCCGACGACGAGGTCGCTGTCTCGGCGTTCTTCCCGAACCCACCCGGGGGGTCCGGGTCGGCCTGGGTCGAGCTCGCCCGGCGCCATGGCGACTACGCCATGGTCGGCGTCGGTGCGCGGGTGACCGTGGTCGACGGGATCGTGGCCGAGGCCTGGGTGGCGCTCATCAGCGTGGGACCGACGCCGGTGGTCGTCGACGTCTCGGTCGCAGCCCGCGGATCGGCGCACGCGGACGTGACCTGGGACCGCGCCATCGACCTGGTCACCGCCGCGATCGACCCGGAGGGCGACATCCACGCCAGCGCCGCCTACCGTGGCCACCTGGCCCGGGTGCTGACCGCCCGGGCACTCGCCGAGGCGACTGCAGACAGCATCGTGTCCGAGAGCGGGGGAGCTGATGGCCGACCATCTGCCTGAACCGCTGCACGAGGTGACGCTGGTCATCAACGACATACCCCACCGGATCCAGGTTCCTGCCCGGCGCCTGCTGTCCGACGCGATCCGCCACGACGTCCGCCTCACCGGCACGCACGTGGGGTGTGAGCACGGGGTGTGCGGCGCCTGCACGGTGCTCGTCGACGGCGCTCCGGCGCGCAGCTGTCTGATGTTCGCTGTCTCGGCCGACGGCGCTCGCATCACGACCACGGAGGGCTGCCTTCGACCTGACGGCGAGCTCGGCGTGGTCCAGCAGGCGTTCCGTGACTGCCACGCGTTGCAGTGCGGGTTCTGCACGCCCGGCTTCATCACGACGATCACCGCGTTCCTCGAGACCCATCCCGACCCCACCGAGGCCGAGGCACGTGAGGCGATCGGCGGCAACCTCTGCCGGTGCACGGGCTACCAGAACATCGTCGCCGCGGTGCTGCGCGCTGCCGAGCTGCAACGCGAGGCATCGCCAGCCACGCAAGCCAGCGCGCAGACCGGCGCGGAGCGAGCCCGGTGACGACCAAGCTGTTCGGCCAGCGCATTCCGCGCGTCGAAGACCCCCGGCTGCTGAGCGGTCGGGGCCGCTACCTCGATGATCTGGGCCACGACGCGCTGGCGGCCGCCTTCGTGCGCAGCCCGCATGCTCATGCGCGGATCGTCGACATCGACGTCAGCGCCGCCCTGGAGGTGGACGGGCTCGTCGCCATCTACACGTTCGACGACCTCGACGGCCGGACGCGCGAGCCACTCCCGCTGCTGATCCCACACCCGACGCTCACCCACGGACGCACGCCGCACGCGCTGGCCAAGGACGAGGTCAACCACGTCGGTGAGGCCATCGTGATGGTGGTGGCCCGGGACCGTTATGTCGCCGAGGACGCCGTCGCACTCATCGAGGTGACGTACGACTTCCTGCCGGCCGTCGTCGGCGTCGCGGTCGCTCGCGACGGCGTCGACCTGGTCCACGAGGACGTACCCGGCAACGTCGCGGCCACCATGGTCCAGGAAGTGGGTGATGCGGCGGCCACGATCGCGGCTGCAGCGCATCGGAGCACCCTGTCCCTGTCGATCGAGCGCAGCGCCTCGATGCCGATGGAGGGCAAAGGCGTGCTCGCCCGGTGGGATCCTGACGACGAGTCCCTCCTCGTCCACACATCGACCCAGACGTCCACGAGCGTGCGGCAGGCCATCGCCGCCAAGCTCGGGCTGCCGGTCGACCGTGTCGAGGTGGTGACCCCTGACGTGGGCGGTGGCTTCGGTGTCAAGATCGTCCACCCGTGGCCCGAGGAGATCCTGGTGCCCTGGGCCGCCATCCGACTGGGCCGGGCCGTCAAGTGGACCGAGGACCGCCGGGAGCACTTCATCTCGTCGGCTCACGAGCGAGGCCAGCTCCACGAGGTCGAGTTCGGGTATGACGACGAAGGCCGCCTGCTCGGCCTGTCGGTGCGGTTCTGGCACGACAACGGTGCCTACACGCCGTACGGGCTCATCGTCCCGATCATCACGTCGACGCAGCTGCTCGGCCCTTACCAACCCCGCGCCTACCGGGTCGAGTTCCAGAGCCTGTACACCAACACGGTGATCGTGACGCCGTACCGGGGTGCCGGCCGGCCGCAGGGTTGCTTCGTGATGGAACGGGTCATGGACGCGATCGCGCGCGAGCTCCGCCTCGACCGCACCCTGGTCCGGGAACACAACTTCATCCAGCCGGACCAGATGCCCTACGACCACGGCCTCACGTTCCAGGACGGGCGCCCGCTCATCTACGACTCGGGCGACTTCCCGGCCTCGCTGGCCAAGCTCAAGGCACTGGTGGGCTGGGACGAGTTCCCGGCCTGGCAGCAACAGGCCCGGGCCGAGGGGCGACAGGTCGGCATCGGGCTGGCCTGTTACGTCGAGGGCACCGGCGTCGGACCCTACGAAGGCGGTCACCTCCGCATCGAGACCGACGGGACGGTTGTGGTGTCGACCGGTCTCACCACCCAAGGGCAGGGACATCAGACGATGCTCGCGCAGATCGTGGCCGACGAGCTCGGCGTGGCCATGGACAAGATCCGGGTGACCACAGGTGACACCCGACGGTTCAAGTACGCCGTCGGGACTTTCGCGTCGCGGACCGCTGTGATGTCGGGCAGCGCGGTCGCCCTCACCGCACGCAAGGTCCGGGCCAAGGCGTTGCGGATCGCTGCGAACGCGCTCGAGGCGTCGGTCGACGATCTCGAGATCGTCGACGGTCACGTGCAGGTCAAGGGCAGCCCGGGCGCGCAGATCGACCTCGGCGCGGTCGCCGTGCTCTCCAACCCGCTGCGCTACGCCTTCGACGAGGCCTCGGCCCGGGCGACCCAGTTCGCTGCCCCCGCAGACCCCGACAAGCCCCCCGTCGACGACGATGACGAGCCCGGCCTCGAGGGAACCGACTACTACTCCCCGTCGCGGTCGACGTTCGCCAACGGCATGCACGCCGTCATCGTCGAGACCGATCCCGAGACGGCAGACATCAAGATCCTGCGGTACTGCGTCGTGCACGACTGCGGCACGATCATCAACCCGATGATCGTCGAGGGACAGGTGCACGGGGGAGTGGCGCAGGGCGTAGGCGGAGCGCTCTACGAGCGGATGGAGTACGACCGTTCCGGTCAGTTGCTCAACGCGTCGTACATGGACTTCCTCATGCCCTACGCCAGCGAGGTCCCGACCATCGAGATCGACCACCTCGAGACCCCGTCCCCGCTCAACCCGCTGGGCGTCAAGGGCGCCGGCGAAGCCGGGGTGATCCCGGGCTCGGCCGCCATCGCGGCTGCGATCGAGGACGCCGAGGGCCTCGTGATCCAGGCCATGCCGATCTCGCCGAGCGAGCTGTTCACGCTGCGGGCCGAGTCCGCTGACGGGTGACGGCGGAGGTCGACGGGTGGCCATGGTCTCGGCGCACGAGTACGGGGCGCGGCTCGGCCGGTCCGGTACCCGCCTGTCCGACCAGTTCGCGGAAGCACTGACGCTGGGCGCCGACTTCGTGGAGTTCGACGTCCGGCGTACGGCCGACGGGGTGCTGGTTCTCCGGCACGACCGCGAGATCGTCGTCGGCGGAGAGCAACGGCGCATCGACGCCGTGACGCTCGACGAGCTGCACGCGGACGGCCAGGACGTCCTCACGTACGTCGAGGCCCTGGACGCCCTGGGCGGTCACGCGTCGGCGCACATCGACCTCAAGCTGTCTGCCCCGGCCGGCACGTACGACGGTCCGGCCGAGCAGACGTGGGAGGTGCAGGCCGCGGCCCTTGCCGTAGCAGCGCTCGGCGCCCGGCACATCGTGGTCACGACCGGCAAGGACCGGGCGGTAGCCGTACTGTCCCGATGGGCGTCGACCACCTGCCCGGACCTCCTCGTCGGCCTGTCCCTCGGCGGTTCGCGGTCCGGACAGTCGCTGCGACGCCAGGCGGCAGGTCGGTGGTCGGAGCTCTTCCCGGCCCGGCGGGTCGCGGCTACCGGCGCGAACGTCCTCGCGGCGAACAAGTGGCTCGCCAGGTTCGGCGTGGCACGGTGGGCAGACCGCCACGGGCTGCGGCTGCTGGTGTGGACGGTCGATGACCGGCGCGGCCTCCGGCGCTGGTTGCGCGACCCGCGCTGCTGGCTGGTCACCACCAACAACGTCCGCGCCGCCGTGCGCATCCGCGACGGCTACCGCGACTGAGACCGCTCCCGCGCCTGGACGTCCGGCCGCGTCGTCCGCGTCGGCCGCATGCAGGTGGGCGGCAGGCATGGCAAGGTGGACAAAAGGACGCAACGCACCCCTCTACGCACCCTCCCAAGGAGGCGTCATGTCTGACTCCCGCACGTCTCGGTCCACCCCGCCCTCGGCCAGTCGCCGCGCATTCCTGGCCGGCTCCGGGGCACTGGCAGCCGGCACGGTCGGCGCAACCCTCGCGTCGACCCCCGCGTCAGCGGCAGACCACCATGGCCTTGGCGATCTCGACTGGCCGGACGGGCCTGGCCACGCGATCCGTCCGCAGCGACCCAACCGTGAGCTGCGCCAGATCCTGGCGGCCGTCGACCCCGACCGGATCAGGGCGACGATCCGTACCCTCGTGTCCTTCGGGACCCGGCACACGTTGTCGTCCCAGGACGACCCCCATCGGGGGATCGGGGCAGCCCGGGACTGGATCGCCGCCGAGATGCGCAGGTACGCCGCAACGTCGGGTGGTCGGATGACCGTCACCGTGCCGTCGTACATCCAGCAGCCCGCCAGTCGCATCCCGGCGCCGACCCGGATCTGCAACGTGGTGGCGACGCTCGAGGGCTCCGTTGACCCGAACCGCGCCTACGTGGTGAGCGGGCACTACGACTCCCGCGTCAGCGACGTCATGAACTACACAAGTGATGCTCCCGGTGCCGACGACGACGCCTCCGGAGTTGCCGTGGCCATGGAGCTCGCTCGAGTGATGGCTCGCCACCGCAGCGACGCGACCATCATCTTCGCGGCCGTTGCAGGGGAGGAGCAGGGCCTCTATGGATCAACCTTCCTCGCGAACGAGCTGAAGCAGGCTGGTGTCGACGTCCAGGGCATGTTCACCAACGACATCGTGGGCAGCAGCCGGGCCGACGACGGGACCCGTGACCCACGGAGTGTGCGGCTCTTCGCTCAGGGTCCGCCGCCCAGCGAGGACGAGGCGACCAGAGCGCGGCGACTGTCGATCGGAGGAGAGAACGACTCGCCTGCGCGGGAGCTGGCACGGCTGGTGGCGGAGGTGGCCGGACCGACGACCACGGGCATGAACGTTCGGGTGATCTACCGGCTGGACCGGTACCTGCGCGGCGGCGACCACACCGGTTTCCTCGCCGCCGGCTTCCCTGCTGCCCGGTTCACCGAGCCCAACGAGAACTTCGCCCACCAGCACCAGGACGTCCGGGTCGAGAACGGGATCCAGTACGGCGATCTCCCGCAGTTCCTCGACTACGGGTACATCGCCCGGGTGGCCCGGGTGAACGGCGCCGCGTTGTGGTCGATGGCGCAGGCGCCCGGGTTCCCCACGGGCGTTGTGGTCGATACCTCGGTCCTCACGAACGACACCACGCTGCGGTGGACCCACGGTGACGACCCGGAACTGGCGGGCTACGAGGTCGTCTGGCGCCCGACGATCGCGCCGTTCTGGACCCATGTCATCCCGGTCGGCGACGTCGACACCGCCACGGTGGACCTGTCCAAGGACAACGTGATCTTCGGGGTCCGCGCCGTCAGCCAGGACGGCTTCCGCAGCCCGGCGGTCCTACCCTTCCCGTCGACCTGACCCAGCAAGCTCTGACGACTCTCGCCCAGAGATCGGCCGACTCTTGGGCGAGAGTCGCCGTACGGCTGCCCTAGGCTGCTTCGTAGGGTTCGTAGGGTCTTCCCCACGAACTGACGCGAGCGAAGGGCACGCCATGATGGTTTCTGGTTCGGCCACGTTGCAGGCGCCGCCGGACGCGGTCTGGCGGGCTCTCAACGATCCCGCTGTGCTCGTACGGACGATCCCCGGGTGCCAGCGCCTCGAGGCCGTCGGGGTCGACGAGTACACGATGACCGTCACCGCCGGCGTCGCGTCGATCAAGGGCGTCTACACCGGCCAGGTCCGGTTGACCGACCAGGATCCGCCGGACTCGTTCGTGCTCAAGGCGTCCGGAGCGGGCGGTCCCGGCACCGTCAGCGCTGACGTCAAGGTCCGGTTGGCGCCCGGCGGCGACGGCACGACGACGTTGACGTATGACGCGGACGCCATCGTCGGCGGCATGATCGGCGGGGTCGGGCAACGCATGCTCACCGGCGTCGCCAAGAAGACCGCCGGTGAGTTCTTCGCGGCCGTCGATGACGTCATCCACGGCCGGGCCGCGCCGGCCGCGCCGGTCGGCGGCGCGCCGGTCCCCGGCGCGGCTCAGGCCGGCGGAACGACGGTGTTCGAGGCCCCCGGTGCTCAGGCGGCGCTCTCCTCCTCGACCGGCGGCTTCCTCCAGGGTGCTGTGGTCGGTGCGACTGCGGCCCTGGTCGGTGTGATCGTCGGAGGCTGGCTGTCCGGCAGGCGGCGACGCGGCTGATGCGCGCCCTCACTGCTGCCGCTCTCCAGGTCCAGCCGCAACCAGGTCCGCTGACACCGGACTCGGTCGTGGCGAACGTCGATCACTGTGTGCGGTGGGTCCGGGACTGTGTCGCTGCGACGGCGGCGGACCTGGTCGTGCTGCCCGAGACCTGTACGACGGGTTTCACTCCCGGAGTCGGACCCGACGAGCTGTGGGACCTCGTCGACGAGATCCCTGGCGCACAGACCCAGCCGCTGCACGACGTGGCGGCTGAGCTCGGCATCCACCTCGTCTACGGGGCGTACGAGCGCGGCTCTACCCGCGGCCTGGTCTACAACTCGGCGGTGCTCGTCGGACCCGACGGGTCGGCCGGCGGGGTCTATCACAAGACCCACCCGTTCTGTACCGAGATCGTCACCGGCGGCGGCTGGGTGACCCCAGGGGACGACACCTGTGTGGTCGAGACCGAGCTCGGCACGATCGGCCTGATCATCTGCTTCGACGGCGACTACCCGGAGCTGTCCCGCATCACCGCGCTGCAGGGCGCGGAGATCATCGTGCGGCCCTCCGCACTGTTGCGCAGCGCCGACATCTGGGAGCTGACCAACCGGGCGCGCGCCTACGACAACCACGTCTACGTGGTCGGCGCCAACGCCACGGGCGTCGACCCGGCGGGCGTGCTCTACTTCGGCAACTCGATGATCGTCACCCCGGTCGCCGAGGTGGTGGCCCGCGGCTCGACGTACGAGCAGTGGGTCGTCGCCCGGCTCGACCCCACGACCGCCCTGCACTCGCTGACGCCGGGCAGCAGCGTGCGCCAGGGGTTCGACCACCTGGCCGATCGCAACCTGGACCTGCTCAAACGGCACGCCGACACCCTGTCCGGGCCGGGTGCCACGAGGTTCGACTACCGGCGCGCGGGCGCCCCGCGACCGGAGCCCGAACCCGCAGAGGTGCACGAGCACAACCACGCCGAGGAGATCCAGTGACCCGACGGATCCGGGTCGGCATCGACACCGGTGGCACCTTCACCGACGTGGTCGCCGTCGACGAGGACAGCGGGGAGCTCGTCACCACCAAGACACCCTCGACCCCGGCAGACCCGGCGATCGGCTTCATGGCGGGCGTCGACAAGGTGCTCGCTGTGCTGGGCGTCGGTGGCGATGCTCTGACGGCCGTGTCACACGGCACCACAGTCGCCACCAACAAGCTGCTCGAAGGCAAGGTCGAGGACCTCGGCTTCATCACGACCGAGGGGTACGAGCACGTCCTCGAGATCGCCCGGCAGTCGGTGCCGGACGGCTACGGCAACTCCTACTTCTGGGTCAAACCGCCCCGCATCGTCCCTGCCGACCGGGTCAGGACGGTGCGCGGGAGGTTGGCTGTCGACGGGTCCGAGATCCGGCCGTTCGACGTCGACTCTGCGCGTGCGGCCGCGGCGTTCTTCAAGGCTGCCGGCATCGGCACGATCGGCGTCTGCTTCCTGCACTCCTACGCCAACCCCGGTCACGAGCGCGCGATGCGCGCGGTGATCGACGAGATCTACCCCGAGGCCGTCGTGTCGATCTCTTCCGACGTGCTGCGCGAGTACCGCGAGTACGAACGGTCCGTGACGACGCTGGTCGACGCGGCCGTCAAGCCGAACATCCGCCGCTACGTCGCCAACATCACCGACCGCCTGAACGCATACACGACGAGCGCGGCCGACGAGCCGCGTGCCGTGCCGTTCTACGTGATGAAGTCCAACGGCGGCGTGCTGTCCGCCGACGAGGTCGTCAACCAGCCGATCTCGACCGTGCTGTCCGGGCCGGCCGCGGGAGCGCTCGGCGCGGCGGTCGTGGCGAGCACGGCCGGGTTCGACCAGGTCGTGACCTGTGACGGCGGTGGCACGTCGACCGACGTCACGGTCGTCATCGGTGGTCGACCGCAGCTGACCACCGAGGGCACCGTCGGGGCGTACCCGAGCAAGATCCCGATGATCGACGTCGTGACGGTCGGCGCGGGAGGTGGCTCGATCGCCTGGATCACGCCGGAGGGGACGCTGAAGGTCGGTCCGCAGTCGGCCGGTGCCGACCCTGGGCCGCTGTGTTACGGCCAAGGCGGCCAGCAGCCGACGATCACCGACGCTCATGTGCTGCTCGGCCGCATCCCGCCGCACCTGCTCGGCGGAGAGGTCCCCCTCGACGTCGACCTGGCCAGGCGGGGAGTCGAAGACCTGGCCGGCAAGCTCGCGCTGTCGTGGGAGAAGTCAGCCACCGGCATCCTCGAGATCTCGGCGTGGAACCAGGCCAACGCGCTGCGCCAGATCACGGTGAAGCGTGGGCTCGACGTTCGCGACTTCCACCTGGTCACGTTCGGCGGCTCGGGGTCGCTGCTGGCCTGCCGACTCGTCGACATCCTCGGTCTCAAGGGCGTGGTCGTCCCCCTCAACCCGGGCAACCTCTCGGCGTACGGTCTGCTGACCGTCGACGTCCGCAACGACTACGTGCAGACCGCTGTCACCAAGCACGCCGCACTCGACGTCGGTGACCTGACCAGCATCGTCGACGAGCTGACGACCAAGGGCGACGAGGCGCTGGGCCGTGAGGGCTTCCCCGCCGCGGACCGAAGGTTCGAGCGGTCTGCCGACCTGAGGTACTTCGGTCAGGCGTACGAGGTGCGTATTGCGATGCCGGCCGGACCGATCGATGCCGCGCTGACCGAGCGTGTGGTCGCTGCCTTCCACGACGAGCACCGGTCGCTGTACGGCTACGACTTCCGCGACGACGACCGGCAGGAGGTCGAGTGGGTGAACGTCCGGGTGACCGGCATCGGGCCGATCCGCAAGCCGGAGGTTCGTGAGATCGCTGCCGGGTCGGGCGCGCAGGGCGCCATGACCGGCACCCGGCCGGTGTACTTCGACGGCTGGGTGGAGGCGACGATCTACGACCGGCCCCGACTCGGGCACGGCGACGTGGTGACCGGACCGGCGGTGCTCGAGGAGTTCTCGTCGACGGTGCCGCTGCACCCCGGTTTCCGGGCCGAGGTCGACCGCTTCGGCAACCTGGTGGTGTCGCATGGCTGAGCCAGCGACCGACGCGCCGTACCGGCTCACCGCCGTCACCGACGTCGACCCGATCCTGGTCGAGATCGTCGAGGGCTACCTCGCGTCGGTCGAGATGGAGGTCGAGACCGCGATCGGTCGGACCTCGCGGTCTCCGATGATCCGCGACGCCCACGACTACCGGGCCGGCATCCACGACCGGCACCTGCGCAAGCTGACCGGACGGTCGTACTCCGCCCTCGTGCACCCGGTGGCTCGGGACTATCCGATCGACGAGATGAAGCCGGGCGACGTGTTCTTCCACAACGACGTCTACCGCTCCGAGGGAGGCATCGGTCACCTGCCCGACCTCTGCGTCACCGCGCCGGTGTTCCATGACAGCGGCGACGGCCCGCGGGTGGTCGCGTTCGTGCAGGCGTTCGGCCACCACGACGACATCGGGGGAGCGGTCCCGGGATCGATGCCCTCGAACGCGACGTCGGTGTTCGAGGAGGGCCTGATGGTGCCACCCATCAAGCTCTGGGACGAAGGCGTCCCCTGTGAGCAGGCCTTGAAGATCATGACCCGCAACTCCCGGATGCCGGAGTCGCTGGCGGCCGACCTCGACGCCGAGTGCTCGGCTTGCCTCATGGGAGCGCGGCGGATGGCTGAGCTGTTCGACCGGTACGGGGTCGACCAGGTCGAGGCCTGCTTCGACGCGATCCTCGACAAGACCACCGAGACGTTCAGGCGCGAGATCCTGGCGAAGATCCCCGACGGCAGCTATGTCTGGGAGGACTACGCCGAGCACGATGGTGTCGACGAGCCGCGATTGCATGCCCAGCGCATCACGCTGACAAAGCTGCCCGACGACGGCGGCCGGATCATCATCGACTTCGCCGGGACCGGCCCGCAGGCCAAGGGGCCGATCAACCACTGCGGAGACTATGCCGACGGGAACTTCCTCAAGAAGTGGCTCGCACCGATCCTGCGCAACCTCGCTGACACCCCGGAGCGGATGGCGGAGCTCGACGTGAACGAGGGAGTCGTCCCGCTGATCGAGATGCGGTTCCCGGCCCCGGGCACGTTGCTGACCCCGATCTTCCCCGCGCCGACCAACGCGCGGACGTTCGTGATCCTGCGGCTGCTCGGGGTGCTCGCCGGGGTGCTCGCGAAAGCAGTCGACGGCCGGATGCCGGCCGACCAGGAGACGATCCGCTACACGGGGGTGTACGGCGACGACCTCGACGGCAAGCCCTACCTGATGCGCGAGGTGCTCGGTGGCGGCTCGGGCGGGCGCTACTACGCCGACGGCGAGGACACGATCCACGTCGTCCCTGACTCGCGCAACCTGCCGACCGAGTTCAGCGAGGGCCGCTTCCCGTTCGTCGTCGAGCGGCTGGGGTTGGCTGTCGACTCCGGCGGTGCAGGTCGCTACCGCGGTGGCTGCGGCTACGAGAAGCAGATCAGGATGCTCAAGGACGCCCACTTCATGTCGATCGCCGACCGGTCGATCCTGGCGTGCTGGGGCGTGAAGGGCGGCCACGCGGGCCGGTCGTTCGAGGTGACCATCGACGTGGGCGGGCCGGACGAGCGCGCGGTCGACGCGCTGGCCGACGCGGAGTTCGTCGCGGCTGGTCAGGTGATCCGGATCCGCACCACGGGCGGCGGTGGGTGGGGCGACCCGTTGGAGCGCCCGTACGTCGACGTGGCCCGTGACGTGGCCTGGGGCAAGGTCTCGATCGAGGGTGCGCGCGACGACTACGGCGTGGTCGTGACACGCACGGACGATCTCGTCGACGCGGTGCACGTGGACGAGCCGGCCTCGAACGCCTTGCGCGAGACCCAGCGGTCCCAGCGAGCGCAACGGTGGGCCTCCGAAGGTGAGCCCTTCTTCGACCGCGGCCCCGGCTACGCCACGCTCGCGGGCGGCGCCCCGTTCGCCGACGTCGACCTGCTGACCTGACCCACCCCCCGGATTGCCGGAAAGTGCACGTTCCGTCCGGCGGCGCCCTGCACCTTCCCGCAACGCGCGGCCAGGAGAAGCGTCTCGGGGCAGCGAGGTCCGATTCCCGCCAGAAGCGGCGGGCCTCACCGGCCAGGCTGGATGCATGACCACTTCGCTCACAGCCCTGGCCATCGCGCCGGAACGACTCGACCTGATGCGTAGGCAAGGCAGCGACGAGCACGGCAACACCTGGTCGCCGTACGCCGCTCTCGGCTGGGAACCGCTGCGGTGCTGCCTTCGGCTCGCGCGTCCGCACGAGTTGATCGTGTTGATCTCGTATGCCCCGTTCACGACGTCGTCGGCCTGGACCGAGGTCGGGCCGGTGTACGTGCACGCGGATGCGTGCGACGGCTACAAGGAGCCGGACCTGCCGGCGGAGCTCCGGACGGGTCCGCGCGTCCTGCGCGGCTACGACCGCAACCATCGACTGCTCTATGACCACGTACGTGTCGTCGACGCCGGTCAAGACCTCGAAGACGCGATCTCGGACCTGCTCGGCGCGGACGACGTCGACGTGGTGCACGTGCGCGCGCTGGCGACCCAGTGCTTCACCTACGCCGTGATGCGGGCCGCCTGAGGAACCCGCTGACGCCCTCAGTCGAGGAGGTTGTCGCGCCGAGCGATCGCAGCGGCCTCGGTGCGACCGGCGGCACCGAGCTTGGCGAGGATGTTCGATACGTGGACGCTCACGGTCTTGGTGCTGATGAACAGCTGCCGGCCGATCTCGCCGTTGCTACGTCCCTGTGCGACGAGGGTGAGGATCTCGCGCTCGCGGGTGGTCAGCCGGGTGTCGTGTCCGGCGCTGTCGGTACGCCGGGGTGCCGTGGAGCCCAGGGCTCGCAGCTCGGCCAGCAACGGCGCGGCGCCGAGACCGTCGGCAGTTCGACGTGCCGATTCGAGCAAGGGCCGCGCCTCGGCCACCTGTCCGAGTGCGCGCAGGATCGCGGCCAGGCGGGCCTGCGATCGCGCGGTCTCGAAGACGTGTCCGAAGCTCGTGAAGTCGTCGACGGCCTGGGACCAGGCAGCCACCAGCGCAACCTGGTCGGGCGGGTCCTGTCCGGTGATCCAACCCAATCGGGCAAGCTCGGCCCGACCCCGCGAGAGCCAGGCCCGGCCCTCGGGCCCGATGACCTTCCAGCGCCGCAGTCCCCGGTTGAACGTCTCCTCGGCCGCGGCCGCGAGGTCGGCACCGCGCGTGACCAGGTCGCCACGCTCGTCGGCGGTGGCGTTGGCGGCCGCGGTGGCCAGCTGGCCGATCATCAGGGCGCTGAGGCGGATGCGCGCCATGAAGAACTGGCTGTCCCAGTGTCTGCGGATGACCTCGAGCACGTGGTCGTGGGCGGCCTGCGCACCGGCGAGATCACCCTGGTCGCCATACAGGTCGATGAGGGCACCTCCGGACAGGATCGAGAACATGCCGTCGGAGTCCCAGAGACCGCGCACGTGCGCGGACCGCTCGAGGAACGAGACGTCACCCCGCGAGGCCGACACCATCAGCGCAGCGGCGGCAAGCGCTGCCTCGGCGGGCTCAGGTGGCGCCTCGCCGGACGCGTCGAGAATGCCCAGCGCATCGTCCCAGTTGCCACACACATAGGCCGTGATGCCGGCGATGACGCGTGCGTCGAGACCGTACGGCGCCCACGGTCGGCCCAGCTCGACAGCCCGGCGGTAGGCCCGCTCGTACGCCTCGCGGGCGTCCCGGACCCGGCCGGCCTCGAACAGCACGCCTCCGATGTTGTGCAGGCCGCGGAGCTCGCCCACCACGTCGTTGGCCGCGCGAGCCTTCTCGATGATCGCCAGCAACGTGCGCCGGGACGTCTCGGGATCGCCGGAGCGTTCGTCCATCCGCGTCATCGTGGTCGTGATCTCGGCGATCACGCCGGGCAGCCGCAGCTCCTGGCCGATCGCGAGCGCTTCGTTGGCGGCCGCCATGGCCTCCTCGTCACGGCTCCAGGACAGCAGGGCTCGCGAGCGGATGCCCATCAGCTGGGCCCGCATCGCGGACGGCGGATCGGCGGGGACCAGCTCGAGGGCGCGGTCGACGACGCCGAGAACGTCGATGTCGGAGTCGACGACGAGGGCCGCGCTGGACAGGGCGTGCATGAGGCGGACCCGATCGTCGTCGTCGATGACGGGATCGAGGCAGGCCGCCTGCTCGCGGAGCAGCTGGGCTCCGCGCAGGGCATGCCCGGCCGTGGTGACGGCGTCGGCGGCCTTGATCGACAGGTCGACGAGCGCGGATGGCGACAGGATGGGGTCGACGGCCTGCTGGCCGGCCATCTCGAGGGCGATCTCGTAGTGCTGGGCTGCCTCGTCGGGCCCCCCGACGGCCATGGCCTCGTCACCGGCGGCGACGCTCGCCCGCACCGCCGTGGGCAGGTCGTGTGACGCCCGAGCGTGCCGGGCGATCTCCGCGGCGGTGCTCGTCACGTCGGGCTGGCTCAGCACGGCGGTGTAGGTCCGGTGCAGCCGGACGCGCTCGCCCGGCAGCAGGTCGTCGTACACGGCCTCGGCCAGCAAGGCATGACGAAAGGCGTAACCGTCGGCTCCGACCGGCAGCAGCAGGTTGCTGTCGACTGCGGCCCGGACGGCCCGGTCGAACTCGGCCGCCGGCACATCGACGACGCGGGAGAGGAGCTCGTGGGAGACCCGGCGACCGGCGACCGAAGCCGCCCGCAGCGTCTGGCGGCCGGAGTCGTCGAGCTGGTCGAGACGAAGCAGGAGCACGTCGGCGAGGTCGTCAGGGATGGCTCTGGAGGTCTGGTTGGAGCGGTCGGTGGCCGCGACCAGCTCTTCGGTGAAGAACGCGTTGCCCTCGGCGCGCTCGACGATCGTGTGGATGGCGGACTCGGGCAGGGCACGCGGGTGGATGGCGTGCACCAGCGAGCGCACGTGCCCGTCGCTGAGCCGATCGATCTGCAGCCGGGCGACGGCCGGCAACCGGGTCCATTCGCCCACCGCTGCCCGGAGCGGATGCTTGCGGTGCAGATCGTCGCTGCGATAGGTCGCGACCAGGTGGACATCGTTACCGAGCCGGCGCGCGAAGAGAAAGCTGAGCAGCTCGCGGGTCGACTGGTCGGCCCAGTGCAGATCTTCGAGAAGGACGAGGACAGGCCGGCTGGTGGACAGCTCGTCGAGGGCGGCGAGCACGGACGCGAAGAGGTCGGCCCGGTCCATGGGCTCGGAGTCGACGTCGCGGTCGTTGGCGGCGGCGTCACCGGTCAACCGCCGGCCCGGCATGAGCCGACGTACGGCGGGGTGCGCGCGGGCCAGGGCGTCGGCGACCTCCGGCTCGTCGCCCGTCAGCCGGGCGAACACCTCCGTGAACGGAAGGTAGGGCAACACGCTGTCGCCGAAGTCGAGGCAATGGCCGATCAGCACCTGCCAGTCTGCGGCCACCGCGTGCTCGCGCAGCTCGGCCAGCAGTCTGCTCTTGCCCACACCGGCGTCTCCGGAGACGATCACCGCTGAGACACCCCCGGCCGGTGCTGCTGTGGCGCCGCCGTGTTTGCTGTCGTCCGGCAACCCCGTCAGGTCGATGAGCTGACGGAGCTCGTCGGCTCGTCCGATCATCGGACGCAGCGCGGGCGAAGTCACGAGGTCCATCATCGCGGGTGGCGCCGACACTGCAAGGTCGTGGTCCGCGATGTGTCCGGTCGTGCTCATTCAGCCCTCCCGGCTGCCAGGGGATCGGGAACTCGGGTCGGCTCATCGGGGCCGGGGACCTCAGGCGGTCCGCGGCGCGTTCCGGCGCTGGTTGCGCTTGGCTGCGAGCTCCTGGCGGCGCTCTCGGCGGGCCACCCGGTGACGCCGACGCAGTTCAGCGGTCGCGACCTCGTCGGCAATGCGCTGACGGTGGAAATCGAGCTCTGAGGTGATGAACGGGGCGGGAATGTCCAGTGGGCTCAACATGGTGCTGGTCCTCCTCTCGCGGCGCTGACTGCGCCGACACCGCCAATCTGCCGTTCTGAGGCAGCGACCTGCATCGGGAGAATGCCTTATCTGCACTATTCGCTCGACGTCCGTGCTACCTCAGACGGGCCGGTTGCGGGTGCGGGGCTGTCTCTGTCGGTCCCGGATGCGACGATCGGGGCGTGAGCCCGACGCCGTCCCCGCCCTCGGTTCCGTCGCTGCCGCCGCCGACTGATCCGGATGGCACGCCCGCCGAGCTCGTGAGCGAATTGGGGGCTCTCGTCGGCGAGACGACAGCGGCGACGTGGTGCGCCGACCTGCTCGGTGGCGCCGACGTGCGGGACTACGCCGGCATGCTCGCCTATCTCGGTCGCAACTGTGCGACGGCGGCGTTCGACGCCGGCTGGCACGACTACTGGCACCGCACCTGGGGCGGCCGCGGCCTGCTCTACGTCTGGAGTGAAGGCGTGGCCGACGTCGTCGTCTCCGGCCTCGCCGACCCGCATTGGCGGCCGGCCGAGATGTGCCTGAAGGTGGCGACGAAACGCGAGATCGGCGAGGCCGGACCTGCCGCCGTACCCCTCGCCACCCACGAGCTGCCCCGGGTGCGGGCCAACGCGGTCCGGTGTCTCGGCCTGGTCGGCGACACCGAGCACCTGCCCGTCGTCGAGGCGGCGATCGACGATGGCGACCCCGTCGTACGCCGCGCGGCGGCCCGGGCCCGCACGCTGATGGCCCGCAGGCTCGACCTCTCCCTCGACCTCCCCGAATCGCGCTGACCTCAGCTGACCCGCGCTGAGCTGGCTGACCTGGACCGATGAGGCCGGGGACGTGTGCGTCGCGACCGGTCGAGGTGGCGAGCTCTGCCCGAACCGGATCACCGGCTTGGGCGACAGGTGCCAGCGTGTGCTCTCGGCGCGGTCCCTAGGGTGGGACACAGGCCCCCTGCCGGTGGGCCAGGGTTCGGCGACGAGAGCGAGGCGGCGTGCGCGTACTGGTGGCGCTCGGCGGCAACGCCATGACGGGTCCCGACGGCAGCGCCCGGGTCGAGGACCAGATCGCCGCGGCGGAGACCGCGATGGAGGCCGTCGCCGACCTGGTGGCATCAGGCGTCGAGGTCGTCATCACCCACGGCAACGGCCCACAGGTCGGCAACCTGCTGGTCAAGAACGAGCTCTCCGCCGGCGTGGTGCCGCCCGTGCCGTTGGACTGGTGCGGCGCCCAGACCCAGGCGACGCTGGGATTCGTGCTGATGAACGCTCTCGAGCCGGCCCTCGCCCGGCGCAGGTGCGTCCCGGCCCGTCGCCTCGATCGTCACGCGCACTCTCGTCGACCTCGACGACCCCGGTTTCCAACGGCCGAGCAAGCCGATCGGACGCTACCTCCCCAAGGAGGAGGCGGCCGTGCTCATCGACCACGGCCAGCACTTCGAGGACCGCGGCGTCCGTGGCTGGCGCCGGGTGGTCGCCTCGCCTGAGCCGGTCGAGATCCTCGACGCCGGCGTGGTCTCGACCCTGGTCGCCCAGGGGTATGTCGTGATCGCCAACGGTGGCGGCGGCGTCCCCGTCGTACGCGAGCCGGACGGCCGACTGCGTGGCGTCGAAGCCGTGATCGACAAGGACTTAGGGGCTGCGGTGCTGGCTCGCTCCGTGGGAGCCGACCGGCTGGTCATCGCCACCGATGTCGACCACGCGATCCTCGACTACGGCACCGACCACGCCCGCCCGATCGGGCCGGTGGCCGCCTCGATCATGCGCGTCTACGCCGCCGAGGGCCAGTTCGCCAGCGGCTCGATGGGGCCCAAGGTCGATGCCATCTGCGCCTTCGTCGAGGCCTCCGGCCAGATCGGGGTCATCACGAGCCTGACCCACATCGTCGACGGGGTTCGCGGCGAGGTCGGCACCATCGTGTCCCCCCACGGCGACTCCTAGACCAGACCACCTGCACCACACGAAGAGAGAGAGTGAAGCCATGCCGGAGCCGATCGAGGTCCGCAAGGTCCCCATCCAGCACGTCTCGGACGCCAGCGGACTGTCCGACCTGATCGACGCCGGTGTCATCGACGCCGACCGGGTCGTCGCGGTGATCGGCAAGACCGAGGGCAACGGCGGGGTCAACGACTACACCCGGATCATCGCCGACCGCGCGTTCCGTGAGGTGCTCGTCGACAAGGGCAGCCGTACGGCCGAGCAGGCCAAGGAGGTGCCGATCGTCTGGTCCGGCGGCACCGACGGCGTCATCAGCCCGCATGCCACGATCTTCGCCACCGTCCCGCCGGAGGAGGCTCCGCAGACCGATGAACCACGCCTCACAGTGGGGTTCGCGATGAGCGAGCAGCTCTACCCGGAGGACATCGGGCGTACCCCGATGGTCAGCAAGGTGGCCGACGCGGTCAAGGTGGCGATGGAGCGGGCGGGAATCACCGATACCGCCGACGTGCACTACATCCAGACCAAGACTCCGCTGCTCACGATCCACACCATCCGCGACGCGAAGTCCCGCGGCAAGACGGTCTGGACCGAGGAGACCCATCTCTCGATGGACCTCTCCAACGGCTGTACGGCGCTGGGCATCGCCGTAGCCCTCGGCGAGATCGAGATGCCCGCCGATGCCGACGTCATGCATGACCGCTCGCTGTACTCAGCGGTGGCGTCATGCTCGTCCGGGGTCGAGCTCGACCAGGCCCAGGTCGTGGTGGTCGGCAACGCGCGAGGGGTCGGCGGCCGCTACCGCGTCGGCCACTCGGTGATGACCGACGCGCTCGACCAGGACGGGATCTGGGCAGCGATCAAGGATGCCGGTCTCGACCTGCCCGACCGGCCACGCCCGACCGACATCGACGGACGCCTCGTGAACGTGTTCCTCAAGTGCGAGGTCTCCCAGGACGGCCAGGTGCACGGTCGGCGCAACGCCATGCTCGACGACTCCGACGTGCACTGGCACCGCCAGATCAAGGCGTGCGTCGGGGGAGTGGCGGCCGCCGTGACCGGCGACCCGGCCGTCTTCGTGTCCGTCTCGGCAGCGCACCAGGGCCCGGACGGTGGTGGCCCGGTGGCGGCGATCGTCGACCTCGGCGACGATCCCACGGGTTATCGCCCCTGACGCCTGCTCCCGGCGTCCGGAGCCACCTGACCGTTCGAACGACACAACGTCTGTTTTGCACCGCTGTGGGTGGTTGAACCCGTACCCTCCAGGAGTGAACGACGGTGCGGGCGTGTTCCGCTACGAGTACGTCCTGAACGTGGACGAGGTCGTGCGAACCGCGTTGTGGCTCCGCCGTGGTCTGCTCTACCTTGCCGCGGCGGTGGCGCTGTGCGGTCTGCTGTCCATCGGATCCGGGCTGGCTGTGCACTCGGGCTGGTTCGTGCTCTTCGGGCTGCTGCTCCTGGTCGAGGTGCCGATGTTGATCGCAGTCCAGGTCCGCCGGTTCCGCCGCAACTACGCGATCAACCAGGGGTTGCACCGGGTCGTCACGTTCTCACCCGACGGCATCCTTACCCAGGGGCTCGTCGCGGTCTCGTTCGGCTGGGAGTACTTCACCGCCTGGTCGCTTCGCCGCGAGACACTGATCTTCGTCCGCCACGTGGGCCGTCAGCGTCTGCACTTTCTCGTGGTACCGATCCATGCCGTCCCTGACGACGAGTGGCAACAGCTGACGACCACCCTGTTCGAGCGACTGGGACCGGCGCGCAGACCGGACGGGGTGCGCCGTCCCGCGCTCACGCATGCGATGGCGGCCGCAAAACCTGGTGAACCCGCGCCACGACATCCCTAGGCTGCAGCACATGGAGACGGCGACTGGGGCCGAGCACACGGAGCCCACCGAGCACACGGAGCCCACAGGACACACTGCGGGCCTGGCTGTCGTGTGGCGACCCGTGACGGCTGCCGACATCCCCGCCTGGAACGAACTCCTCGCGCGGGCGGAGGCGGTCGACCATTCCGGTGAGCACTTCAACGAGGACGATCTCGCCGAGGAGCTCGCCGATCCGGCGACCGGCTCCGAGGACCGGATCGGCGGCTGGATCGACGAGACCATGGTTGCCTTCGCCGGACTCATGCCACGTGAGGCGGTGACGGATCACTGGCGCGTCCATGGGGAGGGTGTGGTCGATCCCCGATTTCGCGGCCGAGGGCTGGGTCGGCACTGCATCGAGTGGGCCGCCGGCCGCACCCGGCAGCTTCAGCAGGAACGTCACCCGGACGTCGAGACGCGGCTCCAGGTGATGGGGTTCCTGGCTCGGACCGATCAGGTCGCGCTGCTCGAGGAGGCCGGCCTCACCGCCGTGAACTGGTCAGCAACGATGCGGGCCCAACTCGACACCGGCCAGCCACCAGAGCCAGTCGAGGCCGCGTGGCCCGACGGCCACCACCTCCGCACGTACGACCGCGGCGTGAGCGCCGCCACCCGGGACGCACACAACGCGGCGTTCCTCGACCACTGGGGCTCGGTTCCGTGGACGCCGACGATGTGGGAACAGTGGGTCGACGGGACCCGCAACTCACGGTTCGACCTGTCGTGGGTCCTGGTCCCCGACGACCGTCCCGACCACGTCGTCGGCTATGTGCTCACCAGTGAGTTCGACGCCTACGAGCAGGTGACCGGCCGTCGTGAGGCCTACCTGGCCAAGATCGGCGTACGCCGGGAGATGCGCGGCCGCGGTATCGCCTCCGGGTTGTTGCGCCACGCGCTGCAGGCGTACCGCGAGGCCGGCTTCCACGAGACGGCGTTGGACGTCGACACCGACAACCCGACCGGTGCCTTCGGGCTGTACGAGCGGCACGGGTACCGCGTCGAGACTCGCACGGCGACGTACCAGCTGAACCTGCCCCGACGATGAACGCGCTCGAGCTCGTCACGCTTGCAGCAGGCGACTTCCAGCTCAGGCCGCCGCGTCCCGAGGACGCCGAAGCCGCGCTGGCGATGCTGGCCGATGCCGAGGTGCGGCAGTGGCATCCGGGCCCGGCGACGCTCACGCTGGGCTCGGTGCGCGACTGGCTGGAGCGGGGCCGCGACTGGTCCGGCGGCTCCGCCGCTGTGTGGACGGTGCATGAGGCGGACTCTCTGGTGGGGCAGGCGTACGTCTTCAGCATCGATCGCGACCAGCTCGACGCCTCGGTGGCCTACCGGACCGCGCCCTGGGCACGGGGTCGAGGCGTGGCGACCGCCGCTGTGTTGGCCATGACGGCCTATGCGTTCGACGTCATCGGCCTGGAACGGCTGCGACTGCTGCACTCCGCCGCGAACCCAGCGTCGTGCCGAGTGGCCGAGAAGGCAGGCTATGGCCTCGAAGGCACCGAGCGAGGCGGCTTCCGGGACCACGACGGGCTCCGCTGGGACAGCCACCTGCACGGTTGTCTGAAAGCCGGCGTGGTCAGTCGCCCGTGACCCGGATGTCGGCGCGGGCGCGAGTGTCATGGGCAGCGAAGTGGGCGGCCTCGAGGTCGGTCCAGGCGAGCCAATGGGGGAGCACCTGCTCGCCGTCCCGCGCCAGGCCGCGCCGGATCCGTTCGTCAGGGGCGGCCTCGAGCCAGACGAGCAAGGTGGTGTACGCCGCGAGCGGCAAGTCGCCCGCACCGCAGCCCTCGAGCACAACGACCTGCGGTGGTTCGAAGCTCTCCCAGGAGCCGAATCGTCCGGCGGCCCAGTCGTAGCGTTGCCATCGAGCCGGCCGCCCGGCGGCCACGGGCGCCAGCACCTGCTGCTCCACTCGCGGGGCCAGCATCTCGTCGAGGCCGGTCCAGCCGTCATACAGGTCGTCCATGTGCACAACGACCGTGCTGACACCGCGGTCGGCGAGTGTGGCACCGACGTGTGCGGCGAACGTCGTCTTGCCCGAACCGGCCGGCCCGTCGATGGCCAGCAGCCGCGTCGCACCACAGCGTGGCGGTCCGTCGAGCAGCGCCGTGACCAGGTCGCGCGGCACGACCTGTGCGGGGTCGTCCGGGCCCTCGCCGCTCGAGGTGGCCAAGGCAGATCCCCTCTTCCCTAGGCGCGTTTGCGTAGTGAACTATCCAGCTGGCTTGTTCACTAGGCAAACGCGGGGGGCCGGGGGCAGTAGGGCGGTAGGTTTTTTGAGTGGGAAGGTCGCTACCGGATCCGGGGTTCGCGGGTGACGTCGGCGCTGCTGACGAGGAGTTGTGCGCAGCGCTGCGCGCATACGCCGTCGACGGGCGGAACTCGCCAGTCCTCGTCGCGGTGTCGCAGGCACGCCTGCTCGTCCCGGTGGTGGCGTTGCTCGGTGAGACCGAGGTCGACGACGCCGGCCTGACCCACGACAAGACCGCCGACATCGCGACCGTGCTCATGCGTGGTCGTGACGGACGGACAGCCCTACTGGCGTTCACCAGCATGACGCGCGCTCACGACCTGGAACCCGCAGGCGCGGCCCGTGCCGGTCACGATCCGCGACGCCGCCGGCTCAGCGCTCCAGGAGGGCGCAGCGGCGTTGGTGATCGACGTCGCCGGACCGACCATGTTCGTCGTCGAGACACCCGAGCTGCAGCAGCTCGCACAGGGGCATCGCCTCAGCGCGACGCCACACGGCTATGCCTGGGTCGCCAACGCCTAGCGCGCTGCCCGTCGTGATGTGACGACCGGACATACCGGCTGCTAGTCTTGCTCCTGACCATTCTGTCGTCGGCTGTCCGCAGCCGTCTGATCCTGGGAATCGTCTGACCTCGGTCCGACGGTATGACAGATGCACAAGCGGAGGCCACCTCCCACCCGCAACGACCGTGAGGTCGTCGGGTCCGGTCGCGAGATGCAGTTGAGCGTGCTGATGAACCCCAGCGCGAGCAGCGGTTGATCGCCCCGCGTCGCTCCGGCGGCGAGGATGTGGCTTTCGTGCGTAGGCACGGAGGCCTTTTTTGTTGGCCGGCTCCAGGGGAGCGGGTGACAGCCGAGGTCGTCGGGTCAGGACCATTGATCCAACAACAGGAGGACTCATCAGCACGGAGTTGCGCGTCAACGACCGTATCCGCGTTCCCGAAGTACGTCTGGTCGGGCCGAACGGCGAGCAGGTCGGCATCGTTCGCATCGACGATGCCTTGCGCCTGGCCCAGGAAGCCGACCTCGACCTGGTCGAGGTCGCACCGACGGCACGTCCGCCGGTGTGCAAGCTCATGGACTACGGGAAGTTCAAGTACGAGAACGCCCAGAAGGCACGCGAGACACGGCGCAACCAGACCAACACGGTCATCAAGGAAATGAAGCTTCGCCCCAAGATCGACGCCCACGACTACGAGACCAAGAAGGGTCACGTCGTGCGCTTCCTCAAACAGGGCGACAAGGTCAAGATCACGATCATGTTCCGCGGTCGCGAACAGCACCGGCCCGAGCTCGGGTACCGACTGCTGCAGCGACTGGCCGGCGATGTCGAGGAGCTCGGGTTCGTCGAGTCCTCGCCGAAGCAGGACGGCCGCAACATGATCATGGTGCTCGGACCGCACAAGAAGAAGTCCGAAGCCAAGGCCGAGGCCAAGGCCGAGCGGAATGAGCGGGCTGCGTTGCGGGCTGCCGACCGGGATGCCGAGCGGGCTGAACGCGTCGCGCACTCCGAGGCAGCGACGGACAAGCCGAAGAAAGAGCCACGCCGTTCGGAGAACCTCGACCCGGGCATGTGACCACCAGGCACCGGTCGCGCCGAGCAGGAGAGCGACCTCCAGCAGCACCCAGCAGCAGTCAGGAGCCCGCAGACCCGCAGACCAGTAGAGCCAATAGAGAAGCCAGTAGAGCCAGTAGAGCCAGTAGAGCCAGTACAGCCAAGCACGTATGAGGGACGGAGACGGCAGCCATGCCGAAGATGAAGAGCCACTCAGGAACCGGTAAGCGCGTCAAGGTGACGGGTTCCGGAAAGCTCCTGCGCCAGAAGGCAGGCAAGCGTCACAACCTGGAGAAGAAGCCGTCGACGATGACGCGCCGCATGTCCGGTACCACTGAGGTGTCGCCCGCCGACGCCAAGAAGGTCAAGAAGCTTCTCGGCCTCTGAGGCCCCCGCAGACAACAGAGTTCAAGGAGTAACACGTGGCACGCGTCAAGAGGGCGGTCAACGCCCACAAGAAGCGCCGAGAGACCCTCGAGAAGGCCGCCGGCTACCGGGGGCAGCGCTCCCGCCTGTACCGCAAGGCCAAGGAGCAGGTCACCCATTCGCTGGTCTACAGCTACCGTGACCGCAAGGCCAAGAAGGGCGAGTTCCGTCGGTTGTGGATCCAGCGCATCAACGCCGGAGCCCGCGCCAACGGCATGACCTACAACCGGTTCATCCAGGGTCTGCGTGAGGCCGGGGTCGAGGTCGACCGCAAGATCCTCGCCGACCTCGCCGTCAACGACAACGCCGCGTTCGTGGCTCTCGTCGACGTTGCCCGCGCGCACGTTCCCGCCCAGGGCGAGAAGGCCGCCGAGAAGGCCTCCGCCTGACAGTCCTGACCTCGCGGTCGGCTCGCGTCAAGGCCGCCCGCGCACTGAAGCGCCGAGCCGGGCGAATCACGGCTCGGCGCTTCCTCGCGGAAGGGCCCCAGGCCGTCCGCGAAGCCTTGGCGTACGTCGGTCCCGACGGACCGTGCGTGGTCGAGATCTTCGCCAGCGCGGAAGCAACCCAACGTCATCAGGAGCTGCTCACGTCCGCGGAGGAAGCGGACGTGGCCTGGCAGCAGGTCGACGACGCCGGGCTGGCGTCGCTCACCGAGACAGTGACCCCCCAAGGTGTCGTCGCCGTATGCCGCTTTCTCGAGGCCTCGCTCGACACCACGCTCGCAACAGAGCCAGACCTGGTCGTCGTGTGCGCGCACATCCGTGATCCCGGCAACGCGGGGACGGTCATCCGTTGCGCCGACGCTGCCGGAGCGGACCTCGTCGTGCTGGCGGGGGAGTCCGTTGACCCGTACAACGGCAAGGCCGTCAGGGCCAGCGCCGGATCCTTGTTCCACCTGCCGGTCGTCTCGGGGGTGGGAGTCGATGACGCGGTGGCCGCGATCCGATCCGCGGGGGTGAACGTGCTGGCTGCCGACGGCGCCGGCCGGGTCGACGTGGACGAGCTCGTCGAGAGCGGTCAGCTGAGCCGGCGTACGGCCTGGCTGTTCGGCAACGAGGCCTGGGGCCTCGAGCCCGACACGGCGGCGCTGGCCGACCAGGTCGTCCGGCTACCGATCTACGGTCGGGCGGAGAGCCTCAATCTCGCGACGGCCGCCGCCATCTGCCTCTACACCTCAGCGCGCGCCCAACGCCGCCGCTAGCGGTTCCGCACACTGCCGACCACCGGCCAGCCGATTCGCGGGCGGATGTCCACAGGCGCCGGATGGTTCATCCACAGAACTGGGTTTGTCGCTGAGGAGCGGCGTCGAACACTTGTACGGTTATGGGCATGATCAGACGACCGTAGCGACGCCGACGGGTGCTCCGGGCAGACCAGGTTGATCCGGTACGCCGGATCGAGGCCGAGGTCGCTGCTGCTGTCGGGGTGCCCAATGCGGCGCATGGCCGGTTGGTGGAGCTGGCCGCGGACCTGGTCGAGCGGGAGCTGTGGCGAGGAGTCGGCACCAAGTCACCGGAGCACTGGCTGTCCTGGAAGGCCGGACTGTCGCCGCAGCGGGCCCGGCACGTGGTCGCGATCGCGCAGCGTCGCCGTGAGCTGCCGGCCACGGTGGAGACCTTGTCCCGCGGTGCTGGTCGCCGACGGGATCGGTTCGGGTTGCATGTGGACGGACCGGCTGATGACGGGGCAATGATCCGGCAGGCCGGTGGCCGCACCGATATCGACAACCTGGCCTGCCTGTGCCCGTTCCACCACGACGCGCTGCACCGCGGCGAGCTGAGCATCACCGGTGACCCCAACCACCCCGACACGTTGCGGTTCATCGACGCCGACGGGCAGATCATGCCGCCGCTGATCCGCCCGGTCCTGCCCGCGCTGACCCCACCGACCACCATCCCCCGGGGCCCGACAACGCGGACCTCGAACCCACGCCCTACCGCAACCCGACCAGCGAACGCCTTCAGACGCGCTGGATCTACTTCACGCCTGCTCAACACCAAGCACCCGCCGTGAGCAACCGACCCAACGCCCCACCTGCCTGACATGCTGGGCCGATGGTCAACAGGGTGCTGACCGACGAACTCTGCTAGCTGCACCGACACCTATCTGGAACGCCGGCCAGAGGAGCCGTCCGCCGGATCGTCGAACTTCGGCAGCGACCGCGTCGCGTCTGCATGGCCCACGACCCGCGGGCTAGTCTGTGAGCGGCCTGGTCACAGACCTGAAGGGGAGGCACGCGTGGTTGACGTTGCTCCCGACGCTGCGCTGCTCGACGAGCTTCCCGACGGCGTCGTCCTCGCGGACGCTGATGCGTACGTGACGATGGTCAACGCGGCGGGCAAGCGGCTGCTGGAGGTCGACGGCCAGGCCGTCGGGCGCCACCTGACGCATGTGATGGCGCTGCAGGACCTCGGGGGGGCGGACTGGTTCAGCTCGGTGCGTCCGTACGACGGCTTGTCGCTGCGCAGCCGGCTGCTCGAGTCGCCCTGGCTGACACCGTCCGGATCCGAGCTGCTCATCACCGGCCAGCTGCACCGTGACCGTCCGGGAGGCAAGGTCGTCTCGAGCGCGTGGGGCATCCGGGATGCTCGGTCCCGGCAACGGGTCGACCGTGAGCGGTCCGATCTGGTGGCCACCGTCGCCCACGAGCTTCGTTCCCCCCTGACCGGGGTAAAGGGATTCACGGCGACGCTGCTGTCGAAGTGGGACCGCTTCACCGAGTCGCAGAAGCAGCTGATGCTCCGCACCGTGGATGCCGACGCCGACCGCCTCACGCGACTCATCGGCGAGCTGCTGGACGTCGCCCGGATCGACACCGGCCGCCTCACCGTGCGCAAGGAGCCCGTCGACCTCGTCGAGGCCGTGTCCACGCAGCTCGAGCCCATCAGCATGTCGAGTGGCCGGACGATCTCGTTCGTGAACCTGGGACGACCCCAGGTCTGGGCGGACCGCGACAAGCTCGCGCAGATTGTCGCCAACCTCGTGGAGAACGCGGTCAAGCACGGTGACGGCGACGTCACTGTCACGGTCATGGAGACCGACGACGGTGGCGCCGAGCTGCTCGTCGACGACGCCGGCGACGGGATCAGCCCCGACATCCGGCCGCGCATCTTCACCAAGTTCTGGAAGCACGGCTCCACCGGGGGGTCCGGACTCGGTCTCTACATCGTGGGCGGGCTCATCGACGCGCACGAGGGCGAGGTCCACGTCGAGGGGTCGCCGGACGGAGGCGCGCGGATGCGGGTCGTGCTGCCCAACGGACGTCCGGACGTGCTCAGCTGAGGTGCGGACGCCACTGCCGGGTGCCCACGAGGGAAACCGGTTCGCGGTGTCCCTCGTCGACTTCCTAGACTCTGCAACGTCACCCGGGCGGTCCGAGCCCGTCGTCCGACCGTCGAGAGCGAGCGAGCCAGACCCATGTCAGGTCCGAACAAGGAGTACGACCCGGTCGAGGTCACGCCCCTGCACGCCGACCAGGTTGCTGTCATGCGCGACGAGGCGGTCGCCGCCATCGAGGCTGCCGCCGACCTGGCCGAGCTCAAGGCCGTCCGGATCGCGCACGCCGGAGACCGCTCCCCGCTCGCCCTCGCCAACCGTGAGATCGGCGCGCTGCCGCCGCAGGCACGCAAGGACGCCGGCCAACGGATCGGCCAGGCACGAGGTGCCGTCAACGCGGCCCTCGCCCGGCGCACGGAGACCCTCGAGGCCGAGCACGAGAGGCGGATGCTCGTCGAGGAGACTGTCGACGTCACGCTGCCCTATGACCGTGACCCGCGTGGCGCCCGGCACCCGTTGACGACGTTGCAGGAGCGGATCGGCGACGTGTTCGTCGCCATGGGTTGGGAGATCGCCGAGGGTCCGGAGGTCGAGGCCGAGTGGCTCAACTTCGACGCGCTCAACCTGGGTCCGGACCACCCCGCCCGGTCGATGCAGGACACGCTGTTCCTCGAGCCCGAGGACGCGGGCGTCGTGCTGCGCACCCACACGTCGCCCGTCCAGGCGCGCAGCATGCTGAGCCGCGACCTGCCGGTGTACGTGATCTGCCCGGGCCGGACCTACCGCACGGACGAGCTCGACGCGACCCACACGCCCGTGTTCCACCAGGTCGAGGGGCTGGCCGTCGACAAGGGACTCACGATGGCCCACCTCAAGGGCACGCTCGACCACTTCGCCTCGGCGATGTTCGGCGAGGGCATCACGACGCGCTTCCGTCCGTCGTACTTCCCGTTCACCGAACCGTCCGCCGAGGTCGACCTGGTCTGCTTCGTCTGCCGGGGCACCGAACCCGACGTGCAGACCTGCCGAACCTGTCGGGGTGAGGGCTGGATCGAGTGGGGCGGCTGCGGCGTCGTCAATCCACGCGTGCTGGTCGCTGGTGGCATCGACCCCGACGTGTACTCCGGTTTTGCCTTCGGCATGGGCGTCGAGCGCACGCTCATGTTCCGCAACGGTGTCGAGGACATGCGCGACATGGTCGAGGGCGACGTCCGGTTCACCCTGCCCTTCGGAATGGAGCTCTGAAATGCGCGTCCCCGTGTCGTGGCTGCGCGACTACGTTGACCTGCCCGTCGACCTCGACGTCAAGGAGCTTGCCGACCGGCTCACCTTCCTCGGGCTCAAGCTCGAAGCGGTCGAGGCAGCCGGCGCCGACGTCACCGGCCCGCTCCTCGTGGGACGGGTGCTGGCCTTCGACGAGGAGGAGCACTCCAACGGCAAGACGATCCGCTGGTGCCAGGTCGATGTCGGTGAGAGCGAGCCACGCGGCATCGTGTGCGGCGCCCGCAACTTCGCCACCGACGACCTCGTGGTGGTCGCCCTTCCGGGAGCGGTGCTGACCGGCGGGTTCGAGATCGCGGCGCGCCAGACCTACGGCCACGTGTCCGACGGCATGATCTGCTCGGCTCGCGAGCTGGGTCTCGGCGACGACCACACCGGCATCATCGTCCTCGCGCCAGGCTCTGCGAACGTCGGTGCGGAGGCTGCGCCGGTGCTGCACCTGCGCGACGACGTGATCGAGTTCGAGATCAACCCCGACCGGGCCTACGCCCTCTCGGTCCGTGGCGTCGCCCGGGAGGCGGCGACGGCGTACGGGCTCGAGTTCCGCGATCCCGGGCAGACGTTGCCGGCAGCACCCGCGGGGGAGGGCTACCCGATCGAGGTCGACGACCCGGCCGGCTGCGACCTGTTCGTCGCGCTGACGGTCGAGGGGTTGGACGCGTCCCGCCCTTCCCCGCGTTGGTTGGCGCGTCGGGTCCAGCTGGCGGGGATGCGGCCGATCTCGCTGGCCGTCGACGTGACCAACTACGTGATGCTCGAGCTGGGTCAACCCATCCACGGTTACGACCAGGCCACCTTGCAGGGTCCGATCGGTGTACGCCGGGCCACTGCGGGTGAGAAGCTCACCACCCTCGACGGGACCACGCGCAAGCTCGACCCCGAGGACCTGCTCATCACCGACGACCGTGGCCCTATCGGACTCGCCGGCGTGATGGGAGGGGCTGAGACCGAGATGAGCGCCGCCACGACGTCCGTGGTGATCGAGGCAGCCCACTTCGAGCCGGTCACGATCGCCCGCGCCGCCCGTCGGCACAAGCTGCCGAGCGAGGCCTCCAAGCGCTTCGAACGGGGCATCGACCCGACGATCGCACCGGTGGCCGCCCGCCGCGTCGCCGACCTGCTCGTCGAGCACGGAGGTGGTCGCGTCGCTGCGACGGCGACGGTCCTGGGCGAACCGGCTCCACGGGTACCCATCACGATCGACGCGCAGCTCGCTGCACGGGTCGCCGGGTTCGCCATCGCCGACGACACAGCGGCCAAGGCGTTGCGCACCGTGGGGTGCCAGGTCGAGACGTCCGAAGGCTGCATCACAGCAACCCCGCCGGCCTGGCGTCCCGACCTCAACGACCCCAACGACCTGGTCGAGGAGGTCCTTCGCATCGTCGGTTACCCGCTGGTGCCCAGTGTGCTGCCGGCAGCCCCGGCCGGCCGGGGCCTCACCAAGCCTCAGCGGCTCCGCCGGCGGGTGGGTATCGCGCTGGCCGCGGCCGGGTACGTCGAGGCGCTCGTCTACCCGTTCGTCGGCCCCCGCGACTTCGATGACCTCGGACTCACGGCTGACGACGAGCGACGCAGTGCTCTGCGCGTGGCCAATCCGTTGTCGGAGCAGGAGCCCCTCCTGCGCACGACCCTGGTCCCTGGCCTGTTGCGTACGTTGGCCCGCAACGTCAGCCGGGGCCAGGACGGCATCGGGCTGTTCGAGCTCGGCAGCGTCTTCCTGCCCGGCGTCGCCGGCCGCCCGGCGGCACCCCGCCTCGGGGTCGATCGGGCACCGACGCCGGACGAGCTCAAGGAGCTGGAGGCTGCGCTACCCGACCAGCCCCTTCATGTGGGTGTGGTGCTGTCCGGCTTGCGCGGTCAGCCGGGGTGGTGGGGCGCTGGTCGCCCCGCGACCTGGGCGGATGCTGTCGAGGCCGCCCGTGAGGTGGCCCGGTCGATCGGTCTCGCCCTCGAGGTCCAGCCGGCTCAGCACTCGCCCTGGCATCCCGGTCGATGTGCGCGGCTGCTCGTCGACGAGACGCCGATCGGCTACGCAGGCGAGCTGCACCCCAAGGTCTGTACGGCATACGACGTCCCCGCTCGGACGGCCGCGCTCGAGCTCGACCTCGATGCGCTCATGCTGCAGGCGCCCGACCTGACCCTCGCGGCGTCGTTCTCGACGTACCCGGTGGCCAAAGAGGACGTGGCGCTCGTCGTCGACGCCCAGGTCAGTGCCGCCGACGTCGAGGCAGCGCTGCGCGACGGCGCCGGTGAGCTGTTGGAGTCGGTCCGGCTCTTCGACGTCTACACCGGTGACCAGATAGACCTGGGCAAGAAGTCCTTGGCGTTCTCGCTGCGGTTCCGCGCCGCCGACCGCACCCTGACCGAGGCCGAGATCGGGCCGGCCCGCGACCTTGCCGTGGCCCGCGCCGCCGAGCGGACCGGCGCCGTCCAACGTGTCTGAGTCGCAGCGCCGGGTGGCGCTGGTCACCGGCGGCAGCCGCGGCATCGGCGCGACGCTGGCCTGCGTGCTCGCCGCGAGCGGCCATGCCGTGGCCGTGTGCGGCCGCGACCAGCAGCGGCTCGATCAGGTGGCGGCCGGCCTGCAGGGCGAGGCCGTGGCCGTGGCGGCCGACGTGACGGATCCGGACTCAGGTCGAGGCGGTCGTCGCCAGCGGTGACCGGGCGTCTCGGCCCGATCGACGTGCTGGTCAACGCCGCGGGGGTCCGCGACCAACGTGCGCTGCCGTGGGAGTCCGACCCGGCCGACTGGTGGCGGACCCTCGAGGTCAACGTCCGTGGGGTGATGCTGATGACCTCCGCCGTGCTGCCCGGGATGATCGCCCGCGGACGCGGCCACGTCATCGACCTCGGGTCGGGTGTCGGGTTCCGGGCCGAACCCCGGTACTCGGCGTACTCGGTCTCCAAGGCGGCCGCCTACCGCTGGCTCGACAACGTCGCGACGGCACTCGGAGCAGACTCGCCGGTGCGCGTGGTCAACGTCAGCCCGGGACTGATCCGGACGGACATGACCGAGGAGATGTGGGACGAGTCCGATGACGTCGACTTCGGATCCACCGAACCGGTCGAGACCTTCGTACGCCGCTTCGCCGCCGGCGAGCTCGACCACCTGCACGGTCGGTTCGTGCACGCCGTCAAGGACGACTACTGACTGCTCGCGCCTGCCATGGGGTGTCGAGGGCGCTGTCAGTAGCCGCCACCACCCGAGGTCGTGTACGCCGCGGACGACGACGAGCCGCCCTTGATCCAGTGGCCATCGATGCCGAGGACCCACCAGAAGCCGCCGGACAGGTTCAGGCCCTGGCCGGTGATGTCACCCTCACCCTGGTCGCCGACGTAGGTGTACACGGGGAAACCGTCGACGGTCAGCTGCCTGGTCCCGTCGACGCGGTCCAGGACGCCGAGCTGTGCGGTAACACCGGGCGGCGCTTTCGGCGTGCCCTGCCCGGCCCGGTCCAGCGGCCAGTAGACCAGGCACGAACCGGAGCAGTTGGACGCGCCGGGGGAGTCGGCCGCGAACGCGTACAACGTCTTGCCCGCGGAGTCGGTGAGGATCGTGCCGAGCGAGGTGGACGTGGTGCGGAGGCCGACTCCGGGTCCGGACTGCGGGCTGGTGGCGCCGCCGTCTCCCGACCCGCCGTAGCTGTTGCCGCCTGCGCAGGCCGTGAGCGTGAGCAGGGCGGCCAGCCCCAACACCCGATACGTCGTCTGTCTGGTCATGGTGATCTCCGATCTCGTTGTCCGTCATGGACACGTGCTGGAGACCCGGATGGTTCAAACGGTGGCCGGTCGCCGTCTTCCGGACGGCTGAAGCGGTACCACGTGGTGGGTCAGCCCCCCGGGCGCAGGTCTGCTGCGTTCGCGCGCAACAGCGTCCGGCCCTGCTCGGTGACCACCTGCAGGCCGGTGATGTCGGTGGGGGCCAGGCCGGTATTGCCGGTGACCACGGCCGTGCCGTCGTACCGGGCAACCCAGGTGGCGGCGACCTCGGGCTCGCCGGAGGTCGCGACGGCGAGCAGCCGGCAGCGTTCACCCGGTCGGACGCCGGAGAGGCTGACGCGCACCTGGCTGCCCGTGTCGACGGCGGTGATGACGAAGCTGCCGCGGATGTCGGTCGTGGGGTCTGAGACCGCGGCCACGACGCGACGCGCACCACCGCCTGTGTCCGGTGTGCCGTTCCACGGACCCAGCACGATCACGGCGGTCGCAGCCAGAGAGGCCACGGCGGCAGCGCTGCTGAGGCGCAGCCTGCGGGTGCGGTGCCGGGTCGCGGCCGCCCGGTCGGCTTCGGCGACCTGGTCGAGGGTTCGACGGAGCAGAGCCGCCGGCAGCGGAGGAAGGTCGTCAGCGACGTCGGAGGCGTCGACACTGCCCAACAGGTCGGGAAGTGGGATCAGCTCAGCCCGGATGGCCGCGCAATCCGAGCAGGACGTGACATGGGTCTCGACGGCGCGTCGTTCGGAGGGGTCGGCCAGACCGAGGACAGCGGCACCCAACAGGGGCCGGATGTCGGCGCAGTCGTTCCGATGGTCGGTCGTCATGACGTGACACCTCGCTCGCTCAGCGCCAGCCGCAGGGCGCGCAGGGCGTAGTAGGCGCGCGACTTCACCGTTCCCGGAGGTATGCCGAGCCGGGAGGCTGCCTCGGCCACGCTGCTCCCGCGGTAGTACGTCTCGATGATGACAGCACGGTGCTCAGCGCTGAGGGACGTGAGCGCCTCGAGGATGGTCCACGAGCGCAGCGCCTCCTCGATGTCGTCGCGCGTATCGGCGGCCAGCTCGACCCGGTCGCCGCCGACCTCGCGCGGCCGGGAGCTTCGCGCCCGGACGTCGTCGATGATCACGCGCCGGAGCACGGTCATGAGCCACGCGCGTGCCGAGCCTCTTCCGTCGGCGAACGCCTCCCGGTGCCGCCAGGCACGCAGGAGTGTCTCCTGGACTGCGTCCTCCGCCCGCTGCGTGTCACCGGCGGTCAGGTGCCGCGCGTACGCGAGCAGAACCCGCCCGTGCTCGCGGAACAGCTCGGCCACGAGCACATCGCCCGCCGGCAACGGCTGCGGCCCCGAACCGGCGGGCACCACCCTCATGCCTGCACAACGCACGCGGAACCCGCATGGTTCACCCAGCGCCGAACTTGCATATATCTTCCGTGACCAGAATAATCATGCTGGTGACCGTCACCGTGGCCGTAGCCGGCGCCAGTGGATATGCCGGGGGAGAGCTCCTCCGACTGCTGCTGGCTCACCCGTCGGTCGAGATCGGTGCCGTGACGGCGGGAGAGTCTGCCGGCACGACCGTCGGATCTCATCATCCGCACCTGGTACCGATCGCGGACCGGGTGATCGCGCCGACCGACGGAGCGTCCCTCTCTGGACATGACGTGGTCTTCCTGGCTCTGCCGCACGGCACGTCCGCCGCCCTGGTCGAGCAGCTGGCGACCGACACCGTGGTGATCGACTGTGGCGCCGACTTCCGCCTGACCGACGATGACGCCTGGTCGAGGTTCTACGGCGGGTCGCGCGCAGGCGCCTGGCCGTACGGACTGCCCGAGCTGGCAGACCAACGGCAGGTGCTCAGCAGCGCAACCCGGATCGCCGTGCCGGGGTGTTACCCGACCGTGGCGACGCTGACGATCGCACCAGCCGTCAGCAGTGGGCTGGTGGACACCACCGGCCTGGTCGTGGTCGCCGTGTCCGGCACGTCCGGTGCCGGCAAGGCCGCCAGGACACATCTGCTCGGTTCCGAGGTCATGGGCTCAGCCTCGGCGTACGGCGTCGGGGGACTGCACCGGCATACTCCCGAGATCGAGCAGAACCTGCGCCTGCTCACCAGCGGTCCGGTCAGTGTGTCGTTCACTCCCGTCCTCGCGCCCATGCCGCGCGGCATCCTGGCCACCGTCTCGGCGCCGGCTCGGCCCGGCGTGACGGTCGAGGACGTCGAGGCGGCCTACACCGAGGCCTACGACAAGGAGCCATTCGTCCACCGGCTGCCGCCCGGCCAGTGGCCGCAGACGCAGTCGACGATCGGGTCGAACGCCGTTCACGTCCAGGCGACCCTCGACGATCGGGTCGGCCGGGTCGTCGCGGTCGGCGCGCTCGACAACCTCACCAAGGGCACTGCTGGCGCCGCGGTGCAGAGCATGAACCTGGCTCTCGGGTACGCCGAGGACGCCGGCCTCACGACCATCGGAACGGCGCCATGACCGTCACCCATCCCCGGGGATTCCGGGCAGCCGGTGTCGCAGCCGGCTTGAAGTCCAGCGGGGCGGAGGATCTCGCCCTGCTGGTCAATGACGGGCCGCGTGACGTCGTGGCAGCCGTGTGGACGAGCAACCGATGCAAGGCCAACCCGGTGCTGTGGAGCGAGCGGGTGTCCGCGACTGGACGAGCCCGCGTCGTCGTGGCCAACTCCGGGGGAGCCAACTGCTACACGGGCGCCGCGGGCTTCCAGAACACGCACGCCACGGCGGAGCACGCCGCTGCGGTCCTGGACGTCGCGCCGATCGAGGTGATCGTGTGCTCGACGGGACTCATCGGGGTCCTCAACGACCGCGACAAGCTGCTGAGCGGGGTCGACCGGGCGGCTGCAGTGCTCACCGAGGCCGGCGGTCCCGCTGCTGCTGCCGCCATCATGACCACGGACTCCGTGCCGAAGCAGGCTGTGGTGAGCGCCGGTGACTGGTCGATCGGCGGCATGGCCAAAGGTGCCGGCATGCTGGCACCCGGCCTGGCCACGATGCTCGTCTTCCTGACCACCGACGCCGACCTCGACCATGCCACGGCAGACAAGGCCCTCCGCGCCGTGACGGCCGTGACGTTCGACCGGTTGGACAGCGACGGCTGCATGTCGACCAACGACGCGGTCGTGCTCATGGCGTCCGGCGCCAGCGGCGCGCGTCCGGCGTACGACGAGTTCGCCGACGCCCTGCGCACGGTGTGCCATGACCTGTCTCAGCAGCTGTTGCGTGACGCCGAGGGTGCCGAGCACGACATCGCCATCACCGTGGTGGGAGGCGCCACCGAGGAAGACGCGGTCACGGTCGCCCGCTCCGTCGCGCGTAGCAACCTCTTCAAGTGCGCGATCTACGGCCGGGACCCGAACTGGGGTCGGATCCTGGCCGCAGTCGGCACCACCGATGCGGTGTTCGACCCGACGGACCTCGACGTCGCGCTCAATGACGTGTGGGTCTGCCGTAACAGCGGACTCGGCGCGGACCGCGAGCTCGTGGACCTGTCCGGCCGCGACGTCACCGTCACGGTCGACCTGAAGTCCGGCGACCGGACCGCGACCGTGTGGACCAACGACCTCACGCATGCCTACGTGCACGAGAACTCGGCGTACGCGTCATGACCGTCGACTGGAAGCAGGTCACCGCCAAGGCCGCCACGCTGGCCGAGGCGCTGCCGTGGTTGGAGAGGTACCACGGAAAGACAGTCGTCGTGAAGTACGGCGGCAACGCGATGACCGACGACAGCTTGAAGCGCGCGTTCGCCGAGGACATCGTCTGGCTGCGGTACGCCGGGTTCAAGCCGGTCGTGGTCCATGGCGGCGGACCCCAGATCAGCTCGATGCTCGACCGCCTCGGTATCCAGTCGGAGTTCCGGGGTGGTCTGCGCGTGACCACGCCCGAGGCGATGGACGTGGTCCGCATGGTGCTCGTGGGACAGGTCGGGCGTGAGCTCGTGGGCCTCATCAACGCACACGGACCGCTCGCCGTCGGGCTCTCCGGTGAGGATGCGGGACTCTTCCGTGCGACCCGCACCGGCACCGTCGTCGACGGTGAGGACGTCGACCTGGGGCTCGTGGGTGAGGTGGCCGAAGTACGCCCTGAGGCCGTGCTCGACCTGATCGCCGCCGGGCGGATCCCCGTGGTGTCGACCGTGGCACCCGATGAGCTCGGCCAGGTGCACAACGTCAACGCCGACACGGCCGCCGCCGCCCTCGCGGTCGCCCTCGGGGCCGAGAAGCTTCTCGTGCTGACCGACGTCGAGGGCCTGTACCGCGACTGGCCAGCCAGTGACGACATCATCGGCCAGATCGGGGTCGACGCCCTGCGGGCCCTGATGCCGAGCCTGGCCAGCGGAATGATCCCCAAGATGACCGCCTGCTTGCGGGCGGTCAGCGAGGGCGTGCCGCGGGCGACCGTCGTCGACGGGCGGGAGCCGCACGCCGTACTGCTCGAGATCTTCACCGACGACGGCGTCGGCACCCAGGTACTCCCGGACGCCGAGACCAAGATCCGGACCGCCCTCCGGGCGCGCGACGAGGTGACGACATGAGCCCATCCACCACGGCCGACACGCAGACCGCCGCGCTCACCGGTCGGTACGCCGGCGCACTCATGAACACGTTCGGACCACCACGGCGGGTGCTCAGCCGGGGCGAGGGCTGCTACGTCTGGGACGTCGACGGCAACCGCTACCTCGACCTGCTCGGCGGCATCGCCGTCAATGCGCTCGGTCACGCTCACCCGGCGGTCCTGCACACGCTGGTCGACCAGGCGCAGACGCTCGGACACGTCTCGAACTTCTTCGCCAGCACACCCCAGATCCAGCTGGCCGAACGCCTCCTCGACCTGCTCGGTACGCCGGGGAAGGTGTTCTTCACCAACTCCGGAGCCGAGGCCAACGAAGCCGCGCTGAAGCTCACCCGGCGGACGGGTCGGACCAAGGTCGTCGCCGCTGAGGGGGCCTTCCACGGTCGCACGATGGGCGCGCTGGCCTTGACCGCCAAGGCCGCTTACCGGGAGCCGTTCGAGCCGCTTCCCGGTCACGTGGTCTGGGTGCCGTACGGCGACGTCGCTGCGTTGGAGGCGGCGGTCGACGACGCCACCGCTGCGATCCTGCTCGAGCCCATCCAGGGCGAGGCGGGTGTCGTCGTACCTCCGGACGGCTATCTCGGTGCCGCCCGTCGGATCGCCGACCAGCACGGTGCGTTGCTGTGGCTCGACGAGGTGCAGACCGGGATCGGCCGCACCGGCGCGTGGTTCGCCTTCACCGACCCCTCGACGGGTCTCGGTCAGGCGCGGCCGGACGTCATCACGCTGGCCAAGGGGCTGGGTGCCGGGTTCCCGATCGGAGCCTGCATCGGACTGGGCGCGGCCGGCGACCTGCTCGGCCCCGGCCAGCACGGTACGACCTTCGGCGGTAACCCTGTCGCGGCCGCGGTCGCCTCGACCGTGATCGACGTGATCGAGCGCGACGGCCTGTTGCCGCACACCGTCGAGACCGGTCGGCACCTGCGGCAGACGCTGGCCGGCGTACCCGGAGTCCTGGCAGTCCGGGGCCGCGGACTGCATGTCGGCGTGAGCATCGCCCCCGGGACGGCAAACGGCGTCGCGCTCGCTGCCCTGGACGGCGGCGTGATCGTCAACGACTGCACCCCCGACACGTTGCGGTTGACGCCGCCCCTGCTCATCGAGACCGCCCAGATGGAGCAGGCTGTCCCTGTGTTGGCAGCGGCCCTCGCCTCGTCGGTCGCGCCACCGGGTGAACGCCCGACCGACGATGTGGAGTCCTCATGATCCGACACTTCCTGCGCGACGACGACGTCACGGCGGCCGAGCAGTCCGAGATCCTCGATCTCGCCGACACGTTCCGCACCGACCGGTTCCACCAGCAGCCACTTTCCGGTCCGCACGCGGTCGCAGTGCTGTTCGACAAGCCGTCGACCCGGACCCGCGTGTCGTTCGCGGTCGGGATCGCCGAGCTCGGCGGCTACCCGCTCGTCATCGACGCCCAGTCATCACAGATGGGGCGCGGTGAACCGATCGAGGACACCACACGGGTGCTCGATCGCCAGGTGAAGGCCATCGTGTGGCGGACGTTCGGCCAGGACCGGGTCGAGGCAATGGCGGCCGTCTCGCGGGTGCCGGTCGTCAACGCGCTGACCGACCAGTTCCACCCGTGCCAGATCCTTGCCGACCTCCAGGCCGTGCGGATGCACAAGGGCAAGACCGCCGGCCTGACGATGACCTACCTCGGTGACGGTGCCAACAACATGGCGCACTCGTACCTGCTCGGCGGCGCGCTGGCCGGGATGCACGTCCGGATCGGCTCTCCCGCGGAGTATCAACCTGATCCCCTGGTGATGACCGCCGCCGCCCGGCAGGCCGCGGAAACAGGTGGCTCGGTGCTGCACGAGGCTTCCCCGCAGGCCGCTGTCGAGGGGGCCGACGTGGTGGTGACCGACACGTGGGTCTCGATGGGGCAGGAAGGCGAGGCGGGCGACCGGTCGTCGCCGTTCGTCGCCTACCGGGTGGATGCCGAGGCGATGGCACTGGCGGATCCCGAGGCCGTCGTGCTGCACTGCCTGCCGGCCTACCGGGGCAAGGAGATCAGCGCCGACGTCATCGACGGCCCGCAGAGCATCGTGTGGGACGAGGCCGAGTGCCGGTTGCACGCGCAGAAGGCCCTGCTCACCTGGTTGCTCGCCCGTGCGGGGGGACGATGAAGGCCCTCACCGTCGCGACCACCAAAGCGGCCCGGCACGCGAAGATCGTGGAGCTGCTCAGCCGTTACCAGGTTCGCTCACAGGCGGAGCTCGCCGACCTGCTCGCCAGGTCCGGGCAGCGGGTCACCCAGGGCACGGTCTCACGTGACCTGGTCGAGCTCGACGCAGTCCGGGTCCGCGACGGCCGAGGTGTCCTCGTCTACGCCGTCCCCGGTGAGGGCGGCGACCGGACTCCCCGCCCAGCGACCGAGTCCGCGGTGGCCGAGAGCCGGCTGGCGCGACTGTGCAACGAGCTCCTGGTCAGCGCCGAGGCCTCGATGAACTTCGTCGTCCTCCGCACCCCTCCGGGTGCCGCGCAGTTCCTGGCGTCGGCCATGGACAAGGCCGAGCTCGCCGGCGTACTCGGCACGATCGCCGGGGACGACACCGTCCTTGTCATCACGCGCGACGCCAACGGTGGCGGCCCGCTCGCCGCCCGCTTGCTCGCCCTCGCCGACAGCGGCGGGGAGCGAACCTGACCTGCAGCACCAACCACCCGCAGCACCACAGACCACAGCACCACAGCACCAGACGACAGCACCACAGCCCGCAGCACAAGGAGAGCCCCGTGACCACGTCAGCACTACCCGCACCGATCGGGCAGGACCGGATCGTGCTCGCCTACTCCGGCGGACTCGACACCTCGGTCGCCATCGGCTGGTTGGCGGACCAGACCGGCGCCGAGGTCGTCGCGGTCGCCATCGACGTCGGCCAGGGTGGCGAGGACATGGAGACCATCCGCAAGCGCGCGCTCGCGTGTGGGGCGGTCGAAGCCGTCGTGGTCGACGCGAAGGACGAGTTCGCCGAGCACTTCTGCCTGCCCGCGCTGCAGGCGAACGCGCTCTACATGGATCGCTACCCGTTGGTGTCGGCGCTTTCGCGTCCGCTGATCGCCCATCATCTGGTCAGGGCGGCGAGCGAGTTCGGCGCGACGATCGTCAGCCACGGGTGCACGGGCAAGGGCAACGACCAGGTGCGGTTCGAGGTCGGCATCGGAGCCCTGGCGCCGCATCTGAAGGTCATCGCCCCCGTCCGCGACTACGCCTGGACTCGGGAGAAGGCGATTGCGTACGCCGAGGAGCACGACCTGCCGATCGACGTGACGAAGAAGTCGCCGTACTCGATCGACCAGAACGTCTGGGGGCGGGCCGTCGAGACCGGCTTCCTCGAGGACATCTGGAACCCCCCGGTCGAGGAGCTCTACTCCTACACCGCCAACCCCGAGACGCCGCGGGAACCCGACGAGGTGACGGTGACGTTCGAGGCGGGTGTGCCCGTCGCCATCGACGGCCGCCACGTGACGGTCCTGCAGGCCATCCAGGAGCTCAACGAGCGCGGCGGTGCGCAGGGGGTCGGCCGGCTCGACGTGGTGGAGGACCGTCTCGTGGGCATCAAGAGCCGCGAGGTCTACGAGGCACCAGGTGCGATGGTGCTGATCACCGCGCACCAGGAGCTCGAGAGCGTCACTGTCGAGCGCGACCAGGCCCGGTTCAAGCGGACCGTCGACCAGCGGTGGGGCGAGCTGGCGTACGACGGGTTGTGGTTCTCGCCTTTGCGTCGCGCCCTGGACGCGTTCATCGCGTCGACCCAGCAGCACGTCACCGGCGACATCCGGCTGACACTGCACGGCGGCCGGGCCGTGCCGACCGGCCGGCGTTCACCGGCGAGCCTGTACGACTTCAACCTGGCCACGTACGACGAGGGCGACTCGTTCGACCAGTCGCTCGCGAAGGGATTCGTGGAGCTGTGGGGCCTGCCCAGCAAGATCGCGGCCCGCCGCGATGGACGCTCCTCGGCGGCAGAGCCGTGGGGAGCGGCGCAACAAGCCACCCGCTCCGAGCACCATGATGGCTGAGGCTTCCGGCGCCTCCGGCTCGCGGCTGTGGGGAGGGCGCTTTGCGACCGGCCCGTCTGCCGAGCTGGTCGAGCTGAGCAGGTCGACGCACTTCGACTGGCGGCTCGCGCCGTACGACCTGGCAGGCTCGCGGGCGCATGCCCGCGCCCTGGGCCGGGCCGGACTGCTGACCGATGCCGAGCTGACCCGGCTGCTGACCAGTCTCGACGAGCTCGGCGCTGCCGTGGCAGAGGGCCGGTTCAGGCCCACGCCGGATGACGAGGACGTCCATTCGGCGCTCGAACGGGGACTGGTCGAGACCGCCGGCCCCGAGCTCGGGGGTCGACTCCGTGCCGGCCGGTCCCGCAACGACCAGATCGCGACATTGTTCAAGCTCTACCTGCGCGACCATGCGGCCATCATCGGGACGTTGGTCGCGGCGTTGGCGGAGACCCTCGCCGACCAGGCGGAGGAGCATCGGGACGACCCGATGCCCGGCCGTACCCACCTGCAGCACGCCCAGCCGGTGGTGCTCGGCCATCACCTGCTGGCCCATGCCTGGCCGCTGCTCCGGAACCTGAGCCGCCTGCGGGACTGGGATGCGCGCGTCGCCGCCGAGTCGCCGTACGGCTCCGGTGCGCTGGCCGGCTCGTCCCTCGGGCTCGATCCGGAACAGGTGGCGCACGAGCTCGGCTTCACGGGGTCGGTGGCGAACAGCATCGACGGCACGGCCGCGAGGGACTTCGTGGCGGAGTTCGCGTTCGTCACGGCGATGATCGGCGTCGACCTGTCGCGCCTGGCCGAGGACCTGATCATCTGGGCCACCCGGGAGTTCGGCTTCGTGCACCTCGACGACGGGTACTCGACCGGGTCGAGCATCATGCCGCAGAAGAAGAACCCGGACATCGCCGAGCTGGCCCGTGGCAAGTCGGGTCGGCTGATCGGCGACCTCACCGGGCTGCTGGCGACGCTGAAGGCCCAGCCGCTGGCCTACAACCGTGACCTGCAGGAGGACAAGGAGCCGGTCTTCGACGCGATCGACACGTTGGAGGTGCTGTTTCCCGCCGTCACCGGCATGGTGCGGACGCTGCGGTTCGACACGAAGTGGATGGCGGCTCTCGCCCCGCAGGGGTTCTCGCTGGCCACCGACGTCGCCGAGTGGCTGGTGCGCAGCGGGGTGCCGTTCCGGTCCGCTCACGAGATCGCCGGTGCCTGCGTACGCCGGTGTGAGGAGCTCGGTGGTGAGCTCTGGGACCTCTCGGACGCCGACCTGCTTGCCATCTCACCGCACCTTGGTCCCGGCGTCCGGACGGTCCTGACCGTGGAGGGCTCGCTGGCCTCGCGTGACGGTCGGGGTGGGACTGCGCCCGTCCGTGTGGCGGAGCAGATCGAAGAGCTGCGCGCCGCGCTGCTCCGACTGACACCACGGACCGCGTAGTCCTCAGCGCGATTCGGCCGGTGCCCGTGGACTGCGTCGGTACGCCGACACAGACGGGTCATCGCGCAGCCAGAAGCGCCACGGCACCTCCGCGGCGTGCCGGATCCCCACCCGCGGGCCGCTGGACACCGAGGTCGGGGGAGCGGCCGGCTCGAGCGTGAAGGCGCGGTCGGACAGCAGGTCGACACCGTTGTGCTCGCGACCGATGCCGAGAGCTTGGGTCAGGCAGGCCGGACCACGCGCCAGCGAACGGTCCGGCACGCGTTCGCCACGCCTCGAACGAGCCAGCTCGGCCCCGTGGACGACGCGGCCGGCGCGCAGCAGGACGGCCGACGCGGTGCCCTCGGGTCCGACAACGACATTGGCGCACCAGTGCATGCCGTAGGAGAAGTAGACGTAGAGGCGGCCGGGCGGTCCGTACATGATCGTGTTCCGGGGCGTCGGGCCGCGGCCCGCATGCGACGCCGGATCGGTCTCGCCGGCATACGCCTCGACCTCGCTCAGCTGGACCGTCACCGATCCGTCCGGTGTGCGGTGCGTGAGCCGCCAGCCGAGCACCGCCGGGGCCGCTTCAGGCGCCGCGCAGTCCAGCACGGACAGCGGATCGCAGTGACCGGTCACGACAGGACTCGAGCAGTGTGCAGGGTGGTCCTCACCCGGCGATCTTCGCTGTGGGCGTCGAGCGTGTCGAGACCGGGTGCCCTCGACGGCCGGATCGGTGGCATGAGATATCCCCTTGCCCGGCACCGGTTCCGATAGGGCAGGCTGTCCGCATGCACCGCCGGGATGGCGGGCCTCGCGACACGAAGGGAAACATCCGTGAACCAGCACGTCCTCGACGACCTCGAGTGGCGCGGCCTCATCGCGCACTCGACCGACATCGACGCCCTGCGCGCCGAGCTGTCGGAACGGCCGATCGCGGCGTATTGCGGATTCGACCCGACAGCCCCGAGCCTGCACATGGGCAACCTGCTCCAGATCCTGACGTTGCGGCGGCTGCAGAACGCCGGCCACCGTCCGGTCGGGGTTGTCGGCGGCGCCACCGGCATGATCGGCGACCCGAAGGATGCAGGGGAGCGCCGGCTGAACTCCCTCGACATCGTCAAGGAGTGGACCCAGACCATCCGCGAGCAGCTCGAGCGGTTCCTTTCGTTCGACGGCGCCAACGCCGCCCTCGTGGTCAACAACTACGACTGGACCGCGAGCCTCTCGACGATCGACTTCCTCCGTGACATCGGCAAGCACTTCCCGGTCAACCGGATGCTCGCGCGCGACGTGGTGCGATCGCGTCTCGAGGCGGGGATCTCCTACACGGAGTTCAGCTACGTGCTGCTCCAGTCGATGGACTACCTCAACCTGTTCCGTGACCACGGCGTCCGGCTGCAGACCGGAGGCAGCGACCAGTGGGGCAACATCACGGCCGGCGTCGAGCTGGTCCGGCGTACCGAGGGCGAGCGGGTGCACGCGCTCGCGACACCCCTGGTCACCAAGGCCGACGGAACGAAGTTCGGCAAGACCGAGTCGGGCTCGATCTGGCTGTCCGCAGAGATGACCTCTCCGTACGCCTTCTACCAGTTCTGGTTCAACACCGACGACCGGGACATCGTCTCGCTGCTGAAGTACTACTCGTTCAAGTCCCACGAGGAGATCGAGCAGCTGGCGCGGCTCGTGGACGAGAAGCCCTTCCTCCGCGCCGCGCAACGGGCGCTTGCCGAGGAGATGACCACGCTGACGCACGGCGCCGACGAGACCGAGCGGGTCAAGGCGGCCTCAGCGGCGCTTGTTCGGCGGGGGAGAGCTGTCCGAACTCGACCCGGCGACGCTTGGCCGCGGCCCTCAGCGAGGCGCCGCACGTCGAGGTTCCGCTTGACTCCGGAGCTGCCCCTGCTGGTCGACCTGTTCGCCGAGACGGGACTGGTCGGCAGCAAGAGCGAGGCACGGCGGACGGTCGGCGAGGGCGGCGCCTACGTCAACAACGAGCGGATCACCGATCCTGACGCGCGCGCGGACAAGGAGGCGTTGCTGCCGGGCGGCTGGCTCCTGCTGCGCAAGGGCAAGCGCAACCTGGCGGGCGTCCGCGTGGGGACCGACGGCTGAGATGTCAGCGCGGGTCGGTTGAGATGTCACGGTGGGTCGACGACCTCGAGGCGGCGGCCGGTCGGGTGCTGCCCGAGGTCGTCGCCGCCTACTACCGTCAGGGTGCGCGTGAGGGCCTGAGCGCAGCCGAGGCCGAGCAGGGCTGGCGTGACGTGCGGCTGCGTCCGCGTGTGCTCAGGGACGTCTCGACGATCACGACGGCGACGACTCTGCTCGGGACGCCCGTCGCGCTTCCGCTCGCGCTGGCACCGACGAGCCTCCAGCGGCACGCCGACCGCCGAGGGCGAGGTCGCGATGGCGAGCGGGAGCGGCCGCCGCCGAGACGCTGGTCGTGGTGTCGAGCAACGCCGGAGCGTCGTTCGCCGCCATCGGCAGCTGCCGGCGCACCCTGGTGGATCCAGGCGTACGTGCTGCGAGACCGCGGGCTGACCCAGCGGATGCTCGATCAAGCGGTAGCCGCCGGCGCGCGAGCGGTCGTGGTCACGGTCGACACGCCGATCACGGGCACCAAGTACGACGACGGACCATCGGTCTGGGAGTCGACGCCGGACGGGTACAGCCACACCAACGTGCGCGCCGCTGAAGGGGTTGGACTGTCGACCTGACGAAGGCCGACGACCTCACACCCGAGCGTGATCGGCTGGCTCGGCTGAGGTCACCGGCCTGCCGGTCGTGGTCAAGGGCGTTGCTGCGTGGTGACGACGCCGTCCACGCCGTCGAAGCCGGCGCGGCCGCCGTCTGGGTGTCCAATCACGGCGGCCGGCAGCTCGACCAGGCGGTGGCCACCCGCTGGGCGCTGCCGGAGGTGATGGACGCAGTCGGTGACCGTGCGGAGGTGTACGTCGACGGCGGTGTCCGCCGCGGCGTCGATGTGCTCACGGCGTGCGCGCTGGGCGCCCGTGCCGCCTTCGTGGGCAGACCGAGCCTGTGGGCGCTCAGCCGTCGACGGCTCAGCCGGTGTCACCCGGTTGGTCGATGAGCTCGGCAGCGAGCTGCGTGAGGCCATGACCCTCGCGGGGTGCCCGCACGTCCGCGACCTGGGACCCGACCTCATCGCCTCGGTCCGCGCGTTCGAATGACAGCGTTGTGGTTCCGGCCGTGCTCCGGACGCGTCGCCGCGGCTGCTCTGTGATCTCCGAAAAGCCGCTCTGACCTGCGACAATGTGATTGTGACCGCCGCCACACGATGCCGATTTGACGTGTTCGGCCTCGCTACGTAATGTTCTACCTGCCTCGCCGGAAGCGACGGGACGCAAGACCTCCAGAACACCGGAGATCGGGCGGCCGGCCCAGCGAGAACCCCCCACTTCGCAGGTCTGATCCGGCGCGCTCCAGCGGCCGTCGGAACGCTTCGATGCGGGCGGGATCTGGGCCTGGGTACCGATTTGACGGTCCCCTACTCACCCGGTAAGTTAGTGCGAGTGCCCCTGCGTCCGGCCGTGAGGCCTGGCAACGGTGTGCGCACGATCCTTGAGAACTCAACAGTGTGCCAAAAGTCGACGACGAATTAATTAACGCCCCGTCGGCAGCTCGGACCAGCTTGCTGGTCCGGTATGTCTGACGGTTCCTTTGGTAAGAACACGTCTTCTGGTCCTCGGACCGAGGAGACACTCTTGCCGGGATACTCCAATGATTCGGCGAGCGTGACACCTTCGGGTGCGCGGTCGTCAACGAATTTCAACGGAGAGTTTGATCCTGGCTCAGGACGAACGCTGGCGGCGTGCTTAACACATGCAAGTCGAGCGGTAAGGCTCCTTCGGGAGTACACGAGCGGCGAACGGGTGAGTAACACGTGAGCAATCTGCCCTTCACATCGGAATAACTTCGGGAAACCGAAGCTAATACCGGATACGACCATCGAGGGCATCCTCGATGGTGGAAAGTTCCGGCGGTGAAGGATGAGCTCGCGGCCTATCAGCTTGTTGGTGGGGTAATGGCCCACCAAGGCGACGACGGGTAGCCGGCCTGAGAGGGTGACCGGCCACACTGGGACTGAGACACGGCCCAGACTCCTACGGGAGGCAGCAGTGGGGAATATTGGACAATGGGCGAAAGCCTGATCCAGCAACGCCGCGTGAGGGATGACGGCCTTCGGGTTGTAAACCTCTTTCAGCAGGGACGAAGCGAAAGTGACGGTACCTGCAGAAGAAGCACCGGCCAACTACGTGCCAGCAGCCGCGGTAATACGTAGGGTGCAAGCGTTGTCCGGAATTATTGGGCGTAAAGGGCTCGTAGGCGGTCCATCGCGTCGGGAGTGAAAAGCTGGGGCTTAACCCCAGTCCTGCTTCCGATACGGGTGGACTAGAGGTAGGTAGGGGAGATCGGAATTCCTGGTGTAGCGGTGAAATGCGCAGATATCAGGAGGAACACCGGTGGCGAAGGCGGATCTCTGGGCCTTACCTGACGCTGAGGAGCGAAAGCATGGGGAGCAAACAGGATTAGATACCCTGGTAGTCCATGCCGTAAACGTTGGGCGCTAGGTGTGAGGGACATTCCACGTCCTTTGTGCCGCAGCTAACGCATTAAGCGCCCCGCCTGGGGAGTACGGCCGCAAGGCTAAAACTCAAAGGAATTGACGGGGGCCCGCACAAGCGGCGGAGCATGCGGATTAATTCGATGCAACGCGAAGAACCTTACCTGGATTTGACATATAGGGAAATCTGCTAGAGATAGCAGGTCCGTAAGGGTCCTATACAGGTGGTGCATGGCTGTCGTCAGCTCGTGTCGTGAGATGTTGGGTTAAGTCCCGCAACGAGCGCAACCCTCGTCCTATGTTGCCAGCACGTAATGGTGGGGACTCATAGGAGACTGCCGGGGTAACTCGGAGGAAGGTGGGGATGAGGTCAAGTCATCATGCCCCTTATGTCCAGGGCTTCACGCATGCTACAATGGCCGGTACAAAGGGCTGCGAAACCGCAAGGTGGAGCGAATCCCAAAAAGCCGGTCTCAGTTCGGATTGGGGTCTGCAACTCGACCCCATGAAGTCGGAGTCGCTAGTAATCGCAGATCAGCAACGCTGCGGTGAATACGTTCCCGGGCCTTGTACACACCGCCCGTCACGTCACGAAAGTCGGCAACACCCGAAGCCGGTGGCCCAACCCTTGTGGAGGGAGCCGTCGAAGGTGGGGCTGGCGATTGGGACGAAGTCGTAACAAGGTAGCCGTACCGGAAGGTGCGGCTGGATCACCTCCTTTCTAAGGAGCAGTTGGCACTGTCCACCGCGTCAAGCGGTGACCGCAGTGTCCATGTGTCGTTTCTCGGGCGAATGTCTCGAGGCGGCACTGCTCGTTAAGTGGAACGTCGACTATTTGGCTTCGCAGTCGCGACGGTCGCGCAAGTACAACCAGCTCTGCTGGAGTGGAAACCCGCACCGAGACGACGGCGAGATCAGGCACACTGTTGGGTCCTGAGGGATCGGGCGCTTCCGAGAGCAATCTCGGCGGCCATTCCTCTGGACTCATCTCCCCATCGAACTAGGCGCCTCGGCGCCCCAGCGATGACTCGAGATGAGGACCGCCCGTACCTTGAGAACTTCATAGTGGACGCGAGCATCTTTGTAGCAATTTTTTGTTGAGAGTTTTTGACAAGCTACTAAGGGCACATGGTGGATGCCTTGGCATCAAGAGCCGATGAAGGACGTAGGAGTCTGCGATAAGCCCCGGGAAGTTGACAACCGAGCTGTGATCCGGGGATGTCCGAATGGGGAAACCCAGCTGGAGTTATGTCCAGTTACCGTCGCCTGAACACATAGGGCGTTCGGAGGGAACGTGGGGAAGTGAAACATCTCAGTACCCACAGGAAGAGAAAACAACAGTGATTCCGTGAGTAGTGGCGAGCGAAAGCGGAAGAGGCTAAACCGTGTAGGTGTGATAGCCGGCAGGCGTTGCCTATGCGGGGTTGTGGGACCACTTGGTCGATACTGCCGTATTGACAGAGAGTAAGAAACCATTGCTGAAGTTGAAGAGGACTGGAAAGTCCCGGCGTAGAGGGTGATACCCCCGTAAACGTAAGGCAGTGGCTCTCGAGTGTCATCCCGAGTAGCACGGAACCCCTGAAATTCTGTGCGAATCTGGCGGGACCACCCGCTAAGCCTAAATACTCCTTGATGACCGATAGCGGACAAGTACCGTGAGGGAAAGGTGAAAAGTACCCCAGGCGGGGAGTGAAATAGTACCTGAAACCATGTGCCTACAATCCGTTGGAGCGGTTTCGTCATTTATTTGGCGGAGCTGTGACAGCGTGCCTTTTGAAGAATGAGCCTGCGAGTTAGTGGTGTGTGGCGAGGTTAACCCGTGTGGGGAAGCCGTAGCGAAAGCGAGTCCGAACAGGGCGAATCAGTCGCACGCTCTAGACCCGAAGCGGAGTGATCTATCCATGGCCAGGTTGAAGCGCGGGTAAGACCGCGTGGAGGACCGAACCCACCAGGGTTGAAAACCTGGGGGATGAGCTGTGGATAGGGGTGAAAGGCCAATCAAACTCCGTGATAGCTGGTTCTCCCCGAAATGCATTTAGGTGCAGCGTCGCGTGTTTCTTACCGGAGGTAGAGCACTGGATGGTCTAAGGGGCCCACAAGCTTACTGAAATCAACCAAACTCCGAATGCCGGTAAGTGAGAGCGCGGCAGTGAGACTGCGGGGGATAAGCTCCGTAGTCGAAAGGGAAACAGCCCAGACCATCAGCTAAGGCCCCTAAGCGATAACTAAGTGGAAAAGGATGTGAAGTCGCAGAGACAACCAGGAGGTTGGCTTAGAAGCAGCCACCCTTGAAAGAGTGCGTAATAGCTCACTGGTCAAGTGATTTTGCGCCGACAATTTAGCGGGGCTCAAGTTATCCGCCGAAGCTATGGCATTCACGCGTGTACTCGGCAACGCCTTCGGGCGCTGTCCAGGTGCGTGGATGGGTAGGGGAGCGTCGTGTGGCGAGTGAAGCGGCGGGGTGACCCAGTCGTGGACGCCACACGAGTGAGAATGCAGGCATGAGTAGCGAAAGAGGGGTGAGAAACCCCTCCGCCGAATGACTAAGGGTTCCAGGGTCAAGCTAATCTGCCCTGGGTAAGTCGGGACCTAAGGCGAGGCCGACAGGCGTAGTCGATGGACAACGGGTTGATATTCCCGTACCGGCGCTGACGCGACCATGACGAACCTAGTGATGCTAAGTGCCCAAACTTGATGATGTCTTCGGACGGATTCGGGGGAGCGCACGACCCGAACTGGTAGTAGTCAAGCAATGGGGTGACGCAGGAAGGTAGCCCAACCGCGGCGATGGTAGTCCGCGGGTAAGGATGTAGGGCGAGACATAGGCAAATCCGTGTCTCATGAGCCTGAGATCTGATGCCGAGCCGATTTAGGCGAAGTGGGTAATCCTATGCTGTCGAGAAAAGCCTCTAGCGAGCTTCAGAGCCGCCCGTACCCTAAACCGACACAGGTAGTCAGGTAGAGAATACCAAGGCGATCGAGTTAACCATGGTTAAGGAACTCGGCAAAATGCCCCCGTAACTTCGGGAGAAGGGGGGCCGGATCCGTCAGTAGACTTGCTCTACGAAGCGGAGATGGCCGCAGAGACCAGGCCCAAGCGACTGTTTACTAAAAACACAGGTCCGTGCTAAGTCGCAAGACGATGTATACGGACTGACGCCTGCCCGGTGCTGGAACGTTAAGGGGACGTGTTAGTCACTTCGGTGGCGAAGCGCAGAACTTAAGCGCCAGTAAACGGCGGTGGTAACTATAACCATCCTAAGGTAGCGAAATTCCTTGTCGGGTAAGTTCCGACCTGCACGAATGGCGTAACGACTCGGGCACTGTCTCAACCGTGGACTCGGCGAAATTGCACTACGAGTAAAGATGCTCGTTACGCGCGGCAGGACGGAAAGACCCCGGGACCTTTACTATAGCTTGGTATTGGTGTTTGATTCGATTTGTGTAGGATAGGTGGGAGGCTTTGAAGCATGGACGCCAGTTCGTGTGGAGCCAACGTTGAAATACCACTCTGATCGTATTAGATATCTAACCTAGGTCCGTAATCCGGATCAGGGACAGTGCCTGGTGGGTAGTTTAACTGGGGCGGTTGCCTCCTAAAATGTAACGGAGGCGCGCAAAGGTTCCCTCAGCCTGGTTGGCAATCAGGTGTTGAGTGTAAGTACACAAGGGAGCTTGACTGTGAGACAGACATGTCGAGCAGGGACGAAAGTCGGCACTAGTGATCCGGCGCTGGCATGTGGAAGCGGCGTCGCTCAACGGATAAAAGGTACCCCGGGGATAACAGGCTGATCTTCCCCAAGAGTCCATATCGACGGGATGGTTTGGCACCTCGATGTCGGCTCGTCGCATCCTGGGGCTGGAGTAGGTCCCAAGGGTTGGGCTGTTCGCCCATTAAAGCGGCACGCGAGCTGGGTTTAGAACGTCGTGAGACAGTTCGGTCCCTATCCGCCGCGCGCGTAAGAAACTTGAGAAGATCTGTCCCTAGTACGAGAGGACCGGGATGGACGAACCTCTGGTGTGCCAGTTGTTCCGCCAGGAGCACTGCTGGTTAGCTACGTTCGGAAGTGATAACCGCTGAAAGCATCTAAGCGGGAAGCACGCTTCAAGATGAGGTTTCTCACCGGGTTAACCGGGTAAGGCCCCCAGCAGAACACTGGGTTGATAGGCCGGAGGTGGAAGGCAGTAATGCACGGAGCCGACCGGTACTAATAGGCCGAGGGCTTGTCTTCTCTCACTCTTAATTGTTGTGTTCGCGTCCACTATGCGGTTCCCGAGATACGGTCGGGTCCGGTTTGAACCCGAGGTCTGGGTTCCCGCCGGCTATATCTCCATAGAGTTTCGGCGACCATGGCGAAGGGGAAACACCCGGCTCCATTCCGAACCCGGAAGTTAAGCCCTTCAGCGCCGATGGTACTGCACGCGGGAGCGTGTGGGAGAGTAGGACGTCGCCGGACATTCTTTCAAAAGAGGGTCGCCCCCGGGCGGCCCTCTTTTGCTTGTCCGGGGGCCGGTCATTAGCGTGAGCCGAGCAGAACATCAACACGTCGACGAGCACCGACGAGGAGTGCACTGATCATGTCGCCCGCCGACAGCAACAGCCCGGGCCGGCGCCCGCCGCGGCTCCGGCTCCGGCGACCGTTCGCGTGGCGGCAAGCCTGCGGCACGCGGTGGCAAGCCGGACTCGCGTGGCGGCAAGCCTGCGGCACGCGGTGGGAAGCCTGCTGCACGCGGGTGGCAAGCCGGACTCACGTGGCGGCAAGCCTGCGGCACGCGGCGGCAAGCCGCGACAGTCGCGAGTCCCGTTCGGAGCGCGAGCAGGGAGCAAGGCCGGACCGCGACCGCAGCAAGGACCGCACCCGCAGCACTGCCGGACGCTGGCGACGCGACGAGCTGCCGGAGGTCAAGCGCACGGCGGTCCAGGCGGAGTACGACGGTCCGGAGATCCCCGAGGACATCACCGGCAACGAGCTCGACAAGTCCGTGATGGCACAGCTGAAGTCCCTGCCCGAGAAGCTCGCAGCCCGGGTGGCCCGTCACCTCGTCGCGGCGGCTCGGCTGCTCGACAGCGACCCCGAGACGGCCTACAAGCACACGTTGGCGGCCCGGGCCCGGGCTTCGCGGGTGGCGATCGTCCGCGAGGCGAGTGGGGAGGCCGCGTACGCGTCGGGACAGTTCAAGGACGCGCTCACCGAGTTCAAGGCCGCCCGTCGGCTCAACCACAGCCCGATCTACCTGCCGATGATGGCTGACTGCGAACGCGGTCTCGGTCGTCCGGAGCGAGCGCTGACGCTGGCGAAGGACCCCGCGGTGGTCGACCTCGACGAAGCCGGCCAGATCGAGATGAAGATCGTGGAGTCCGGCGCTCGTCGCGACCTCGGTGACGCCGCTGCCGCGGTTCGTACTCTCGAGGGCCGTGAGCTCCGCAGCCGGTCGAGGGCGAGCTGGGCACCGCGGCTGCGCTACGCGTACGCCGAGGCGCTGCTGGCCGACGGACGGCCGGACGAGGCGCGCGAGTGGTTCGAACGTGCGGCCGGCGTCGACGCCGACGGCTACACCGATGCGGCCGAGCGGTTGGCCGAGCTCGAGAGCGGGCAGCCTCAGCGCTAGCGCGGTTTCCCCTTCCGCCACGGCGCTTGGGCGGCTGTCCACAGCCGACGAGCGGCAGGCGGCCGACCGTCGGTCTCGACGGCGAACGCTGGCGGCCGAAGGAGGTTCGCCATGACCCGAGCCCAGCACGAACCGACAGAACCTGCCGAGAGCAAGCCGAAGGTCCCGACCGACGAGACCGCGCCGCGTCGTCCGATGGCTGCGAGCCTGCCGCCGCCCGCAACGATGTCATCCTGCGCGGCCGGGTGGCGGCACCGGTGGACGAGCGACAGCTGCCGAGCGGCGACACGATCATCACCGCCCGCCTCATCGTCGACCGTGATGCGGTCGCCCTGAGCAGGTCCAGCCAGCGCGTCGACACCATCGACTGCGTGGCTTGGCTGCGCAAGGCCCAACGTTCCATGCGCGGTTGGCAGGCTGGCGAGCACGTCGAGGTCTGCGGCGCGATTCGGCGGCGCTTCTACCGGGGCGCCGGCGGCCCGGTCAGCCGCGTCGAGGTCGAGATCCGCTCCACCCGTCGCCTCGACAAGCCGCGCCGCCGCAAGGCCGATTGATGAGGGTCGCTGGAGCGTATCGGCGACGACGCCAACGCGACAGATCGCTGGCTGTGATGCTGTGATCGGGGTCCAGCGGGGTTGGGGTGGATGAGCTGTCAGGCGGCGGAGGAAGCCGATACTGGTAGCGGAGCGTATCGGCGACGACGCCAACGCCACAGATCGCTGGCTGTGATGCTGGTGTGATCGGGGTCCAGCGGGGTTGGGGTGGATGAGCTGTCGAGGCGGCGGAGGAAGCCGATACTGGTAGCGGAGCGTATCGGCGACGACGCCAACGCCACAGATCGCCGCCCCAGCCCCGCTGGTCAGGCTTCGTCGTCGAAGGAGCGCATAAGCAGCCCCATCCGCGGCTTAGGGCCGAAGGACGTCGACTTGCGCGGCATCATCTTGCCGGCGCGGGCCACGTCCATCACCTCCGCCACCGTGGTCGGATGCAGGAGCACGGCGATGCCGTCGTCCTGGTGCGCGTTGTGCAGGGTCTGTTCGACGGTGTGGTGGTAGCCGACCTGGTCCTCGCTGCTGCCCCAGGTGGGTAGCAGTTGCGCATGGAGCAGCTCGGCGTCACTCACGGCGTGGTCTCGCTGGGCGGTCAACCGGATCGTGCGCGTCACCGCTCCGTCGCTGAGCACGAAGAGCCCTGGCCTGTCCGGGGCCCGCGGGAGTCGGTCGACGGACTGCGGGGGCGACAGCTCGAACCCGGCTGGCGCGGTCAGGTCGCGCAGAGCGAGCTCCGAGACGCTGCGATGGATCGCGCCGAGCTGGAGCGGATACTGCGACTGGTCGATGAGGAGGACCAGGCCGCGGTCCCAGGGTCCGTTCCCGTCGCCGATCGAACGGTGCCGTTTGCGGAGCTGCATGTAGGTCGCGTAGCGGTGATGCCCGTCGGCGATCAACGACTGGTGTGGAGCCAGCGCGACTCTGATCGCCTGGATCGATGGGCGGTCGGTGATCGACCACACCCGGTGGAAGGTGCCGTCCTGGGCGTTGACGTCGATGAGCGGCTGCCGCTGCTGGGCTCGGTGCAGCACGTCGCTGGTGGCACCCTGACCGTCGTACACGAGCAGGATCGGCTCGAGGTTCGCTCGGGACGCCACCAGCATCGCGAGGCGATCGGCGACGATCTGCGGGATCACGCCCTCGTGCGGGAGCACGACGCCCGAATTACGTTTGCGCAGCTCGAGTGCGCCCACGAGCCCACAGACCCGGTGCTCGGCGTCGCCGTACTCGTACACGTAGAGGCCGGCCTGCTCGTCGGTACGCAACACCCCGTGCTCGCGCCAGCGACGCAGCAGCTTCGCGGCACGTGCGTAGGGGTTCTCGGCGCGAACCGGATCACTGACCATCCGCGGCAGGATGAGCCGGACGATGTTGCGGGGATGCTCATTGAGCAGGTCGTCGATCATCCGGCGGTCCATGACGTCGTACGGTGGCGACGTGACTTCACTGATGTCTCCGACCACCGCCGGATCGAACCGCATCGCCGGGAACGGTCGCAGGCGCAGTTGTGCACCTGGCTTGTTCCGGTTCGGCTCCTGCTGTTCGGTCACGCTGCATCGTAGCGAGCGGGCACCCGCACGCGATCCGATGCCCGGTACGTTGCGGTGAGCGCGGCACCCCGGGGGCTCGAGTCCTCGAACGAGCCGTTGGTGTCGGCCTACGACTGCGCCATGCTCGACCTCGATGGTGTCGTCTACGTCGGCGCGCACGCGGTGGACGGGGTGCCGGAGCTGCTGGCCGAGGCGCGCACCCGCGGGATGACCCTCGCATTCGTGACCAACAACGCCTCGCGGCCGCCGGAGGCGATCAGCGCTCACCTCAACGACCTCGGGGTGACCGCAGAGCCCACCGATGTCGTGACCTCGGCCCAGGCTGCGGCGCGCGAGATCGCTGCCCTGGTCGACGCGGGGTCGCGGGTTCTGGTGGTGGGTGGTGAAGGGCTCGCCCTGGCCTTGCAGGAGCGTGGCCTGGTTCCGGTGTGGTCCGCCGAGGACGACCCGGCGGGTGTCGTCCAGGGGTTCCACCCCGACATCGGGTGGCAGTTGCTCGCCGAGGGCGCCTACGCGGTCGCCACAGGACTGCCCTGGGTGGCCTCGAACCTGGACCTCACGATCCCGACCGGGCGAGGCACGGCTCCGGGGAACGGAACGCTGGTCAACGTGGTCGCGACGGCGGTCGGACGCCGACCCGACATCGTGGCCGGCAAACCGTTCCGGCCACTCTTCGACGAGACCGTACGCCGGATCGCGTCCACGCGTCCGCTCGTCGTGGGGGACCGGCTCGACACCGACATCGAAGGCGCCGTCACCTGCGGGGCCGACTCGTTGCTGGTGATGACCGGTGTGACCGACGTGTCCGCGTTGTGCCGCGCCGAGCCAAGCCGCAGACCGACGTACGTCGCTTGGGCGATGGACGGCCTGATGAGGCCCCACCATGCCCCCCGCTGCGATGATGGGCCTGACGGGCCGCTCAGCTGGTCGCTCGCGGGCTGGAGTGCCGGCGTCGACCACGGTCGGCTCGCCGTGACAGCACAGGGGAGCGACCTCGATGCCGGTCTCGCCACGGTCACCGCGGCATGCTGGGACTGGCTGGATCGGCAGGACGACCCCGAGGCAGCGCGTCCACAGCTCGATCTGACGGTCGTGGACGGGCTTTGGGGGGACCGCTAGGTTGACCGCGAGCAGCGACGAGGAGATGGCGATGACGGATCAGGCAGGCGATCACCCTGAGGACGAGTCCCGGGACCGATCCGACGAACAGCACCAGGACCACCAGGACCAGGACCAGGGCCAGCCAGACAACCGGACCGAACCGCAGCCGGACGACAGCGGGCCTACGGACCGACCCGACGGCGGCTGGTCGACCGGAGACACCCGGGTCGACGATGCAGTGGCCAGGCTCGAAGGTCTCGACGAGCGCGACCTGCACGAGCACGTCGACGTCTACGACTCGGTCCACCGCGATCTCGCCGACGTCCTCGACGACGCCGGCACGCCACCGTCGTCGGCCTGAGCCCGCCACGAGCGGTCCGATGACGCTTCTGCACCGGGACCCGTGGTGACACGGCGGCTCCGCCTGGATGCCGAGCTCGTGCGCCGCCGGCTCGCCCGGAGCCGTGACCACGCCGCGGAGCTCATCGCCGCCGGACGGGTGATGGTGGGTGGGACGGTGGCCACCAAAGCCGCGACCGGCGTGTCGACCGATGCGGCGCTCGTGGTCCGGGCCGATCCCGCCACCCCCGACTACGTGTCGCGCGGGGGGCACAAGCTGGCAGGCGCGCTGGCTGCGTTCGCCTCCGGTGGTCTCGAGGTCGCCGGGCGGCATGCGCTGGACGCCGGCGCCTCGACCGGTGGCTTCACCGATGTGCTCCTGCGCGCCGGCGTCGCCGAGGTCATCGCCGTCGACGTGGGTTACGGCCAGCTGGCGTGGACCCTGCAGCAGGACGCCCGCGTCCACGTCCTCGACCGCACGAACCTCAGGGAGCTGGTCGCCGAGGTGCTCCCCTTCGCCCCCGACCTGGTCGTCGGTGACGTGTCGTTCATCTCGCTGACCAAAGTGCTGCCGGCCCTGCTCGCCGTCAGCCGCCCCGGCGCCGACTTCGTGCTCATGGTCAAGCCGCAGTTCGAGGTGGGCAAGGAGCAGCTGGGCAAGGGCGGCGTGGTCCGCGAACCCGAGCTGCGCGTACGCGCCGTCCTCGACGTGGCCGGCAGCGCCGCCGGCCTGGATCTCGGTGTCGTCGACGTCTGCGCCAGCCCGTTGCCCGGGCCGTCCGGCAACGTCGAGTATTTCCTGTGGCTTCGCCACGGTGCCGAATCCATCGACCCCGCGCGGGTGTGGTCAGTCGTCGATGCGGGGCCGGGGTGAGAGGCTAGAGCGGTGACGCACGACAAGACCGCTGCCCCCCGGTCCGTTCTCCTGGTGACCCACACCGGGCGTACCGAGGCTGTCGAGGTGGCGAGCGCCGTGGCCAAGCGCCTCATGGGCTCCGACATCGCGGTTCGGCTGCTCCACAGCGAAGCGCCCGACCTGCCCATCGCCGGGGCCACGATCGTCGACGCCGACGGCGACGCGTCGCAGGGCTGTGAGCTCGCTCTCGTGATCGGCGGCGACGGCACGATCCTGCGGGCAGCGGAGCTCGTCCGGCTTACCGGCACCCCGCTGCTCGGCATCAACCTCGGACACGTCGGCTTTCTCGCCGAGGCCGAGGGCGACGACCTCGACAGCACGGTCGACGCGATCATCGCGGGTCGCTACTTCGTCGAGGAACGGATGACACTCGACGTGCGGGTCCTGCATGACGGATCGCTGATCGGTTCTGGCTGGGCGCTCAACGAGGCGAGCGTCGAGAAGGCCGCCAGGCAGCGCATGCTCGAGGTCGTGGTCGAGATCGACGACCGCCCACTCTCCCGCTGGGGCTGTGACGGGGTCGTGTTCGCGACCCCGACCGGGTCGACCGCCTACGCGTTCAGCGCGGGCGGGCCGGTGGTCTGGCCGGAGGTCGAGGCGCTCCTGCTGGTCCCGATCAGCGCCCACGCTCTGTTCGCCCGACCCATGGTCGCCTCGCCCGACTCGATCCTGGCCGCCGAGGTGCTACCCCACACACGCGGGGGTGGAGTGCTGTGGTGCGACGGACGACGGTCGGCCGAGCTGCCGGCCGGCGCCCGTGTCGAAGTACGCCGCGGCACACGTCCGGTGCGCCTGGCCCACCTGCACCAGGCACCGTTCACCGACCGGCTCGTGGCGAAGTTCGAGCTGCCGGTCACCGGTTGGCGCGGCGGTTCCGACCGACGCGCTTGGCGAGGACGTTGATGCTCGAGGAACTGTCGATCCGGTCGCTCGGAGTCATCGACGAGGCCACGCTCGAGCTGGGGCCGGGTTTCAACGTCGTGACCGGCGAGACCGGTGCCGGCAAGACGATGGTGGTCACCGCCCTCGGCCTGCTCCTCGGATCCCGTTCTGACGCCACCGTCGTACGCGCCGGAGCCAGCCGGGCCAGGATCGACGGCCGGGTCCGCGTCGACCCCGCGTCGACGGTCGGGCAGCGCGCCGAGGATGCCGGTGGTGAGCTGGACGACGACATCCTGATCCTGGCCCGTACCGTGTCGGCAGAGGGCCGGTCGCGCGCCCACGTCGGCGGCGCAGCGGTGCCTATCGGCACCCTGGGCGAGCTGGCCGCCGATCTGGTCATCATCCATGGGCAGGCCGACCAGCAGCGCCTGCTCCTGCCATCGCGGCAGCGCGAGATGCTCGACGCCTTCGGAGGGGCGGAGCAGGCGGGACTGCTGGCGTCGTACCGCCACACGTTCGACCGGCTCGCCGAGGTCCGCGGTCAGCTCGACGACATCGTGGCGCGCCGCCGTGAACGCGCCCAGGAGGCCGACGCGCTCCGATTCGGGCTCGGTGAGGTCGAAGCGGGCGATCCGCAGCCTGGAGAGGACGTCCAGCTGGCCGAGGAGTCGTCCCGCCTCGCTCATGTCGAGGGACTGAGACAGGCTGCCGAGGAGGCTCGGTTCGCGCTCAGCGGCGACGAGACGGGTGTCGACTCGCATGACGCGCTCGGACAGGTGGCGGCGGCGCGGCGCAGTCTCGAGCACGAACGTGACCACGATCCGTCCCTGTCGGCGATCGCTGACGCCCTCGCCTCTGCGTCGTACGCCCTCACCGATGTCGCTGCCGACCTCACGTCCTACGCCACGTCGCTCGACGCCGACCCTGCCCGGCTGGCCTGGGTGCAGGAACGGCGGGCCCTGCTCAGTGGACTGACCCGCAAGTACGGCGACACCGTCGACGAGGTGTTGGCGTGGGCGAAGCAGGCGGCCGCCCGACTGATCGCGCTCGAGGACGACGACACCGTGCTCGAGACGCTGCGCGCTCAGGAAGGGGATCTCGACGCGCGGCTCCAGGGACTCGGATCCGAGCTCACTGCCGCCCGCAAGGCGTTGGCCACCGACCTCGGTGACCGTGTCACGAACGAGCTCGCCGGGCTGGCGATGCCGCAGGCCGTCCTCGTGGTCGAGGTCACCCCGGCCGGAGCCCCCCTGCGTGACGGGCTCGATGAGATCGCGTTCCTGTTCGCGGCCCACGCCGGCAGCGCGCCGCGGCCGCTGCAACGAGGCGCGTCCGGAGGGGAGCTTTCGCGGGTGATGCTCGCCCTCGAGGTCTGCCTCGTCGGCACCCAGCCGGTGCCCACGATGATCTTCGACGAGGTGGACGCCGGCGTCGGCGGCAAGGCGGCGGTCGAGATCGGGCGACGCCTGGCGCGCCTGGCCAGTGGCGTCCAGGTGGTCGTCGTGACCCACCTGCCGCAGGTGGCCGCGTTTGCTGACCAGCACTACGTCGTGGTCAAGAGCGACGACGGGAGCGTGACGACCAGCGGGGTCACCGCCCTCGACGAGGCCGGGCGGCGCAGTGAGCTGTCCCGGATGCTGGCCGGACTCGAGGACTCCGAGGCCGCCTTGGCCCACGCCGACGAGCTGGTGGCCCTGGCGCGCGGGGAACGCGAGCACTAGCGCGGCCCGCCTCCCGAAATCGGCCGATTCGTTTGGCAGGATTGACCCACGATGAAACTATCCCTGCGCAAGCCCCGCACCACGAGCGGCTCCGGAGTCAGCGGACCGGCCCGGCTCGACCGTCGTACGCGCAACATCGCCAAGCGGCTCCGGCCGGGTGACGTCGCGATCATCGACCACGTCGACATCGACCGGCACGCTGCCCTGGCCCTGGTCGAGGCCGAGGTGTCGGCGGTGATCAACATCGCCCCGTCGATCTCGGGTCGCTACCCCAACCTCGGACCAGAGCTGCTCGTCGAGGCCGGTGTCGTGCTCGTCGACGACGTCGGACCTGCGGTGTTCCAGGCGGTCAACGACGGCGACACCGTGCGCATCGACGGTGACACCATCTACCGCGGCAGCACCGCGATCGGGAGCGGTGTGCGTCACGACGCCGAGTCGGTAGCGGCTGCCATGGAGGACTCCAAGGACGGAATGGCGAGTCAGCTCGAGGCGTTCAGCGCGAACGCCATCGAGCACCTGCGCCGCGAACGCGGGCTGCTCCTGGACGGCGAGGGCGTGCCGACCCTGAAGACCTCGCTCAGGGGGCGGCAGGTGCTCGTCGTGCTCCGAGCGTTCGACTACGAGGCCGACCTGCGTTCGCTGAAGACCTTCATCAGGGAGAACACTCCGGTCCTGATCGGAGTCGACGCCGGGGCCGATGCACTGATCGAGGCGGGTTACCGCCCCCATCTGATCGTCACGGACGCGGACGAGATCTCCGACAAGGCGTTGCGCTGCGGGGCCGAGATCGTCGTCCATGCCGGTGCTGACGGACGAGTCCGCGGCGGCGAGCGCGTCGAACGGCTCGGCATCCAGCATGTGACCTTCCAGGCCAGCGTCACCGCTGAGGATGCCGCCATCCTGCTCGCGCACGTCCACAAGGCCAACCTGATCGTGATGGTCGGGTCACACGCCACCCTGGTCGAGTTCATCGACAAAGGTCGCTCGGGGATGGCGAGCTCCTTCCTGACGCGCGCAACGGTCGGCTCGACGCTGGTCGACGCGAAGGCCGTCTCCCGGCTCTACCACCACCGGATCAGGACCTGGGTCGTGCTGCTCGCGCTGCTCGTCGGGCTCATCGCGGTCGGTGCGGCGATCGCCACGACGCCGGTCGGTCAGGACTGGTGGGACCACATCGTCACCTGGTACGACGACCTTGTCGACTGGATCAAGGGGCTGCGCTCGTGAACTCCTTGCGCCGCCTGATCTTCCCGATCCTGATCGGCTGCCTGGCCTTCGCGGTCGGTATCGCCTTGGGTGGTGGGCCCCTCCAGGCCGACGAGGGTGACCAGACCAAGACTCTTCGGGCGGACAAAGCCGCCCTGACCAACCAGGTGACCTCGTTGCGGGCGAGCGCGGTGTTCGAGCAGGGCGTCAACCAGGCGGTCTCGCCCAAGCTGCTCGATGGCCGGCTGGCCGGACGAGGCGTCACGTTGCTGAGCCTGCCCGGGGTGCCCGACACGACCGTCTCGGGGATTCAGCAGGCGCTCAAGCTCGCCGGGGCCGACGTTCCGGTCGTGGCGAACCTGGCCGCCGACCTGATCGACCCGGGCAAGAAGACCTACGTCGACAGCGTCGTGACGAGCTCGCTGAAGGGGGCACCTGACCTCACGGGCCTCAAAGGCGAGAGCACCTACGTCCGGGCCGGTGCTCTGCTGGCGCGGGCGTATGTCGGCAAGGGCGGCAACGCCAACGTCGACGCCGAGGCAACGAAGATCGACGCCGAGCTCCAAGGGGCGAAGCTGGTGTCGAGCAACGGCGCACCGATCCGAAGGGGGACCTTCGTCGTGGTCCTCGACCCGGGTGAGCACGGTTCCGACAGCTTCACCCAGGCCGAGATGGTGATCGCCCAGGACCTGATCACCGGCCTGGTCAAGGGCAGTGACGCGGTTGTCGTCGGCTCGATCCCGACCTCCTCCGAGAGCGGCGGCCTCATCTCCGAGCTCACCGACAACGCAGCCTTGGCCGGCAAGCGCGTGTCCACGGTCAACGTGATCGACTCGGCCGCCGGGCCGACCGCGCTCGTGTACGCGCTGGTGGCAGCGGGGTCGGGTGTTCCTGGTCACTTCGGTGTGATCGACTCCGAGGCCGTGCTCCCACCGGGTCTGGCCGCGAAGGGCAACTGAGCGCGGCCGCCCGCCCGGTGAGCGAGCCTCGCGCGTGACGGCGAACCCCTCGGCCGGGCGTGGCGTTACGTCGATCCGCCGAGCATGGGTAGACTGGAACCCCGTGGAAGGGCGAAGGCTCTTCGCCGTACATCGATCCGCGGGAGAGTGAGTTGGCCGCTTCGTCGCCGACCAAGCATCTGTTCGTCACCGGTGGGGTGGCGTCGTCTCTGGGCAAGGGACTGACTGCGTCGTCCCTGGGGCGTCTGCTCAAGTCGCGCGGCGTGCGTGTGACCATGCAGAAGCTCGACCCCTATCTCAACGTCGACCCCGGCACGATGAACCCGTTCCAGCACGGCGAGGTGTTCGTCACCAACGACGGAGCCGAGACCGACCTCGACATCGGTCACTACGAGCGGTTCCTCGACGTCGACCTCGGTCAGCACGCGAACGTCACCACCGGACAGGTCTACTCGACGGTCATCGCCAAGGAGCGTCGCGGTGACTACCTGGGTGACACGGTGCAGGTGATCCCGCACATCACCAACGAGATCAAGGAACGTATCCGGGCCATGGCGGGCCCTGACGTCGATCTCGTGATCACCGAGATCGGCGGGACCGTCGGTGACATCGAGTCGCTGCCCTTTCTCGAGGCAGCGCGTCAGGTACGCCATGACATCGGCCGTGACAACTGCTTCTTCCTGCATGTCTCACTCGTGCCGTACATCGGGCCCTCCGGTGAGCTGAAGACCAAGCCGACCCAGCACTCGGTCGCGGCGCTGCGGTCCATCGGTATCGCGCCGGACGCCATCGTCTGCCGCGCCGATCGGGAGATCCCGACGAGCATCAAGCGCAAGATCTCGCTGATGTGTGACGTCGACGACGAGGCGGTGGTCGCGGCCGTCGATGCGCCGTCGATCTACGACATCCCCAAGGTGCTGCACGCCGAGGGCCTCGATGCGTATGTCGTCCGCCGGCTCAACCTGCCGTTCCGCGACGTCGACTGGACGCGGTGGGACCAGCTGCTCAAGCAGGTGCACCAGCCGGAGGAGGAGGTCACGATTGCGCTCGTCGGCAAGTACGTCGACCTGCCGGATGCCTATCTGTCGGTGGCTGAGGCGCTGCGCGCCGGGGGCTTCGCCAACTCTGCTCGCGTCAACCTGCGGTGGGTGGCCTCCGATGAGTGTCAGACCTCCGATGGTGCGGCGCGGCTCCTCGGCGACGTCGACGCCATCTGTGTGCCGGGTGGTTTCGGCGTACGCGGCATCGAGGGCAAGGTCGGCGCGCTGGCCTACGCGCGAACCCACCGCATCCCGACGCTGGGACTGTGCCTGGGGCTGCAGTGCATGGTGATCGAGTACGCCCGGAGCGTGGCCAAGCTGACCGACGCCGGCTCCACCGAGTTCGACCCGCAGGCGGCCGAGCCGGTGATCGCGACGATGGAGGAGCAGCTCGACATCGTCGACGGCGACGGAGATCTCGGGGGCACGATGCGCCTCGGTCTCTACCCGGCGGAGCTGGCGCCCGGCTCGGTGGTCGCGACGACGTACGGCTCCACCCGCGTCGAGGAGCGGCACCGGCACCGTTACGAGGTCAACAACAAGTTTCGCGGTGACCTGGAGGCCGCAGGGCTCGTCTTCTCCGGCTTGAGCCCCGACCGCGAGCTGGTCGAGTTCGTCGAGCTGCCGCGTGACGTCCATCCCTACTACGTGTCCACGCAGGCGCACCCCGAGCTGCGCTCGCGACCGACCCGTCCGCACCCGTTGTTCGCGGGCCTGGTCGCCGCGGCGATCGAGCGACAGCGTGAGCTGCGGCTGCCCGTCGATGACACCGGTCTGCGCCGCGCGATCCGGGACGGTGGCAGTGAGGCATCCACCGACGCCGTGCCTGAGCCGGTCGAATGAGCGAGCCTGCGGACCGGCTCGTCGACGTCGACGAGTCGTGGCCGGTGGTGTCACGCGAGGTCGAGAGCGAGGGTGCGATCGTCTCGGTGTACTCCGAGGTGGTGCAGGCCCCGGAGGGTGAGACGTTCACCCGCCAGGTTGTTCGCCATCCCGGCGCGGTGGCCGTCGTCGCCGTCGACGAGCACGATCGGGTGCTGGTGCTGAGCCAGTACCGGCACCCCGTCGGTCAGCGGCTGGTCGAGCTGCCGGCCGGACTGCTCGACGTGGCCGGTGAGGACCGACAGGTCGCTGCCCAGCGTGAGCTGGCCGAAGAGGCGGGGTTGGCGGCCCAGCGTTGGAGCGTGCTCATCGACCTGCTGACCTCGCCCGGGATCCACGACGAGGCGGTGCGGATCTACCTGGCCGAAGACCTGCGCGAGGTGGACGCGCCGGCCGACTTCGTGGCGCAACACGAGGAGGCGCACATGAGTCGGCACTGGATGCCGCTGTCGGACCTGGTGGCGGGCATCCTCGCTGGCGACATCAAAGATGGCCTCACAGTGTCGGGATCGCTCGCATTGTGGGCCCGCCGCCACGAAAACGGGGGTAGAGACCCTTCGTAACTTCGAATATCGTGGTGTCGACCCGGTAGAGAGCGCCGGTGATGATGCAGTAAGTTGCGCACGCACGGTTCATCGGAGATCCGGCGTCGGAAAGAGTGAGGGACATGAAGGTCGGCGTACCCAAGGAAGTCAAGAACCACGAGTACCGGGTGGCGATCACCCCGGCCGGCGTGCACGAGCTGGCCACCCGTGGTCACGAGGTGTACGTCCAGGCCAGCGCGGGCCTCGGCAGCTCGATCCAGGACGACGAGTACGTCTCGGCGGGAGCCACGATCCTGCCGACCGCCGACGACGTCTGGGGGACGGGCGAGCTCATCCTCAAGGTCAAGGAGCCCATCTCCGAGGAGTACCACCGGATGCGCGAGGGCCAGGTCCTCTTCACCTACCTGCACCTGGCCGCGTCCCGCGACTGCACCGACGCGCTGCTCAAGCAGGGCGTCACCGCGATCGCCTACGAGACCGTCCAGACCCCCGACCTCGCGTTGCCGCTGCTCGCTCCGATGAGCGAGGTGGCCGGCCGGCTCGCTCCTCAGTGCGGCGCCTACCACCTGATGCGGCAAGGCGGCGGTCGCGGCGTCCTGATGGGCGGTGTCTCCGGCGTCTACGCGGCGAAGGTCGTGGTCATCGGCGCCGGAGTCTCCGGCATGAACGCCGCCGCCATCGCCCTGGGCATGCAGGCCGAGGTGCTGCTGCTGGACCGCAACATCGAGCGGCTGCGGCAGGCCGACCGCATCTACCAGGGTCACCTGCAGACCGTGGCCTCGAACAGCTTCGAGGTCGAGCAAGCCGTGCTCGACGCCGACCTGGTGATCGGCGCAGTCCTGGTTCCCGGGGCGAAGGCGCCCACCCTGATCTCCAACGAGCTCGTGTCACGGATGAAGCCCGGCTCGGTCCTGGTCGACATCTCGATCGACCAGGGTGGCTGTTTCGAGGACTCGCGCCCCACGACGCATGCCGATCCGACGTACCAGGTGCACAACTCGGTCTTCTACTGCGTGGCGAACATGCCGGGCGCCGTGCCGCACACGTCGACCTACGCCCTGACGAACGTGACGCTCCCGTACGCCGTGGCGCTGGCCGACAAGGGCTGGAGGCAGGCGTTGCGCGACGACCACTCGCTGGCCCTGGGTCTCAACACCCACCAGAGCGAGCTGACGTACGAGCCGGTCGCCACCGCGCATGGCCTCGACTACCGGAGCCTCGACTCGGTCCTGGCCTGAGCACCCCCATGGCGTGAGGGTCAGTGGCGTGACGGTCAGTGGCGTGAGGGTCAGTGGCGTGAGGGTCAGTGGCGTGAGGCGTGCTTCGGCGACAGAGATGACGGTCCGATGACCGACGATGCGGCCGACCTGACCCGTGCCGTGCGCACGTACCTGGACCATCTCGGGGTCGAGCGCGGACTGGCCCCGAACACGCTCGCGTCGTACCGGCGTGATCTTCGTCGGTACCTCTCGTTCCTCGACAGCCACGGCGTGGGTAGCTTCGCGGACGTCTCCGAGGCCACGGTCAGCGAGTTCCTCATGTACCTGCGCGAGGGCGACGCAGACCATCCTGCGTTGGGTGCCGCGTCGGCGGCCAGAACGGTGGTCGCTGTGCGCGGCTTCCACAAGTTCGCGGTCCGCGAGGGGTTGGCCGGCGTCGACCCGGCGGCGGCCGTGAAGCCGCCGGCACCGGCGAAACGGCTGCCGAAGGCGTTGCCGCTGTCCGACGTCGAGGCGATCCTGGGTGCGGCCGGCGCCGCCGGGACAACGCTGGCGCTCCGCGACCGCGCGTTGCTCGAGGTGCTGTACGGCACCGGAGCGCGCATCTCCGAGGCCGTCGGCCTCGATGTCGACGACCTCGACCTGGACGAGAGCATCGTCCGGCTGGTCGGCAAGGGCGGCAAGCAACGCCTGGTCCCGCTGGGCTCGTACGCAAAGGACGCGTTGGCGGCGTACCTCGTGCGCGGTCGGCCGACACTGAGCCCCGTAGGGGCGGCCACCCCCGCCGTCTTCCTGAACGCCCGCGGTGGGCGGCTGTCCCGGCAGTCGGCGTGGACCGTGCTCGGCAAGGCCGCCGACCGGGCCGGGGTCACCGCAGACGTGTCACCGCACACCCTGCGCCACTCTTTCGCGACCCACCTGCTCGATGGCGGCGCCGACGTACGGGTCGTGCAGGAGCTGCTCGGTCACGCCTCGGTGACCACGACGCAGATCTACACGCTGGTCACCGTCGACAAGCTGCGGGAGGTCTACGCGACCGCGCACCCGCGCGCACGCAGCTGAACAGTTCTGCAGACGACCCGGCCCGGTTTTGCGGATGACCTCGCGCGGCTTTGCGGATGACCCGGCGCGGTTTTGCAGAGATGACCCGGCCCGGTTTTCCAGACGACACAGTGTCGACAAATCTCCAGGGAACCGCGTGTCGTGCGGCTCTGCGCCGGACCCGCGTGATCGACTACGAGTGGACACCGTGCCCACGGCATGCACAGTTCCGGTGTCGGCTCGACGGTCGTCGCAGACCACCGCCCAGCGCCTCACCGGCCGGTGCTTCGCCGACGCGTAGAAGAGGAATGGGAGAGGCCTGACGTGAGCGAGCCTACCTTCACACCGCCGCCGAAGAACCCTCTGGCCCACCGGCTCCAGCCCGAGCCAGAGACCGAATCCGGCCCCGCTACCATCTCGAGCATCACGACCAGCCTGTCGATGGGAGCGTTCACCACTGTGCCAGTCAGTCCGCCGGCCGACCCGACCACGGAGCCGGCGCCGGACCCGGTCTTCGAGACCTCGCCGGACGCCGCACCCGACCTGCCAGCAGCCAGCGCCCACGCCGTAGCCCCGCCGGTAGCCCCGACTGTCCGGGAGCCTGTGGCAGAACCGGTGACAGGGCCTGAGACAGAGCCGGTGGCACCACCGGTTCCGCGGCCGTACGCCCCACCGGTCCCGGCGGAGGCCGCGGCCGCGCCGTCGGCTCCCGAGCGCTTCACCGAACGTCCGACCGACCGCATCGCCGAGAGCGTCACGGAGCGGATGGCGGAGCGGATGAGCGAACGGCTGGCCGAGACCGCGTCGGTGACCGTCCCGGAGGTGCGGACGCCGAGTGAGACAGCCCCGAGCCCTGTCCCGGGACTGCATCGCGCTGGCCTCGACCCGGTCGCCCGCGGCGGCGAGGTGCTCGGTCCGACCGGGCGCCCGACGCCGGACTTCCCGGTTCCCGGGCCGGTGCCCGAGAACCGCCAGGCCCTTGTCATCTCGATGTGCAACCAGAAGGGCGGGGTGGGCAAGACCACGACGACGATCAACCTCGGGTCGAGCCTGGCGGAGTACGGCCGCAAGGTGCTGCTCATCGACTTCGACCCGCAGGCATCGCTGTCGGTCGGGCTGGGCGTCAACCCGAACGACCTCGACACGACGATCTACCACCTGATGCTCGACAACGAGATCGCCCCGGAAGAGGTCGTGCTGCACACGAGCGTGCCGGGGATGGACCTGATCCCGTCCAACATCGACTTCGCCGGCGCCGAGATGCAGCTCATCAACGAAGTCGCCCGAGAGCAGGTGCTGTCGCGGGCGATCGAGCCTTACCTGGACGCCTACGACGTCATCCTGATCGACTGCCAGCCGTCGCTCGGCCTGCTCACGGTCAACGCCCTGGCCGCGTCGGACGGTGTGCTGGTCCCGCTTGAGTGTGAGTACTTCGCGCTGCGTGGCGTTGCGCTCCTCAAGGGCACGATCGACAAGGTGCAGGAGCGGCTCAACCCGAAGCTCGAGATCGTCGGACTGCTCGGGACCATGTACGACGGAAGGACGCTGCACAGTCGCGAGGTGCTCCAGACACTCGTCGACGGGTGGGGCGACGCCGTCTTCCACACGGTGATCCGGCGGACCGTCAAGTTCTCGGAGGCGACCGTCGCGGGAGAGCCGTTGACGGCGTACGCGAGTGCCTCCGGCGGCGCCGACTCCTACCGGCAGCTCGCACGAGAGGTGCTCACCCGGTGTCACGACGCGTAAGCCTGCCCGGGGCCGATGAGCTCTTCCGGCCCACCGAGACGCAGCCAGACCCGGCCCGCGCGCCGGCGGCAGTCTCGGCTCCTCAATCGGCCCGGTCGCAGCGTGTGGGGAAGCCCGCTGCGACCGGGACCGGTCCCGCTTCGAGCGGGCCGTCCGGTCGCGTCCGCCACGACGAGAAGATCACGGTCTATGTCTCGACCGATGAGCTGATCGATCTCGAGCACACCCGGCTCGCTCTGCGCCGAGACCACGGACTCGCGGTCGATCGCGGTCGCCTCGTCCGGGAGGCGATTCACCTCGCCCTCGAGGACGCGGCGAACCTCGGCGCCGACAGCGCGCTCGTGCGACGGCTGAACGAGACGTGACGATCGCCGTCGACGAGCGGTTCAGGCAGGACGGTCCCGCCGGTGCTGACAGTGGGACCGGTGCTGACAGTGGGACCGGTGTTGACGCCGCTGATGTCTCGGGTGACGTCAGCGCGGCCTTCGCGGTTCACCTCGACAACTTCGAGGGTCCGTTCGACCTGCTGCTACAGCTCATCTCGCGCCACAAGCTCGACATCACCGAGGTGTCGTTGTCACGCGTCACCGACGAGTTCATCGCCCACATCAAGGCGATGGGTTCCGAGTGGGAGCTCGAGCAGACGACACAGTTCCTCGTCGTGGCGGCGACCCTGCTCGATCTCAAGATCGTCCGGCTGCTGCCGTCGGCTGAGATCGAGGACGAGGACGATCTTGCCCTGCTCGAGGCTCGCGACCTGCTCTTCGCCAGACTCCTGCAGTATCGGGCGTTCAAGCACGTGGCCGCCGTGATCGAGGCCCGGATGGCGCAGGAGGCCACGCGCGTTCCGCGCTCGGTGGGCCTCGACGAGCGGTTCGCGTCCGTCCTCCCCGACGTCCTCATCACGATCGGCATCGACGAGTTCGCCCGGCTCGCCGAGGAGGCGCTGCGCCCGAAGGAACCGCAGGTGATGGGCCTCGCCCACCTGCACGCGCCACAGGTCAGCGTCCGCGAGCAGGCGACCGTGCTCGTCCAGCGGCTCCGGCGTACCCGCACCTCCACGTTTCGCGCGCTGGTGGCCGACTCACCTGACACGCTGACGACGGTGGCCCGGTTCCTGGCGCTGCTGGAGCTGTTCCGCGAGGGCGCGGTGTCGTTCGACCAGGTCACCCCGCTGGGCGAGCTCAGCGTCCGTTGGACCGGGTCCGACGACGGTGAGATCGAGGTGGCTGACGAGTACGACGAAGCCGCCGAAACCGAAGAAGCCGCCGAACCGGAACAAGAGCAACCCGACAGCGAGCTCACCGACCCGGCCGACCAGACCGAACCAGCTGACGTCGCGGACCAGGTCGGGACCGCAGGTGAAGGAGGTCCTCATGACGACAACCCCGGTGACTGAGCCGATGGCGGACGAGCCCATGACAGACGAGCCCATGACAGACGAGCCGCTGGCGGACGAGACCGCCGAAGGCCCGGTGCTCGAGCCAGCAACCGGTGGGGAGGAGTCTGAGCCGGTGAAGTCTGAGCCGGTGAAGTCTGAGCCGGTGGAGTCCGACGGTCCGGGCGAGACAGGACTCCCACTGCGGCCGAGCCTCGAGGCGGTGCTGATGGTGGCCGACCAGCCGCTGGACCACCTGGTGCTGGCGCAGGCCGTGAACGCACCGCCCGCCGAGGTGGCCGAGGCGTTGCAGTCGCTGGCCGCGGAGTACACCGAGCAGGGCCGAGGCTTCGACCTGCGCAACACCGGCGGTGGATGGCGCTTCTACTCCCGCGAGGAGTTTGCGCCGGTCGTCGAGCAGTTCGTCGTCGACGGACAACAGGCCCGGTTGACCCAGGCTGCCCTCGAGACCCTCGCCGTCATCGCCTACCGCGAACCCGTCAGCCGAGCCCGGGTGTCGGCCATCCGGGGCGTCAACGTCGACAGTGTGGTGCGCACGCTCGTGTCGCGTGGGCTGATCGAAGAGGCGGGCACCGACACCGAGACCGGCGCTCATCTGTACCGGACGACCAGCTACTTCCTCGAGCGGGTGGGACTCACCAGCCTCGACGAGCTGCCTGAGATTGCGCCGTTCCTGCCGGAGATGGGCGACATGGAGGGTGAGCTGGAGGAGTTCGCGGCCGGTCCGGGTCAGGCTGCGAGCGAGCCGTCGGCGCCGCTGACCGACCCTGAACCGGAGTGAACGAGCCCGCCTCGCTGGTCCGGCTGCAGAAGGTGCTGGCGGCCTCCGGTATCGCCAGCCGGCGCAAGTGCGAGACCTTGATGGCGGACGGCCGGGTCGAGGTCGATGGCGGTGTGGTCACCCAGCTCGGCGCGAAGGTCGATCCCGAGACTGCCGTGATCCGGGTCGACGGGAAGCGGCTTCCGGTCGCCGCCTCGAAGGTGTACCTCGTGGCCAACAAACCGCGCGGCGTGGTGAGCTCGATGGCCGACGAGCAGGGTCGTCCAGACCTGCGTTCGCTCCTCGAGGGTCGGACCGAGCGGCTGTTCCACGTCGGCCGCCTCGATACCGACACCGATGGGCTCATCGTGCTGACCAATGACGGCGAGTTCGCCCATCGGCTGGCCCACCCGTCCTTCGAGCTGAAGAAGACCTACCTCGCGCAGGTCGAGGGTGTCGTCAAGCCTGCCGTACGCCGTCGGCTGCTCGACACCGTCACGCTCGACGACGGACCGGTTGCGGTCGACTCGTTCACGATCAGGAGCAGCCAGGGTGGCAAGTCGCTGGTCGAGCTGGTCATCCACGAGGGGCGCAACCGGATCGTGCGGCGGCTGTTGGCCGAGATGGGCCACCCCGTCCTGCGGCTCTCGCGCACGGCGATCGGGCCGATCCGGCTCGGAAACCTGCGTTCGGGCCAGGTACGGGAGCTCGACTCCGACGAGCTCGGCACGCTGCTCGACCTCGTGGGCCTGTGAGACCAGCGCCAGGACGGCCGCTCCGCGTCACTACGCTGGGCGCATGACGCAGCCAGCAGCAGCGGGGAACGGACTTGCCGGTCCGGTCCTCGTCGTCGGTGCCGGGCTGATCGGCGCCTCGGTCGGCATGGCGTTGTCCCGCGCGGGCGTCAAGACCTATCTGCAGGACGCGGACCGCACGGCTGCTCACGTGGCCGCGTCCCGGGGCGCCGGTTCGGACGAGCCACCACCGGATGACCTGGCGCTCGTCGTCGTCGCCACCCCGCCGGACCAGCTGGCCGCCGAGATCGGGCGGGCACTGACGGCATACCCCGACGCGATCGTGACCGACGTCGGCAGCGTCAAGGTGCGGCCGTTGGCCGACCTGCTGGTCACCGGCGTCGACGCGGCCCGGTACGTCGGCGGCCATCCGATGGCGGGCAGCGAACGATCGGGGCCGCTCGCGTCGGCTGCGGACCTGTTCGACGGGCGCGCGTGGGCTGTGGTCCCGCACGCTGGGTCGAGCGACGCGGCCGTGGACGCGGTGCGGTGGTTGGCCCGGACGTGCGGGGCCGTGGCGACCGACATGTCGGCCGGTGATCATGACCTGGCGGTGGCACGTATCTCGCACCTGCCGCACCTCGTGGCTGCGCTGACGGCAGGTCAGCTGGGCTCGGCACCGGCCGCGCATCTGGCGTTGAGCGGACAGGGGGTTCGTGACGTCACCAGGATCGCGGCCGGGGACCCGGCGTTGTGGCGGCAGATCGTGGCGGCGAACGCGGTGCCGCTGACGGAGCTCCTGCTCAATGTCCGTGCCGGGATCGACGAGCTTGTCGAGTCGCTGGCGGCCGGAGACCAGGACCGGGTCGAGGCCGTGCTGTCGGCCGGTGTCGCCGGTACGGCAGCGATCCCGGGCAAGCACGGAGGGCCGGCGATGGAGCTGGCCGAGGTCACCGTGGCCATTCCCGATGAGCCCGGCGCGCTGGCGCGGTTGTTCGCAGACGCCGGTGAGGCCGGGGTCAACATCGAGGACATCCGGATCGATCACGATCCGGCGCGGGCGTACGGTCTCGTCGAGCTCGACGTCTCGGCGGCCGCTGCTGATCGGCTGCTCGGGGCGCTGGCTGCGCGAGGTTGGGCTGCACACCGGTAGCCTCTGAGGCGGTCAGGCAACTGCGGCAATCACGCAGTCGGACGAAGGGTGGCGGCAGGTGGCAGCGGGCACGGTGGTCGACACGCTGGTCATCGCCATGGACGGGACGGCGGGGTCGGGCAAGTCGAGCGCGAGCCGAGGTGTCGCCCGGGCGCTCGGTCTGCGCTACCTCGACACGGGCGCGATGTATCGTGCGATGACCTGGCAGATGCTGCTCGCGGGTGTGGACGTGTACGACGCCGACGCGGTTGCGGCCAGGGCCGAGACCGCACTCATCGAGTCGGGCACCGATCCGGCTCATCCCACCATCACGTTGGACGGCCGCGACGTGTCACGCGAGATCCGGACGGGCGAGGTCAATGTCGCCGTGAGCCCGGTCAGCGCCGTACCGCGGGTGCGCGAGCTGTTGGCCGGACAGCAACGACGGATCATCGGCGCCGGCGGCATCGTCGTCGAAGGCCGTGACATCGGGACCGTGGTGGCGCCCGATGCGGCGTTGAAGATCTACCTGAGCGCTGATCCGGCGGCGCGAGCCGAGCGGCGCGCCGCGGAGCTGTCGTCGGACCAGTCCCGGGACGTCTCGTTGGTGGAGAAAGCGTTGGTGGCACGCGACTCCTACGACTCCTCCAGGGTGACCGCGCCGTTGAGTGCAGCCGGGGATGCCGTGCGGTTGGATTCGACCGACATGACGCTCGAACAGGTGATTGCGCACATCGTCGAGCTCGCCAAGGCCCGCACCAGTCCCGTGTGAGTGGCCACATCGACGCCCGCGGATGCGGGAAAGTGGCGACAAGGTCGATACAGTGCTTGTTTGTCTGCGATTCCGGCAGACCTGCCGCTCCACGGGCGGCATTCCCTGACCGGGGCGCGCCGTCCAGCGCAGCCCCACGAAACTCGAGGTAGTGCAGTCCGATGACGTCCGACGAGAGCCTGTCGACCACCGACCCTGGCTCGGGGGGCTTGGCCGACGACGACCAGCCGTCGGGCCCGGTGCCTGTTCTTGCGGTCGTGGGACGCCCGAACGTGGGCAAGTCGACGCTCGTCAACCGGATCATCGGCCGCCGGGAGGCGGTCGTCGAGGACGTCCCGGGTGTGACCCGGGACCGGGTGTCGTATGACGCGCTGTGGAACGGGCGACGGTTCACGGTGGTCGACACCGGCGGGTGGGACCCGGACGCCCGCGGCCTTGCCGAGCAGATCACGCTGCAGGCGGAGATCGCGGTGTCGCTGGCGGATGCGGTGATGTTCGTCGTCGATGCCGGGGTCGGGATCACGGACTCCGACGAGACCGTCGTCAAGATCCTACGTCGGTCGGGCAAGCCGGTGATCCTGGCGGCCAACAAGGTCGACGACCAACGTGCCGAAGCCGATGCCGCTCTGCTGTGGAACCTCGGACTCGGGGAGCCGTATGCCGTATCTGCGTTGCACGGACGGGGGAGTGGTGACCTGCTCGATGCCGTGCTCGACGCGTTGCCGGAGTCGCCCCCGGAGGACTTTGATGCCCCGCGCGGTCCGCGCCGCATCGCCATCGTCGGCAAGCCCAACGTCGGCAAGTCGAGCCTGCTGAACAAGCTGGCGGGGGAGAAGCGGGCGGTCGTCGACGACGTCGCCGGTACGACTGTCGACCCGGTCGACGAGATCATCGAGCTCGGTGGACGCGTGTGGCAGTTCATCGACACGGCCGGGATCCGCCGCCGGGTGCGTGAGGCGAGCGGTCACGAGTACTACGCCAGCCTGCGCACCGCTGGTGCCATGGAGCGGGCCGAGGTGGCCGTCGTGGTCATCGACGGCAGCCAGTCGCTGACCGAGCAGGACCAACGCATCATCGCCAACGTCGAGGAGTCCGGTCGCGCCGTCGTCATTGCCTTCAACAAGTGGGACAAGGTCGACGAAGAGCGCCGCTACTACCTCGACCGGGAGATCGAGCGGGAGCTCGTGCGGGTGCAGTGGGCGCCGCGCATCAACGTGACGGCCCTGACCGGCTGGCACGTCGACCGGTTGGTGCCGGCGCTCGACCGGGCGCTGGAGGGTTGGGAGACCCGGGTGCCGACGGGGACCCTCAACGCGTTCCTCGGCCGGTTGATCGCGGCACAGCCGCACCCGGTGCGCTCGGGCAAGCAGCCGCGCATCCTGTTCGCGACGCAGGCCACCACCTCGCCGCCGCGGTTCATCTTGTTCACCACAGGCCTGCTCGATCCGGCATACACACGCTTCATCGAGCGTCGGTTGCGCGAGGAGTTCGGTTTCGTGGGCACGCCGATTCACCTCACGGTGAAGCCGCGCGAGAAGCGCAAACGCCGCTGACGCCGGTGGGCCAGGACTGAGTCTCCCGCTTCGGACGCCTCAGCATCTGCGTCGCTGGGCGCGGAGTTGGGTCACCGTGTGGCGGAGGAGAGCTGCTTCGAGCCCGGAGTCGGGTGGGTGGATGAGCAGACCGCGGCGGAAGCGCTGCCTGCGGGAGCCGCCGACCATTGCCGGTGGGGGGAGTGTGCGGTAGACCCGGCCGCTGGGGGTGGTCCAGGTGACGACGCCGGTGTCGTGGTCGCGGGTGACGTGCATCCGCGGGTCGTCTCGGGTGGTGTGGCAGTTCTCGGACTCGCCTTGCAGGTTGTCCAGGGTGGTGAGTCCGCCCTTGGCGTGCTCGAGAAGGTGGTCGAGGTCGGTGATCGGGCTTGCGCACTGGATGCCGCGGCAGTGTTGGTCGCGTGCGATGACCAGTGCCCTGAGGCTGCCGTCTGCTTTTCGTCGCCTGGTGTCGCCGTGGGTGAGGGACCGGTCGGCGGGGTCGGTGAGGAAGCGGCGCAGCCAGGCGTTGTCGTTGCTGGCAAGGTCTCGTGCAACGGACGCCGCCAGTGGTCCGACGCCGACGAGATGGGCCGGGTCGTCGGAGAGCCCGAGCAGGGTGGCGTCGGTCAGCACGACGTGGATCTCTGACGGAAGCGTCTGCGTGCTGGTGCCCGTGAGGCGCTCGACAAGGGTGTCGCAGATCAGGTGGCTCGTCGTACGGGGGTCTCCGGTGGCGCGGAGCCGTTTGACGTGGTCGCGGAGGCTGGTCCAGGCGGCCTGGGCCTGTTCGGCGGGGAGGTAGGCGTTGAGCCAGGCCATCCCGGAGCCGGCCGGGTCGAGCTGGACGTGTTTGTCGGCGCGTTCGCGCTGGGTGCGGTGTTCGGCGGCGTCGGGGTCGATCTCGGCGACGCGGCGTTCGGCCAGGGCGCGGACCTTGCCGGGCAGCAGGTCGGCGGCTTCTTCGGAGATCACCCGGTCTGCCAGCGCCTTGGCGGCGGGGTCGTCGAGCACGATGGCTTCCAGCGCGATCATCCGGGCGGCGTACAGGCCGATGGTGCCGGCCTTGAGCGCGGCCATCGTGTGCGGATGACCGGTGGTGAGGTTCCAGGCGTCGTCCATAAAGCGGCCGGCGGTGATGACCGAGACCCGCTTGGCCATCGCGACCTCGGCCACCATGCCGCGGTACTGGACCTGGTCGGCCGGGAATCCGTGCGTCTGATCGAAGTTGACGCGGTCTGCGACGAACGCTGCGGTCTCTTCGACCTGTGCCGCCTGCAGCGCACCGATCTGCTGCTCGAGCGCGGCGATCCGGTCCAACTGCTTGCCCATCGCATCCTGGTGAGCGCGCCACGCGGCCGGGTCGACGGTGGACTCATCGGGCCGACACGTGACCGTGGGATGGATACGTGGCGTGTCGCTCATGTGTTCGAATATACGACATCGCGCCGACAGTTCACGAGGCGGCGTGATCAGCGGTTGTGGACAAGGCTGCCGACCGGAGCCGTTTGGCTTCGTGCGAGACCGCTGGGGTACGCTGTCGCAGCCGTTCCGGAGCTCGTCGTTGGTGCTGTTCGGGGCGGCATCGGGCTGTGGCGCAGTTTGGTAGCGCACTTGACTGGGGGTCAAGGGGTCGCAGGTTCAAATCCTGTCAGCCCGACCAAAGATCCGCCTCTGACCTGCGGAAACGCGGCTCAGTGGCGGTTCTGGTCTTGAACCCGAAAGCCCTATTCCGCACTTATTCCGCAAGTATGCGCGGCGGACGTCGGCTCAGTCCTCCTTGGCGACGGTCCTACGACCGACACCCAGCGCCGGGGCGCTGGCCGAGCTGAGCAGCCTGGGGACTCTGCGCGTCCGCGTTCATGAGCGATCGAACTGGACAGACTCGACGATCTCCGTGAGCTGCTCGAATTGGGAATCGGTGGTCTGGGGCGTCACCGCGCCCGTCAGCACGATCCGCTCGCCCTCCACATCGAGGATCCAGTAGCGATCGACCACGCCGGGGGTGGCGATCCAGTGGTGGTCACCCTTGGTGGTGGTCTCGAAGATGGTGAGGCGGTCCTCCTGGCAGGTGCCGTAGTCGAGATTCTTCGGAGCAGTGAGTTCTACGTAGATTCCGTGGTAGCCGTCGAGCGTGACGGGAACAGGCGGCGACGTCGTCGTTCTCTGCTGTGCCGCAAGGGCTTCGACCCAGATGTCTGGGAACTTGAACTGCTGAGTATCGAACGTTCCCTTCCTGGTGCACGGATCCAGGTAGACAGCCCCACCGACGCTCCAGTAGCCGAAGATCCAGCCGTCGTTCTCGGGGGCTACGCCTTGCGACCAGACGTATTCGGCACCGCCGTTGAGCCCTTCGGGTAGGTCGAGCACAGCTAGTGGCACGTCACGCGAGCCTGCCGCGGTGACAGCCCATCGGCCCGGTTCCAACACGCGGCTGGTCGGCCCGAGAAGCCGGTAGCCGGCGGTCCCCTCCGTCGTCGACGGCGACAACGATGGCGGGCTGGCTGATGAAGGAGTGGCCGTTGACGGATTGGCCGACTGGCCCCCTTCCGAAACGGGCGGCTGCTCGCTGGTGTTTGGTGTGGAGTCGTCGCTGCAAGCGCCGAGCAAGAGGGCGGTGACGGTGGCGAGGACCGCTGCGCCGGTTCGTTGAGTGTTCATGGTTGCTCCGCTCCTCGAGAGGTTGATGGCCCCAGTCCGTCTCCATCCGGTATCAGGGCTCCCTCGGCCCGGTATCAGCTGGGTATCGGCCTCGTTGACCGCGGCTGGAAAGAGGTCGACAGTCAAAGGCATGAGCATCGCTGTGCTCGGCCCCCTCGAGGTCGACGGCCACACCAACAGACTCGGGCCGCGGGATCGCGTGGTCCTCTCTGCCCTGGTCGTGCGCGCGGGCGGTCCTGTCAGCACCGCGGGTCTGGCTGACGCGCTGTGGGGGGAGCGACCGCCGGCATCCTGCGCAAAGGTGGTGCAAGGGTGCGTGGTGAGACTGCGCAAACTGCTCGGGAGGGCTGCCATCGAGTCGGGGCCGTTCGGCTATCGGCTAACCCTGACTGACGACGAGCTGGACCTCCGCGTTTTCGAGCTGGGGCTGGAGCGCGTCCGCGAGTGCTTGGCGGGGGGCGACTCGGGGCGGGCGGCATACCTGGCTCAGGAGGCCCTGGGCCTGTGGCGCGGTCGGGCCCTGGAAGATCTTGACGAGTGGGAGCCCGGACGCGTCGAGGCACAGCGGCTCGAGGGTCTACGTATGGAGACCGAGGAGCTGTGGGTGGAGGCGGAGACGGGCGTGGGCCATGCCTCGTCGGTTCTGGATCGGGCACGGGCGATGGTGGCCCAGGCGCCGTTCCGTGAGCGACGCTGGGCTCTCCTGGCCACGGCGCTCTACCAAGCGGGCCGTCAGAGCGAGGCCCTGGGGGCGGTGCAGCGGGCGAGGTCTTTGCTCGTGGACGAGCTCGGCTTGGACGCCGGCCCGGACCTGGTGCAACTCGAAGAGTTGCTGCTGCGGCAGGACCCCTCCCTGGACGTGCCTCCGGCGCGAGAAGTCAGCCCAGCCTGCCCTTACCGCGGGCTTTTGCCGTATGGCGCCGAGGATGGCCACGTGTTCTTCGGGCGGGAGGACGACGTTGCGGCCTGCCTACGTCGGCTGCGTGACTCGAAGGTGCTTGCCGTGGTCGGGGCTTCCGGTGTCGGAAAGTCCTCACTCGTCCGTGCTGGGGTCGTTGCGTCGCTTGCTCGTGACGGCGACGCGGTTCTGGTTACTACCCCGGGTGCCCATCCGCTCGACTCCCTGGCAACTTTGAAGCCGCGTGGCCGCCAGACACTCGTCGTGGATCAGGCCGAAGAAGCGGTCACGATGTGCCAGGATCCAGGCGAGCGGGAGCGGTTCTTCGCTGCCCTGGCCACGCATGTCGGAGCAGGTGGTGGGCTCGTCCTCTCCTTGCGGGCCGACCACCTGGGAGACCTGGCGCCGTACACGGACATCGCGCGAGTGCTGGAGGAGGGGCTGTACCTGCTCGGCCCGATGAGCGAGCCGGACCTGCGGGGCGCGATCGAGAGGCCGGCCCGACGCTCCGGGCTCCGGCTCGAACCGGGTCTTGTCGACCTGCTGGTTCGTGAGTTCGGGGGTGAGCCGGCCGCTTTGCCGCTCCTTTCGCACGTGCTTCGCGAGACCTGGGGGCACCGCGAAGGTCCGACTTTGACGGTGGACGGATACCGGGCCACAGGCGGAATTCGGCATGCGGTCGCGAAGTCGGCGGAGATGCTCTACAACTCCATGGACCACGCTGAGCGGCAGCGGCTGCGCAGCCTGTTGCTGCGGCTGGTGATGCCGACCGCGGACGGCGAACCGGTCCGTGCCCGCCTTTCGCGCGACAAGGTTGCGGCCGACGACTCTCACCGTCAGCTGGTCGAGCAACTGGTCGATGCGCGTCTGGTGTGCGTCGATGGTGACACCCTCCAGATCGCGCACGAGGCACTGGTGAGGGTTTGGCCACGGCTCCGTGGCTGGCTCGACGACGATCTGGAAGGCCAACGCTTGTTCCGGCACCTCGCCGGTGCCGCCGACGCGTGGGACGCCATGGGTCGCCCGGACAGCGAGCTCTACCGCGGAGCTCGACTGAGCCGGGCCGTGCAGTGGTGCGACCGCGCGTCACCGGACCTGAGCGACACGGAAACAGAGTTCGTTGCCGCGTCGACAGCCTTGTCGAAGATCGAGCTCCGAGCCGCCGAGACCCGGCTTGCCCGTGAACGGTCAGTCAATCGGCGGCTGCGGGGGGCGCTCGCGGGTGTTGGCGTGCTGCTCGTCATGGCGCTCGGCGCCGGCGTGCTGGCCGTCCGGACGGCGAACGAGGCGGATCGGGCGAGGGGCCATGCGGAGGCTGCGTCCGGCCGGGCGGTGGACGCGGCGGAGCTTGCGGCGGCCAGGGGGGCCAGCGCCCAGGCACCCCTGCACGAGGACCTGGCGACGGGGCTGCTGCTCGCGGTCGCTGCGCTCGATTTCGAGAACACCCCCCAGATGTGGGAGAACCTGGGTGCCGTCCTGACCCGGGCCGGCCCCCTGTCGGGCGTGCGCGACCTCGGCGAATCGGTGGGAAGACCGGGCACGGCCTGGATAGCGCAGATGGCGACAAGCCAGGAGGGTGGCCTGTTGGCGGCGACCCTGGCCCAGGAGGGCGTGCGACTCTTCTCCACGCGTGACCTCGAGCCCCTCGCGTTCCCGAGCTACGGCCCGAGTCCCGCGGTTGCGTTGTCGCCGGACAGCACCATGCTGGCCTTGGCTGAGGATGCGGTCATACCGGCCGTACGGTTATACGACCTGCCACGCGGCGTCCTGTCCAGACGCCAGCTGACCGGGCTGCCCGCGGGTCTTGTCGACTATTCGTCGCTCGACTTCAGCCGGGACGGCACACGGATCAGGGCGGAGGTTCTTCGCCCGGAGGAACGCGGCCCATCGGGCAACATTGTCGGCACCACGGTCATCTGGGACCTGTTGGGCCCGACGAAACCTGTGTTCGTCGAGCGGTTTCCGTTCCGAGGGAGCACCGCGTTGAGCCCGAACGGCCGGCGCCTCTACGTCGCGGTTGCGGACGCACGAGCGCTGCGCGTGTATGACGTCGACTCCGGCGCCCTGGTCCGGTCGGCCGGGTCCGAAACGGTGGCAAGGCTCGGTGCGAGCTCGATGGAGCTGAGTCCAGACGGCGCCACTCTGGCCGTCGCGAGCGACAGCCGGATCATGGTCTTCGACGCCGGTACGCTGAAGCCCACCGGGCCCGCGCTACGTGCCCACAGGGCGCGCGTTGACGATGTCAGCTTTGCCCCCAACGGAAGACTCCTGGTCTCGGCTTCCCAGGATCGCTCCGCGATCGTCTGGGAGCTCTCCTCGGGTGACCCGATCCATCGCTTCGTGGGGCGGGAAAGCCTCCGCAATGCGACCTTCGGAGCCGACAACCGAACTGTCTTCGCCGCGGGAGCCGACGGCTTGATCCTCGCCTGGGGCGTGAACGGGACCAGCAGACTGCTCACTTTGGGGGAGGATGCCGTCGCCAAGCGAGGGCACGTCTACGGCGAGTCGATCCCCGGACCGGACGGCCACACGGTGGCCCGAGTGGCAGACCGGAAGCTCTGGTTCGAAGACGTCAGGACCGGCCACACCACGCGCCGTGCTCCGACGGTCGACGCCCATTTCGCATGGTCGAAGAATGGTCGGTGGTTCGTGTCCACCGGCGCCGGCGTCGTGACGGTTTGGGAGGCTGCATCGGGCGCCGTCGTTGCCCGCAGAGCGGTCATGAAGCCGTCAGACGAAGTGCTGGTTGCGTTCGGCCCGGGTGGCGACGAGGTCTACGTCAGCTCGGACACCACCTTCAAAACCCTGAAGAGGCAGTCCCTGCGACCGGCGTACGACGACGTTGTGCTCGTCGAGCCGCCGATCGCCATCCTGTCCCATCCCGATCAGGCTTCGGTGACCATACTCGTGCAGGAGGGACGGCTGCTTCGAGTCAACCCGGAGACGGGGGCGATCCTGCGCAGGGGGCCGCCGGAGATGCTGACCCCGGAGGACGAGACCAGCGCCGCCCTGTCCCCCAGCGGGTCGTTGCTGGCCGCCACGGACCAGCATTACAACGTGCGCCTGCTCGACCTCGAGACCCTGGAGTGGATCGGCTCCGACGCGCGAACCCCGGGACACCACCTCGCCTACGCACCCGACGGTAGCCAGTTCGCCGCACTCCAGGCAGACCGGATCAGGGTCTGGGGCGGCCGGACCGGCGTGTTTCAGGCGAGCCTGGCCTTGCCGGCAGACCTGACCACTGACCCGACGATCGCCTACCTTCCCGATAGTTCTGGGCTGCTCGTCACCGCAAACGACGGGAGAGTCTGGCAGGTGAACACACGCCCCAGCACGTGGGTCGAGCGAGCCTGCAGGATCGCCGGCCGTAACCTGACGCAGGGGGAGTGGCAACAGTTCTTCCCCGGGTCTCGTTATCAGGTCATCTGCCCTCAGTGGCCAGCCGGCAGCTGAGCCCGCAGGGCGAAGCCCGCCGGGGTTTCCGGTGTCAGGGTGCCGATCCAGCTCGCTCAGTCGCTGGCTCGTTCTGCGTCCGAGTCGACGTCGAGGACAATCCTGCGGATCGCATCGGCCGCTGAGTCTGGGTGTGTCACCACCAGCAGGGAGCCACTTCCCAGGCGGGCCCGGTATCCAGATTCGTACTTGCGGACATTCATGAAGCCGGCACGCAACAGAGCGGCCAGCGCCCACTCGAGATGGTCGGGCGAGGACATCTGGAACCGGGACTCCCTTTGCACGCCCTGGACACTAGTGCAGGTAGCCCGGTCTCGCAGATGACGCTGTCACCGTCGAAAGGATGCCGTGAAGGCGCTTCGCCCGGCCAGCGGTCACGCGCCGACCTGACACTCCTGGGGGTCGATGGCCCCGAGGTTCCTGACCACCTGGAAGGTGCCTTCATGGGACCTAGCGATGTACATGTTCATCCGGAGGTGGTGCTGACCGGGGACCATTTCGGCGGGTCCGCCGGGTCCCTGGTCGATCCGGGCGTGCTCCAGCGCACTGATGACGTCGTGCTGATTCAGTGAGCCCGCCTCGTTGACGGCCGACTCCCACAGCTTGAGACCGCGGTACATCCCGGTGCAGGCGCTGCCGGCGGTGAACATCGCACTGCCGGGGTAGCGCTGCTCGTACGTGTCGAGCAGAGCTGCGCTGAACGGATCAGTCACGTCCCGGTAGTAGTCGAGACAGCCGTACAGGCCTTCGACGTGCTCTGCGGGCACCAGATTCAGGAAGTTCTCGTCGAAGTAGGTGCAGACGATGTGCCCACCCCGCTTCGTGAATCCGGCGTCGTGCAGCCGCTCGAGGAACGGCGTCAGCCCGGGTGGCACGATCGTGTTGAAGACCACGTCGGCACCGCTGGCCATGATGTCGTCGACGGTCCGGTCGTAGTCGGTGTGATCCATGGGGAAGTACTCCTCGCCGACGATAGACCCACCTTCAGCGGCGACGACCTCCCTGACCTTCTTGTTCATGACGTGCGGCCAGATGTAGTCGGCTGACGGCAGGTAGAACTTCGTGGCCCCGGTCTGTCGCATCAGCCAGGGCATGAGCGGGTCGATCTGTTGCGCCGGCACCGGTCCGGTACAGAAGATCAGGGGATCGCACTCCTGGCCCTCGTACTGCTCCGGGTAGATGTACAGCGTCCTGCCCTGGTCGACCGCCGGACGCTTGATGGCCTGGCGGGTCGAGCTGTAGATGCCGCCGAGGATGACGTCCACGTGGTCCTGCTCGACGAGCTTGGCGGCGGCGGTCTCGGCTGTGCCGTCGTCGGTCGCGCTGTCCTCGACGAAGAGCTCGATGGGGTGGCCGAGCAGACCTCCCTGGGCGTTGATGTCGTCGATCACCAGGTTGGCGACATTGGTGTTGGCGATGCCCATGAACGAAAGTGGGCCAGTCTGATCTGTGACGATGCCGACTCGCGCCGGCCGGTCTGTTGTGCTTGTCATGGCGTTTCCTCTCCGTGCAGGTCGAGGACGAGCGCTGACTTCGACCTCCCGGCCCTCCGACCAGAGATCGGAGTCAGCGCCCGTCCCAGACCCGCGAGTTGGCGATGGTTGAGCCGGCCCGACGGGACGGCTGGAGATGAACTACTAGGCGCGGTACGTGCCGACGATCTCGGCTGCCTCGGGCTTCTGCTTGTGCCCGGCGTCGGCGAGGATCGGCGGGACCTCGGGGTCTGACACGAAGTTCGACCAGCCCGCTGCATCCCAGTCGAAGATCGCCCAGACCCGGTCCTCCTGGTTCGGGTCCTGGTAGACCGTCGAACCCTTGGATCCGTGCTCTTCGCGCTTTGCCGCGCCCTTCTCCCCGAACACAGCCAGGAACTGGTCGAGGTCTTTCACTGTCGTCGTCGCGAGTAACATTTTGCGTCTCCGTTCGTCGTGATCTTGGCCGATCACTGTGCTCGCCAGTCCAGGTCGCTGGCCCAATGACAGCCTGCGTTGACCATGGGGCATGCCGCATCGGGAGACCTCCCCATTTCCGGTCGCCAGAACTGAGAAACTCAGCAGGTCAAGGGGTCGGAGACCACGATCCGGGGCACGGATGGTCGTGCGGCAGCGTCAACCGGCGGCGTTGCTTCCGACGATCGCCTGCTCGAGCGCCCAGCGGGTCGCCGCGGCGCGATTGGACACACCGATCTTCATGTAGATGTTCTGGATGTGGTGATCGGCGGTCTTCGACGAGATGAACAGCTGCTCAGAGACCTCGCGTGTCGTGGCGCCGTCGGCGACCAGGCGCAACACCTGCATCTCGCGCCGCGTCAGCCCGCCGGGACGGTCGCGTTGTGCGTCTGGGGCCAGCTGTCGGCGTGCGATCGCGATCTGCTCTGTCGCATAGGCAGCGGCGGTGTTCAGATCCATCGCGGCGCCGAAGGAGTGGAACCGCGACCACTTCTTGTCGCCGAGCTTCCCGGCCAGCCGGCCACCGAGGTCCATCAGCTCGGGGACGTGCTGCTGGCTGGTCGGCTCTCGGGACATCGCGCCCACCAGCGTCGTAGCCGTCTCCAGACGCCCGAGGCGCTCGAACAGTGCCGGCAAGCTGGCCAACGTGATGATCAGCTGTGGCAGGTTGCGCGCCTGACGGAAGGCCTCGACCGCGGGAGCGAACAGGTCGAGGGAAGCCTCGAGCTCCCCGTCGGACGTGTGCAACCGCGCGGCGTCACGGGCCATGAAGCCTTCGAAGAACCCGACACGATGCTCAGCGACGAACTCGACGCCCTCGTCCCAGGCCAAGAGCGCACGCTGGGCGTCCACCTTCGAGAATGCCAACCCGACGATCCACAGCGTGTAGGCGATCCAGTAGGGGTTGCCGACCTCGCGGGCCGCGGCAACCGCAGCGTCAGTGAGCTCGAGCGCCTCATCGACGCGACCGGCCGACTGCAGGCCGTCGACGTAAGCAGCGATGCCGAATGCTCGCGATGGCCCCGGCAGTTCCGCCACGGTGCCCGTGAGCTCAACGTAGCGGTCGAGGTCGCCGCAGTAGACGTGCGCGAGAGCCTCGATGAAGGCGGCGTATCCCGGCTCGCAAGGCTCGTAACCCGCTCTCGTCTCGAGCTCGGTTGCCCGGTGCGCGTGGACGACGGCCGACTCCGCACGTCCGACGAAGCAGGCATAACCCGCTGCCGTATACAGGCGCGGAAGCCGAGGCACGTCGGCCGCCGTGGCCGCGTCAAGGAGGTCCTCGGCCCAGCCAACGGTCTCGAACAGCTCGACCGAGAAGCCCAGCAACGCAGCGTGCGCGGCGATGTCGGTCGCCACGACGAGGTCATCGCGTGCCGTGCTCCAGCCCAGTGCGGAGCGTAGGTTGGCCAGCTCGATCTCGACCCAGTCGACACTGTCACGCCAGCCCGGACCGTTCCAGTGGTCCCATCGCGTGGAGGCAGCAAGGCCGAAGTACGCGGCGTGCCGATCGCGGACCGCGTCATGCTCGCCGGCCTCCGTGAGGCGATCCTCGGCGAACTGTCGAATGGTTTCGAACAGGCTGTACCTGGTGTGCGCGACGGCGTGTTCCGCGACGACGAGCGATTTGCGTACCAGGGAATCGAGCCCGGCGAGAACCTCCACCTCATCGATGCCGCCGGCCACAGCGTGCAGGCCCGAGAGATCGAAACCGCCGGAGAACACAGACGCGATGCGAAGCAACTCTCGTTCCTCCTCATCGAGGAGGTCGTACGACCAGTCCACTGCACGACGAAGCGTCAGCTGCCGGTCCGGACCGTGCTCCGGGCCGGTCAGCAATCGAAAACGGCTGCCCAGCCGGTCCCTGACCTCGACCGGGCTCATCGCGGCCATCCGGGCCGCGGCCAGCTCGATCCCCAGCGGCAGGCCATCGAGGGTTGCGCAGACTTCGATCACAGCCGCTGCAGACTCCGGCTCCTCCAGGCCGAAGCCCGGTCGCACCGTGCGCGCGCGCTCGACGAACAACGTGACAGCATCGGACTCGACCCCACCTTCGAGCGCCAAGGGCGACACGGACAGCAGGGCTTCGCCGGCGGTCCACAGGTACTCACGTGAGGTAGCCAGAATCCTGGCGGACCCGGCCCGCGCGAGGATCTTGCGGATGGCCGACGCTGCGGCGTCGAGCACGTGCTCGCAGTTGTCCAGCAGCAACAGCAGTCGTCGCCCTGCGATCGCGTCGGCGACGGTGTCGATCACGTGCGCATCGCCTTCTGGGGTGATGCCAAGCGCAGTAGCGATGGCCGACGGCACCGAGTCAGGATCCGCGATCGAAGCGAGCCTGACCATCCACACACCGTCGGGGAAGTCGCTCGCAAGCTCGGCGCCGACAGCGAGTGCCAGTCGTGTCTTGCCCACACCGCCGACACCGCTGAGCGTGACCAGCGGATTTGCCCGGACGAGGGCGGCGACCTCGGTCAGCAGTCCCTCACGACCGACCAGCGACGTGGCCGCCATCGGAAGGTTCCCGGGCTGCGGGTCCCCGCTCACGAGCCCGAGTCTTGCATACGGCGATGACCGCAGTGAGTGTCTCCGCAGCAGACTGTGGCTCTACTCCGGACCCCCGGTGCTGACCACGGTGCTGACCACGGTGCTGACCGCGGTGCTGACCACGGTGCTGACCACGGTGCTGACCACGGTGCTAGGGGCGGCGCCCAGCGAAAGCGAGCATCTTGTCCTGGTCGCTGGCATCGTCGGACAGTGCGAGTGGCTGCCCCATCATGGGTATGCCGAGCGGATTCGGACTCCGCAGGAACTCGCCGGGCGCGTGCTGCAGGCCGGCCATCGTCGCCGCGACGGCATCGGGAGGCAACGTGTCGTCGACGCCGATCGATCGGGCGAGGTCCCAGGTATGGATGAGCCGGTCACCGATCAGGAAGGCGGCCAGGTCGGGCTTGGGCATGCCGCCGAACTCAGCAGCCGTGCCTTGCAGCTTGGTCGGGTCTGCCAGGACCGCGTCGAGAGCCGGGCGGATCTGGCCCCAGCCATCCTGCGGGTTCGTGTCGGCACCCAGCATGTTCAGTGCCTGCGCATGCCACTGCAGGTGGTCGACGAGATCGCGCACCGTCCAGTCCGCGCACGGGGTCTGGTTGTCCCACTGGTCGTTGCCGACCTGACTGATGACCTCGGTCCACCTGTCGGCGACCTGTTGCCAGACTTCCATGGGGGTGGTCATAGGGGCTCCGTTTCGCCGTATGCCGAGCGCGAGAAGTCTTCCATACGGATCCGTTCGGTGACCATCCCGGCACGGCAAACCGCCATGGAAGCAGTCCGCCGGCTGTCCGCGACTGCTCGATCGGCTCACGCCGGGTGTTCGGACTGCCCGTGCTCTGGTGACGCCTCGTCCCCGTGTCCGGGCCACCAGGCTGCGTGGCCGATCAGGGCCGTGAGTGCAGGGGTGGAGAACATCGCCATCACGAACGTTGCGATGAAGATGCCGAGAGAGATCGCGAAGCCCATCGTCAACAGCAGTCCGTTCCCACCGAGCATCAGCGACGCGAACGTGCCGGCCAGGATCAGACCCGCCGCGGCCACGGTCGGACCGGCGCGCGCCACGTCCTGATTGACGCCGTGCGCGGGGTCCCCGGCATCGACGCCGGGCGCCACCCGCAGGCCTGGGTCGAGGAGCTCGCCGCATCCTGGATCAACATCCGCGTGCGCTACTGGCACCCGCCCCGGATCGCAGACGTGTGGGAGGTCCGCAACGCCGCCATCATCGCGGTCGTCGAGGCCACCGAGCAGTCCCGGATCGACCTTCCCTACGAGCACACCGTTGTCGAAGTGGCTACGCCTGGGCCGACGCCAGGGTCAGGGCGGGCATCACCTCCGGCGACCCCGGACCCAGCCGCCCGATAGGAGTGGTGCCGGGCTCCGGGACGGCTCAGAGGTTCACCTCTGGAGTGCTCGAGCCACGTCGAGCGTGATCCCGGTCTCGCGCTCGGAGACCGCCCACAAGGTGGTGATCGCCTTGCGGTTGCCCGGCCGGAGGATCGGCCGGCGTACGGCGGCGCCTGCGGAGATGAACCACGGGGCATACATCGCACCGCCGACGGCCGCGGGCTCGGTTGCTGCGCGCAAGGCGGGGAGTGCGCCTTGGTCTGTCGTCATGCCGCTGGTCTTGGCCAGCTTCTCGGAGAACCAACCGAGCAAGCCGGCTGCTCCCTGGTCGAGGGTGTGCGTCTGCAGGTCGGAGTTCGTCAGGCCGGGATGGGCCACGAGGCTGATGGCCGTGACGCCGGCGGCTGCGAACTCCTCCTGAAGGCCGAGGGCGAAGTGGTAGGAGGCCAGCTTGGACTGGCTGTAGGCGGCCCAGGCACCGTACGTGCCCTGCAGGTGGGGGTTGTCGGGGTCGACCCCGCGAGACAGGTGGTGCGCCACGCTGGTCATCGAGACGACCCGGGCGGCCTCGGCGCGCAACAGCGCCGGCAGCAGTTGGGAGGTGAGCGCCCAGTGCCCCAGGTGATTGACGCCGAGCTGGGTCTCGAACCCATCGGCGGTCCGCCCTTCGGGCATCGCCATCACGCCGGCGTTGTTGACGAGCACGTCGATCCGGTCGTGCCGGTCGAGGATGGTCTTGGCGGCTGACTCGACCGAGGCAAGAGATCCGAGGTCCAGCTCGACGATTTCCAGGGCCGCAGCCGGGTCGGAGGCGAGGATGTCGGCCTTCGCAGCCTCGGCCTTGTCCTGGTTCCGTGCGGCCATCACGACGTGGGCGCCCTTGGCGGCCAGCGCCCGCGCGATCGCGAGCCCCAGACCGCCGTTGGCCCCGGTCACGACCGCGACGCGGCCCTGCTGGGAGGGAATATCGGCTGTGGTCCAGCTCATGGGTGCTGCTCCTCGAGGTTGGGTGCGGTGTTCCCGGGTCTGCGGCTGTCGTCCACGCTACGGTGGTGCCCGTCAGTGACCGAAACGCGCAGTCCTCCTCGCTGTTCACGCGTCCCGACGAGCGCCCTGCATGACGCTGTCCGGGCGGGGTACAGGGGGCGCAGGCATACGGACGGGGCGAGCGGGAGGAATGAGTCTCGATGACGGGTCCTCGAACACAGCGCTACCTGGCCCGCTTGGAGGAAGTGGTCCGGGCCTGTGACCTCCAGCAGCTCCTTGAGCTGGTCGGGAGGGACGACGTCCCCGAGATCAAGCACGACCAGATCGGCGCGATCAGCACGGAGGACCTGCTCGACGACGCGTCGATGATCCTGATCGCCATCGTCCACGACGTCGCTGCAGAGCGAGGGCAACACCTGCAGCTGGTGCCCAACGACTAGAGCCGCCGGTGCATTCGGGCTTGACATCGGCTTCGATGGGTTCATGGACACCCCGCAGGATGGGCGCGCCGGCGCTGGTTGGTATCCGGCTCCCGGTATCGCCCCGCCAGACTTTCCACGTGTCAGCGTCGATGCCCCGCTGGAGGTCACCAAGGACGGACAGGAATGGCGGCTCGGCACGTCCGCGCACGTGGCCTGGATCGTCGGCCACACGACGCAAGGTACGTCGATCACCACCGCGATCCCGCCGGTGTTCGACGCCTATGCCACTGCCTACCCTCCCGATGGCATCAACTGCGGGGCACACGAACGTGCGCTGGTCGAGGTGCTCACGGCCCACACGCCTGAACAGCCGTGGTGGCTGGGATACCTCGACACGGGCGCACATGACGTCGTGTTCCCGGCGTCGTCCAGGGTGTCCCTGTACTGGGACTGGCCCTACGTCCTGGTCGAAGCAGGTCCCGAGCAAGCCCTGACCTGGCGGATCGGTCACATGCGCGGCGACGGCCCGCTACCCGACCTTGTGTTTCCCGCTGACCGTTCCTGGCTCGTCTCTGCCCTGTGGGACGACACCTGGATCGACATCGGCGGCGGCGAACCGCTGATCTCGGCGCTGCAGAGCCACCCGCTGATCAAGGCCGCACGGGTCGGTCCGGACGAGGACTGCCTTCCTCCCGGACTGGTCCGCGACTGAACTCCGGTGTCAGACGGGCGTGATCACAACCCTGCCGCCCAGGGGTCGAGACCCACGCTGCCGGCGTCTGAGAGGGACGAATACCGTCGAACCGACAGCAGAAGGTTTCTCCGAAGGGGTTGACGATGGACTCGAGTCCGACACCACGCACAGGTCTGGCCGGCCGGGTCGCCATGGTCACCGGCGGGTCCCGCGGAATCGGTGCTGCCACGGCCCGGCGACTCGCTGGGTACGGCGCGCTGGTCGGCGTCGGCGGCCGCGACCGGACCGCGATCGACCAGGTGGTTACTCGTATCCGGGCCGACGGGGGCACCGCGAGTGCCGTACCTGCGGACGCCACTGACCACGAGGCGCTCGAGAAAGCCTATGAAGAGCTCGAACGACAGTTCGGCCCGGTCGAGCTACTTGCGGCTTTCGCCGGTGGCAACGGCCGGCCGCGCCCCACTGAGCAGGTCGAGCCCGACGAGTGGCGCCGCGTGATCGAGGGCGATCTCACCGCGACCTTCCTCACCATCCGAGCTGCGCTTCCGGCGATGCTCGCTCGGGGCCGGGGTTCGATCGTGACGATGTCATCCGCGGCGGCCCGACAGCCCAGCCAGGCGGCCGCTGCCTATGCCGCAGCCAAGGCGGGTGTCGCCATGCTCTCCCGCCACCTGGCCGTAGAGCTGGGCCCGCGTGGGATCCGCGTGAACTGTCTGGCGCCGTCGGCCGTGCTCAACGAGAAGATGACCACGGCGATGTCTGAGCAGCAGCAGGCCGATCTCGCCGACACCTTTCCCCTCGGTCGCCTCGGTCAACCGGAGGACGTCGCCGGCGCTGCCGCCTATCTGCTCTCCGAAGACGCCTCGTGGGTCACCGGAGTCACGCTCGACGTCACCGGCGGCCGGGTGATCGTGTGACTGCAGCGGCCGGTACATCGGCGCGGACCAGTCCCCTTTGACGCGCACGTTCACCGCGGCGGTCGGACAACCCCCGCGTCCTACGCAAGGACGCCTGACCTCCAGGATTGACCACGCATCGTTGGGCGCCAAAAGGGTCTTTGCCAGGACGAGGGGGGTGATTCGGACTTCTCGTCCTTTGCCCCTGTTGGGGTTGCCTTCGGTGGTTCAATGACGACACGAGATCGGCTACCTGTGCCAGGACGGGGTGGAGGGGTCATGCGAACGAACATGCGCAAACGGCAGTTTGTGGGGGCCGTGGTTTTCGCCTGCGCCATCGGACTGGTGGGCGCCGGGAGCGCCGACGCCGTGACGTTCGGGGCGAGCTGGCAGTTCAACGAGAAATCCGGCAAAGCCCTCGACTCGTCGGGCAACCACAACGACGGTGTCATCCACGGTGGTGTCACCCGCGACGGCACGGGCTACACGTTCGATGGGCACAGCGGTTACGTGAGCGTCCCGAACTCCGCGTCCCTGAACCCTGGTGCGGCTGACATCACCATTACGATCAACTTCACCCTCGGCGGCAACCCGGCATCCGGCGATGACTACGACCTTCTGCGCAAGGGTTTGGCGGGCACCAAGGGTGGTGACTTCAAGGTCGAGATCCTGCCGGGTGGCAAGGGATTCTGCCGCTTCCGTGGTTCGAAGGTCGCGACTGTCTCGGGTGGCAGCAACCTGGGCACCGGCACCCACACCATGCAATGCATCAAGACCGCCAGCAAGGTCTCGTTGTACGTCGACGGAGCCTCGAAGGCGAGCAAGTCGGTCCAGGTCGGCTCGATCTCCAACACCCAACCGGTCATGCTCGGCGCCAAGCCCGGCGACGACTTCACCAAGGGCCTGGTCGACTACATCACCATCAGCTGATCAGGACCCTCAAGCGGCAGCCGGGCGGCTCCGGTGTGCCACGTAGTAGTTGTTGGCGAAGTCGCCATCCAGTGGTTGACCACGATCGTCGAAGCGGCCGGTTGAAGTTATACAAGCGCTCTTGTATGACGGACGGGCGGCGACCAAGATGTCGCCATGCCACGCAAGACGGCCGCAGAGCGACACCGCGCCACCAGCCCACCGAGGCCTCCAGGGGACGAGTCGGGAAGCGAGCTCCTCGACGTCCTGATCGCCTTCCACCACCCCACGCGCAGGTGGCTGGTGGAGCTGCTCGGGGCCGAGGGACCCGCTTCGGTCGGCCGGCTTGCTGACCGCAGCGGACTTGCAGCGGGCTCGGTCAGCCATCATCTGAAAACGCTTCATCAGCACGGTTTCGTCGCGCCCGCACCAGAGCTGGCACGCGACACCCGCGAGAGCTGGTGGCGCACGACACCGCGAGAGCTGTCCTGGAGCGCCGACGACTTCCCGCCGGGCACGATGGGCCGCCGGGTAGCGGACGCCGCCGAGACGGAGAACTTCCGCCACCAGGTCCGTGCGGTGCAGGCGTGGATGACCTCGAGGAGCGACAGCGACGAGTCCTGGCGGCGAAGTGCCACGTCGACCGACACGATGGTGTCCGCCACAGCCGATGAGCTGGCTGAACTCGGCAGTCGGCTGACCGACGTGATCGCCGCGTGGTCTGCAGACTGCCTTGCTCGCCGAGCGGCTGAGCAGGATTGGTCGGAGCGCCGACCCGTGCGCGTCGTCGCGCGAGTTTTCCCCAGCGGACCGGTCCGACCGTGACCAGCACGACCCAGGCGCGTGCCGAGACAGGCACGCCTCCGCTACGGCGCGACTGGATGGTGCTGGCCTGGATCAGCGGCACCACCGTCTCCTGGTTCGGGGATGCGGCCTGGGCAGTGGCGTTGGCGTGGACCGCAGTCCATACGATGTCTGCGGCCGGGGCCGGGGTGATCATCGGCGTCGAGATGTTTCCGCAGGCAGCCCTGCTGCTGCTCGGTGGCGTCATCGCAGACCGGTTCGACCCACGCCGCGTACAAGTGGCCGGACAGCTCACCAAGGCCGCCGCACTCCTCACGGCTGCACTCGCCTGGTCCACCGGCCTCACCGGCGCCTACACGCTTGCCGCACTCGCACTCACCTTCGGCGTGGCGAGTGGCCTCACCATCCCCGCCGGAGCTGCCCTGGTCCGTCAGCTCGTGCCGAGTGACGAGCTGGGGACGGTGAGCGGGGTCAATCAGATCAGCGGTCGGATCGCCCGTCTGGTCGGCGCACCAGCCGGCGGGGTGCTGGTCGCCTGGCATGGCGTCGTGGCCGTGATGGTGATCGATGCGGTGACGTTCCTCGTCGTTGCGATCGTGCTCGTCCTCGTTGTGCGGCAACGGTTTCCGTCGCCACGGGCTGCACACTCCCGCTGGCGCGACACCTTCCTGGACGGCGTCTCCTACCTGCGACACACACCGTCCGCCCGGCTGTTCGTGATCGGGCTCACCGCGCTCAACGTGTTCGTCACGCCGATCACCGCGCTGGCTCTCGCGCTGCGGATCAGCGAGTCCGGATGGGGTGCGCACTGGCTCGGGGTCGCGGACGCAGCCCTGGCGGCCGGCGCCATCGTCGGAAGTCTTGTCGGCATCCGTTGGCAACCCAGCCATGGCGCCGCCGCAGGATTCCGGGTGCTCGTCGTGCAAGGCCTGGCGCTGGCGGCTGTCGGCGTGGCCTGGCTGCCGGGTGTTGTCACGGGCATGGCCGTGGTGGGTCTCACGGCCGGTATGGCGTCGGTGTGGCTCTCGGGTTCGTTCCTGCGCACCGTCGACCCGAGTCACATCGGACGGGTCTCGTCGGTGACCAGCCTCGGCGACATGGCTCTGACGCCACTGTCCCTGCCGGCCCTCGGTGCCATCGCCGCCGCGTCCAGTGTTGCGGTGGCGACGATCGGTTTCGGGCTGGTCATGTCATTGCTGTGCGGCTGGTTCGCCACCCGCACCGTGATCGAGGAACTCGCCTGAGGACGGCCACCGGCCTCCTCTTCGGCAGGTGGCCGCCACACCGCGACGCTGGACCCGAGGGATCGCGGAGCGGCTCACGATCTCGGCGAAGACGGCCGATCACCACATCCAGCACGTCTACACGAAGATCGGTGTGTCGACGAGAGCTGCCGCCTGCCTCTGGGCGATGCAACAGGACCTCATCCGCTGACCTGAGGCTCTGTCATAGAGGGAGTCGAGGGAGTCGACGCCTCGGCGTACGACAGCAGCGCCTGAAAACCGCCGACCAGATCCGTTGCACGGGACAGACCCATCCGGCGCAACGTCGCGGCGGCCAGGCTCGAGCTGTAGCCCTCGTTGCACACGATGATGACTCGACGTCGCGGGTCGCTCATCTCCGGCAGGTGATGCGGGCAGGTGGGATCGAGGCGCCACTCGAGCACGTTGCGGTCGATGATCACGGCATCGGCCAGCTCGCCGTCGCGCTGTCGCTGCTCGACCGGTCTGGTGTCGACCAGCAGCGCACCGGCGGCGAGCTCCTCAGCGAGAGCGGCGGGCTCAACACGGTCGAGTCCGGTGCGGGCGCGGGCGATGAGTTCGTCGATCGCTGCCTGTTCGGTCATGGCGCTCGCTCCGTGGCAGGTGGCGGGCAGGTGGCTCAAGGTGCATAGAACTATCAATATAGTGACGCCCGCGATACCTCACGGCAAGGTTGCCGTCACAATCCGTCAAAGTAGGCCACCGGGGCGATTTTGCCGGGCAAAAGGGTGTGCAGCGGCGTCCCCACGGGATAGCGTCAATCGACTCACGGCCACCCCCGTCGGTCAGTCGATGATGCTTGCTACCAAGGGGTCCAGATGAGCTCACCGCGTCGCGGCCGCCACAGACCAGGCATTCTCCGGGCCACGGCTCGATTCGAACGACCGGCCCTGCTTGCCCTGTTGCTCGGCGTGGTGCTGTGTCTTCCTCAGGCGGGCCAGCTCCCAGCGAACGCGGCGCCTGCTTGCTCGCTGGCTCCTCAGCTGCGTGACTTCACCATCAACCAGGGTGTCGGCACCTACGCCGTCCTGACGCGCGGCAAGGAGACCGAGGTCAGGCTGTTCATCAGCAAGCCGACCTGCGCGGCCAAGAACCAGGCCATGAGCCTCACCGGTGCCACCCTCACGATGAACATCCCCGGTTCGCCGAGCAAGACCTACCCCACGTTGAACCCGGTGAGCTCCTCGTCGCCGGCGCCCCTGACGGCGTACACCGGTGCGCCCGCCCCGGACGCTGCCGGAGACCCCAAGTTCGTCATCCCGGGCACCGATCTGGTGTCGGCGGATCCCTCGACGCGCTTCACAGCGACGTTCACGGCGACCCTGAACGTCACCACGTCGACCACGCCCACCACGATCTCCGCCATCTCGGGTGGCGGCGCTGCGATGTCGGCCACGGTGGAGCAGCGGACCAAGGCGCTGCGCATCCTGGTCGTTCCCATGGGAGCCGCGCTCACCAGCGTGGACAGCAGCGTCCTGCAGGCGGGCCTGAACAACCTGTCCCGGATGCTTCCCGTGCCCAAGACCGGCGGTCAGCTGACCGGACCCCTCACGTCGTCGTCGAGCGTGGGCGGGATCCGGTACGCCATCAACTCCGGTGTGCTCAGCGTGCCCCGAGACGCCAGCGGCAGGTTCTGCGGCAATCTCAACAGCTTCGACGCAGTGAAAGGGCAGCTCGCCCAGTACCGCAACGACTGGAACGCGGCGAACTCGGCCAACCCCAGCAACCCGGACGCCAACCCGACGGCCGACATCGTGCTCGGCGTCGTCTCGAGCGACCAGTCGTCGAGCGGCTCCGCCGGCTGCGCCGAGGGGATGGCGTCCCCGAACAGTCCTGAGGCGTGGGTACGACTCGTGCCAGGGACGAGCACTCCGTCGACTGCCGGCACCCTGATGGCGATGGAGATCGCCCACACCTTCGGGGCCGAAGGCCCGGGGACAACGGCCAACCCGTGGGCGGACCCGCTCAACCCGACCCACTCGAAGTACACCGAGGCCGACGCCGGCACCAACCGTGCGTACAACATCACGACCCGCAGCTTCCTGGCTGACGACCGCACGGTCATGCGCAGCCAGACGACCGGGTGGCACCAGGACTCCACGGTCTACGAGAAGCGCGACTACGAGTTCCTCACCTGTCGCCTCGGTGGCCGCCCGAACGCGGACTGCCTGACCACCGGCACGGTCGGCACCGTCAGTGGTGTCGGCGCCGGACCTACGTTCCTGATGTCGGGGACGACGGACAACACCGCTGCGGGCACGCACATCGTCGAGAGCTATGGCGGTCCACCCGCTGCGTTCACCACGCCACCTGCCACCAGTCGCTACACGCTCCAGTTCCTGCGGGGCACGACGGTCACCACGCAGACCAAGGTCGCCGTCGTGTTCGGCGAGTCCGAGCACATCGGGCAGCAAGCGCCCGACCACACCTCGCCGATCGGCCTCATCTCGCTGGCCGTGCCGTTCCCGCTGGACGCCGACCGCAACAACATCCGCCTGGTCTACCAGCCCCCGACGGGGAACCCGGTGGTGCTGTTCGGCTCGACCCAGAACGGTCAGCCCACCCTGGAGCAGCTTTCGGTCGACAGCTCGTCGGGAGGTGACGGTGACGCCTTCGTGAACTACACCAACACCGCTGCTTTCGATGAGCGTGACCCGGCGCTCAGCCCCGACGGCCAGTGGATCGCGTGGATCAGTGATGTGGACGGCCCGGCGCTGACCGTCGCTTCGACGTCTGACCCGAATCAGAGGGCGACGTTCTTTGGAGCGCCGTACCCGAGGCATCCCGCCTGGCGGCCCGATGGAAGCGCGATCGTCTTTGCTGCTGAGGACGGCTCTCTGTACAGGGTGCCGGTCACCACCAGCGGGAGCTCTCCCCAGATCGGGTCCGCGGTGAGGATTTTCGACGGCTCAACATCGCTGCAAATCCAAGCCGACAATCCGTCGTACTCACCGGATGGAGCGCAGATCGCCTTCGACGACGGAGAGGGGCAGCTCTACACGATGAACTCCGTCGGTGGCCATGTGCCCCTGCCCTTGATCACCGATGATTCGGAGGGCTTCGATCCATCGTGGTCGCAGACCCCCGGGGACGATCGCATCGCCTTCAGCGGACACGACGAAAACATGGATGCCCAAGGAATCATCGCCATCGCCTCCAACGGCAGCGGGGTGACCAACGTCCTGACCGACAACTGGGAAACCGAGCCCTCCTGGGGCACAGACGGTGTCATTGCCTACAACGCCGACGGTACGCTCCGGACTCTCGACTCGGCCGTTGACTACGACGTGACAACCGGGCCGACGCCGCCAGCGGACCCGCCCGCGATCGACGGGCAGTATGGCAGTCAGCCGTCGTACGTCCGTCGTGGCCTCTCGGCCTTCCAGGACGAGTTCCCCACTCCGCCGACCGGCTGGCAGACCGACATCATGCTGGAGCAGTCGGCAGCCGCCGGGGTAGCGGTGACGGCGGCCGGCGGGATCGTCGGCGGCAACACCGACCAGGCGAGCCTGGAGAACCTTCGCCTCACGCTGTACTACCAGTGCCCAGGCAGTCCCGAGCGCTCCGTGCTCGGGCTGGCGCTCGAGCCGACCGGCTTCACCGGAGTCGGTACGCCGGACGCCCAGGCCCTCTTCGACCAGACCTTCGACGAGTCGCAGCTGTGTGGCGGGTCGGGCGGCGGAACGGTGACCGGTGTGCTGAGTGACTTCTTCGGCAGCGCCCCGTTCCCCGGTCAACCGGGCTTCAACCCCTTGATTCAGAACCAGACTGTCGGCAACTCCGCACAGGGACCGGTCGCGTCGATCGTGGACCCGGTGCAGGACGCCACCTTCCTCGAGTGGCAGTCCATCGCGTTGCAAGGAGAGGGCATCGACGGCCGCCTCCGCCAGGTCGCCGACGTGTACCTGTCGTGGAGCATCGACGGGGGCACTGCCCTCGGGAGCACGGTGGACTACCACCCGCTGCCCGTTGGGGACTACCCGGTCACGCTGACAGTCACCGACCCCGACACCGGGTTGATGAACGTGACGTCCACGACGATCCATGTCGTGGGCGACCAGGATCATGACGGGCTGCCCGACACGTTCGAGAACTCCCAGGGCTGTTTCCCGTCCGGGGCTGCGTCGAACGGCGACAGCATCAACCTCGACAGCGACGGTGACGGGATCCCGGACGGCCAGGACCTCACGCCCTGCGTCCCCACTCCCTCCGGACAGCTGTTCCACCCGGAGATGAAATTCACCCCCACGACCCTCAACACGTCTGCGCAGGGCAACTACGTCAACGTCGCCATCGAGCGGGAGCACGGAACCCCTGACCTGACGAGCGTCGTCCCCGGCAGCGTGAGCATCACGAGCATCAAGGGGATTCCGCTCAGCGGTCCGAGCGCGCCGATCGCTTTCGCGGTGACTGACGAGCTGTTCTCACCGAACGTCGGGTGGAAGGTCACCACAGGGAAGAAGGAGCAGGTGGGCACTGCCACGTTCGACCGGCAGCTGCTCGGTGCGTACATCAAGAAGACGTTCAAGCCGAACCAGAAGCTCACGCTGACCGTCTCAGGATTCTCGAGTGTGCCCGCCTGGACCTTCAACGGAACCGGCAACACCACGATCAAGAAGGGTTAGACGAGATGACGACGGAATATCTCAAGGCTCGGGTTGTGCTCGTGCTCTCAGCGGCTGGACTTGCCGCTGGGTTGATGATCGCTCCCGCGCATGCTGCCGGCGACACGAAGGGTCCGGCCTGCGCGGACATCGTCGATGGCGTCGGTGTCTGGAACGGTACGACGGTGACCTTCGGTCTCACCACGGCGAAGCCGGCGTGCAAGCAGGTGACGTACACCGTCTACGCGACACCGGAGGCCCCGGGCAGCGCCACCGTGAGCAGCACCACGTACACGATCGACTCACTGGGACGGCTGGTGTTCAGCCTGCCAGTCGCCGACCCGGACCCGTCGACGCCGTGCTCACTCGTCGACGTGTATGCGGCAACGGTCATGGGGAAGCAGCACATCGCCGACCGGGCTCCGGATGCCGGGGCTGCGCAGATACCGGACGACCCCAACTGTCCCACGCCGAGCCGAGACTTCCACTGACGGCTGTCGCTGGCGGCTGCCGGTTCGTCAGCTGCCCAGCTCGGTGACCCGGGCGCGGGCCGCGGAGGCCCGCTCGTCGTCGCCGGCCAGCGTCCACGCCTGGGCCGCCACCTCGGCGGCGTCGGCCGCATAGCTCCGTGCGTCCACGTCGAGGTTGACCTGGACGGCCTGTTCGGCATGCTCGGCCGCCGTCTCGTACTCGCCGCGCCGTAGGTAGATCGTTGCCATCATCTGCAGGGCGTCGGCGACGGTCGGCGTGTGGTCGATGGCGCGCGCGATCGCAAGTGCAGTCTCTGAGCTCCGGAGTGCGTCGTCGAGATCGCCACGGTCCATGAGCTTCTCGGAGAGGTTGGAGTACCCGATCGCACGTCCGGAGCCGTGGCCGATGCGCTCGAACTCTGCGATCGCCCGGCGGTCGTAGTCGATCGCGGCATCGAGGTTGCCCCGTTGGTGCTCGACCATGCCGAGGTTGATCAGACAGCCACCCAGCTCCTCCACGTTTCCCACCCGTTCGGCAACCGCGAGCCCACGCTGCAGTGCCGCCTCGGCCTTGTCGACCTCGCGGCGACGCAGGTGGATGCCGGCGGTGAGCCGGAGGGCGGTCGCCAGACCCCGTTGGTCGTGCTGGTCCTCGAGCAACTGCTGAGCCTGGGTCGAGTTGGCCAGCGCGGGCTCCTCAGCGCCTTGGCTGTGCTGGGCCCGGGCCAGTTGGATGAGGAGGTAGGGACGGAGCGGATCGTTGGGCGCTGCCGTCAGCAGACCGGCCTCAGCTGCCTCGATGGTGTCCGTCGTTCTGCCCTCGACCGCAAGGGTCCAGGCGCGTTCGAGCCACAGCGACGTGTTCTGGTCCGCGGTCACGTTGGCGAAGGCATCGTCGATGATGTGCTCTGCATCGGCGTACCGGCCCTGCCTACGCCGCACCGAGGCCATTCCTCGCCAGGCGCGCGCCTCGTCCGGCAGCTTGGCGGCCTCGCGGTACAGGTCGAAGGCCTGGTCGTAGCTGCCGGTGAGCTCGTGCAGATCGGCGAGACCGAGGAGCAGGTCGGCCCTTCCCTCAGCGCGCTCCGGATCGCGACGCGCCAGCTCGAGGCCACGGGTCAGGTGCAGGATCGCGGCTTCGTTGGCGAAGAGCCGGGCAGCACGACCACCTGCGCGTACGAGGTAGTCGATCGCCTTCGGACCTACCTCGCCCAGGTAGCAGTGGCGCGCCAACAGGTCGATGACGTCGTCGCCATCGCCGTACATGTCCTCGGCGAGCTCGGCCACCCTGCGGTGCAGCGTGCGGCGCTGCCGCCTGAGCAGTCGTGAGTAGGCAGCATCCTGGACGAGGGCATGGTGGAACTGGAGCTCGTCGGGTACGTCGACGACATGATCGAGAAAGCCTTTGTCGACGAGGATGTCCACGCCTTGGGCCGACGTAGAAGATAGTCGCGCGAGCAGCTGGCCGGGAACGCGCCGTCCGATGACGGATGCCTCGAGCAGGCTGGTTCTCGCTATCGGGGGGAGGAGGTCGATCCGGGCCGAGAGGACGCCCTCGAGGCTCAGCGGCACCGAACCCTCCTCCCAGCTGTGCGCGAACTGCCACCCTTGTTCGGTCGGGACGAGCGCGCCCTCGTCACGGAGCGCGCGGACCAGCTCCTCGACGAAGAAGGGGTTGCCGCCGGCACGCTCGGCCACGAGCGCCGAGAACCGGCTGGGTGGTGGCCCGTCGAGGAGGCTGCGTAGCAGCGCGTCGACTGCTGCGTCATCGAGCGGTCCGAGCACCAGCCGTTCGGTGCGATGCCGATGAGCCGAGGCGATGATGTCGTCGAGGTCGGCTTCGCCCTCCGGACGCGACGTCAGCAGCAGCAGAAAGCTGTCGGCGGCCGGGTTGTGGAGCAGGTCCTGCATGAGCGACCGCGAGGCGGCATCCATCCAGTGACAGTCCTCGATCATGATGACGAGCGGTGCCTGGCTCGCCAATATGTTCAGCCAGGCTGAAAAGGCCCCGTGGAGTCCGTGTCGGTACGCCTCCGGCTCGAGATTCTCCACGTCAGGCAAGCCCGCCGCGGGTGGCAGTCCGAGGAGGCGGAGGAAGTACGGGGCGACGTCCTGGGATCCGACGGCGCTGAGGGCCGAGACCACAGTCGTGGTGGCCGCCTGCGGAGGAAACTCGATGTCGATCCCGGCAAAGGCCCGAAGGAGCTGTGCGAACGGGAAGTACGTCAGGGCCGCTCCGTGCGGAAGACAGTGCACCTCCATCCAGGTGGCCTGCCGCCGGGTCGCCTCGGTCGCCAGCTCCTGGGTGAGTCGTGACTTCCCGACGCCGGCTTCTCCGACGATCGCGACGACGCCGCCGCCCACCTCGGCGAACACCCGGTCCAGGCACGCCAGCGCCGCGGCCCGTTCGTCGTCACGGCCGACCAGCGGTCGGTTGCGACCCGCGGCCGGGCGATCTGCGGTGGAACGTGTGGGGACGACGGCTCCGAGCAGGCCCCAGGCCGGGACCGGGTCCGGCTTCCCCTTCAGAGTGAGGTCGGGAACCCTCGTGAACTCGAATTCCTCCTTGGTCAGCCGGTAGGTCGTCTCCCCGACGTACGTCTCGCCGTTGGGCGCCGCTGACTCCAGCCGCTGCGCCAGGATGACCGCGTCACCCAGGACGGCGTAGTCCATCCGGGCATCGCTTCCGAAGACCCTGGCGATGCCATGTCCGGAGTTGACTCCGACGTGCAGTGTCAGATCGTGCTCATGGGGGAGCGTCTCGCGAACTCGGGCGAGCTCGTCGTGCAGCTCCAGTGCGGCCCGCAGGGCTCGTTGGGGATCGTCTTCGTGGCTGACGGGCGCTCCGAACAAGGCGAGGATGGCATCGCCGGCGAACTTCTCGACGTACCCACCGTGCTTGGCGATCACGTCGGACAAGGCCCCGATGACCGGGTCGATGACCTCCGAGAGCTCCTCGGGGTCGTAGCGCTCCGCCAGGGCCGTGAATCCCGAGATGTCAGCGAAGACGGCTGTCACCAGACGGCGTTCCTCAGCGAGAAGTCCTTCCGACTCCTCCAGACGTTCCGCCACCTGGGTCGAGACGAAGCTGCGGAGCGTGCTGGCCACGTCGCCGGTCGGCACCGGTGTCGCGATTGGCGGGTCCGGCGCCGGTGCGGCGCCCAGGGCGCTGCCGCAGTGGCCACAAAAGCGAGTGGCATCCGGGTTGTCGCCGCCACAGCCGGCACAGGTCCACGCCACGCTCAGCTCGCCCCGCGTCTCGGGGATCGCCGCAGTACGCCGGTGAACCCCATGCCGTCCATGCTCGAAGTATGGCGCAGGGAGGCGCCGCAGATCTCGTGGATGCCAGGTCGCGGGCAGCCGACGGCAGGCCGACCACGGAGGGGTCGGCCTGCCGTACGACTCCGGCTCAGTTCCGGGCCACCCGGAAGATCGCGCCCGAGTTCGCGGTTGGGTCTGCGGAGCCTGCACTCACGTACATGGCGCCGTCCCGTCCCTGAACAACTCCGCCGGGCAGGGGAATCGAGCCGCCCCCGAGATGTGTGATGTTGCTCGGGTGCTCGAAGGGTGCCATGGCAAGGTCACCGGGAGGTCCGGCTGCGTTCGGGTAGAACAGCTCGGAAGCCCAGAAGTTGCCTTGACGGTCGAAGGTGCACCCGTTGATCGTCGTGTATCCCGTTGCCCACAACGTCGCGTTGTGCTGCCAGTCGGTCGAGTTGGGATCCACGCGCCAGACGTTCGAGAGACCGGGACCAGCCGCGAAGTTCGAGACCAGATCGAGCGCACCCACGTAGAGGGCGCCGTCCGGACCCTGAGCGATGCAGGTCGGAGTCGCGTCGCGCATGGCGACGGTCGTCTCGTTCGGGATGTAGGCGATCACGCGGGACTCGCCCCCGCGCAGGTTCTCGGAGATCGTGTTGGCGCCCGCGTCAGCGACAAAGGTGCGGAGGCCGTCAGGCCCACGGGTGCGTAGTACCGCGTACGGATTCGAGTCCGGGAAGTCATCCGGGAACAGGCTCTTGTGGTCGCCGGTCCACTCATAGTTCTGGTCGCCGACATTGCTCCGGCTGTTGTACGTGCCCGTCCTGCTGTTGAGCCGGTAGAGATGACCCATCTGCGGGATGTTGATGCCGGTCTGAGCCTTGAGTCCGGCGTGGGACTCGCTGAGGATGGCCAGCACCCGGCAGTGAGACAGCTCTGCGGGGTCGTGCTGTAGACAGCCGGTGCCAGTGCTGGCGACAGCGGCCGGGCCGAGCACCGACGTGTCCCCGCCCTCCTGGACGTAGATCGAGGTGAACGGCGTGGACCACGAGGCTGCGAACGCGCCACCGTTCCAGTCGTACTTGGAGATCGCGCCGGTGTGCGTGACCCCTTGGGTGCCTGATCCAGCAGTGCCTGCCTCTGCAATGTAGAGGGCACCGGTGCCGTCGAAGGCCAGGCCTCGCGGTTCGTTGAGTCCGGTGATCACCGGGATGATCGACCACGAGGACGTGGCTGTCGCCTGTGCTCCCGCACTGATCGACATACTCAAGGCAAGTGCCGCTACTGTCGCGACACCCATCGTCTTCCTGTACCTGCGCATGCGCTCTCTCCTCCAGGGCATGCACTGTCACTGTCCACCGTCCCGAGTGGCGATAACTGGTGGCAATGCTCGGATCTGACAGTCGGCCGACATTGCACAGTGCTCCGCGGCCCTTGAGCTGTCAACGTTCCTGAGATCCTTAAAAGGAAGGCCTTGGATCGCAGTCAGGTTGCTGCCAGGTTGTCCGCTTTACCGTTGCCGTCATGACGACGATCCAACGCACCCGCCTGCCCCGACAGATGTTGAACAAGGTCCCTGAGGTGACCGTCTACTTCTGGATCATCAAGATCCTGTGCACCACGGTGGGGGAGAGCTTTGCCGATTACATCAACGAGACTCTCGGCTTCGGCCTGACCAACACCACTGTGGTGTTCTCGGCAGCACTGATCGCGACGCTGGTCGTGCAGTTCCGGCTGAGGCGTTACCTCCCTAGCGTCTACTGGCTCGCCGTCGTGTTGATCAGCGTGGTCGGCACCCTGCTGACCGACAACCTGACCGACGGGCAGGGCGTGCCGTTGTGGATCAGCACGACCGTGTTCGCCGTTCTGCTGGCCGCGGTGTTCGGCGTCTGGTACTCCCGCGAGCGGACGCTGTCGATCCACACCATCGTGACCACTCCCCGCGAGAGCTTCTACTGGCTGACCGTGCTGGTCACCTTTGCCCTGGGCACGGCAGCCGGCGACTGGACGCTCGAGCTCACCGGTTGGTCCGCCGGTACGTCGGTGCTCCTGCCACTGAGTCTGATCGTCGCTGTTCTGGTGGCCTGGAAGCTGGGTGCCGGTCCGGTGCTGTCCTTCTGGCTCGCCTACATCCTCACCCGGCCGCTCGGGGCGAACATCGGTGACTACCTGGCGTCACCGCGCGCAGACGGCGGACTCGGGCTGGGCACCTTCGGCACGAGCCTGGTCTTCCTGGGCACGATCCTCGCGGTCGTCATCTTCTTGACGAAGACGGACCGAGACCGGACCGAGGTCGTAAACCCCGGACCCATCGAGCCGACCCGCACCGGAGCCTGACGTGTCGCAGGACCTGCTGAGCTCGAACGCATCGCCCGCTCGCGTCCTCGTGGTGACGGACCAGGCCGACCCGGGCCCGGGACTGAAGGCGGCGATCACCCGTCGCGCCGCCGAAGGCAACGTCCAGTTCCGGTTGGTCGTGCTGAACCCAGCCCGCGCGGAGGTGCACCTTCTGCACCCGGAGCGGCACGACAAGGCACTCGAGGCTGAGCTGGTCCTGTTGCGCGCACTCCCGGAGATCGAGAGCTGGGCCGGTCACCGGGTCATCGGCTCGGTGTCGGTGCGCCACGATCCGATGGACGCGATCGAGGAGACGATCTACAACGAGCCGATCCACGAGATCATGCTCGCCGTCCCCTCGCATGGCGTGGCGACCTGGCTCCACCAGGACCTCGAGCACCGGTTGAAGCACTTCAACCTGCCGGTCACCGCCGTCCCGTACGACGACGTGGGCTGAGCGCGGAGCCTCAGCTTCGTCGGTTCGTCCGGATCTTCCTGCTGTGGAAGGCGATTCGGGTCAGCATGCCCAGCGAAACGACGACCGCGACGACGAAGACCACCAGCGCAACCCGGTTCTCGACCGACGTCCCGTCACCTGACGGTCTGGCAAGCAGCGCGGAGGCCAGGATCATGGCCGCCAGCACCACTGCCGCGGCCAGGACGTTGGCGAGCTTGTGCAGCCCGCGCAGGAACTCGTCCTCGTCGAACGCCTTGATGCGGAGCTCGAAGTTTCCTTCTCCGATGGCGTCGAAGGCTCGGTTGACACGTCCCGGAAGTGCTTCGACGAACTCCTTGGCCTCCAGGAGCGAGGCCATCATCGCTGCCGGTGTCGTGCGCATCGACGATTTCATGAGCCCGCTGAGGTGGCGCTGCAACGCCTCCTGAGGCTCGAAGCTCGGGTCGAGCTGGACGGCCACCTGGTCGAGGTTCAACAGCGCCTTCCCGAGCATGACGAGCTCGGGATCCATCCGGAGCCCGGTCTCGCCGGCCTTGCGCGTGAGCTCGAGGACCATCGCGCCCACGTCGAGGTCGGAGACCGCCGAGTCCGACGCGCGCCCGACGACGTCGGCGACGGCGCGACCGAAGGCGACCTCGTCGAAGCCAGGAAGCTGTTCGCCCATGGTGATCGCGACCCGGGTGACGTCGTCCGGTCGTTCGTCCGCGAGCGCGAGCAACAGCTTCACGAGCTTGTCGCGGGCAGCAGGTGCCAGTCTCGCGATCATGCCGATGTCGAGCAGGACGAGCCGTCCGTCCGGCGCGACGAGCACGTTTCCCGGATGCGGGTCGGCGTGGAACACGCCGTGGACCAGGACCTGGTCGAGGTAGGCCGCGAACAGCTCGTCGGCCAACGGTGCACCGTCCAGCTCGAGCTTGCCCAGGGGGCCCAGATCCGTGACCTTCTTGCCAGCGACGAACTCCATGGTGAGGACGCGGTCTGTGGTGAGGTCCGGGTACGGCTCGGGTACGACGATGTGCTCGTAAGACTCGAGCAGGGTCCTCATGGTGGCGAGGTTGTCGGCCTCGCGACGGTAGTCGAGCTCCCCGATCAGCGCCTTGCGGAACTCCTCGAGAAGGTCCACGAAGCTGTAGCGCTGGCCCACCTGGGTATGCCGGTCGAGCGTCTCGGCGAGGTCCGCAAGGACCTCCATGTCCTCCAGGACCTGTCCCCGGACGCCGGGGCGCTGCACCTTCACCACGACCTCGCGGCCGTCCCGGAGTGTCGCGCGGTGCACCTGACCCAGGGAAGCTGCCGCCAAGGGCGTGCGATCGAAGGTCGGGAACACGCTCGACAGCCGGACCTGGAGCTCACTGGAGATGATCTCTTCGACCTCCTCGATGGGAAAGGGCGCAACGTCGTCCTGGAGCCGCGCCAGTGCGTCGATGTACGCCGGTGTGAGCAGGTCGACTCGTGAGGACATCAGCTGACCCAGCTTGATGAAGGTCGGCCCCATGCCCTCCAGGTCGGCCGCCAGCCGCTCGGCTGCGTCGGTGGTGCCGTTGGACGGTTCCTCATCGACGAGTGAGTCGATGCCCGCTGACCGCACCAGGTCGCCGCGCCCGTGGCGAAGCAGCAGCATGGCGATCTGGCGGTAGCGCTTGAGGTGGGCGGGCGTCATCTTCAGGCTCATGATGTCCAGAGGCTAATGGCTGCAGCGGAGGTCGGCAGAAGCAGCCCTTCGGAGGAGACGCCCCGGCGTCCCAACACCCTGCTGGCGGCCCCGGCGGTGAGAGGCGCGTTGACCAACCTTCATGACAAACACATGACAGTCCTGCCACGAATCACTTGCAGGTAACCGGTCGCGCGTACTTTTCGAGCACGGGGGATCCCGTCAAGGAGGCATCATGTCTGTTCGATCCCATCCACGCAACGCCTCTACGACAGCGTCGATCTCGGACCTCTCTGTCGTTCGTCGTGCACTAGCGGCCATGCTGCTGCTGGGCATCGCTCTCATCCACGTGCTCGACGTCAAGGACAAGTTCGAGGAAGTCCCCTACATGGGCGTGTTCTTCCTCGGTCTCATCGCAATCTCGCTGATCCTGGCCGAGCTCCTCGTGCGAACCGACGACCCCCTGGTGTGGCTCGCCGCAGCAGCAGTCGCAGGCGCAACGATCCTGGGCTACGTCCTCAGTCGTTCGACCGGCCTCCCTGGTGAGGGCGGAGGTGAGGTCGGCAACTGGTGGGAGACTCTCGGGCTGGCATCTCTCTTCGTCGAAGGCGGATTGGTCCTGCTCGCCAGCGTGCGGCTCACCGAGCGGCACTCCTGAGGCCGTTTACCCCCTCACGCCGAACAGGTGCTCCAGCGCGAGCTGGTCGAGGTGCTCGAAGCCCATCCCACGGGCTGCGGCAGCCTCCGGGTCGAAGCTCTCGGCCCGGAGTGCCGCGATCGACTCGCCAGCAGCGAGGGTGGGAGTCGCGAGTTGGTCGACGCGTGCTGCGCTGAGCGCCTCGACGACGTCGGGGTCGGCGCGGAACGCCCGCGACTTGTCACGCAGGATCAGGTAGTTGCGGATGCAGCCGGCGGCAGACGCCCACACGCCGGCTTCGTCCTCCGACCGTGGCGGCTTGAAGTCGAAGTGGCGCGGTCCGTCGTAACCCCCGTGCTCGAGGATGTCGACGGTCCAGAAGGCCCCGCGCACGTTGCCGGCACCGAAACGTAGGTCCTGGTCGAAGCGCGGGCCGGTCTGCCCGTTGAGGTCGACGTGGAACAGCTTGCCGTGCCAGAGCGCCTGCGCCAGACCGTGCGAGAAGTTCAGGGACGCCATCTCCTCGTGGCCGACCTCCGGGTTGACACCCACCAGCTCGGGATGGTCGAGCTCGTTGATGAAGGCCAGCGCGTGCCCCACTGTCGGGAGCAGGATGTCGCCACGTGGCTCGTTGGGCTTGGGTTCGATGGCGAACCGGATGTCGTACCCCTTGTCCAGGGCATGCTGCGCCAGGAGGTTGAACGCCTCGGCGTACCGGTCGAGCGCGGATCGGACGTCCTTGGCTGCGCCGGACTCAGCACCCTCCCGGCCGCCCCAGGCGACGAAGACCTTGGCCCCCATCTCGGCCGCGAGGTCGAGGTTGTCGAGCGCCTTGCGAACCGCGAACCGGCGCACGTCGCGGTCGTTGTTGGTGAAGCCGCCATCGCGGAAGACGGGGTGCGAGAACAGGTTGGTGGTCACCATCGGGACGCCGAGCCCGGTCTCCTCGAGCGCCTTGCGGAGGGGAGCCAGGTGAGCTTCCTTGGTGGCTGCGTCGGCTTCGAACGGGAACACGTCGTTGTCGTGAAACGTGATGCCGGCCGCCCCGAGCTCAGCGAGCTTGTGTACGGCGTACGCCGGGTCCATCGGCTCCCGCACTGCGGTGCCGAAGACGTCGACCCCCTGCCACCCGACGGTCCAGAGACCAAAGGTGAACCTGTCAGCGGGGGAGGGTGTCAGATCGTCCATGAGTGTCTCTTTTCGCCGATATTAGTTTGGGCCGCCAACAAAACGGGGCCCCGAATGCCTATGCAGCGAACCATAGCCCTGTTATGTTGTGGCTGACAACAATAAGCGTGATGGCGGTCACACAAGGGTTTGGACAGCCGGCGCGGATAATCAGGAGGAACTCAGATGCTGAGAAGCAGACGTGCGCACCACGCAGCCGTCGCAGGTGTCGCCGTAGCGCTGCTGCTCGCGGTAGCCGCTTGCGGAGGCGACGACAACAACAACAGTTCGGGCGACGGATCGGGCAGCACCGGTGGTGGGAGCAAGGGCAAGGTCGGTGTGATCCTCCCCGACGCGACCACCTCGCCGCGCTGGGAGGCCAACGACCGCCCCAGCCTGCAGAAGGCCTTCGATGACGCCGGCATCGAGTCGGACATCCAGAACGCGGGTGGTGATGTCGCGAAGTTCGGCACGATCTGCGACAGCATGATCAACTCGGGCGTTCAGGTCCTCATGATCGTCAATCTCGACTCGGAGTCCGGCGCAGCCTGCTTGAAGAAGGCTGCCGCAGCCGGCGTTCAGAGCATCGACTACGACCGACTCACTCTCGGTGGTGGTGCTTCCTACTACGTGTCGTTCGACAACGTCGAGGTCGGCAAGCTCATGGGCCAGGGGCTCGAGACGTGCCTGACCGATGAGGGCAAGACCAAGGCCAACATCATCTACATCAACGGTGACCCGACCGACAACAACGCATCGCTCTTCAAGCAGGGGTATGCCGAGGCGCTCAAGCCGAAGCTCGACTCCGGCGACTACAAGCTGGTCGGTGACCAGAGCGGCTTCTGGAATGACACCAAGGCTGGCAACGCGTTCGACGGGCTGTACTCCGCCAGCAACGGCAACATCGACGGCATCGTCTCGGCCAACGACACGATGGCCGGCGGCATCATCGCCCGGCTGAAGGCCAACGGCTTGGCCGGCAAGATCCCGGTCACCGGGCAGGACGCCAGCGTCGAGGGCCTCCAGCGGATCCTGGCGGGAACGCAGTGCATGACCGTCTACAAGAACACCGCACTCGAGGCCAAGGCCGCGTCGGACCTTGCGATCGCGCTCATCAGCGGGGACAAGGCAGCGGCTGACGCCATGGCAACGAGCACGGTTCCGGACAGCGTGACCGGCACGGATGTGCCGTCAGTGTTCGCTACGCCGCAGGCGATCTTCCAGGCTGACGTCAAGACTGTCACCTCGGACGGTTTCCAGTCGGCAGCCGACGTGTGCACCGGTGCGTACGCCAAGCTCTGCACGAAGTACGGCGTCAACTAGCAGTACCTTGGGGCACCAATCCGACGTCTCTGGGTTGGTGCACCCGCTGGACCGCGGTGGGTGCTCGTCTGGACAATCTCGTCAGACGGGCACCCACCGCCACCAGCGACCTCGCGTCTTCCACCGTTCCGTGCTACCACCGGGCAGGAGAATCACCGTGTCGACGACCACCACCGAGCAGCCGTCCGCTGTCGGGTCGCAGCAGCCACTGCTGTCTCTGCGAAACATCCACAAGAACTTCGGGGCGGTGCAAGTGCTGCAGGGAGTCAGCCTCGATGTGACGCCCGGCCGGGTCACCGCCCTGGTCGGCGACAACGGGGCGGGCAAGAGCACCTTGATCAAAGGTATTGCCGGGATTCACGCCTTCGACAAGGGCGAGTACCTCTTCGACGGCAAACCCGTGCATGTCACCAGTCCCAAGGACAGCAATGCCCTCGGCATCGAGATCGTCTACCAGGACCTGGCGCTCTGCGACAACCTCGACGTCGTCCACAACATGTTCCTCGGTCGGGAGCTCACGAAAGCGGGGCGACTGGACGAGGAGACCATGGAGGTACGCGCGAGGGAGACACTCACCGGACTCTCGGTCCGCACCCTCAAGTCCGTGCGGACCCACGTCGCGAGTCTCTCCGGCGGCCAGCGGCAGACGGTGGCGATCGCCCGCGCGGTGCTGTGGAACTCCAAGATCGTGATCCTGGACGAGCCGACGGCCGCCCTCGGGGTGGCGCAGACCGAACAGGTGCTGCTGCTCGTGCGGCGGCTCGCAGACCGCGGGCTCGGGGTCGTCCTGATCAGCCACAACCTCAACGACGTCTTCCAGGTAGCCGACGACATCGCGGTGCTCTACCTCGGGGAAATGGCCGCTCAGGTACGCACCAAGGACGTGACGAACAACCAGGTGATCGAACTCATCACCACTGGTCGTTCCGGCGACCTGGGAAACAGTGAGGAAGTGAGCGGGCGATGACCACCACCTCGACGTCAAGCGGTCCGAGCGAGCTCGAGCAGATGGACAACTCCGTCGGTGCCATAGTCCGCAACTACGTCACCCGGATCCGTGGCGGGGACGTGGGCGCGCTGCCCGCGATCCTGGGGCTCGTCGCCCTGGTCATCGTGTTCAGCATCCTCAAGCCGCAGCAGTTCACGAACGCGTTCAACTTCGCCAACCTGATCAATCAAGGCGCAGCAGTCATCGTCCTTGCCATGGGGCTGGTCTTCGTCCTGCTGCTGGGGGAGATCGACCTGTCGGCCGGCTACACGGCGGGCACCGCGGCCAGCGTCATGGGCATCTGGATGACCCGACACGACTTCAACTGGGTCTTCTCCGTCCTCATCTGCCTAGCGACCGGCGTCGTGATCGGGACCGCCATCGGCCTGCTCGTCGCACGCCTCCAGATACCGTCCTTCGTCGTCACGTTGGCCTTCTTCCTGGCCCTGCAGGGGCTGATGCTGGTGCTGATCGGCAATGGGGGAACGATTCCCTACCGCAACGACAAGATCCTCGCTGTCATGAACGAGCAGCTTCCCATCTGGTTGGGCTGGACGCTCAGCATCACCGGGCTCGCGATCTACGCACTGGTGACGCTGCGCAACACGACAGCCCGACGCAAGAAGGGGCTGCAGGCAGATCCGTTCATTCTCTGGGCTGCCAAGGTGGGAGCGATCTCAGCGATCCTCATCGCCGCGACGGCCTACCTGAGTCGGGAGCGCGCCATCAACCCTGCGCTCACCTCGCTCAAGGGAATCCCGATCGTCGTCGTGGTCCTGGTGGCGCTCCTTCTCGTCCTCACGTTCCTGCTGAGCCGCACCGCGTGGGGTCGCCACGTGTATGCCGTCGGCGGCAACGCTGAGGCGGCCCGCCGAGCCGGCATCAACGTGGCGATGGTCCGGCTGTCGTGCTTCATCATGTGCTCGACGCTGGCCTCCATTGCGGGCATCCTGCTGGCCAGCCGGACCAACTCGGTCTCACCCTCGACAGGAGGTCAGCAGACCCTGTTGTTCGCCGTAGGCGCGGCGGTCATCGGTGGCACCAGCCTGTTCGGCGGCAAGGGCAAGGTCATCGGCGCCTTGATCGGTGGCGCTGTGGTGGCCATCATCGACAACGGGATGGCCCTTCTCAACCAGCCTCCCGGGCGGGTCTTCATGGTGACCGGCGGCGTCCTGCTGCTTGCTGCCAGTGTCGACGCGATCAGCAGGCGACGAGCCGCGGCGACTGGGAGACTGTGAGCGGCGGACCTGGCCACAGGGGAGTGGTCTCGTGGTGACACGCTCGGGCATCAGCCAGGAGGAGCTTCGCCGGGTCAACCTGTCGGCGCTGCTCCGCCGGGTGCACACCCAAGGACCGACCACCCGTGCCCAGCTCACCAGCGAGCTCGGCCTGAACCGCAGCACGATCGGCGATCTGACCGGCCAGCTCGAGGCATTGGGGCTGGTGCGGGAGGGACCCCCCACCGATGACCTGCCGGCTGGTGGCCGGCGGCTCGGCCGCCCGTCTCTGGTCGTCTCGGCCCGATCCGACGTGTCCGTGCTGGCGATCGCCTTGGATGTCGACCGCATCGCCGTGGCCCTGGTCGGCTTGGGCGGAGTGGTCCTCGACCGGCGTACCCGCCTGCACGAACGCGGATCACACGAGGTCGGGGACGTCGTCGAGTCGGTCGCCCAACTGAGTCGCGACATGTTGAGCCAGGACGAGCCGCACACATGCATCGGCGTGGGTGTCTCCGTGCCGGGTGCTGTCCGCGCCTCCGACGGTCTGGTCCGCTTCGGCCCCAACCTGGGGTGGGTCGACCAGCCCTTCACCGCCCTGCTCGGCGAGGAGCTCGCTATGCCGGTCGTGACCGGAAACGACGCGAACCTGGGCGTGCTGGCCGAGCACGTGCGCGGCGCCGCACGTGGGATGTCCGAGGTCGCGTACATCAGTGGCAGTGTCGGCATCGGCGGTGGCTTCCTCGTCGGTGGGCAGCTACTACGCGGGGTCGAAGGCTATGCCGGCGAGGTGGGTCATCTCCCGGTCGACCGTGACGGCCGGCAGTGTCGCTGCGGAGCCATCGGCTGCTGGGAGACCAAGGTGGGTGAGAACGAGCTGCTCACCGGTGCCGGCCGGCTGCGCGGTGGCGGCCCGTCGGCCGTGACCGAGGTGATCGAGGCAGCCAACGCCGGTGAAGAGCGGGCAGCCCATGCACTCGACGACGTGGCAACCTGGACCGGGTTCGGTCTTCGTAGTGTGGTCAACATCTTCAACCCTGAGGTGATCGTGCTCGGGGGGAGCCTGGGCCGGGTCCTCGAGGCCCGGCGCGACCTGCTGCTCGACGGGCTCGGGATAGACACGTTGATGCCACCCGGTCGGCAGGTACAGCTGAGCGTGGCAGCCCTGGGAGAGGACTCCTCGATGATCGGCGCGGCTGAGCTCGCGTTCGCTCCGTTGATGGCAGATCCCCTCGAGGTGATGACGGCAGAGGTGGCCGGCCCGAACGACGTCACGCCATCCGCGCCCGACAAGGAGCCGGCCCTCAACCGCCCCTGATGACGAACTTGTCGAATGCCTGGCCGTCGGAGTCGATGGCCTGACCGAGGATCTGGTCGTGGCTGATCTGCAGGTCGAGATAGTGCAGGGTGCTCGCCGAGAACGCTGTGAAGGACTCGTGCCCGGTCGGGCGGGTCTTGGCGCCGCCACCGCTGACGACGTACAGGACGCCGTCGATCGGGTCGGACCGCTGGTAGTCGTGGTCGTGGCCGGCCAGCACCAGGTCGACTCCGTACTGCGAAAACAGGTCCGACCACGCACCGCGTACATCGAGTGATGACCCATGCATGCCGGCTGAGTACGGCGGGTGGTGCATGACCGCCATCACCCAGGTCGACGTGGATGACTCCAACGTCTGGCGGAGCCACGCTGCCTGGTCCGGGTCGTCGACCCGGTTGGAGTCCAGCACGACGAACAGCACCGGGCCAACTTCTTCGGCATACCAGTCGGACGGGCGATCGAGCCGATCCATGATCTGGCGCGACTCACCGCTCACGTAGTCGTGGTTGCCCAGCGCCGGCAGCAGCTCCGCACCGTCACTGAGCAGCGGGTCGAAGGGTTGGAGCAGGGCCTCGTCGATCAGGTCGACGTCGCCGTCGGGATAGATGAGGTCCCCCGGGAGAACCAGCGCGTCGTACGGACTCTCATCGTGCTGGTCGGAGACAACCCGAGCGACGGCCAGCTCGCCGGCTCCACCGGTGCCGGGATCACCGACGACGGCGACCCGGACGGCTCGCGCAGCGTCGGCCGGAGGCTCGTCAACACCCCACGTCGATGTCGGGGTGCCCACATCGAGACCACGGGACGTGTAGTAGGCACGGTCGAAGAGGCCGGTGGTGAGCGAGATGAGGACCGCGACAACCACCACCGCCGACCCGGTAGCGAGGAGCAGTTTCGTTCGCACCGCCATCGACCCAGGCTAGTCGGCCAGCTCGGCCTCGTCGGCGGGTAGCGTGATCTTCACCCGAAGGAGCAAGAGCCATGACGGCATGGAAGCCCGGTGACACAGCCAGCCTCACCCGCACGGTGAGCAGTGAGGACATCGTCCGCTTCACGGCGATCAGCGGCGATCGCAACCCACTGCACTACGACGAGGAAGCCGCCCGCGCCTCGAGGTTCGGGGAGATCGTCGTGCAGGGCGGGGTGACCAGCGCCATCCTCAACGCGGTGGTGGCGGAGAAGCTGCCCGGGCCGGGGACGGTCTTCCTCAACGTCAGCTGGGACTTCAAGGCGCCGGTGCGTCCTGGAGACACGATCCGGGGTGAGGTGGAGGTCATCACGGCTCGATCGGACAAGCCCATCACGGAGCTGAAGACCACGGTGGTCCGGCAGGACGGTGTCGTCGTGCTGGACGGAACAGCCGTCTGCTACACGATGGAGCTCAGCAGCTGATCCGACGGATCGACGATCCGGGGCTCAAGCCAGCAGTAAGGCCAGGGCGTTTGCGTTGTCGCGCAGGATCTCGGTGAGGGCATGGAGTTCGGCCTCGGTCGTGTTGAACGTCGGCAGCGTCACGTTGAGATAGGCCAGGTCGCGTCCGGCGCGGTCGCGGACAGCAGCAGTGATGCCACACCACTCGTCGCGGTGCTCCTGGTAGTTGTAGGCAACCCCTGTTCGTCGCGCGGTGTCGAGCTGGCGACGGAGCTCAGCGGGGTCGGTGCAGGTGTACGCCGTCTCGGCCGTCAGGTCGGTGAGGAAGTCTTCGAGCTCGTCAGCCGGCAGCGAAGCCAGGAAGAGCTTGCCGGCAGAGCCGCAGTGCAGCGGAACCTCGATCCCGAACAGGTCGACCTGGATCGGGCTGGCAGACCGGCACTCGTCAAGCACGATCAGACCGCCATGCGCGTAGACCTCGAGGAAGACACTGCCGCCGACCTGCGCGGCTGTCTGCTCGAGCAGGGGTCGAGCGCGACGTGTCATCGTCGAGGCGTCGGTCGCGGCCGCCAGGCGAAGGGCCCCGTGCCCGACCGTGAACCGGCCCGAGTGCGCATCGCGCACGGCGAGATCGAAGTGCACCAGCGTGTTCAGCAGCCGCCACGTAGTCGCCCGGTTGACCCCGGCCGTCTCGGCGAGCTCCGCCACGGTGGGTGGTTCGGCGCTGGACGCGATCGCGTCCAGCAAGGTCAGGGCGCGCGCGACCGCCTGCACCTGTTGAGCCATGCCACACCTCCTGCGCACCTCGGTCGGTGACGACAATCTGACGCCATCACGCAACGGTGGTTGCACGATAGCAGCGAAGGCGGCAGGGTGTACGCGTGCTCATGAAGGCAGCCGTGCTGGCCGGGGTCGGCGCCCGGTTCGAGTCGACGCAGGTGGAACTGGCGCCACCGCGCTCCGGCGAGGTCTTGGTCAAGGTCGCCGCGAGCGGCCTGTGCGCCAGCGACCTCAACGCCATCGACGGCAAGCGCGACCTCGTGCCGTTTCCTTCGGTGCTCGGTCACGAGGCCGCGGGTGTCGTGGTCGAGTGCGGCCCCGACGTCTCCCGGCTGCGGCCTGGTGATCGTGTCGTGATGTCGATCGTCCCGTCCTGTGCCACCTGCCCGGCCTGTGTGGCAGGTCGACCCAACTACTGCGCCACGGCCGGAGCGGCGATGTCGGCCGGCGCCCTGATGGACGGCACGAGCCGGCTCAGCGCTGACGGCCGGCGGCTCCACCACTTTCTCACCGTGTCGTCATTCGCGGAGTACGCCGTCGTGCCGGAGTCCGGCGCTGTCTCCATCCCCGATGCGATGCCGTTGGACTCGGCTGCGCTGCTCAGCTGTGCGGTGCTCACCGGCTTCGGGGCGGTGCACAACACCGCGGCCGTACGTCCCGGGTCGCGAGTCGTGGTCTACGGATGCGGGGGAGTGGGCCTCAACATCGTCCAGGGCGCCCGGTTGGCCGGCGCCGAGCGCATCATCGCCGTGGACGTCAACGACGAGAAGCTCGCCCTGGCACGAAGGCTCGGAGCGACCGACGTGGTCGACTCCCGTACCGACGACCCGTGCGCCGCTGTCAGAGACCTGGTCGGAGGCGCCGACTACGCGTTCGAGGCACTGGGCCGGGAGAACACCGTCCAGCAGGCGTGGGGGAGTCTCGACGTCGGCGGCCAGGCGGTGCTGGTCGGCTTGTTGAGCAGCGGGGCGCACCTGACGATCGACGCCGGCCCATTCCTCAACGAGCAGTCGATCAAGGGGTGTTACTTCGGCTCGTCGAACCTGGCCAGAGACGTACCGGTGCTGGTCGACCACTACCTCGCCGGTGAGCTGTTGCTCGACGAGCTGATCAGCCGCCGCATCACCCTCGATGGGCTCGACCAAGCCTTCGATCACCTCCGACATGGAGAAGGAGCCCGCAGTGTCCTCACCTTTGACTGACCGACCGGCGTCTAACGGAGCGACAGACGAAGAACCCGAAACCCGCAACTACGTCGACGGAACCTGGGTGGAGGCCGACGACGGCGCCGAGCTCGAGGTCGTCGATCCTGCCACCGCGCACGTCATCGCGCGCGTGCCCTCGGCAGGCGACGCCGACGTCGATCGTGCCGCCGGTGCAGCGCGTCGGGCCAGCGGCCCCTGGGGGAGCCGACCGCCGCGCGAACGGGCGGACCTCTTGATCGAGCTGGCCGACCGGCTCGACTCCGACGTAGAGCGGCTGAGCCGGCTCGAGACCCGCAACGCCGGGCACCCCGCTGCCGTGGTGGCCGGCGAGATCCACAGCGCGGCAGATCGGCTGCGTTTCTTCGCCGGGGCCGGCCGCTGCCTCGACGGACGGGCGTCCGGTGAGTATGCCGCCGGGTACACGTCGATGATCCGTCGAGAGGCGATCGGGGTCGCCGGTCTGGTGACACCGTGGAACTACCCGCTGCTCACGGCCGTGACGAAGCTCGCGCCGGCCCTCGCGGCCGGCAACACGGTCGTCCTCAAGCCGTCTGAGCAAACCCCGTTGTCCACGCTGCGACTCGCCGCGCTGGCTGCCGAGGTGCTGCCGGCGGGGGTGCTCAATGTGATCACCGGTCTCGGCGGACGAGCCGGCGCGGCCCTCGCGCGCCACCCCGGCATCGACATCATCTCGCTCACCGGTGGGACGCAGACAGGTCGGGACGTCACCGAGCTGGCGGCCAAGTCGCTCAAGCGCGTCCACCTCGAGCTGGGGGGCAAAGCTCCGGCCGTCGTCCTCGACGACGCCGACCCTGCCGAGCTTGCCCGTTCGCTCAGGGCTGCGTCGTTCTGGAACGCCGGCCAGGACTGCAGCGCGGCCGCACGGGTGATCGTCACGCGCAAGGCGTACGACGATGTCGTCGCGGCCTTGCTGAGCGAGGTCAGCACGCTGCGCGTGGGGCCGCCGGACGACTCGACGGTCGAGATGGGGCCGCTGACCCACGAACGCCACCGGAACGCAGTGGTGGGATTCCTCGAGCGAGCGGTGTCTGACGGCGGCGAGATCGTGGCCGGGGGTGGCCACAGCTCGGCGGGCGGATACTTCGTCGAGCCGACGGTCGTCGTCGGCGTCGACCAGCAGAGCGAGATCGTCCAGCGCGAGGTGTTCGGGCCGGTCGTGACCGTCCAGTGCGCGGACGACGACGCACATGCCCTCCGGCTCGCCAACGACGTCGAGTACGGCCTGGGAGCTTCCGTTTTCACCCGCGACGTCGGGGTCGCGATGGACGCGGCGCGTCGGCTCACCTTCGGCACTGTCTGGATCAACGACCACGGCGCTGTCACGGCCGAGATGCCCTGGGGTGGTTTCGGACAGTCCGGTCACGGCAAGGAGCGGTCGGTCTACTCGCTGGAGGAGTACACGCGGATCAAGCACGTCATGATCAAGCTACCGGACTCCCAGGCCGGCTGATGGAGACCGGCTGATGGAGACCGAGGAGCTCGGCAGCATCACGTCGCTGGAGACGTTCCACGACGAGTTCGTGTGCTTCGTCCGGGTCACGACGTCGGAGGGGCTGGTCGGCTGGGGGCAGACGTCGACCTACAACGCCGACATCACCGCACAGGTCTTCCATCGCCAGGTGGCGCCCTGGGCGCTCGGTATGGCGGCCGGTTCGATCGGTGACATCGTGACGCGCGTCGAGGAGCGTGAGCACAAGTTCCCGGGCAGCTACCGGTGCCGTGCGCTTGCCGGTGTCGACACAGCGCTCTGGGACCTACGAGGGCGGGCCACCGGTCGGCCGGTGGTGGAGCTGCTCGGTGGACAACCCTGCCGGCTCCGGGCCTACGCGTCGTCGATGCGCCGCGACATCACCCCCGGCGACGAGGCCGCACGTCTCTGCCGGCTGCGAGACGACCTGGGCTTCGACGCCTTCAAGTGGAGGGTCGGCGCCGAGTGCGGCCACGACGTCGACGAATGGCCCGGGCGCACCGAGGACGTCGTCCCTACCGTCGGGCGGGCTCTCGGTGACGACGTGGCGAAGCTCGTCGATGCGAACAGCGGCTTCTCGCCGTCGCGTGCGATCGAGGTGGGCCGGCTGCTCGAGGCCGAGGGGGTCACCCACTTCGAGGAACCTTGCCCCTACTGGCTGTTCGACGAAACCAAGCGGGTCACCGAGGCGCTGACCATCGACGTGACGGGCGGCGAGCAGGACTGGGACCTGGCGACGTGGCAGCGCATGGTCGACCTGCGAGTGGTCGACGTCGTCCAGCCGGACGTCATGTACCTGGGCGGGTTGTGGCGCACGCTGCGGGTCGTCGACCTCGCTGCCGCAGCAGGTCTGCCGTGCACGCCGCACAGTGCCAACCTCTCGCTGGTCACCGTCTGCACCATGCACCTCCTGGGCGCGATCCCCAACGCCGGCAAGTACCTCGAGCTGTCGATCGAGGGGCCGGACTACTACCCCTGGCAGATCGGGCTGTTCGCCGGTGACCCCTTCGCCGTCACCGACGGGCACGTAGAGATTCCGGCCGGGCCAGGTTGGGGTGTCGAGGTCAGTCCGGACTGGTTGAACCGTGCCGCCCACCTGCGCACGGATCTGGCCGATCTGGGCTGATCGCCACCACCGCTGAGCTCGCCGTACCCGCTACTTGTACGCGATCCCTGCACTGGCAGGGCCGGTCAACGGCAAGATCTCGACGCGCTGGAAGCCCACCTCGCGGCACCAGCCGGCGAAGTCAGCACCGGTGTAGTCGAAGGCGTCACCGAACTCGATCAACATGTTCAACGACATCAGGAGACCGAACGCGTTCTCACGGCGCGCGTCATCGATGAGGTTCTCGATGACGATGAAGGCGCCACCCTCCGGGAGGGCTTCGTACGCCGACCGGATCAGCTCCAGCTTCCGGTCGAGGTTCCAGTCGTGCAGGATCATGCCCATCGTGATGACGTCGGCTGACGGGAGCGCGTCGGTGAAGAAGTCTCCGGAGGCTGTCGTCACCCGGTCGGCCACGCCGGCGGCACTGATGGTCTTGTCGGCTATCGGAGAGACCACGGGGAGGTCGAAGGATGTGCACCTCAGATGTGGGTGGTGCGCGGCGAGGATCGTGCTCAGCTGTCCTGTGGCGCCGCCGACGTCACACACGGTCTGATAGCGCGAGAAGTCGAACGCCTCCGCCAACGCGTGGAAGTTGCCGAGCGAGATGCCTGACATCGCGTGCATGAACTGCTCGAGCCGGGCGGTGTCGCTGTAGAGCTCGGCGAACATCGGCTTGCCGGTGTGCTTGATCTCGTTCTGCGGCTGCCCTGTCTGCAGCGCCTCGGTCAGGCCGCCCCAGAACCCGTAGAGCCGTGCGCTCATCATCTCCAGGATGCCGCCGATGTACGTCGGGCTGTCCTTGTCGAGGAACGCTGCAGATTCCGGAGCGTTGCGATACTTGCCGTCGGGGCCGTCCCCGTCGCGCTCCAGGAAGCCGAGGGCCACCAGAGTGTCGAAGAGGTCGTAGATGCCGCGCTCGTGCAGACCGCACCGGGCTCCTAGCTGCGCGCCCGTGAGTGACGCATCCGCCAGGTGGGTGAACACGTCGAGGTCGACAGCTGAGAGCAACGTCCGGGACGCCCAGAAGCCGGCGCCGACCTGCATGATGTGAGACGGGTCCAACTGCTGCGAGGGCATGCCTGGCTCCCTTGTTCTGGGGTGCGCCGTGTCGGTACCGGTGCTGAGCCCGGTCTGAGCCCGGTGCGACGCCCATGGGAGCGGGGCCGTATGACACCTTGCCACAACGTCTCGGCCACGGACAGTGCACCAACCCCCCGAAAGGGATCGAGCCTGCACCGGCGACCCGGTCTGGCTGTCAGGCAGCAGACCTCTCCCGGTAGAGGTCGCGCAGGACGCCGATCTCGCCGCCGTGATGCATGGTCTCGCGGCTCACGTGCAGCACGAGGGCACCCATGGGGTCGTCGCGGAATGGTCCGCCGAGCGGACCCACGGGTGCGGCAAGTCTCACGTCGTCCAGGCCGGCGATTCCGTCTCGCCACCGCGTGTAGGTCTCTTCGAGCAGGTCGACCGCAGCCTCGGCGGTGCCTGGAACGGGTGGCTGGTAGCGCGGGTCGAACATGTCCGTGCCCACCCGGGAGTCGGGGCCGAAGAAGCACAGGGACCGAGTGCCCAGGTTGCCCACCGCGAGGTGCGCCAGCCGCCACGCGATCGTGGTGACGTGCTCGCGGCCGTCGTCAGGGCCTTCTTCGACCATCCAGCCTCCGGCGGGGTCGGGTCGCACGGACCAGCAGCCGGCGGCCGGTTCCCATCGGAACTCGTCGTCCGTCAGTCCGGCCAGCCGGGGAAAGAGGTGTGCCTCCATGTAGAAGTCGAGCTGGTCGACCAGCATCGATGTCCAGATCTTTGTCATGGCAAGGACCTTCGCACAGCCCTCCGACACCCACCACTGCTGGCGTGCGCGCGTGGATGGCAAAGGCTTTACGCTCGCAGCAGCGACGGCAGATCACGATGCCGACACCCACGCACGACGGGAGGAGCCGATGATCTTCATCACCGCCAGGTTCGAGGTGAAGCACGACGATGCTGACCGGTGGCCACAGATCACCGCGGACTTCACCGCCGCAACCCGGGCCGAGCCTGGATGCCTGTGGTTCGACTGGTCCCGCAGTGTCGACGATCCCGATGTGTACGTCCTGGTGGAGGCGTTCCGTGACGGAGAGGCGGGGGCGGCACACGTCGGCTCCGACCACTTCGCCCAGGCGCGGCAGACGTTGCCTCCACACCTCGCCTCGACGCCGCGCATCGTGTCACAGACCGTCGACCAGGACGACTGGTCCGAACTCGGTGAGCTGGCCGTCGGGACCGACTGACAGGCAGCGCGACCCTCGCCTCATGCAGTAGGTTGGCTTGATCCGGTACGACGACGGCCCGACCCTGCGGCCCGGCTCACCGGGGCAGAGAGCCGACATGTCCTTGATCGAGTCACGCGTCTCGCAGTCCCCGAACCTGTCTGTTCTTGCGCGCCGCTTGGCCAGTGCCCGAGATGCCCTCGAGGCCGAACGCCGCAACACTCAGCGTCAGCCCGGCCGCAGCGAGATCCAGCGAAGGCACCTGCTCTCGTGCCTGGAGGCGTACGCCGCCGGTCTGGCCGAACGCCGCCTCCCCATCCCGCCGGCCCTGCGCGACGAGCTTCGGTTGCGCCGGCGCCTTTGAGGCATCTCGGACCCGGCTGAGTCAGGCGACCAACGCTGCCCAGGTGTCGGGGCCGACCACGCCGTCCGCGCTCAGTGCGCGCGACTGCTGGAACGACACGACGGCCGACGTGGTCCCGCTCCCGAACACACCATCCACGGTCGCGGAGTACCCCCGGGCGGTCACTGCCGTCTGAGCTCCGCGGACGGTCTCTCCGGTGGAGCCCTGGGCGACCGTGACCACCAGTCGCTCCCAGGTCTGCGCACCGATGATGCCGTCGGTCGAGAGCCCGTTGGCGGCCTGGAACGATGAGACCGCGGACGCAGTGGCAGGCCCGAAGTCGCCGTCCGCGCTGATCGACGATCCGTGCTGACGCAAGAGGTACTGCGCGGTGGTCACCCGGAAACCGGTGGCGCCCTGCTGCAGCGTGGACCAGCTCCGCGCGGGCGGCGGAGGGGTGCCGAGCTTTGCTGCGACCGCGCTGCGCAGTGCCGGCAGCTGGGCATAGAACGCATCGCCGGGGCACTCGGTGGCGACGAAGTCTCGGTGTCCGTAGATCTGCGCGGCCGGGATGGCGTAGGTCTGGCAGAGGTACGCGACCAGGTCGACCAGCTTGTCGTACTGGACGCTCGGCGGTGTCGTCGTGGTGTAGGTGCCCTCGTTCTCGATGCCGAGCGCGTACGAGTTCTGTCCGGTGCAGTGTGCGCCGAGCACGAACGTGGAGCCACCCGCGAGCGTCTCCAACGTGCGGTGCCGTCCTTCGGTGACGAAGCCACCGCGACTGACGGTGAAGTGTTGCCCCGTGTCGATCCAGCCCCGGTCGAAGTGTGACTGCTGGATGCTGCGCGACAACGCATAGGCATGGGCCTGCGAGTAGTCAGTCGAGTTGGCGCTCGCGGTGTGATGGATGACGACCTTGGTGGGTCGGTACGCGTTGATGCTGATCGTGCCCGTGGGCGGTTGGGCTCCCCAGGTGTCACAGGCAGCGATGCTGGGCATGCTCACAGCACGGGCCGTCGAGGCCCAGCCCAGGTCGAGGCCGCCGACAGCGGCGGCCGCACCGAGGGTCATGGCTCCACGCAGGAGTGCGCGGCGGGAAAGGTGGTGCCTGGGCGTCGAGTCGACCCGGCGGGGTACCGAGCGGCGTACGGTCATGGCGGAGGTCCTCACGGGTGCGGTGTGGGTCGGGCCTTCCGCGTCACCCTAGGGTCTGTTCGGGTCACTTTGCCCTGCGCCTCACGCCGGCAGGATCCGCCCGACCACCTCGCCGAGCGTCACTCGAGCGCCGTTCGCTCCGGGGGCCCAGCCGGTCATCGTGACCACGTCGCCGTCCTCGAGGAACCCGCGTTCGCTGCCGTCGTCCAGCGTGACGGGTTCGGTGCCGTTCCAGGTGCGTTCCAGCAGGCTGCCGAACGTCGTGCGCTCCGCACCGCTGACGGTCCCGGACGCAAACAGGTCACCGTCCCGGATGCTGGCACCGTTGACCGTCAGGTGTGCCAGCATCTGCGCCGGCGACCAGTACATGTCCCGGAACTCCGGGGAGCTCACCAGCGAGCCGTTGATCCGTACCTCCAGGTGCAGGTCCAGCCCGAAGCGGTCCCGATCGCTCTCACCCTGCAGGTAGGGGAGTGGTACCGGATCCTGGCCGGGCAGCGGTACCTCGGCCGCGGCCAGGGCTTCCAGCGGCACCACCCAGGCAGAGATGCTGGTCGCGAACGACTTGCCGAGGAACGGCCCGAGTGGCACGTACTCCCAGGCCTGGATGTCGCGCGCGCTCCAGTCGTTGAGGAGCACGACACCGAAGAGGTGGTCGCGGGCCTCACGAACCGAGACCGAGGTCCCGAGCGCGGTCTCGCCGGCCACCACGAACCCGACCTCGCACTCGATGTCCAACGTGGTGCTCGGACCGAAGGGGGGCACCCCGTCTGCACCTGGCCGCCGCTGTCCGGTGGGACGTACGACGTCGGAGCCGCTGACCACCACGGTTCCGGCCCGGCCGTGGTAGCCGATGGGGAGGTGCTTCCAGTTCGGCGGCAGGTCAGGTGAGTCCGGGCGGAAGATCTTGCCCACGTTGGTGGCATGCACCTCACTGGCGTAGAAGTCGACGTAGTCAGCCACCTCGACGGGCAGCAGCATGGTCACCGACGCGATGTCGATCAGCTGTTGCTCGACCAGCTCGCGGTGGGTGTCGTCATGGACCAGCTCCGTGACCCACTGGCGGATCTCGCTGCACTCCCGCGTCCCGAGCGACATCAGCCCGTTCAACGAGCGACGGGCGAAGACGTCGGCGTGCGGGTGAGACAGCGCCGCGGACACCTCTGCCAGGTCGATCACCCGGTCGCCGACGCGGACGCCGACCCGGGCTGGCGAACCCTCGACCGAGAACACCCCGTACGGCAGCGTGCGGACGCCGTAGGGTGCGTCATCGGTCAGGTCCAGCGACTCGGCGACCCAGGCCATCAGGCCTCCTTCACGGTCGTGACAAGACCCAGGGCGACGAGATCATCGACCGGGTCACTGACTCCGCAACAGCCGAACGACACGAAGGACCTGCGCACGGCCGTGGCCTCGTCAGCCGACCAGCCGAGCACCGCGTCGACGAGCGGGGCGGCGGTGCGCTGGGCGAGGATCTCGGCGATGTCGCGCTCCCCTGCCCCGGCGAGTGCGGCGCCGACTCCCACGAGCAGGTTGAGGAATCCGTGGTGCTCGAAGCCGGTGGCGGTGTCGCGGAACCGCACGGCATGGTGGAGTCCCGCGGTGTACTTCATCGGAGTACCTGCTCGCGCGGCCCCGACGACGATGCGCGCCAGGTGTACCTCGTCGGGAAACGCGGATGTCGTCGTGCCACCGGTGCGGAACTTGCCGACATAGTTGCCCTGGTCGGAGGATGCGATGGCCTCGAGCACGGCAAGTCCCGCGTCGTCGGCAGTGACCTCGCAGGCCACCGGCAGGCCATCAGGAGACGCCGGTAATGGAAGTGCGCGAACCGGAAGCTCAGCTCCCACGACGCGCAGGCCAGGCACCGGTCCGGGAGCGGTCGTGGACCCGAGCACGACGACGTCGAGTGGCGGGGAGCCGGCAGCCACATGGGCGGCTCCGACCTCACGCCAGCGGTCGGCGTGCACGAGCAGCGGCCCGACGTAGCGGGCCAGCGCCCCCGCGCGATAGTCGAGGTGCTCGGCGATGGCCGTGGTGGCGTCGGCGTTTCCGGGAGGGAACATCGCCGCGTCGTCGACAAGCCGGTCGAACAAGCCGGGCGGAGCATCTTCGGGCGGCACGTCAGCACCGTACTGCACGGCAGCCGACGTGTGTGGCAGGGTTGGAACGTGGCTTACTACCGGTCCGTGGGCTCGGTCCCACCCAAGCGGCACACCCAGCACCGACCCGACGGCGAGACCCTGGCCTTCGAGGAGCTGATGGGCGAGGAGGGCTTCTCGTCGGACTCGTCGCTGCTCTACCACCGCAACCTGCCGTCGCGGATCGTCGCCTCCGATCCGTGGGTGGTCCCGGACCTGTCGACGAAGCCCAACCATCCGCTCAAGCCGCTGCACCTCAAGCTGCACGACCTGTTCGATGCCGACGCTGTCGCCGACGTCGATGTCGTGCGCGGGCGCCGGTTGGTGCTCGGAAACGCCGATGTCCGGATCTCGTACGTGGTGGCAGGTGCCACGTCCCCGCTGTACCGCAACGGCATCGGCGACGAGTGCTGCTACGTCGAACGCGGCAGCGCGCGGGTGGAGACGATCTTCGGGTCGTTCGAGGTCGGTCAGGGTGACTACGTCGTGATCCCGCGAGCCACCACCCACCGGTGGATCCCGTCCGGTGAGGGCGAGCCGTTGCGCGTGTACTGCATCGAGGCCAACTCGCACATCTCACCGCCCAAGCGCTACCTCTCGAAGTTCGGCCAGCTGCTCGAGCACGCGCCGTACTGCGAGCGGGACCTGCGGTGCCCAGCAGGTCCGTTGCTGGCAGCCGACGTCGGGGCCGAGCCCGACGGCGACACCGAGGTCTACATCAAGCATCGCGGGAACGGTCCGAGCGGGGTCGTCGGCACGGTCTTCACCTACCCCTTCCACCCGTTCGACGTCGTCGGCTGGGACGGGTGCCTGTACCCGTTCGTGTTCAACGTGTCGGACTTCGAGCCCATCACCGGTCGGGTCCACCAGCCACCACCGGTCCACCAGGTCTTCGAGGGCTACAACTTCGTCGTCTGCAACTTCGTGCCGCGCAAGGTCGACTATCACCCGTTGTCGATCCCGGTGCCGTACTACCACTCCAACGTCGACAGCGACGAGATCATGTTCTACGTCGACGGCGACTACGAGGCACGCAAGGGGTCGGGCATCGGGAAAGGGTCCATCACGGTCCACCCCGGTGGGCACGCCCACGGGCCGCAGACCGGTGCCTACGAGCGTTCGATCGGGGTGGAGTACTTCGACGAGCTGGCGGTCATGGTCGACACGTTCCGCCCGCTCGAGCTCGGTGAGGCAGGCCAGGCCAGCGACGACGGCGCGTACGCCTGGTCCTGGGCCAAGAACACCGGGGCGGCGCCGGACGCGAGCGGCTGAAGCGCGATCCGCCCGGTGGCCAGTGTCCAGGCGAGCCGGGCGATGCCGCGCAGGTCCGTCATCGCGGTCCGCACCACGTCGACCGTGCTCGTCGGGTCGTCCAGCCAGTCCACCGGCACCTCGTGGATGCGCAGCGACGATCGCTCTGCCAGCACGAGCAGCTCGGTGTCGAAGAACCAGCCGTCGTCGCGCACCAACGGCACGAGCTGGAGCGCGACATCGCGCCGCAACGCCTTGAATCCGCATTGCGCGTCGGCGAAGCCGGTCCGCAACGTCGCGTGCAGCAGCAGGTTGTAGCTGCGGGAGATGAGATCACGCTTCCGGCCCCGGCGTACGCGGGAACCGCGGCTGAGCCGGGAGCCGATCGCGACGTCTGAGTGACCGCTCAGCAACGGTGCCAGCAGCGGCAGCAGCGCATTGAGATCCGTCGACAGGTCGACGTCCATGTAGGCGACGATCGACGAACGCGAGCGTAACCAGGTGTGCCGCAAGGCCCGACCGCGACCCTGCTGGGCGAGGTGGACCGATTCGACCTCCTCGAACGCACTGGCCAGCCGGTCGGCCACCTCGGCGGTGGCGTCCGTGCTCCCGTTGTCGGCGATGGTGACCCGCGTGGAGAAGGGCATCGACCGCAGGTAGCCGACCAGGCGACGAATCGAGGTCTCCAGGTCTCGCTCCTCGTTGTAGACGGGCACGACGATCTCGACCACGGCCACGTGATCAGCCTCGGGTGCGTCGTCTTCCACGGAACGGCGCACGAGGGCGGTCATGACGCCGCCGTCAGGTCGTAGACGGTCACTCCGTCGACCGTCTGGGACGCGAAGGTCGAGGTGACCCAGCCGTTGATCTCCGACGACGTGCTCCCGCCCGCCGACGGTCCGCCGCCACCGCCTTCGGACGCGATGAAGTAGTGGATCCGTCCCGCGGAGACGTACTCCTGGAACTCGGCGAGCGTGGGGCTCGGGTCGCTGCCGTTGAAGCCCCCGATCGCCATGACCGGTTTCGTGGTGGCGAGCTGGTACCCCGACGCGGCGTTGGATCCGACCGCGGCAGCAACCCAGTCGTAGTCCGCAGCGTTCGTGGTGAGCACCAGAACGAGCGAGGTCGACGGTGTGCTGGCTCGGAGCAGTCCACCGGTCGCCGCCGCCGGGCCGGCGCCGCCGAAACCTCTCGGAGCGCCAGCCTGGCCGCCGGCGGTGGTCGGGCCGGCCGTCGGGATCGAACCGGCATGCGGGGTCGCAGCGGTGGTGAGGCTGTACGCCGTGGGCGCGGCCAGCCCGGTGACGACGGCCAACGTCGCGAGCGCCAGCCCCATCCGTCGCGGCAGGTGGCGGATCGCGCCGATCAACAGCGCCGTCGTCAGGCCGATGAGCAGGATCAGCCACCGCAGCCACGGGTGATAGGCCGGCGTCCGGTCGAGCAACGAGAACGCCAGGGCAGCCGTCAGGGCGGTCGCGGCGCCCAGGGTCAGTGCAGCGCCGTAGTCCGATCGCCGGGTCCACAGCCGCCAGCCACCGATCCCGACCAGGGCGGCGATCGCTGGGGCCAGTGCCACGGTGTAGTAGGCGTGGAAGATGCCCTGCATGAAGCTGAAGGTGAGCGCCGTGACGAGCAACCAGCCACCCCACGTGACCAGCCCGGCGCGGACCCGATCGGTCCGCGGCGACGACCGCGTGAACCACAGCCCTGCCACCAGGAGCAGAACCGACGTGGGCAGCAGCCAGCCGACCTGCCCTCCGATCTCGGAGTCGAGCAGACGCAGCAGGCCCGTCTCACCCCACCCGCCTCCTCCGCCCACCGATCGGCCGGTCTCGGCGCCGGTGATGCGTCCGAAGCCGTTGTAGCCGAGGGTCAGCTCGAGGATCGAGTTGTGCTGCGAGCCACCGATATAGGGACGGCTCGATGCGGGCCAGAGCGCCACGATCGCGATCCACCAGCCGGCGCTGACGACCATGGCGACCAGGGCGACGCCGAGGTGCTTGAGCCGGCGTACGACCCCTACGTCAGCCGCGAGCAGATAGCCGAGACCGAGACCTGGCAGTACCAGGAAGGCCTGGAGCATCTTCGTAAGGAAGCCGAGGCCGACGAGCACTCCCGCGATCGCCAGCCACCGCACCGGATGACCGGCGCCACGGCCTCGTTCGCCGGGCCGGGTCTCGTCGACTGCCCGGAGCGTGGCGGCGACCGATCCGATGAGCAGGAGGACGAGCAGGGCGTCCGGGTTGTTGAAGCGGAACATCAGGGCTGCGACCGGAGTGGTCGCGAGGACTGCGCCCGCCAGTAGCCCGGCGCCCGGCGAGCGCGTCGTCCGTCGCACCGTCGTGTACAGCAGGCCGACCGAGCCCACACCCATCAGCGCCTGTGGAACGAGGATGCTCCAGGAGCTGAGCCCGAAGATCCGCACCGAGGTGGCCATGATCCACACCGACATCGGCGGCTTGTCGACAGTGATCGCGTTCGCGGCGTCGGAAGACCCGAAGAAGAGCGCCTTCCACGACGCCGAGCCGGCTTGCGCTGCTGCGGAGTAGAACGAGTTGGCCCACCCGGATGCACCGAGTCCCCAGAGGTAGAGGAGGGCCGTGGTCCCCAGCAGCCCGAGAAGCGCCGGCCGTACCCATGGCGCATCATCGGCGGGGCCACGCCACGCCCGGCGGGCGGACGAATCCCGACGGCGGAGCATCGAGGTGGTGATCGAGGGGGGCGGTGCCAGGGTTCCCGACGGTGGGGATGGACGCGTCTGCGTGGTCATGCCACCACGTTGGTGTGATCGACTGTCGGGCCGCTTTGCTTGCTCTGTGGTCGTCCTGTGAGGTGCGCCCGGTCAGACCGCGTCTGCCAGCGGGACCTGGACGCGGAAGCTGGTGTCGCCGGGCTGGCTCTGCACCGACACCGTGCCGGTGTGGGCCTCGACGATCGCCTTCACGATGGGCAGGCCGAGTCCGGAGCCTCCGGTGTCCCGGGTCCGTGAGCTGTCGCCCCGGGTGAACCGGTCGAAGGCCTGGTCCTTCAGCGCTGCAGGGAGGCCGGGGCCGTCATCGTGGAGCGTCAGCACTGCGGACCCGTCGTGGACGGTGATCTCGAGAGAGACCTTGGTGCCCGGCGGGGTATGACGCCGGGCGTTGGACAGGAGGTTCGCGACGACCTGATGGAGCCGGTGGTCGTCGCCGAGCACGAGGACGGGCTCGTCCGGGATCGCGAGGCGCCAACGATGATCGGGCGCCAGGACCCGGATGTCGTTCAGGGCCTCGACAGCCAGTCGGCTCAGGTCGACCGGCTGGGACTCGAGAGGACGACCGGCATCCAGTCGGGCCAGCAGGAGCAGGTCATCGACGAGTGCCGTCATCCGGATGGACTCCACGTCGACCCGGCCCATGGCGTGCCGGAGGGCGGCGATCTGTTCGTCCTCGCCGGCACCGGGCGCCCGGCGACGGCTGAGCTCGGCGTACCCGGCGATGGTCGAGAGCGGCGTACGCAGCTCGTGCGAGGCGTCCGCCAGGAACTGGCGCACCTGCTGCTCGCTCTCGTGCCGGGCATCCAGCGCTCGCTCGACGTGCCCCAGCATGAGGTTGAGCGCTTCACCGAGCTGACCCACCTCGTTGTCGGGATGGGTGTACTCCTCGGGCACCCGTGCCGTCGTGCCAACGGCGCCGGTGTCGAGCGGGGTGCCGGTCACCGCGGCGGCGGTCGCCGCGACCTCCCGCAACGGAAGCAGCTGACGTCGCACGAGCGTGCGGCCGGCGACGGCTGCCAGGCCGACCCCGATCAGGGCGACGAGCGCCTCCCAGCCGATGAGGCGCCCGACGGTCGCGTCGACCTCCGAGGTGGGAAGCCCCGTGACCAGGGTGACGCCACCAGCCTGACGCACGACGACCCGGTAGGTGCCAAGGCCCGGGACGCGCACCGTGTGCGGTTCCGCGTCCGGTGAGACGCGGGCCAGGGCGGCGAGGCCCGCGTCGGTCACCTCCTCGGAACGCCCGGAGTCCGTGACGACCTGGGCATGCGGGCAACGACCGCCGAGGACGCCGTCCAAGGCACCCGGACCCTGGCCGGGGATGCGCCCGGTAGGCCCGCGCGGACCGGACCGGCACAGGAACGAATCGATGTCCGGCCCGTAGAAGACGTTGACCGACCGATCGACCGCCGACTGCAGCTGGTCGTCGAGACGTTGCAGCAGAAAGGTACGCAGCGCCAGCGTCGTGACAGCTGCGACGGCGATGCTCACCACGGCGACCAGCGCGATCGTGGTCAGCACGAGCCGTCCGGTCAGCGTGCTCGGCAGGAACCCCACCCGGACCGACCGGGACTGCGGCTCGGGCGCCGGGCGCTCAGTCGGTTGGCTTGAGGACATAGCCGGCTCCGCGCAGCGTGTGGATCATCGGCTCCCGGCCGGCATCGACCTTCTTGCGCAGGTAGGAGATGTAGAGCTCGACCACGTTGGCCTGGCCACCGAAGTCGTAGTTCCAGACCCGGTCGAGGATCTGCGCCTTGCTCAGCACCCGACGCGGGTTGCGCATGAGGTACCGCAGCAGCTCGAACTCGGTAGCGGTCAGGTTGATCTGGTCACCGCCCCGAGTCACCTCGTGACTGTCTTCGTCGAGGGTCAGGTCGCCGACGACGAGGGCAGCCGAGGATCTCTCCCGGGTGCCCCCGGTACGCCGGAGCAGTGCACGCAGTCGCGCCACGACCTCTTCGAGGCTGAACGGCTTCGTGACGTAGTCGTCGCCGCCGGCGGTCAGGCCGGTGACCCGGTCCTCGACGGCGTCGCGGGCTGTCAGGAAGAGGACAGGCACATCGGGGGAGTGGGCTCGTAGCTTGCGGAGTACTTCGAGGCCGTCGAAGTCGGGGAGCATCATGTCGAGCACGACGGCGTCTGGCGCATGCTGACGGGCGCTCGACACCGCCTGGGAGCCGGTGTGCGCGACCAGGATCTCCCACCCTTCCAGCCGCAGCGCCATCGCCAGCAGCTCGGCGATGTTGGGCTCGTCGTCGACGACGAGGATCCGAACCCGTGAGCTCTCGGGGGCAAGGGGGGCAGGGGCACCGTCGGTGGGGGTGCTCGGCGGTTGCATGGGTCGATCATCGCGGCTCGACATGGGAGTCGGCTAGCCGTTTGCTGTGAGCCCGCTGTGCGGTCGCCCCGGCCGCAGGCTTGCCAGTTCCTTCCCAGCCGACGCACAGCGCAGGCACAGCAACCGGGGGCACGATGGGGGCATGACAGACAAACCGACGACACCGCCGTCCGACGAGGACGCGTCGGCAACCGCGTCCGACGAGACGGCCACGACACCCCTGTTCGCACAAGAGGCAGCCCCCGAAGCCGGATCTGCCCCCGAGAGCGAAGTAGCTGCTCCTCCAGCAGCTGCCCCACCGCCACCCCCGACTCCTCCCAAGGAGCCGAGGCCACCCTGGTCTCCGCGTACGGTCACGGTCGCGACGATTCTCGCTGTCGCCCTCGCCGCCGGCGTCGGTGGCGCGATCGGCAGTATCGCGACGAACGACTCGTCCGACGGGCATGGCGGCCGTGGCGGCGCACCCGGCTGGTTCCGGGGACCGACCGGACCTGGCGGCTTCGGCGGCTTCGATGGCAACGGTCGCGGTGGCTTCGGCCAGGACCGGCAGGGCGTTCCTGGGCAGCAGAACCCGTGGGGGACCTTCCCGCGTAGTGACTCGGGCGGCTCGAACGGTTCCGGCGGCTCCGGTGTTTCGAGCGGTTCCGGCAGCTCCAGCGGGTCTGGCACCTGACGTCTGGGTTCAGGGCCGGAGCGACATACTAAGGTCGTAGTGAGCGACCGGCGGGGTCGCTTCTGGTCCTGAGTGGAGGCGTGCGTGCCGGACGACGTGCCGGGCCGAGCCAACTCGGCCCCGAGCACCCAGCACGGCAGCGACGAGACGGTCGTCACCAACCGCATCTTCACGCTGCCCAACCTCTTGAGCATCGCCCGGTTGTGCGGCGTCCCGCTGTTCCTCTGGCTCGTCCTCGGCCCGGAGTGGGACGGCTGGGCGCTGCTCCTGCTGGCGATCTCGGGAATCACCGACTGGTTGGACGGGAAGCTGGCCCGGACGCTCAACCAGTCGTCCAAGCTCGGGCAGATCCTCGACCCCGTCGCGGATCGCTGCTACATCCTCGCCGTCGTCATCGGCCTCGCGATCCGCGACATCATCCCGTGGTGGTTGGCCGCAGGACTGCCGCTCCGGGACGTCTTCCTGTTCTGTCTGGTGCCGTTCCTCCGCACCCGTGGCTACAGCGCCCTGCCCGTGCACTTCCTGGGCAAGGCCGCGACCGCCAACCTGCTGTACGCGTTCCCCCTGCTGCTTCTCGGTGACGGTCAGGGCACGTTGGCCAGGCTGGCCGACGTGTTCGGCTGGGCGTTCGCGATCTGGGGGACCGGACTCTACTGGTGGGCCGGCTTCCTGTACGCCTACCAGGTAGTCCAGCTGATGCGGACGCCACCGGCGTTGAGTCCCGATCCACCATGACCGACGAACCCGGCCCCCCGCCGCGCGAGTACGTCGGCCTGCTCACCCAGGTCATGACGAACACCCTCGACGAGGACTACGCGACGGTCGCCGCAAAGCGCAGCGCCGCGGGGGATCGTGCCGCCACCGGGGCGCGGCGGGGCAACCTCGCCCTGATCGCCGTGCTGATCGTGTTCGGAGTGATGGTCGGGATGTCGGCCATCAAGACCGACCAGGATCGACCGCAGACGCAGGCCGAGCGTGCCGAGCTGATCGCCCAGATCCACCATCGTCAGGACGAACAGGCCGCGCTCTCGTCCCAGCTGAACCAGGTCCAGGACGATGTGACCTCGCTCCAGAAGACCGTGGCGGGCCAGATCAGTCGCAGCGCTGAGATCGCCGACCGGGTGCAGCAGTTGAGCACCGTTGCGGGCACGGTGCCTGTCGTCGGACCCGGGCTGGTGATCACGGCCGACGACGCGGATCAGGGCGCGGGTGACTTCGGGGGGACGATCCTCGACACTGATCTGCAGGCGCTGGCCAACGGCCTGTGGGCCGCCGGCGCCGAGGCGATCTCGATCAACGGACACCGGTTGACGACCCTGACGGCCATCCGGATCGCAGGCTCTGCCATCACGGTGGACAACGTCTCGTTGAGCCCGCCCTACGTGATCCAGGCGATCGGGGACCCCGCTACGCTGCCTGCACGGCTGCTGGAGACCGATGGTGGCCAGACCTGGTTGGGCCTCGAGGTCAACTTCGGCATCAGGTTCGACCGCCAGACGAGGGAGACCATCACCGTGCCCGGCGACCCGCACGAGTACCTGCTGTACGCGCAGCCGGAGAAGGCCCGGTGATACCGCGATGATTGCCGTCTTCGGACTCGTCGTCGGCATCCTGGCCGGGCTCTTCCTCGAACCCTCGGTGCCGGTCTCACTCCAGCCCTACCTGCCGATCGCGGTCGTGGCCGCGCTCGACGCTGTCTTCGGTGGGTTGCGGGCCTTCCTCGACGGCATCTTCGATGACAAGGTCTTCGTGGTGTCGTTCGTGTCCAACGTCCTGATCGCCGCTCTCATCGTCTACCTGGGGGACCAGCTCGGGGTCGGCGCTCAGCTCTCCACCGGGGTCATCGTCGTCCTCGGCATCCGGATCTTCTCCAACGTGGCCGCGATCCGTCGCCACCTGTTCCACGCCTGACCATGACAGAAGACTCGAGGCCCTCCCCGGAGCCGGACACCCGAGGTCCCGGCGAGCCGGAGTCTGCCTTGCGTCGGCTGCTGCAGGCCCTGACCACGCGCGCGTCGCGGGCCCAGGTCGTCGTGGCAGTCCTGTTGTGTGTGCTGGGCGTTGCCGCCACGACCCAGATCCGGCTCACGCGCAGCACCAACGACTTTGCCGGCCAACGTCGAGAAGACCTCGTCGACCTGCTCGACTCACTCTCGTCCGCGACCGACCGGGCCCGCTCACAGCTCGACGAGCTCGAGCAGACGCGCAGCGACCTGGAGTCCAGCACCCAGCGAAGGTCGGCCGTCATCGAGGAGGGCAAGAGCCGGCTCGAGGTGCTCGGGATCCTCAACGGCACCCTCGCAGCCACCGGCCCCGGCGCCGTGGTCACGATCCAGGATCCCCGTGGATCGGTGACCGCGGCCACGATCCTCAACGGCATCGAGGAGCTGCGCGACGCTGGCGCCGAGGCAATCGAGATCAACGACCAGGTCCGCATCGTGGCCTCCACCTCGTTCGTCGCAGGTGATGGCGAGATCGTCGTCGACGGGGTCACCGTGCGGCCGCCCTATGTCATCGACGCGATCGGGGCCTCGCACACGTTGAGCACAGCCGTGGTCTTCCGTGGTGGGCTCTCCGACGACGTCTCCCGGGAGGGCGGAGCCGCGACCGTGCGCGAAGCAGACAGCGTTGATGTGACCGCGTTGCACGACCTCCAGCAGCCTGAGTACGCTCAGCCGACCGACCAGTAACCCTGCCACGCCCGCCCACCAAGGAGACCGTTCACATGGCTGACAAGGCTGACATGGCCTATCCCGACGACCTGCGGTACACCGCCGAGCACGAGTGGGTGAGGTCCGGGGACGGTACGTCGGTGCGCGTCGGGATCACCGACTACGCGCAAGAGGCGCTCGGTGACATCGTCTATGTCAGCCTGCCCGACGTCGGTCAGTCGCTGGAGGCGGGCGGCGCCATGGGCGAGCTCGAGTCGACCAAGAGCGTGAGCGATCTGTTCGCTCCCGTGGCGGGGACGGTGACGGCTCGCAACGAGTCGCTCGACAGCAACCCGGAGCTGTGCAACTCCGATCCGTACGGCGACGGCTGGATCGTCGAGCTCGAACCCGCGGATCCCGGCGCCCTCGATGGACTGATGTCTGCCGCCGACTACGAAGCCACGGTAACCTCCAACTAGAGGTTGAGGTCCTCGGCCGACACCAGCCACGCCGGACGTGGCAGAGGAGGAAAAATGCCGTTCTGCACCGAATGCGGCCACCAGAACCCCGACGGGTCGCGTTTCTGTGCCCAGTGCGGGCACCGGCTGACCGCGGCGGAGCGCCCGGCGGAGTCGACCTCGACCATGAACTTCGGGGGACCCGACCGCAGTGAGCCCCAGTCCGCCGGCCTCTCCGAAGCAGAGGAGGCCGCCGTCGAGGCCCTGCCGCGTGGCAGTGCGCTGCTGGTGGTCCAGCGCGGTCCGGGTGCCGGCAGCCGGTTCCTCCTCGACACCGACGAGGTGACCGCGGGACGTCACCCCGACAGTGAGATCTTCCTCGACGACGTCACGGTGAGCCGTCGCCATGCCGTCTTCCGTCGTACGTCGGACGGGTTCCTGGTCGCGGACGTGGGCAGCCTCAACGGCACCTACGTCAACCGCGACCGCATCGACGAGGTGCTGCTCTCCGGCGGCGACGAGGTGCAGATCGGCAAGTACCGCCTCGTCTACTTCAACAGCGCCCAGGGCGACCACGGGTGAGCTCATCCGCAGCGGCCATGCACGGGCGCGGGCGGATGAGCATCGGCGAGGTGCTCAACCACCTGCGGCCGGACTTCCCTGAGGTCAGCATCTCCAAGATCCGCTTCCTGGAGGCTGAGGGGCTCATCGAGCCCGAGCGCACCTCGTCGGGATATCGCAAGTTCTCCTACGCCGATCTCGAGCGGCTGCGCTATATCCTGTCCGCCCAGCGCGACCACTACTACCCGCTCAAAGTCATCAAGGAGCACCTCGATGCCATCGAGCGCGGCCTGGAGCCGCCCGAGGTGGCGGGGGAGCCACCGCTGGCCCCGCGAGCGATGCGCGCCGTCAAGGACGGGGTCGATGCATCGGAGTTCGGCCCCACGCCGGCCAGCGACCTGCGGATGTCGCGGGCCGAGCTGCTGGCCAGCTCCGGGCTGACCGACCGCCAGCTCACCGAGCTGATGGAGTTCGGCATGCTGCGGCCGCGCCCGGGCACGCGCTACTTCGACGCCGACGCCCTGGTGGTCGCCTCGACGATCGCCAAGCTGACAGAGTTCGGCCTCGAGCCACGGCACATCCGGGCGTTCAAGACCGCAGCCGACCGGGAGGTCGGGCTGATCGACCAGATCGTCAATCCGGTGTCGCACGGTCGTGACGACAATGCCGCGGCCCGCGCGGCGGACACGGTGGCCGAGCTCGGCGCACTGTCGGTCCGCCTGCACGCGGCGCTCGTCAAGACGGGACTGCGCCGGCCGCGCTGACGTATCGGTTCGCTGCCTGCCCTTCGGCGATCGTCGCTACGGAGTACGCTGAAAACGTGCGTGAGGTCGATGTCGTCGGAGTCCGGGTCGAGATGCCCTCCAACCAACCACTCGTGCTTCTGCGCGAGTCAGGAGGCGAGCGCTACCTTCCGATCTGGGTCGGAGCGGTCGAAGCAACGGCGATCGCGTTCGCCCAGCAAGGCGTGGTTCCGCCCAGACCGCTGACGCACGACCTGATGAAGGATCTGCTCAGCGCCACCGGCAACGAACTGGCCGAAGTGCAGATCACCGAGGTCCGCGACGGCATCTTCTACGCGACCCTCGTGCTGGCCGACGGCATCGAGGTGAGCGCGCGCCCGTCTGACTCGATCGCGCTGGCGCTGCGCACCGGGAGCCGGATCGTCTGCAGCGACGAGGTGCTCGAGGAAGCGGGCATGGCGGTGCCCGACGACCAGGAGGAAGAGGTCGAGAAGTTCCGTGAGTTCCTCGACCAGATCAACCCCGAGGACTTCGACGCCGAGCAGGACCAGAGCGGCAACCCGCCCGGGGAGTAGCCGCTCCCGCGCGCAAACTCTCAACCTCAACCTCTACTTGAGAGTTTGCGACACGCCGCTGCGGAACGGTCGGAGTCGTTGACCCGACCCGCCGGCACCCGTACCGTCAGGTGAGAAGACCCTCGCTGTAACTTCACCGCTGTGTCTTGTCCGTTTCGTGCCCGTCGGCGAGCGGCCTGGCTCGCACCACTTCCCCCGACAGCGAGTACTGACCAGGAGGTCGCAGTGGCTGGTGACAAGGACATGGCATCGTCCACCGACGACGCGCAGGCTGCCGCAGCGGCGGCTGACTCGGCCGGACGGCAGGGTCTGCTCTTCGATGACGACGTGTCACCCATGCCCGATGACGTGGGTTACCGCGGGCCGACCGCTTGCAACGCGGCGGGTATCACCTACCGACAGCTCGACTACTGGGCACGCACCGGGCTGGTCGAGCCCACCGTCCGCACGGCCGGGGGCTCCGGCACCCAGCGGCTGTACTCGTTCCGCGACGTCCTCCTCCTCAAGGTCATCAAGCGGCTGCTCGACGCAGGGGTGTCGCTGCAGCAGATCCGCACCGCGGTCCATCACCTGCGCGAGCGCGGCACCGACGACCTGACCCGCGTCACGCTGATGAGCGACGGCGCCAGTGTCTACGAGTGCCGCTCCGCCGACGAGGTCATCGATCTCGTGCAGGGTGGGCAAGGCGTCTTCGGTATCGCGATCGGTGGTGTGTGGCGGGAGATCGAGGGTTCCCTCGCCGAGCTGCCCAGCGAGCGTGCAGCCCGGACCGACACCGAGGACCCCAGCGACGAGCTCGCTGCCCGGCGGCGCGCCCGTACCGCCGGCTGACGTCTGCTCCGGTCCACCACCGCTGGTAAGGTTGCGACTGCCGCAACAGTCGCACGGGAGAGTCCAAGCCGTCCTCGGACGGCTGGCGCCGAAGGGGCAATTCCTCCCCGGAACCTCTCAGGCCACCGGACCGTGTGTACCGGCACTCTGAAGGGCTCGACGCCCGACAGAGGGGGAGGCTCGATGCGTCTGACGCCGAAGGAGCCTTCCGATGACCGCGGTGCCCTCAGAGACCACCCCTTCGCTGCGCGAGCTCGAGAACGCCGCGCCCTTCACCCGACGGCACGTCGGGCCTGATGCCGCTGAGCAGCAGCACATGCTGACTGCCCTGGGCTACGCCACCACCGACGACCTGCTGTACGCGGCGCTCCCGGACGACATCCGCGTCGACAAGCCCCTCGACCTGCCACCCGCCCTGAGCGAGGTCGGCGCCCGGGAGGCCCTGCTGGCGATGGCCGACCGCAACAACGTCAAGGTCCCGATGATCGGCCTCGGCTACGCCGGTACGGTCACCCCGGCCGTGATCCGGCGCAACGTGCTCGAGGACCCGTCCTGGTACACCGCCTACACGCCGTACCAGCCGGAGATCTCGCAGGGCCGGCTCGAGGCGCTGCTCAACTTCCAGACGATGGTGGGCGACCTCACCGGTCTGCCCACCGCGAACGCGTCGCTGCTCGACGAGGCGACGGCGGCCGCCGAGGCGATGACCTTGGTCCGCCGCGCCAACCGCAAGAACACCTCTACGCGGTTCGTGGTCGACGCCAACGTCTTCCCGCAGACCCTCGCCGTGGTCCGCACCAGAGCCGCGGCGATGGGGATCACCGTGGACGTGCGAGACGTCGCGACCGACTTGCCGACCGACGACGTGGCCGGCGTGCTCTTCCAGTACCCCGATGCGCAGGGTCGCGTCGTCGACCCGCGGCCGATCATCGAGGCGACCCACGCGGCCGGCGGGCTGGCCGTCGTGGCCACCGACCTGCTGGCCCTGACCCTGCTGGAGTCGCCCGGGTCGCTCGGTGCCGACGTGGTGCTCGGGTCGAGCCAGCGGTTCGGCGTCCCGCTGTTCTACGGCGGTCCCCACGCAGGCTTCATGGCGGTCAGCGCCGGACTTGAACGCCATCTCCCTGGCAGGTTGGTCGGGGTCTCTGTCGACGCCGAGGGCCGACCGGCGTACCGGCTGGCTCTCCAGACGCGCGAGCAGCACATCCGGCGCGACAAGGCGACCTCCAACATCTGCACCGCCCAGGTGCTGCTCGCCGTGACCGCGTCGATGTACGCGGTCTACCACGGGCCGGTCGGCCTGACCCGGATCGCTCGGCGGACACATCGGTACGCCGCGCTGCTCGCCGAAGCACTGCGCCGTGGTGGCCGCCAGGTGCGCCACGAGCAGTTCTTCGACACGGTCACCGTCGACGCTCCTGGCGCGGCCGAAGCGATACGACAGCGTGCCGCCGAGCGGGGACTCCACGTGCTCGCGGCCGGTCCGGACCAGGTCGGCGTCGCCGTCTCCGAGGTCACGACTCGCGAGCACCTCACGGCCGTCCTGGACGCCTTCGAGGTACCCCCGGTCGACCTCGACGAGCTCGATGCCGCGACCGCGGACGCGATTCCGGACGGCCTGCGGAGGCAGACTCCGTTCCTCACCCACCCGGTGTTCAACGACCATCGTTCCGAGACCGACCTATTGCGCTACCTCAAGCGGCTCTCTGACCGCGACTATGCACTCGACCGGGGCATGATCCCGCTCGGCTCGTGCACGATGAAGCTCAACGCCACGGCCGAGATGGAGCCGATCAGCTTCCCCGGGTTCGCCGACCTGCACCCGTTCGCCCCCGCCGAGGACGCGCAAGGCTACGTCGAGCTGGTCGACAGCCTCGAACGGTGGCTCGCCGAGATCACCGGCTACGCGGAGGTCTCGATCCAGCCCAACGCGGGCTCTCAGGGCGAGCTGGCCGGCCTGCTCGCCATCCGCGGATACCACCGAGCGCGGGGGGAGGGCGATCGCGATGTCTGCCTCATCCCATCCAGCGCCCACGGCACCAATGCGGCCTCCGCCGTGATGGCGGGAATGCGCGTGGTGGTGGTGAAGGCGACCGAGGAGGGTTCCATCGACCTGGCCGACCTGCGCGCCAAGTGTGCGGCCCACTCCGACGAGCTGGCCGCGATCATGGTCACCTACCCGTCCACGCACGGGGCGTACGAGAACACGATCATCGACCTGTGCGCCGTCGTCCACGAGCACGGCGGCCAGGTCTACGTCGACGGCGCCAACCTGAACGCGTTGCTCGGCCTGGCCAAGCCGGGAGCGTTCGGCGGAGATGTCTCACACCTCAACCTGCACAAGACGTTCTGCATCCCGCACGGTGGCGGCGGCCCCGGAGTGGGTCCGGTCGCTGTCGCGGCCCACCTCGCGCCGTACCTGCCAAGCCACCCGATGCATCCGGAAGCAGCGCGCCGGGAGGGGATCGGCCCCGTCAGCGCGGCACCGTACGGTTCCGCCGGCATCCTGCCGATCTCGTGGGCGTACATCGCGATGATGGGTGAGGCCGGCCTGACCGAGGCCACGACGGTCGCGGTGCTGTCGGCCAACTACCTCGCGCGCCGGCTCGAGGAGCACTACCCCGTGCTCTACAAGGGGCACGGCGGGCTGGTCGCCCACGAGTGCATCCTCGACCTGCGGCCGCTGGCGAAGACCAGCGGCGTGAGCGTCGACGACGTGGCCAAACGGCTCGTCGACTACGGCTTCCACGCGCCGACCATGAGCTTCCCGGTGCCCGGCACGTTCATGATCGAGCCGACGGAGTCAGAGAGCCTCGCCGAGCTCGACCGGTTCGTCGACGCGATGATCGCGATCCGCGGCGAGATCGCCGACATCGAGGACGGTCGCGTGGCGCTGGCGGACAGTCCGCTCGTGCACGCGCCGCACACGACCGCGGCGGTCACGGGGGAGTGGGACCGTACCTACTCCCGCGAGGTGGGGGCGTTCCCGGCCGGGCGCTCGCCCGACAAGTACTGGCCTCCGGTGGCCCGGATCGACCAGGCGTACGGCGACCGGCATCTGGTCTGTTCGTGCCCCGACCCGTCCGCGTTCGCCGACGAGACGTGACCGCCGCCGACCCCCGCGAGCGGCTGGTCGACGGCGCCCTAGAGTCCGGTCGGCTGCCGGGGATCCTGGCCGGAACGTTCCGTGACGGTCAGGTCGACTGGCGCTGCTCCCGAGGGGAGACCGGGACGGCGTACCGGATCGCCTCGATCACCAAGACCTTCACGGCGATGGCCGTGCTCCAGCTGCGCGACGAGGGCCGGCTCGGTCTCGACGACCGGATCGGGCAGTACGTGCCGGACGCGCCGTACGCCGACCACACGATCGGGCGGCTGCTGTCCCACTCCTCCGGCATGACCGCCGAGCCGGTCGGTCCCTGGTGGGAGCGGGTGCCCGGAGGCAGCTGGGCCGAGCTCGCGGCAGCGAACGCAGCCGGCGTGAACGTCTTCGCTCCGGGGGAGCGGTTCCACTACTCCAACCTGGGCTATGCCCTGCTGGGAGAGCTGGTGTCGCGGCTGCGCGGTGACAGCTGGTGGAGCGTGGTCCAGAGCCGGCTGCTCACGCCGCTCGGTCTCACGGGGACGACCTTCGACGCCCCGGCCGGCGCTGCTGTCGGCACGTCCCGCGACCCACTCAGCGACCGGCTGGTACGGGAGCCCAGCGAGGACGAGGGTGCGATGGCGCCAGCCGGCCAGCTCTGGAGCACGGTGGACGACCTCGCCCGCTGGGCGGATGTGCTGGTCGCGGGGCACCCAGGAGTCCTGGCTTGGGAGACCGCGGTCGAGATGCACACGATCAGGTCTGGCAGCCCCGAGCGTCAGCACCGAGGAGGTTACGGACTCGGTCTGCGGCTGCACTGGTCGCCGACGTCCACCATCGCAGGGCACACGGGCGGTTTGCCGGGCTTTCAGGCCGGCATGTTCGTCGACGCGACCAGCCGCGTCGGGGCGGTCGTGCTCACGAATGCGACCACAGGCCTCGACACCGAAGAACTGTGCGCCTCGCTCATCGACGCTGCGGGCGCTGACGTTACGGTTCCCGCGCCCGTAGCCGATCCGAGCTCACCCGCGGCCGAGCTCGCCGGCTCGTGGTACTGGGGCAACACCGAGATGGCGCTGTTGGCGACTGCGGACGGGCTTTCCTTGATCGAGGACGGTGCAGCCGCTCGGTTCCGTCGCGAGGGGCCGGACCACTACCGCGGATTGGACAACTACTACGCGGGGGAGCTGCTCACCGTCCACCGCGATAGCGACGGCACGCCCCGCTACCTCGAGGTCGTCACTTTCATCTTGACGCGCAAACCTTATGACCCGCTCGCGCCGATCCCCGGGCAACCGCCGGAGCCCCTGTAGCTGGATGTGTCCCGTGTGGCCGAGGCTTGACCGACGCTGCATAGAAGCGCTCAGCGGACGCCGCCCACGCCAAGACGCTGCGCTCAATCACCGTCATCGGCGACGCATAGGTGGCGGGGCTTCGGCGGTCGAGCCCTTCGACGGGCTCAGGACAAGCTTGTCGAGACCCCCGAACGAAAAACTCCTCAGATTTCCCTTGTGGATAGCGGCTTTCGGTGTCGAGCGGTGATCCGTAAGTGTCGGTGGGCTGATCTAGGTTTGATCCATGAGCACGACGCAGGGACCGCCACCGACCGTGGGTATCGACGATGCCTTCGGTCGTGGTTTCGCGGGCGCGCGTCGTGAACTCGCCGACCTGGTCGACACCTCGACCTGGTCCCTGGACGACAAGCGGCTGGATCACCGGATCGGTGACGTGTTGGCGTTGAAGGCACAAGTGGACGAGCTCGCCGCCCGACTGGTGGCCGGAGCGGCCGACCGCAACCTGGCCCACCGTCACGGTGCGTCCTCGACCCGGGCGCATCTGATGACGGCACGCCGGATGTCGGCCGGTGAAGCGTCCCGCACGGTGCGCACTGCCAAGCAGCTGCACGGCTCGTCGGCCGTCACGGAGCCGACCCGTCGCGCGGTCGCGGCCGGTGTCGTGTCAGCCGAACAAGGGGTGGTGATCGCGGCCGCGATCAACCGGCTCTCACCCACGATCGAGCCGGACCGGGTCGACGCCGCCCAGACCGACCTCTTGCAGCATGCGCGGACGTTGTCGTTCACCCAGCTGCAGGTCGCGGCGAACCATCTGGTCGAGGTGATCGACCCAGACACGGTCGACGAGACGTTGGAGCAGCAGCTCGCGGCGCAGGAGCGGAAGGCGTTGGCATCGGCATGGTTCACCGGTCAGTTCGGATCCGACGGCATCGCCCGCGGCCGGTTCGCGCTGCCGAACTTGGTGTTCGGCATGCTCACCAAACACCTCGAGGCCGTTAGCTCCCCCCGCCGGGTCGCCACCGGCACCCATACCGACAAGGACGCCGCCCTACCGGCTGAGACGAGCGTTCAGGGCCTGCCCTATGGCAACCGGCTCGGCCGGGCCTTGTGTGAGCTGATCGAACACCTCCCGGTCGACGGGCACCCCCAGCACGGGGTCGCGAACGCCGCGATCGTGGTCACCGTCGACGAGAACCAAACTCCGGGCGGGAGCGGGGGAAGCCACGTTGGACACCGGCAGCGCGATCTCGGTCGGGGAGACCCGCCGGTTGGCCTGCAACGCCGACATCCTGCCGATGGTGCTGTCCGGTGGGTCGAAGATCCTCGACCTCGGCACCAGCCGCCGCCTGTTCGACCGTCACCAACGCCTCGCACTCGCCACCCGCGACCAAGGCTGTGTCTTCCCCGGCTGCGAACGCCCACCCGGCTGGACTGAGGCACATCACCGCCTCCCGTGGAGCGAGGGCGGAGCAACGGACATCGACAACGGATGCCTGTTGTGTTCCTTCCACCACCACCTGATCCACCAAGGCGAATGGAACCTGATCCTCGCGCCGGACGGCATCACCGAAGTCATCCCACCCACCCGCATCGACCCACAGCGAAGACCCATCCGCCACCAACGCTTCAAACCCCGACCCGGATAACCCGCGGCGTCTCGCTATGCATGACTCGCTTCTCGGGACACCGAGCCACGCGAGGGTGGTGGCTTGTTGAGCCGGACCCGTCGACTCCGTCGACGGATCCGTCCATCAGCTCGCCTGGCTCACGCTCGACATGTTGAAGTCGGGGATGCGGAGCGGCGGCGTCGCGGTCCTGGGAAACATGTCGCCCCACTCGCGCGAGAAGCTCCGCACGGTGTCGCCGGCTCCGGTGAAGCGATTGAGCAGGTCGATCGGGCTCTCGTTGAAGCGGAAGTTGTTGACCGCACCGACCACTTCGCCATCTTCGACGAGGTAGACCCCGTCGCGGGTCAACCCGGTCAGCAGCAGGCTCTGCGGGTCGACCGCGCGGATGTACCACAGGCAGGTCACCAGCAGGCCGCGCTCGGTCCCTGCCACCAGGTCGTCGATCGAACCGGTGCCCGAGGCCACCTCGAGACTCAGGTTGTCGACAGCGGGGGAGACGGTCAACCCGGTCTGCTCGGCCGTGTAGCGGGAGGTGGCGAGGTGCCGCAGGGTGCCGTCGACAATCCAGTCGGTGGTGCTCACCGGGAGACCGTTGTCGAAGACGCTCTGGGCCGACGAGCCCGCGGTGGCGACCATGAACGGCGCCGTCGCCAAGCCCGGCGCGGACGGGTCGGACCGAAGTCGGACGCCCGACCTGGCGATCTGCTGGCCGACGCGGGTGCCCCCGTCCGGATCGCTGTAGACGGTGCGGCCGTCGTGGGCGTCCTGGCCGCTGGAGACGAAGTAGGCGTAGAGCACCAGGTCGGCCACGGCGGCGGGCGACAAAAGGGTCTCGTAGCGACCGGCGGGCAGATCGACCTGGCGACCGGCCCAGCCGATCCGTCGGATCAGCTCTGCGTCGAGCGCGGACACGTCGATCTCGTCGATCTGTTCGACTGCCTGGCCGACCCACGCCGAGGTCGACAGGTTCGTCGGCTTGCCTGTGATGCCGATGTGCCCGGTCGGCTGCTCATGGCGGAGACGTACGCCGGTCGAGGTGGCGACGTAGGTCGTGGTCACGTCGTGCTCGGCGTACCCGTACAGCAGTCGATCCTCGTGCCCGGCCCGGCCGAACGCCTCCCCGAGGGCGGGGGCGAACTCGGAGAAGACGTCGATGCTGGTCTGGCCGGCCGGGTGGACCCACTCCTCGGACTCTGTGCCGTCGACGAGCGGGTGGGCATCGTCAGCGGGACTCGCCTGGCGCGCTGCCTCGTCGGCCGCCGCCACGAGCGCCTTGACCTGTGCGTTCGTCGTGGCCGTGCGGGTCAGCACGCCGGCACGCACGCCGTCGGCACCGTCGACGACCGACACGACCGTCAGGTGCTCGCGGGTCGCGAGGCCATTGGTGGTCAGCGTGTTGTTGGCCCAGCGCAGGTTCGCCGTCGACGAGACGGTCAGGATCACGATGCAGTGGTCGGCGGTGGACTCCTCGAGCGCGTGCTCGACGAGCGTCTGCGGAGTAGTCATCACGACTTGCCTGCCTCATGAGTGGTGTTCAAGACGTTGATGTCGCGGAACAGCGCGGAGGGGCAGCCATGACTCACCGGGGCCACCTGCCCGGGTTGCGCCTTGCCGCAGTTGAACGCACCACCGAGCACCCAGGTCTCCGATCCGCCGACGGCCTCCATGCTCCCCCAGAAGTCGGTCGTGGTGGCCTGGTACGCCACGTCGCGCAGGGGGTGCGCTACTGCGCCGTTCTCGATGGCGTAGAACCGTTGCCCGGTGAACTGGAAGTTGAAGCGCTGCATGTCGATCGACCAGGACTTGTCACCGACCACGAGGATGCCGCGGTCGACCTGGCTGATCAGGTTTTCGGTTGACACGTCGTCGGGGGACGGAGCCAGCGACACGTTGGCCATCCGTTGGATCGGCACATGCCCGGGCGAGTCCGCGAAGGCGCAGCCGGTGGACCGGTCCCAACCCATCATGGCGGCCATCCGCCGGTCGGTCTGGTAACCCACGAGGGTCCCGTCCTTGACGATGTCCCATTGCTGCGTGGCCACCCCGTCGTCGTCGTACCCGATGGTCGACAGGCCGTGTTCGACGGTGCGGTCCCCGGTGATGTTCAGGTGGCGTGACCCGTACTCGAGCGTGCCGAGCTTGTCGAGGGTGGCGAACGACGTGCCCGCGTAGTTGGCTTCGTAGCCGAGGGCCCGATCCAGCTCGGTGGCGTGGCCGATGCTCTCGTGGATGGTGAGCCACAGGTTGCTCGGGTCTATCACGAGGTCGTAGCGGCCGGCCTCGACCGACGGCGCGGCGAGCTTCTCGGCCAGCTGCTCGGGCAGCTGAGCGAGCTCGCTCGCCCAGTCGTAGCGGCCGTCGGTCAGATACTCCCAGCCGCGCCCTGCGGGTGGGGCAATCGTGCGCATGCCGTCGAGCAGCCCGCGCTCGTGGTCTGCGCCGTAGATCTCGAGCTGGGGATTGATCCGTACGCGCTGCTGGGTGGTCGTGGTGCCGTGGGTGTCGGCGTAGAACTTGTTCTCGCGCACCTGGTGAGCGACGGCACTGACGTGGTCGACGACCGGTGCCGCCAGCAGCCCCTGGCTCCACTGCGCGAGCAGCTCGGCCTTGTCGTGCGTGCTCACGTCGAAGGGGTCTACGTCGTAGGCCGAGACCCAGGTCGTGTCCTTGTACGTCGGCTCGGCGGCCAGCTCGATGCGCTCGGTGGTGATCGGCTTGGCGACCAGGGCGACCCGGACCGCCTGCTCGGTGACGCGGACGACCTCGTCGGTGGTCAGGGCGACGCCGGACGCGAAGCCCCAGCAGCCGTCGATGACGACCCGCACGGCGAAGCCGACGTCGTCACCGAGCGAGGAGTCGACCATCCTGGCATCGCGAAGCACGAGCCGCTGGTGGACGATCCGCTCGACGCGGAAGTCCGCGTGCTCGGCATGGAAGTCCTGCGCCCGCTGCAGTGCGACGGAGGCAAGCTTGGACAGGGGAAGGGCCAGGAACTCGGCGTCGATCCCGGGACTCGTGGGCATGCCGGGAATGCTACCCAGCAGGTGTCATCGACGCAGGCGCGACCCGCGCGGGGCCGGAGTCAGACACGGTGCAGTCAGGGGGACCGGTTCAGACAGCGAGGTGGCCGAAGGCCTCGGGGTGGAAGTCGGTGGGACGGTGCGGCGCGATGACGTCACCGTTGGGGAGCAGCTCGCCTGTGTCGTCGAACAGGAGCACGCCGTTGCACAGCAGGCTCCAGCCTTGCTCGGGGTAGGTGACGACGGTGTGCGCCGCCTCCCGGTCGAGGGCGTCAGCGGACGGACACGCCGGGTGGTGGGAGCAGGTCGACCCTGTCAATACGCTTGTCACTCCTTCAGTGTGCATCGCGCCGTGCCTTCCGTCTCGCATATATGGCGCTGTTGTCATGAATCATCCAAACGGGAACCCCGTCGTGACCGAACGACTGATAGCTGCGTGGGCACCCTGATCCGCAGCTCCGCCAGGTGGCTGACCAGCCCGACCGACCGCCCACCCGTGCGCAGCGCGTCGAGCTCGTCCATCACCTCGTCCAGCGTGTCGGCGTCGAGACTGCCAAAGCCCTCATCAACGAACAGTGTGGACAATTCGGCCCCACCGATCTCGGTGTTGACGAGGTCGGCCAATCCGAGCGCGAGGGCCAGGCTCACGTAGAAGGTCTCCCCGCCGGACAAGGTCGCCGGATCGCGGCGGGCGCCGGTGTAGCTGTCGAGGACGCGCAGCCCGAGGCCGCCGCGGGCGTCGCCGACCCCACGAGTCAGCGTGTGTTCGAGCTCGTAGCGGCCGGCGCAGATGCCGCGCAGCCGGAGGTTGGCGGCGGCCACGACCTGCTCGAGCCGCGCGGCGAGCACGTAGTGCGACAGCCGGGTCTTCGAGAGGTTGTCCTTCGCGGTGCCCGCGACCATGGCGGCGACGTGGTCAGCGACGTCGCGGCGCTCGCGCAGGGGCTGCCAGCGGGACACCGCCAGGTCGAGCTCGGCCACGAGTGTCTCGAGGCGGGCGGCGGCCTCCTCGAGTCGCGCTGCCCGGGTCGCGGCCAGACCTGCGGCGGCCGACGTCAGCTCGGTCTGGCGGGTCAGAAGCTCCAGGTCTGGCCTGGGTGACGCCGCCGCCTGCAGCAGCGCTGGGTCGGCAAGCAGCTTGTCGGTGGCGGCCTTGTCGGCAGCGTGGGCCCGGTTGAGCGCCTCCTTGGATGCGATGTCGGACTCACGACGCACGGCCTGCCGGACTTGAGCCACGGTGGCGAACATCGAGTCGGCGACCAGGCGGTCCAGCCGCTCCACCGACGTCCGACGCGCCTGTTGGGCGGCGGCCAGCTCCTGCAGCGCAGCGGAAAGCCGCTCGGTCGAGACCAGCCTGGCCCCGACCTCGAGGCGTTGCTGCTGCACGGTCGAGCCGGTGCCGACAGCCCGGTCGAGCCGCTGACGCAGGCGCGCGGCTGCCTGGGACTTCTCGCCTCGGCGAGCTTCGCTGGTGTGGACGCTCCGGTGCACGACGGCGAGCCGGCGTCGTACGTCGATCTGGCGGGCCTCGAGGTCGGCCAGGTGGGCCTCGGCACCCGGCAGGTCGGCAGCAGCGGAAGCCACAGCCTCCCTGCGGCTCAGGACCGCGTCGAGCGCGTCCTCGGCCTGTTCGGTGGTGCGTCCGACCGCGGCGCCTTCGGCGGCGTCGCGCTGCGTCGTGACCCGCTCGCGCTGCTGCGTCAGCCGTCCGACGGTGAGCTCGGCCTCGTCGAGCACGGCGAGGGCTGCGGCTTCGTCGTCGGCGTCGCTTGCACCGTCGACCCGCGCGGCCGGACCTGGATGGTCGGCGCTCCCGCACACCGGGCACGGCGTGTCCGGCCGCAGCTGCATCGCCAGCTCTGCCGCCATCCCGGCGATCCGTCGTTCGCGAACGTCCTGGGCGGCTTCCCGAGCGGCCACTCGTCGTTCGCGGGCGACCAGCAGGGCAGCGTCGAGGTCGTCGAGCTCGACGGTTCGGGCGGCCACCTGCCGGGCGGCTTCGCGGCGGTCCTTCGCAATGCGCACCTCGTGGTCGACAGCCGCCAGCAGATCGTGGGCCGACAGCGCGGTGACGCGTCGCGCTTGTGCCGTCTCGAGCTGCGCCGGCAGCGCCGCCAGCAGCGCCTCGAGGTCGGCCTCCTCGGCCCGTCCCGATGACAGCTCGATGTCGAGGGTCACCAGCTCGGCCTCGAGACCGTCGAGCTCTTCCTGCACGCCGACGAGCGCCTCGAGGCGGGCCAGCATGGTGGTGAGCTCGTGTGCCTGCGCTGCGGTGGCGGCCTGCGTCGAGAGGTCGTGCTCCGGGCTGGGCCGCCAGACCTGCTCGAGCGCGTGCTCGACATCGACCAGGGCCCCGTGCTGGGCCCGGTCTGCCTCGGACACGAGCTCGAGCAAGGGTTCGAAGGCGGCTGCCCGCTGCGCCAGCAGCACTTCGCGCTCGCGACGCCGGACCTCGGTGGCGGCCGCGACGAGCTCGTCGCGCCGGTTGAGACCCTCGCGATGACGCCGCTGGAGCTCCAGCAGGGTGCGGGCCGCGTCGAGCGCGTGCTGCGCCTGCTTGGCCGTCTCGGCGGTAGTAGTCCGGGCGTCGGCTGCAGAGGACGCTGCCGCCACCAGGTCAGCGGACCGGGTGGCGAACGACGCGATGACGTCGGGGTAGTCAGCGTCGGCTTGTTCGGTGAGCGGCGGCGCGACCGGGGTCACGAGTCCCTTGACCCCTGTGCTGACCTCGGTGGCGCGGGCCAGCAGCTGGTCGAGTCCGGCTTCGGCGTCTTGGACCGCAACGTCGAGGGACCGTCGGTGGTCGCTCAGCCAGCGTTCGATGGCCTGGAACCGGTGGGTGTGGAAGAGGGACTCGAGGACGTCGTGGCGCTCCTTGGCGCCGGCACCCAGGAAGGTCTGGAACTCACCCTGCGGGAGCATCACCACCTGGCAGAACTGCGCCATGTTCATGCCGAGCACCGTCGAGACCAGATGGCCCACCTCGTCGACGCGGGTGCTGTGGACTCGCCAGGAGCCGTCGGCGAGCTCCTCGATCGACGCCTTCGTGCGTTCGTCGACGTAACCGGCCCTGGCGCGCCTGGACGGACGCTGCCAACCAGGCTGGCGACGGAGCCGGAAGCGTCGGTCGCGCACCGTCAGCTCGAGCTCGACCGACGGCACCACGTCGCCGTCGGCGTGATCGCTCTTGAAGGACTTGGCTCCGTTGCGGCTCCCGGGCACGCCGCCGTACAGGGCGAAGCAGATGGCATCGAGGATGCTCGTCTTGCCCGCCCCGGTGGGCCCGGTCAACAGGAACAGCCCGGCTTGGTTGAGACGGTCGAGGTCGACGACCTCGGTGCCGGGGAACGGACCGAATGCCGTCAGCTCGAGCCGATGGAACCTCATCGAGCCCTCACGACGCGGCGTCCTCGGCCACTCGGCACGCCTCGCAGGCGGCCTGCAGCAGGAGTTGCTCGTCGTCGTCGGGCGCACTTCCTCGCACGTCGGTGAAGAAGTGGGCCAGGATCTCACTGTCGGGTCGGCCGACGACCCGGTCGCGGATCGGGCCGGACTCGGTGGGGGAGGCGCCTTCGGGCTCGAACGCGATGAGCAGACAGTGCGGGAACCGGGTGCGGAGCCGGTCCATCGCCTCGCGGGGCCGGCGCGCGTCGGTCAACGTCGCCTGGACCCAGCTCGCCTCGGCCGCCTCGTAGCGACGTTCGGTCAGCAGCTGCTCGAGCGTGCCGCGGACGGTCGCCAGCGGGCGCGGTACCGGCGCGTCGACGAAGCCGGCGGTGGCGAACCCGTCGGCGTCGAGGTCGACCAGCCAGCTGCCCTTGCGGTGGTTGGCTTCGGAGAAGGAGTACGCGAGGGGCGATCCGGAGTAGCGGACCGCATCGGACAACGTGTGGCGGCCGTGCAGGTGGCCGAGCGCTGCGTAGTCGACCCCCTGGAACGTGTCGAGCCCGACGCTCGCGACGCCGCCGACGGAGATGTCGCGTTCACTCTGGGAGGCGGTCGCCCCGGTGACGAAAGCGTGTGCCATCACGACCGAGCGCTGCCGCCCACCGCGGCCACGTTCGGCCAGGTCGTCGCGGACCTGCTGCATGGCCGCGTCGAGCACCGCCTGGTGGCTGCGGCGGGTGACACCGAACGTCGCCCGGACCAGGTCGGGTTCGAGGTAGGGCAGGGCGTAGACCGCCACGGCCCCGTGCTGGTCGTCGAAGAGCACCGGGCTCCCCGCTCTGGACGGGTCCGTGCGCAGATGGACCCCTGCCGCGTCGATCAGGTCAGCGGCGAAGCCGAGCCGCTGTGCCGAGTCGTGGTTGCCGCTCGAGAGGACGACTCGCACCCCGGTCGAGAGCAGTCGCTTCAGGGCGTCGTTGGCCAGCTCGACCGCGTCGACAGGCGGCAGGGCACGGTCGTAGATGTCGCCGCTGACCAGGACCGCGTCGACCTGTTCGGCCCGGATCGTCTCGACGAGATGGTCGATGTACGCCGACTGCGCGTCGAGCAGACCCTCACGATGGAACGACCGGCCCAGGTGCCAGTCGGAGGTGTGCAGGAAGCGCATGGGAAAACGCTATGTGGCCGCAGGGACACTTCGGCGCTACCACGCCGCACGCACCCGCTCCGGGTGCGTGTAGACGACGAACCGGCTGCCGCGGGCGAAGCCGCACACGGTGACGCCGGCGCGGTCGGCGAGCTCGAGGGCGAGGCTGGACGGGCCGCCGACGGCCACCACCGTCCCGATCCGGCCGGCTACCGCCTTGGTGACGATGTCGAAGCCCACCCGACCGCTGACGCACAGCAGGACGTTCTCGTCGTACGACACCGTGCCCAGCTGCCGTGCCCCGAGCACCTTGTCGACGGCGTTGTGCCGCCCGACGTCCTCACGGGAGACGATCAGCCCGCCCGTCAGGTCGAAGATCCCGGCCGCGTGCAGGGAGCCGGTGCGCGAGAACACCCGCTGCCGCTCGCTCAGCTGGTCCGGGAGCGAGCTGAGCACGTCGGCCGGGGTGGCCGGACCAGCCGCGATCGGGTCGTCGTCCGGCGTGAAGATCTCGTCGATGCTCTCGGTGCCGCACACGCCGCACGCCGAAGACATGGTCGTGCTGCGGCTGGCCGGATGCCGTCGGGGGAGGTCGTCCAGCTCGACCGTGACCACGTTGAACTCCTGCTGCGCGGTGAGGTCGACGTCGGTGCAGTAGGCGATGCTGCGCGGGGGTGAGTCGGCCGCCAGCACCCCCTCTGAGAGCAGGAACCCGGCCGCGAGCTCGAAGTCCGCCCCGGGGGTCCGCATCGTGACGGCGACCCGGTGCGCGCGCTGGCCGGGCCAGGCGAGCCGGATCTCGAGCGGCTCCTCCGTCACCACGGTGTCGGCGCGCCGCTGGGCTGCGCCGTCGACCACCTCGGACACGGTCCTGCGCGTCGTAGGTCCTGGCCGCCGATCGAGGGTCACGCCTAGAGCCTAGATCGGATCGCCGGAGGAACAGCAGGAGGAACAGCAGGAGGAACAGCAGGAGGAACAGCAGGAGGAACAGCAGGAGGAACAGCAGGACACCGTGGCAGCGAGGTCCACGTGACCTGTCATGGCCACGTCAGCGTGAAACAGTGGTCTGGTGACGACCAGCCACCGCCCGGGCCACGCCCATCACCATCGTCATGGCGGTTCGGACTCAGGGCACCGACGACGGCTGACTGCAGTCCTCGGCATCACCGGGGTCGTGCTCGTGGCAGAGGTGGTCGGCGCCGTCATCAGCGGCAGCCTGGCCCTGGCGGCAGACGCCCTGCACATGTTCACCGACGTCGCTGCGATCGGGATCGCCTTGACCGCGATCACGATCGCTGAACGGCGTACGACGTCGCGGTCGACGTTCGGCCTGTACCGGCTGGAGATCTTCGCCGCTGCCGTGAACGCCGTGCTGCTGCTGGGCGTGGCCGGCTGGATCGTGTGGTCCGCCATCCGTCGGATCGGGGACCCGCCCGAGATCCAGACCACCGTCATGATCCTCGTCGCGACGCTCGGGTTGATCGCCAACGCGATCTCGCTGTACTGGCTGCATGGCGACCAGCAGGAGTCGCTGAACGTGCGCGGTGTCTACCTCGAGGTGCTCGGCGACCTCCTCGGGTCGGCTGCTGTGGTGGTAGCCGGCATTCTCATCGCGGTGACCGATACCCCGGTCATCGACCCGATCGCCTCGCTGGGTGTGGCGCTCCTGATCGTGCCCCGGACCTGGGGCCTGCTGCGCGAGGCCGTCACGATCCTGCTGGAGGCGACGCCGGCGGGAGTCGACCTCGCGCATGTACGCCGGCACATCGTCGACATACCCGGAGTTCTCGACGTGCACGACCTGCATGTCTGGACCATCTCGTCCGGCCGCCCTGTCATGTCGGCGCACGTCGTGGTGGACGACGAGTGGCTGCGCCGGTCGGGCGAGGTGCTCGACGCCCTGCAGACCTGTCTGGGCGCCCACTTCGACGTCGACCACTCGACGTTCCAGGTCGAGCCCCGCGGCCATGCCGACCACGAGGCGCCGACCCACCCGTGACGGTCGCTCAGCGGGGGAACTGGCGACGGCTGTTGAGCACCCGCCGGAGCTCGTCGGTGAGGTCGCTCATCGCTCGGCGTACGGCGCTGTCCAGTGACTCGTCCGCCAGCCGCGCCTCGGCCAGCCTCAGCGTCTCGTCGTCAACGGCGTACCGCGGGAAGCCCAGGGTGGCCGTGACCTGCACGATCCAGCCGGTCCGGATGGCCGCTGTCTTCGGGATGTCGGTGAAGTACCGCTCGACGTACGGGGCGGTCAGCTCGACCTGGTCCGGGTGGAAGAAGTCGATGGTCAACGCGTCGAGATGAGCGTTGCTGAGCTCGGCGTCGGTCGTGATCGCCTGCCAGACCGAGGCCTTGATCTCCGGGTCGGGCAGCACGGCGCGACACCGGAGAGCGTGTTCGACACCCTGGGACGACGGGTCCCGGTCCTGCTCCGCGGCGATCGTGTCCACCCCGACCGCGCCGAGGGCGCACAGCGTGTGGGTGATCCGCCAGCGGAACTCCTCGTCCGTGATGAGCCCGGGCGGCGTGTCGTCGCCGGCCAACCAGCCGGTGAGCAGGTCGACGTCACGCGTCGTGCGGATCAACGCACGAGACGCGATCAGCTGCCGGTTGCTGCCAGGTGCGGCCGTGTCCATCACCCGGGCGGCCAGGACGGCCAGTCGCTCGGTGTCGGTCCCGAAGAGGTAGCGCCCCAGGAACCCGGACGCGCCCCCACGGCCACCGGCGCCGAGCACACACTCGACGGTGAGGTCGTCCTCGTCGGGCAGCGCCTCCTCCATCGTGCGGAGGTAGAGGTCGGGGTCGATACGGCCGTCGAACAGGCCCTCGCGCAGCGATCCCCACACGACGGCTCGCGCGACCGGGTCGTCGAGCTTGGGCAACAGGCTGGGCAGGCGTGAGACCGAGGCCGCGTCGAGGTCGATCTTGGCCCAGGTCTCGTCTCCGGAGTCGGGGAGGAGCAGCCCGTCCGGATCGCGGTCCGCGAGCTCGACGGTGACCTGATCCGCCTCCAGCACCACGGGTACCGACGTGGCCCGGCCCTGGGAGTCGTACGACGTGAGCGTGAAGGCGTGCGGTCGCTCCACTGGCTCCGGGGAGCCGTTGTGGCGATGGATGATCACCTGGTCGGTGCCGTCGACGACCTCGACGCTGAGGGTGTCGACCCCCTTGGTGCGCAGCCAGGTCTCGGCCCAGGCACGGACGTCCTTGTCGGACGCCTGGTCCCAGGAGCCGAGCAGGTCGCCGAGACGGGCGTTGCCGAAGCGGTGCTTGGTCAGGTGGTCGACGACGCCGGCGATGAACGCTTCTTCGCCCAGGTAGGCGTTGAGCTGACGGAGCACGGCTGCCCCTTTGCTGTAGGAGATGCCGTCGAAGTCCGAGAGCGCCTGCTTCGCATCGACCGCGCCGTTTCCCGCGATCGGATGGCTCGACGAACGCTGGTCAGCGGCCAGCCCCCAGGCCTTGGTCTTGAGGGCGTACTCCGACCAGACGTCGTCGAACCTCGTCGCGTTGGCTGTGGTCCGGTAGCCCATGTACTCAGCGAACGACTCGTTGAGCCACAGGTCATCCCACCAGGTCATCGTGACCAGGTCACCGAACCACTGGTGGGCCATCTCGTGAGCCACCACCATGGCCCGGGTTGCGCGCAGTGAGTCCGTCGCCTGCGCCTTGAAGACGAACTGGTCGGTCCAGGTGACACAGCCCGGGTTCTCCATGGCCCCGGCGTTGAACTCGGGGACGAACGCCTGGTGGTAGTCGCCGAACGGGTAGCGGATGCCGAACAGCCGGTGGTACTCGTCGAAACACTGGCTTGTGATCGTGAACAGCTCGTCGGCGTCCTTGTCGAGGTGGCGTGCCAGCGATTGTCGGCAGTGCAGGCCGAGGGTCATCCCGTCGTGCTCACGCGTCAGTGAGTAGTACGGCCCGGCGACCAGCGTGACGAAGTAGGTCGACAACGGCAGCGTCTCGGCCAGGGTCCACCGGCCCGGCTCGGTCTGGGTCGCGACACCGTTGCCCAGCACGACCCAGTCGGTCGGAGCTGTGACCTGGAGGCGGTAGATGGCTTTGAGGTCGGGCTGGTCGAAGCACGCAAAGATCCGGGGCGCGGCGGGCAGGAAGGCCATGGCGTACAGGTAGGCCTGCTTGTCCTCGGGATCGACCGTGCGATGCATGCCTTCGCCGTCGCGGGAGTACGCCATGAGGGCGTCGACCACGAGCGTGTTGTCGACCGTCAGGTCGTCCAACTGCAGGCGCCCGTCCTCGACCAACCCGACATCGACCGCCCGGCCGTTGAGCGTGATCGAGGAGACCTCCGACGCCTGCAGGTCGAGGAACGTGGCGCTCCCGTCGCGGCTGTGGAACGAGATCTCGGTGTGCGACCCGAAGTTCTCGGGGCCCCGGGTCAGGTCCAGGTCGATGTCGTACGAGTCGACCGTGATCGCGGCGGCTCGCTCGGTGGCTTCGGTATCGGTGAGACTGCGCATTCCGACACTTTAGGGGGACAGCACGGGCAGGTGCCCGACCACGGTCGCGAGAAGCGCACACAACCCAGCGAGGACGATCCACGTGACCGCGATGCCGGCGAGGCTCAACAGCCCCGCGCCGACGGCGGGGGAGAGGACTGCTGCGGCTCCCCAACTCGTCCCGAAGACGGCCAGGTAGCGGGCCCGTCGGCCGGCGGGTGCGACGGCGGCGACGGCTGTCATGAGATGTCCGATCACGAGCAGGTCGCCCAGGGTGACGACCACGGTCGCCAGCGCGAACGTCCACAGGGTCGACGCCACGGCATAGCCGGCCAGGCCCGCTGCCATCAACAGGTAGCCAGCCCTGAGCAAGGTCGCCCGACTCAGCCGACGGATGCGATCCAGGCGCAGCAACGGCTGGCCGGCCACGAACGTGAGCGCTGCGGCCGTGAGCAGCACGGCGAAAGCCGACGCCGGCAAGCCTCGTCCGGCCAGGCTCAACGGCAACGTGAACGTCGATTGGAGGTACACGACCGCGAAGCCGGTCTGCATCAACAGCAGAGAGAGGAGCCGTGCATCCCGCCAGGGTGACCGCCCGGCCGCCGCGGTGGCCACCTTCTCCTGCTCCTGGGGGTTCGGCGGGCGTCCGCGCGGCAACGTCGCGGCCAGCAGGGCCGCGCAGACCAGGCAGCTCACCGCATCGGCGACGAACAACCACCGCAGGTCGACCCTGGTCAGCCAGGTCGCCAGGCCCCCGCCGGCCACACCGGCGACCGCCAGTCCCGTCGCCAGCAACCCATGTGCCGCCGGCTGGTCCTCGAGGGGTACACAGTCGGCAACCAGTGCCTGGCTCGGAGGTTCGTAGATCTCGAAGCAGAGCCCGAGAGCCACCACGGCGGCGATCGTCCCGGCGCGGGACCCGGCCAGCGCCAGGCCGAGCTGGGAGGCCGCGCACCCGGCGAGTCCGACCACGATCGTCGTACGACGACCCCACCGGTCTGCCAGTCGACCACCCAGCAGCCGTGACGGGATCGTGGCGAGCCCGAACACGGTCATCAAGAGCCCGACCGAGGCCGTGGACCAATGCCGGTCCTGTGCCAGGAGCAGAGCCAGGAACGGCAGGCTGAACGCAGCCATCCGGTTGACGGTCCGGGCCGCCACCAGCCACCAGACGACGCGGGGAAGCGGGGAGCGCTCCCCGGTCGCGGGCCGTTCGTCACTGGTCAACGTGTTATTGTCAGTCATCACGGAACAGCCTACGCAGGATCGGAGTCACTGGTCAAATGTCCTTCGACAGTCACCTTGGCAACGTGCTGGACGTGGCGACGCGGCTGGTGAACGCGGTGGTAGCGGGCGAGGAGCACGGTCGTCCCTTCCCTGCGCCGACTACGACCGGGTTGCGCCAGGCGGTTGCGGACACCCTTGGGGGAGCTGGCCGGTCGCGACCTCGGCTCACGCAAGCGGACGCCGTGCTGCTCGCGGGCACGGCAGCGCAGGTGCACGCGGTGTTCGGGATGGTGCAGGCGGGCCAGCAGCGCGAGGCCGCGTGGGCCGTCAACGAGCTGCTCGCACGCTTCGGCACGCGGCCACAGCTGGATCCGGATGACGACGGTGGGTTCCAGCTGCACTTCCACGGGTTCGATGACAGCCTGGCCATCGGTTGGAGCGCCGGTCTGGCTGCGGGCCTGGCTGTGGTGATCGGGAGCGACCTGGCCGGGCGGCTTGGTGTCTGCGCGGCCCCCTCATGCGACCGGGTGTACGTCGACACGTCCAGGAACAACCAGAAGCGCTTCTGCAGCACCTCGTGCCAGAACCGGGTCAAGGCCGCGAGCTTCCGACACCGTCGCGGCCCGGTCTCCTGACCGCCCGTGCGAAGATCACGCTGTGGATGCGCACGAGTTAGCAGCAGGACGAACATCCCATCCTGATCTGAGAATCCCATCCTGAGCTGAGACAAGAAGGCTGTGGTGTCACGTGGTGAGGCGGCTGTGAAGGTGTTCGTGTCCTGCGACATGGAAGGCGTCGCTGGCATCGTCGACTGGGCGCAGTGCAGGCCGGACGGAGGAGCGGCGTACGAACGCGGCTGCGAGCTCATGCTGGCCGAGGTGAACGCCGCCATCGAAGGGGCTCGCTCGGGTGGTGCCTCCGAGGTGGTCGTCAACGACTCCCACGGTGCAATGGCGAACCTCGACCCCGCTGGTCTCAAGCCGCCCACCAGCTATCTGAGTGGTCGGCACAAGCCCGGCTACATGATGCAGGGGCTCGACCGCTCGTTCGACGCGGTGTTCTTCGTGGGTTACCACGGCTCGATCTCCGGGGAGCCGGCCGTCCTTTCTCATACCTACAACCCCGAGGTCATCAGCGGCGTGCGTCTCGGCGGGGAGTACGTGGGGGAGAGCGGCATCAACGCGTTGGTCGCTCATGCGCACGACGTGCCGATCGCGCTCATCACCGGCGACGACGTGACGATCAAGGAAGCCGGCTGGTTCGCGCCCGACCACGTCGGTGTCGTCGTGAAGGAGTCACTCACGCGTTTCGCGGCGCACCATGTTCATCCGTTCACCGCACGGCTCCGGATCCTGCAGGGCGCCACCGACGCCATGCAGGAGGTGAAGCGCGGGCGGGTGAGTCCACCGACGCTTCCCGACGACCTGACGCTGGAGGTCGAGCTGCAAACCGCTGACATGGCGGCCGTCGCCAGCTGGGTCAAGGGCGTCGAGCGGTCAGGGACTCGGACCGTCCGTGTCACCGGAGCCGGGAATGATCCTGACGGGTTGGCGGTGTACGACGCGTTCGTCGCGATGACGTACATCACCCGCCAAGCCGGCGGTCGTTGACCGCTTCAGGCGCTCCGCTCCTCAGCGCCTGCGACGAGTGAGTTGTCGAGCGTGTAGACGCCGGCTCCGAGGAGGGCGGCGGTGACCAGGCGGGGGAACGGGAGCACTCGCGCCACCTTGGCCACCATCAGGTTCGCGAGCACCCACGATGCCGTGGCGGTTGCGGCAGCGATCAGCTGCTCCTGGTCCGACGGGGTCGATCCGGGGTCGGCGGTCATCGAGAAGACCTCGATTCCCCGCGGATCGATCTCGCGGGCCGCGAGATCGGCACCGCCCGCCAGGACGGCCGTCCGGATCAGCCCGGAAGGCTTGCCGGCAAGGATCGTCGCGGCAGTGCCGGCGGCGCGTACGAGCGAACTGAGACGGAGTCCGTAGGGACCTGATGAGCTGGTGGCCATGCTTCACGCTACCCCGCGGGAAAACGGATTTGGGGGAGTGTCGGGGCGCCAACCTGAAGTGAGCGCATGAACTCTGACACCGCGGTCGAGGCGGTCGACCTCGTCAAGCGCTTCGGGCCGACGGTGGCCGTCGACGGGGTGAGCTTCGCCATCCCCGAGGGCAGCGTGCTCAGCCTGCTCGGGCCCAACGGCGCCGGCAAGACCACCACCGTGCGCATGTTGACGACGCTGAGCGTGCCGACCAGCGGCACCGGCAGCGTTGCGGGACACGACATCATCGCGGCGCCGGACGCCGTCCGTCGGAACCTGGGGCTCACGGGCCAGACCGCCACCGTCGACGAGCTGCTCACCGGGCGCGAGAACATCCGGCTGATCGGACGTCTCTTCGGCATCCCGAGGCGGCGCATCGGCGGGCTCGCCGACGAGCTGCTCGAGCGCTTCTCGCTGATCGACGCTGCGGACCGCATCGCCAAGACGTACTCCGGGGGCATGCGCCGTCGGCTCGACCTGGCAGTCAGCCTGGTTGCGTCGCCTCCGGTGCTCTTCCTCGACGAGCCGACGACGGGGCTCGACCCGCGCAGCCGCGTCGAGCTCTGGGAGGTGCTACGCAGCCTCGTCCGCGGTGGCACGACGTTGTTGCTGACGACGCAGTACCTCGAGGAGGCCGACACGCTGGCCGACCAGATCGTCGTCATCGACCACGGACGCGTCATCGCCGCGGGTACTCCGACGGCGCTCAAGGACGAAGCCGGCCGTGCCAGCGTGGTGATCACGTTGACCCACCGCAGCGACGTGGCGACGGCGGCCGGCCTGGTGCGGCAGTGCGTGTCGGAGGTCCATGTCGAGGAGTCTCAGCGACGCATCGTCGCGCCGGCCGGCGGTCTGGCCGACGTCACGCGGATCGCCGAGCTGTTACGGGAGCAGTCCATCGAGGTCGACGACCTCGGACTCAAGCGGCCGAGCCTCGACGACGTGTTCCTGCACCTCACCGGCCATCGGGCCGAAGAGGATCCCACTGCCTCCGAGGACAGCGGAAGTCTCGACGACGACGGCGGCCCTGGCACCACAGCCGCGAGGCGCGCGGAGGGGGCTAGCGACTGACCCCCGTCGGGCGGACTCGGTCAGTGAAGTCGATGCCTGAGGTCACCCGAGGTAGACCGGGAGAGCGTCGACTCCGTAGACGATCGACAGGTCGCGGAACTGCAGTTCTTCGGGCCGGGCCGCCAGCGACATGTCGGGAAACCGGCGTACGAGCGCAGGAATCGCAGACCGCAGCTCCATCCGGCCGAGCTCCGCGCCCACGCAGCGATGCATGCCGTATCCGAACGCCAGGTGCGACGCAGCGGCTCGGTCGACGTCGAAGCCATCGGGGTCGCCGCCGGCGAAGACCGGGTCGCGGTTGGCCCCGCTCAACGAGCAGATGACGACGTCACCGGCCCTCAGATAGCGCCCGAACAGCTCCATGTCGTGGCGCACGAACCGTGGAAAGGCGATCTGCACGACCGACAGGTAACGCAGCAGCTCGTCGACCACCCGCTGTGACTCGACGGAGTCCGGGTCGTCGTCGCGCAGCCGCCGGGCGGCGTCGGGGGACTGCAGCAGGGTCAGGGCACCCAGCGCGATCATGCTCGCGGACGTCTCGTAACCACCGGTGAAGACACCGTCGGCCAGACCTCCGAGCTCGTCGTCGGTGATGTCGTCGCCATGCTCGGCGATGAGTGCACCGATCAGACCGTCGCGAGGCTCGGACCGTTGCTTCTTCGCGGTCTCGATGAGGAAGTCGCGCGACTGCGACATGGCCCCGAAGACGCCGAGACCGCCCTGCCGTACGTCGAAGCGCGCATGTCCGAGCCGCCGGAAGTAGTCCCGGTCCTCGGGGGCGACACCCAGCAGCTCGCAGATGACGACGAACGGGATAGGGAAGGCGAACTCGGCCACCAGATCGACAGGGCTGGCCGGATCCGACCGCGTCTGCTCGGCCATGGCGTCGAGCCGTTCGGCAACGATCGCGTCGATGCGTGGTTGGAGTCGGGCCAGCCGCCGGCGCGTGAACTCCGGCGTCAGCAGCCGCCTGAGCCGCGTGTGGTCGGGCGGATCGGTGAAGCCGAGGCCGCCGATGGCCGCAGCGCCCGACGCCTCCTGCTTGCCGACGTACTTGCGGATGTCTGTGCTGAAGTTCGTGGAGTCGGCCAGCACGATGCGCGTCTCGGCGATGCCTGACACCATCCAGACCCGCAGTCCGAAGACGGAGGCCAGCTTGTAGATCGGGCCGGTGGCCCGAGCGTCAGCCAGCTGGGCCACGGGGTCGAGCTGCTGCCGCTGCAGCGGGAACTGGAGAGGAGCAGGGACCGCGGTCAGAGTCGAGAGGTCGACAGAACGCAGCGCACGTCTCGAGAGCAGGCTCCCGGTCCGACGCACCACCGCGGACAGTCTGAACACCAGATCTCCCTCGTCATTCTCCGCAAGCCCGGGGCGGGTCGTGCTCGGGCGGGTCCATCATGCCGTGCCACTCTGTCACGCGGCCATCGGAATTCTCTCTGACCCCACCCGGAGTGTCGCCACAGTGTCCGCCTGGCTCGCACCTCCGGAGACCGGGGGAGTCTGCCCGTTATGTCGCGTTTCCGGGCACGCCCGGCTTCGGGCGGGCCTGCCAGGTGGAGCCGTGACCGAGCGCGCCAGGTGACGCGATAGCGTACCGCCGTGACCGAACCCCAAGCCGCCGACGCGTTCGACGACCTGCTCAGCGCGAACCGAACGTTCGCGCAGACGTTCGAGCTAGCGGATTTCGATGGCGTCGCGCATGCAGGTGTGGCGATGGTGACGTGCATGGACTCCAGGATCGACCCGTTACGCATGATCGGTCTTCAGCCGGGAGATGCCAAGATCTTGCGCAACCCCGGCGGCCGCGTGACCGATCAGGCCCTCGTGGCGCTCGTGGTCGGAGTCAACCTGCTCAGCGTCCGGCGCATCATGATCGTGCAGCACACGCGCTGTGCCATGGCCTCCTCCACTGAGCAGGACATGCTGCGCAGGCTGGGGGAGGCCAGCGGAGAGGACGCTTCCTGGATGACGGTCGGGGTGATCACCGACCAGCGGGCGACGTTGCGCGAGGACGTCATTCGGGTGCGCTCGCACCCGTTGATCGGCGGCTCCGTCCTGGTCGGCGGGTTCCTGTACGACGTCGACACGGGCCTGCTCGGACAGGTCGCCTGAACCGTCAGTCGCAATCGACGGCGGCCACCAGGTCGGCGTACGCCTCGTCGATCAGCCCGTGCCCGGTGTGGATGACGCGCGCGTGGGGCCGCTCGGCGATGACGGCGGTGAGGTCGTCATACATGCGCGAGAGCAGGTCCATGCCCCCGTTCTCCTCGACGATCTGGAGCACATGAGCGTGCCAGGGTAGGTCAGACGCCTCCCCACGGACGGAGAAGCGCTCGATGGCGGCGTCCTTGTCGTCCATGAGCACGATCTCGACGAAGGACGCGTCGGACTGCTGCGCTGCCATCGCGAACTTCACGATCTCGTCGATGCGCCCGAGGTACTGCGGCATGACCACGTCGTGGCCGGCCTCGAGGTGGGTACGCGCCATCGCCGTCGCGATCGGCCGGACCAGCGCGCCGGAAGCGGCGAAGTCGCTGCGCCAGCCGCCGATCAAGGGGCGCAGCTGGTCGATGTCGAGATTCAGCACGCCGGGTCGCTCATCGACGTACCAGCGGGCCAACGTGGACTTGCCGATGCCGGGGGGGCCGTTGACGTGGATCAGACGAGGCACCAGGGGAGTCTAGGGTGCCGCGTGACGAGAAGGCCGTAGTCGAACCGGACGGGGGAGTGCGGCCGAGGCTCAGCCGTCGGACTGCGCCTCGATGGCGTCGAGATCGCGTACGGCGTAGCGGTGGTGCTCCCATTCCTCCTCGAGGATCGTGTGCAGGCAGGACCGGACGGTCTCGGAGTGCTCCGGGGACCACGGGTTTGCGCGGGTCGCGTTCAGCTCGTCGGGTGTCACGGTGCGGAGGAACTCGCGCACCATCGCGACCCGACCTGCCCGGACCACGAGGACCTCGGCATACGACGGTGCACCCGTGGAGAAGACGGACATGTCGTTCCCGTCGGTCTCGTACTCGACGTTCGGTTGACCGATGGGGTGGAACGGTTGTGGCCGCCCCAGGATCGCCCGACCCAGCCAGGTGTCTGTGGCCATGACCAGATGCCGCAGTGTCTGCGCGAACGACCATTCGCCGTCCACCGACAGGTCGACCGTGCGCGCGGGCATCGCCGCTACGCGCTCGAGCGTCGCCGCCCAGGTGCTCTCGAGCACGGCCCAGGCCGCACGGAGGCCATCCGGGTCGCCGGCCTGCCGGTCGGCGCGACCCGGAAAGAGACGGTTCAGCTCGGCCTCGACGAGGGGCGCCACGTCGACGCCGTTGACGCGCAGAGCGCTCTCGCCGTCCAGGAGCCACGGTGCGTCGATGTCCGCACCCGCTAGGTCGACAGCGCGCATCACGACGCCGGACAAATCTGCCCTGACGAAACGGGCGCCACGCAGGTCAGCGTCCACGAACTCGACGTGCTTCGGCTCGTCGGGTCCGGTGGGGGTTGCCATGACTTCTCCGTTTCGTGGGGTCTCGCATCTACCCTAGGCACTCATGAGTGAGCTCGCCCGCAGGTCGTCCGGCACTGCGCCGTACTGGCCGCCGGGCACCCAGGTGATGTGGCGGGAGGGGAGCGGACCGCTGGGCACGGGGGAACCGGTCGTCGACACCTCGCTGCCACACTTCGCCACACCCGTGTCCGTCGTGCGTGACGACGCCGCAGCCTTGGTGGTCTGGCTGCGGACCGGTACACAGGTCCTCCGGGCTGCTCGTGCCGACGGGCTGGACAAGCGCGCCGATCCGGGCACGTTGTTCACCGCGCCCATCACGAAGGACGTCGGGGTACACGCCTCCTACGATCAGCTCCGGGTGGCGCCCACCGGTCGACCCTGGTCGGTCTGGGCTTTCTTCGCTGAGGGTACGGGGACGTTCGCGGGATGGTACGTGAATCTCGAGCGACCGCACATTCGTGACTCACACGCGGTGTACACCAGCGACCATGTGCTCGATCTCTGGATCGAGCCGGATCGCAGCATGATCCGCAAGGACGAGGATGAGCTGGAGCTCGCAGTCGCGCAGGGCGTGTTCGACGCAGCCACCGCCGCCACGATCGAGGCCGAATGTCGCGAGGTCGAAGCCATCGTGGCTGATTGGGGCGCGCCGTTCCGTGACGGGTGGGAGCGCTTCCGACCTGACAAGAACTGGCCGATTCCGGAGCTGGCTCCTGTGCCTGCGGAGCGCTCCGACTGTACTTCCTGTGCGGCCACGGCTAGCGGCGGCGAAGCTCCTTGAGGATCTCGGTGACGACTTGCGCGGGCGCTACCTCCTGCAGGTCGTGCGGTCCCTCGATCACGACCTGCCGGGAGTGCGGTGATAGCCGCAGCCAGTGCCTCTGGTTCTCGTCGCCCCCGGGATCGGCCTCGGTAGCGCTGATCACGAGGACGTCGAAGTCGCCGATCGGCATGGTCAGAGTGTCCAGTTCCTCGGAGTAGTCGACGTAATCCACGAACTCCGGGTTGTCGGTCCACACAAACCCTTCCGCCCGCAGGTCCTCGGGGTCGTCGTGGTAGCTGTCGATCGTCACCAGTCCGGCCACGCGCTGCGGGTGTCGGGCTGCGCAGCCGATGTTGAGGTTGCCGCCACCCGACTGGCCGACCAGAAAGTACGGCGTGCGCAGAGGCAACGTCGCCACCACTTGGTCCTGAACCGCACACAGGTCGCGCATCGTGCGACGCCGATGAGGCGGCGGATCACTCGACCCAGTGCCCGGACGGTCGTAGGCGCAGACGGTCGTCTCCGCAACCAGCGGGTCGACGAACGCTGCGGGGTAGGCATCGGTGCCCCCGGAGTCGGTGCCGGCCTCCAGGAGCACCCCCGGGCTGCCCTCACCCGCGCACCAGTAGTAGACGGACTCACCTGAGCCGAGAGTGAGAGTGCCGCTGCGTGTTTCATCCGGCGACGGCGAGGGTGAAGACGCAGTGCTGGCATCAGGTGTGCTGCTGCCAGGCACCTCGTCGGTCGGGTCTTCTCCGCAGGCAGCGGCGAGCATCAGTGCTGCGGCCACGGTGAAGCCGGTCCTGCACATGTGCTGGTCCCTTCCTGCAGCAACGAGGCGGGAGCCCTGACGCCTCGGTCCAGGAGCCATGATCCCGCAGCGGAATGGCGGGGCGCCAGTCATCGCAGGTCTCCTGCGTAGCGGGGGGTGACGCGAAGATGGACGTGGGAGGTCGTCAGAGATTGACATAATATATCTTATCGGCGACTACTGAAAGGAGGGATCGAGAGCCGGGAAAGTTGTGATTCTCCCTCGTTCTCGACCCGCTACAGCTCCCTGGTCGGCTGCTGGTCGGCTGCTGCTGGTCAACTGCTGACGTACGCCGCAAGATGTTCGCCGGTGAGCGTCGACCGATCGGCGACGAGGTCCGCCGGTGAGCCCTGGAAGACGATCCGGCCGCCGTCATGGCCGGCGCCTGGCCCCAGGTCGATGATCCAGTCGGCGTGCGCCATCACTGCCTGGTGATGCTCGATCACGATGACCGATTTGCCCGAGTCGACGAGTCGGTCGAGGAGTTCGAGCAGTTGTTCGACGTCGGCGAGGTGGAGACCAGTGGTCGGCTCGTCGAGGACGTACACGCCGCCCTTCTCCCCCATGCGCGTGGCCAGCTTGAGACGCTGCCGCTCACCACCGGAGAGCGTGGTGAGGGGCTGGCCGAGGCTCAGGTAGCCGAGCCCGACGGCGGCGAGCCGCTCGAGGACCTTGTGCGCAGCAGGCGTCTTCGCCTCTCCGTCACCGAAGAACGCCTCCGCCTCGTTCACCGACATCGCGAGCACCTCGCTGATGTCCTTCCCACCGAACTCGTACTCCAGGACTTCGGCCAGGAACCGTTTTCCCTCGCATTCCTCGCAGGTGGACTCGACCGTGGCCATGACCCCCAGCTCGGTGTAGATGATGCCGGCACCGTTGCAGGCCGGACAGGCGCCTTCGGAATTGGAGCTGAACAGTGCCGGCTTCACCCCGTTGGCCTTCGCGAAAGCCTTCCGGATGGGGTCGAGCAATCCGGTGTAGGTCGCCGGGTTGCTCCGGCGCGAGCCCTTGATCGCCGCCTGGTCGATCACCACCACGTCTTCGAGGCCGGCTACCGAACCCTGGACGAGGGAGCTCTTGCCCGAGCCGGCGACGCCGGTGATGACACAGAGCACCCCGAGCGGAATGTCGACGTCCACGCCCTGGAGGTTGTGCGTCATCGCGCCGCGGATCTCCAGTGCGCCCCTGGCTGACCGCTGCGACCCCTTGAGGGTCGCCCGGTCGTCGAGATGGCGGCCGGTCGTGGTGTCACTCATCCGCAGCGCGTCTACGGTGCCTTCGAAACAGACCGTGCCGCCGGCCGCGCCCGCACCGGGACCGAGATCGACCGCATGGTCGGCAATCGCGATCGTCTCGGGCTTGTGCTCCACGACCAGCACCGTGTTGCCCTTGTCGCGCAGCTGCAGCAGCAGGGCGTTCATCCGCTCGATGTCGTGCGGGTGCAGGCCGATGGTGGGCTCGTCGAAGACGTAGGTGACGTCGGTGAGCGAGGAGCCGAGGTGACGGATCATCTTGGTGCGTTGTGCTTCTCCGCCCGACAGCGTGCCGGCGGGTCGGTCCAGCGAGAGGTAGCCGAGCCCGATCTCGACGAACGAGTCGAGGGTCTCCCCCAGCGCTTCGATCAGGGGCGCCACCGACGGCTCGCGCAGGCCGCGGACCCAGTCGGCCAGGTCGCTGATCTGCATCGTGCAGACATCCGCGATGTTCTTGCCGTCGATCTCCGACGACCGGGCCTCCGCACTGAGTCGCGTCCCGTCGCAGTCCGGACAGGTCGTGAAGGTGACCGCCCGCTCCACGAACGCGCGGACGTGCGGCTGCATCGCCTCGACGTCCTTGGACAGCATCGACTTCTGGATCTTCGGGATCACGCCCTCGTAGGTGAGGTTGATGCCGTCCACCTTGATCTTGGTCGGCTTGCGGTAGAGCAGGTCGTTGAGCTCCTTCTTGGTGAACTTCCTGAGGGGCTTGTCCATGTCGAAGTAGCCGGAGCCACCGAAGATCCGGCCGTACCAGCCGTCCATGCTGTAGCCGGGAATCGTCAGCGCGCCCGCGCTGAGCGACAGGGTGTCGTCGTACAGCGCGCTGAGGTCGAAATCGGTGACGGCACCCATGCCCTCGCAACGCGCACACATCCCGCCCTGGTAGACGGCCTGCCGCACCACGATCCGTTCACCCTTGCCCTTGTCGACGCTCATCGACCCGCTCGCGGTCCGCTTGGGCACGTTGAAGGAGAAGGCTGTCGGCGGGCCGACGTGTGGTTGCCCGACGCGGCTGAAGAGGATGCGCAGCATGGCGTTCGCGTCGGTGGCGGTGCCGACGGTCGAGCGAGGATTGGCTCCCATCCGCTCCTGGTCGACGATGATCGCTGTCGTCAGCCCGTCGAGCACGTCGACATCGGGCCGCGCCAGCGTCGGCATGAAGCCTTGGACGAAGGCGCTGTAGGTCTCGTTGATCAGCCGCTGCGACTCGGCGGCGATCGTCCCGAAGACCAGCGAGCTCTTGCCCGACCCGGAGACACCGGTGAACACCGTCAACCGGCGCTTCGGGATCTCGAGGGTGAGGTCCTTGAGGTTGTTCACCCGCGCGCCGTGCACGCGGATCATGTCGTGACTGTCGGCAGCGTGCAGCTCAGACGATGGCATCGGTCAGTCTTCGGGGAGCGCCGCGAACTCCCGCTTGGTGTCCTTGTACCAGCCCATGCCCTTCAGAGGGTGCTTCCACCGGCCCTTCATCTGCTTCAGGGCCTCCTCGTGGGTCGCGTCACCCGCGGCCACCACGTCCCTGAGGTGTTTGTCCTGCGCCTTGATCACGTCGTCAGCCGTCTCTCCACGGAGCGCAAGATCACACGCCCCACCCAGCTGCTTGCATGTCATGGTCTTCATCTGTGTCCTCGTCATCGGTCTCAGTGCAGCTCTTGGATGCGAACCAGGTTGCCCGCGGGGTCGCGGAAGGCACAGTCGCGGATGCCGTACGGCTGCTCCGTCGGCTCCTGTACGACGTCCGCGTCGCCCGTCTGCAACCGCTCGAACGCGCCATCGAGGTCCTTGGTCGCCAGCATGATCCAGCCGTAGGTTCCCTTGGCCATCATCTCGGCGATGGTGCGTCGCTCGTCGTCGGTGATGCCCGGGTCTACGGCCGGCGGGGCCAGCAGGATCGACGTGCCGGGCTGGTCGGCGGGGCCCACGGTGATCCAGCGCATCTTGCCGGACCCGACATCGGTGCGTACCTCGAAGCCCAGCGTGTCGCGGTAGAAGGCGAGGGAGGCCTCCGGGTCGTCGTGCGGGAGCACGGTGGTGTGAATGGTGATGTCCATGGCGTCAGGCTAGTTGCGGGTGCACAGCGGGCGCTTCTCGATTCCTGATCGGTCTGGTGACCTGCTTCTCGATGCACGACGGCATCTCCCCCGCCGCGCGAGCCGACGCGCGGCGGTAGGCGCTGGGCGGCACTCCGACGAGCTCGGTGAAGCGGGTGCTGAAGGTGCCGAGAGACGCGCAACCGACCGCGAAGCAGACGTCGGTGACGCTCAGGTCACCCCGGCGGAGCAGCGCCATCGCTCGCTCGATGCGCCGGGTCATCAGGTAGGCGTAAGGCGACTCGCCGTACGCGAGCTTGAACGCGCGACTGAAGTGTCCGGCCGACATGTGCGCGTCCCTGGCGAGCGCCTCGACGTCCAGCGGTTGCGCGTACTCCCGGTCGATCCGGTCGCGAACCCGCCGCAACCGCGCCAGGTCGCTCAGGTGCTGCGCCGATGTGTTGCTCACACGTGAGATCGTACGTCGAGCCAGGGTCGGCCGGGAGCGTGACGCCTCCTCATTCCTGGCGCGCGTGCCACATGTCTGAGGTGATCGCGTACTCGACCTCACCCTGGTCGGCATCGGGCAGCGGGTCGTCCCAGTGCGGGAAGCAGGTGCGGACGTAACGGAGTCCCACCGACTCCATGACCTTCCGAGAACCCGTGTTGACCGACATCGTCTGGGCGATGACTCGCCTCATCCCGACCGTCTCGAACGCGTGGCGCAGCAACTCACGCGACGCCTCACTCGCGTATCCACGACGCCAGCGCGTGCGCAGGATGCGGTAGCCCAGGTCCGCGACGGTCGGGTCGTCAGGCTGGTCCGGGCCGTGCGCCGGGGGCAGCATCATCAGGCCGACGAAGTCGCCCGGCTTTCTCTCCGCGCGTTTGGTGTTCTCGAAGGCGATCCAGAAGCCGAGGCCGTCGACCTTGCCGCCCAACGCCATCCTGGTCGCATGAGATCCGGCCACCTCCTCCGGCGTACGAGCCCTGCCCCAGATGTAGCGCAGGACCTCCGAATCCGAGTCGAGTTCCACCTCGAGATCGAGGTGGTCGTCGGTGAGCGGGACCAGGACGAGACGCTCAGTCGTCAGGACGGGCTGCGGCACGTGCAGACCTCAGACCGCAAGGCCGCGCTGCTCGAGCAGCTCAGCCCGCTGGAAGGCGTAGCCGACCATCCACGTGGGGCGGTACCGGTACAGCCGGATGTCGTCGCCCCAGTCCAGCGGTGAGCTTCCGTAGTGCTGCCTCCAGTGCTCCAACGTCGGCGACCAGTCGGCATCGCCGTCGGTCATCTCGACGACGTGACCGTGACTGAACACGGCGAGCTCCTCACCATCGACATGAGCCACGCTGACGGCCGGACGTGCTCTCATGTGGCGAGCCTTCAGCGCCGTGCCGCTGGTGGAGAACGACCAGGTGCCGTGCAGGAAGTGACCGTCCAGAGCACTGATCCGCGGCTCCCCCGCTGCCGTGACAGTCGCCACGGCCAACACCTTCATACCCGTCAGCAACGCGACCAGGTCGGCGGCAGACAGCACCCGCTCGTCGTTGATGATCGACTGCAGATGCTCCGTCGCTCCAGCATGTGACCGGTCGAGAAGTGCCTGCAGTGCCGTGATTTCTTCCCCTGTCTCGTACATGCCAACGACCGTATCGCGGCCTCCTGGACGGAGCCTGATCATTTTTGCGCACGCCGTCAGGCTGACACCAGCACGACCATCGCAGTCGAGGCCAAGAGGCGGTCGCCCGCCGCCGCGTGGACGTAGCTGCCCCAAGCCGCAGCCTGGTCGGGATCGGCGCCTCGTCCGAGCAGGCCGGTGATGGTACCGGCCTCCGGGATCGCCACCGCCACGGGTACGGCCACCGAGCTCGCCACGCCGAGCGAGAGCCGCCCTCCCCCGACGCGCATGGCCGCCAGGGCAGCCAGCATGACCGCCCCCGGAGTCGAGCGCGCGTCGCCGACGACGAGCTGACCGCGGTCGTACTTCGAACCCTGGGCCGGCGGGAGCGGCCAGCTCCTGAGTACTTCGGGGGTGAGTGGCTCAGCGCGCGTGCTCATGCCGCTCCCCCGGATGTTTCGTCACCGTCGCTCCGTGGCGCTCGAGGTGCGCCACGTCGTTGTACGCGTCGAGCAGCCAGCGGCCGTCGTCATTCCGTACGAGACGGGTCAACGAACAGTTGCGTACAGGGTTGCCGCGCGCGATGTCGAGCACGACCTCCTCGGTGAGCTCCTCGCAGACGTACCTGAACGACATGATGACGACGTCATGACACACGATCAGCACGTGACGCCCGTCCTCGCGTTCGTCGATGTCGCGCAGCAGGCTTCGGATCCTTGCGATGACGTCCACCCAGGACTCCCCGCCGGCAGGCCGGTGGTAGAACTTGCCGAGCCAACGTCGGCGCGCGGCCTCGTCGGGATGGCGCGCATCGACACCGGCGGTCGTGAGCGTGTCGAGCTGCCCGAGGTCGCGGTCCCGCAGCCGCTCGTCCACGCGGGTCGGAACGGTGATGCCTGCGGTCTCGAAGGCCACCTGCGCCGTCTGCCGGGCCCGCCGAAAGGGTGAGCACCACAGCGAGTCGAAGGACAGCATGGGGGTCGAGGCCGGCGCTGCGAGCTCGCGGCCCCAGGCCTGAGCCTGTTCGAGTCCTGCCGGTGACAGCGCAACATCCGCGTCCCGGCCGGGAACATCGATCACCTCGGCGCCGTCATCGTGCGCAACGGCGGCCGCGACGTTCGCCTCGCTCTCGCCGTGCCGGACCAGGGTCAGACTCAATGCCGCCATGTGCTCGACCCTAGATCGACTCAGCACCCCCGGCCACCGACACTAGGGCCCGGGTTCGTGCCGGTCGGCCAGCCAGCTGTGCAGGGCCATCGCGAGAGCGACCGGCTGGTCCAGCTGGATGAGGTGGCCGGCATCCGGGACGATCTGCAGCTCGCTGCCCGGGATCAGCTCGGCCAGCCGGTATGCCCGCTCGACCGGGATCCACGTGTCCTCACGTCCCCAGATGACGACGACCGGAAGGTCGATGCCGGCGTACCTCGGCTCGACCTCGGCCGTGAAGCGCTCGTCGGCCTGCGCGATCTGCCGGTAGAACGCGCCTTGGCCCTGTGGTGTCGTCCAGGGTCCGGTGAGCATGGCGAGCTGTTCGGTGGTGAGTCCCTGGTGGCTGGCTCCGGCGATGTACGCCTCGAGTGCACCCCGGTGCACTGCCACGGGCTGCGCAGCGAACACGTCGGCATGCTCTTTCACGAGCCGGAAGTACTCCGATCCCCATGGCCGTAACGCGACCACGTCGACCAGCGCCAGTGAGGCATAGGAAGCGTCGTGGAGCAGCATCGCGCGCAGCGACACCGCTCCGCCGAAGTCGTGCGCGACGACGTGCGGGTGGTCGAGTCCCCAATGCTCGAGCAGCTCTGCGAACAGCTCGCCTTGAACCCCCAGATCAACCGCGTCGTCCGGCTCCATGCTGGACTCGCCGTAACCCGGCATGTCCCACAGGTACACGGTGAACTCCCGGCGGAGCGCGTCCGCGTACGGTTCCCACAGACGTGACGACCACGGAGTGCCATGGCAGAACACCACCGCCGGGCCGGCGCCGCCACTCCCCCACGCCACCTCACGCCCGCGCCAGGAGAATCGCTCGGTCAGCATCGCGACACCCTAGTCGCTGTCCCGTCGCTCAGCCGGTCGACCTCGTGAGGGTCGGCGCCGTCACCTATTCCCCCGTTGTCCCCAGCTCGCGTTCGCCACCCTCGACACTGTCGACTATCGGCGTATAATCGAACACATGTTCGTACAACGGTGTGGCACGGTTGGCGAGGAGTTGGATCCTCGTGACGTTCCCCCTGCACCGACGAGTTCGTTGTGGCGCAGCAACCGGGACCGGTTCGGCGCTGTGCTCAACGCGCGGGTCGATGCGCTCGACGCCGCTGATCAGCTGCGGCTGATCGAGGAGACCGCCGCCTGCAAAGCCGTCCTCGACTGGACGCACTGCCGCGTCGCCTCCGGTCTCGCGATCAAGGACGTCTCGTCACCCCTTGTCCAGCAGGCGCTCGAGCGGTCCGGTGGGTGCTGCCTGATCCGGGTAGCCGGCTCCGACACCCCGACCATCTCCGAGGGCATCGTCACCGAGCTCGCGCTGGCGCTTTCCTGCAGCGAACGGTCCGCTCGCGACTACATCGCCGTCGGGCTCGACCTTCGATTCCGGCTGCGGTGCACCAACAACGAGCTCGGCGGCGGTCGCATCACTTTCGCGCACGCCAAGGTGATCTCCGAGGCGACGAGGTCACTCGACATCGATGTGTGTGAGCGGCTCGACGAGAGACTCAGCGACGAGGCCCTTTCCCGGACCCCCGCCAGGCTCCGTGTCCTGGCGCGCCGGCTCGTGGCCAAGGCCGATCCAGGCGGGCTGGCCAAACGGCACGCGATGGCGATGGCCGATCGCTCGGCCTCGATCTTCCCGCTGGGCGACGGGGTCGCAGCCTTCTCGTTCGACCACCAGCTCGAGGTGGCTGTGGTCATCGATGACCAGCTCACGGCGTGGGCGCGTCGGCGACGGGCCGCTGATCCCGATACTCCCTTCGCGGCGCACCGGGCCGATGCCGCCGCGCTGCTCCTCCTCGGTCGACACCCGCTGACCGGTACCGACCTGCTGGCATCCAGCAGCGAGATGTGGGCGTCTCCGCAGCACTCCACTCCCCCGCCGACGTCGCCGTCCCTCGCCGCGACAGATCAGCCGCACCTGCCGGTCGGGGTGATGCCGGCTCGGCCTACCGACGTCCTGCCGGTCCGAACCGAGATCCGGGTCACGATGGGAGCCGACACCCTGCTTGGCCTGGACGATGAGACCTGCTACCTCGACGGCTTCGGCCCGCTGACCGCTGACCAGGCTCGGCGGCTGGCGCTCCAGTCCAGCTCGACGGTCCTGCGGCGGCTGTTCACCGATCCGCTCGACGACTCGGTGATGACGATGGATGCCCGCACCTACAGGTTCTCGACCCGACAGGTCGAGGCGGTGCGATCGCTGCATCCGGTCTCCTGCTTCCCCGGTGCCACGACCCCGGCCGACCGTTGCGACATCGACCACCGTGAGCCCTACCGGTTCGGACCGCCGGGCACGGCGGATCCACCCGGCCAGACGGTGGTCGGCAAGGGGCAGCCACTCGATCGGCGGCATCACCGTTACCGCACCCATCTGGGCTGGGTCCCGGTCGTCGATCCGACGGATCCCCACACCATCCACTGGACGAGTCCGTATGGCCGCACCTACACCGTTCGTGATCACGACGGCGCGTGAGGCTTCCCCCTCGGCACAGCGGTGTGAAATGTCGCTGGCAGCCCAGACCGGGTCGGTCCCATCGAGGCAAGAGGGAGTCGTCTCGCCGCCTGTTCTGGAGTACGAGAATCGGCGAGTCGGCCAAGACTCACCGGCTAGGGGCAGTCGCCTTACGCCAGACTGAGATGTGGTTCTCACTGTCGGCGGTGAACGGGGTGCCGGCCCAATCGGCACAGCGGTCCTCGAGGTCCAGTCCTGCCAGCCGCGCCATGAGATCGCACTCCGCGGGCCAGATGTACCGGAAGTGACCGGCGTCGTAGTGCGTGGATCCGTCGGCTTCCCGCCGGTAGTGGTGTGACGTGCACTCCTGCGTGACCAGGTCGTAGGTATCGAACAGGACATAGCCGTCCTCGACGCTCATCGGCACGGCTGACTGTCCCGGTGGCAGCCGTCGGATCGGCGGCACCCAGAGCTCGATGACAAAACGGCCGCCCGGAGCAAGATGCCGGGCGGCGTTGCGGAAGCACTCGACCTGCTCGGCCTGCGTACGCAGGTTGGAGATGCTGTTCCAGACGACGTACACGAGCGAGAACTCACCAGGCATGGTGGTCGTGGTCATGTCCCCCATGGCCACCGGCAACCGCTGCTCATCGACCTTCTGCCTCAGCGCGGCGACCATCGGCGCCGACAGCTCGATCCCCGCGACCGGAACGCCCCGGTCGAGCAGCGGGATGGCGACCCGACCGGTGCCGATGGCGAACTCGAGCGCCGGCCCCGACCCGGCCAACCGCGCCAGGAAGTCAACGGCCGGGTCGAGCACCTCCGGTGCGAACATCTGGGCACTGGTCGAGTCGTAGCGTCGCGCCGTGTCCTCGTCCCAGACGTCACTGCTGGTCATGGCCTGGAAGCCTGCCAAAACCGACCAACGGTGTCGAACCGTTTACGTCCGCGTCCCGTCCACCCCTGGTCAGGTGACCGAAAATCCACCATCGACGCGGATCAGCTGCCCGGTGACGTATGCCGAAGACTCCGACGAGAGGAAGACCGCGACACCGCAGAAGTCGGTCGCCCGTCCGTTGCGTCCCACCATGGTCCGCGCTGCGAGCGCTTCGGACCTTCCCGGCTCGGCGATCACGTGCTCGGTCATCCGCGTCGGCACGAATCCCGGCACGAGGGTGTTGCTGCAGACACCGTGGGCCGACCAGGCCTCCGACTGTGACCGGGACAGCCCGGCGATGCCCGCCTTGCTGACGCCGTAGATACCGCTGTTGCCGAAGGCGCGCTCGGACTGCTGCGATCCGAGGTTGATGATGCGCCCCCACCCACGAGCAGCCATCCGCGGACCCGCGTACTGCCCGAGGTGGAACGGGGCCAGCAGGTTGACCGCGATCGTCTCGGCGACATCGTGGTCAGACAGGTCGTCCATGCGCGGACGGAGGTTGACACCGGCCGAGTTCACCAGGATGTCGGGCTCGATGCCGCGCTCCCCCAGCTCTTCGCACAAGCCTGTTATCGCTCCCCGGTCGCTGAGGTCGGCCGACATGGCGATAGCGGCCAGTCCCTGCGCGGCCATCGCCTGCGTGGCCTCCGCGAGGCGACCCGGGTCACGGGCCACCAGGACCACGTCGGCTCCGGCCTGGGCGAGCGCCTGCGCGATGGCGAGGCCGATCCCGCCGCTGGCACCGGTCACCACTGCGCTCCGGTTGCGAAGCGAGAACAGCTCCTCGAGGTAGCTCATCGGCCCTCCTTCGGCGGGGACAATACGTCAGGTGGTGGAGCGTGGAAGTCCCTGTCGGCCCATGGCGACCGGGATACCGTGATCGCCGACCGAGGCGAGGGTGGCGACGTCCTTGCTCGGCCTCCCGTCAGGGCCGATGCCGACCAGGGTCAGATCCGGTAGCAGGAGCTCTCCGGAGGAGTGCTCCATGGACACATGGGCCACACATTGGCGCTGGGCGGCTTCGGCGACCGCCGCGTCGACACGAGCGCTCTCGGCTGCCGGCCAGTACATCCGGGTGATCGACTGCCACACGACTGTCATGGTGTCCTCCGAAACCGGTTCGGCCAGCTGGTTCTCGAGCCACTCCCCCGCCGGCGCCTCGTCGACGGTGACCGGGTGGCGCCGCGCCACCGCACACGCGTGCACGAGCCTCTCATGGCGATCGAGGTGGAACGGCCAGACGAAGGAACGAAGCCGAAGCTCGCCCTCGGCACTGGCGGCGTCGACCGGGGCCAGGTCACAGCCGCGCCGCTCGACGACCTCGAAGTCCCGTGGCTGGGGTGGGTCTTCGAACACGTTGGTGATCACGACGGGTGAGTCCGCCGGCCCGACCTGCCAGCCAGGTTGTTCGAAGCGGAACTTGTCGACGAGCAGGTTGAGCCCTGCGGAGGCGCCCGGTTCGAGCAGCCGGACACGACGCCGGCCGCTGCGCCGGACGGCCTCGAACAGGCCGGCGAGAAGTGCGCCCGACCGGCCGACCTCGTTCGTCTGGGGCGCGATCGACAGGGCGTCCTGCAGCTCCCCCACGTGGTCGACCAGCACGCGCCGGAAGGCCGGCCATGCCTGCTCGGCAGGCGCGTCTCCACCCAGACAGGGGTAGTAGGGCACGAGCTCAGGGGCTCGATCGGTCAGGACGAGCCGAAAGGCCCCGGCCAGCAGCCGGAGCTGGATCACGCTGCCGGCGGGGGCAGTCTCCCAGCCACGACAGATCTCCCGGACGGGGCCGCCGGCCTCCCAGTCGTCGGCCATCGCCCGCATGAGCTCGGCGTACAGGTGGGTGTTCGCCCCGGCATGCCGACGCATCCGCTCGGCCAGTGTGGCGCCGTCGTCGAACCCTGACACCGATCAGTGGCCCTGGCGCGACTGGTCGTGGATCCACAGGTCGAGCAGGCCGCGGAAATGTGCGACGAACTTCTCGTGCTCGTGGGCTGGGTAGGTCGAGACGATGGTGGCGGTGAGCAGCCGGTCGAAGTCCGGCGAGCTGATCCAGTTCAGGACCATGTCGTCGAGATGCGGCAGCGACGTCTGCTTGAACTCCCGGTAGCGAGCGGTGTCGAAGTACTGGTCAGCAAGTGCCTGGTAGCGCAGCAGCTTGTCGCCGTACGACAGGTCCGGATCGTCGGCGACTGCGAACCAGTCGGTCGGCTCCACGTGCGGACGCGCCGGACGGTCGCTGGCGGCGCAGTACGCCGACCAGGAGAGCAGCCGCGACATCGCCCAGGGGAAGTAGTAGTGCAATGAGGTGACTGCGACGTCGGGACAGGCGTTGGCGTAGTCGATCGGCAGCACCTCCGTGCCCTGCACGAGCATCTCGCAGGAGTTGAACTCCCACCGGAAGAACGCGTTGACGGTCTGTGCGATCGTCACGGCTTCGGCCCCGACGTCCTCGGACAGGAAACCGTGGTCGACGGCGTACCGGTTGTGCATGGGCTCGTCCGGACGGAAGTTCATGATCATCGTCTCCGGACCGATGGTGAGGGCCCGCGCGAAGACGTCGTACGGCTCCACCGCCTTCTGCAGGTGCATGAGCATCTCGCCGGACTCGTCGTAGGACGCCGCCAGCGCTGCGTCGTCCTCGATCCGGGAGACCCCACGCCAGGCGCCGCCGTCGAACGGCTTCATGTAGAGCGGGTAGCCCATCTCGTGCGCGATCGTCGGCAGGTCGAACGCGGCGTTGTAGCGCTCCGCTGTGTAGGCCCACCGAACGTTGTCGAGCGGGTTCTTGAAGGGGACGAGGACGGTGTCGGGCACCTTCATCCCGAGGCGGATGAGCGCGCAGTACGCCGAGTGCTTCTCCATCGACTGGAACGTGAACGGCGAGTTCAGCAGGTACACGTCGTCCATCAACGCGACCTTCTTGAGCCACTCGCGCGGGTGGTAGTACCAGTGTGCGAGCCGGTCGATCACCACGTCATAGCTGGTCTCGGCACGTAGGTTGAACGGCTCGATCTTGACGCGGTCGGTGTCCAGGACATGCGGCTGGCCCTGATGCTCGAAGACGCCGAGCTTCCGGGTCAGCGCCTCGAACGCCTGCGGCCAGTCCTCCTCCATACCGAGCAGCAGACCGACCTTGTGTCGTGTGGGTTCAACCATCTGCGGTCCTCTCCAGAACGTTCGTCGGTCAACAGAAGCGTGGCAGGTGGTACGCGAACTGCTGTCGCCACGAGGGCCAGTCGTGCGCCACGTCGTGACCCCATAGGTCCACCTCGCAGCGAAGACCCTTGCTGCGCAGGAGGTCACCGAGCGCCTTGGTCGAGGGCAGGGCCCCGGTCGGATGGGTCTCCCAGTCTCCTTGCCCGCAGACGAGCAGGATCGACACCTGACCGCGCAGCCACTCGAGATGGTCACCGTCGAGGTTGGCGACGTAGTCGGTGGGATTGGCAAAGTACGACGCGTCGCCGCGATCGCCCCAGGCGTTCCACGTCGAGACGTCGTAGTTGCCCGAGAGTCCGATGGCCTGCGGCGCCAGGTCTGCGCGTTGGAGGGCGAAGTGCACGGCGTGGTAAGCACCCTGGCTGCAGCCGACGGTGACCAGGTCGCTTCGCCCGTCGGAGTCGGCGGTGATCCATGGGACCGCCTGGTCGACCAGCCAACCGGTGTAGAGGCTGTGGCGTGCCGCGCGCTCCTCGGTCGGCACGTTCGTGTCTGACCATGTCCACGCATCCAGTGAGTCCACGCAGTACAGCTTGACGCGACCGTCGTCGACGAGCTGCCGCACGGCTTCGACCATGCCGTTGCTCTCGAAGTCCCAGGCGCGGCCCGCCTCACTGGGGAACACGAGTACGGGACGGCCGTAGTGGCCGTACGCGATCACCGTCAGAGCATGGTCGTGACCGTGCAGCGGAAGCTCTACCTGGTGCCGTCTCACGCCGCCAGCCAACCCGGAGACCATGCGGCGCGCAAGAGGTCGGACAGCGACGGGTCGAGCGAGTCCCGCCAGGCCGTGTAGTTGTGCAGGTCGTGCACCGGGACGAAGGACACGAGGTGACCCTGCTCGGCGAGGGCCGCCGCCATCGCGTCGTTGTTGGCGAAGTTCTCCTCGAGCCGGCCGCAGGTCATCGAGATGTGGAAGGGTCGCTCGGTGCGCGGCGCCTGTTGAACTGCTTCGACCGCGGCAACGACCCGGTCGAAGTACGGGTAGGTGGATTCCTGCGCATCGAGGTCGCGCGTGAAGAACGAGCCGGACTGCGCCAGCAGCCCGGCGAACCGGTCGCCACCCCCGAGCGCCGCCAACAAGCTGGTGAGACCACCGAGGCTCGCACCCAGCGCGATCCACCCCTCAGTGGTCGCCACCGAGGTGACGAGATCGTCAAGTGCTGCCAGCTCTGCGGCGACGTACTCCTCGTTGGCCGCGTACCACGCATCGCGGTCGACGGGATGCAGGCAGGCCATCCGGAACGGCGGGACCGACCCGTCCGCGATGACAGCCGCGGCGTACTGGGCCAGGCCGGCCAGCTCGACGTACTCGGGACCGTCGTGGACCACGAGCAGGTGCGCGGGCTCCTCCTCGGTCAGCCCGTCCGGTGTCCACAGCGTCACCGGCAGCTCGCCGATGGCCGGATCGGTGAAGACCTGGGTGCTTGTCGAGCCGGCTGACGGCTCCGGCGGCGCCGCCTGCATCCAGCTGGGGCGCTCGTAGCCCGGCATCAGGGCCACACTGCGCTCACCGAAGGCTGTCGGGACCCGCTCGGGGTTTCCGGGGTCGCACACGACCTGGGTCTCTCCGCGGCGGTCGGTCACGACCAGCCGGTACTCCAGCCGGTTGAGGTCCGGACGTGGCAGGGAGAGCAGCCAGCCGGTGCTCGTCCGGCGAAATCGTCGGCGCCCGGACACCGCATCGTCGCAGTCCAGCCGTACCTGTCGGAAGACCCGCTCCGGATCGTCGAGGACGAAGACGAGTGCGTCCTCGATCACCGAAGGGACGACCACAGCCAACCGGGACGAGGAACCCATGCCGTGAGGCTAGCGGAGGGCATGCAGACCGCATCGAGGGCATGCCCCTACCTCCAGACACCTATTCCTGCCCGAATAAGGGCAGATTCTTGGAATCTCGGTCCAGAACTGTCATCATCGTCGTCATGCCTGAGTCGGAACTGGTCGGTCGCGTCGCCGCGAGCACGGGGCTCTCCCCGGCTGAGGCGTCCCGCGTGATCGCCGACGTCGTGGCGTACTTCTCCGAGACCGCAGAGGCGTTCGTGCGCCGCCGGCACAGCGACCTGCAAGCCGACGGACTGCGCAACCCGGAGATCTTTGCCCAGATCAACACCGAGCTCGACCAGCGGGTCGTCGCTGCACCATCCCTGTCAGAGCGCCAGCTGCGGCGCATCGTGTACGGCTAAGGAGCCTGTATGTGTGGAATCGTCGGGTACGTCGGAGGTCAGACGGCATCGCCGCTCATCCTCGAGGGGCTGAGTCGCCTGGAGTACCGCGGGTACGACTCCGCCGGGGTGGCGGTCCTGTCGACGGGCGGGATCAAGGTCGCCAAGCAGGCCGGCCGCGTCCGTGACCTCGAGGCGGTGCTGCCGAAGCGGTTCGCCGGCAAGCTCGGCATCGGGCACACCCGATGGGCGACGCACGGTGCCGCCAACGACGTCAACGCCCACCCGCACCTCGACGCGGCCGGCAAGGTCGCCGTGGTCCACAACGGCATCATCGACAACGCCTCCGCGTTGCGCGACCGGCTCACCGAGCAGGGTGTCGAGCTGGTGTCCGAGACCGACACCGAGGTCATCAGCCACCTGGTGGGGCGCTCGACCGCCGACACGCTCGAGGAGGCCGTGCTCGAAGCCCTCGACCAGATCGACGGAACGTTCGGCATCGCCGTCATGCATGCCGACTACCCCGACCGCATCGTGGTCGCTCGTAACGGCTCGCCGCTCATCCTCGGAGTCGGAGAACGCGAGATGCACGTGGCGAGTGACCTTGCCGCGCTGGTCCGGTACACCCGACAGGTCGTGCACCTCGACGACGGCGAGCTCGCCACCCTGACCGCCGGTGGCTTCACGACGTTCACGGCCGACCGCCAACGTACGGTCAAGCAGGCCACGATCGTCGACGTCACGGTCGAGGACTACGACGCCGGCGAGCACGAGCACTTCATGCGCAAGGAGATCCTCGAGCAGCCTCAGGCCGCCGAGCGCATCGTGCGCGGCCGCCTCGACGACCGGTTCGGCACTGCCCACCTCGGCGGTCTCAACCTGGACGCCCGCGAGGCGCGAGCCATCCGACGCGTGAAGATCCTGGGCTGCGGGTCCGCCTATTACGTCGGACAGCTCGGTGCCTCGATGATCGAGGACCTGGCCCGGCTCCCCGCTGATGCCGAGGCTGCCTCGGAGTTCCGCTACCGCAACCCGGTGATCGAGGCCGACACGCTCTACGTCGCCGTGAGCCAGTCGGGTGAGACGGTCGACACGCTGCTCGCCGTCCAGGAGATCAAGCGTAAGGGCGGTCGCGTCGTCGGCCTCATCAACGTCGTCGGCTCGGCCATCGCTCGCGAGTGCGATGGAGGTATCTACCTGCACGCCGGCCCCGAGGTCGCCGTCGCGTCCACCAAGGCACTGACCACGATGAGCATCGGGTTCGCCCTGTTGGCCCTGCATCTAGGCCGCGTCCGCGACCTGTCGATCGCCGACGGTCGCCGCATCATCGAAGGCCTTCGGCGGCTACCCGAGCAGATCACCGACATCCTCGAGCAGGACGAGAGCCTGGCTGCCATCGCGACCCGGCTCGCCGAGGCAGAGAGCCTGTTCTTCATCGGCAGGGTGCGGGGCTTCCCGGTGGCGCGAGAGGGAGCCCAGAAGTTCAAGGAGATCTCGTACCGCCATGCCGAGGCCTACCAGACCTCCGAGCTCAAGCACGGTCCGCTTGCCCTCATCAGCGAAGACGTGCCCACGGTGGCCATCGTCCCCGCTGACGACCTGACCGGCCGCAACGTCGGCGCCCTCCACGAGATCGCAGCCCGCAAGGGACCGCTCGTCGTGGTGGGGCACGCCGACGTCGACCTGGGAGACGTCGAGGTCATCCGGATCGACGTGCCGCGCAACGAGCCGGAGCTCGATCCCATCCTGCTGACCATCCCCCTGCAGCTGTTGGCGTACCACGCGGCGCTGAAGCTGGGTCACGACATCGACAAGCCCCGCAACCTCGCCAAGTCCGTCACCGTCGAGTGACCCACACCGCTGATCCAGCTTGTCGAGTTCACCGGTCTCGACAAGCCCGACCGGAAGATCAGTTGAGGTAGTCGTCCACGAGATCGGCGTAACCGACCTGACCGGTCCGGTTCGGGTGGTAGGACTCCGACACCGGGTTCGACAAGCCGTTGATCCACTCCGGGTTGTCGCAGACGGCATGTCCGACGAAGGCTGACCGCGGGTCGGCGAACGCGTACGAGTACGCCGCGGCGCGTTGCTGGATGGCGGTGTCGAGCTGGTCGGCGGTCTGGTTCAGCCGGCTCTCCTCGCTCGGGCTGAACCACGTGGCCGCGTTGCAGTCCTCACCGTTGAAGATCCGGGGGTAGCCGACCACGACGACCCGGGCGTTGGGCGCGGCCGTGCGGATGGCGCTGTAGAGGGAGTTCAACCGACCCGGCAGCGTGTTGGCGATGAACGCCTGCGCCTGGTCGATGGCACCGTTGCAGTCCGAGGACCACCACGGCTGCGCGCACTCCGTCAGCACGCTGGAGAAGCCGGCGTCGTTGCCACCCACGGTGAGGGTGACCCACGTCGTGGTCGCACTCAGGGTCCCGAGCTGGTTGTCCTGCACCGACGTCGTGGTCGCGCCGGAGCAGGCCATGAAGGACAGGCTCGCGCCGATACGGGCCGCGTCCAGGACGGGATAGGCGTACGACGAGCGCTGGCACGCGCCGGAGCTGCTGTCGTACGAGCGGGTCCCGACGCCCGAGGCGTAGGAGTCGCCGAGCGCCACCAGGCGCGGGCTCGCCGCCCGGGCGCTTCCGGGGACGAGCACCAGGGCGAGCACGACGACGGTCAACGACGCGGCGACCACCGGACGCAGCCGTCCACAGCGGGTCCTCAACTGTGACCAACCGGTCATCGCATCCTCCTCTGCACAGAACGGACAGTGTGATGTGCATCACTCTGGTCCCGTGGGGGACGCCTGGCAAGGGGGACGAGAACGTCGGGTACGACACGGTGCAAGGTCTTTTGCGCTATCTCACATATGAGATACCGTCGCCTTCATGAGTGAGGACTACCTGAAGCGGATCGGCAACCTGATCCGGGATGCCCGCAAGCACCGGGGCTACACCCAGACCCAGCTCGCCGACGTGCTCGGCACGAGCCAGAGCGCCATCAACCGCATCGAACGCGGTCACCAGAACCTCAGTCTGGAGATGCTCGCTCGCATCGGCGAGGCGCTCGACTCCGAGATCGTCTCCCTGGGCGCACCCGGACCCATGCACCTGCGGGTCGTCGGCGGCACCCGGCTGTCGGGTTCGATCGACGTCAAGACGAGCAAGAACGCCGGGGTCGCCCTGCTCTGCGCCTCCTTGCTGAACAAGGGCCGCACGACCTTGCGCAAGGTTGCGCGCATCGAGGAGGTCAACCGGATCCTCGAGGTGCTGGGCAGCATCGGCGTGAAGTCGACCTGGCTCAACGACGACAACGACCTCGAGCTCATCACGCCGGAGGTGCTCGACCTCTCGAGCATCGACGAGGAAGCCGCGCGCAGGACGCGCAGCATCATCATGTTCCTGGGTCCCCTGCTGCACGAGCGTGACCAGTTCGAGCTTCCGTACGCCGGTGGATGCGACCTCGGCACCCGCACCGTCGAGCCGCACATGTCGGCACTGCGGCCGTTCGGCCTCGAGATCAAGGCCACCGAGGGCAGCTACCACGGGCAGGTGGACGTAGCGGTCGTCCCGGTACGACCGATCGTGCTGACCGAGCGAGGCGACACGGTCACCGAGAACGCCTTGCTGGCCGCAGCCCGTCACCCGGGGACGACCGTGATCCGCAACGCCAGCCCGAACTACATGGTCCAGGACCTCTGCTTCTTCCTCTCCAAGCTCGGGGTCGGCATCGAGGGGATCGGCACCACGACCCTCACCGTGACGGGCGTCGCCCACATCGCGGTCGACGTCGACTATGCCCCGTCCGAGGACCCGATCGAGGCCATGAGCCTGCTCGCCGCCGCCATCGTCACCGAGTCCGAGATCACCATCCAGCGGGTCCCGATCGAGTTCCTCGAGATCGAGCTGGCGCTGCTGGAGGAGATGGGCTTCCAGTACGAGCGCACCGATGAGTACCTCGCCGGCAACGGGCACACCCGCCTGGTCGACCTGACGACGAAGCCGTCGACGCTGCACGCGCCCATGGACAAGGTCCACCCGATGCCGTTCCCGGGCCTCAACATCGACAACCTCCCGTTCTTCTCGATCATCGCGGCAACGGCGACCGGCCAGACGATGATCCACGACTGGGTCTACGAGAACCGTGCGATCTACCTGACCGAGCTCACCAAGCTCGGCGCCGGGGTCACCCTCCTCGACCCGCACCGAGTCCTGGTCGAGGGCCCGACGCGCTGGTCCGCTGCCGAGCTGATGTGCCCGCCTGCGTTGCGCCCCGCCGTCGTGATCCTGCTTGCGATGATGGCCGCCAAGGGGACGTCGGTGCTGCGCAACGTCTACGTGATCAACCGCGGCTACGAAGACCTGGCCGAGCGACTGAACGCCCTGGGCGCACAGATCGAGACGTTCCGCGATATCTAGGCTTCAGACTGCTCAGCATCCAGACCGTCCAGCTTCTCCAGGGGGAGACATCCATGGGCACCGTGGCGTTCTCACTCATCGCCGCCGTCATCCTGGCCATCGTCGGACTGGTGGCCTACTACAACTACAAGCGCGAGCAAGGCCTGATCGCCTTCGCGAAGGCGCAGGGGTGGACGTACGTCGACCAGGCCCCCGAGATCGCACAGCGATGGGACGGCGACCCCTTCGGAACCGGCGACCACCGGCGTACCGAGAACGCGATGCTGGGCACCTACCAGGGGTTCGACCTGGTGGCCCTGGAGTACTCGTACCAGACCCACTCGACCGGGTCCAAGGGCGAGCGCACCACGACCACCCACGACTACTCCGTGGTCGCGCTCCTGGTGCGAACCGGGCTGCCGGGACTGGGCGTCACTCCCGAGAACGGTGTCTCGCGGCTCTTCGGGCGACTGTTCAACAAGGACATCCAGCTGGAGTCCGAGGAGTTCAACCGGGCGTTCACGGTGACCAGTGACGACCGCAAGTTCGCCTCGGCCGCACTCCACCCGCGCACGATGGAGGCCCTGCTGGCGTACCGCGACGTCGACTGGGACATCCGCGCCGGGGACTTCGTCTCCGTCGACTCCGGTCACCTTGATCCGACGACCATCAGCCACCGCTGTGACGCGATGCTGACGGTGCTGCGTGGCCTCCCCGACTTCGTGTGGAGCGACCACGGCGAACGACCCGCGGCCCTTCCCCCGGAGGTGTAGGCCTGATGGGGTTCGAGGTGCCGTGGTGGTTCAAGGTCGCGGCCGGACTGATGGGCCTGTTCGTGCTCATGATGCCGGTCCTCATGGTCCGAGCGTGGCGGGCGCGCAAACGCGTGATCAGCTACGTCGCGTCGCGGGGGTGGACCTACCGCGACCGCGACCGCGCGCTGGGGAAGTTGCCCAACGACGACATCCTGCTCGTCGTACTCCGCGGGGTCCCCGCGTTCGTGTGGCACGATCATGGCGGCGAACCGGTCGCCAGTGTTGAGGGGGTCTCGTGATCACGGTGTGGATCGTGCTCGCTGTGGTCGTCGTCGTCGCCATCGTCGGCGTCGTCTCCTACAACCGCTTCGTCGCACAGCGGCAGCTCATCACCGACTCGTGGCGTGACATCGACGTCGAGCTGCAGCGGCGGCACGACCTGATCCCCAACCTGGTCGCCACCGTCAAGGGGTACGCCGCGCACGAGAAGGCCGTGTTGGAGTCCATTGCCAGTGCCCGGGCGACGGCCATCCAGGCGGCAGGCGGCACCACCGCCGACCGAGAACGTGCCGAGTCCGCCGTGACGCGTGGCCTCGGCGGTCTGTTTGCCGTCGCGGAGGCCTACCCCGATCTCAAGGCGAGCGCGAACTTCCAGCAGCTCCAGCACGAGCTCAGCGACACCGAGGACCGGCTGGCGGCGGCGCGGCGCTTCTACAACGGGAACGTGCGCGACTACAACACTCGCGTCCAGGCATTCCCCTCGAGCCTGATCGCATCGATGGGGCACTTCGAGCTCGCTGAGTTCTTCGAGATCGCAGACTCGTCGATCGCAGAGCCGGTCGCCGTCACGTTCACCTCGGATGCTGAGCAGCCCAAGGGCACCGACGACTGACCGTCAGGCGACTGAGCCTCAGCCGAACAGCTCGTCGATGTAGCTGCGGGCCTGTCTGGTGGCGGCATAGTCGTGCGGCGGCGTCATGCCCGGCACGATCCTGGGAATCGGTTGGGTGCCTGGCCCGGACGAGATGTGCCAGTCGTTCTCCTGCTCGATCAGGATGCCCAGGTCGATCCTCGCCAGAAACAAGCCCTCGCATGACGTGCACTGGGCGACCGTGACACCGCCTCGCCGACGCTCGACCATCTCAGAGCTGCACTGGGGACATGTCATTGCGGCCATGCTCCACCGTAACGCGTCATACTTGCCAGCTGTGAGTGGGACACGGAGGTTCGGCCGACCTCGCCAGGTGGTCGACTACCCGTTCTTCGACTCGGGCGGCCTGCCGGTCCCGTTCGCCCATCGAGGCGGAGCGTTGACCGGCGAACAGGTCGGCCTGGAGAACTCGATGATCGCGTTCGAGGCCGCCATCGCCCTCGGCTACCGCCACCTCGAGACAGACGTGCACGTCACCCGCGACGGTGCCCTGATCGCGTTCCACGATCCCGCACTCGACCGTGTCACCGACACGACGGGTGTCATCGCCGAGCTCGACTACGACGCGATCGCGAGGGCCCGCATCGGAGGCCGGGAGACAATCCCGTTGCTCGCCGACGTCCTGACGGCCTGGCCGGAGGTCCGGATCAACGTCGACGCCAAGTCCGACCGGGCGGTCGAGCCGCTGGCACGCTGCATCGACGACCACTGCGCGTGGGACCGGGTCTGCGTGGCGACGTTCTCGGCTCGACGGCTGCACCAGCTCCGGCGCCGGCTCGGGCCGCGGGTCGCGACGGCGTACTCGCTGCCGGGGGTGGCGGCGATGCGCCTGCTGCCGACCGTTCGGTTGCGGGTCCTGGCGGGCGCTCGCGGGCTCGCCGCGCAGGTCCCACCCCGCCGCGGGCGGCTCGAGATCGTCACCGCGGGGTTCGTCGAGAGGATGCACGAGATCGGCAAGCAGGTTCACGTCTGGACCGTGGACGAGCCCGAGGAGATGCACCGGCTCCTCGACCTCGAGGTCGACGCGATCATGACCGACCGCATCGACCGGCTCCGTGCGGTTTTCGAGGCGCGAGGCATCTGGAGGGGTTGAGATCAGCATTTACTGGCTCATACCGTGTAGATGCGCCATGATAGGGGTACGGGTGGTCTGTCCTGGGCGGGGAACAGCCAGGCTGCGACATTGGCCGAATCTCTGGCCGACGCTCAGCCGAATCTCAGGCCGCTGGGGAATCATCGAGGGTGTTCGGTCGTTGGCACGGGTGTCATCGCGGTCAGTGCGCGACCTTGCGTGTCTCTCGACACGCGGTCGTGACTGACCAGCATCCATTGTCGCAGCGGCGTCGAATCATCATCGACCGACGATTCGAGCAGCGGGGATCATGCACCTACAGGAGCGGGGAGTCACACCACATGTCAGAGCGAGCAACCCTTCGAGGCTCACGGCTGGGCGGCACGTCCTTCGAGGACGAGAGCGGCATCGAGTTCGCACCGCGCCAACACGTCGCTTACGACTGCCCGAACGGCCACGAGTTCGACATTCCCATGGCCGCGGAGGCAGACATCCCCTTCACCTGGGAGTGCCCGCGCTGCGGAGCCGAGTCGCGCCAGCGCGATGGACAGCAGCCTGAGGCCAAGGCCGACAAGCCGGCCCGCACGCACTGGGACATGCTCCTGGAGCGTCGCTCGATCACCGAGCTCGAGGACATCCTCTCGGAGCGACTCGAACTGCTGCGCACCGGAGTGATCGGCCCGGCCCATCTGCACCGCCGCGGCAAGACGAAGAAGTCTGCCTGACCCAGCGCGTCCCGGACGTCTCGTGTCCCGGAGTTGTCCGGACTACTCCTCGTCCGGATGGTAGATCTGGTGCACTCCCCCGCGCTTGGGTGCTGACCCGCCGCCGCGCCTGAGCGCACGCCGAGCGATGATCGCGGCCAAGATCTTGCGTGCGATCGGCCGCGTGAACGGCAGCACGAAGAAGAAGCCGAAAACGTCGGTGACGAATCCCGGCGTCAGCAGGAGCGTGCCACCGATGAGAATGAGCGCCGCGTCGCCGAGCTGGCGTCCCGGTAGCTCACCGGTGCGGAACGCCTCGTTGAGCGACGTCCAGGCTCGACGACCTTCCCGTTTGACCAGCCAGGCCCCGAACACGGACTCCGCGACGAGCAGCAGCAACGTCGGGATCGCACCGATCTGCTGGCCGACCTGGATGATCACGTAGATCTCCAAGATGGGCAGCCCGATGAAGAGGGCGAACAAGATCAGGGGCATCGGAGCAACCTCGCTGTCACGCGCTGTCCACGCGTCGGCGCGACAGGCGTCGCGCCTGGTCCAGCCGGTAACGGATTCCCCACCGGGTGACCTTGAGCAAGGCCTCCCGCACGATGTCACCGGTCATCTTCGATTCACCGTACACGCGCTCCACGAACGTGATCGGCACCTCGACCACCTCGAAGCCGCCCTGCACGCTGCGCCGCGCCAGGTCGACCTGGAAGCAGTACCCCTGTGAGGTGACGGTCGGCAAGTCGATCCCCTCCAGCGTCGTACGCCGGAAGGCCCGGAACCCGCCGGTGGCGTCATGCAGTCCCAGGCCCAGCGCGAGCCGTACATAGACATTGCCTCCGCGGGACAGCCATTCACGCCGACGGGGCCAGTTGACCACCCGGCCGCCGGGCACCCAGCGGGCACCCAGCACGAGGTCAGCCCCGGGAAGAGCATCCAACAGCCGTGGCAGCTGCTCGGGCAGGTGCGACCCGTCAGCGTCCATCTCGACCAGGACGTCGTAGCCGGCAGCCATCCCCCAGGCGAAGCCCGCCAGGTACGCCGCCCCGAGGCCTGCCTTCTCGGTCCGATGCAGGACGTGGACGGAACTGTCGTGCTCGACGATCTTGTCGGCGATCGCCCCTGTCCCGTCGGGCGAGCCGTCGTCGACGACCAGCACGTCGACCTGGGGCACCGACCCGCGCACCCGGTCGACGATCAGCTCGAGGTTCTCGGCCTCGTTGTAGGTGGGGATGATCACGAGGCAGCGCTCGCTCAACGGGAGCCCGGCCATCACGCCTCGATCCTGGCAGTTGAGCGGCGAGCCTCCCAGCGGTTCAGCCCGACCGCCCCGAGGGCGAGAGCGCACAGGGCTATTTCGACCCAGAGGCCCGCCCGGAGCCCCCATGTGATGTCGTTCCCGAGAGTCACGCGCTCGTTGAGCACCGCTCGCGTCTTCTGGTCTGTCTGCGCCACCACGGTCCCGTCCGGAGCGATGATGCCGCTGATGCCGTTCGTTGCGGCGACGACGACGTAGCGGCCGGTCTCGATGGCACGGTACCGGGAGATCGCGAACTGCTGCTCCAGCTGCCCCGTTCCGGTGTAGGTGGCGTTGTTGGTCTGGACGACCAACAGCTGACCACCCTGCTCGATCGCGTCGCGGACCAGGCCGTCATACGCGACCTCGAAGCAGATCACGTCACCGATACGGACCGGCCCGAGCTGCAACACGCTGTCGAACTGGCCGCGGGCGAAGTCGCGCGGGATCTGCGAGAGCCGCTTGATGAACTTCGTGAGGAAGCCGCGGAAGGGGATGTACTCCCCGAACGGAACCGGGTGGCGCTTGACGTACTGCTCTCCCGGACCGCTCGTCGGGTCCCACACGATCCCCATGTTGCGGACATGGTCCGGACCAGGCCCGTCGACGACCGCACCGACGAGCGTGGGCACCCCGATGGCCTTCACCGCGCTGTCGATCTCGTCGTACGCCGAGCGGTCCGAGTACGGGTCGATGTCCGTGGAGTTCTCGGGCCAGATCACGATGTCCGGCTTGGGCGCGTCGCCGGCGCGGACCCGACGAGCGAAGTCAAAGGTTGCCTGGGCGTGGTTGTCGAGAACGGCCCGCCGTTCGGCGAACGGATCCATGCCCTCCCCCGGGACGTTGCCCTGCACGGCCGCCACCTGGGTCGAGCCGTCAGCCCCCGCGATGCCCGTGGGCAGGGCGATGCTGCCGACCGCGATGGCCGCGACGGCCGCAACGCTGACGAGCCCCCAGCGGCTGCGGTCCCTGCGTTCCACGACGTCGACCAGCACCGCCACCACGAGGACCAGCAGGAAGGACACCAGCGACGTGCCGCCGACGCGTCCATACCGGTCGAAGGGAGTGTCCACGAGGCCGAACGCCAACGTGCCCCAGGGCAGGCCACCGAAAGGCACGGTGCCGCGCAGGGTCTCGGCACCGACCCACGTCAGGGCGAAGGCAACCGGCCACCACCGCACCGGGCGCAACCACGCCCAGGTGAGTCCCATCAGTGCGTAGAACAGGGCCTCCAGAAAGGCGAGGCCGATCCAGGCGTCCGGCCCGATGATCGTGATCCAGCGCATCAGCGGGAGCATGAAACCCATGCCGAACCCGAGCCCGGCCAGCAGGCCTGCCCGGCCGGTGGCGCCACGCACGCAGAGCATCAGGCCGGCCAGCCCGAACGGCATCAGCCCGACGAGGTCGAACGGAGGGAAGGCGAGGGCCACGAGCAGCCCGGAGAACGTCGACCCGGCCGCGCGGCCCAGCGTCGCCAAGCGAGGGGCTGCGGGCACGCGGACGAGACTACCTGCTGAGCATCAAGATCCGGACACGGTAAGAGCTCGACCTCCTTCGGACCGAACGTGCCTCCACTGGCTGTGAAGAAACACGCCCGTTGTCTACTGGCGATCGAGCTCATTCCGGGTCCACTCCGTCGATGGCGGATCGCTCCCGAACTGCCGCGCCGCTGCTGAGTTTGGATCGAAAACCAGGTTGCGCGACCACCCGGGTGCTGACGCCTTCGACGGCCTGCTCAGTGCACGGCGCAGACTCTGCCAACCCCCGGTGATGGTGTCAACTACGTCGTGACCTGCGGCTTTATTCAAACGGGCAGGTCAGACGGACTGTGTATTCGCTGAGAATTTCTCTGCCGTTTTCTCCGGTTCCGGCGTGTCGACGTAAACACGCCGTCCTTGCGTCACCGGCCGATCTCGGAGAGTGATCACTGGTCAGGATGTGCGGGCCGGCACGACCACCGTGCCGGTCGCCGTCGTTGCGATGACAGGCTCGGCCAGCACCTCCGCGGTCGATTCGCTCAGGTCGGGCCGACCGCGGCAGATCACCCGAACGGTGAACTCGATCGTCCGTGACCGGCTACCCACCCGCGTGACGACCGCCTCCACCTCGAGCACGTCCCCGGCCCGAACCGGAGCCCGGAACTGTACGTCGGAATACGACGCGAACAGCCCTTCGTCGCCGTCGGTACGGATGCAGACCTCGGTGGCGACATCACCGAACAGCCCGAGGCTGTAGGCGCCGTCGACGAGGTTGCCGGCGTAGTGCGCATGTGAGTACGGGACATACCTGCGGTGCGTGACGGTCAGGCCCGTCCGCGGGTCCGGTTCCGGAGTGGTCGTGCTCATGCGGATGCCCTCTCCCGGCTGGTCGCCGTGCCCACGATCCTGTTGACCAGGTAGCTGACCACCTCTCCGGGGGTCGTTCCCCGTCCGAACACCTTGTCGACGCCGAGGTCCGCCGCCTGCTTCTCCTCGAAGCGGGGTCCGCCGACCAGGAGGACAGGACGCTGCGCGGCCGGGTAGGACTCGCGGAAGGCGGCCGACATCTCCTTGGTGTTGAGGATGTGCGCGTCCCGCTGGGTGACCACCTGGGACACCAGCACGGCGTCGGCCTTCTCGGCCCGCGCACGCTCGACGAGCTCGGGGACGGACACCTGCGCACCGAGATTGACCACTTTCAGCTCCCGGTAGTACTCGAGACCCTTCTCGCCTGCGAATCCCTTGATGTTGAGGATGGCGTCGATGCCGACGGTGTGGGCGTCGGTGCCGATGCAGCCTCCCACGACGACCAGGCGTCGGCGCAGTGCCTTCTTGACGGCCGCGTTGGCCTCCTTCGGCGTCAGCAGCGGGTAGTCGCGCTCGATGACCTCGACGAGGCTGGTGTCGACCAGGTGGTTGCAACGGCCGTAGACGACGAAGAACGTGAAGTCGGGGCCCATCGGCTTGGCGTGCACCACAAGGGCGGGATCGATCCCCATCTTGTTCGCCAGCTGGGCGGCCGCGCCCTCGGCCAGCTTGTCGTGCGGCAACGGCAGGGTGAACGACACCTGCACCATCCCGTCGCCGGTGGTGTCGCCGTACGGGCGCAGGATGTTCGACGCCTGCTTCTGCTTGCTCATGACTCCTCCAGGAGGACAGTTGCGGGGTTGTAGTAGTCGCGGGCCTTGGCGGCGACGCCCTCCAGGCCCTTGCCGGCGTCCGCCGGGCGTTTCATGAGTCCGAAGGTCCCGTCGGCGATGGCGTCCAGCAGGCCCGCCCCGAACCCCGTACCCGGGTGGTCGAGGATCTGCTCGAGCAGGTCGAGGGACTCGGCCAGCACCTGGTTGGCCCGGGTGGCGATGAACCCTCCCGGCTTGGGCGCGAAGTCCTCGGCCAGACGACCGGCGGCGTTGACGACGTACTTGACGTTCTGCACCGCGAGATCCCGGTCGGACAGCCAGGGCGTCACCACCGCCTCGGTCATCATCCCCACCAGCAGGATGTCCTGGTCGGTCATCGCGCCGGCGAGGTTGAAGAACCCGTCGAGCAGGTACCCGCGGAAGACGTCGCCGGTCATGTGCCGGGTCGGCGGCATCCACTTCAGCGGCGCCTTGGGGAACAGTGTCCGGGCCAACAGCGCGTGGGCCAGCTCGAGCCGGAAGCTGTCGGGCACCGCTGGGTCGATCTCGAACGCGTGGCCGAGGCCGAGCTGCCAGTCGGCCAGACCGGCCTCCTTGGCGAAGTACTCGTTGAGCAGCTGGCTGACCGTGACCGTGTGCGCCGCTTCCACCGCGTCGGCCGTGGTGAGGTAGTTGTCCTCGCCGGTGTTGATGATGATGCCCGCGCGTGCGTGGACCTGGCGACTGAAGCGCTGGTCGACGAAGGTCCGGATCGGGTTGATGTCGCGGAAGAGGATCCCGTACATCGAGTCGTTGAGCATCATGTCGAGGCGCTCGAGCCCGGCCAGTGTGGCGATCTCGGGCATGCAGAGGCCCGAGGCGTAGTTGGTCAACCGTACGTAGCGGCCGAGCTCCTTGCTCGTGTCGTCGAGTGCCGCCCGCATCAGCCGGAAGTTCTCCTGCGTCGCATAGGTACCGGCAAAGCCCTCGCGGGTGGCCCCCTCGGGAACGTAGTCGAGCAGCGACTGACCGGTGGAGCGGATGACGGCGATGATGTCGGCGCCCTCGCGCGCGGCGTTCTGCGCCTGTGGCATGTCCTCGTAGATGTCGCCGGTGGCCACGATGAGATAGATCCACGGTTTGCGTTCCGGGTCGCCCCAGCGCTTCACGAGCCGCTCCCGCTCGGCGCGACGGGCGTCGATGCGCCGGATGCCTGATCCGACCTGCTTGCGGGAGGCCGTCGTCGCCCTGCTCGCGTCGCGCCCTTCGGGGATGCGGAACCTGACGTCACCCGAGGCGGCCCGCTGAGCCAGCGTCAGGAGGTCGCTGTCCTCGCGGGAGAGCGCATCCCACACCGGCAGTGCGACTCCGTGCTCGAGCCCGACGTCGGCGCGCACCGCATCGACGAGCCGGTTGACCCAGGGTGTTCCGTCCGGATCGGCACCGCCCAGTCCGGCGAGGCGGAGCGTCGCCCGCTCGACCGAGACCGTCGTGTGCCGCTGGGCGAGCCGGACGATCGGGCGACCGACCTTCTTGGCCAGGCTGCGCACCTGCTTGACCAGGTGCGGGTCGAGGTCTAGGTGAGGGCGCACCCGCCGGGGCACGCTCGTGCGAGGGGTCATGCGAAGTCCTCTACGGAGTAGACGGTGGCGCCTGCGACGACGGTTCGGACGCAGGTCGGCAACGCGTGATCGGGGTGGAGCTCGGGGAGCGCGGTAGGGCCGGGACCCGGATGGCTGCGATCCGTCGCGACGTTCCAGACGGCGTACGACGCCTGTGCACCGGGAACCAGCGCGCCGGCATCGTCGTTCCCGCGCGCCTGGTGGCCGCCGCGGGTGTGCGCACGGAATGCCGTCTGCAGCGGCAACCGCTGGGTGTCGTCGTGATGGTAGGTCGCCGCCCGAACGCCGGCCCACGGGTCCAACGGGGTGATGGGGCTGTCCGAGCCGAACGCCAGGACGACTCCGGCCCGTTGCATGCTCCCGAACGGGTTCATCGCCAACGCCCGGCCGGCACCGAGACGTCGTTCGTACAGCTCGTCGGCAGCGCCCCAGGCAGCGTCGAAAGCCGGCTGCACGCTCGCGACCACGCCGAAGCGCGCGAGCGCGGCGACGTCCTGCGGGCTGGGCATCTCGACGTGCTCGAGCCGGTGTCTGGCTGCAATGACGGACTCGACGCCCACCTGGTCGGCTGCTTGTTCGAAACCGGCCACGACCTCGGCCATGGCGCGGTCACCGATCACATGGAAACCGGCCTGCAGCCCGCGCTCGCTGCACAGTGTCACGTGCGCTGCGATCTGGTGCCGGTCGAGATAGAGGTGACCCGACGTGTCCGCATCGGCGTACCGGCCGTGCATGCACGCCGTGTGCGAGCCGACGGCACCGTCGACGCAGAGGTCACCTGCGAAACCCTGCAGTCCCGCCGCTGACGCGTCGTCGACATCGCCACCCAACAGGGCGCCCCAGTAGGGAACGACCTCAGGTGTCGGAGTCGTCGCGGTGATGCTCCGCAACGTCGCGAAGTCCGAGAACGGAGCGATGTGCGGTGCGTTGAGCTCGTGCAGGGACGTCAGGCCCTGGCTCGCAGCGTGGGTCAGGGCCACCCGCAGGGCGCGTTCGCGGTCGGCGGGGCTCCAGAGGTCGTGTGTCACGGCCCGGGCCGCATGATGTGCCTCCCGGGCGACGAAGCCGTCGCCGCGCCAACCGTCGAGCCCCACGATGGCCGGATCCCGGTCGAGCAGCGCCGTCGAGACGACGGCCGAATGCGAGTCGACCCGTGCGACGTACGCCACGCGCCGGCCGACGGCCCGGTCGAGCTCAGCGCTGGTGATGGGCCGCTGCTCCGGCCACAGCGTCTCGTCCCAGCCGTAGGCGAACAGCACGGCGCCGTCGTGGCCACGAGCAAACCCCGCGATCATGTCGAGGGCCTCTGTGCTGGTGGTCGCCATCCCCAGGTCCAGCGACTGGAGGGCGAAGCCGGTTTGGGCCAGGTGCACGTGAGCATCGACGAAGCCGGGCGTAACCAGGGCACCGTCGAGCTCGACCACCAGGTCGGCGCTGTCGAGGTAGGTCGACGAGGCGTCGTGGTCGCCGATCCAGGCAACCGTCCCGTCCACGGTGAACATCGCGGTCGCTGCGGGAGCGTGCGGTGTGTAGACGCGGCCACCACGGAGCAGGACCCGCTGCGCGGGTGAGGAGGTCGTCATCCGCACATCATCGCGTGCCCTCCCCCTCGAGCCGCGACTCGAAGAGGGCGCGGACACCGGCGTGGGCGCGGAGCAGCTCGACCGCGTAGTCGGCGTGCCCCGGCACGTAGCCGTTGCCGATGAGCATCGTGACGTCGGCGGCCAGACCTTCGGCGCCCAGCGCGGCAGCGGTGAACGAGGTAGCCATCGAGAAGAAGATCACGGTGCCGCCCTGCGCCGTGGACAGGATCGCGCCACCTTCACAGCCTGGCACGTCGACACAGACCACCGTGACCTCCGCGGGCCCTCCGGCAGCGATGACGGCCGACGACAGGGCGACCGGGTCGCGGGCGTCGGCCAGCGCGACCTCGTCGGCGAGCCCTTTGCCGCTGAGCAGGTCCACCTCAGCCTGGACCGGTACGACGGCGATGGTCCGGGCTGCGCCCGCCTGCGCGGCGGCCGCCAGGGAGAGCGAGCCACTCTTGCCGGCACCACCGATGACGCAGACGGTCGGGGTGACGCCCTGGCCGACGTACCCCGCCACGACGCGGGCGGTGAGTGCGGGCGCGCCGCAGACGTCCATCACCGCCAGCGCGAGCGGCGCAGGCAGGTCGGAGGGCAGCCGGGCGGCGATCGTGCGTCCGAACAAGATCGCATAGCCCGCGCACGGGATCTGCTCGCTCAGGCCGTCCCATCCGGAGAGCTCGTCAGTGATCGCCAGCGGCGTCAGGGTCAGGGACACGAGCGTGGTGATCTCGTCGCCCACTGACAGACCGAGCGTGGCCGCAGGCCCCACCTCCGCGACCGTCCCGGTGAGCATGCCCCCGGAGCCCGTGACCGGATTGTGCATCTTGCCCCGGTCCCGGATGATCTCGAGGACCTCGCTCCGAATCGCGTCGCCATCCCCACCGTGCTTGGTGAACAGCTGCCGGAACGACGCAGCATCGAGGTTGAGCCGGTGGACGTCGACGCGCATCTCGTCGGCTGCCAGCCGGGGGCTGGTGTCCAACCGCTCGGCCGCCTGCGGCAACACGCCCTGCGGAGCGACGACCCGGTGCAGACCAGTGGGGTCGTTGGCCTCATCGATCAAAAGAACCTCCGGACATAACCGTGTGTGAACAGTAAGACTTGCGGCGCGGCGTTGCTGACACCGCACATTCTCCCGTACTCTGGCATGAGAAAGACGCACGACACAACAACATCCGACTGCGCCGACGCGATCGAGCGCCCGCACCTGAGGTGACCATGACACAGCAGCAGGGCCTCCAGCAGCCGTACCCCTACACGCGGGTGGAGCTGGTCGAGCCGGACTGGACCCGTTTCCCGGGGTGGCGCGACGTCACGGCCGAGGACTGGGCGTCGGTGCAGTGGCAGCGGGCGCACTGTGTCAAGAACATCAAGCAGCTGCGGGCGCTCATGGGTGACCTGATCGAGGACCGGTTCTACGACGACCTCGAGCGCGACCAGGCCGAGCGCGCGACCATGTCGATGCTGGTGCCGCCGCAGATGCTCAACACGATGGTGCCGCACGCGACGCCCACGACCGACCTGCTGTACGCCGACCCGATCCGTCGCTACATGCTGCCGGTGTTCTCCGACCGTCGCACCGACTGGCCGAGCCACCCGCACGCGACCCGCGACAGCCTGCACGAGCACGACATGTGGGTGGCTGAGGGTCTCACGCACCGGTACCCGACCAAGGTGCTGGCCGAGCTGCTGCCGACCTGCCCCCAGTACTGCGGGCACTGCACCCGGATGGACCTCGTCGGCAACTCGACCCCGGTCATCGACAAGCTCAAGTTCAACCTCAAGCCCACCGACCGCATCGACGCGATGCTCGCCTACCTGCGCGCCAACCCCGGCGTCCGCGACGTCGTCGTCTCCGGTGGCGACGTGGCCAACATGCCGTGGGCTCGGCTCGAGGCCTTCGTCGACCAGGTGCTCGACGTCGACAACATCCGCGACATCAGGCTCGCCACCAAGGCCCTGATGGGTCTCCCCCAGCACTGGCTGCAGGACGAGGTGCGCGCCGGCATGGAGCGGCTGGCCACCAAGGCCCGGGAACGCGACGCCTCGATCGCCATCCACACCCACGTCAACCACGCCAACTCGGTGACGCCGACCGTGGCGAAGGCGACCCGCGCGATGCTCGACACCGGCATCCGCGACGTCCGCAACCAGGGCGTGCTCATGGGTGGGATCAACGACGACCCGCACACGCTGCTCGACCTCTGTTTCGCGCTGCTCGACGGTGCGCAGATCATGCCGTACTACTTCTACATGTGCGACATGATCCCGTTCAGCGAGCACTGGCGGGTCTCCGTCGCCCGTGCCCAGGAGCTTCAGCACGGGATCATGGGCTATCTCCCCGGCTTCGCGACGCCCCGCATCGTCTGCGACGTGCCGTTCGTCGGCAAGCGCTGGGTGCACCAGCTCGAGTCCTACGACCGCACGCACGGCATCTCGTACTGGACGAAGAACTACCGCACGTCCATCGAGAGCACCGACCCTGACGCCCTGACGCGGACCTACGAGTACTTCGACCCGATCCACACGCTCCCCCAGGCCGGTCAGGACTGGTGGAAGCAGCACGCGGGTGACGTGATGGCCGCTGCCGAGGAGGCCGCGAAGGCTTCCCGACAGGCCGCGGAGTCCCAGAAGGCGCTGCCCATCGTCTGACCGGCTCTCAGCTCTGACCGGCCTCCGTAGGCCTACAGCGAGGGCGGTCGGTGCTCGTACGGCGTCGACAGCACGATCGTCGTGCGCGTGGACACGTTGGCCTTCGACCGGATCCGCGCCAGCAGGTCCTCGAGGTCGATGGGCACCGCGACGCGCACCTTGAGGATGTACGACTCGTCGCCGGCCACGGAGTGACAGGCTTCGATCTCAGGGATGTCGGCCAGCCGCTCGGGAGAGTCGTCGGGTTGTGACGGGTCGATCGGCCGGATCGAGATGAAGGCGGTCAGCGGCAGCCCCACCTCGGCGAAGTCGATGCTGGCGCCGTAGCCGCGGATGACCCCGCGCTGCTCCAGCCGCTTGACCCGCTGATGGACAGCCGACGTCGAGAGCCCCGTGGCCTTGCCGAGGTCGGTGAACGACATCCGGCCGTCAGCAGCGAGCAACCGGCAGATCAACCGGTCGACCGCCTCGACCGACCGGTCCGGCGCCACCTCAGCCCTCCAGCACGGCGAGCTGGCGGCTGGTGGTGTTCAGCCGCTCCAGACCGTCGTCGGTCGTGACGACGATGTCCTCGATGCGAGCGCCGTGCCGTCCGGAGAGGTAGATGCCGGGTTCGATCGAGAACGCCATGCCGGGTTCGAGCACCAGGTGGTTGCCCTCGACGATGTACGGCTCCTCGTGCGTCTCTAGCCCGATGCCGTGGCCGGTGCGATGCACGAAGTAGTCACCGAACCCGGCGTCGGTGATGACCTGGCGACCGATCCGATCGACCGACTCAGCCGAGACTCCGGGCTTGGCGAAGTCGCACTGCGTGCGTTGAGCCTCGAGCAGCACCTCGTAGTAGTCCTTCACCTCGGGCGCCGGCGAGCCGCCGACGACATAGGTCCTCGTGGAGTCCGAACAGTAGCCATCAGCCGTCGAACCGCCGATGTCGATGACCACCGAGTCACCGGCCTCGATGACGCGTTCAGAGACGGAGTGGTGCGGCGAGGCCCCGTTGGGACCCGAGCCCACGATCACGAAGTCGGCGCTGACATGTCCCTCGTCGATGATGGCCGTGGCGATAAGGCCGGCGCACTCACGCTCGCTGCGTCCGACCCGCAGGAACTCCCCCATCCGGGTGTGTACCCGGTCGATGGCTTGGCCGGCCTGCCGGAGGGAGGCCACCTCGTCGGCACCCTTGCGCATCCGAAGGTCACTGATCAGTTCTCCGGCGGCGACGAGCCTGGCCGGGGCCAGCAGGTCGGTGAGCGCGAACACGCGCAGACTCCACATGTGGTCGTCCACGGCGACCGTACCGGCCCCGTCGAGGAAGGACACGGCCATCGCGTAGGCGTCGTCGGTCTCTCCGTGGGTGACGACCTCCATCCCCGCCAGCGCACCGGCCGAGCGCTGCGCCTCAGCGACCTCGAGTGCCGGCACGAGGAGCAGGGGGTCGTCGGCTGCGGACACGACCAGGGCGGTGAGTCGTTCGAGTGGCTGGGCGTCGTAGCCCGTGAGGTAGCGGAGGTCGGACCCCGGGGTCACGATCAAACCGTCCACTCCGGCTGCGGTCATGGCCTCCTGGACGCGGCGGATGCGCGAGGTGACGTCTGCGGTCATACCCCCACCCTAGTGTTGCGAGGCCGGCGTGCCGCGCCTGAACTCGGCGCGCCATCGCACCACCTGAGGGTCGACTGGGTCGAGCACGAGATCGACCGACACGACCTCGAACACCGTGCCGCCACCGGGCGCAGCGAAGGTCTCGATCTCGGCCCTGTCCAGCGGCCACGGCGGACCGTCGTTCACGAACGCCTCGTCGGCCGGCCCCTCCCGAACGTTCGACACGACCAGCAACGTGCCACCTGGCGCGACCAACGAACCCACCTGTGCCACGGCTCGTGTGCGCATGCCGAGCGGCAGAGACTGCACGGTGATCGACTCCACCACCAGGTCGAACGCACCCCGCCAGGCCTCGGGCAGGTCCATCAGGTCGGCGACGACATACATGACTGCGGAGCCGGCGTGCCGTTGCCGCGCCTGCTCGACCGCGCTCGGAGCCACGTCGAAGGCAGTCGTGGCGTAGCCCAGCTGGGCGAGCAGCTCGGCGTCGCGTCCGAGGCCACAGCCGACGACCACCGCACGCTGTCCCGTCCCGGCCCCGCGCCGACGAGCCCACTCGTCAAGAGGATGGGTGGGGATCGGCCGGTCCCACGGCACCTCCACCTCGCCGGTGGCCGCCGCCAGGTAGAGCTCCTCGAACCAGCCGGTGGCGTCGCCTCGTGCCAACGACGCGGCGATCACATCGCCGATGCGACGACGCCCGTCGGTGGACCCTGTCTCGGTCATCTGATCCTCCAGCCTGCGGGCGGCGCCCAGCCGCAACGTCTCATGACATCATCGTCCAATGCCGCAACGTCTCATGCTCCTCGACACTGCGTCCTTGTACTTTCGTGCCTTCTTCGGGGTGCCCGACATGCGCGCACCGGACGGCACCCCGGTCAACGCGGTCCGCGGCTTGCTGGACTTCATCGCGCGGCTGGTGTCGACGCACGAGCCGACACACCTGGTCTGCTGCTGGGACAACGACTGGCGGCCGCAGTGGCGCGTCGACCTGATCCCGAGCTACAAGGCCCACCGGGTCGTGGCCCCGATCCCGGGTGGGGTCGACATCGAGGAGACTCCCGACCCGCTCGAGGTGCAGATCCCGATGATCGAGGCCGTTCTGGAGGCCTTCGGAATCACGGTGATCGGCGCCGACGGGTACGAGGCGGACGACGTGATCGGGTCGCTGGCCAGCCAGGCCACCATGCCTGTCGACGTGGTGACCGGCGACCGTGACCTGTTCCAGCTCGTCGACGACGCCCACGACGTCCGCGTGCTCTATATCGCGCGCGGCGTGGGCAACCTCGAGGTGCTCACCGACTCCGCCATCGTCAAGAAGTACGGGGTGCTGCCGGAGCAGTACGTCGACTTCGCCGTGCTGCGCGGTGACGCGTCCGACGGCCTCCCCGGAGTGAAGGGCATCGGCGACAAGACTGCGGCCAGCCTGCTCCAGCAGTACGGCGACCTTGCCGGCACCCGCAGGGCCGCCGCAGACCGGTCGACGAAGATGGCGACGGGTGTCCGCGCCAAGCTCTCGGAGGCCGGTGACTACCTGGACGTCGCTCCGACCGTGGTGGGGGTCGCCCGCGACATCGACCTGCCCAAGGTCGACGCCGCTCTCCGGCCGCTCGATCCGGACGGCGTCGAGGTCGTCTCCGAGCTCCAGGAGAAGTGGGCCCTCGGCGGCTCCGTCACTCGCGTGCTCCGCGCCCTCGGCAACCAGCCGGTCGCTTCCTAGCGCCTCACGCGTCGACGTCGGCGGAGTACGCCACGACGCCGCGACGCATGGCACGCACGGCCTCTCGCGCCGTGTGACGTAAGGGCGAGTCACCCGCGGCGTCGGCGATCTGCTCGGACAGGTCCAGCAGCTGCTTCACCCAGCGAACGAAGTCACCCGGGGCGAGCTCGACCTCGTCAAGGACTTCTTCGAGCGACGCTCCCCCGGCCCAGCGGTACGCCGCCCACGCGAAGCCGAGATCCGGCTCACGCAGGAAGCTCAGCCGGTGGTTGCGCTCCACGGCGTCCAGCTCGGCCCAGATCGTCACCGTCACACCCAGCGCCGCGCGGACGGCACCACCCGGGACGCGGGGGCGCTCGGCGTCGTCGGGGTTGCGCGACTCGTACACGAGAGCCGAGAGCGCCGCCGCCAGCGCCGGTGCCTCGAGCTCGTTCCACACCCCACGACGCAGACACTCGGCCGCGACCAGGTCGAGCTCGCTATAGATGCGCGACAGTGACGCCCCGGCCTCCGTCACGGTCTCGCCGTCGAGGTACTTCAGCTCGGTCAGCACGTCGCACACGTGGTCGAACTGCCGCGCGATCGTGTTGGTGCGCGTCTCGATCCGCCGCTTGATGGTCTCGGTCTCGCGGGTGAGGCGCAGGGAGCGCTCGGCCCAGCGCGCATGGTCCTCGCGTTCGGGGCAGTCGTGACAGGGGTGGCTGCGGATCGCCTCGCGCAGCCGGCCCACCTCCGGGTCGTCCTGCGCCGGTGAGCGGTCGCGAGTACCACGGCCCTTGGCTACGGAGTTCACGGCCGGAAGGTCACGGGTGCGCTCCCGGAGCAGCTGCGCGAGGTCGCGACGCTGCTGCGGGTTGCGTGCGTTGAAGGTCTTCGCGATCCGCATCCGGGTCAGCGGCTCGACCGGGGTCGGGAAGTCCACCATCGACAGTCTCCGGGCCTGCCGGTCGAGCGTGAGCACCAGTGGCCGCGGGCCGTCCCGTTGCGAACGCATCCCGGGGTCGATGACCACGGCGATCCCCGACCAGCGACCGGAGGGCACGTCGATCACGTCGCCGACCCGCAGCGTCTCCAGCGACTCCTGCGCCGCGTCGCGCCGATCGGACTTGCGGCGTTTCGACAGCGACGCCTCGCGGTCGGACAGCGCGCGACGCAGTCCGGCGTACTCCATGAAGTCACCGCGGTCGCACGCGATGGCGTCGGCATACCCCGCCAGCGCCTCCTCGGCCTTGCGTACCTGCCGGGCCAGCCCGACCACCGCCCGGTCGGCCTGGAACTGCGCGAACGACGACTCCAGCAGCTCGCGCGCGGTCTCCCGCCCGACCTGACGTACCAGGTTGACCGCCATGTTGTACGACGGCCGGAACGACGAGCGGAGTGGATAGGTACGTGTCGATGCGAGTCCGGCCACTGCCTTGGGGTCGAACCCGGGCGCCCACAGCACGACGGCATGTCCCTCGACGTCGATGCCGCGACGGCCCGCCCGGCCGGTGAGCTGGGTGTACTCCCCCGGCGTGACGTCTGCGTGCGTCTCGCCGTTCCACTTCGAGAGCTTGTCGATCACGACCGACCGGGCCGGCATGTTGATGCCCAGGGCCAACGTCTCGGTGGCGAAGACCATCTTGACCAGGCCGCGTGAGAACAGCTCCTCGACGCACTCCTTGAACACCGGCAGCATGCCCGCGTGGTGTGACGAGATCCCGCGCGAGAGCGCCTCGGACCAGTCCTGGTAGCCGAGCACAGCCAGGTCGGAGCTGGCCAGCGACGAAGCCTTCGTCTCGGCGTACGCCCGGATCTCGCGGCGCTCGACGTCGTTGGTGAGGCGCAGGTTGGCACTCAGGCACTGCTGGACGGCCGCGTCGCAGCCCGCCCGACTGAAGATGAACATGATCGCCGGTAACAAGCCTTCGGCGTCGAGCTGTTCGACGACGTCGGTGCGGCTGGGCACGAGCCCGCGCCCGCCCGGCCTGCCGTAGCCGCCACGCTTGCTGCGATGGTCACGAGTCCGTAGCCGCCGATAGTCCTCGCGGGCGATCCGGGCCAGCTGTGGGTTGACCGCCGTGGATCCGGTGCCGTCGCCGTCCTCGGCAGTGGCGTCGTCGTCCTGAGCGAACAGGTCGTACAGCCGTTGACCGACCATGGCGTGCTGGAACAACGGGACCGGCCGCCGCTCCTCGACGATGATGTCGTTGTCACCCCGGACGGTGGCGAGCCACTCGCCGAACTCCTCGGCGTTGGAGACCGTGGCCGACAGCGAGACCACGGACACCGACTCGGGCAGGTGGATGATGACCTCCTCCCAGACAGCGCCACGGGACCGGTCGGCCAGGTAGTGCACCTCGTCCATCACGACGTACTGCAGACCGCTCAGCGTGCCGGAGCCGGCGTACAGCATGTTGCGCAACACCTCGGTGGTCATCACGACGATCGGCGCGTCGCCGTTGATGGTGTTGTCACCGGTCAGCAGTCCGACCTTCTCGGGCCCGTAGCGCACGGTGAGGTCTGCGAACTTCTGGTTCGACAGGGCCTTGATCGGCGTCGTGTAGAAGCACTTCCCGCCGCGGGCGAGCGCCAGGTGCACGGCGAACTCGCCCACCAGCGTCTTGCCCGAGCCGGTCGGTGCCGCCACCAGCACCCCACGTCCCTGTTGCAGCGATTCGCAGGCGTGCCGCTGGAACGGGTCGAGGGTGAAGTCGTAGAGGCCGGTGAACTCGGCGACGGTGTCGCTGGGCGGGCGGCTCATGGTCGGCTCATCGGGACGGCACACACACCGTCAATGCTGCCTGCACGCATTCGACACTCAACGGCAGGGGACCGATTCGCTCACCGTCGCCGTACGCGACGATCCCCGGAGCGGCCACCGAGACCCGTCGGGCCCGATGGTGCTCGTACGCCGGATGACGCACATGGGTGCCTCTCAGCAGACGCGGATAGACGGTCAGCAGCTCTGCCTTGCTGATCGGCTTGATGATGACGACGTCGAGCAGCCCGTCGTCGAGCAGCGCCCCTTCACAGATGCGCAAGCCGCCTCCGTACGAGGGACCGTTGCCGATCGCGACGAGCATCGCGTCGTGCAGAAGACGTCGGCCGTCGATCTCCAACGTGTACGTCACCGGGTTGAAGACGCGCAGCTCCGCCAGGGTGGCCAGGTGGTAGCGCAGCTGCCCGTGCGGCCAACGCAACCGGTTGGCCCGCTCGTTGACGAGGCTGTCGAAACCGGTGGCCAGCACGGTGGCGAAGTACGTCGATCCGGCCTTTCCGAGATCCATGGTGCGCGTCAGCTGACGGCAGATCACGTCAGCGGCGGCGAGTGGTTTGGCCAGCGGGATCCCGAGATAGCGGGCCACATCGTTGCCGCTTCCCGTCGGCACCACGCCCAGCACCGTGGGCGACTCTGCGACCGCCTGGATCGCGAGATGGACCAGCCCGTCGCCGCCCATCGTCACCAGCAGGTCATACCCGTCGTCGACCGCCTGCCGTGCCAGGTCGGCTGCCTCGGCACCGTCGGCTCCCTGCATCCGGGTGACCTCGAGCTCACCAGCGGCCAGCCGGGCGTGCACCGCCGCCACAACGGCCCCCGAAACTCCTTTGCCGGCTGCCGGGTTGACCAGCAGCGCTGCGCGCTTCATCGTTGCGTCCCTGACTGCTCCACGGCCCAGACCCTAGCGTCGTACGCCGCTCGGTCACGGCACATCGTCAGAGCGAGATCAGGACGGAGTAGTGGTCGGCAGGCGCGCCGACCGACTTGGCCAGCCGGCGGATGACTTCGCAGACCAGCTCGACGTCGAAGGCCGTGCCCGGAACCGCCAGCGCCACCCGCGCGTCGTCGGACTCGACGAGGAGCACCTCGCCGAACTGCCACGCCTGGTGAGCGGCCCGCCGCAGGTCGTCTGGGCACACCACGGCCGGGTACGCCGCGTCGACGGCCAGCAGGTCGACGGGAATCGACTCGCCCTGCTCGGACCGCATGAGCCCCTGCACGACCGCCACGTCGCGCAGGGCGCCGTCCGCCTGCCACTGCACACCACGGGTCCCCAGCCAGTCGGGCAGGTCGAAGGGGTCGTACGGCTGGATGATCGTCTCCCGTGGTCGGTGCTAGATGGGCGATGCCTCGTCGTCGTCGTACTCAGCGTAGTCAGGCGGGCGATGGAGTCCGCGGCGCCGGTCGACCACGTGCGCGATCACCTCCGACAGCAGGAACAGCACGACCATCGGGATGGCCAGCAGCAACATCGTGATCGGATCGGTGGATGGCGTGGCGACGGCAGCGAAGACGAAGGTCCCGAAGATGATCCAGGACCGCCACTTGGCGAGATGCCGCCCGCGAACGACCCCCGCCAGGTTGAGCAGCACGACGAACAGCGGGATCTCGAAGGCGATGCCGAAGACCAGCAGGATGCGGAGCACGAAGCTGAGGTAGCCGTTGAGGTCCACCAGGTTGGTCACCTGGTCAGGCGTGAAGCCGATCAGGACGGACAGGCCCTTCGGGAGGACGAGGTAGCCGAGGGCGACACCCGCCGCGAACAGCGGTCCCGCCACCGACACGAAGATCATCGTCCACTTGCGCTCGTTGCGGTGCAGCCCGGGCATGATGAACGCCCAGATCTGGTAGAGCCAGACCGGACTCGCCAGCGCCAGACCAGCCACCAGGGCCACCTTGGCCTGCAGGATGAACGGCGTGCCGACGCCCTGGATGACCGCCTTGGACTCGATGCCCTTGTCCCGAGCGAGCTTCTGCACCGTGTTGGTGTAGGGGTCGACGAGCAGGTGCGCGATCTGGTCGTAGTAGATCCATCCGAGGACCGCACCGACGAAGATGGCGATGAGCGACACGAACATGCGTCGCCGGAGCTCACGCAGGTGGTCGCCCAGGGTCATCTGCCCCGCACCGTCACCCGATGGGCGGGCGGGTTCCCCCGACGAGTCCGACCGCGCGTGCGATCGGAAGAACGTAGCCACCTACGGACCTGACCGAGCGGGCGAGCTCACTTCTCGGTGTGGGTGGGCGGCAGCGGATCTGCGCTGGCCGTGGGCTCAGGTGCAGACGGGTCTGCGGCGGGCCGGACGTCGCCCCGCGCGATCTGCTGAGAGTTCTGCTGGGTGCCGGCCGGACGACGCTCACGGGGCGCGTCGTCATCGTCGTCATCGTCATCCATCAGGCCCTTGGTCTCGGCCTTGAAGATCCGGAGCGCACGACCCGTGCCGCGGGCCACCTCAGGCAGCTTGCGGCCGCCGAAGAGCAGCAGGACGACCAGCACGATGATGATGACCTCGGGGGCACCGAGGCCGCCGAACGCAGCCATGGTGGGGTGCAGATTCGCTGTGGCCAAGGACATGAGCGCCTCTTCGTTCAGATGGGTGGTGCCGGCGTGTGCAGATGGTGCGTCTTTCATCGTACGCCGTGGGGGCCGCCGATCCGGCGGTTGTGCCCGAATTCAACCGGTGTACGAATTCAACCGGCGTCGGCGGGTTCAGCTCGTGTACGGGCGCAGCGCAGCCGCGGCACGCGACGACACGCCCGCCGCCACCGCCGCCGGCTCGATGACGGTCGCCGCACCACCCAGGCGTAGCACGAGGCGCTGCAGCCAGCCCTCGTCGCTGAACCGCAGCCGGATCCGCAGGCGCCCATCACCGAGCTCGTCGCGCTGCTCGATCGGGTAGTAGTCGGCGACCCAGCGCGCCGCCGGCTCCAGGTCGAGCACCGCCAGTGCGTCGTCCGGGTCGGGCTGGAACAAGCCCTTGGACAGGTCGTGTCGTGCGAGGTCCTCCGGCGGCGCCGCAGGCAGGTCGAGCACGGAAGCAGCGGTAATCCGGTCCAACCGGAAGATTCGGACTTCCTGCGCCCGGCGGCAGTACGCCTCGAGATACCCGTGGCCTTCGGAGAACACCAGCCGGATCGGGTCGGCGTCGCGCTCGGTCGTCTCGTCGCGGCCGGGAACGTAGTAGCTCAGGTGCAACCGGCGCTGCAGTGCCAGCGCCTCATCGACCGTGGCGCGGATCTTGTCGTCGACCTGGTCGACCTGGATGTCGATGGCGGCTGCCGGGCCGGCTGCTTCCCCGGTGGCGGCCTCGATCTTCGCCAGCGTGCGATCCACGGTCTCGCGCTGGGACGGTCCGCTCACCTCGCGGAGTGCCCGCAGGGCCACGATCATGGCGAGCGCCTCGTGCGGTGCCAGCCGCAGCGGCCGGGTGAGGTAGTCGGCGTTGCTGAGCTTGATGACCCCGTCGCCGTCGAGCGCCTCCATGTCGATGTCGATCATGTCGCCGGTCACCGAGTTGGGCAGTCCGCAGTACCAGAGGACCTTGAGGTCCTTCACGATCTGTGCAGGCGGGACACCGAAGTCACGGGCCACGTCGTCGACGCCGATCCCGTCGCGCACCCGGAGGTACGGGACCAGCGCCAGCATCCGCTCGACCTGTTCCTGTGCGGTGGCGCTCATCGTGCCGCTCCCGCACCCTCGACCAGAGCCGTCAGCCGGCGGATGACGGCATCGCGGATCTCGGCGGGCTCGAGGACGACGAGGTCGGGGCCGTACGACGACAGCTCCTCGGCCAGCGACGACCCGCTCCCGTAGGGCAGCTCGATCTCGGTCCAACCCTCGTCTGCCGGTCGGGACGTGGCGGCGCGGCGGCGCAGGGCGTCTCCGGCGCCGTGCCGGACCAGCACGCGCGCGGAGCTGTGCGGGTGCGGCGGGGCGAGGCTGGACGCGAGACCCCGGAGGTCGAGGTCGTCGGGAGCTGTGAAGCTGCCGGCGTCGCCGTCGGGCTCGACACTGCCGTCGATGCGCGACACCCGGAACATCCGCGGCGCCGCACGGTCGCGATCGTGACCGACGACGTACCAGTGACCATGCCAGGAGACGATGCCCCAGGGTTCGAGGTGCCGACGGGTCGTGTCGGCGTCGCCGGAGCGGCGGTAGGAGAACGTGATCGGCGTGCGTGACGTCACCGCCGTGAAGACGTCGTCGAAGGCGGGCTCGTCGGTGGCCAGCTGCGGTTCGAGGATAGTCAGGGCGGACTCGTCCACGTCGACGCCGCCGGCGCGCAGCTTGCGCAGCCCCTGCGTTGTCGCCGACGCAAGTCGGGCGTGCTGCCACACCCGGGCCGCCAGCCCCACGACCGCGGCCTCATCGGCCTCGAGACTGATCTCCGGAAGCTCGAAACGCGCCCGGCTCACCCGGTAACCGACCTCGTCGTCGAACGCTTTCTCGATCGTCCCTACCTCGATCGGGATCCCGAGGACGCGCAGCTCCTCCTTGTCGCGGTCGAACATGCGGTCGAACGCGTCGTCACCGAGGTCGCGGTAGCCCTCGACCGCCTGGCGGATGCGGTCCTTCGGGATGAACGTGCGCGCCACGAGCAGGCAGATGGTCAGGTTCATCAGCCGCTCGGCCTTGCGTGCGGTCACCTGTGCTGCCCTCCCGTCCGCCACCTGTCTGACGCTAGTTGACGCTGACGATGTCGATCACGAAGATCAGGTCGGCGTTCGGCGGAATGTCCTGTCCGGAGCCGGTCGTACCGTAACCGAGGTCACTGGGGATCTCGAGCACGACCCGGGCGCCCGCCTGCTGCCCGACGAGCCCCTGCTGCCAGCCGGCGATGACCCCGGACAGCGAGAACGACGCGGGCTGACCCTTCGTGTAGGACTCGTCGAACACCTTGCCGGCCGGATAGATCTGACCGAGGTAGTTGACCGTCAACGACGAGGCCGAGGTGATCGGGGCGCCGCTGCCCTTCTTGAGGACGGCGATACCGAGCTTGGCGACCTTCTTGGGCAACCCCGGCCGCGTCGTGAAGCCGTGTGGCGTGCCCTTCTTGTCGACAGCGAGCTTGGGGATCTCGGACTTCGTCAGCATCTGCGGCTTGGCCGGGTTCTGCACCTTGAGGAGGTCGACGACGATGATCAGGCTGTCGCCGCCGCTGACGTCGCCGCCGTTGCCGGTAGACCCGAAACCATCCGCTGACGGCACCGTGATCAGCACCCGGTCGCCCGCGTGCGCACCCTGGAGACCTTTGTCGAAGCCCTGGATGACCTGGTTGACGGTGAAGATGGCGGGCTGACCGTTCTTGTCGAACGTCGTCCCGAACTCGGAACCGTCGCTGGCGTTGATGCCGAGGTAGTTCAGGGTGACCTCGGAGTCGCTGGTGACCGCAGGCCCCTTGCCCGGGCCGTCGTCGATGACCTGGCTCTCGAGGGTGGCGAAGGTCGTCGGGGGCTTGAAGGAGACCTCGGGCTTGCTCCCGGGCGCACCCGTGACGGAGACGTCCGCAATGGTGCCCTTCTTCGCAGTCTGGCCCTCCTCGGGGTTGCTGCCACAGCCCACAAGGACGAGCAGCAACGGTAGGACGACAACGGCGACGGTACGACGCACGGACAACACCTCGCGGATCGGTTTCGGCCCGGTGGCCGATGGGGAGAGCGACGGGACAGCCTAACCCAGTCGCGGGCCTCGTCCGTCAGCAGGCGGGCCGACGCCGTGTCGTCACCGCCGGCCGCTACATCGACTCGATCAGCCGCTCGACGCGCTCGTCGTGTGACCGGAAGGGGTCCTTGCAGAGCACGGTGCGTTGGGCCTGGTCGTTCAGCTTGAGGTGGACCCAGTCCACCGTGAAGTCCCGGCGGCGCTCCTGCGCCCGGCGGATGAACTCGCCGCGCAGCCGCGCCCGCGTGGTCTGCGGCGGCACGGACTTGGCCTCGAAGACCGTGAGGTCGTTCGTGATGCGAGCGACGGCCCCGCGCTTCTCCAGCAGGTAGTAGAGGCCGCGGTTGCGGTGGATGTCGTGGTAGGCGAGGTCGAGCTGGGCCACGCGTGCCGAGGACAGACTGAGACCGTGTTGAGCCCGGTAGCGCTCGATCAGCCGGTACTTGATGACCCAGTCGATCTCCCGCTCCACGAGGCTCAGGTCGTCGCTCTCGACCGCTTTCAGGCTGCGTTCCCACAGGTCGAGGGCTGCGTCGACGGTCGGGGTGTGCAGCTCGCGTCGGTCGACGAAGTCGACAGCCTTGCTCAGGTACTCGTTCTGGATGTCGAGCGCGGAGGCGTCGCGGCCGTTCGCCAGCCGGACCTTCCGCTGTCCGGTCATGTCGTGCGAGATCTCGCGGATCGCCCGGATCGGGTTCTCCATGGTCATGTCGCGCAGCACGACCCCTGCCTCGATCATGCGCAGGACCAGGTCGGTCGTCGCCACCTTGAGCATGGTGGTCGTCTCGCTCATGTTGGAGTCACCGACGATCACGTGCAGCCGACGGAACCGCTCGGCGTCGGCGTGCGGCTCGTCGCGCGTGTTGATGATCGGGCGGGAGCGTGTGGTCGCGCTCGACACGCCCTCCCAGATGTGCTCGGCGCGTTGGCTGACCGAGTAGATCGCTCCCCGCGGGGTCTGCAGCACCTTGCCCGCCCCGCAGATGATCTGCCGGCTCACCAGGAACGGGATGAGCACATCGGCCAGCCGGGCGAACTCGCCGTGCCGTCCCACCAGGTAGTTCTCGTGACAGCCGTAGGAGTTGCCGGCCGAGTCGGTGTTGTTCTTGAACAGGTAGACGTCGCCGGCGATGCCCTCTTCACGGAGCCGACGCTCGGCGTCGACCAGCAGGCCCTCGAGCACCCGCTCCCCCGCCTTGTCGTGCGCGACGAGATCAGTGACGGAGTCGCACTCGGGGGTGGCGTACTCCGGGTGGCTGCCGACGTCAAGGTAGAGGCGGGCGCCGTTGCGGAGGAAGACGTTGCTGGATCGGCCCCACGACACGACCCTGCGGAACAGGTAGCGGGCGACCTCGTCCGGAGAGAGACGGCGCGCACCCTTGAAGGTGCACGTCACGCCGTACTCGTTCTCGATCCCGAAGATGCGTCGGTCCACGTCCTCAGCCTATGTCAGAACGGGGCTCACAGGTCCCAGCCTGAGAGGACTGGTCAGGAAAGGTGTCCAGCCGGAGTCACAGGAGACCGGCGTGGTCGAGCCCGAGATAGACGAGGTCGCTGCCGGTCATGGCGCCCGCGCGGAGCTGCGCCCGAACGTCGGAAATGTCGAGAACGACGGGCTCGCAGTCCTCGAAGTCGTCGAGCAGCTGTACGCCGGACGCGACACAGTTGCGGGCGATCACCACGTGCCGTTGCCCGGTCGAGAACGTGGCCCGCGCGGTGACGACGTGTTCGAGGTCGGTGCTGACATAACCCGTCTCTTCGGTGAGCTCGCGCGCGGCCGCCTCGAGAAACGTCTCGCCTCGGTCCACGAACCCGCCCGGGATGTTGAGCACCACCCGATCAGGGCCTGGCCTGAACTGACGGACGCAGACCAGGCGCCCGTCAGGGGTCAGGGCCAGCACTCCCACGCTGTGACCGCCGCCGAACATCTCCCAGATCGCCTCGCGCCCGTCGGGGAGCCGGTAGGTGCGACGGCTGACGCGAATCCACCCGTCGTGGATCACCTCGTCGTCGCCGATGACCTCCCAGCGGCGCTCGTCGTCGGTGGGACGTGGCTCAGCCGGGAACGCCTCAGCCATCCGAACGGGTCGAACCCGGGTCGTCGGGCAGGTCGCCCAGCTCGTCAGCAGGGTCGGTCGGCTGGTCCGCGGTGCCCGTCGTGGAGCCGAGGTCCGGGGAGCCGGTGTCGGTCGTGGTGGGCACAGTAGGTCCGTCGTCCGGAGCGGCAGGCCCATCGTCCGGAGCCGTCTCTGCGGTCTGCGAGAACAGGTCGGCCAGGCGGGCGTCGGTGAGCCGGCGGAACTTGCGCGGCTGGCTGCGGGTGCGGTCGAGCACCGCGACCTCGAGCCGCTCACGGTTGACCTCGCGCGTGGTCGTGCCCTCGTGCCCCAGCGCGTCGACGGCGAGGCGGAGCGCGGCGGCGAGGCCGAGCCCGTCGCTGTAATGGCCCTCGAGGTACTCGTTGACAGGCTCGACGGCGCCACCCATCACGGCATACCCCTGGACGTCGGCGACCGACCCGTCGTAGGTGAGGCGGTAGATCTGGTCGTCTGCCGCGCTGTCGCCGACCTCGGCGACGAAGATCTCGACCTCGTACGGCTTCTCCCCGCCGGACGAGAAAATCGTGCCCAGAGTCTGCGCGTAGGCGTTGGCCAGACCGCGCCCGGTAACGTCGCGGCGGTCGTAGGAGTAGCCCCGCATGTCGGCGAGGCGCACGCCGGCGATGCGGAGGTTCTCGAACTCGTTGTAGCGACCGACCGCGGCGAAGGCGAGCCGGTCATAGAGCTCCGACACCTTGTGCAGCGACGGCGAGGTGTTCTCGGACGCGAAAAGCAGACCGTCGGCGTACTGCAGCACGACCAGGCTCCGCCCGCGGGCGATGCCCTTGCGGGCGAAGTCAGCCCGGTCCTTCATCAGCTGCTCGGGTGAGACGTAGAACGGCATCGACATGGTGGTGAGGGCTCCTGGGCGTCTGGCGGCTAGGTCAGCGGTGCAGCGGGGCCGTCGGGGCGCTGCATCCGGGCGGCGATGATCTCGTCGGCGACCTCGGCGATCTCGGCGTCGTCGACCCGGGCGAAGCCGTCGGCGGTGACCATCGTGACCACCGGGAAGATGCGCCGGGTCAGATCGGGCCCTCCGGTCGCGGAGTCGTCGTCGGCAGCGTCGTACAGGGCCTGGACGGTCGCCGTGACGCACTCGCGCGCGGACAGGTCGTCGCGATACAGCTTCTTGAGGGACCCACGGGCGAACATCGACCCGGACCCCACCGAGTGGAACGCCTGCTCCTCGTAGCGCCCACCCGTCGCGTCGTAGGAGAAGATGCGACCGACCCCGATGTGCGGGTCGAAGCCCGCGAACAAAGGCACGACGGCCAGCCCCTGCATCGCCATCCCGAGGTTGCTGCGGATCAGTGAGGCGAGGCGGTTGGCCTTGCCGTCAAGGGACAGCGTGGTGCCCTCGATCTTCTCGTAGTGCTCGAGCTCGACCTGGAACAGCCTCACCATCTCTACCGCGATCCCGGCGGCCCCGGCGATGCCGACGCACGAGTACTCGTCGGCCGGGAAGACCTTCTGGATGTCGCGCTGGGCGATGATGTTGCCCATCGTGGCCCGCCGGTCGCCGGCCATCACGACCCCACCGGGGAACGTGGCCGCGACGATCGTCGTCCCGTGCGGCGTCTCCGGCACGGTGCCGGCCAACGGCGTGCGGCGCCCAGGCAACATCTCAGGTGCCTGGGCGGCGAGGAAGTCCGCGAAGGACGAGCTGCCGGGGGTGAGATAGGCGCTGGGAAGGCGTGAGTCGCTCACAGGCCTCACTGTCCGCCCTTCTGCACGAAGCCGCGCACGAACTCCTCGGCGTTGGACTCGAGCACCTCGTCGATGTCGTCGAGGATCGCGTCGACGTCGTCGTCGAGCTTCTCCTTGCGTTCGGCCGCGGCATCACTCGGTGCCTCTTCGAGCGGCGCCTCGTCCTCCGTGGACTTGCGCGTGGTCTTGTGCTGCTGGCCGCCTTCGCGTGCCATCGCCCACCTCCTTCTCGTCACCGGCGCCACCGACTGCGTGGGTGCCGCCTCAACCGGAGCAAACGCTCCGAACGAGCGAATTCATCCTTGCACTGGAGACCCTACCCGTGCGGCCGCTTCCACCTGCACAGATAGGCACGGGTCGTGTTCATGCCGTGATCGCGGCGAAGAGCTCCTCGGCGGTCTTGCAGCGGTCCAGGAGCTCACCGACGTGCTGGCGGGTACCGCGCGTGGGCTCCATCGTCGGGATCCGCTGCAGCGAGTCCCGACCGGGCAGGTCGAAGATCACCGAGTCCCATGACGCGGCCGCGATCCGGTCCGGGTACTGGGCCAGGCAGCGGCCCCGGAAGTACGCCCGGGTGTCCTCGGGTGGAGTCGTGACGGCCCTGACCACTTCCTCGTCGGTGAGCAGTCGTTCGATCGAACCGCGCGCCACGAGCCGGCCGTACAGGCCCTTGTCGCGACGCAGGTCGGCGTACTGCAGGTCGATGAGGTGCAGCTTGGGGTCGTCCCAGTTGAGGTTGTCGCGGTCGCGGTAGGACTCCAGCAGCGCCAGCTTGGCCACCCAGTCGAGCTGGTGACGGCACTCCATCGGGTCGCGCCGCAATGCCTCCAGCGTCGATCCCCAGCGCTCGAGGATGTCGGCCGTCTGGTCGTCGACATCGTCACCCATCGTGTCGGCGACGTAGGCGTGGGCGATGTCGAGGTAGATCTCCTGCAGGTCGAGTGCCGTCACCTGACGGCCGTCCTTGAGCTTGATCAGGTGCTTGAGGCTGATGTCGTGCGAGACCTGGTGCAGCTCGTTGATCGCCCCGTCGATGGCCAGGTCGGCGCTGATCGCACGGTCCTCGATCATCGCCAGGACCAACGACGTGGTGCCGACCTTCAGGTAGGTCGAGATCTCGGCGAGGTTCGCGTCGCCGATGATGACGTGCAGCCGCCGGTACTTCTCGGGATCGGCATGGGGCTCGTCCCGGGTGTTGACGATCGGACGCTTCAGGGTGGTCTCGAGACCGACTTCGACCTCGAAGTAGTCAGCCCGCTGGCTGATCTGGAAGCCGTGCTTGGCGCCGTCCTGGCCGATCCCGACGCGTCCGGCACCGCAGATCACCTGTCGGCTCACGAAGAACGGGGTGATGTGGCGGACGATGTCGGGGAACGGTGTCGACCGCTGCATCAGGTAGTTCTCGTGGGCGCCGTACGACGCGCCCTTGTTGTCGGTGTTGTTCTTGTAGAGCACCAGCGGGTTCTGGCCCGGTATCGAGACCGAGGCGGCCGCCCCCGACACGATCAGCTCCCCCGCCTTGTCCCAGAGCACGATGTCGCGCGGATTGGTGCACTCGGGAGTCGAGTACTCCGGGTGGGCGTGGTCGACGTACAACCGAGCCCCGTTGGTCAGGATGAGGTTGGCGAGGCCGACGTCCTCATCGGTGAGCTGGCTCGGGTCGGCGGCGCCCCGGCTGAGGTCGAAGCCGCGGGCGTCCCGGAGCGGGCTCTCCTCCTCGAAGTCCCAGCGTGCCCGTCGCGACCGCTGGCTGGTCGACGCATAGGCGTTGACCAGCTGGGACGACGTGAGCATCGGGTTGGCCGACGGGGTGCCGAGGACATGGATGCCGAACTCGGTCTCGGTTCCCATGATCCGCCGCACCGTCATGAGTGCAGCCTACGGGGCGGCCGAATGACGCGACCGCGGCGGGCTCAGTACATCCGGTGACGGTTGCCGGGACCGTTCGCCAGCCGCTCGTCGACCTGGTCGAGCCGACGTCGTTCGTGCGATACACGGACGGGCTTCTCACGCTGGGGCGTGTAGATGAGGGCCGCCGTCAGGACGAGGAACACGATTACCGCAAGCGTCATGACGCCTCCCGTCCGACCCGGAGGCCGGCTGATGCCCGGCAGGTACCGGTGGATCCAGGGTACTGCGTTCGTCCGGCTTTCCCCACAGTTCAGCCGATGAGACTCGACGAGCCGGCCCACAAGGCTCGACGAGCCGCTGAGGCTCGCTGCTCGCCAACGGGCAGCCTCGATCGCCCGGAGCGCAACGTGACACGATGACCGCGTGCGTGTGTTGGTCGTCCCGCTGATGGTCCTGGCCCTGACGTGTGCCGCTTGCAGCAGTGGCTCCACCCCGGACGACGCCGGGAACACGGGCTCGAGGCGGTCCGAGCCGACCACCGACCAGGAGTCCGTCACGGTCACCAGTACGGACTTCACCGACGGCACCCCGCTCGACAAGAGTCTCAGCTGCGACGGCCCGGGCCTTTCCCCTGCACTGGAGTGGGACGGCGTGCCTGCGTCGGCGCAGTCGCTGGCGCTGGTGGTGGCCGACCCGGACGCCCCGGGAGCGACGTACTACCACTGGCTCGTCGTCGACATCCCGGCCACGGTCGACCACGTGTCCGCCGGACACTCACCGATCGGCGGGGTCGAGGCGACCAACTCAGCGGGACGACTGGGCTACACGCCACCGTGCCCGCCGTCTGGTGTGCATCACTACCGGTTCACCGTGTACGCCCTGGCGAAGCCGACGGGACTGCAGAGCGGCGCAGATGTGACGACCACCATCGACGCGATCGGCACGCGGGCCATCGCCAGCGGCACCCTTGTCGGCACGTACTCGCGGGGCTGACCGGTGACTGACTTCGACGACGGGTGGGACGTGCGCGCGGTGCTCGTGGACGGCCGGTGGGTGGACCGCACTCCACGCAGACCCGAGGTGGAGGCGCCGCTGCGACGGGAGGCCGCGCTGCTGCCGTGGCTGGCGCCTCGGCTGCCCTTGCCCGTCCCGGAGCCGGAGATCGTCCGCGAGGAGCCGCTGACCCTGCGGCACGCCCTGCTCGTCGGCGAGCCCTGCCCCGGTACCTCCGCGTCGCAAGGCTCCGCTGTGGGCGGCTTCCTGCGGGCGTTGCATGCGGTCGACCCGCTCGAGGCCGCGCAGCACGGAGCGCTGGACGCCGAGCCCGCCTTCACCGCGGCTCAGGGCATCCGGGAACGCATGCAACGTGACGTGCTGCCGATGGTCTCCGGCGAGCTGCAAGCCTCCGCATCGGCCCTGTTGGCCCGGATGGCGCAGCCGGTCGACGACCCGCGGCTGGTTCACGCCGACCTCGGCCCGGTGCACATCCGGGTCGACGGCGACCACGTCGGGGGGATCATCGACTGGGGTGACTGTTGCCTGGGTGATCCGGCCCTCGACCTGGCGTGGGTGCTGTACGGCTCGGAACCTGCGTTCGCGGCCGGCGTGCGGACGGCATACAGGCCCGACGCCGCCTTGGTGCGGCGAGCGCTGGACTGGCGCCGGCTCGGACCCTGGCACGAGGTGCTGTACGGGCTGGATGTCGAAGAGCCGGACTACGTGCGCAGCGGTCTGCAGGGCGTGGAGAAGCGGCTCCGACTGGCAGCGGCGACCCCGGACGGACAGAGCCGATAGGGGCTAGAGGTACTGGCCGGTGTTGGCGACGTTGTCGATGGACCGGCCGGGCTCGGTGCCCTGCTTGCCGGAGATGAGGGTACGGATGAACACGATGCGCTCACCCTTCTTGCCGGAGATCCGCGCCCAGTCGTCGGGGTTGGTGGTGTTGGGCAGGTCCTCGTTCTCCTTGAACTCGTCGACGCAGGCCTGGAGGAGGTGCTGGACGCGCAGCCCCTTCTGGTTTGCTTCGAGCAAGTCCTTGATCGCCATCTTCTTGGCGCGGTCGACGATGTTCTGGATCATGGCGCCGGAGTTGAAGTCCTTGAAGTACAGGACCTCCTTGTCACCGTTGGCGTAGGTGACCTCGAGGAAGCGGTTCTCCTCGGACTCGGTGTACATCCGCTCGACCGTGCGCTGGATCATGGCCGCCACGCACTCGTCACGATTGCCGCCGAACTCCGCCAGGTCGTCCTGGTGCAGCGGCAGGCTCGCCTTCAGGTAGATGGAGAAGATGTCGCGGGCGCCTTCGGCATCCGGGCGCTCGATCTTGATCTTCACGTCGAGACGGCCGGGGCGAAGGATGGCCGGGTCGATCATGTCCTCGCGGTTGGAGGCGCCGATCACGATGACGTTCTCGAGGCCCTCGACACCGTCGATCTCGCTCAGCAGCTGCGGGACGATGGTGTTCTCGACGTCCGAGGAGACGCCCGAGCCGCGCGTACGGAACAGCGAGTCCATCTCGTCGAAGAACACGATGACGGGCGTACCCTCGCTGGCCTTCTCACGAGCACGTTGGAAGACGAGGCGGATGTGCCGCTCGGTCTCGCCGACGTACTTGTTGAGCAGCTCGGGACCCTTGATGTTGAGGAAGTACGACTTGCCTTCCTCCCCGGTCTTGGCGGCGACCTTCTTGGCGAGCGAGTTGGCGACCGCTTTGGCGATCAGCGTCTTGCCACACCCGGGCGGTCCGTACAGCAGCACACCCTTGGGCGGCTTCAGCTCGTGCTCGAGGAAGAGGTCTGGGTGCAGGTAGGGCAGCTCGATCGCGTCGCGGATCTGGTCGATCTGCCGGATGAGCCCACCGATCTTGGTGTAGTCGATGTCGGGGACCTCTTCGAGGACGAGCTCCTCGACCTCGGTCTTCGGGATGCGCTCGTAGATGTAGCCCGCCCGGGAGTCGAGCAGCACGGAGTCGCCGGCGCGGATCTTCTGGTCGCGCAGCGGGTGGGCGATGCGCACCACACGCTCCTCGTCGGCGTTGGCGATCACGAGGGCACGGTCACCGTCGGCCAACACCTCTTTGAGCATGACGACCTCGCCGATCTGCTCGAAGTGCAGCGCCGCTACGACGTTGAGCGCTTCGTTGAGCATGACCTCCTGGCCACGCCGCAGCTCCTCGGCGTCGACGTTCGGGCTGACGTTGACCCGCAGCTTGCGGCCTCCGGTGAACACGTCGATGGTGTCGTCGTCGTTGTGGCCGAGGAAGGTGCCGAACCCGGTGGGCGGCTGCGCCAGTCGGTCGACCTCCTCCTTCAGCGTCATGATCTGGTCGCGCGCTTCGCGCAGCGTGGAGGCAAGGCGTTCGTTCTGCGACGTGAGGGATCCCAGCGACGACTGCGCCTCGGCAAGGCGCTGCTCGAGGAAGCGCGTGGCCTGCGGGGCGTCGGAGAGCCGCTGCCGCAGCTCAGACACCTCAGCCTCGAGGTAGTTGACCTGGCTCTGCAGCTCCTGGGCCATGCGCGAGCCGCGATCGTGTCCGTCTTCGTGTGCAGTCACCGAAACCACCTCCGTTGGAGGACCACTGGATCCAAACCTACCTGGGGATCTCGTCCAGCATGCGCTCACTTGGCCCGTGTCGGTACCTGTCTGTGACCTCTGGCACAAAGTGTGGCTGGGTGACCTACACCCGGCATCATCCGAACGGGTGTCGCGGGCGATGGGAGTCCACGGTCAGTCACGTGAGAACCACACCCCGTGACGGCAGGGAGTGGCGCCGGTCTGGGTCACTCCCCCGGTTCGGGCTCCGGTTCGTGCGCCTCGGTGGCTGACTCGAGCAGTTCGGGGCCCGATCCCAGGAGTTCAGCGAACTCGGAGGGCCGCGGACCTGTGTAGTCGGGGCCGTAGGCACCGGGCGACGGGCGTCTGCTCTTGCGTGGCATCGCGGCACCTGGCGCCATCCGCCGGGCGGTCACGAGGAATCCCGTGTGGCCGTTCATCTTGTGCTGCGGCCGCACCGCGAGACCCTCGACGTGCCAGCCACGGACCATGGACTCCCAGGCATGCGGGTCGGTGAATCCGCCGTGCTCCCGGACGGTCTCGACGAACCGGCTGAGCTGGGTCGTCGTGGCGAGGTACGCGCAGACGATGCCACCCGGCACCAGGGACCGCGCGACGGCAGGCACACATTCCCAGGGCGCCAGCATGTCCAGCACGACCCGGTCGACGTCCCGCTCGTCGAGGTCGAGCGCGAGGTCGCCCACCTTGACGGTCCAGTCGGGATGTTCGCCCCCGAAGAACGACGCCACGTTGCGCTGCGCGATCTCGGCGAAGTCTTCGCGTCGCTCGTACGACGTGACATGCCCCCCAGGCACCACAGCACGCAGCAGCGAACAGGTCAGGGCACCTGACCCGACGCCGGCCTCGACCACGCGGGCGCCTGGGAAGATGTCGGCCATCATGACGATCTGTGCGGCATCCTTCGGGTAGACGACCGCGGCGCCCCGCGGCATCGACACCACGAAGTTCTCGAGCAGCGGGCGCAGGACGAGGTACTCGGTCCCGCCGCTGGAGGTGATCACCGTGCCGTCCGGCCCGCCGATGAGGTCGTCGTGCTGCAGCGCGCCCTTCGCGGTGAAGAACGTCTTGCCCGCTTCGAGCAGAACGCTGTGGTTGCGGCCCTTGGGGTCGGTCAGACGCACCCGCTCCCCTGCCTGAAGGCGACCCCTTCTCACACCGGACAGGGTCGGGTCAGCTGGTGGAGGTGTGCCTTGGGGCTCCGACACGGGTGGCTCTGACTGCATCAGCGGCTCTGGTTGAAGGCCGCGTCGACGTCTCGGGCGACGAGGACGCCGAAGATGGACCCATCGGCCTCGACCAGGACGTACTCGGAGGCCGGCGTCATGTTCATCGCACGAAGCAGCGGTTCACCGGTCAGGTCGGCCGACAGCATGAGCCCGTCCTCGAGCCGTCGTGCCACGTCTCCGATGGGCACCCACGGCTGTCGTTCGGTGGGCGTGGAGGTGACCGCGGCCTCGTTGACGATGCCGGCGGGACGGCCGTCAGCCGTCACGACGACGATGGATCCGGCATGCGCCTCCTGGGCGCGACGCACGCCCTCGGAGATCGGCAGGTCGGCCGGCACGCCGATCGCCGGCCGGGCTATCCGTCGCGCGACGATGCTGGGGAGACGTCCGCGTAGCTTCGACACCTGCAACGACTGGGTCGCGCCTGCCCAGAGGAACGCACCGAGCATGAACCCGAGCAGATAGTCGATGATGTCGGCTTGGTAGCCCAGCGCTGGAATGATCACCGGCGCGTAGCTCACCGCGACGATCGCCGCCGCCCGGCCACCCCAGGCCGCCACCGTCACACCGAGGTTGCGGCGCCGGGTCAGGCCCCACACCGCCGACTGCAGCACCCGGCCGCCGTCCAGGGGAAGTCCGGGCACCAGGTTCAGCGCGCCGACGATCAGGTTCGCACCGGCCAGCGAAGCCACGGCGAAACGCAGGATGCCCGGTTCGAACAGGTCGATGGCGAAGAAGGCCACCGCACCCACCAGCAGCGACGTGAGCGGGCCGACCACGGCGATGACGAACTCACGCCAGGGAGTCGTCGCCTCGCCCTCGATCTCGGTGGCCCCACCGAGGAAGTGCAGGTTGATCGACACCACCGGCATGTCGAAGATCCGGGCCGCCAGGGCGTGCGACAACTCGTGCAACAGCACCGACCCGTAGAGCAGCACCGCGAAAGCGGCTCCCACGACGTACGCCCAACCCCCGATGTCGGGCGCTACCTCCTCGACGCGCGGGGCCATCAGCACCGCGATCAGCCCCACGATCAGGAACCAGGAGTTGGCGACGGTCACGTCGATGCCCGCGACCGTGCCCAGCCGGAACGTCCCGGGGGCAGTACGCGGCCGTGGCGACGGACGATCGGCAGGACTCACCCCACAACGCTAGCGGGTGTTGTCGGAGCCGTGGCCTAGCGTGGTCGGTATGACTACGCATGTCGAAGGTCCGGCCGACCGGACGAGCCTGGCCGCCGAGGACGTCAGCGAGGCCGCGCACGAGGTCGTCGACGCCTTCGCCGGCCTCACCCGCGCCAACTCACTGTCGCCGAGCCGCGCCAGCGACTTCATGACGTGCCCCCTGCTCTACCGCTTCCGGGTGATCGACAAGCTTCCCGAGACCCCCAGCATCGACGCGGTCCGCGGCTCGGTCGTCCACAAGGTCCTCGAGGACCTGTTCGACCTGCCCGCGCCCGACCGCACCCACGAACGCGCCAACCTGTTGCTCCCGCCGGTCTGGGAGCAGATCCTGGCCGCCGAGCCCGACCTCGCCGAGATGTTCGGGGAGGCCACGACCGACCTGGCGACCTGGCTCGAGCAGTGCCGCGCCCTGCTCGGTCGCTACTTCACGCTGGAGGACCCCCAGCGCCTCGAACCGGCCGAGCGCGAGGTCCATGTGGCCACGACACTCGAGTCCGGGTTGACGATCCATGGCTACATCGACCGGGTCGACGTCGCACCCACCGGCGAGGTGCGCATCGTCGACTACAAGACCGGCCGTTCCCCCGGTGAGCACTTCGAGGCCAAAGCGCTGTTCCAGATGAAGTTCTACGCGCTGGTCGTCTGGCGCACCCGCGGAGTCATCCCGCGCATGCTCCAGCTCATCTACCTCGGCAACGGTGAGCTGTTGCGCTACGAACCCGACGAGACCGACCTGCTCGCCACCGAGCGCAAGGTGCAGGCACTGTGGGATGCCATCCAGCGCGCGACCGCCAGCGGAGACTTCCGCCCCAACCGCACGGTGCTGTGCGGCTGGTGCGACCACAAGGCGATCTGTCCCGCCTGGGGCGGCACGCCGCCGCCGCTGCCGGTAGCCTCCGACGACGCGGTCGCCGAGCCAGCCACCGCCACACCTCAGTAGAGGTGACAGGCGACCTCTACGTCGTCTGACGGTCGTAGGTGCGGATCCTCGCCCGGGTGGAACCGCACCTCGACGCCGTGGTCGGTCGGTTCGACGGCAGCGACCCCGCTCCAGAACCGTGCCTCAGGGTTCTCGTCCTTGATCTCGTCCAGCAGCGCCGCCAGGCTCTGTGGACTGCTGTCGCCGGTCGCCTTGAGCCCAGCCGACCCATGGTCCTGCGCAGCCAGGGCGTCGAGGTTTCCGATCTGGCTGCGTTCGCGATCGAACGTCGAGATGCCGGACTTGAGCCAGTGCGCCTCCAGCACAGCGACGAGGTCGCGAGCCTCCCAGCCGCACTTGTCGAACGCCGCGGGGCAGCGCGGATGGAACGCACATCCGGCGGGCGGGCGAGCGGCATCAGGGATCTCACCCTTGAGCAGGTCGCGGGGCAACGTCCGCTCCGGGTCGGGATCGGGGATGGCCGCCAGCAGCGCCTTGGTGTACGGGTGCTTGGGGTTCTCGAAGATCGACTGGGTGTCGCCCACCTCGACGATCCGGCCCAGGTACATGATCGCGATCCGGTCGCAGAAGAACTTGGCGCTGGCCAGGTCGTGGGTGATGTAGACGTAGGTCAGGTCGAGCTCGTCGCGCAGATCGAGCATGAGCTGCAGGATCTTCGCGCGGACGCTCATGTCGAGCATCGAGATCGGCTCGTCGGCCACCAGCACCTTCGGACCCATGATGATCGCCCGCGCGATCACCACTCGCTGCTTCTGTCCCCCGGAGAGGTCCCGCGGGTACTTGGTCATGAACAGCTCGACGGGCGAGAGGCCCACAGTCTCGAGGGATTCGATCACGCGGGTGCGCCGTTCCTCGGCCGACTTGATGCCATGCACGCGCAGCGAGTCGCCGACAGCCTGTTCGACCGTCATGGCCGGGTTGAGGGCGGCGTTCGGGTCCTGGAACACCATCTGCACGTCCTGCCGGATCTTCCGCAACGCCTTGCGCGACAGCGAGGCGATGTCGGTGCCCTCGAACAGGATCGACCCGCTGGTGGCCGGAGCCAGCCCGAGCATGGCCCGGCCGAGCGTCGACTTGCCACTGCCGCTCTCGCCGACCAGCCCGACGACTTCGCCCTTGTGCATGGTCAGGTTGACGCCGTCGACCGCCTTGACGGTGCCGGTCCCGCGACCGAACAGGCGCGCCAGTGAGCTGCCCTGAAGAGCGAAGTGGACCGAGAGGTCACGGATATCGACCACGGTCTCGCTGCTCGCGACCCGGTCGACCTGGTGGTCAGGCTTCGTCGGCAAGGCTGAGCTCCTTCTGCTCGACACGGTCGGTGCCACCGGCCGGGATCAGCTCGTCCGGGCCGGACAGCCAGCACTCCACCTCGGTGCCCGTCGTCGTCCGGACCGGGACCGGGTCGTGATCCAGACACACCTTCATGGCCTCCGGGCACCGTGGGTGGAACCGGCATCCGGAGGGCGGGTCCACCAGGTCCGGGGGCGCTCCGGGGATGAAGTTCAGGCCGGTCGTCGACAGGCTGATCGTCGAACGCAACAGCTCGCGCGTGTAGGGGTGCTGGGGCTGGCCGAAGACTTGGCGCACCGTCCCCTGCTCCACGATCCGGCCGGCGTACATGACCGCGACCCGGTCGCACGCCTCGGCGACGATGCCCAGGTTGTGGGTGATCAGCAGCATCGCGGTGTCGAAGTTGCGTCGAAGGTCGTTCAGGATCTCGATGATCTGCGCCTCGACGAGCACGTCGAGGGCGGTGGTCGGCTCGTCGGCGACGATGAACGCCGGCCGCAGCACCAGCGCCAGCGCGATCATCAGGCGCTGCCGCATACCGCCGGAGAACTCGTGGGGGTAGGACTTGTAGCGCGTCGGCGGGATGCCGATGAGGCGCAGCACCTCCAGAGCGCGCTCGCGCAGCTCGTGCTTGGAGAGATCGGGCTCGTGCTGCTTGATCGTCTCCTCGAAGTGCTGGGAGACGCGCATCAGCGGGTTCAGCCGCGTCAACGGCTCCTGGAAGATCATGCCCAGGTCGCTGCCGCGGAGCCGATAGGCATCCTTGCTGCTCATGGACAGCACGTCCTGTCCCTTGAACAGGACCTGGCCGTCGCGCTTGGCGCCCTCGGGCAGCAGCCCCATCAGGCCACGGCCCAGGGTCGACTTCCCACAGCCGGACTCCCCGACCAGGCCGAGCGTCTCACCGGCGGCCAGCTCGAAGCTGACACCGTCGACAGCTCGGATCGCTCCTCGTGTGGTGCCGTACCAGACCCGCACGTCCTCGGCCGAGATCACCGGGCCGGAGTAGGCGTCCGTCTGCGGCGTGTATTCCTGAATGGTCATCGCGTCGACTCCTCGGTGGCCGCCTGGCCGGCACCCGTGCGTGCCGGCATGACCACTGGCAGGAGCCGGCGACGGCGCAGGGTGGGGTTGAGCGTCTCGTTGAGTCCCTCACCGACGAGCGTGAGGCCGGTCACCAGAAGCACGATGGCCAACCCCGGGTACAGGCCGGTCCACCACACGCCGGCGCCGGCGTCGTCCAGTGCTCGTTGCAGGTCGAAACCCCACTCGGCGGCCTCGGTCGGCTGGATGCCGATGCCCAGGAAGCCGAGGCCTGCCAGCGTCAGGATCGCATCGGCCGCGTTCAACGTGCCGAGCACCGGCACGCTCTGCACGACGTTGCCGAACAGGTAGCGGCGCATGATCGCGCCGTCCGTCGCGCCGATGGCCCGGGCGGCCTCGACGTAGGTCGCCTCCTTCGCGCTGACGGTCGTGTTGCGCACGACCCGGAAGTACTGGGGGACGTAGATCGCCGTCAACGACAAGGCGACGGCGATGACACTTCCACCCAGCAGGTTCACCAGCAGGAAGGAGAACACGATCGCGAGCAGGAAGGACGGGAAGGCGAACAACGCATCCATGATCAGCACCAGGATCCGGTCGGCCCACCCGCCGTAGTAGCCGGAGACCAGGCCGAGGGGCACGCCGATCACGATGCAGAAGAGGATGGACAGGAAGACGACCTCACACGCAGTTCGCGCGCCCCAGATGATCCGGGAGAACACGTCGAACAACAGGTCGTTGGTGCCGAAGATGTGGTTGCCGGTGGGATGGCCGAGCTTCGTGAGGCGGACACCGTCGACATCGGACTGGGCGAAACCGTAGGGAGCGAGCCAGGGGGCGAACAGGGCACAGATGATGAACATGGCCGTGATGAAGATGCCGATGACGAGCATCCACCGGGCGAAGCCGGAGGTCTGGGTGAACGGCTTGGTGATGGCCGCCGGCAGGATGCGCATCAGTACCTCACTCGCGGGTCGATGAGGGCATTGACGATGTCGACGAGCAGACTGATCAGCACGATCGCGAGGGCGAAGATCGTGATGATCCCCTGGACTGCACCGTAGTCACGATCGTTGATGTAGTTCACGAGCTTCTGCCCCAGCCCGGGCCAGTTGAACGTCGACTCGGTCAGCACCGCACCGCCCAGCAGCAGCGCGAACTGCAGGCCGATCACCGTGACGACCGGCACCAGGGCGTTGCGGAAGGCGTGCCGGCGGGTGACCTTGCCGCGGTCGATGCCGCGCGCTTCGGCGGCCTCGACGTAGTCGCTCTGCATCGTCTGGAGAATGTTGACCCGCACCAGTCGGATGAAGACACCCGACACCAGCAGTCCCAGGGTCAGCCCCGGGAGGACCAGGTGCTCGAGTACGTCCCGGATGGCAGTGCCGTCGCCACTGAGGAACGCGTCGATGAGCAGGATGTGCGTGTGCGGTTTGACGGTGAAGATCGTGATCGGGCTGGCATCGCCCGACGTCGGTAGCCCCACCCGTGGAGCGACGTACGCCTGGAGAAGGAATCCCACGAAGAAGACCGGGGCAGCGTAGGTGAGGATGCCGAAGAGCCTGATCGCGACGTCGGGGACGCGGTCACGCGTACGCCCTGCGATCAGGCCGAGCGGGATGCCGATCACGAGGGCGATCAGGAAGCCCACCGCGGTCAGGCTCAGGGTGGCGCCCCCGTTGTCGCGGATCACGTGCAGGACCGGCTGGTTGTCGCTGAACGTGGTGCCGAAGTCGAGCCGGAGCACGGAGGAGAGGTACTCCCAGTACTGCTGGATCAGCGGCTTGTTGAAGCCCAGCGCCTCGCGACGCTGCTCGAGCGCGGTCGGGTCGAGCCGGCCGCCCAGTGCCGCCGACACCGGATCGCCGGGCGCCACCCGAAGCAGGAGGAAGACCACGGTGAGGAGCACCCAGATCATCGGGAGGACGAGGAGGGTGCGTTGAAGGATGTACCGCGGGAGGGATCCTGAGGACCTAGTCATCGATCATGTTCTCCAGACATGGGTCGTGGGGAGGAACCCCAGGGGCCTCTCCCCACGACCACTGCCTTTTGCTCGGGTTACGCGTTCTTCGTGACCAGCCAGAACCGGAAGATGAACGTCGGGTCGAGGGTGTCTTCGACACCCTTGATCCCAGCACCGTACACGCCGATGTTCTTGCCCACCCACGAGGGGATGAACGGGACGTCGCGGGCGGCGATCTCCTGAAGCTTCTGGAAGGCGGCCTCACGCTGGGTCTGGTCGGACGTGCCCTGCTCGTCGGCGATCAGCTTGTTGACCTCCGGGTTGGAGTAGCCGTTCTGGAAGAACCCGCCATCCACCATGAAGGGCGACAGGTAGTCGTCCGTGTCGGGGTAGTCGGGGAACCAGCCGAGCACGAACAGGTCGTACGCGCCCTCCTTGTTGATCGTCTGGTACTGCTCCCACTCGGCGCTCTTGAGCGTGACCTTGAACAAGCCACTGTCCTCGAGCTGACGCTGCACCTCGGTGGCCTCGTCGACCGTGTTCGGACCGTAGTGCGTAGGCGTGTAACCGACGGTCAGGTTGACCGGCGTCTTGACCCCTGCGTCGGACAGGATTTTCTTGGCCGCGTCGACGCTGGGTGCGTCGTACGCCGCCTTGAACGCGTCGGTCTGACCGGCGTACCCGGGCGGAACGATCGAGTACAGCGGGGCGACGACTCCGTCGTAGGCGTTCTTGGCGATCGCGTCGCGGTCGAAGACCTGCGCAGCGGCCTGCCGAATGGCCGGGTTCTTGCCGACCGGCCCGTCGACCTTCCAGACCCAGTAGCGGATCTCGGAACCTTCGCCGGTGGCGACGGAGACCTTGCTGTTGCCCTCGAGGTCCTTGATGTCCGTCGGGCTCAAGCTGCGCCAGGCGACGTCGACCTCGCCGTTCTCCACGGCCAGCTTGAGTGCCGAGGGCTTCTGGTAGTACTTCACGAAGACCTGCGGCGCCTGACCGGCGTTGTCGCCGGTGTAGTTGCCGTTGAGCTCGAGCACGGCCTGGTCGCCAGGCTTGTACTGAGCGAGTGCGTACGGGCCCGATCCGATGATCTTGTCGTCGGCCAGCTTCTTGTCGGCCGGGAAGACGTCCTCGTCCACGATCGCGGCTGCGCCGGGGTAAGTGAGGATGTACTGGAACGTGGTGTCCGGGTGATCGAGGTGGAAGACCACGGTGGTGTCGTCGGGGGTCTCGATCGCCCCGTCGTTCATCGTGACCTTACCCTTCTTGTCCGTGCTGGTGATGCTGCCCAGCAGGTAGATCGCAGCGCCGTTGGGGTCCTGGATCTCGATGGCCCGGTCCAAGCTGTACTTGACGTCGGACGAGGTCAGCGCGTCACCGTTGGAGAACTTCAGGTCCGGCTTCAGCGTGCACGTCAGCGTGGACGGGTCGTCGTACTCGCACTTCTCGGCGGCGTCACCGACGATGTCGGTCTCCTGCGCCGGGACCGTGAGGAGCGTCTGGTAGAGGTTGTATTCCAGCGTGGTCGAGCCCAGGTCGTACGATCCGGCCGGGTCGAGCGCCGTGACCGTGTCCGTGGTGCCGAGGATGTAGGGGTCACCGCTGGCGTTCGACGTTCCGCCGTTACCGCCGTTGTCGTTGCTGTCGCTACCGCCACAGGCGGCAACGGCAGCCAAGAGCACGCCTGCGCCTCCTACTGCCAGCCATTTCTTTGCAAAACCCACCTTGTTGCTCCCATCAGGTATGTCCTCTGGTCTGCTGTGACCACCATGGACCCTAACGGGGCGAGACTGTCATGTCAGCAAGGTTCGGTCACGTAACGGTTACAGACGTGGGCGACCCCACCCCGCGGAAGCATGGCGTAACGTCAGGAAGAGGGCGTCCCGGCCAGTTCGCGCAGGGTGTCGAGGGTGACGCCACGCAGGGACTCCTGCCGGTGCCGGGCCGGGCCCGCAGGCACCTGGACGTGGTTGGGTATGACGACGACCGTGCACCCTGCCGACTCCGCCGACGCCGCTCCCGGTGGTGAGTCCTCGAGCGCCACCGTCGCGGCCGGGTCGACGCCGAGCAGGTCTGCGGCGAGCAGATAGGCGTCCGGAGCCGGCTTGCCCCGGGAAACCGACTCCCCGGTCACGATGGCGTCGAACCGGCCGGCCGGCAGCGACTTGACCACCGCAGTGGCGAACCGGTCGTACGACATCGTCACCAGCGCCGTCGGCATCCCGGCGTCGTTGCACGCCGTGAGCAGTTCGACCGCGCCCGGACGCCACTCGACTCCGTGTTCGGTGACCTCGGCGACGACCCGGTCGACCAGCTCCTCCACGACCTCTTCGGGAGTCTGGGTGAGCCCCATCCGGGCCTTCATGTAGATGCCGGAGTCGATCAGGTCGTTGCCGACCAGGGCCAGTCCGTCCGCACGGGTCCAGGTCGCGCCATAGTGCGCCGCCATGGCGTGCTCGGCGGCCATCCACGCCGGCTCGGTCTCGCACAGCGTGCCGTCCATGTCGAACAGCACGGCCTGGAGCGGCGGTCGAGCTTGTCGAGACCCTCGATCTCGACGAGCTCGGTCAGCGGGTCTTGGCTCGTCACCTCGCATTGAAGTACTTGGCTTCGGGGTGGTGGACGACGAGGGCGTCGGTGGACTGTTCGGGATGCAGCTGGAGCTCCTCGCTGAGCTTGACGCCGATGCGCTCGGGGCGGAGCAGCCGCACCAGCGTGGCGCGGTCCTCGAGGTCGGGGCAGGCGGGGTAGCCGAAGGAGTAGCGCGAGCCCCGGTAGCCCTGGCGGAACACGTCACCCATGTCGTCGGAGTCCTCGCCGGAGAAGCCGAGCTCGTCGCGGACTCGCGCGTGCCAGTACTCGGCGAGCGCCTCGGTCAGCTGCACCGAGAGCCCGTGCAGCTCGAGGTAGTCACGGTAGGCGTTCTGCGCGAAGAGCTCACCCGTCACCTCGCTCACATGGCCGCCCATCGTCACCAGGTGGAACGCGATCACGTCGAGCTCGCCGGAGTCCTTCGGATGGAAGAAGTCGGCCAGGCAGAGGAACCGGTCACGCTGCTGGCGGGGGAACGTGAAGCGGGCGACCTCGTCGACCCGGTTGTCGGCGTCGAGCACGACGACGTCGTCACCCTCGCTGTAGCAGGGCCAGTAGCCGTAGACGACCGCCGGCTCCATGATCCCCTCGGTCTGGATGCGGCTCATCCAGGACCGCAGGTGTGGCCTGCCCTCGGTCTCGACCAGTTCGTCGTACGACGGTCCGTCACCACGCGAGGATTTCAGCCCCCACTGGCCCATGAAGGTCGCTCGCTCGTCGAGATAGGAGGCGAACTCTGCCAACGGCACGCCCTTCACGATGCGATCGCCCCAGAACGGCGGCGTCGGGACCGGGTTGGTGACCGACACGTCGGACCGCGTCGGGACGTCGATCGGCGCATCGTCGGACCGGGGCCGTTCCCTGACCTTGACCCGCCGTTCGCGCAGTGCCGGCAGCTCAGCGCCCTCGACGCCCCGCTTGACCGCCATCACGGCGTCCATCAGACGAAGCCCCTCGAAGGCGTCCCGTGCATACCGCACCTCGCCGTCGAAGAGCTGGGCCAGGTCCTGCTCGACGTAGGCGCGGGTGAGCGCGGCACCGCCGAGCATGACGGGCCACCGTCCCGACATGCCACGAGAGTTGAGCTCCTCGAGGTTCTCCTTCATGATCACGGTGCTCTTGACGAGCAGACCCGACATGCCGATGACGTCGGCCTCGTGCTGCTCGGCCGCCTCGAGAATCGCGTTGACCGGCTGCTTGATGCCGAGGTTGTGGACGGTGTAGCCGTTGTTGCTCAAGATGATGTCGACCAGGTTCTTGCCGATGTCATGGACGTCGCCCTTGACCGTGGCGAGCACGATCGTGCCCTTGCCCCGGTCGTCGGTCTTCTCCATGTGTGGTTCGAGGTACGCAACAGCTCTCTTCATCACTTCAGCGGACTGCAGCACGAACGGCAGCTGCATCTCGCCCGACCCGAACAGCTCGCCGACGACCTTCATCCCGGACAGCAGCTCCTCGTTGATGATGTCGAGGGCCGTGCTGCCGGACGCCATCGCCTCGTCGAGGTCTGCCTCGAGGCCGTTGCGCTCACCATCGATGATGCGCCGCGTGAGCCGTTCGGACAGCGGCAGCGCCGCCAGCTCGGCGGCGCGGGTCTCGCGGGTGTCGGTCGTCGTCACGCCCGCGAAGATCTCGAGCATCGTCTGCAGTGGGTCGTAGTCGTCGGTCCGCCGGTCGTAGACGAGATCGAGCGCGACCTTGCGCTGCTCGTCGGGGATGCGGGCGAGCGGCAGGATCTTGGCGGTGTGGACGATCGCCGAGTCCAGGCCGGCCTTGACGCACTCGTGCAGGAAGACCGAGTTCAGCACCACGCGCGTCGCGGGGCTCAGTCCGAACGAGACGTTGGAGACGCCGAGCGTCGTCTGCACCTCCGGGTAGCGCCGCTTGACCTCACGGATCGCGTTGATCGTCTCGAGGGCATCGCGGCGAGTCTCCTCCTGGCCGGTGCCGATCGGGAACGTGAGGCAGTCGACGATGATGTCGCTGGTACGCAGGCCCCACTCGTTCGTGAGCGCGTCGATCAGGCGCGCGGCCACCGCCACCTTCCAGTCAGCGGTCCGCGCCTGGCCCTCCTCGTCGATGGTCAGCGCGACGACCGCGGCTCCGTGCTCCTTGATGATCGGCATCACGCGGGCGAACCGCGAGGTCGGCCCGTCACCGTCCTCGTAGTTGACCGAGTTGATGACGCTGCGACCAGCCAGCGACTCCAGGCCGGCCTCGATCAGCTCCGGCTCGGTGGAGTCGAGCACGATCGGCAATGTGGACGATGTCGCCAGTCGGAAGGCCGCCGCCCTCATGTCGGCGACGCCGTCGCGTCCCACGTAGTCGACATTGAGGTCGAGCAGGTGGGCACCGTCGCGGATCTGGGCGCGCGCGATCTCGACACAGTCGTCCCACTTCTCCGCGAGCATGGCCTCCTTGAACGCCTTGCTGCCGTTGGCGTTGGTGCGCTCGCCGATCGAGAGATACGACGTGTCCTGGCGGAACGGCACGTGCTGGTAGAGCGACGAGGCGCCGGGGTCGCGTCGTGGCTTGCGCGGCGTGAGGTCGCGCCCGCGGACCCGCTCGACGACAGCGTTGACGTGCTCAGGCGTCGTACCGCAACAACCGCCGACCAGCGACAGCCCGAACTCGCGTGTGAACGTGTCGTGGGCGTCGGCGAGCTCCACCGGCGTGAGGGGGTAGCGCGCGCCGTCCGCGGTCAGCTGCGGGAGCCCGGCGTTGGGCATGCAGACGAGCGGGATGCCGGAGTGACGTGACAGGTAGCGCAGGTGCTCGCTCATCTCAGCCGGGCCGGTGGCGCAGTTGAGACCTATCAGGTCGATGCCGAGCGGCTCGAGTGCGGTGAGCGCCGCACCGATCTCGGTGCCGAGCAACATCGTGCCGGTGGTCTCGACCGTGACGTTGACCATCAGCGGTGGCCGGTCGGCCGGGTCGTCGTAGCCCACCTCGGCGAAGGCTCGCTTGGCGCCGATCACCGCAGCCTTGGCCTGCAGCAGGTCCTGTGCTGTCTCGACGAGGACCGCGTCGACACCTCCCTCGAGCATGCCGCGGACCTGCTCGAGGTAGGCGTCACGCAAGGTCGCGAACGTGACGTGGCCGAGGGTGGGGAGCTTGGTGCCGGGCCCGACCGAGCCGAGCACCCAACGCGGCCGGTCCGCTTTGCCGGCGGCGTCAGCCGACTCACGGGCGATCCCGGCGCCCGCCCGGGCCAGCTCGTGGATGCGGTCGGAGATGTCGTACTCGCCGAGGTTGGCGAAGTTCGCGCCGAACGTGTTGGTGCTCACGCAGTCGGCCCCGGCGTCGAAGTACGCGTCGTGGATGGCCCGTACGACGTCCGGGCGCGTCACGTTGAGGATCTCGTTGCAGCCCTCGAGGTCTGCGAAGTCCGTCAGGCTCAGGTCGTGCTGCTGGAGCATCGTTCCCATGGCCCCGTCCGCCACGACGACGCGCTCACCGAGCGCCCGACGCAGAGATGCCGGATCTGCAGCCACGGGATGCCTCCTCTGGGTGGAAATGACCGTCGCGCCAGCGTATCTCGCTGTCCCCGCGACGATGGTCCCCATCTCAACGGGCGTCAACTGGCACGCGCACGGGTCGTCACCTCGCACGGGGGCCCCGACGCCGTAGGCTGGCCCGGTGATCAGCATCCAGTCAGACCGCCAGTGCGACGACGCCATCGTCATCGCGGCCTTCGAGGGCTGGAACGACGCCGGCGAGGCGGCCTCCGACGCCGTCAACCACCTGCTGGTCTCGTGGCACGCCAGCCTGCTGGCGACCATTGATCCCGAGGACTACTACGACTTCCAGGTCAACCGGCCGCATGTCGGGTTCGACTCCGACGGTGGTCGCGAGCTGAGCTGGCGGTCGACGAGCTTCTGGCACTGCTCCCCCGGTCCCGATCAGCGTGACGTGGTCCTCATCACGGGCATCGAGCCGAACCTGCGGTGGAAGACCTTTTGCGCCGAGGTGCTCGACTACGTCACCTCGATCGGGGCTACCACCTTCGTGACGCTCGGCGCACTGCTGGCCGACGTCCCCCACACCCGCCCCGTGCCGATCACCGGCATCTCGTCCGATCCGGAGCTGACGGCGGAGTTCGGCCTCGAGACGTCCCGCTACACCGGACCGACGGGAATCGTCGGGGTGCTGCAGGAGGCTTCGCACCGGCGCGGTCTCAAGACCCTCTCCTACTGGGCTGCGGTGCCCCACTACGTCGCGCAGCCACCGGCACCCAAGGCCACCATGGCGTTGCTTGGTCAGCTCGAGGACCTCGTCGGTGCGCCGATCGACCTCCGCAGCCTGCCGGAGGAGGCGAAGGCATGGGAGCGCGGCGTCGACGAGCTCGCGTCCGATGACTCCGACGTGGCCGAGTACGTCCGGTCCCTCGAGGAGGAGCAGGACACCGCCGATCTCCCCGAAGCGACCGGCGATGCGATTGCCCGGGAGTTCGAGCGCTATCTCAAGCGGCGCAACGACGACCGCTGAGGGAGCCCTCCGCCGACCAGTGCCCTCCGCCGGACCAGTGCCCTCGCTACAGCCGTCGGTCAGGAACGCAGGTCGATGCCGAGCGAAGCCTGCACGACGTCGGCCATCAAGTCACTGCCTGGACGGGTCGGCAGGTCACTCCCAGGGGACGCCACGGCTGACCCATGGTCGCGTTCGGAGGCGGCAGCGAGAGCCTCGGCAGCCCACGCGTCGATGACGTCCAGAGCCCTGGGCGCGTCGAGGTCGTCGGCCAGTGCCGCCCGGACCGCCTGTGCCGCCGCCACGGTCTGCGCACGGTCCGGACCCTCGCGTCGGACGGCATCCATCCACCGGGTGAGTCGTTTGCGGGCGTCGTCGAGCAGCCCGTCGGTCCAGTCCCAGTCGCTCCGGTAGTGCTGGCTGAGCAGGGCCAGCCGGATCGTCCGTGCATCGACCCCGGACCGGCGCAGCGCCGACACGAGCACCAGGTTGCCGCGCGACTTCGACATCTTGTGGCCACCCAGGCCGACCATGCCCTGGTGAGCGTAGGTGTGCGCGAACGGACGGTCCGGGTCAACCGCCTGCGCGTGGCCGGCCGACATCTCGTGGTGCGGGAAGACCAGGTCGGAACCACCGCCCTGCAGGTCCAACGGGGTACCGAGATGGGTGCGGGCGATCGCTGTGCACTCGACGTGCCAGCCGGGTCGCCCGGTGCCGAACGGTGACTCCCATCCCGGGTCATCGCCTCGCTGCCGCTGCCACACGAGGGCATCGAGCGGGTCGCGCTTGCCGGGACGGCCCGGATCGCCTCCGCGCTCATCGAAGAGCGGCAGCATCTCGTCACGGCTGAGCCCGGAGACCTCGGCGAAGTGCGGGTCGGCGGTCACGCTGTAGTAGAGGTCACCGTCGACGTCGTAGAGCGCACCGCGGTCCCGGAGCTCACCGATCAGATCGATGATGATCGGCATCGACTCGACCGCTCCCGCGAAGACGTCCGGCGGGATCACCGACAGGGCTGCCATGTCCTCGCGGAAGAGCTCGGTCTCGCGCTCCGCGAGCGCGACCCAGTCCTCTCCGGTCTCCCGCGCCCGGTCCAGCAGCGGGTCGTCGACGTCGGTGACGTTCTGGACGTACCGCACGTCATGGCCGGCCTGCCGCCACGCACGGATGGCCAGGTCGAAGGTCGTGTAGGTCGCCGCGTGGCCGAGGTGGGTGGCGTCGTACGGCGTGATGCCGCAGACGTACAAGCGGGCCGCGTCAGCCGGGTGGGTTGCCCTGACCTGGCCGGAGCGCGTGTCGAACAAGGAGAGCTCGGGTGCAGTCCCCAACACGTCGACCGACGGCACAGGAATCGTCGGAGCAGGCCACGCGCGCATGGGGCCAGCGTAACGACGCGCACCGAGGACGGTCACCGGCGGGGCGAGCCTCAGAAAGCCGGCCAGGGGATCATGGGCCAGTGCCCTTCCGGGCGTGGCATCACGTCGTCCTGCAGTAGCTTCTCGACGCGGTACGCGAGCGCGTTGACCTCCATCCGGGTCAGGTGGCGGTCGAGGACGTCATCGAGGCCGGCGCGGCACCGGGCACGCAGCCCGGCCAACATCTCGCGGTCGACGTCCCTGAGCCGCTCACCGGCCCAGCCCCACAGCACCGTCCGCAGCTTCGGCTCCTCGTGGAACGAGACACCGTGGTCGCAGCCGTAGACCCTGCCGTCGGTGCCGCCGAGCACATGACCGCCCTTGCGGTCGGCGTTGTTGATGACGGCGTCGAACACCGCCATCGTGCGCAGCCGGTCGTCATCAGCGTGCACGAGCAGGACCGGGCGGTCGTGCTGGTCCTCGGCCTCGAGGACGGCGATCCAGCCTGGGTCCTGGAAGTCGCTGGGCACCAGGTCGACCAGGTCTAGGTGACCGGTGGCGTCCGAGCGCTCCACGACCTCGACGTCGTCAGCATCGGGGTGGATCCACTGCTGACACATCCCCGTCCCGAACTGACCGTCGCGGAGCACCGTCGGCGGTACGACGCCGAAACCTCCGGCCTCTGAGACCAGCCGGGCCGACACCTCACGGCCGGCCAGCGTTCCCGAGGGGAAGTCCCACAGCGGCCGCTCCCCCGCTACCGGCTTGTAGATGCAGGCCAGGGCGAGACCGTTGAGGGTGACGCGTCCGAGGAACGACGCATTGGAGGCAGCGACCAGCCGGCCCTCTACCTCGAGCTCTCCACGGGTGAGGACCTCGGTGACCGTCGCGTCGTCGAGGGTCTCGTGCTCGTCAGTCTGCAATGCGTCGGAACCCGTTGGCGCGTGGGCAGAGATGACCGTCCGGATCCATCGGGTTGCCGCAGAACTGGCACGGCGGCCGGCCGGCGGAGACGACCGACTGCGCACGCCGGACGAAGGCGCGAGCGTAGGCGGGCTCGAGCTTGACGATCAACACCTCGGAGGCTTCGACCTCGACCTCGACCTCGATCTCGTCACCGTCGCCGAGCGCCTCCAGCTCGGTCGGCTCCGAGCCCTCCTCGGAGCTCTCGAAAGCCTCCATGACGACGGCTTCGTCGGTCACCGGGAACATCTCGATGACGACGCGGCCCTCTTCGTTGTCCCAGCTCAAGGTGATCGTCCCGACCCGGAACTCCTCCACGATCGGCAGGTCGAGCGGATCCTGGTCACCGATGCCCACGGGCGCCACGGCAGGGATCATCGGATCGCCACCACTGCGACGCAGCGCCTCGTCGAGGAGGAGGTCGACGCGCTCGGCGAGCACGGACACCTGTTGCTTCTCGAGTGCCACGCTGGTGACGCGCGGTCCCTCCCGCGCCTGCAGGAAGAACGTGCGCTGACCGGGCTGCCCGACCGTGCCGGCGACGAATCGGTCCGGCTGCTCGAAGTTGTGGACGACGATCGACATACCGGAAGCCTACGACCCCGCGCCGCCGCCCACAGCGGCGTCACTGCTCGCCTTGCTGCGTCGACGGCGTCGCTTGGGCGGGACCAGTCCGGTGAGGTCGCCGTGCTCGTTGTAGCGCACGACGAACGGGCGCAACGGGGTGTAGCTGATCACCGAGACCGACGCGGGGTCGACCACGACCCGCTGGAAGTTGTCGAGGTGGGTCCCCAGCGCCTCTGCCACGATCGCCTTGATCACGTCGCCGTGGCTCACCGCCACCCACAGCGCGTCCGGTCCGTGCTCTTCAGTCAGCCGCCGATCCCAGTCGCGTACGGCGTCGACGCCGCGGGCCTGCATCGCACGCATCGACTCCCCGCCCGGAAACGTGACCCCGCTGGGATGGCTCTGCACGCTCTTCCAGAGCGGGTCCTTGGCCAGCTTCTTCAGCTCCTGTCCCGTCCAGTCGCCATAGCCGCACTCGGTGAGCCGCTCGTCGGTCAGGATCTCGAGGTCGTCGCTGCGCGCCCCCGCGATCGCCTCGGCGGTGAGCACGCAGCGCTCCATGGGGCTGGTCACGATGACGCGGATGGGGAGGGTGGCGATGCGGGCGCCGGTCGACTGGGCCTGCTCCTTGCCGACGTCGTCGAGGAGAACCCCCGGCGCGCGGCCGGCCAGTACTCCGCTGCTGTTCGCCGCAGAGCGGCCGTGTCGCACGAGCAGAACGGTCGCCATGCGCACAGCCTAGGTCCACAATGAAGCGTGATCGTCGACTGCGCCCTCTATCGCGACGGCAGACGTGTCGCCCTCGATGACAACGGGCGCGACATCGCCAGTGCCTACGCACGGACCGACCTGGCAGACACCGACTTCGTCTGGGTCGGGCTGTTCGAGCCCAGCAAGGACGAGATGACCAAGGTGGCCGACGTGTTCGGCCTGCACCCACTCGCCGTTGAGGACGCCGTCGTCGCCCACCAGCGACCGAAGCTCGAGCGGTACGGCGACGCGTTGTTCATGGTCCTGAAGACGATCTGGTACGTCGACGCCAACGACGCGGTCGAGACCGGTGAGATCGCGGTCTTCGTCGGGGACGACTACGTGGTCACGGTGCGGCACGGCGAGGGCTCAGAGCTGGGCGTCGCGAGACGTGACCTCGAGGAGCACACAGAGGTGCTCGGTCACGGGCCCTACGCCGTGCTGTACAGCGTGTGCGACCGCGTGGTCGACGCCTACGAGAACGTCGCAGCCGAGCTCGAGACCGACGTCGACGAGACCGAGCTCTCGGTGTTCTCCGACAACCGCAGCAGTGACGCGCACCGGATCTACACCCTCAAGCGAGAGCTGGCGGAGTTCCGGCGGGCAGTCGCTCCCCTGCGTGAGCCCATGACGAGGTTCGCGCACTGCCAGGTGAGCGGCATGCCCGAGGCCGCGGCGGCGTTCTTCCGCGACGTGGCGGATCACACCCTGCGCGTCTACGAGCAGCTCGAGAACCTCGACTCGTTGCTGTCGAGCGCCCACGACGCTCTGATGGCACAGATCTCGGTACGCCAGAACGACGACATGCGCAAGATCTCTGCCTGGGTCGCGATGGCCGCCGTGCCCACGATGATCGCGGGCATCTACGGCATGAACTTCGACCACATGCCGGAACTACGCGCGACCTACGGCTACCCGCTCGTGCTCGCGTTGATGGCGCTGATCTGTGCCCTGCTGTTCCGGCTGTTCAAGAAGTCGGGCTGGCTCTGACTCCATCCGTCGTCAGGACGATTCTGACCCGGTGGGGGCGAAGGTCCGGGGCTCAGGTCGGGGAGATCGAGTTCGTCGCCAGCAGCACCATGAGGACGAGACCGAGAGCCACCCGGTAGGGCACGAACCACGTGATCGAGTGGCCGGCGACGAACTTCAGCAGCCAGGCAACCGAGGCGTACGCCACCACGAAGCTCACGAAGGTGGCGATCAACGTCGAGGTCAAGGAGATGTCGCCGCCCAAGGCGCTCGGCAGCTCCTTGATCCCGGCCCCGACGAGCGCCGGGATCGACAGGAAGAACGACATCCTGGTCGCCGTCACGCGATCGAGGCCGGTGAACAGTCCCGCGGAGATCGTCGCACCCGAGCGGGAGACGCCGGGGATCAGCGACACGCACTGGACCACGCCGATGATGATGGCGTCGCGCATCGTGACCTCGGACTCGTGGCGGGTCTGCCTCCCGACCCGCTCGGCGAGCACCATGACCACGCTCCAGCCGATGAGCGCCCCGGCGACCCACCACAGGTTGCGCAGCGGCCCGGTGATGAGGTTCTGCCCGGCCAGTCCTGCGATCACGACCGGGATGGTGCCGACGATGACGTACCAACCCATCCGGTAGTCGAGCGTGTCGCGAACCTCAGGCTGCCTGATCCCACGGAACCAGGAGGTGGTGATCTGCCAGATGTCGCGCCAGAAGAACAGGATCACTGCGAGGATCGCGCCCATCTGGATCACCACCGTGAAACCGGTGACGTCGTCGCTGTCGATCGGCAAGCCGAGGATCTTCTCCATGATCGTCAGATGGCCGGTGCTCGACACGGGGAGGAACTCGGTGAGTCCCTCGACGATGCCGAGGATGATCGCTTCCAGGAAGTCCACGGGCGTCAGTCTGCTAGACCGGCGACGTCGAGGGCCTCGGAAACCTCGCGAAGAGTGTGAATTCTCATGGAATGCTCAGGGGCGACCGCCGAGACGGTCAGGGTGGTCACCCCGGCCTCGGCGAACGCGTGCAGCCGCTCGACGATGCGCTCCGGTGGTCCGAGCAGCGAGGTCTGGTCGATGAAGTCCACGGGGACGGCGGCCATCGCCTCCCGGTGCTTCCGGTCCAGGTAGAGGTCCTGGACCAGGGCTGCCTCCTGCTCGAAGCCCATCCGCCGGGCCAGCTGGTTGTAGAAGTTCTGGTCGCGGGAACCCATCCCGCCGACGTACAGCGCGGCGTACGGGCGCAGCGGGTCTGCGCAGGCGGCGACGTCGGGCCCGATCGACACCGGGACCGTAGCGGCCACGTCGAAGGGTGTACCGCTGCGACCGGCAGCCGCCCGGCCGATGTCCACGTGCGCGAACGAGTCGGCTGCGTGCTCGGGCGAGAAGAAGATCGCCAGCCAGCCGTCGGCAATCTCACCGACGAGCTCGAGGTTCTTCGGCCCGATGGCCGCCAGGTAGAGCGGGATCCGGTCGCGAGGCGGCTGGATCGCCAGCTTGAGCGGCTTGCCGGGCCCGTCCGGCAACGGCAGCGTGAAGAACTTCCCCTCGTGAGCCACCGTCTGGCGCGCCAGCGCCTGTTCGACGATCTCGACGTACTCGCGGGTGCGTGCCAGTGGCTTGTCGAAGCGAACTCCGTGCCAGCCCTCGGACACCTGCGGACCGGAGACGCCGAGGCCGAGCCGGAACCGACCCCCGCTCAACACGTCGAGGGTGGCCGCCGTCATGGCGGTCATCGCCGGGGTGCGAGCGGGTATCTGCATCACGGCCGCTCCGAGTCCGATGCGGTCGGTCTGCGCGGCGAGGAAGGCCAGCACGGTGGCGGCGTCCGAGCCATAGGCCTCCGCGGTCCAGACCACCGAGTAGCCGAGCCGCTCGGCCTCCTGCGCGAGGGCCACGACCTCGTGCGTCGCGTTGGCCGGGCCGCTGCCGAGGACGTAGCCCAGGCTCAGTGCGAGTTTCATCGGCGACAGGCTATCGCCGTCCCCGGTCCGGGTGTCGCCGGCTCAGGCGGCAGATCGGACGCGTCCGTGCATTACCCTTCCACGCGTGAAGCACCGCTATCTCGGCACGACCGGCCTGAAGGTGTCCCGCCTCGGACTCGGCACCATGTTGTGGGGGACCGAGACCGACGAACACGACGCCGGCGACCAGCTCCGGCTGTTCGTCGAGGCCGGCGGCAGCCTCGTGGACACCGCCGCCGGCTACGGCAACGGCGCCAGCGAGTCCGTGCTGGGCACGTTGCTGGGCAAGGTGGCCGACCGCGACAGCGTCGTGCTGGCCACGAAGGGCGGCATCGGCCGGCCGCACGGTGAACGCGTGGTCGACGTGTCGCGCGGCGGGTTGCTGCGAGACCTCGATGGGTCGCTTCGTCGGCTCGGCGTCGAGTACGTCGACCTGTGGCAGGTCCATACGTGGTCTGACGACGTGCCCCTCGACGAGACGTTGAGCGCCGTCGACGCGGCCGTCGCGAGCGGCCGGGCCCGGTACGCCGGGATCTCCAACTACTCCGGCTGGCAGACGGCACAGGCAGCCACCCACCAGCTGGCCGCGGCCGGACGTGCCCGGCTGGCGTCCACCCAGATGGAGTACTCGCTCCTCCAGCGCGGGATCGAGCGGGAGGTGATCCCCGCCGCCCACGCCCTCGGGATGGGCGTCCTGTGCTGGTCACCGCTCGGGCGCGGAGTGCTCACGGGCAAGTACCGCACCGGCGTTCCGGCGGACTCGCGGGCCGCGTCACCCGCCTTCGAGCGGTATGTCGGCGAGCACCTCAACCCGCAGGCGGCCCAGATCGTCGAGGCAGTCTGCCGGGCGGCTGAGGGCCTCGAGCTGTCGCCCGCCGAGGTAGCGCTGGCCTGGGTGCGCGACCAGCCCGGGGTGGCCGCACCGATCGTGGGCGCGCGGAATGCCGAGCAGCTGGCCGGCTCTCTCACGGTCGAGGCAGTGAGCCTGCCGGATGAGATCGTCGACGCGCTGGACGACGTGTCGGCCCCCCAGCTGGGCTACCCGGAGATCTGACCCCGGCCCGCAGTCCGCTCGCCGTCCGAGAGGGCGATGGCGGCACCGACCAGGGCCAGGTGTGAGAACGCCTGCGGGAAGTTCCCGACCATTCGCTCGCGGATGGGGTCGTACTCCTCCGAGAGCAGACCGACGTCGTTGGTCCGCGCGAGCAGCCGGTCCATCAGTGCCCGGGCGTCGTCGACCCGACCAGCACGTGCCAGGGCCGACACGAGCCAGTAGGAGCAGGCCAGGAACGGGTGCTCGTCACCTGCCAGGCCGTCGACCCCGGTCTGGGTCTGATAGCGCAGGACAAGGCCATCTCGCATCAGGTCTTGCTCGACCGCCTTGATCGTCCCGAGCACCCGGGGGTCGTCACACGGCAGGAAGCCGACCAGCGGAATCAGCAGCAGGGCGGCGTCGACGTCCTTGGTCTCACTGTGCTGGACGAAGGTGCCGCGTTGTTCGTCGTACCCCTCCGTGAGGATCCGTTCACGCACATCGTCGCGGATCGCCTTCCAGTGCTCGACCGGCCCCTTGAGCCCATGGTCTTCCACGCCCTTGACCATGCGGTCGAACGCGACCCACACCATGAGCCGCGAGTGGGTGAAGTGTCGACGGGGTCCACGGATCTCCCACAAGCCGTTGTCGGGCTCGTCCCAGTGCTTGGCCAGCTCGTTGACCAGGGTGCACTGCAGGGACCACGAGTGACGCGTCTCCTTCACACCATGCTGACGAGCCAGCTCGAGGGCGGCGAGGACCTCGCCGAAGATGTCGGTCTGCCGCTGGTCGACCGCGGCGTTGCCCACCCGGACCGGACGCGAGTCGGCGTAGCCGGGGAGATGGTCGAGCTCGCGCTCGGGCAGCTCACGCGCACCGTCCACGGCGTACATGATCTGCATGTCCTGGGGATCTCCGGCGATGGCCCGCAGCAGCCAGTCGCGCCACAACCTCGACTCGTTGCTGTAGCCGGCGGCGAGGAGCGCCTCGAGGGTGAGCGAGGCGTCGCGCAGCCAGCAGAACCGGTAGTCCCAGTTACGGCCGCCGCCGAAGTCCTCGGGCAGCGACGTGGTCGGGGCTGCCACGATGCCGCCCGTTTCGGCGTGCGTCAGGACGCGCAGCACGAGCAACGAGCGGATCACCACCTCCTCGTACGGGCCTTGGTAGCTGCACTGCGACGCCCAACGCTCGGACAGCGCACAGGTCTCCCTGATGCGCTGGTCGATGTTGAGCATCGTCGGGATCGGCTTGTAGGACTTGAACCAGGTGGTCGAGAACAGCAGCTCGTCACCCGCGTGCACGTCGAAGGTGTCACCGTGCCTGCCGTCCACGGCCAGCGGCAGCCGGCTCCCGCGCAGGACCAGCATGTCCGGGCCGGCGATGGCCGAGATCAGCTCGAGCCCTTCGCTGTCCTTGCGTCGCGTCACCCAGGGCCGGACCTTGCCGTACCCGAAGCGCGCGATCCACTCGTGCGTCATCTCGACCGTGCCGCTGACGCCCTCGACCCTGCGGACGACATCAGCCCGGCCATCATCGATCGGCATGACGTCGGTGACGCGGACCGTGCCGGTCTCGGTCTCGTGCGTGGTCTCGAGGACGAACGTGTTGCCGACGTACCGCCGGGTCGTCGTGGCCGGCTGCGTGGGTCCGAGCAGCCACCGGCCGTTCGCCGGCTCGCCCAGGAGAGCGGCGAAGCAGGCCGGTGAGTCGAAGCGCGGCAGGCAGAGCCAGTCGATCGAGCCGTCGCGTCCGACGAGAGCGCAGGTGCCGAGATCACCGAGAAGTGCATAGTCCTCGATCGGAAGAGCCATGATTCGAAGGCTAGCCCGATCGTAGGAACGACCCGGTAGGGGTCACCGACTTCTGTGGATCCCGTCCCCGGGATCCTGGGCGTCGTGTCACGATGGAGGCGATGGAGTACGAGTTCCAGCGTTTCTCGCTCCCGCGGACCATCTCGCGTTCCGCGGTACGACGCCTGCTGATCGACCACGCGGAGTACGGCGGCTGGGAGCTCGCCCGGTTACGCCTCTTCCCCGACGGCTCTCGCCGGGTGGAGCTGCGCCGCAAGATCATCCGCGTCCGCTCCACCCTCGGCAGCACCTTCCACCCCTACGTCTGACCTCCCACCCCTACGTCTGACCTCCCCCCCACTCTGACCTCCCCCTGGGTCTGAAACCGGCGAACCGCCCCCCATGTTGTCCTGGTGCACAACCCAAACACCCTCTGGCCGTAGCGCGTTTGCCTAGTTCACAATCCAGGTGGCTTGTGAACTAGGCAAACGTGCCGCGGTGACTGAGGGTTTGCCTAGCCCGAAAGCGGCGCTCGTAGGGCGGTCAGGCGCGATCGAGGAAACCGTCGAGCACGCGGGCGCTGAACTCCAGGGCATCGATCGGCACCCGTTCGTCCACCCCGTGGAACAGCGCCGTGAAGTCCAGGTCAGCCGGCAGTCGCAGCGGCGAGAAGCCGAAGCAGCGGATCCCGAGCTTGTGCCACGCCTTCGCGTCCGTCCCGCCCGACATCAGGAACGGCAGCACCTTCGCCCCGGGGTCCTCGGCGAGGATCGAGTCGCGCATGGCCTCGGTGATCGCCCCGTCGAACGGCGTCTCCAGCGCGATGTCCTGCACCAGCACCTCGTACGACACGTTGTCGGGGAGCAGGCTGCGCAAGGTGGCGAAGAACTCGTCCTCGTACCCCGGCAGGAAGCGTCCGTCGATGGCCGCCGTCGCCTCCCCCGGCACGACGTTGTGCTTGTATCCCGCATCGAGCATCGTCGGATTGGCCGTGTTGCGCACCACCGCCGCAAGCATCCGAGCAGCCAAGCCGAAGTGCTCGATCAAGGCATCGACGTTGTCCTCCACCGAGTCGTGTCCGGTCAGCGCCGCCACCTCCTCCAGCAGCTGGGACATCGACGGGGTGATCCGGACCGGCCACTCGTGCCGCCCGATCGCAGCGACTGCCTCGGCCACTGCGGTCACGGCGTTGTCGTGGTTGCGCATCGAGCCGTGCCCGGCCGTGCCATGGGCTCGCAGCCGCAGCCAGGCGATCCCCTTCTCGGCCGTCTCGACGAGATACACCCGCTGACCCGCGATCGTGGCCGAGAAGCCGCCCACCTCGCCGATCCCTTCGGTGCAGCCCTCGAACCACTCCGGATGCCGGTCCGCCAACGGGTGCGCGCCGTGGATGCTGCCGGCCTCCTCGTCCGCCGTGAACGCCAACGTGATCGCCCGGCGCGGCAGCACACCGGCGCGCGCCCGGGCGCGTACGACCGACAGGATCGTCGCATCGAAGTCCTTCATGTCGACGGCACCGCGTCCCCAGATGTACCCGTCGATCTCCTCCGCCCCGAACGGGTCGACCTTCCAGTCCGCCTTGGCCGCCGGTACGACGTCGAGGTGGCCGTGCAGCAGCAGCCGGTCCGTCGCGTTCGGGTCTCCCCAGTGAGCCACCACCGATGTTCGGCCGGGAGTCGGCTCGAACAGGTGCGGCTCGATGCCGACCTCGTCGAGCAGCCCCGCCACGTGCTCGGCCGCCAGCCGCTCCCCCGGCCCGGACCCGTCGCCGTAGTTGGAGGTGTCGATGCGGATCAGGTCGCGGCAGATCTGGGCCACCTCGGCCGCGGGCTTGTACGACGTCGTCATGCGGTCCATCTTGCACCCATCCCGAACGCGTCACGACCGCGGCCGATTGCGGGAGTAACGGCGAACTTTGCTAGGGTTGGTGGTCGCTCACCGAAGGTTGGTGAGACCCACGTCCGGGTGGCGGAATAGGCAGACGCGCTAGCTTGAGGTGCTAGTGCCCGTATTAGGGCATGGGGGTTCAAGTCCCCCCTCGGACACCGCGCAAGGCCAGGCTCTGCCTGGCCTTTGTCGTCTGAGGACCTGCACCAGCGGGGCGGTCCTGTGCGCCCCACCGGTCAGGTGCCCCGGATTGATGGAGCGTGCGACCCGGCTGTACTCCGCCACGTCTGCCCAGGGGGGCAACCGCACGGTTTGCCGGGTGACGCGCGGCTCAATCGTTTGGCGAGGCCGTTCAGCCCAGGCGGATCGTGACGTCGCCACCATGCCGGTTGGCGGCGTCGAGGACCCGGGCCGGGATCCGGAAGGCGCGACCAGGCACGGCGGGCCACGGCAGCCGGGTACGCCCGAGCACGCGGCCATCTTGACGTACCTCCACGACCGGGACGCCGACGAACTCGTCACACCAGCTCAGCAGCCGCCCGCGCGCGAAGTCCCGGTCGTCCGGTCGCAGCCGCGACGGTGTGATCCAGCGCAGCGGACTGTCAACCACGATGCGCACGCCGGCCGGAGGAGCCTCCCCCTCGTCGAGCCACCGTCGTACGCCGGCCAGCACATGGCGCCCGTCGAGCGCAGCCACGTCCGCCGTGTCGACGGGATGAACGAGGTTCCCGATCGCGAACACCCCCGCGTTGGACGTCCGCAGGGTCGCATCGACGACAGGTCCGGCGGACCCGGCCGCCAGGTCCAGACCGGCCATCCTCGCCAGCTCGTTGTCCGGCACCCAGTCACCGGTCAGGACCACGGTGTCGCACTCGACCCGCCGAACCTCCCCCGTCGAAAGGTCCTGCACCCGGACAGCCTCGACGCGGTTGCGCCCTTCGATGGAGATGACGCGGCTCTGCACGGCCACCGGCACACGCAGCAGCGACCTACCGACAGCGCTGAAGGCCTTGTAGGACTCGGGTTTGCGATGCGTCGTCGTCATCAGCACCGTCTCGCAACCGGCATGCCGGAGGGTGAGGACCGCCGACCAGCTGACCAGCTCGGCACCGACCACGACGGCCCGGTTGCCGGGACTGCGGTGCTGCAGGTGCACCAGGCTCTGCAGATGGCCGGTGGTGTAGACGCCGGCCGGCCGGTCCCCCGCGATCAGCCTGGCCGCCCGCGGTCGCTCCCGGGCACCGGTGGCAAGGATCAACGCGCGCGGACGAATGAGTTGGATGCCGGTCGGGCTGGTGACGCTGAGGGTCCGGCCCCCCTCGAGCCGGCTCACCGTGGCCTCCGTCTGCACGTTCGCACCGGCCGCCATCGCTTGCTCGACCAGTCGCGCGGCATACACCGGTCCACGGAGTGACCGCCGCAGGTCGCGCAGACCATAGCCCGTGTGGTCGCTGTGGCGGGGTATGCCGCCGGCCTGCTGCTCGCGTTCCAGCACGAACACCTCGGGCACGTAGGGCGCCAGCGCAGCGGCCGCCGTCAGGCCCGCGGGACCGGCTCCGATGATCGCGACCGCCGGCAAGAGCACCGTGCCCTCGGTCATCGGTCGGCCGCCTCGTCGAGGAGCCGTTCGACCTCGGCTCCGCAGAAGAACCCCTGGCACCGCCCCATGAGGGCGCGCGTACGACGCCGGAGCCCGTCGAGGTCACGCGGCGGCACGGCAGAGCCCAGCGCGTCCCGGATCTCGCCGCGCGTGACGCGCTCGCAGAAACAGACCACTCGCCCGTACTCCGGGTCGTCAGCGATGAGGTCCGCACGTTGGTAGGGACGGGGAAACGCCTCACCGAGGTTCGGCACCGTGGACCCAGCCGTCGGCCCGGGCCACCCTTCCAGCGGGACCCCGGCGTCGGCGAGCAGCTCCCGCACGTGCTCGGCGATGGCCAGGCTCGCGGTGAGTCCGGTCGAGCGGATGCCACCCAGGCACACGTACCGGGCCTGCAGGTCGATGTCGATCACGTAGTCGCTGTGCTCGGTGGCCGCCCGCAGCCCGGCATACGTGGCCGTGACCTCCTCGGTCAGCAGGTCGGGCATGATCCGCGACCCCTGCTCCAGCAGCATCTCGACGCCCTGGACCGACGTGGAGGTGTCCGTCCGATCCTCGAGCTCCTCGGCAGTGGGGCCGAGCATGACGTTCCCGAAGATGGTCGGGCTGACCAGCACCCCCTTGCCGACAGCTGTCGGCACGGGCAGGACGATGCGCGGTGCCAACGGTCGGGCGAGCTTGTCGAACACGATGAGCTCTCCACGACGGGGCACCACCGTGAACCGGTCGTGGCCGAACATCCGGTCGACGAGGTCGGCGCCCAGACCAGCCGCGTTGACGACCCAGCCCGCCGTCACGTCGCCCTGACTCGTGCTCAACGTGATACCCGGCGCGGCGCTGCGGCTGACCCCGGTCACCGCGCAGCACCGACGCAGCTGCGCGCCATGGCCAAGCGCATCGTTGACGAACGCAAGCGTCGTCGACCACGGGTCGATGATCGACTCCCCGGGCACGATGAGACCCCCGAGCACGCCTGGCCCGAGCGCGGGCACCAGTGCATAGACGGCGTCCGCGTCGACCAGCTCGGTCTCGTCGTAGCCATTGCTCCGCGCCTTCTCCGCCAACGACGGGAGGGTGGCCAGCTGCTGGTCGTCCCAGGCCACGAGCACCGCGCCCACGCGCTCGACCGCGATACCCGCGGCAGCGGCGTACTCCCCGAGGAGGTGGTACCCGCGGGCAACCAGCCGTGACTCCAGGCTGCCCGGAGTGGCGTCGAACCCGGTGTGCAGGATCGCCGTGTTGGCCTTGCTCGTGCCGTCCCCGACGTCGCCACGCGCCTCCAGGATGACCGCCGACAGACCACCCGCCGCCAGCTCGCGCGCGACAGCACAGCCCACCACGCCGGCGCCGATCACTGCGACGTCGTACGGCTCCTCCATCAACGCTCCACGAGGGACAGCACCGCCTGGACGGTCGACTCCCAGCCGGCCATGGTCTCGGCCGCCCGCTCCGGCGACCATCGTGGCTCATAGCCGGCCGACGGTGTCCACTGGTCCACCGCGTCGCTCAGGGTCAGCCCGGTCTCGACGCTCAGCCGCCCCATGGCGGCCGCCCCCAGTGCCGTGGCATGCGGAGAGGGATAGCAGTCGATCGGTATCTGCAGCAGGTCTGCCTGCGCCTGCATGAGCACAGCGGAGCGGGTCAGTCCACCGTCGACGCGGAGCCTCGTCATCGGCTCCGCGGTGTCCGCCTCGACCTGGCGTACGAGCGCCGCCACCTGGCAGGCCAGCCCCTCGACGACCGCTCGCACCAGGTGACCACGTTCGGTCGCCAGCCCCATGCCGACCAGGGCGCCCGAGGCCTCGGCCGTCCACCACGGTGCCGCCATGCCGGCGAGCCCCGGCACGAAGGTGGCGCCGCCGGACGTGTCGGCGCATTCGGCATCCAGCTGCTCCGCCGCGGTCAACATTCCGACGGACACCAGCCAGCGGACTGCCGACCCCACCGTGTAGGCCTGCCCGTCGAGGCAGTACGTGTTCCCGTCCGCCAGCGACCAGGCAGCCGATGTCGTGAGACCGCTTCCGGAACGCACCGCCGTGTCGCCGGTGTTCGCCAGCAGGAACGCCCCGGTTCCGTAGGTGCACTTGGCAGTTCCGGGTTCGAGACAACGTTGCGCCGCAAGCGCGGCCTGCTGGTCGACGATGAGCCCACCGACCAGCACGGACCCGCCGAACGCGGTCGTGCTCCCCACCACCTCGTCGTTGCGTACGACGCGGGGCAACGACTCACCGGCCAACCCGAACACGTCGAGCAGCTCCGCCTCCCACGCCAACGCTTCGACATCGACCAGCAGGGACCGGCTTGCCGTGGTGGCGTCGGTCACGAACTCCCCGGTGAGCTGCCGTACGAGCCAGGAGTCCGTCGTCGTTACCACACCGTCTGCGGTCACCTCCCTGCGCAGCCACGTCATCTTGGGCGCGGAGAAGTACGAGTCCAGAACGAGGCCGGTGCGGGCGGCCACCAGCTCCGCGTGGGGACGCAGCTCGGTACAGATCTGGTCAGCGCGGCGGTCCTGCCAGACGATCACCGGCGTCAGCGGAGTCCCCGAGGCCTGGTCCCACGCCAGCACGCTCTCTCCCTGGTTGGCCAACGACACCACCGACAGGGTCGGATCGCCGGCCTGGCTCAGGGCCTGCCGACCGGCCTCGAGCACGGTGTCGAGCAGCTCCCCGGCGTCGACCTCCACGCCGCCCCCCTCGAGATATCGCGGTCGAACCGGAAGCTCGACCACAGCCAGCACGGTCTCACCGTCACGGACGAGGGCCTTCGTGCCCGACGTGCCCTGGTCGATCGCGAGGACAGTCATCCGGGTCGGCCCTCCATCCCGATGTTCTCCCCGTCGGGCACCCGGATGGCGACCACGGCGATGTCGTCGCGCGGCTCACCGCGCTGGAAGTCCACGACGTCGGCGACGATGTGCCTGGCGGGTTCGTCGGCAGCGACATGGTCCATGGCGGACCTGGTGAGTCCTTCCTCGCCGTAGAACACCCGATCGGCACGCCCCTCGGTGACGCCGTCGGTGTAGACCACGAGCAGGTCACCGGCCACCAAGGTGATCTCGACGTCCTCGAGGTCGACGTCCGGGAACAAACCCATCAACGAGCCAGGAACGCCGACGGGCTCGACCTGACCCGACGGCGAGACGACCAGCGGCAGCGGATGTCCCCCGGCAGCGACGGTGACCGACCAACCGTCACCGTCACGCCGCAGCCGGAGCAGGACCACGCTGCAGAAGCGATCCGTGTCCTCGCGCACCAGTACCTCGTTGAGCCCGGACAGCACGACCCGCGGATCGTCGTGCTGCACCGTCATCGCCCGGATCGTGTGCCGGACGAGCCTGCTCACCAGGGCGGCCTCGACCCCCTTGCCGCGTACGTCTCCGACCACGATCACCCAGTCCCCGGTCGCGATCTGGAAGATGTCGTAGAAGTCGCCCCCGACCTCGCGTCCATCGCCGGCCGGCCGGTACGCGGCCGAGACATCGAGACCTGGAATCTGCGGAATCGAAGGTGGCATCAGGGTGGCCTGCAGCGTCGACACGAGGGCCTGCGCGTGCTCCTCGGACTGTTCGGCGCGCTCCTTCGCCCGCAGCAGCTCCCGTTCGTACTCACGCCGGTGCGTGGCGTCGAAGACGGCAATCCGGACCCGCTGGGGCGTACCGTCCTCGGCTGAGTCGAGCACGGCGTTCACCAGCACGGGGAGTCGCTCGCCGTCTGCCCGCACGACATCGAAGGCCACCTCCCGCACGGTCCCCTGCATCCGCAGGAGCGGGTCGTAGTGCGTCTCGTGGTAGATCCGACCGCCTGCCGTCAGCAGCTCGGCGAAGGACCGCTTTCCGACGAGCTCGTCCGCTGTATAGCCGGTCAACGTCTCGAAGGTGGCATTGCACTTCACCACGGTCCCGTCCGGCGAAGTCGTGAGGTATCCGCACGGTGCACTGTCGTACAGCTGTTCAGGATCGTCGTCGAGGAGGGCGGCGTAGAACGCCTCGGCCGCGGCCTGTTGGTTCATCCGCGGACGAACGGTGTCATCGCCGCGATCGTCTCGGCCGGTGCGCTCAGGTTGGGACAGTGCCCGGTCGCATCGAGCATGACCAGGGTCGCGCGGGACATCGTGTCGGCGACGTACTGACCTACGCTGGTCGGCGCGATCGCATCCCGGGCGCACTGCAACACCAACGACGGGGTCTGCACCCGCCCGAGGTCCGCCCGGTTGTCGGATCGGAAGGTCACCTCCGCGAACCTTCTGGCGATGTGCGGATCAGTCCTGCAGAAGCTCTCTGTCAGCTCGGCGCCCAGCTCGGGCCGGTCGTCGTTGCCCATGATCACGGGCGCCATGACACTGGACCAGCCGAGGTAGTTGCTCTCCAGGGAGTCCAGCAGCTCGGTGATGTCCTCGTTGCTGAAGCCACCGACGTACCCGTCGTCGTCGACGTAGCGAGGCGAGGGTCCGATGAGGACGAGCTTCTCGAACACGTCGGGCGCAGCGAGGTCGGCCAGCACACCGATCATCGACGAGACCGAGTGACCGACGAAGACGCCGTCCGTGACGTCGAGCTCACGGCAGATCTCGACCAGGTCGTCGGCGTACCCCTGCAGGGTCCCGTGGCGGCGAACGTCGTACGACGACGGTCCTGCCGGCCCGACCCCGGCGTGGTCGAAGAGGATCACCCGGAACTCGTCCTCGAAGGCGGGGGCCACGAACCGCCACATGTGCTGGTCGCAGCCGAAGCCGTGCGAGAACACCATGGGCTGGCCGTCCGGCCGCCCGGTGACGACCACGTTGTGCCGGGTCAGCGCAGTCATGGAGCGAGACTAAACCTCCAGCTCACTCTTCGGGTGATGTCCCAGCAACCTCGACCGGGCGAGTTTGCTCGCGGTCACAGCCCAACCAAGCGGGGCCTGTGTTTGCCCTGGCCGGTCGACGGCTGGCCGCGACCGTCGACGCTCAGCCACGTGTCGTGCCAGGATTCCACGAACGGCCGAACCTCCGCTGCTTGGATCGGACGACTGATCCAGTAGCCCTGGGCGACATCGCACCCGAGCGCTCGTAGCCGGTGCCAGGCGAACTCGTCCTCGACCCCTTCGGCGACCACCTGCCGATCGAGCCGGTGGCCCAGGTCGACGATGGCGCCGATGACAGCCTCCGCTGCCTCGTCGGGCAGTGCCTGAAGGAATGACCTGTCGATCTTGATCTCGTCGACGGGCAGCCGCTGCAGGTAGGCCAACGAGGAATGCCCTGTGCCGAGGTCGTCGACGGAGAGACGCAGACCGAGGCGGCTCAGTCGCCGCAGTTCGGCGATGGCGCGCTCGGGCTCCGCCATCAGGCTGGTCTCCGTGATCTCCAGGGTCACCGCGTCGGCCGGCAGCGCCACTGAGGCGAGGATCTGTGCAACCTGGTCGGCGAACGTCGGATCGAGCAGGGATCGCGTGGAGATGTTGACCGCCACCGTGAGCTGGAGCCGGCTGCCCGCCAGGCGTGGTTCTGCTCCAATGCCGAACGCAGGATCAGCATAGTGAGCGGGGTGATCAAGCCACTGTTCTCCGCCAGCGGGATGAAGTCGTCCGGTCCGATCTGACCATGAACTGGGTGGTTCCATCGCGCGAGCGCCTCGACCCCGTGGACGCGGCCGTCGACTACGTCGACCTTTGGTTGGTAGACAACAGAGAACATGTTGGCCGCAATCGCGTCACGCAGGTCTGCGAGGAGGCCCAGCCGCGCCGGATCGTATGCGTCCAACTCCTTCTGATAAACCTCGACCCCGCGACGACTCGACTTGGCGGCGTACATGGCGACGTCGGCCTTGCGGACGACTGTGACCGACTCGTCTCCTGCTTCGGCAACGGCGACTCCCACGCTGGCATCGACAGCGATCGACAGCCCAACCAGGTCGAAAGGACGAGAGAGCCCATCGATCACCATCGAAGCGCAGGCGAGTGCGCCGGACTGGTCGGTCTCGGGCAGGAGAATGGCGAACTCGTCGCCTCCGAAGCGAGCGACGGCGGCGTAGGACGGCGCAACCTCGACAAGCCGCCGAGACACGAGGCGCAATAGGTCGTCGCCGATTTGGTGGCCAAGGGTGTCATTGACTTCCTTGAAGCGGTCCAGGTCGAGCAGCAGGACCGCAGCAGGACGATCGGTGAGAATGTCTGCAAGAACTTCGCTGAACTTGCGCCAGTTGACGAGACCGGTCAGTTCATCGTGCCTCGCCTCGTACTCCCGCTCGGCCGCCTTTTTCCGTAGCTGCTCCGCACGGGCGGTGTTGGACAGTGCGACAGCCGCATGGTTGGCGAGGACCGCAAGCTGCCGTGCGTCGTCCTCGGTGAACGTATCGCGGTCACCCATGCGGTTGGCCACGGCAAGCGTTCCGATCCGGCGCCCGTCCACACTGAGCTGGACCGCCAACACGTCACGAACGTCCGCCCTGCGAAGGGCGGCGCGAAGATCCGGATCCTTCGTCGAGCGCGGCACGAGGAGGGGTCCGGTCGTGAGCAGTGCGTCGAACGTGTCCAGCAGTGTTGACCGGCCACCGTGCTCGGATGTTTGGTCCACCGACTCCGGGCCCCATGGCCTGTCCTCACCCTGCTTGTCGTGCAGCCTGATCTGGGCAATCTCGGCACAAGCGGCAGTGCGAACCCGCGTGAGTACAGCCGCCATGACCGCATCGATGTCGAGCTGCTGTCCGACTTCACCGGTGAAGCGGTTGATTTGCTCCAGGCTCTCGGTGCGCGACTGCAGCCGTTCGTAGCCCCGCTGGGCGAGGACCAGGACGAAGATGATGACGACGAGAATCCATCCCGCCCTCCAGTCGACGCTGACGACGTAGACAACCACCAGGGCGAATACCGCATTCACAAGGTCCGCCACCTGGCCAAGGCTCAGGACATCGGACAGCATCGACGGTCTTTCCGAGGTGTGGAGGGCGATGGCCAGGCTCACCAGGCCCGACCCGAGCATGCTGGTGACAAGCGCCACGACCAAAGTTGCCGTCCAACCCCTCGGACCCAGAGGTTGACCATCGCCTAAAACCGTGTGCCAGAGCACGACGGCAACCGTCACCTCGAGCGCAAACAACGCCAGGTTGAACGCAGCCTTGCGCGCGGGCGTGCGACGCCAGGCGAAGACCAGCACAGCGCTCCCCAGCCGAGCCACAATCAGGAGCTCAGGGTTTGCGAAGAACAACCCCACGATGAGCGGAATCTCGCTGAGTGAGAACGCGTATGCATCTCGGCCGAGCCGCAGACGCACCACGAAGACCTCGGCCAGTCCAAAGCCCACGGCAACGGCGATCAACGGGACATGCCATTTGTGCGTCGGTGAACCAGCCGCCAGGGGAGCAACCACGCCGTACTGGAGCACCATCGCCGTCAGCCCGACGGCACGACGTCAGCCCCCAAACCGCGCGCGCGCCGAAGCCAGCCCTGAGCATCGGGGTCGCGGCCTAGTTCCAGCCGCTGCCGGCCCAGCTACGGCCTGCCCAGCTACGGCCGGCCCACCCATCGCCGGACCAGCCACTCCCGGCCCAGCTACGGCCTGCCCAGCTACGGCCTGCCCAGCTACGGCCGGTCCAACTCGTCCCCGACCAGGTCACCGAGGACCAGGTCTGGGAACTCCAGGACGTCCCGCACCAGCAGCTGCCGGTCCAGTCGCGGCCATTCCATTTGCCACCGACCCACGATGTTCCGGCACTGCTGGCCTTCGCCCAGGTCGACGCTTTCCACGCGCCGAGGATGTCTCGCTCGCCTGTGAGCTCGATATCCCCATCCGCGACATGCTGACTGCCACGGGCTGACTCCAACGAGCCCGTTCCCGCAGAGCGAGCCCAGGTCTGAGTCGTGATCGGAGCCGCCGCGGCACTGGCCGCGGTGAGGCTGATCTCGCCAGCTCCACGTCCCGCGATATCCGCCAACGGCATCGGTGCTGCGGTGGACTTGAGGATCGACTTGACCTGATCCGGAGTCAGGTTGGGCCTCTGCTGGAGCAACAACGCCACGGCACCGGAGACGACAGCCGCCGCTTGCGAGGTGCCGCTGCCCTTGAAGAACCGGCCACCAAAGCGGGCGCTGGGGTGCGCCGAGTCTATGTAGGAGCCTGGGTCGCGCAAGGACGCGATCGACCGGCCGGGGGCTGTCACATCAACTCGGCGACTCGCATCTCCCCTGCTGCTGAAGCCAGGAACCGTGTCGTCGGCTATTGGGGTCGTCCCCTTGGTGTCGGCCGCGCCGACCGTCAGCACGAACGGGTCGTACGCGGGATCGTTTAGCTGCCCCGGTGCGAAGCCTTCATTGCCGGCCGCAACGACGACAACGATTCCGGCACGCCAAGCGTTTTCCACCGCATGGGTCAGCGGATCCGTGCGGTAATCCTGAACGCCATCTGTCCCGTACGAAAGGTTCAGCACTCTGATCGGGTTGCGTGCATCATCGTTTCGGTGCTTCACCACCCAGTCCACCGCCGAGATCACCTGAGACACGTCCACGGCTCCGTCGTTGGCCGCAACCTTGAGGCTGGTCAGCTTGGCATCAGGGGCCACTCCCTGAAAGCGATTCAAACCAGGAGGCTGGCCGGATCGCGGCCCACGATGATGCCGGCCATGTGCGTGCCGTGGCCGAAGGTGTCGTAGTAGCGCAGGCCCGGGGTTTGGCTCTCGAAGGACAGGTCAGGACCGTTGACCACGTTTCCCGAGTTCAGGCCGGTGACGGGGACCACACCGGTGTCGACGAGTGCAATGCCGACACCCTGCCCGTGTAGCCACGGGAGCGCATCACATCGGCGCCGATCACCGACTCGACATGACTCATCGGGCCATCGAGTCGTCGAAGAGCCACCCCGTAGGACCGAGCACGCTGAGCAGTCCTGTCAGTGGATCAAGAAGTGAGGCGTGTGCCGGAGGCGTGGCTGCTGTCGGCATGAGCAGCCCGCTAAGCAGTGCGGTCGTGCACCCCAGTCCGAGGCGCGCCGAGATCCTCAGTCGTGGCGAGAGACTTGGCATGGATTCGTCCGCTTCTGTGCGCGTTGGCAAACCTGTCTCCTCATAGAATCGAGGCCTTCGGCTACAGACGGCGACGGATCGTCACAAATCTGACTGAAAGGATGACTCCGTCATCATTGTTAGAGTCTGCCGCAGCCGCCTGCCGCGGCGACCCCCAGCTTCACGGAGACATTCGCGGCTGCCTGCCACGCATGATGCGGCTTGGCCGTGTGCTTGGCCGTCTGCTTGGCCGTGTGCTTGGCCCTCCCCGGTACGCGCCCGGCGACCGTGACCGGCACGGGTTCGGCTACCTGGTGCTCGATTGACGTGGCCGGATCACGGACATAGACTGTTCACAGTCGTTTGTCGACAATAGGAGCGGGAATGGAGCCGGTACACCGGACGGTCTTGGCGGATGAGGCGACGTCGTTGCTGCGAAACGAGATCCTCATGGGCAGGCTAGAGCCAGGGGCCAGGCTCGCCGAGACCGAGCTCGCACAGAGCCTGCAGGTCAGCCGGGCGCCGGTGCGCGAGGCCCTGATGCGTCTGCAACAGCAGGGGCTGGTCACCTCCGAGCGCTACCGCGGGACCTCCGTGGTCGAGCTGACCGAGGCCGACGTCGAAGAGCTGGTGACGCTGCGCAGCGTGCTGGAGCCGTTGGCCTGGAGCCGGGCAGCCGCGGTGGCGACCGATGACGATCTTGCCGAGCTCGACGACATCGTCGATCGGATGCGGAAATCAGTGGTCTCCGACGAGCACGCCGGGCTGGTGCTGCTCGATGTGGAGTTCCACGACCGGGTCTTCCAGGCGGCAGCGCACGCCCGGCTGTACGCAGCCTGGGCGGCCATCAGCTACCAGGTAGCTCTGTACCTGCTCCGGCGGCGCACCGTCACCGACGACTACCACCGCATCATCGTCGACGAGCACCAGGAACTGGTCAACGTGCTGCGTGCGCGTGACCAGGCCGCGGCCATGGCTGCCATCGCCACCCACATCACGCAGGCCTACGACCGACTCACGCACAACGACTCAAGCGCCCCGGCCTGAAGCCTCCACGGACCAGCGAACAAAGACAGAGGAATCAGTGGCCGAAGAGAACGTGGGTGCGCCCGCTGGGCTGGGCTCTGCTGAATCGCCACGGCTGCGGCGGATGCACATGCCGGAGCGTGCCGCCCGACTCGGCGTCAACGTCCGTGAGGCCGATCTGCTCCTCGGACTCGACGGCGGCGGCCGGGGGTTGCTCGACACCACCCACTTCGACACGGTGCGCTTCCCTCCCCCTGACTGGGCACAGCCCTCGATGCTCGACGCGATGGCGGACGGGTCTCACGCGTACACGCCGTACCGAGGGTCCCCAGACGTGCTCGAACCTGTCTCACGCGCGGTCAGCGGCTTCCTCGGCGTCGACCTCACTGCGGCCAACCTGACGCTGACCCCGGGCACGCAAGGTGGCCTCTTCGCCGTGCTGGCTGCGTTGGTGGACGAGGGCGACCTGGTGCTGCTCGCCGATCCGGAGTACCTCTTCGTCGAGCGGATGCTGGCCTTCCTGGGCGCGCGGGTCGAGCGGATCCCGGTGCTCCACGACAGCGACTCCCCCGGCCTCGACGTGGCTGCCATCGAGAGGCTGCTGCCCGAGCAGCCGCGCCTGCTCGTCTTCTCACACCCCAGCAACCCCACCGGGGCCGTCTACGTGCCGGACAACATCTCCGCGATCGCGCAGCTGGCTGTCACGGGCAACTTCAGAGTGCTGGTCGATGAGCTGTATGCCCGCCTCGTCTACGACGACGAGCCGTTGGCCCACCTCGCCGCCGAGCCCGGCATGGACGATCGCTGCATCACCATGGTGGGGCCGTCGAAGACGGAGTCGATGAGTGGTTTCCGGGTCGGTGTCGTCGCGGCCCCGCAGGACGTGACGGACGCGGTCGAGCAGACCCTCGCGGTCACGGCTCTGCGCGCCCCCGCCTACGCCCAGCACCTGCTCCTGCGCTGGCTTGTCGACGACCAGGAATTCCTGGCCAAGCGCGTCTCGGACCTGCGCTCCCTGCGCGACATGACAGCCGATCGCCTGACCACGGTGCCCGGACTCAGCGTGCGGGTGCACTCCGGCACCGCATATCTCTTTCCCGACGTCTCTGGCATGGGAGTCCCTGATCACCTGCTGGCCAAGGCGTTGCGGGACGAGGCCGGGGTCATCGTGTCCCCCGGATACCAGTTCGGGCCGCGCGGGTTCGGTCACTTCCGCGTCTGTTACGCCCGCGACGAGCAGGAATGGTCTGCTGCGCTCGACCGCATGGTCACGTGCCTCACCGGGCTCACCCGGCTCAGCCAGTGAAGCAGCACCCAGCTCACCCAGTGAAGCAGCCCCGGGGCTACCCAGCGACGCCCACGAGTGTGTCGACGTCGGCGGCGCCTCCCCCAGCCGGGCCCTACAGCCAGGCCATCTCCGTCGGGCGAACCGTCTACCTGGCCGGGCAGACCCCACGCACACCGTCCGGCGAGCGGCTACGCGACGCTCCCTTCGAGGTGCAGGTGCGCCAGACTCTCGACAATCTGGAGGCGGTGGCGAAGGCTGCCGGGTCCAGCCTGCACGACGCAGTCAAGGTGACGGTCTACCTGCGCCCCGAGGCGGATGTCGCGGACTTCAACGCGATCTACACCGGGTACGTGAGCGAGCCCCTGCCGGCGCGCACGACGATCATCTCCGAGCTCGCCATCGGAGCGGTCGAGGTCGACGCGGTTCTCTGGGTCGCCGAGGTCCCGTCCGGACCCTCACTGGACGCCGAGGTCGATGCGGCGACGTAGGCCGTCCAGCCAGTCCCCCTGCGGATGTGCGGTCTCGATCCACCAGGTGGCACCGGCCGCCTGATAGGCAGCCAGGTCGTCCCCCAGGGAGGCCGGCGCATCGGCAACCTCCGCCCAGACGGCGACGTCGAAGTCGTCCAGGTGGCCGCGGTCCTCGAGGACGCGCTCGCACACCCAGGAGATGTCCTCGACTGTGGGCCGGACCAGCTCGCGATCCAACCAGCGGATGGGCACGGCGCCGTCCCAGGCCGCTGCTCGTCTCATCGGCCGCCGGAGCGGCAGGGTGCCACCGACCCACACCGGGATCCTGGGGCGCTGCACGGGAGTGGGAGTGAACCGCACCGGTGCGATCTGGAAGTGGCTCCCGGAGAACGAGAAGCGGTCGCCACTCCACAGCCCGTCGAGGACCGCAAGGCCTTCGTCGAGCAGCTCTGCTCTGATTTTGGCGTCGGACTCGTCGCCGAAGATGGCGAAGTCACCATGGGCCGGCGAGCCGATCCCGGTACCGATGATGACGCGGCCCCCACTGAGCACGTCCAAGGTGGCCGTCTGGCGAGCCAGGACCCACGGTCGGCGGCGTGAGACCGGCGTGATCATGGTGCCGATCTTGATCCGCTGCGTGCGGGCCGCGATCACCGCGAGCAACAACCACGGGTCGAAGATGTCGGGGCCGTCACCGTCGTTGGCGAAGACCATGTGGTCCCAGAGGAAGAACCCGTCGAAACCGGCATCCTCCGCCTGGACCGCCAGGTCGATGAGTGGCCCGGGATCCAGACCGAAGCAGGGAGCGGCCAGGCCACGCGCCAGGGAGCTGCTCAAGGGGCACTCAGCTCCACCAGCATCGACGAGGTGACCCCGACGTGGTCATCGGCGCGCACGTCCACCTCGAACGCGGAGGCCGGCCCACAGAGGATCGGCATGACGCCGACGCCGTGCCCCGGCCGTGGGCTGTCTGTCGTGACCGCGACCCCGAGGGTGAGCCAGCCACGCCGGAAGCCGGCGTTGTGGCGAACGTCGAGGTCCTGGATCGCCAGCAGGTCTCCGATCGCCAGCTTCGCCAGCCCGAGCGCAGCCGCTGTTCCGGCCGTGACCTGGAGGTCGAGGTCCCACTGATGAGCCGGGCGGCCGATCCCGTTGCCGATCAGCTTCGACGGCACGGTTCCCCGGACCTCGGCACGGACACGGTCGCCGGCCAGGTCGATGTGGAGCGCCGCCATCGCGCGCGGGTCGATGTTGAGCGCCCGAACGCCGAGGCTGGCGAAGGGCTCGTCGAGCTGCCAGCCCTGACCCTCCGCACGGATGGCCATGCTGTCCCCTGGCACCAACGTCGGCAGGACGTCGTCCGGGAACCAGACGAGCACCCGACCCTGCTCGCCCCGCTTGCCCAGCACGACGCCTCGGCGACCGGCTCCGTCACCACTCCGCAGGACGGCCTGGTTGCCGAGGCAGGAAAAGGCCGTCAGCGCAGCCCGCGCCGACGCATCTGGGTGCACGACCGAGACCGCAGGGCTCGCGTGGTCGGTGTCGAAGCCGAACACGCTGTCGCCGACCGCCACCCCCAGCACGATGCCGCCGTCGCCGACGGGCACGAACGGATGACCGGCTGCGTCGATCAGGTACGGGTTGGCGTCGAGGCCGGGAGCCTCGATCACTGCGGCCGCATTGGTTGCGACGACCCGAGGACTCGTCATGCCCCTGCCTCCATCGTTCTGAACGCTGCGCTGAGGTTTGCCCCGGCATCGACACGCAGGTCGAACGCCTCCGTGGGGCCGGTCAGGAAGGTGCTCGGCCCCGGACCGTGGCCGAACAGCCGGCAGTGGCCGGTGCTGATGATTCCGATGGCGGTGTAGCCGCTCGTGAAGCCGCGGCCGAACCGGTGGTCCTGGTCCTCCATGGCCACCACGTCGCCGATGCGGAGCCCCTCCAGACCCAGGGACAGGTCCTCGCCCTGGCCCGCGTAGGCGCCCATCAGGTCGGTGTTGGCGTACTCGGAGTACATCCCCGTCCCGGCGCCGATGGCGGCGGCGGGGACCATGGCTGCCACCGCGACCTGGAGTCGTCCGTCGGAGCCTGTGGTGATACCCAGCGCGTCGAGCAGCTGCGGGTCTGCGTTCTTGACGACGAGGCCCGGGTGGTCGGTCAGGTTCAGGCCCTGGCCGTGGGCATGGACGGTCACGACGTCACCGGGGCAGATCTGCTCGAGGGACTCCTCGGCGAAGTCGGCCAGCACATAGGCGTGCTGACCGATCACGCGTCCACGGGCGCCGGCGGCGGGACCGGAGCGAACCGTGACGACGTTGCCGATGCACGAGAGGAACTGCAGCCCCATGTTGGCCCGCTCCTCCGTGTGCCGGATGGACAGTCCTGGCTCGAGGTGGTCAGCGGCATATCCCACGGCTGCATCCCCGGGATGCACGCCGAGGGTCACGCCACCCATTCCGGGCAGCAGGAACGGCGCACCGTCCGCGTCCACGTGATAGGCGTGCCGGTCCCCGAGGGCCGGCCACACCTCACCGGAGAGGACTTGCGTCACGAGCCGAGCCGCATTGGTCGACAGCGTCATGAGGTGACTCCCGTTCGTAGGGGGTTGGCTTCACCGAGCCGGAAGCCGTGGCCGCGGATGGCGGGAGCGCTGACCGCGCCGTTCCACACGTTCATCAGGGGCGAGGAGCGCAGCCCGGCTCCGACCGCATCCACCGTGGCGAGCAGGTCGAGCACTGACTGGGTGAACCGCATCCCCGTGAGGGGCGCGGCCAGCTCACCGTCGCGGATCTCGAAGCAGGCATCTCGGGTCACCCCGGTGATGGTGGTTGCCGTCGGGTCGACGAGTCGGGTGTACCAGAACCGCTGGATGTACACCCCCCGCCGCACACCGGCGATCAGCTCCGACTCTGTCGAGGTACCGGGATGGAACAGCAGGTTCGCGGCGGCTGTGGCCGGCACCTCTTCACGGGCAATGTGGGCATGCCCGGTGGACGGCGTCCCTAGCAGGGCTGCCGTCTTGAGATCGGTGACGCAGGAGCCGACCCTCCCTGCGTCGATCAGGGGAACTCGCTGCTTGCTGACGCCTTCCACGTCGAAGCCAACGGGTAGGCCTACGGCAATGCCGGCGTCATCACTGATCGACACCAAAGGGGAGGCGATCCGGAGGCCCGGGGCCGTGGCACACAGGCCGACCCCGGCGGCAGCAAGCTCGCCGGAGAAGCCGAAGGACGGCAAGAACTCGATCAGCTCGGCGGTGGCCTCGGGGCCGAGCACGACCGTGTACTCCCCGGGGTCGAGGTCGATGCGCCCCCGACATGCCGCAGCTTGTGCGGCCGTGCTCCGAATCGCGTCGGGCAGCTCGAGGCGCTCGGCGGAGCGACCCAGGTCCGTGAAGTGCGCGGTGCCGTCCCCCACGACGAAGGTGAATGCACCCGACGCCTCGGTGGCTGCCGTGCTGCGCCTGACCCCACCGCTGGTGGCAACCACCAGCTGGGTCACGGCGCGCCCCACCATCCCCGCGACGGAGCCCGCATCGGCGCCGGCACGTTCCGCCTCAGCGTGCGCAGAGTCGATGAGTGCACACCTCGCCACCTCGTCGAACGCCTCGGTGTCGGCGCACCACACGACGTCGTCGGGCACTGTCTCGTCAGTCCGGTGGTCGGAGAGCTGAGCGACCGTCGTGCTGCCCGGCTGCGTTGCTGCCGACGCAAGCGAGTGAGCCATCGACTCCGCCCACGCCGCAGCCGCCGCCAGGTCGTCGAGACCGCTCGCCGCAGCCCGAGCAGCGTGCCCGTCCACGACGGCGCGGACCATCACCTGCACCTCATTGACGTCCTGCGGCTGGTGGATCCGTCCGTTGGCGAAGCGCGTGTACTGCCCCTGCCGCGCCATCAGGAAGGCGTCGCAGGCGTCGGAGCCGGACGACTCGACGACTGCAGAGAGCTCATCGAGGGCGCGTTGGCTGTCGACGGGCGGGGTGAATCCGACCACTGGCGAGGTTGTCATGCCACACCGACCTTCTGCTGACGGACGAGGATCGGAGCGGCGCCATGACTGAGGAAGCCCCACTGCTTCGGCTCGCCCTTCCCACACGGGTATCCGTAGTTCCTGACCTCGCTGGGACCTGCCACCGCCTCCACCGCCCCCCAGAACTGAGGTGTGGTGCCGCCATAGGAGAAGTTCTTCAGCAGCCGACCTCGACGTCCGTTCCTGACCTCGTAGGCCACCTCGGTGCCGAACTGGAAGTTCAACCGGCGGTCGTCGATCGACCAGCTGCTGTTGTCATCGATCAGGTAGCCGGTGCCCATCCGCTCGAGCAGTGAGTCGAGGCTGCCCTCGCCCGGCTCGAGGTGCACATGCGTCGAGAAGCAGACCGGGAGGTAGGCCCAGCCATCCGATCGGGCGGCGCCGGTGACGGGCAGCCCGGCCCGAGCCGCCGAGTCGCGGGAGGACAGAGTGTTCGTGACGACGCCCTCTTCCACGAGGGGTCGACGCCGCGCCTCGGTGCCCTCGTCGTCGAAACCGAAGGATCCGCGGGTCCCCGGCACCGTGGGGTCGGACGTGATGTTGACGACGCGGGAGCCGTAGCGGAGGTGGCCGACATCCGCGACGGAGATGAACGACCTTCCCGCGAAGTTCTGCTCGTCACCCAGCATCCGGTCCAGCTCCAGGGCGTGACCCGCGGACTCGTGGATCTGGAGGGTCACCTGCTGGGCGCCGATCACCAGATCAGCGGTTCCGGCCGGCGCCACCGGCGCGGTGAGCAGCGCCACGGCCTCCTCGCCGATCCTGGCGGCGTTCCCGATCAGGTCGAGACCCCGCACGTACTCCCATCCGGCGCCGGCCGTGTTCCCGTGGAAGGAGTTCGGGTAGCTGCGTCGCTGCCGGTCGTGCTCGTTCGCCGCCGTGGCCATCATCATCGCCCCGCACTCCAGCAGATGCTGGTGCTGCACCGCGCCTTCGGTGTCGGCGTAGTGGCGGTGCTGACGCTTGGCGTTGATCCCCACCTGACTGTCACGCACAGCGCCCGGTACAGACATCGCCACCATGGCCTCGGCCAGCAGACCATGCTGCTCGTCGACGGCTACGGCGAACGGGTCGACCTCGACCATGGTCTCGTAGCGACCGCTGACGGGAGTACGCGCCGGCAGGACGACAGCAGGTCCGACGCCGACACCCGCGGCTGCCACGGAGAGCGCTCGTCGTGCCGCGGACACGGCATCGCCATCCTCGGTCAGCGGTTGGGATGCGAACCCCCAAGCGCCGTCCACGAGGACGCGCACGCCGATCCCCAGGTTCCGCTCCCGACGCACGTCGGCGTCTGCCTCCATCCGGTGGTAGACACGGAGCTCCTCGTTCTCGACCAGCCGGATGTCGGCGAACTGGACGTGACCTTGCAGGGCGTCCAGGGCGGTGCCCAGCAGCTGTGCCGCCCGGGCCTCGTCGGCGAGCGACCCCCAGTGGTGCGCCGGGACGCGCGGAGATGTCATGACAGGTGCTCCTCGGGCTGCTCAGTAGCCGCGGTCTGCGCGGTAGACGTTCCGCAGCGGCAGCCCCTCAGCAAGCCGTTGCAGGTTGTCGATGAAGAGGGTGGTCAGAACGTCGTTCTCCGAGGCGACGGTCGACGCAGAGTGCGGGGAGACCAGCACGGACGGCATGTCCCACAGCGGTGAGTCAGCAGCCAGCGGCTCCTCGGCGAACACGTCCAGGGCGGCCCCGCCCAGCCGTCCACTCTGCAAGCCCTCGATCAGCGCGGGCTCGTCGATCACCTGTCCCCGCGAGATGTTGACGACGATGGCCCCATCAGCGAGGGCTTCGACCCGTGTGGCGTTGATGAGGTTCGCCGTCTCCGCAGTCAACGGACAGGCCAGGACCAACACGTCGGTCGCGGGCAGGAACTCGTCGAGCTCATCGGTGCTGACGACCCGCACGCTGGACGGAACGTCGTAGCTGCCACCGGGCCGACCGATCCCGGTCACGGCGAGACCGAGCGCGTCGTACGTCGTCGCGACCGGCCGGCCGATCGAGCCGAGACCGACCACTGTCGCGTTCCGTCCCGCCAGCACCCACTGACGTGTCGTTCCCAATGGTG
>CAVVQV010000009.1:0-61502 GCA_963750495.1 uncultured Actinomycetota bacterium
CATCAGATTTCATCAGAATCTTCGGAGATTCATCACAGTCGTCGCCCTCGCCGGCCCGGCCACCCCGATCAGGGCCTGGGAGTCCACCGGCCACAATGGTGGCAGGCAGTACGACCTGGTCGCGACCTCAATATGACCCTCCGACAAGTTCCGGACAGAGCTGGGCGGTCCGGATCCCCCTCCAGGGCGCACCGCCTCTCCCTACAACCACGACGAGCGAGGACCATTCCCGGTGACTTCCCCGTGACCACCTCAGAGCCCGGAGCCGGCCCGGACGGACAGCCCGCTCGACCCCGGCAGACGATGGACGAACGGTACGGCGTACGACCGCCGAACCAGCGGCGTCTCGCCCTGGTCGCCGTGGCTGCCGTGGTGCTCTTCCTGCTGGGCTGGCTGGGCTGGGCCGCCTGGGAACACAGTCGCCCCGACGTCGGAGGCCGCCTCCGCTCGTACGACGTCGTGTCGGCACATGAGGTCCACGTCGTGGTCGAGCTGTCACGGCCAGCGGGTGAGTCGGTGGTCTGTGATGTCACAGCTCAGGCCGAGGACCACTCCACCGTGGGTGAGGCGCAGGTCAGGGCCCCGGCGGGAACCGAGACGGTCGTGCGCGTCACCACGGTCATCCGGACGGATCGGGAGGCCACCTCCGCCAGCCTCTCCAACTGCAGAAGTGGCACTTGACCTGGGCTTTTGCCGCGTGCCGTCGCATCGGCTATCGGCGAAATTTGGGGAATTCTGACTGATCTTTGGTAACCTCGACGTTTCCCCCGATGGGGCCGCGGCTGAGTTCCTCAGAAGTTTCGACCATTGCTGCGTGCCCGCAACCAAGGAGCACAACCCGTGACACAGCCCACCACTGAGAACGTCATCTGGCTCACCCAGGAGGCGTACGACCGTCTCCAGGCCGAGCTGGAGCACCTCAAGGGGCCTGCTCGCAGCGAGATCTCGCAACGCATCGCCGACGCACGCGAAGAAGGCGACCTGCGTGAGAACGGCGGCTACCACGCCGCCCGCGAGGAGCAGAGCAAGGCCGAGGCACGGATCGTGCAGCTCGAGGACATGCTGAGCCGCGCCAAGGTCGGCGAGCAGCCGGCTGGTGTGGACGGCAGCGTCTCAGCCGGCATGCAGGTCACCGTCAAGTTCGACACTGGCGACACCGAGACCTTCCTGCTCGGCGCACGTGAGGTGCTCGCGCTCGACGACAACGTCGAGGTCAGCGTCTACTCGCCGCAGTCCCCGCTGGGCGCCGCGATCGTCGGCAAGAAGCCGGGCGACTCTGCGTCCTTCGCCGCACCGAACGGCAAGGACATCAAGGTCGAGATCGTCGACGCGCACCCGTTCGCCAGCTGAGGCCATGCTTCCGGTGCGCCACTAGTCTCCGGTGCGTCAGTAGACCGTGACCTCGTAGCCGCGGTCGCGCAGTCGGGCCAGGACCATCTCGCGGTGTTCCTGTCCGCGCATCTCCATCTGCAGGACCACATCGACCTGGTCGAGGGGCAGCGACTCCGAGTTGCGTTCGTGGACCACGTCGAGCACGTTCGCGTCGGCGGCGCTCAGTTCGGAGAGCAGCTTCGCCAGGCCACCCGGTCGGTCGGAGATGCGACACTGCATCGACAGGTAGCGGCCCTGCGCCGCCATGCCGTGCCGGATCACCCGCATGAGCAGGATCGGGTCGACGTTGCCGCCGGACAGCACCGCCACCACCGGACCCTCGAAGTCGTGCGGGTGGTCGAGCAGTGCAGCGACGGCGGCAGCCCCGGCCGGCTCGACCATGACCTTCGCGCGTTCGAGCAGCGCCAGCAGCGCGGTGGAGAGCGACTCCTCCGAGACGGTGCGGATCTCGTCGACGTACCGCCGTATCGCGGCGAACGGCACCTGGCCCGGACAGCCCACGGCGATACCGTCCGCCATCGTCGCCATGTCTGTCAGCGGGATCGGATGCCCGGCCGCCAGCGAGGCGGGGTACGCCGCGGCCGACTCCGCCTGGACCCCGATCACTCGCACGTCCGGCCGCAGCGACTTGATCGCGGTGGCGATGCCGCCCAGGAAGCCACCGCCACCCGTCGGGATCACCACGGTCCGCACGTCCGGTGTCTGCTCGAGGATCTCGAGACCACACGTGCCCTGGCCGGCGACGATGTCGACGTGGTCGAAGGGGTGGATGAGAACTGCGCCCGTCTCGGCTTCGAACTTCCTGGCCTCGACCAGGCACTCGTCGATCGTGTGCCCGACGAACCGCACCTCGGCCCCGTAGCCACGCGTGGCCTTCTCCTTGGGGATCGGTGCACCGTTCGGCATGAACACCGTGGACTTGATACCGAGGAGCGAGGCGGCCAGCGCGACACCCTGGGCGTGGTTGCCGGCGCTTGCCGCCACCACACCACGCGCCCGCTCCTCCGCGCTGAGCCGACTCATGCGCAGGTAGGCGCCCCGGATCTTGAACGACCCCGTGCGCTGCAGGTTCTCGCACTTCAGCGACACCCGTTGCCCGGTCAGCGCGTCCAGCCATCGCGACCCCTCCATCGGGGTGACCAGGGCCGTGCCGCGCAGCTCTTCCCGGGCGGCCTGGATGTGGGCCAGCGTGACCTCCGGCACAGCGGGAGTCTCCAGGGAAGGTTGAACAGCGTCTTCGATGTTCATGTCAGAAGAGTAGAGCCCCAGATCATCATCTGATCGACCGACGGCCGTAACGCGGTTGTCATGCGCGACGGCAACGATGGAACCGTCCGCACCGCACCATCTCTCAGGAAGTTCCACCCATGACCACCAAGAGTCCCCTGCTGACCAGCCTCGACGCGCTGCACGCGGAGTACGTCGACCGCATCAACCGCGCGGTCACCGTCGACCACCTGCAGGACGCTCACGCCTTGGCCGCCGCGTACGACGACGAAGCGACCCTGCTCGTCGCCGAGCACGACGGTCTCACCCACCTGCTGCCCCTGCAGCGTCAGATTCCCGCCCAGCGGCTGCGCCGGATCGAGCGGCTGCGCTGGCTGAGCCGATTCGACCCGTTCGGCCGCCGCTGACCCACCGCCGGGCATTCTCCGGGCGCTTGTGTGCCCAGCTGCTGGATATATGCTTGGGGCATGCAATCAAATGCTGCCGCCCAGGAGCAGCCGCAGTCTCCTGAGGAGGCCGTCATCGGTCTGCTCATGCAAGCCGGTCGGCGACTCCGCACCCGACACCCCGATGACGAGGTCGATCCTTCGACGTTCCCCCTCGCCAAGCAGCTGATGTGCCACGACGGCATACGGTTGTGCGACCTCGCTGCAAGGGTCGAGCTCGACGCGTCCACCGTGAGCCGGCAGATCAAGCAGCTCGAGGACAAGGGCCTGGTGGAGCGCACGCCCGATCCCGACGACGGCCGCGCCAGTCTCATCCATCTGAGCGCCGCCGGTCACCGCACCATGCAGGCTTCCTTCCAGCGCCGCCTGGAGCGCATCAAGACCGTCCTCGGACCGTGGGCCCAGCACGACAAGGACCTGCTCCAAGAACTTCTCACCCGCCTCGCAGCCGACCTGCGCGAGGCCAATGACCGTCAAGAAAGCAGCGTGTCCGTATGACGCAGACCCAGACACCGGATGCGCAGGGCTACCTGACACACCGCCAGATCCTGGTGGTGATGGGTGGCCTGATGGCCGGCATGTTCCTCGCCGCACTCGACCAGTCGATCGTTGGCACCGCGCTCCCCCGCATCACCAGTGAGCTCGGCGGGCTCAGCAAGCTCTCGTGGGTCGTCACGGCATACCTGCTCACCCAGACGGCCTCCACGCCCCTGTGGGGCAAGATCTCGGACCTGTACGGTCGCAAGCTGATCTTCCAGGCCGCGATCATCACGTTCCTCGCCGGCTCCCTGCTGTCCGGCATGGCGCAGAGCATCGAGGAGCTCATCGCCTTCCGTGCCGTCCAGGGTCTCGGCGGTGGCGGCCTCTTCGCGCTGGCCCTGGCGACGATGGGCGACGTCGTGCCGCCACGTGAGCGTGGCCGTTACGGCGGATACTTCGGCGCCGTCTTCGGCACGTCCAGCGTCCTCGGCCCGGTGCTCGGTGGCTTCTTCACCGACGGCCCCGGCTGGCGGTGGATCTTCTACATCAACATCCCGATCGGCATCGCTGCTCTCGTCATCACGTCGATGGCCCTCAAGATCGAGCACGTCCGGCGCGATCACTCGATCGACTACCTCGGTGCCGCCATCATCGTCGCAAGCGTCAGCTCGTTCCTTCTCTACACCACCTGGGCGGGCCCGGACCACGGTTGGGGCTCTCCGTTGGCACTCGGACTCGTCGCGGCCGGCGTTGCACTGACCGCGTTGTTCGTGTTCGTCGAGTCGCGCGCCGCAGAGCCGATCATCCCGCTCGAGCTCTTCCGTCTCTCGGTCTTCCGCACCAGCAACCTGTACAGCTTCATCATCGGCTTCGCGATGTTCGGCGGCATCATCTTCCTGCCGGTCTACCTGCAGGTCGTGAAGGGCATGAGCCCGATGGACTCCGGCCTGGCGCTGCTGCCGATGGTGGTGGGAATCTTCTCCACCTCGATCTCGTCCGGGATCTGGATGAGCCGGACCGGTCGCTACCGGATCTTCCCGATCGTGGGCGCGGTCACGGTGATCGCCGCTCTGTACATGCTCTCCGTGATGACCGCGACCTCGCCGTACTGGCAGGCGGCCGTGTCGTTCTACGTCTTCGGTGCCGGTCTCGGGTTCAGTATGCAGATCATCGTCACCATCGTGCAGAACGCCGTCGACCGGCGACACATGGGCACGGCGACGAGCTCAGTCGCGTTCTTCCGCTCGATGGGTGGAACCTTCGGTGCGGCCGTGTTCGGGGCCATCCTGTCCAGCCGCCTCGCCGTACACCTGGCCGACCAGCTCAACGGCAGCTCGAGCGGCGCGGTCCCCGCCAGTGGCGACATCACCGGCAACGTGCAAAAGATCCAAGAGCTGCCTGAGCCCGTGCACGGCCTCGTGCTGCAGGCCTTTGCAGACTCCCTGCACGACGTGTTCCTGTGGGCCATCCCGGTCGTCGTGATCGCGTTGGTGGTGTCGTTGTTCATCAAGGAGATCCCGCTCAAGGCACGCGAGGCGCCGACCGAGGCTCCTGGCGCCGAACCCGCGGAGATCGCCCTCGCCCACTGAGCCGGCCCGGCGGTCGGGCTGGTCGAGACCTCGATCTCGACAAGCTCGATCAGCGGTCTGGATCTCGACAACTCCGGTCAGCGGAGTAGTCGGTGCAGGAGCGTGTACGCCGTCTCGGGGTGGTCGGCGGCAAGGAGGCCGGACGCGGCCAGCACGTAGTCGTGGTCGATCACGACCTGGGGTGCGCGCGGCATGAGCCAGCCGCCTTCGACGTGGTCACCGGTGGCGGCGGACAGGACCCCCTTCGCGTCGGCGTCACTGTTGTGCCGCAGGACACCTCCGGACCCCACCAGCAGGTGGACCTCGCGCAGATCCTTGCCGCTGCGCTCGACCAGCCGCCCGTCCGGGCTGAACACCACCTGCTGACGCCCCGCGTGCCGGCGTACAGCCAGCAGCACCGCGGCTGACGCGATCGCCAGGTCGTGCCCGACCTCGGCGGGACCGTAGGGCACCAGGCTCGGATCCTGGCGGCGTGCCTCAGCGGCTGCAGCCACGTCAGTGCCGATCTCGAGCCCGGCGGCGCGAGCGGCCGTCACGGTCGGCACCGCACTCCAGCGCATCCCGAGATCACCTTCCACCGTCCGGCTGACCGGAACGGTCGCCACGACCTCGCGGGCCAGACCCGCGTCCTCGGGATCCACCTCCACGACCGAGTGCACGTCGGTGGTCGCCCCGCCCACGTCGACCACGACGACGTCCCCTGCCCCGGGACGCTCCGGCCCGAGCCCGGCCGCCAGCAGCTCGACGGCCGTCAGCACGACGTCAGGGGTGGCGCCCTTGACCATGGCAGTGAAGTCCGTGCGAGACGACAGGTGCTTGCCACCGATCACGTGCGTCAGGAACATCTCGCGGATCGCAGCGCGTGCCCCCTGAGGTTCAAGCACTCCGATCCGCGGTACGACGTTGGGCGCCACGACGAACGGCACCCGAGCCCGGTCGAAGCCTGCCCCGATCTCGTCCACGGCCTCGCGGTTTCCCGCGACGACCACCGGCCCCGTCCAGGACGCCCCGGCGAGCGCCGCCGCGTTGGCCAGCAGCACCTCGGAGTTGCCGCCATCGGTGCCACCCACCAGCAACACGACGTCCGGGTCGCTGTCGCGCAGGGCGGCCAGGTCGACAGCATCGGATGACACGTGGACGACCCGCCCGCCACTCGACAGCGCCACGCGCCGGCCCGCCTCCGCCGTGACGAGCTCCTCGTTGCCGACCACGGCGATCCGCAGGCCGCCGCCCGCGGACGAGCAGGCCAGCACGGGGATGGGTGCTCCGGAGCGTGGAGCTGCCAGGGCTTCCAGCTCTGCGCGGATCGCGTCCCAGCCGTCCAGGACGTCGGTGTCGAGCGTCGTGCGGTGCGACCCGGTGCCGACCAGCTCACCGTTCTCGACGTCGACGAGGGCCGCCTTGGTGAACGTCGACCCGAAGTCGACGCAGTAGACCAGGGACACCGACGGTCTACCTCAGCCGGCGAGTGCCTGGTCGAGGTCGGCGACCAGGTCCTCGACGGACTCCAGCCCGACGGAGAGCCGGACGAGATCGTTCGGGACCTCGAGCTCCGACCCGGCCACGGACGCATGTGTCATGGTGGCGGGCAGCTCGATCAGCGACTCGACGCCACCCAGCGACTCGGCCAGCGTGAACACCCGAGCCCGGTTGCACACCTGGAGAGCAGCCTCGTGACCGCCCTTGACTCGGAGCGACACCATCCCACCGAAGCGCTTCATCTGCGCCGCGGCGACCTGGTGGCCGGGATGGTCGCTCAGGCCAGGGTAGAAGATCTGCCCGACGGCATCGTGCTGGCTGAGGAACTCCACGATGCGCTCGGCGTTGTCGCAGTGCCGGTCCATCCGCACCGCCAAGGTCTTCAGACCTCGTAGCACCAGGTAGGCGTCGAAAGGTCCCGCGATGGCGCCGGTGGAGTTCTGGAAGACCGCGATCTGGTTCCCCAGCCCTTCGTCAGCGGTGATGACCGCGCCGCCCACCACGTCGCTGTGGCCACCGGCGTACTTGGTCGTCGAGTGGACGACCACGTCGGCGCCGAGCGCCAGGGGCCGTTGCAGGTAAGGCGTTGCGAAGGTGTTGTCGACGACCAGCAGGGCGCCGGCATCGTGCGCGAGCTGGGCGATCGCAGGGATGTCGGCCACGCCGAGCAACGGGTTGGAGGGCGTCTCGACCCAGACCACCTTCGTCCGGCCGGGCTGGATGGCCGCCGCGATCGACTCCGTGTCGTGCACGGAGGCGGGCGTGTGGTCGAGCCCCCATGGCTCGAAGACCTGCTTGAAGAGACGGTAGGTGCCGCCGTACGCGTCGTTGGGGATGACGACGTGGTCACCGGGCGAGCAGACGACACGAAGGAACGCGTCCTCACCGGCCATGCCGGAGGAGAAAGCGACGGCGCGGCCGCCTTCTTCCAAGGCAGCCAGGCAGTCCTCGAGCGCACGGCGGGTGGGATTGCCGGTGCGCGAGTACTCGTAGCCGTTCCGCAGGCCGCCGACGCCGTCCTGTTGATAGGTGCTGACCGCGTAGATCGGAGTCATCACCGCCCCGTTGTTGGGATCTGAGGGTTGGCCGGCGTGGATCGCCCTGGTTTCGAAACCGTGTGCGGAGCTCATGGTCCGAAGCCTATGGCTGGCGGAGCGCCCAGGGGCCCTCGGGGGCGAGGCGACGCAGGACGGCGAGCACCTCGGGCTCGTCGGCACCGTCGAGGTCATCCAGTTCCTGCCAGGGGATCCACCGGTGACCGAGGTAGGACGCCTGCTCGATCTCGGTGTGACCGGACACGTCTGGATTCCCGGCGGATGACGCGTGGCCGAGGAAGAAGCTCTCGTCCCCGACGTGTCGGTCGCCCAGCCACAGGCGGTCTCGCGCAACCAGCACCGGCTCACCCTGGAGGGTGGGCGACGGCAGCCCGGTCTCCTCGGCCCATTCCCGGAGAACCGCGGTGTGGGCGTCTTCACCGGGTTCGAGGCCACCTCCGGGCGGTTCCCACAAGACGTGACCGTCGGAGGGGTCACGCCACTGCAGGAGCAGCAGGCGGTCCTCGGCGTCGAGGCACAGCAGCCGCGCCGCCGCTCGGGGCTGCACCGGGTCGGCGGTCAGCTCACGGGTGTAGTGAACGATCTCCTCGCCGTAGTCGTCGGCTTTGGCGCGACCGGACCAGGTGAAGCCGAGCGACTCGTACAGGTGCCGCGAGATCGGGTTGCTCGCGTGGGTCCAGAGCTGCGTCCGGGCGTAGCCGCGGCGGACGCCGTGGGCCAGGATCGCTTTGACGACGCGTCGACCCAGACCCTCGCCCCATCGGTGCGGCTCGGTGGCCACCGTGGAGATGTGCATCAACCCCGGGATGACACGGGTGCCGCGTCCGTCGTCGTCGACCGCTGGTAGCCCCACCGCCATGGAGATCAGGCCGTCCGCCTCGAACACGCCGACGCCGAAAGCACCGGGCCGCCGCAGTGCGGAGCCGGCGGGCTCATGCACGCGACGGTCGAGTCCCGTCCCTTCGCGCCGCGCGTCGGTGGCCGCTGCCCAGAGCGCGACGACGGCCGCATCGTCCCGGTCGGTCTGGAGCTCGTGCACCTGACGAATGCCGTCAAACCATGCGTCCGCCATGCGGGCAGCCAACCACAACCACCCGAACGCGCCAAAGAATTTGCCGGCCGCGAGGAGCAGGATGTCAGCGTGCCGACAACCCGGATCGATCCCACCCGCGTCCAGGAACTGAAGTCTCGCGAGGACAAGGCGTTCGTCGCGGCCCGCCCACGCAGCTCGGAGCTGTGGGAGCAGGGCCAGGCGGTGATGCCCAACGGCGTACCGATGAGCTGGCTGCAGACGTCGTACGACCATCCGCCGCTGTTCGTGGCCGAGGCGTCGGGCGCGCGCTTCCGCGACGTCGACGGACACGAGTACGCCGACTTCAACATCGCGGACATGTCGATGTTCACCGGCTACGGTCCAGCGCCCGTGGTCGAGGCGGTGAGTCGTCGGGTGGCCGCCGGGTCGCAGTTCATGCTGCCGAGCGAGGACTCGATCTGGGTCGCGCGTGAGCTGGGCCGCCGTTACGGCCTGCCGATGTGGCAGTTCACGCTGGCCGCGACGAGCGCGAACACCGAGGTGATCCGCGTAGCCCGCGCCGTGACGGGCCGCGAGCAAGTCCTGTTCTTCGACGGCAAGTACCACGGGCACTTGGACGAGGCGCTGGTCGAGCTGGTCGACGGCCGGCTCGCGCCCGAGGAGGCGGGACTGCCCGCTGACGTGACCTCCCGCACCCGCATCGTGCCGTTCAACGATCTCGCCGCTCTCGAGCGTGTGCTCGCCACCCGCGAGGTGGCCGTCGTGATCACCGAACCCGCGCTCACCAACAACACCGGACTGCTCATGCCGGACGACGGGTTCCATGCCGGGTTGCGCGCCATGACGGCCGCCACCGGCACCCTGCTCGCGTACGACGAGACGCACACGCAGGTCGTCGGGCCGGGTGGCCTCACCGCGTGCTGGCGACTCGAGTCGGACTTCGTCACCGTCGGCAAGTCGATTGCGGCCGGTATCCCGCTCGGCGCCTACGGCATGACCGAGCAGGTGGCGGAGGTGCTGCAACGCCCGGCGGGACGCGACGACGCCAAGCCGCTCGTCGCGACCGGCGGGACGCTGTTCGGCAACCCGTTGTCGATGGCGGCCGCCCGCGCGACCATGGCCGAAGTGCTGACCGACGAGGCCTACGCCCGCACCCAGGAGCTCGGGACCCGGTTGGCCGACGGCCTGTCCCAGCTCGTGACCTCGGCGGGGCTGCCGTGGACCGTGCACCGGTTCTGGCCGCGAAGCGGTCTCACGTTCGCTCCGACCATGCCCCGCACCGCGGCCGAGTCGCTTGCCTCGTTCGACATACCGCTTCGTCGGCTGATGCGGGTCTACCTCGCCAACCGTGGGGTGTGGGAGGCCATCGTCGGCGCTGGTCCGACCTGCTCGGTGCCGGCGACCACGGACGACGTCGACCTGTACCTGGCGGCCATGACCGAGCTCCTCGCCGAGCTGGCCTGACGGGTCGCTGCGTCACGGTCCCGTAAGAACTCGGCCGGAATACCGTCTCTGGCCTCCTGGTTGCTGCAGGTGCCACCTTCGACGAGAGGACCGCTGATGATCTTCGGCCGCAACAAGACCGAGCTCCCCGCTGCTGACACTGCGCTGCCTGGCCGCGCGACCCGTCCGTTCGGAGTCGGCGACAAGCATCTGGTCCTCGGGACGCCCATCGAGGGTGACGTGCCGGAGGGCTCCGAGGTCGCCGTCGTCGGACTGGGTTGCTTCTGGGGCGAGGAGCAGACCTTCTGGCAGCTGCCCGGCGTCTACTCGACGTCTGTCGGGTACGCCGGCGGTGTGACACCCAACCCGACCTACGAAGAGGTCTGCTCGGGGCGAACCGGGCACGCAGAGGTTGTCCGGATCGTCTTCGACCCCAGCAAGCTCAGCTACGAAGCCCTGCTGAAGGTGTTCTGGGAGTCGCACGACCCCACGCAGGGCATGCGCCAGGGCAACGACATCGGCAGCCAGTACCGCTCGATCCTGCTGACCACGACGCCAGAGCAGCAGGCGGTGGCCGAGAAGTCGCGCGACGCCTACCAGGTGCAGATGACCAAGGCGGGCTATGGCGAGATCAAGACCTCGATCCTCCCGCTCGACACCTACTATTTCGCTGAGGACTACCACCAGCAGTACCTGGTGAAGGTGCCGAACGGGTACTGCCCCATCCACGCCACGGGCGTCCAGTACGCCGACGCCTGACCGGTGGGTCGGAGAAAACTGCCTCCCGGTGTCGGATCGGGTCGCCTCCGTTCGTGGAGTTCATGGAGAGGCGGACACCGGGTCCGCGGCTGAGAAGAGGAGCAGGCATGACGGAGTACCTCATCTACTTCAACCAGCAGTGGGTGGGCGACCACACCGAGGAGTGGTTCCGCGGGCGCGGGCCGCTTGCCATGGCCGTCGTGAACGAGATGAAGGCGGCGGGCGTGTACGTGTTCGGGGGGGGCCTGGAAGAGGACGACGGCCCGGTCTTCACCGCTGACGTGACCAGCGGCACGTTGCTCGTCACCGACGGGCCCTATGTCGAGACCAAGGAGTTCCTGGGCGGGCTCACCGTGGTGGACGTGGCCGACGAGCAGGCCGCCAAGATGTGGGCCGGCAAGATCGCGGAAGCCTGCGGCTGGCCTCAGGAGGTTCGCCGGTTCAAGCCGCGGCCCAAGAGCCAGAGCTAGGTCATCACGGGGGTCCAGCCCGCAACTGCTTGGTCGTCCCGAGCCTCATAGGCTGGCGACATGATCGCATCTGGACTGGTCAACCTGTACACGCGCGACATCGAGGCCGGCGTCGCCTTCTACCGAGACCTGCTCGGGCTGCCCGAGACCTTCCGGAGCCCCACCGAGGGAATGCCTGAACACGTCGAGATGGCCGCTGCCGGCTTCGTGATCGGGCTCGGAACAGTCGAGGCGGCCAAGAGAGTGCACGGAGTGGACACCGCTCCGGGTGCTCCAGCCATGTCGGTGGTGCTCTGGACCGATGACGTGGACGAGACGTGCGCCATGCTGGTCAGGGAGGGCGTCCGCGTGGCCATCGAGCCGCACGACGTCGGCAACAACAACCGCAACGCCGTCGTTCGCGATCCTGACGGCAACCTCGTCGAGCTGGTCGCCAAGCGATCATGAGTGACGTGCGCCAGAGCTGACCAATCGGCCCAGGAGGCGGCCATGAGCATCTACACGCTGGGGCTTTGGAGGGTCAAGGCCGGCCACGAGGACCCGTTCGTCGCCGCATGGCGGTCGCTGGCCGACCGCACCAAGGTGGACTTCCCCGAAGCCAGTGCGACCCTGCTGCGCGACCAGGACGACCCGAGACTGTTCGTGAGCTCCGGGCCGTGGGCCTCGGCCGAGCGTGTCGCCGAGTGGCGCTCCTCCGCCGCCTTCACCGAAAGCGTTTCAGCGATCCGCGAGCACCTCGACAGCTTCGAACCCCACACGATGGATCTCACGGTCGACATCGAGTGACGCATCGAAATACTCGCTTGAGGATCACCACGCTTCGGTCGATGATCGTGGCATGTCCACGACTCGGAAGTTCCCCGACCTGTTCGTCGACCCTGAGGACGACCCGCGCGCAGCTCACGTCGTGTCGCAGGGTGACGAGCGCGCCACCCTGCTGGAGTTCCTCCTCTACCAGCGTCTGACGATGGAGCTCAAGTGCTCCGACCTCGACGCCGAGCAGCTGGCCCGCCGATCGGTCGAGCCGTCGTCCATGTCTTTGCTCGGGCTCGTCCGGCACATGGCCGAGGTCGAACGCAGCTGGTTCCGGCGCCGGATGGCGCAGCAGCAGGTTCCGCAGCGCTACTGCACCCCGGACAACCGCGACGGCGACTGGGACGGCGCGGTCGCCGATCCCGCTGTCGTCGAGGAGGCCTGGGCGGCGTGGCGGGAGGAATGTGCGTTCACCGACGCCTTCATCGGCAGGACCGACGACCTCGGCTACACCGTGACGTTCGACGGAGGCAAGATCTCGTTGCGCGAGCTGCTCTGCCACATGATCGAGGAGTACGCCCGACACAACGGCCACGCCGACCTGCTTCGCGAACGCATCGACGGCCGCACCGGCGAGTAGGTCCACCAGTCAGAGGTAGCCTTCCGGCACCGGACCGATGATCTCCATGGAATGGCGCTCGGCGATAGCTCCCAGATCGGCCGGGTCCGCGTCCCCGGCGGCAAGTGCTGCGCTGAGGTCGTCGAAGTACCCGACCATCGCCGCGGTAGGTCGATGTTCAGCTTGCTGCTCCGCACCTTGCCCACCCGGAAGCCGTACGGCGTAGCCGGGGCGATGGACGATGCGTCCAGCACCGCTCATTGAACCTCCCACGGATCGCCGGCTGGCAATGCTCGGTGCCATCATCCTCGTCAAGGCATCCAGGCGCCTCTCCGTAGAGAGCACGGCATCGTTCGGCGGACGAGCCCCACCCTTGGGCGGTCGAGCCCTTGGACAAGCGCAGGACAGGCTTGTCGAGCCCGGAAACCCTTGCGCACAAGGCGAAGAAATGTCTGGGCACTGTCGGGCGGGCCAGATAGAATCGAACACATGTTCGACACCGACCTTGATGCTCTCGACGCGGCAGCCATCCTGTCCTATGTCGAGAGCGCCCGCGCTTCCGCGGACCGGGCCGAGGTCGACATCCTGCACGCCGCCGCCCGTTGGGCTGACCTGCACAGCGAGCTCGCCCGGGCGACCAGTCCGTTGCTGCCCGGGAGTGAGCAGCTGGTCCGGTTCGGCGGCGCGGGCACCCCGAGCGTGGCGGAGTTCGCGCCGGCCGAGCTCGGTGTCGTGCTGGCGACGTCCACCACGGCGGCGGAGCGGCTGGTCGGGGACGCGTTGGACTTGCGGCACCGGCTCCCGCTCCTGTGGGGCCGGATCGTGGCTGGTGAGGTGAAGCCGTGGATCGGCCGCAAGTGCGCCGAAGCCACCCGCCACCTGTCTCTGGAGACCGTGGCGGTGGTGGACCGCAGGATCGCGAAGTACGCCCACGCGCTGTCGTGGGGGCGGATCGAGGCGATCATTCAAGCCTGTTGGCTGGAGTGTGACCCCGAGGCTGCGGCTGAGGCCGACGCACAAGCGCAGGCGTCGCTGGGGGTATGGCTCACCGACCAGACCACCGAAACCGACATCCGAGAGATCTTCATCAGAGCCGAGGCACCCGACGCGCTGGGGTTCAACGCCACCATCGGCGGCATGGCCACCGGCCTGGGCGCGCTCGGTGACACCCGCCCGCTCGATGTGCGGCGGGCGGCGGCGGTGGGGATCCTGGCCGACCCGCAACGGGCGCTGGACCTGTTCGCCGACCTCGACGCCGCCACCGAGCATCCCGAACCCGTCGAGGCGTCCTCCACAGTGCAACGCCGGGTCGACACCCGGCCCGACGTCACCTTGTATGTCCACCTCACCGACCAGGCGTTGACCACCGGACAAGGAGTGGCCAGGGTGGAGCAGGTCGGACCCGTCACCCTGGACCGGGTGAAGTCCTGGCTCGGCCACACCCACGTGACCGTGAAACCGGTGATCGACCTCAACGACCAGATCCCGGTCGATGCGTATGAGATCCCCGACCGGATCCGCGAAACGATCCACCTGGCCATCCCGGTGGACTGCTTCCCCTACGCCACCTCCACCCGCAGGACCGGCGACATCGACCACACCATTCCGTTCGTCAAACCCGACGACGGTGGGCCACCCGGTCAAACCGCAGTGGGCAAGCTCGGCCCCATCACCCGGTTCCACCACCGGGTCAAGACCCACGGCCACTGGCACGTCGCCCAACCGTTCACCGGCGTGTTCGTGTGGCGCACCCCGCATGGCCGCTATCTCCTGGTCGACCACACCGGCACCCACCGGGCCCACCCGGCCCTTCCCGCACTCCCGGTCATCCCGGCTGCCTGAAGATCCTCGATCTCGGCGGCCCGACTTGAACTGGCCGAAGGGCCGACCAGCGGGCACGCCAGGTCCACCCACTGGGAGGTTGTGCAGGTCAGACGCACGCTGAAACCTGCGCAACCTCCCAGTCTGTGGCTCGGCCATGGTGATCTCGACGGACCTGCCCTGAGCTTGACGCAAGGCTCGACCAGCAGGTGGCGGCTCGAAAAGCGGTCGCGGCCTCGAGCAGTGGCCCCTACAGTCTCCGCATGGCCAGCCCGTGGACAGACCCGCAGTGGCAGGAGTCGGCGTACTCCTGGATCGCGACCGGGCTCGACCGGCTCGGCATCAAGCAGACCGCCCAGATCGAGCAGCCGCACGTGCGCGTCTGGTCGACGGTGATGCGCGTGCCCACCGACGCCGGTGCCGTCTGGTTCAAGGCGAACATGGACGTCCTGCGCCACGAGGCCGCGGTGGCCGAGATCCTGTCACGGCGCGTGCCGGCCCTGGTCCCCCCGTTGTTGGCGTCAGACCGCGAGTCCGGCTGGATGCTGCTGGCAGACGCGGGTGAGCAGCTCCGCCAGATCATTTCGCGCGAGGAGAGCCTCGAGCGCTGGAAGGACGTGCTCCGCGACTACGCCACGATCCAGCTGGCGCTGATGGACGACGTCGACGAGCTCCTGGCCGCCGGCGCTCCTGACCTACGCATGGCCACGCTGCCCGAGAAGTACGAGCAGCTGGTCAAGGAGATCGATGCCGAGCAGCGCTTCAAGGACGCGGTGTCGTACGTCCAGGAGCTTTCCGACCAGCTCTCAGCCTTCGGCATCCCGGAGACGATCCAGCACGATGACCTCCACGACGGCCAGGTGTTCGTACGAGACGGCCGCTACCTGGTCATGGACTGGGGCGACGCCTGCATCTCACATCCGTTCTTCACCTTGGCGGTCACGCTCAACGGCCAGATCGCCTGGGGCCTCGACGACGAGGAGAACTCCATCGACATCGTGCCCTTCCGCGATGCCTATCTCGAGCCGTTCGCGGCGAGGTATGACGTCGACCTCGTCGCCGCAGTCGAGATCGCGCTGCGGCTGGGTTGGGCGTCTCGGGCCGTCAATGGGCACGTCCCGGGCGAGGACGACTCCGGCGCCCGGCTGCGGATGTTCCTCGACGGTCGCGCCTGAGCATCAACGGCCCTGGATCGCATCCATCATCAGGTCGATCGATGCCATCATCAGGGGTCGCTCCTCGAGCTCGTCGAACCGACCGTTCGCCCAGGCCACGTCGTCAGGGGTCACGTCGGGTCGAAGCAGCGTCTCGATCGCCATCTCGTAGAAGTGGCCGAACTGCGCGATGACCATGGTCAGGTCGCCAGGCCCGGTGACGCGTCCAGGGCCGCCCGCCGACCGGTAGGCGTCGAGCAGGGCGCCGATACGTTCCGGTGAGTCCAGGCCGTACTCGTAGAGCAGCATCGCCAGCTCGTGGCCGGGGTCTGCCGGCCCACTGTTGTCCCAATCGAAGACACAGAGCCGCCCCTGGGGCGTGAGCCGGACGTTGTCGGCCCACAGGTCGCGATGACAGATCCGGAGCCGGGTCGGCCGGGCGAGCAGGGTCTCGAGCTCGATGAGCCGCGGCACGACCCTCGCAATGCGGTCGAGGGCCGGCGAGCCCACTGCTGACAGTCCGTCGACGAGCTCGTGCCAGCGGGCGGCACCGACCGCGTGGGTGTACCACGGGTCGACCTCCGCGGCGCTCGCGTCACCCGCCGCGTGCAGCTCGGCGAGCATCCGACCGATCGCGGCGGGATCGAGACCGGGATCGGGGCCGGCCATGTCGAGCCAGGTCTGCACGCGCAGCTGTCGACCAGCGATGGTGGCGAGCACCCGACCTTCGGGGGTGCGCACCGTGCCGGCGACCTCGTACGTCGTGGCAGTGGTCGCGGCTCGCTCGTGGAAGGCGACCTCGCGAGCCACTCCGGACTCGGTCTGGGCGACCAGCAGCTCCTTGACAGCAAAGGATCCCCGCACCGTGTCCAGCCGCCAGATGACACCCTGCTCACCCTTGGCCGCCCAGACCATCGGTGCTCTTGGAGTGCCCAGGTCAAACGTCGTAGCGACCTGTTCGGCGTATTCCGGCGAGGAATCCATCAGCCCGGCGGTCCAGCGCTGATGCGCCGTCGGAGCTCGGCATTGTCCTCGGCGGCGCGGCCAAGGCTCCACCAGCTCTCGACCCACCAGGTCGCTCCTGCTTGCGCCCACGCCGCGGGCTCGGCCGGTTCGAGCTGCACGAACTGGCGGCTGCTGTCTGCCTCGACCACCACGTCGTAACCCTCCCACGGCAAGCCCGCGCGCTCCCTGATCAGGCGTACGGCGCCCACCACGTCGGCAAAGGCCTGGAGCTGGTCGGGCTTGCCTCGCTCGTCCTTGTCGACCACCTGCGGAAGCAGCCCGTCCCAACGGGCGGCCCGTTCGAGCGACGGCTGGCGCCGGCGCCCCACAACGTGTGCACCAACGACCCAGACCGGAGGTCGTGGTTGTTGCACGGGTGGGTCAGGCAGCATGAAGTCGGTCGGCGCTGCCGAGAAATGCTTGCCCTGAAAGGCGAACGGCTGCCCTCTCATCAGCCCGTCGTAGATCGCGAGCCCCTCATCGAGCTTCTCGGCGCGTGTCTTGCGTCCCTCATCGGGCTCGAAGGCCGTCCAGCCGTCGTGCAGCGCTCCCAGCCCGGCTCCGAGGATCGTGCGTCCGCCGCTCAACGTGTCGACCGTGCGCACCGTGGTCGCCAGGTCCCACGGTCGTCGCCGAGGTATCGGAGTCAGCAGCGTGCCGAGCCTGATCCGCTCCGTCGCCATCGCCGCGGCCGCCAACGCCACCCACGCGTCCACCCCCCACAGCGCCTCCCAGCTGAAGACCGCGTCCCAGCCGTGCCGCTCGCCCAGCATCGCCAGCTCGGCGAACTCGCGCGCATCGGCGTACGGGACGACGAAACCGAAGTGCAGTCCAGAAGCCATGTCGCGGACGTTACCCGGGGACGCCGACACGGACCGCCGAAGACCCGAGAGCGGCTGCCGAAGTGAGAATCCGGTTCTACAGTGCCGTATGACGATGCCGCGACAGCCTCGCCGGTGGCGATCTTTCGGTCAACCGCGTCGGATCGCTGGGCTCGGCGTCTGTCTCCTTTTTGCCGCCACCAGCGGTTGCGGCGGCGAGAGCCAGGACCCGGTGAGCGCCCCACCCTCGTCGACGTCCCAGACCGACCAGGGCCAGGTTGCCGTCCTCGATCTCCGCTTCGACGATCCGCTCACCGATGCTGCCACGGTCCACCGCATCAGGTCCGGCGGTTCAGGGTCGTACGACATCAGCGTGGTGGCATCGGGAGGCGGCGGCCTGGTCACCCAGCCCGGCAGGAAACGAGGCGTCGACCGGGCGTTGCGCTTCCCGCCGTTCGCTCCGGTCGTTGCTGGTCCGCGTGCGTTGATCCGGGTCGTCCCGGGGGCCGGCTCGTCCGACGATCTCAACCCGGGTTCAGGCGACTTCGTCTTCGGCGCCGACGTCAGGCTGGACGCTGACTCCCAGGCGCCCGGCAGCACAGACGACGGCAACAACGTCGTGCAGCGCGGTCTGTATGCCGATCCGACCCAGTACAAGCTCGAGATCGACGAAGGGGTGGCCAGCTGCCGAGTCAAGGGCTCGAGCGGCGACGTCCAGGTCAGCTCGACGTCGCCGCTCGGCCCAGGCCGCTGGTACCGGCTGCGCTGCGCGCGTACGGCCGACGGCCTGAGCCTCACGGTCTCCGGTTGGGCGTCGAACGGTGTGGCGACGACAGCCGAAGTCGCCGAGCACGGACAGACCGGCGACCTGACTCCTCCCAGCCAGACCCTGCCGCTGACCATCGGGGCCAAGCTCGGCTCGGACGGCGAGACGATCGAGCCGGCGTCCGACCAGTTCAACGGGCTCATCGACAACGTGCTGCTTCGGATCGGCTGACCTGGGAGCGGCCACCCACCAGTGTTAGCGTCGACGGGTGGGCGACGTGAAGGATGCCGTGATCATCGGCAGCGGCTTTGCCGGTCTCGGGATGGCGATCAAGCTCAAGCAGTCCGGCCGCGACGACTTCGTGATCCTCGAGAAGGACGACGACCTCGGCGGCACCTGGCGCGACAACACCTATCCAGGATGCGCCTGCGACATCCCGTCACCGCTCTACTGCTTCTCCTTTGCCCCGAACCCGGACTGGAGCCGTCTCTTCGCCCCCCAGGCAGAGATCTGGGACTACCTGCGCCGGCTCGTCGACGACTTCGACCTGGCGCCGCACATCAGGTGCGGGGCCGCGGTCACCTCGGCCACGTTCGACGAGCGGACAGCGACCTGGCAGCTGGTGGTCAACGGCGATGAGACCTTGCAGTGCAGGGTTCTCGTAACCGGCGTCGGCGCGCTGCACGTGCCGTCCGTGCCGGACCTACCCGGGCTCGAGACCTTTGCCGGTACCACCTTCCACTCCGCCCGCTGGCAACATGACCACGACCTGACCGGGCGGCGCGTCGCCGTGGTGGGAACCGGTGCCAGCGCCATCCAGTTCGTCCCCGAGATCCAACCCGCGGTCGAGAAGCTCACCCTGTTCCAGCGCACGGCGGCCTGGGTGACGCCCAAGCCGGACCGGGCGCTGACCGCCAAGGAACAGGATCTGTACGCCCGACACCCGGCGGCTCAACGGCTGTTCCGGACGTTCGTGTACTGGACGCTCGAAGGCAGGGGCGCCGGGTTCGCCCTGACCCCCAAGGCGATGGGATTTCTGGAGCGGTCCGCGCAGCGCCACCTGACCAGACAGGTGCGCGACCCCGACCTGCGAGCCAAGCTCACCCCCGACTACCAGATCGGGTGCAAGCGCGTGCTGATCTCCAACAGCTACTACCCGGCACTCGCCCAGGACAACGTCGACGTCGTCACCGACAAGATCGTCGAGGTCCGCCCGACCGGGGTCGTCACGGACGATGGCGTCGAGCACGAGGTCGACACGATCATCTTCGGGACCGGGTTCGAAGTGAGCGGCAACCTGCTGCAGCTGCAGATCATTGGACGGGACGGCATCGAGCTGGGCAATGTGTGGGGGCGTCGAGGGATCGGAGCACATCTCGGCATGAGCATGGCCGGTTTCCCCAACCTCTTCGTCCTGCTGGGACCCAACACCGGCCTCGGCCACAGCTCGGTCGTGTTCATGATCGAGTCGCAGATCCGGTACGTCGTCCAGGCCCTCGATCTGCTCGACCGCCGTGGTGCCGACTACCTCGAGGTCCGGCCGGATCGCGAACGCGGGTTCCGGGACCGCGTCCAGACCAGGCTCGACCACACCGTGTGGCAGTCCGGCTGTCGGAGCTGGTACCAGGACGAGTCCGGACGGAACTTCACGATCTGGCCCTATTTCACGTTCCAGTACTGGCTCGAGACACGGCGGTTACGACCGCGTGACTTCACCGTCGTCCGCAGTTCGCCGGCGATTGTCAGGACTCACCCCGCACGCACGGCTCCGTGATACTTGCGCCGGATCACCTGACGTCCGTGCCACCGAAGTTGGGCAAGTGACTCGGGGCCCATCCTCGGCCCGCCTGAAAGCCCCGCGCATTCTTATGCACCTTCGCGCCGGAGACTCTGCGCAAGTTTGAAGGTTCTTTAAAGGATCGAAAGCGCGAACACTGGGAGCTACCCAATCCCAGAGATCAGGAGTGAGTGTCATGAATCCCGTGTTCCGCCGTCTCGCCGTTACCTCGACCATCACGTTGGGTCTGGTTGCGTCCGGACTCGGTGCCACCTCAGCCAATGCCTCGTCCGCCGAAGCAGGCAACGGCGCTACCCGGGTGGCCGTCGCACCACGGGTCGCCAAGATCATCACCAACGCCGGCATCGCGGCCACGCCCGTCGGCCACGCCAAGGCTTTCGGTTTCGAGGGCACCGTCGCTCTGCGCTTCCCGATCACCAAGGTCAGCGCCGACGGCAACCGCATCAGCCACAGCGGCGGTGTCAAGCTCGCCTCGGGTCACGAGCAGATCGTGCTGCAGCGCTTCCGGGTCAACCTCAAGCGCGGCTACGTGTCCGCGATCGTGAACCACGGCGACCGCCTGGCCGTCTTCAACCTCGCGGACTCCAACCGTCCCCGTCTCGGTCCGGTACGGCTGACGTTCAACAAGACGTCCGCGTCCGCGATCAACGGCACGTTCGGAGTCGGCGTCTTCAAGGCCGGCCAGAACTTCGGTTTCGCGAAGGTCAACCCCGCCTGACGGTCCTCCCCTGCATCGGGTGCTCAGGCCCGATGGGACCGCGACAGAGCCGGCTCTCCCACCGGAAACGGTGCGGCGAGCCGGCTCTTGCCGGTCCGGATGCACGTCGAACACATCCATGCACTTTGACAGCAACCGCGTCGATACGACTAGGTTGGAACATGGCCGAAGCCGCCGCATCGCGAGCCCAAACCCCCGATTCCGGACCTCTCGTGTCCATCCACGGGGTGAACAAGTGGTTCGGCGACCTCCACGTCCTCAAGGACATCGATCTCGACATCGCCAGGGGCGAGGTGGTCGTGGTCATCGGTCCGTCGGGCTCGGGGAAGTCGACGCTGTGCCGCGCGATCAACCGTCTCGAGCCCATCGACCAGGGCGAGATCAGGCTCGACGGTGAGCTCCTCCCGGAGGAAGGAAAGGACCTTGCCCGCCTGAGAGCCGAAGTCGGCATGGTCTTCCAGTCGTTCAACCTCTTTGCGCACAAGACCGTGCGGGAAAACCTGACCATCGGCCCCATCAAGGTCCGCCGCGAGTCGTCGACCGAGGCCAACCAGCGAGCCGAGGACCTGCTCAACCGTGTCGGGGTCCGCGAGCAGGCCGACAAGTACCCCGCCCAGCTCTCGGGTGGGCAGCAGCAGCGCGTCGCGATCGCGCGCGCCCTGGCCATGAAGCCCAAGGTGATGCTGTTCGACGAGCCCACCTCGGCGTTGGATCCCGAGATGATCAAAGAGGTCCTCGACGTGATGGTCGAGCTGGCCGAGGACGGCATGACGATGGTGGTCGTCACGCATGAGATGGGGTTTGCGCGGACGGCAGCCAACCGGGTGGCCTTCATGGACGAGGGCGCCATCATCGAGGAGGCGAGTCCCGAGCAGTTCTTCACCAACCCACAGTCTGACCGCGCCAAGGACTTCCTCGGCAAGATCCTCCAACACTGATCGACCAGACAGGAGTGAGGCACAACCGACCGACGTACTGGGTCGGACAACTCAACACCATCGATTCGCACGCCCGTAACGAACGCCGGATTGGCCGGCGCACGAACCTAAGGGGAGCGGCAGCACATGAACATCACCAGAAGGACGCGCTTCGGCGCTTTGGGAGCCGCAGTGCTCCTGGCTCTGTCACTGACCTCGTGCGGTGACGACTCGAGCTCCGGCACCAAGACCGAGGTCACCGTCAGCGAGAACCCAGAGTTCGCCGCAGGTACGACGATGGCCAAGCTGGCCGATGCCGGCAAGATCACGATCGGCGTCAAGATCGACCAGCCCGGGATCGGCTTCCAGAAGCCCGGTGCCGACGCCCCCGAGGGCTTCGACATCGAGATGGGCCGGATCATCGCCGCGGCCCTGGGCATCGACGACTCCGGCATCACCTGGAAAGAAACCATCTCCGACAACCGCGAACCGTTCATCAAGAGCGGCGACGTCGACATCGTGCTGGCGTCGTACTCGATCACCGATGACCGCCGCACGGAGGTCGGCCAGGCCGGCCCCTACTACGTCACCGGCCAGCAACTGCTGGTTCGTGAGGAGGACAAGGACAAGATCACCGGACCCGACGACCTCAAGGGCGTGAAGGTCTGCTCGGTCGAAGGCTCGACGTCGTTGGCCACCGCCCAGGACAAGTACGGCGCCGACCCCGTTCCGCAGGGCACCTACTCCGAGTGCGTCGACGCGCTGAAGAACGGAACCACCGACGTGGTCACCACTGACGGCGCCATCCTGCTCGGCTATGCGGCTGAGTCGCCGGATGAGCTCGAGGTCGTGGGCGAGGCCTTCAGCGAGGAGCGGTACGGCGTGGGCTACCAGCTCGGCGACACAGCGTTCTGCCAGTTCATCACCGACACCATCGAGCAGGCCGAGAGCGACGGCACCTGGGCCAAGGCGTTCGAGAACACGCTCGGCCAGGCCGGTGTCGAGACACCGGACCCGCCGGCACTCGACCCCTGCCAGTAGGTCGTACGGGGGTGGTGGCCGGCGAGGAGGCCGGCCACCACCACCCACGGACAAGGTGAACGGAGGGACATGCAGGTTCTGATCGACAACTTCGGTCAGATCGTCGACGGCTTCGTCAAGACGCTCTGGCTGTTGCTTTTCTCCGGGCTGATCGCGGCCTTCCTCGGCACGTTCCTGGTCGCCCTCCGCGTCTCGCCGGTGGCCTTGATGCGCGGCGCCGGCACCAGCTACATCAACGTCGTGCGCAACACTCCCCTGCTGCTCATCCTGTTCCTGTTCCGGGACGCGTTCCCGAAGCTGGGCTTCAACTACTCGATCGACAACTACTTCAACTTCTTCTTCGTCGCCGCAACCGTCGGTCTCGGCCTGTACGCAGCCGCCTTCGTCTGCGAGGCGCTGCGATCCGGGATCAACTCCATCCCCGTGGGGCAGGCTGAGGCGGCGCGGGCGATCGGGATGACCTTCGGCCAGACGATGAGCCAGATCATTCTTCCGCAGGCGTTCCGCGCCTCGATCCCGCCACTGGTGAGCACCTACATCGCGCTGGCGAAGAACACCAGCGTCGCGTTGGCCATCGGCGTGACCGAGGCGACCTTCATCATGAAGAAGCTCACCAACGACAACGCCGGGGACCGGTGGTGGATCTTCGCCGGCATGGCCGGGGGCTACATCCTCATCGTCTGGGTGATCGCACTGATGGGCACCCTGCTCGAGCGCAAGGGGGCGAGAGCACGATGAGCAGTCTCCTCTTCGACGTCCCCGGACCGAAGGCGCGCGCACGCCACCGGACCTACACGGTGATCACGCTGGTCGTGCTTGCCGCGCTGGTAGCCGTCGTCGTCCGGAAGCTCTCCAACGAGGGCGTTCTCACCTCCCAGGTGTTCAACGACACGTTCACCAACAGCAACGTCAGCTACCTCCTCGAGGGGCTGGTGGGCACGCTCAAGGCGGCCGCGTTCGCCATCGTCGGGGCGCTGGCACTCGGGATCATCCTGGCCACGGCCCGATTGTCCGACCACGTTGTCATGCGCATCCCGGCGCGTATCCTCATCGAGCTCTTCCGGGCCATCCCGCTCGTGCTGCTGATGATCTTCCTGTACTTCACGTTCAGGTCGCTAGGACTTCTCGGCTCCGTGGTCACAGCCCTGGTCCTGTACAACGGCGCCGTGCTCGCTGAAGTGTTCCGTGCCGGTATCAATGCTGTGCAGCAGGGGCAGTCCGACGCGGCGTACGGCATCGGGATGCGCAAGGGACAGGTGATGCGGCTGATCCTTGTGCCTCAAGCGGTCCGCTTCATGCTGCCCGCGATCATCAGCCAGTGCGTGATCGTCCTCAAGGACACCTCCCTGGGCTATGTGGTCGTCTACGGAGAGCTCGTCCGCCACGGCCGCCAGGTCGCGCTGTTCGTCAGCGACGGCACGATCCTCGTCTACTCAACGGTCGCCCTGGTCTTCATCATCATCAACTACTCGCTGTCGAAGCTGGCCCAGTTCATCGAGCGACGCCTGGCCGCCCGCGGTTCGGGATCGGAGGCGTTGAAGGTGTCGCAGGTCAATGTCGGCGAGCTGGGCGGCGGGGTCGGCTGATCAAGCCTGAGCGATGAAGCCGAGCAGGTCCTGGCGGGTCAGCACCCCAACCGGCTTGCCGTCATCCTGCACCAGAACAGCGTCGACCTCCTGCAACCGGTCGACAGCGGCCGAGACCGGCTCACCGGCACCGACCGAGGGCAGGGCGGCGTCCATGTGCTCCGAAACCGGATCGATCAACCTGGCCTTGCCGGCGTACAGCGCCGCCAACAGAGCCCGCTCGCTCACCGAGCCCGCAACCTCTGCAGCCATGACCGGCGGCTCGGCGAGCACGACCGGCATCTGTGAGACGCCGTACTCGCGCAGGATGTGCACTGCCTCGGCGATCGTCTCGTTCGGATGCGTGTGCACGAGGTCGGGCAGCCGGCCGTCCTTGCCGCGTAGCACCGAACCCACGGTGAGCTCCTCGGGCTGGCCGAGGAAGCCGTACTGCGCCAGCCAGCCGTCGTCGAACACCTTGGTCAGATAGCCACGGCCACCGTCGGGCAACAGCACCACGATCACGGCGTCCGGGTCGTCGAGCTCCTGGGCGAGGCGTACCGCTGCCATCGCCGCCATGCCGGACGAACCGCCGACCAGCAGCGCCTCCTCGCGGGCGAGCCGCCGGGTGAACATGAAGGAGTCGCGATCGGACACCGCCATGATGCGATCGGCAACGTCGCGGTCGTAGGCGTCCGGCCAGAAGTCCTCGCCGACGCCCTCGACGAGGTAGGGGCGCCCGCTGCCGCCGGAGTACACCGAACCCTCGGGGTCGGCTCCGACGATCTGGACGCGACCGTCAGACACTTCCTTCAGGTAGCGGCCGGTGCCGCTGATCGTGCCGCCGGTCCCGACGCCGGTGACGAAGTGGGTGACCCTGCCCTCGGTCTGTCGCCAGATCTCGGGACCCGTGGACTCGTAGTGGCTGCGGGCGTTGTCGGGGTTGGAGTACTGGTCGGGCTTCCAGGCGTCTTTCGTCTCCCGCATCAGCCGGTCCGAGACGTTGTAGTAGCTGCTGGGGTGCTCGGGGGCAACCGCGGTCGGACAGACGACGACCTCGGCGCCGTATGCCTTGAGCACGTTGCGCTTGTCCTCGCTGACCTTGTCGGGGCAGACAAAAATGCAGGAGTAACCCTTCGCCTGGGCCACCATGGCCAGACCGACGCCGGTATTGCCCGACGTGGGCTCGATGATGGTGCCCCCCGGCTTGAGCGCGCCGCTCTGCTCGGCCGCCTCGACCATCCTGATGGCGATGCGGTCCTTCACGGACCCGCCAGGGTTGAGGTACTCGACCTTGGCGAGCACGAGCCCCTTCGCCCCGTCGGTCGTCTTGCCGAGCTTGAGCAGGGGGGTGTTGCCGACAAGGGCGAGCAACGAGTCCACATAGTCCACAGGACCACTCTAGGACCGGGGCATTCCGCTCCGAATGTCGGCTCTGATCCCCTACAGTGGAGGTCCCCCCCGAACAGCTGTCAGCAGCACGCCCCCTGTTGTCGACCCCGGACCAGGACAGTGTCGACCCCGGACCCGGACCAGGACAGTGTCGACCCCGGACAGGAAAGGAGCCACCACGTGACCCGCGCACACGCCGCCCGCAGGCTTGCCACCGCCGCCGCGGTCGGTGGCGGTGGCCTGGGTCTGATCGGCGGCTCGTTGTGGGGACTGCTCAAGGCGGAGGCCAAGATGGCCCGGCTCAAGATCGGCAAGGCCACGACCGCGCCCCCAGACCCGAGCGGCCTCTACGGCGCCCATCTCGCGGGGACGCCGATCCGGTTGGCCGTGCTGGGCGACTCCGGCGCGGCGGGGTACGGCGCGGTAACCCCCGCCGAGACCTTCGGGGCGTTCCTCGCAACCGGACTCTCCGACCTCGCAGGCCGACCGGTCTACCTGCGCTCAGTGGCGGTCGTCGGGGCCAAGACGGCTGATCTCGAGAAGCAGATCCCGCGCGCGCTGGCCGCCCTCCCTGACGTGTGCGCGATCATCATCGGCACCAATGACGTGACCCACGGCGTGCGGCCGTCGCAGTCGGTCCGGACCCTGCGCGAGGCGGTGGCCTCACTCCGCAGCACGGGCACCAAGGTGGTCGTGGGTACCTGCCCCGATCTCGGCACGCTGCGGCCGGTCGCGCCTCCGCTGCGGCAGGTCGCCCGCCTGTGGAGCCGGCGGCTCGCCGCAGCCCAGACGATCGCGATCGTCGAGTCCGACGGCAGTTCGGTGTCGTTGGGGTCGATCCTCGGCCCAGAGTTCGACGCAGCTCCGGCAGACCTGTTCGGTCCAGACCGTTTTCATCCGAGCCCGGCCGGATACCGGGCGTGTGCAGGGGCGATGCTGCCGACCGTGGGAGCCGCGCTCGGCGTCGGCATCGACGACGGCGAGCCGCTCCGGGGCGAAGGTGTCTACACGTTGTCCACCGCGGCTGTCGAGGCTGCCGAGCACACCGGCACCGAGGTCGCCCGGGCACCCGAGAAGGGTGGGCGCGGGTCCAAGGCGCGCGGAGTCCTGTTGCGTCGCCGGAGTCGCCACACGATCCCCGAGGTGGGCGACGTCGACGCGAGCCCCGGCGCGGACCCGGCTGACGCGGACTGCACCCCCGCCCCGTGAGCGCCGTCCCTGACCGGTGCGGCGTGCGCGAGACTCGCCCGAAAGGGTTGTCTGGTCGGCTCCGATGGGGCAGGCTCGTCCCTCAGAGGTAGAACTCGGCAGCCGGGAGGAAACCATGGCCCTTCACCACTCCGAAGAAACCCATCAGATGCTGGTCGCTCGGATCCCCGAAGCGACCGGACGTCCTCTTCATGAGTGGTTCGGCCATCTCGAGAACGGCCCCGGCTGCCTGCGGTTCGACGACCGCGTCCAGTGGCTGCGTGACGAGTACAACCTCGCTCACGGACACGCCACCGCCATCGTGCACGAGCACGACCTCGTCAAGGCGCACCGCAACTTCGAATAGACACCGGGCCAGCCGGCGATGGAGCTTGTCGAAATCACCGGATCTCGACACGCTCGATCGCCGAAGGTGGCTACTCGCCGCGCAGGATCGCGAGGATCCGGAGCAGCTCCACGTAGATCAGCACGAGCGCAGCTGTCAGCGCGAACGCCGCACGCCAGGACTCGACCTCTGGAGCGCCCGCGGCGATCCCCCGCTCGACCATGTCGAAGTCGAGGATCAGGTAGAGCACACCGAGGCCGAGGCCGACAAAGCTCATGATGAGCCCGAGGGGGCCGAACCCGTTGAAGCCGAGCTCCGCGTGGAACATGCTCAGCAGGAAGTCTCCGAGCACGACGACCAGGAAGCCCATCCCGACGATCGTCACCCACTTGCGGAACGTCGAGGTGACCTGGATGTTGAAGAACTTGTACGCCGCCAGCGTGGCGATGAAGGCAGCCACAGTGCCCGTCACGGCCTGGATCACGATGCCGGAGTAGACCCGCTCGAACGCCTCGGAGGCTGCGCCGAGGAAGAAGCCCTCAGCAATCGCGTAGAGCACCACCAGCGCCGGTGAGACCACGCGCTGGAAGCTCAGCACCAGACCGAGTCCGGCACCGACGAGGGCGCCACCGATCCACGCCACGCCCACGAGGTCGGTACCACCGTTGGCGCCGTCCGGCAGGAAGATCCAGGTGAGGGCACCGGTGAGGACCACGAGCCCGAGCGTCATCGCCGTGCGCATGACGACCGAGTCGATGGTCATCCGATCCTGCAGGGACTGGTCGGTCGGGTACTGCCACGTCGACGGGTCGCTGCCTTGCGGCGCCGTGATCGGCGCTCCGTAGCCCTGGTGGGCACGGCCGCCGGCCGGGTAGGCCTGGTTGCCGTACTGCGCAGCGGAACGCCCGTTGAAGGTGTCGCTGTTGTTGAGAATCGGGTTACGACTCTGCATGGGGATGATGCCTCCTCGGCCCAGCTCCCTGCTGGGTCTCGTCCATCATACGGGGAGGGCCTGCCCGAACTTCCGGGTCTGCCCGACAGTGTCCGGATGTGACATTCACCGCTCAGGCACCGCTCAGGCACCGCTCACGCCGTGCCCCCGGTGGGATTCGAACCCACACTGAGCGCCTTTTAAGGGTGCGTCCTCTACCAGTTGGGATACGGGGGCCTGCGCGTCTCATCGTAAGGGCCCCCGTCGGGCGAGCGGCTGCGTTACTGGTTGGCGCGGTCGAAGTCGTCGCGGGGTCGGTGCAGGGATCCCAGGGAGACGATGTCGCGCCGGAAGAACAGCGCCAGCGTCCAGTCGAGCACCACCCGGGCCTTCTTGCTCAGCGTCGGCATCCGGCTCAGGTGGTACGTCCGGTGCATGAACCAGGCCGGGAAGCCCTTGAGCTTGATGCCGTACACCTGCGCGACGCCCTTGTGCAGGCCGAGGCTGGCGACCGATCCGACGTGCTTGTGCTTGTAGTCGACCAGGTCCTGTCCCCGGAGCGAGCGCACCAGGTTGTCGCCCAGCGTCTTCGCCTGCCGGACGGCGTGTTGGGCGCTCGGTGAGCAGAAGGCGCCCGGGTTGGTCAGGTCGGGCACGGCAGCGTTGTCGCCGGCCGTCCAGACGTGCTCGCACCCGTCGACGGTCAGATCGGGGTGCGCCTTGAGCCGCCCCTTGTCGTCGAGTGGGAGGTCGGAGTTGGCCAGCATCGGCGACGCCTTGACGCCGGCGGTCCAGACGAGCGTGTCGGCGTCGAACTCGGCACCGTCAGACAACACGATGTGCCGGTCCACGGCGGACTCGAGGCGGGTCTCCAGGCGGACCTCGATGCCACGGTCGCGCAGCCGGTCGACGGTGTACCGACCCATGTCGAGGCCTACCTCCGGCAGGATCCGGTCGGTCGCTTCGACGAGCACGAACCGTAGGTCGTCCTCCTGGATCGTCTCGTAGTAACGCGTGGCGTTGCGCGCCATGTCCTCGGTCTCGGCCAGCGCCTCGACGCCGGCATACCCGCCCCCGACGAACACGAAGGTGAGCGCTGCCCGACGTGCGTCCGCGTCGACGACGGAGGTCGCGAGGTCGAGGCGGTCGAGGACGTGGTTGCGCAAGGCGATCGCCTCCTCGATCTGCTTGAACCCCATGCCGTGCTTGGCCAGCCCGGGGATCGGCAGCGTCCTGGCGACGGAACCCATGGCCACGACGAGCTCGTCATACGGCAGGTCGTAGGACTCGCTCTCCGGCGGATCGACCCGGACGGTACGCCGCTCGGCGTCGATGGACGAGACACGAGCCGTCAGCACGTTGGTCTTCTTCAGGGTTCTCCGCAGCGACACGACGACATGGCGCGGCTCGAGGGAGCCGGCTGCCGCCTCGGGCAGGAACGGCTGGTAGGTCATGGTCGAACGCGGGTCGATCACGGTGACGCGGGCTTCCCCGCGGCGCAGCTTGGCCTGCAGTCGCAACGCGGTGTACATCCCGACGTAGCCGCCGCCGGCGATCACGATGTGCGGGGGTCGTGTGGTGGCCATGGCTGTGGTTCCCTTCCGTTGGCCCTACCGTCTCACCCACGACAACACCCGTGCTCGTGAAATATTTCACGAGTTGTGTCTCTGCGCCTGGAGAAGTCGGAACGCTCCGCCCAGCACGAGGACCCCCAGACCGGCCAGGACCGACGAACCGGGCAGCGTTGCCACCAGCACGAGGCAGCCGACGAGGCCGAGCACCTGCCAGCCACGCCCCCAGCGCCGGTGGTCCGGCTCCTGCGTGAAGGCGGCGGCGTTCGCCACGGCGTAATACAGGAGCACGCCGAACGACGAGAAGCCGATGACCCCCCGCAGGTCAGTCGTCAACACGAGTGCACCCACGACCACAGCGACAGCGACCTCGGCATGGTGCGGGACCCGATGGCGGGGATGAACTCCGGCCAGGAACCCGGGCAGGTCCCCGTTACGCGCCATGGCCAGGCTCGTCCGCCCGACCCCCGCGATCAACGCGAGCAAGGCGCCCAGGCTGCCGGCGACGGCGGCCAGCCGGACGAGCCACCCCACCCAGTCGGCCACCTCGGCGCCCGCCGTGGCCAACGGGGAGGAATCTGCGGCGACGGCCTGCGGCCCGAGCGCGACGAGCAGCACGACCGCCACCGCGGCGTACAGGGCCACGGCCACCGCCAGTGCCCAGGGGATCGCCCGCGGGATCGTGTGCGCCGGATCGCGCACCTCCTCGCCGAGCGTCGCGATGCGCGCATAGCCCGCGAAGGCGAAGAACAGCAGGCCCGCCGACTGGAGCACGCCATACCAGCCGCCGGTCGACCAGGCACCCGACGCGGTCAGCTGTGACGCGGAGCCGCTGGCGTTCCAGGCCACGGCCACCACGGCCACGAGCAGACCGATGAGCGTGATCGCGAGCAGTGCCCGGGCCGCGCTGGACGTCTTGGTGATGCCCCGGTAGTTGACGGCGGTGAGCACGGCGACGGCCCCGAGGGCAGCCAGCCGCTGCACCCATTCGGGTCCGTGCACGGCGTACGCCGCGAAGGTCAGGGCCATCGCCGCGCACGAGGCGGTCTTGCCGACGACGAAGCCCCAGCCGGCCAGGAAGCCCCACCACTCCCCCAGCCGCTCCCGTCCGTAGACGTAGGTGCCTCCCGAGGCGGGGTACTGAGCCGCGAGCTGAGCCGATGACGTGGCATTGCAGTAGGCCACGACGGCCGCGACGAGCAGGCCCACGAGCAACAGGCTGCCGGCTGCCCGGGCGGCCGGCGCGAAGGCTGCGAAGACACCGGCGCCGATCATGGCGGACAGGCCGATCACGACGGCGTCGCCGGTACCGAGCCGCCGGTCGAGCGCCGGCGCGGTCCCGGTCGGGCTGTTCAGCTGCTCACGCATCGGACTCCAGCACGGCGGCGATCTTCTCGGCGACGACACGGACCTCCTCGTCGCTGACATTGGGCAGGACGTCCTCCCACAACGGCAGCATCATGCCAGCGGCCTCGACCATCCCGCGGGGACGAGGCATGAACCAGACATGGAAGTGCGCGCCACCATCGCCCCAGCGGTAGAGATGGACACGGGCGAAGTCGCCGACCGCGAGAATCGCCCGTTCGACCCGGGCCACGATGCGCCCGAAGTCCTCCTGCGCAGGCGCAGACAGGTCGCTGAAGGAGTCGGCGTGCTCGCGGCTCGCCAGCCAGAGCGTTCCCGGAAGGCTGCAACCGACGGGCGGGTGCAGCGACCACAGGTTGTCGCTCCACACCGCGGACGCGTTGGTGCGGTCACAGACTCCGCAGGGAGGGCCGCCCGGCTCGCCGCGCCGCGGCGGCTCCGGTACGACGGGATCGGCAAGGGTTCGTGTCCGCAGCGGCTCGAGGTACGGCAGCGTCATGGTGCGCTCCTTCGCGTGGTCGTAGTGACGATCTCGCGTCAGTCTGGCTGAGAACCGGAGCCTCCGACTTGATCGTTGTTGCGCAGTTCGCCGAGCTGAGCCGCCCGGCCGAGAACCGCGTCGAGCATGGGCTCGGTGAGCCTGCCCGTGAAGGTGTTCTGCTGGCTCGGGTGGTAGCAGCCCAGCACGGTGAGCCCGCCGAGCTCGACGCTGGCACCGTGGCCGAAGCGCGGGCGCGGGCGCGGCACGTCGTACCCCTGCTCAGCCAACGCCCGCAGCGCAGCGTCCCAGCCGAACGAGCCCAGGCACACGACGGCGCGCACGGTCGGCAGCACCAGCTCGAGCTCTGCCTGCAGCCAAGGAGCACAGGTGTCCCGCTCCGCCGGGATCGGCTTGTTCGCAGGCGGGGCACACCTGACTGCCGCCACCATCCGGGTGCCGATGAGCCGCTGACCGTCGCCGGCGTGCACGCTGGTGGGCTGGCCGGCCAGCCCGACGCGGTGCAGGGAGGCGAACAACCAGTCGCCCGAGCGGTCGCCGGTGAAGATCCGACCGGTCCGGTTACCACCGTGGGCAGCGGGAGCCAGCCCGACGATGAGGACCCGCGGCCGGTCATCACCCCAGCCCGCGATCGGCCGGCCCCAGTAGGGCTCGTCGGCGAACGATCTGCGCTTCTCGACCGCCACGTCCTCCCGCCAGGCGACCAGCCGGGGGCAGGCCCGGCAGACCGAGACCGCCGCGTCGACCGCCGGGACGGTCGTGGCTGCACCAGCCAGCCGTCGTACGTCCTCCGGGATCGTGGCAACAGCGGTTTCGGTAGTTCCAGGGTCTCCGGGCCAGCCACTGGCCACCGGCACGGGGCTGGTGAACAGTTCTCCCGAGATCGGGTGCGGTAGGGCCGTCACGCTGCAGAGCCGTCAGCCGGGTTGATCATCGACCAGGCGATGCCGTCGAGGATGTCGTGCTCCGAGGCGCGCAGCTCGTCCAGGCCGAGCCGGCGTACGACAGCCCCGAGGATCAACGCTCCGCCCCCGATGACGTCAGCCCGGCCGTACGGCATGAACGGGAGAGCGCGGCGCTCGGCCACCGACATCGCCACGATCTCGTCCACTGCTGTCAGCACGTCGGCGCGGGCCAGCCGGGACCCGTGCACACGCTCCGGGTCGTAGGCATCGAGGGCGAGCACGCGGGCGGCCATCGTGGTGACGGTCCCGGCCACCCCGATCAGGGTCCTCGCTGCCTCGATCGGTACGCCGAGGGTGGCGAGAGCATCGTCGACGGCCCGCGTGACCGCGGCCGCCTGGCCAGGGGTGGGGGGATCGTCGGCCAGGTATCGCTCGGTCAGTCGGACCGAGCCGATGTCGAGTGACTGTCCGCGGACCGGCTGACCGTCGGAGAGGCGGATGACGAACTCGGTCGACCCACCGCCGATGTCGACCACGAGCACGGGGGTCGGCACGTCCTCGTCCTGCGTGAGTCCGCGGGTCGCTCCGGCGTACGACAGGCTCGCCTCCTCGTCGCCACTGATGATCTCGGCGTCCACTCCGAGCCGGGTGCGCACTCCGTCGACGAATGCGTCACGGTTGCTGACGTCTCGGGCCGCCGAGGTGGCCACGAAGCGGGTCGAGCTGACCTCGAGGTCGCGGATCACGACGGCATACTCGTCGACCACCGTGAACGTCCGCTCCAACGCCTCCGGTGCGAAGGCGCCCGACCGGTCGACGTCCTGCCCGAGCCGGACGATCGAAGTACGCCGGTCGACCTGCGTCGCAGTTCCGGCTTCCGCGTCGAGGTCGGCGACGAGCAGGCGCAGCGAGTTCGTGCCGCAGTCGACAGCAGCTACCCTGGTCATCGGCTCTCCTCGCTTGCTCGACGGTCGCCCCGAGCCTACGGCTGTCGTCGGCCGTCGGAACCGTCGAGACCAGTCGCTCGACATCCGCCCCTCGACGACAGACTGGGGAAACCGCGACCTGTGGTACGTCGAGTTCACCCGGAGGTGCACGATCGGCGGGGCGGACCCACTCCTGGCAGACTCACCCGCATGGTTGACGCGGCCGACAGCTACGGAGGCGATGACTTCTACTGCGATGTCGCGCTGCCCAACGTCGACCAGTTGGATGTCGTGCGTGAAACCCCGGAAGTGTTGGCGTATCACCACACCAGACCGTTCTGGCCGGTGCACATCGTCGTCGTTCCCAAGCGCCATGTCCCCTCTCTGACGACGTTGACAGATGATGACGAGCCACTCGTGCGAGCGCTTTTCGCGGTGGTCACCGACGTCGCAGCTGACGTGCACGACGCTCATGGAGCTGCCCGTGTGCTCACCAACCTGGGGAGGTACCAGGACTCCAAGCATCTGCACATCCACGTGAGCTGCGGTGAGCCGCTGGGCTAGACGTCGACGCAGGGGCCGGACTGCCACCAGTCGGGCAGCAGCGCCAACGCCTCGTCACCGAGCGGATTGACTCCAGGTCCAGCAGCCAGCGCATGCGCCACCAGCACGTGGAGGCACTTGACCCGGTCGGGCATACCGCCGGCCGAGATGTCCTCGATCTCGGGCACGTCGCCGTACTGACGTCGTCGGTCGAGGTAGTCCTCGTGCGCCCGGCGGTGGCTCGCGGCGAGCTCTTCGTCCTGGGCGATCCGGTCGGTCATCTCACGCATCAGCCCGCTGGCCTCGAGCGTGCCGATCTCCGAGGCCGCCCGCGGACACGTCAGGTAGTAGAACGTCGGGAAGGGGGTCCCGTCCGAGAGCCTCGGTGCAGTGGCGACGACGTCGGGGTTGCCGCACGAGCAGCGGTGCCCGATCCCCACGGTGTCGCGCGGTGGTCTGCCGAGCTGCGCGTGCACGGCGGCCAGGTCGCGTGCGTCCGTCACCGGTTCGAGCTCGGGACCTCGCCGGCCGCGACCACGCTGCCGTAGACCCCTTGCCACCATTCGGGGTCCTTCTTCACCGGCTGGACCGGTTGGGACAGCGTGCTCGTCCCGTTGGAGAGCACCTTCCCGTCGGACCCGATGACGCGGAACCCCGTCTCACCGGGCATGATCCAGCCGAACCGCAACCGGGCCTGTGACTCGATGTACGCCGGGTCGTGCAGCCGCTTCTTGGCCTGGACGAGCGAGGCCACGTCGCTGCGCTGGTCAGCGATCTGGGCGTTCAGCGTGTTGATCTCGGTGCGCTGCTTGAGCCAGGCCCGCATGCTCGACGCGTACGAGACGGCAAGCACGGCCACGACGAGCACCAACACGGCTGCCCGGCCGGTGAGCTTCGCCCGCGACGAAGCGACCTGCGCGGTCGCCGCCGGAGCGGAGACGCGGGTCGTCGATCGGACGCCGGTCGCACGCCCACCCGATGGACGGGGACGACCCCGACCGGGGCCGGGGCTCGAGCTGGAGCGTGGTCGCGTCGCCATGGCAGCGGTCGCTCAGGCGCCGTAGCGCGGGAAGGCCTGGGCCCCGGCATACCGGGCGGCCTCGTCGAGTTCCTCTTCGATGCGCAGCAGCTGGTTGTACTTGGCCACCCGCTCGGACCTGGCCGGCGCTCCGGTCTTGATCTGGCCACAGTTGGTGGCCACCGCGAGGTCGGCGATCGTGGTGTCCTCGGTCTCGCCCGAGCGGTGGCTCATCATGCAGCGCATCCCGCTGCGGTGCGCGAGGTCGACGGCATCGAGCGTCTCGCTCAGGCTGCCGATCTGGTTGACCTTCACGAGGAGCGCGTTCGCCGACTGCTCGTCGATACCGCGCTGGAGCCGTTCGACGTTGGTCACGAAGAGGTCGTCGCCGACGACCTGGATCTTGTGGCCCACCGCGCTGGTCATCGCCTGCCAGCCCGGCCAGTCCTCTTCGCTCATCGGGTCCTCGATGGACACGATCGGGTAGGCGTCGACGAGGTCGCTGTAGTACTGGGCCATCTCGTCGGACGTCTTGGCTGCTCCCTCGAAGGTGTAACGGCCGGACGATTCGTCATAGAACTCGGTCGCCGCGACGTCGAGCGCGAGGGCGATGTCGGTGCCGAGGGACAGACCGGCCTTCTCGACCGCCTTGGCGATCAGGTCCAACGCCTCGCGGTTGCTGCCCAGGCTCGGCGCGAACCCACCCTCGTCGCCGAGACCGGTCGCGAAACCGCCGTCCTTGAGAACGCCCTTGAGCGCGTGATAGACCGACACCCCTTGCTGAAGCGCTTCGGTGTACGACGCCGCGCCGATCGGCGCGATCATGAACTCCTGGACGTCGACGTTGCTGTCGGCATGTGCGCCACCGTTGAGGATGTTCATCATCGGGACGGGCAGCAGGTGCGCGTTCGGACCGCCGACATAGCGGAACAACGGGAGCCCGGCCGACTCCGCCGAGGCCTTGGCGACCGCAAGAGAGACGCCCAGGATCGCGTTGGCTCCCAGCCGGGACTTGTTCGGGGTGGCGTCGAGGTCGAGCAGCACCTGGTCGATCAGTCGCTGCTCGTCAGCGGGGAAGCCCATCAAGGCGTCGTTGATCTCGTCGTTGACGGCGGCGACGGCCTTCCCGACTCCTTTGCCGCCGTACCAGTCGCCGCCATCGCGTAGCTCGACAGCTTCGAACTGACCGGTCGACGCTCCCGACGGGACGGCGGCACGGGCGACCGTGTGGTCGTCGAGTGCGACTTCGACCTCGATCGTGGGGTTGCCGCGCGAGTCCAAGATCTCGCGCGCGCCGACGGCCTCGATGTGAGCCACGGGATGAACTCCTGCCTGATGACGACCAGTACTGCCTGGGTGGGGCCTGTTCAGCCTAACCGCCGTCGACATCCTGGTCGGGCAGGGCACGCGCTTGCTCCGGTTGCTCCTCGGACAGCCGAATGGCGTCGATCTCGGCGCGGACACGCTGGCGCAACGCCTGCTCGGGGTCGATCCCGGCTGAGCGGGCCGCCGCAACGAGCGCGAAGAGCACCTCACCGAGCGTCTCGGGGGTGTAGGCCGTCTCAGCCGGCGTCGGCACCGAGACGGTGCGCACGGACGACACCGCGCGCCCGATGACCTTGTCGGCCCAGGAGAGCGCGGGCAGACCGGGTGGGATGCCGTCCATGACAGAGCTGCGCACCTTCTCTGCGGCCTTGATCGTCTCCCAGTTGTCATTGACGTCCTGGGCGTTGGCGACCTCGACACCTGCGAACACGTGCGGGTGGCGGCGGATCAGCTTCTCGACGATCTGCTCGGTCACGTCGTCGATGTCGAACGGGTCGTCGGGGTCCTCGGTGGCAATCCGCGCGTGGAACATCACTTGTAGCAGCAGGTCACCGAGCTCCTCGAGGAGGTGGTCCCGATCGCCGCTCTCGATCGCATCGATCGTCTCGTAGGACTCCTCGACGAGATAGCGCACGAGTGTCTCGTGCGTCTGCTCCTGGTCCCACGGGCACTCCCGTCGCAACCGGTCCATCACCGCCACCAGGTCGAGCAGGCGAGCCCCGGGCGGGTCGAACGAGCCCACCATGACCTCGACCTCGGCGCCGGCTTCGCCGGACTCCGATCGGCGCACGACGTCTGCGGCGAGGTCAGCGGTCAACCGTGGGTCACCGTCATCAGCGGCCAGCCACACCACGTCGGAGTTCGTCGCGCGGGACAACAGCTCGGCAGCCGTGGGGTCCGGGCAGCCCTCGACTCGGCCGCCGGTGGCCTCGACCGCGCGAGCGAGGCCGGTGGTGACGTCGGCCGTGAGGACGGCATCGGCTGAGAAGATCGACCGCCAGGCCGCGCCGGTGAGCTGGCCGGCCGGCAGCCGCGGGGTGGTGAGGAGAACTGTCAGCCGCACTGTTGGGACGGCGGCAGGGTCGCGGCGGGGTTGGGGGCAGGCTGTCCCGGCACCACCTCGGGCGTCTTGGGCGTCACCGCGAGGACCGAGAGTGAACCGCTGCCGGACTCGAGGGCCGCGCCGTTCCACGTGCCCAGGCTGGGGTTGACCGAGACATCGGCATTCTTGGCGTACTCGGTCAGGTACTTCTGCCCGGCGTCGAGGTCGGCCTGCTGGACATTCGAGGCGTCCGTGATCGTGTCGTCCTTTAGGTGGGCTCCGATCAGGGCCACCAGAAGATCGGTTTCGGAGCTCTGCTTGAAGAAGTCCGTGATCTGTGACTTCTCGGGCTCAGCGAGGTCAGGCGGGATGGTGTTGCCGGCAGCAAACTTCGCCACCTGGTCCTGGCTGACGTGCAGTCCGCCGATCTTGGCGGCTGCGTCCCGGGCGAGCTGGTTGCGGATCAGCACGTTGACGAAGTTGGCGCGCAGGCTGCTGATCGACAGCACCGGGTAGGTCTGGCGGTCGATCTTGCCCATCTCGGCCTCGTAGGCACAGCCGGCCGTGACGAGGGTGGCGACCTCGCTGTCGGAGATCGACGTGCCGTCGACGACCGCGGCACTGCCGGGGTGGATGTCGGCGCTGCAGGCACCCAGCACCAGCCCGCCGGCACCCACGAGGACGACCAGCACCATCCGGCGAACGCCGCTGAGGCGGCGTGCTGTCGGGAATCTCGTCGTCAGTGCTGTCACGGCGGTGTTGCTCCTTTGCTCGCGCACCGTTGGTGCGGTTTCACAGCTGACCCGGGTCGGGCGTCGTCTCACGGTTGCGCGACCGTGCTCCGCGCCGAGGGCACCGCGTCCTCGATGACACGACCCGCCCAATCTAGTACGTCGCGGTCGCGCAGCGGCTGGCCACCGATGGTGCCGGTGGTCGGGCGCGGCACCAGAATGCTATGCAACGCGGTCTTGACGACGGTCTTCGGGTACAAGCGGTCGATCCTGACCCGGACGGAGTCCGGCAGCTCCACTGGCGTGAAGCGCACGTAGGTGCCTTGGACGTTGACGTCGGTCAGTCCGGCCTGCCGGGCCTTGACGCGCAGGGCAGCGACGGCGAGCAGGTTGTCGACCGGCACGGGAAGCTGCCCGTAACGGTCGGCCAGCTCGGAGCGCACCTCGTCGACCTGCTCCACCGTGCGTACCTCGGCCAGCCGCTTGTACATCTCCAGCCGCAGCCGTTCGCTCGGCACGTAATCGTGCGGGAGGTGAGCGTTGACGGGGAGCTCGATCTTGACCTCGGGCTCGTCGACGGCTCCGTCCCCCCGGTACTCCGCCACGGCTTCACCGACCAGCCGGACGTACAGGTCGAACCCGACGTCGGCGATGTGCCCGGACTGCTCGCCACCGAGCAGGTTGCCGGCGCCACGGATCTCGAGGTCCTTCATCGCCACCGCCATGCCGGCACCGAGATCGGAGTGCTGCGCGATCGTGGCCAACCGGTCGTGGGCGGTCTCGGTGAGCGGCTTCTCGGGTGGATAGAAGAAGTAGGCGTAGGCGCGCTCGCCACCTCGTCCGACCCGGCCACGCAGTTGGTGCAGCTGGGAGAGGCCGAGCAGGTCGGACCGCTCGATGACCAGGGTGTTCGCGTTGGGCACGTCGAGGCCGGACTCGACGATCGTCGTACACACGAGGACGTCGAACTTGCGCTCCCAGAAGTCGACCATGACCTGCTCGAGCTGGTGCTCGTTCATCTGCCCGTGTGCCTGGGTGATGCGCGCCTCGGGCACGAGCTGGCGCAGCCGGGCGGTGGCCTTGTCGATGCTCTGGACCCGGTTATGGATGTAGAAGACCTGGCCCTCGCGGAGCAGCTCGCGACGGATGGCCGCCGTCACCTGTCCGTCGTCGTAATGGCCGACGAAGGTGAGGACGGGGTGACGTTCCTCGGGAGGCGTCGTGATCGTCGACATCTCGCGGATGCCGGTGATCGCCATCTCGAGGGTGCGTGGGATCGGGGTCGCGGACATGCTCAGCACGTCGACCGCCGTACGCATCCGCTTGAGCTGTTCCTTGTGCTCGACGCCGAACCGCTGCTCCTCATCGACGATCACCAGGCCGAGGTCCTTCAGCTTGATCTCTTCGTTGAACAGGCGATGGGTGCCGATCACGAGGTCGACGGTGCCCTGCTCGAGTCCCTCGATGACGTCCTTGGCCTCACGGTCGGTCTGGAACCGGGACAGCGACTTGACCACGACGGGGAAGCCCGCGAACCGCTCGGCGAACGTCTGCTGGTGCTGCTGGACCAGCAGTGTGGTGGGCACCAGGACAGCGACCTGCTTGCCGTCCTGGATCGCCTTGAAGGCTGCGCGTACGGCGATCTCGGTCTTGCCGTAGCCGACGTCTCCGCAGATCAGTCGGTCCATCGGGACGGGGTGCTCCATGTCGCGCTTCACCTCGTCGACGCTGGCCAGCTGGTCGGGCGTCTCGACGTATGGGAATGCATCCTCGAGCTCTCGCTGCCACGGCGTGTCAGGAGCGAAGGCGTGTCCCTTGGTGGCCTGCCGCGCGGCATACAGCTTGATGAGCTCGGCGGCGATCTGGCGCACGGCCTTGCGGGCGCGGCCCTTGCGCTTGTTCCAGTCCGAGCCGCCGAGGCGGTCCAGGGACGGCTGCTCGCCGCCGACGTACCGGGTGACCTGGTCGAGCTGGTCGGTCGGCACGAACAACCGGTCGGCCGGTTGACCGCGCTTGGACGAGGCGTACTCGATGACCAGGTACTCGCGGGTGGCGCCAGCGACCGTGCGTTGCATCATCTCGATGTAGCGGCCAACACCGTGCTGCTCGTGGACGACGTAGTCGCCCATGCGGAGCTCGAGCGGGTCGATCTGCTTGCGGCGGCGCGAAGGCATCCGCTGGGAGTCGCGCGCGATGGTGCGTTGACTCATCAGGTCGTCACCGGTCAGCACGACCAGGTCGATCGATGATGCGAGGAACCCGTGGCTCAGTGTTCCCTGCACGACCTCGATGACACCGGGCGGCCCCTCCGGCTCGAGCCGTTCGACGAGCCGCGCGGCGAGGTCGTGCTCCTTGAAGACCTCGACGAGCCGCTGACCAGGCCCATGCCCCTCGGTGACGAGGACGACCCTGCGGCCTTCCTTCACGAACGCGCCGAGGTCGCTGACGGCCGCGATCGTGTCGCCGCGGTAGGTCTCGACGGGGGCGATGTCGAGGGTGCGCGTCTCGACCGAGCCGCTGGTGTCGACGTCGAACGTCACGACTTCGCCTGTTTCGGTGCGCAACGGCGCGCCGGCTACCAGCTCATCCGCCTCGGCGTCGAGACCGAACGGGCTCACCGTCCACCAGCCCAGCCCCCGCGCCAGCGCGTGGGTGCGCACGTCACCGAGCAAGTGGTACGCCGCCGCGCCCAGGTCGATCGGCGCCTGGCCTCCTCCGGCGGCTGCGGCCCACGACGCCTGGAGGAACTCCTGACTCGTCGCCACCAGGTCATGCGCGCGCGCTCGCACTCGTTCGGGCTCGCAGACCAACGCCATCGAGCCCGTGGGCAGTAGGTCGACCAGCAGCTCCATGTCGTCGACGAGGGCGGGAGCGAGGGACTCCATGCCCTCGACGGCGTGCCCCTCGGCGATCTTGTCGAGCATCTCGTGCAGCTCGGGGTGCCGGTCGGACAACATCCGGGCCCGGTCCCGGACCTCATCGGTCAGCAGCAGCTCACGACACGGTGGTGCCCACAACGACCGCTGGTCGTCGAGCGAGCGCTGGTCGGCGACCGCGAACGACCTGACCTCGTCGACAGTGTCGCCGAAGAACTCGACCCGGACCGGGTGCTCGTCGGTCGGCGGGAAGACGTCGACGATGCCGCCGCGGACGGCGAACTCGCCGCGCCGCTCGACCATGTCGACCCGGTGGTATGCCGCTGCCGCAAGTCGTTGCACGACGTCGTCGAGCTCGACGTCGTCACCGGGTTTCAGTGCCACCGGCTCGAGGTCTGCCAGGCCCTTGACCTGGGGCTGCAGGACGGATCGGACGGGAGCGACCACAACCCGGACCGGGACCGTGCTCGTGCCCGTCTCGCCGGGATGGACCAGGCGACGTAGCACGGCGAGCCGACGTCCGACGGTGTCGGAGCGGGGCGACAGCCGCTCGTGCGGGAGCGTCTCCCACGCGGGATAGGTGACCACCGCATCCGTGCCCAGGAGCGACTGGGCAGCCGACGCGATCTCGTCGGTCTCACGCGCCGTTGCCGTGACCACCAGCACCACGGGTGCACGGTCGGTTGCCGACCCGTGCTCTGCCAGCACAGCGGCCAGGAACGGGTGCATTGCACCTGGAGCGGTCAGGTCGAGAGCCGGTGCTCGCTCGGCTCGGCCCCTGGCCAGCGCGACCGCAGCGGCGACGGACGGTTCGCCGGCCACGAGCGAGGTCAACGCCTGCAAGGGCGGGCCGGGCGCTTGTGATGCGGCTGCGGCGGAGGGCGCGGTGTCTGACATGGCCTTCTCTGCGAGGAGGTGGGCGGGACGGTTGGCACGCTGAGGTTCAGCACACTGATGCTCAACAACGCAACAGGACAGCCCCCGATCCGGACGGAGCGGGGGTTGAGCACTGCCCCGGAAGGGACGGCACCTGTGCTGCTGAGCGTCGCTCAGTCTACTGCCGTGGACGGACGGCCGGTTGGGCCGAGCGACCCGGCCCGGTCAGGCCTGGCCGTGCTCGGCCCAGTGGTCGCGGACGAAGGAGGTGATGACCTCGGCCAGCTCGGGCCTGCACACCAGCAGGTCGGGCAGCAAGACGTCGTCCTGGTTGTAGAGCAGGGGTGCTCCGTCCGCCCTGCTGGTGTGCAGACCGGCCGACCTGGCCACCACGACTGGAGCCGCGGAGTCCCACTCGTACTGGCCGCCCGCGTGCACGTAGGCGTCGGTCACGTCCCGGGCGACGGAGATGACCTTGGCACCCGCCGAGCCCATGGGAACGAGCTCGGCGTCGATCTGCTCCGCCAGCGCGGCGACGAACGCGGGTGGGCGGGTACGGCTCACCGCGATCCGGGGCCGGGTGCTGCTCCGCGCGGGCACGACCGGCGGTTCGGCCGTGCTGAACGTGGTCGACATCCCCGGCTGTGCCACGGCGCCCGCCACCAGGTCACCGTCCGCCCACAGCGCCACGTGGACGGCCCAGTCGTCACGCGGCGGTTCGGAGTACTCCCGGGTACCGTCGAGCGGGTCGACGATCCAGACGCGCCGGCTCTGGAGGCGCCGCTTGTCGTCCTTGCCCTCCTCGCTCAGGATGGCGTCGTCGGGCCGGTGGGTGGTGAGCAGCTGCATCAGGATCCGGTGGCCGAGCGCGTCCCCGGCGTCCTTCAGCTCCTTGCCCTCCAGACCTTCGCCGCGCATGCGCTCGAGGTGCTCCCCGGCGAGCGTCGCGGCCCAGGCCGACAAGTGGTGGTCGTCTGCGACGACGTCAGCGGGCGGGGTGGGGAGATCAAGAGAGTCGGTCACCCGGGTGATTCTCGCCGGTGCACCCGCCGAGCCGCAAAACGGGCTGCGCAAGCCGCCTGCGGCCGGCGGGTCTCCGGCGCGTGGGTCAGCCGGCGATCTGGTGCCGACCGTTCGAGCGCCCGATCTCGATCTTGCGGGGCTTGGCCTGCTCGGCGACCGGAATCCGGATCGACAGGACTCCATCGTCGTAGTCGGCCTGCAGCCGGTCGGTGTCGAGGGTCTCGCCGAGGAAGAGCTGGCGACTGAACGTCCCGTACCGGCGCTCGCCTACCACTCTCTCCACGTCGTCAGGGACCTGGGGGCGCCGTTCGGCGTGCACGGTCAGCACGTTCTGCTCGACCGTCAGGTCGATGGAGTCGGCATCCACACCGGGAAGATCCAGCGCCACGAGGAACTCGTCACCCTGACGATAGGCGTCCATCGGCATCGCTGCCGGCCTCGCGTGACTGCCCAGGACGGCTTCCGCGAGACGGTCGAACTCCCTCAAAGGGTCGGTTCGCATCAACATCACGATCTGCTCCCTTCAAAGTGTTGACCAGCTGAGGGTCTTGCTCTCAGTCATGGTCAGGATCTATGGTTTTCACCATAGATTTTCTACGGGAACGAAGAGTTGTCAAGATCCTCTCGACAACTTTTTCGGGACAGCTCTGCCCCGTCAGTCCTGCGCGGAAAGGAGCAGTTGTGGCCACATCGCCGTCCGACCAACCGCTGTACGCCATCTCGGTGGCGGCCGAGCTCACCGGCGTCCAGCCGCAGGCCTTGCGCGACTACGAGAACAAGGGTCTGCTCACCCCTCACCGAACAAGCGGTGGAACGCGTCGCTACAGCCGGTTCGACGTGGATCGGGTTCACGCGGTGTCCGATCTCCTGGCCGCCGGGGTCAACCTGGCAGGTGCGCGCAAGATCCTCGAGCTCGAGACCGAGATCGTGCGGCTCAAGGCGGAGCTGATGCGGTTCCAGACCGATCGGTCATCGCCGGGCTGACGTCACCTGCCGCCGGGGTTCGGCAGGCCCGCGGAGCATGGACATGACCCACAGCCGCCTTGTCGCCAGCAGGGTCGAGACGCGGCCTTCGCGGCTGTCCAGATCGACCACGGTGTCGACGCGACTGCAGATCCAGGTCAGCTCACTCGAGATCCGCACCAAGGCTCGAGTGAACTCGGCAAGCTGCTCGCGATCCGCGTCGAAACGGGACGTGGTCGGGGATTCGGTCATCGCAGCATCGAACCGGCCACGCTGACAACGCGGCCGACCTGACCTCGCGCTGTGGACACGGCCCACCCGGAGTGAACCTGTGGACGGGTGCGGTGCCTGCCTCCGGCAGCGGCAGCGGTGCCCCTCGTGAAACGTCTGCCGCCGGGTCACGACTCACGGGTCAACCGTTGTCCCCCGGCATACGGTCGCGAGCGAGCAGACGGCGGTCGTATGCCGCCGGCCGGTTGGAACGTGCCCACACAGGCCCGGTTGCCGTCGGGGTCCGCGATGACGGTGGTCCGTGGCGCCCGGCTGTCGTCGACGATCACGGCCCCAGCAGCCACCGCGGCGGCGATGCGCTGCTCCACGACGTCGTACGGCACCTGGACATCGATGTGGAACCGTTGACGCGGTGTCTCGTGGGGATCGGTGTCCTGGAACCACAGGATCGGCACTCGGCTCGTGGCGTCGCGCACGTCGTCACCGACGGTGCCCCGGTCCTGCGCCTCGGTGCCGCCGGTCAGCAGCGCCGCCCACACCGGTGCCACCGTTGCTGCGTTCGCGGTGTCGAGCGCCAGCTCGATAGCGATGACCGCGTGCGGGTCTGCCGGTAGCGACTGCTCGGCGGCGATCGCACTGATCCGGCGGGCCAGGTCGATGTCCTGCTGCGTCACCCATTCGACTTGGTGCTCGGCGCCCGCGTCGTCGCGGTAGATCGCGTTCTCGCTGATCAGCTTCAGGTCTACATGGGCCGTGCCCATCCGAACGTCGGGATGATGTCCAACAGTTTCGCCGGCCGAGGCGATGGCGGAGAGGAAACGTACCCCGGCGCCAAAGTCGCGGATGACGAACCGGGCGTGCAGGCCCTGGCCGAGCTTGCGCCAGTCCGGCAGGGCGGCCGCGGTGATCTGCTCTCCGCTGAGCATGTCCATGGTGTTTCTGCCGTCGCTCGAAGACCGGGAAACCGTAGCCGCGATTACGGACGAAAGACTTCCGGAAGAGCCGGGCGCCTGGCGCAGCAGGTCAGCTGTTGAAGAGGTTCTGCGCCGTGTCGAGGCCCTCGGTCAGGATGCTCTCGACCGCATCGGCGGCGCGGTTGACATGGAGGTCCAGCTCCCGGCCCTCGGTCGTGGAGAAAGGGCTGAGCACGTAGTCAGCCGGCGCCTGCCGCCCATGGGGACGACCCACCCCCACACGGACGCGGTAGTAGTCACCGGTCCCGAGCGAAGCGCGGACCGACTTCAGCCCGTTGTGGCCGTTGTCGCCGCCGCCGAACTTGATGCGGAGGTCACCGTACGGCAGGTCGAGCTCGTCATGGATCACGATGAGCTGGTCGGGAGTGGCCTTGTAGAACGCCAGCAGGCCCGACACCGGTCCGCCGGACTCGTTCATGTAGCAACGCCCGCGACCGAGAACCGTCCGGACACCCGGCATCCCTGCCAGCCGACCTTCGACGACCAGGGCGCGCCCCGACTTGTGTGTCTTCCACGAGCCCGACATCCGTGCCGCCAGCTCATCGGTCACGTGGTAGCCCACGTTGTGGCGGGTGGGGGCATACGAAGGGCCAGGATTACCCAGTCCGACGACGATCCAACCGTCGTACGTCATGGGAGATCCTGGCCTTCGCTTGAACCGTTGAGCAAGGGACTGCAGGGCCGTCACGACCCGGCGGGTCACTCGTCAGACGATGCGTTGCCTTCGGACGAGTCACCCTCCGAGGAGGCCTCAGCCTCAGCGGCCTCGGTCTCGGCTGCAGCCTCGTCGGACACCTCGTGCTCGATACCGGCTTCGGCCTCGGCCTCGGCGAGCTCGGCTTCGAGGTCTTCGGCGGTCGGCGCAGCAGAGAAGTTCACGACGAGAGCCTCGGGGTCGAGCTGCAACGTGCTGCCCGAAGGAAGCTTGAGGTCCTTACCCATGATCGGCTCGCCGACCTGACGGCCCTCGATGTCGACCTCGACCGACGACGGGATGTGGGTGGCTTCGGCTTCGATGGAGATGACGTTGTGGTCGAGCGTGACCAGGACATCGGGCGCCGCGTGCCCGACGAGGATCACCGGGACGTCGACGGTGACCTTCTCGCCGCGGCGGACGAGGATCAGGTCGGCGTGCTCGATGAAGCCCTTGATCGGGTCGCGCTGTACCTGCTTGGGAAGCGCCAGCTGGCTGTCGCCGTCGAGCTCGATCGAGAGCAGGGCGTTCGCCGTCTTGAGCGCCAGCATCAGGTCGTGACCGGGCAACGTGATGTGCACGGGGTCGGTGCCATGGCCGTAGAGCACCGCGGGGACCTTGTCGGCGCGGCGGATGCGTCGCGCCGCGCCTTTGCCGAACTCGGTCCGGGACTCAGCCTGGATCTTGACCTCAGATGACACGGGAAACTCCTAGAGCAACGTCGAAACAATGGCCTACGGACAACCGGCGAACCGGGAGATCGATGGCTGCTCGGCGCAGAGCGCGCACGTGGTCGAAGAACCGCGTCGATCACGGAGTCCGACCGAAGTCGGAACGCGAGTCGCTGGTCAACAAGCCGAGCTCGCTCCCTCGCCGAGGCAACCCGGCAAGTTTAGCGGCGTTGTCTGACGAGGGGAAATCCGCTCGTACACCAGGTCATTGCGCTCGGCCGTCGAACAGACTCGTGACAGAGCCATCCTCGAAGACCTCACGGATGGCGCGGCTGATGAGCGGGGCGATCGAGAGGATCGTGAGCTTGTCGAACCGATGGTCGGCGGGGATCGGCAGGGTGTCGGTGACGATGACCTCGCAGGCATGGCTGTTCTTGAGGTGGTCGACGGCCGAGCCCGAGAGGATCGCGTGGGTGGCGACGATGATCACGTCCTCCGCACCAGCGGCCATGATCGCCTCGGCGGCCTTCACGATGGTGCCACCGGTGTCGATCATGTCGTCGACGAGCACGCACACCCGTCCCTTGACGTCACCCACGATCCGGCTGGCCTGAGCCTGGTTGGCCTGCGTGATGTCGCGCGTCTTGTGGATGAAGGCCAGCGGTGCGCCGTCGAGCCGAGCAGACCAGTGCTCGGCAACCTTGATACGGCCGGCGTCGGGCGACACGATCGTGAGCTCACGGTCGCCGTACTTGTCCGCGACGTAGTCGGCCAGCACCGGCTGGGCTGCCAGGTGGTCGACCGGCCCATCGAAGAAGCCCTGGATCTGCGCCGTGTGCAGGTCGACGGTGATGAGCCGGTCAGTTCCCGCAGTCTTGAACAGGTCGGCCATCAGTCGGGCGGAGATCGGCTCGCGACCCAGGTGCTTCTTGTCCTGCCGTGCGTAGCCGTAGAACGGCATGACCACGGTGATCCGCTTGGCAGACGCCCGTTTGAGCGCGTCCACCATGATCAGGTGCTCCATGATCCACTCGTTGATCGGGCTGGTGTGGCTCTGGATCACGAACGCGTCGCAGCCACGCACGGACTCCTCGTAGCGCACGTAGATCTCACTGTTGGCGAACTCTCGATGCGTGGTGGGCACCAGGTTGGTCTCGAGCAGCTGGGCCACCTCTTCGGCGAGCGCGGGATGGGCCCGACCGGAGAAGAGCATGAGGTTCTTCTCTGTCGTGCGCTTGACTCCGGTCACGGGTGGTTCTCCTCCTGGGCGGCCCTGGCCGCTTCCGCTGCGGCGGAGCCGGCCCGTTTGCGCTCGACCCAGCCCTCGATGTGTCGCTGGGGACCGGTGCTCACGGCGAGCGCCCCCGGTGGCACGTCACGGCGTACGACGGTGCCGCCACCGGTGACCGCGCCGTCGCCGATGGAAACCGGCGCCACGAAGGTGTTGTTCGCTCCCGTGCGGGCCTCCGCCCCGATGTGGGTGCGGTTCTTGGACACCCCGTCGTAGTTGGCGAAGATCGTGCCGGCGCCGATGTTGGTGCCGGGGCCGATGTCCGCGTCACCGACATACGACAGGTGGGGCACCTTGGCACCGTCAGCGAGCACGGCCTGCTTCGTCTCGACGAAGGTTCCGATCTTGCCCGCCCGTCCGACGACCGTGCCGGGCCGTAGGTAGGCGAAGGGACCGACCGAGCAGCCGGCTCCGAGCACGGCGCCGACGGCGTGCGTGCGCACGACGCTCGCGCCTTCACCCACCGAGACGTCGGACAGCGTGGTGTCCGGCCCGATCGACGCACCCTCGGCCACGAGGGTCCCCCCGTGCAGCTGCACCCCGGGCAGGAGACGTACGTCGGGGGCCAGCGTGACCGTGACGTCGACCCAGGTCGCCGCGGGATCGACTACCTCGACCCCTTCGTCCATCCAGTGGTCGAGCACCCGTCGGTTCAGCTCCTGACCGAGGGTGGCGAGCTGACGTCGCGTGTTGACGCCCTCGGTCTGCCACAGGTCGTCGACGGCGACGGCACCCACCCGCTGCCCGGCCCCGTGTGCGAGACCGACCACGTCGGTCAGGTAGACCTCGCCCTGGGCGTTGCTGGTGTCGACCTGGTCGAGCATTACGCGGAGCACCACGGCGTCGCAGGCGAAGATGCCGCCGTTGATCTCGCGCATGGCGCGCTGTTCGTCCGTGCAGTCCTTCTCCTCGACGATCCCGGTGACCTGCCCGGCCTCGTCACGGAGGACCCGCCCGTAGCCGAACGGGTCAGCGGGCTCCGAGGTCACCACGGTGACCGCGTTCGCGTGCTCGAGGTGTGTGTCGACGAGCGCACGCAGCGTCTCTGTGGTCTGGAGGGGTACGTCGCCGTAGGTGATGACGACGGTGCCGGTGAGGTCATCCGGTAGCGCGGAAAGCCCGCACTGGACGGCACGACCAGTGCCCTTGACGTCGTCCTGGTCGGCGATCACCAGGGTGACACCGAGCTCGTTGGCGAGGTCGTCGACATGCGCGACGACCGCATCCCGCTCATGGCGTACAACCACGGCCAGGTGCTGCGGATCCAGCCCGCTGACCGCGTGCAGCACGTGGCCGAGGAGGCTGCGACCGCCGATGCGGTGCAAAACTTTCGGGACGGCGGACTTCATCCTGGTGCCACCGCCTGCCGCGAGGACGATGACTGCAGCCGGGCGGTCCGAACTCACCTGTGCTCCTTGCCGTCGACACCCCCGGGGTGGGGTCCTACGCTCCCCTGCCTGGCTTCGATCCAGGACCTCAAGCTTCAAAGGCTCGCGGGCTGCCGGGTTACCCCACAGGGGATTGCGATGGCGTGCCCCGTGAGCTCTCGAAGAAGGTTTCGCGGCGCACCCCTGCGTGGCCACAGTCTGCCACAGGGCGACACGCCACGATTCAGGGAGGACGCGCGGGCACCGGTTGGCTACCTACGGAACCGTAGGTTACGGTAGCGTAGGTAAGATCACCACTCTCACCGCTGAGGACCCGAGCACATGACACCAGCAACCGCCGTTCTACCCCCGGCCACCGAAACGCCTGCCCTCGACGAGCTCGAGGAGGCTCTGGGCACACTCGGGGGTGACCAGCAGTCGCGGGCGGAGCAGATCACGATGGGCGTCTTCATCGCGCTGCCCTTCCTGGCCGTCGCGGCAGCGGTTCCGGTCGCCTGGGGCGGCTGGCTCGGCTGGAGCGACATCCTCATCATGGCGGTCATGTACGCGATCACCGGCCACGGCATCACCGTGGGCTTCCACCGCTACTTCACCCACCGGTCTTTCAAGCCCAACCGGGTGGTCAAGATCGCGCTCGGCGTCGCCGGCTCGATGGCCATCCAGGGGCCGATCGTGCGGTGGGTCGCCGACCACCGCAAGCACCACAAGTTCTCCGACCGCGAGGGCGACCCGCACTCGCCGTGGCGCTACGGCAACACCGTTCCCGCGCTCGTCAAGGGCCTCTTCTACGCACACATGGGGTGGTTGTTCGACTCCGAGCAGACCTCGCAGCGCCAGTACGCACCGGACCTGTTGAAGGACAAGGACATCGTCCGGATCTCGCGTGCGTTCCCGTGGTTCGTCCTCATTTCGCTGGCTCTTCCTCCCGTCGCCGGCGGCCTCCTGACGTGGTCCTGGCAAGGTGCGGTCACGGCCTTCTTCTGGGGTTCCCTGGTCCGGGTCAGCCTGTTGCACCACGTCACGTGGTCGATCAACTCGATCTGCCACGCGGTCGGTGAGCGCCCCTTCAAGTCCCGCGACAAGTCCGGCAACGTCTGGTGGCTGGCGATCCCCTCGATGGGTGAGTCGTGGCACAACCTGCACCACAGCGACCCCACCTGCGCCCGCCACGGGGTCCTCAAGGGCCAGCTCGACACCTCCGCGCGCGTCATCTGGGCGCTGGAGAAGCTCGGGTGGATCAGCGCGGTCCGGTGGCCGGTCAAGGAGCGCCTCGACCTGAAGCGGGTCCAGCCGACGAGCTGACGCTCGACCCGGTCAGGGACAATGGACACGTGAGCGAGCCCCCGAACGACTCGACCGACGTCCCGACCTCAGCCGCTCGACCCACCCCCAAGCCACCCACGAAAAGCACCACCGCCGCCAGCGACCCGGCCAAAGGCGGCCACGGCAAGAACAAGCGCCACCAACGCGCCCGGATGACCAGCGCCGAACGGCGGGAACAGCTCATCGAGATCGCCCGCGGCCTGTTTGCACAGCGCGGCTTCGAAGGCACCTCGATCGAGGAGATCGCGTCACGCGCCGAGGTGTCCAAACCGATCGTGTACGAGCACTTCGGCGGCAAGGAGGGCCTGTACGCCGTCGTCGTCGACCGGGAAGTACGCCAGCTGCTCGGCATGATGCGCAGCTCGCTCACGGCAGGGCATCCCCGCGATCTGCTCGAACAGGCCGCCGGTGCACTCCTCGACTACGTCGAGCAGTCCTCCGACGGCTTCCGCATCCTGGTGCGCGACTCGCCCATCGGGTCGGCGACCGGTTCGTTCGTGTCGATCATCGGCGACATCGCCTCACGCGTGGAGTACATCCTCGAGGAGGAGTTCCGGACGCGCGGCTTCGATGCCAAGTACGCGCCCATGTACGCCCAGATGCTCGTCGGCATGGTCGGCACCACCGGTCAGTGGTGGCTCGATGCCCGCAAGCCGGGCAAGAACGAGGTCGCTGCGCACCTGGTCAACCTCGCCTGGAACGGGCTGTCCGGGCTCGAGCAGAAGCCCACCCTGCACAACCCCCCGACAAGCTGAGGGCTGCCGTCGAGCTAGCCGGAGTAGCCGCGGATCTCGTCGGTCAGCCGCTTCTTCACGTCGTCATCGGCGAACGACACCTCAACGGCGTTCTGCGCCAGCGCCTTCACACCGGACTCGTCGAGATCGAGGAGCTTGGCTGCAACGGCATACTCCTGGTTGAGCGTCGTGCCGAACATCGGCGGATCGTCGGAGTTGATCGTGACGATGACGCCGGCGTCGTACATCTGCTTGATCGGGTGTTGGTCGAGCGACGCGACGGCCCGGGTGGCGATGTTGGACGTCGGGCACACCTCGAGCGGGATCTGGTGCTCGGCAAGGTAGGCCAGCAGAGCAGAGTCCTGCGTCGCTGAGGTGCCGTGACCGATCCGCTCGGCACCGAGCACCTGCAATGCGTCCCAGATGGTCTGTGGTCCGGTGGTCTCTCCGGCGTGCGGGACCGAGCGCAGCCCCGCGGCCCGCGCCGCGTCGAAGTGCGGCTTGAACTGCGGACGGGGTACACCGATCTCCGGACCACCGAGGCCGAACGAGACCAGCCCGTCGGGACGCAGCTCGGTCGCGATGCGGATCGTCTCGTCCGCCGCCGGGATCCCGGACTCACCCGGGATGTCGAAGCACCACCGCAGCACGATCCCGAAGTCTCGTTCGGCCGCCACCCGCGCGTCCTCGATCGCCTCGCAGTACGCCTCGGGGGCGATGCCGCGGATGACGGACGTGTACGGCGAGCAGGTCAGCTCGGCGTAACGGATCGACTGCGTCGTCATGTCGCGGGCGATCTCGTAGGTGAGGGTCCTGATGTCCTCAGGGGTACGCACGAGGTCGACGACCGAGAGGTAGACCTCGACGAAGTGCGCGAAGTCGATGAACGTGAAGTAGTCCGCGACCAGGTCCGGATCGCGCGGCACCGGCGTGTCCTCGTGCCGCCCGGCCAGCTCCGCCACGATCCGCGGTGACGCCGAGCCGACGTGGTGCACGTGGAGCTCGGCCTTGGGCAGACCGGCAATGAAGTCGGCCCGAGCATGGGCTGCGGTGTCGGTGGAGCCGTGGTGGGTCATGCGGTGACTCTATTCAGCCGTGGGGTGCGTCGCCTCCAGTGGCAGCGCCTGGAGGATCTCGACCCGGTTGCCGTGCAGGTCGGCGGTGTGGAATCGGCGATAGCCCGGGAAATTTCCGTCCCAGGCGACCTCGACCCCAGCGGCTTGCAGCAGGCCCGCCACCGCGTCGGCATCGGTCACGACGAACGCCGGATGCGCCTTGCGTGCGGGGCTGAACGACTCCTCGACGCCCACGTGCAGCTCGTAACCTGGCCCGCGGAACCACGCGCCTCCGCGGGTGGCCAGTGCCGCCGGCTTCGCCACCTCCGTGAGCCCGAGCAGCTCGCCGTAGAAGCGGCGCACGTCAGCCTCACCGCCCGCCGGGCAGCTGACCTGGACATGGTGCAGGGCGACGGTCATCTGTCATCTCCTCCGAGGTAGAGCTTGAAACCGAGGTGCGAGGGCCGGAAGCCGAGTCGCTCGTAGAACCGGCGGGCGCCCTCGCGCTGGGCGTTGCTGGTGAGCTCCATCCGGGCGCATCCTCGCCGGCGGGCGTCGTCGATGATCCAGCGCATGAGCTCGGCGCCGAGACCCTTGCTCCGCTCGGCCGAGGCGACCCGGACCGACTCGACCTGGCAGACCAGCCCCGCGCCGTACATCATCCGCCGTTGCCACGTGACCTGAGCAGTGGCCACCAGGACACCATCGCGTTCACCGACCAGGACGGTGCTGTGCGGGGCGGTGACGATCTCGTCGAGCGCGGCAGCGTACGGCGCCAGGTCGGACAGGTCCTCGCGCACCTCGCGGATCGCGTCCTCTTGCAGCAGGTGCAGCAGCGGTTCGAGGTCGGCGGCGCGGGCATCGCGGATCAGCATCAGCCCGCCTCCCCGTTCGGCCCCGAGCTCGGCTCGTGCGCGACCACGAACGTACGGCGGAAGGCCAGCACGGACCCGAACCCGTGATCGGGATAGGCCTCGTGCAGGAGCGCGCGGTACTCGGTCTCGAATTCGGCACGCTTCTCGCCTGACAGCGCCTGCAGGAACGGTCCCGCCCCGGTGCCCGTCATCCAGCGGAAGACGGCGTCCGGACCTCGCAGGACGTGCAGGTAGGTCGTCTCCCAGGCGTCCACGTCGAGACCGAGCACGGCGAGGTGGGACAGGTACGTCGAAGCGTCCGGCGCCGAAGGACGCTCGAGCCCCGCCGTAGCGGGCGCGAATCGGGGGTCGGCAGCAAGACCGTAGAGCAGCTGGTGACTCGGTTGGTCGAAGTTCCCTGGCACCTGGATCGCCAGCCAACCGCCGGGGGCGAGCGCAGCGACGAGCCGGGGCAGCAGGTCAAGGTGACCCGGGACCCACTGGAGGGTGGCGTTCGAGATCAGCACGTCGACCGGTTCCACCGCGGTCCAGGCGCTGAGGTCGCCGAGCTGGAAGCGCAGCCGCTCGCCGGCGTACTGCTGGGCGCGGTCGATCATCGCCGGCGCGTCGTCGATGCCGAGGATCGTGGCAGCCGGCCAGCGATCAGCGAGGCCTGCGGTGAGCTGGCCCGGTCCGCAACCGAGATCGACGACCTGACGCGGCGCCGTGGCCTGGATCCGGGACGTGAGGTCGTAGAACGGCCGGGATCGCTCCGCCGCGAACTGCAGGTAGGTCTCCGGGTTCCAATGGGCTCCGGGCACCGTGGCCTCCTTCCAGCTTTATCTTGACGTCAAGATACTATGCCTGTCGGGTGTCTCCACGTCAAGACTCTTGATGACGGCACGATCACCTCTAGACTGCGACCTATGACGGCACCGGACGAGGTCGACCGCCTGGTCGAGGCCTGGCAGCGCGAGCGCCCCGAGCTCGACGTCGCCCCGATGCGCGTCCTGTCGCGCGTCACTCGGCTGGCGCGCCACCTCGACCTCGCCCGTCGCCAGGCGTTCGCCGCTCACGGCCTCGAGACCTGGGAGTTCGACGTGCTGTCGGCGCTGCGCCGCTCCGGTGCGCCGTACGAGCTGTCACCGGGACGACTGATCCGCGAGACCATGGTCACCTCGGGCACGATGACCAACCGCGTCGACCGACTCACGGCCAAGGGCCTCGTGGCCCGGCTGCCGGACCCCGGAGATCGCCGCGGCGTCCTGGTGCGGCTCACCGATCAGGGGCGAGCGCGCGTCGATGCCGCGCTCGACGGCCTCCTCGAGCAGGAGCGTGTCCTGCTCCATGAGCTCGGAGCCGGCGACCAGGCCGCGCTGGCTGACCTGCTGCGCACCGTCGTCGCACCGTTCGACGCCTGATTCAGCGAGGCAGCCAGGCGTCGTCCCATGCAAAGGCCGACGTCCGCCGAGCCGGGTCGAAGACCCCCGGATGGAACCGGTGCACGAAGTCGCTGTCCGGCAGCGCATCCACGGCGAAGAACCCCAGCTCGGTCGACTCGCCGTCCCGGCTCTCGAGCCGCCCGCCTTCGGGCACGCACGAGAAGACTGTGACGATCGCCTGGACGACATCACCGTTCGGGTACGCCGTGACCGGGTGGGTCTCGACCGCGACGACCGCCACCGGTCGCACGATCATGCCGGTCTCCTCGTAGACCTCACGCACGCACGCCTGGGCAGGCTGCTCGCCCGGATCGAGAGCGCCACCGGGCACGCTCCATTGACCGTTGTCGGAGCGCCGGTGGAGCAGCACCCGCCCCTCGTCGTCCCAGACGACCCCGGCGGCGGCCGGCATCAGCAACAGGTCGTGGCCAACCCGGGTCCGCAGCCCGGCCAGGTAGTCGGAGATCGGCATGCGGTGATCCTAGGTGCGGGATCCCTCAGATCTGCTCGGCGGCCTCCAGCCACGCATGCTCCAGCGCGTCCTTCTCGTCCTGGAGTCGGCGCAGCTCGACGTCGAGCTCGGCCAGCCGTTCGTAGTCGCTGCTGTGTTCGGACATCGCGGCGTGGACCTCGTCGATCCGACGGCTCAGCTTGTCGATCTGCCGCTCGACCTTGGCCAGCTCCTTCTTGGCGGTTCGCCGGGCTGCCGGGTCGGCGACCGTTCCGGCGGTCTTCTGGTTCACCGGGTCGTTCGCCGGAGTGGCCGGCGTACGACGGTCGAGCTCCATCCGCGCGCGCCGGGCCATGTACTCGTCGACACCGCCGGGCAGCATCACCAGCCCGCCGTCGCCCAGCAGGGCCGAGACCGAGTCGGTCACTCGTTCGAGGAAGTAGCGGTCGTGGGAGATGACCACGAGCGTGCCCGGCCAGCCGTCGAGGAAGTCCTCCACGACGTTGAGCGTGTCGATGTCGAGGTCGTTGGTGGGCTCGTCGAGCAGCAGCACGTTCGGTTCGTCGAGCAGCAGGCGCAGCAGCTGCAACCGGCGCCGTTCACCACCGGAGAGGTCACCGATCCGCGCGGTCAACCGATCGCCGGTGAAGCCGAACCGCTCCAGCATCGACGAGGCCGTCACCTCCTTGCCGCCCACCGACGAGACCCGCCTGATCTCCTCGACCGAGTCGAGCACCCGCTGCGCCGGATCGAGGTCGTCGAGGGACTGGGTGAGCCGGGCGATCCTGACGGTGCGGCCGGTGCGCAGTCGGCCGGCGTCCGGGGGCACCTCACCGGCCAGCACGGACAGGACCGACGTCTTGCCGGCACCGTTGGCCCCGATGAGGCCGACCCGGTCGCCCGGACCGAGCCGCCACGTGACGTGCTCGACGAGGTCGCGGCCACCGCGGGTGATCGTGGCGTCCTCGAGGTCGAACACGTCCTTGCCCAGCCGGGCCGCCGCAAAGCGCTGGAGCTCGACCCGATCCCGCGGTTCCGGCTCACCCGAGATCAGCGCGGACGCCGCGTCGAGGCGGAACTTGGGTTTGGACGTGCGTGCCGGTGCGCCCCGACGAAGCCAGGCGAGCTCCTTGCGAAGCAGGTTCTGACGACGCGACTCGGTGGCCTGGGCCTGCCGGTCGCGTTCGGTCTTGGCGAGCACGTACGCCGCATAGCCCCCGTCGTAGATGTCGACCTGCGCGTCGTGCACCTCCCACGTCGTCGTACACACGGCATCGAGGAACCACCGGTCGTGCGTGACGACCACGAGCGCGGAGGCCGACCCGGGACCGCCTGCGGTCAGGTGCCGAGCCAGCCAGTCGACCGCCTCGATGTCGAGGTGGTTGGTCGGCTCGTCGAGGAGCAGGACGTCGAGATCGGCGAGCAACGTGGCCGCGAGCGACACCCGGCGACGCTCACCCCCGGAGAGCCCGGCCATCGTCCGGTCGAGCTCGAGCCCGACGAGCAGGTGCGTCACGATGTCGCGGGTGCGAACGTCAGCTGCCCACTCGTGGTCGGCCCGGTCGCCGACGACCGCTGACCTGATCGTGGCGTGCTCGTCGAGATCGTCGTGCTGGCTCACCAGGCCCCAGTGCAGCCCTCGGGTGTGAGTGAGGCGACCGGCGTCCGGGGGCTCGAGCCCCGCCAGGATGCGCAGCAGCGTCGTCTTGCCGTCACCGTTGCGGCCGACGATGCCGATCCGCTCCCCTTCCTGGACGCCGAGGCTCACGTCGGACAGCAGCGGCCGGACGCCATACGCCTTGGACAGGCGTTCTGCGTTGATGAGGTTCGGGCTCATGTGACGAGTCGCGCCCCTGGGACCGGGCCGCTGGCTCGTTGCACCGACCGGCAGAGCCCAGAGCTCGACAGGGCAACCGCCAGGTCGATCGCGTGGTCCTCGTCGGCTGCCAGGAACAGGCTGGTCGGTCCGGAACCGGACACGAGGGACCCCAGCGCGCCGTACTCCTCGCCGAGGTCGAGCGTGCGTCGCAGGGCTGGTCGCAACCGGAGCGCCGGCGCCTCGAGGTCGTTGTGCAGGGCCTGCCCGACCGCGTACGGGTCTCCGGTGCGCAGCGCCGACATCAGCTCCTCAGGCACGGCCGGCTCGGGAACCCGATCGGTACCGCGGACCCGGTCGAGCTCGGCGTAGACCTCTGGTGTCGACAGGCTTCCGTCGGCGTATGCGAGCACCCACTCGTACGAGCCCCGCGCCAGCACGGGTGAGATGTTCTCGCCTCGACCGGTGCCGACCGCCATCCCGCCCGTGAGGCAGAACGGCACGTCTGCGCCGAGCTCGGCGGCGAGCCGCCCGAGGTCGTCATGCGAGGCCCGCGTCCCCCACAACGCGTCGCAGGCGACGAGAGCACCGGCAGCGTCGGCGCTGCCGCCGGCCAGACCACCAGCGACCGCGATCGCCTTGTGGACGCTGAGGGCGGCCCCCACCTCGACGTCGAACTCCTGCGCCAGGCGCATCGCCGCCGCGACGGCGAGGTTGGACGGGTCGAGGGGTACGGCGTCGTGACCCTCTCCGGTGACGGCCACCGTGAACGTGCCGGCAGGTGCGGGCCGGGCCTTGACCTCGTCGTACAGCGAGATCGCCTGGTAGACCGTCGCGACCGGGTGGTAGCCGTCATCGCCCGGGGCTCCCACGCTCAGTCCGAGGTTGATCTTGGCCGGCGCACGCACCGTGGCGGCGCTCATGGCGTGGAGGAGGTTCATGCGGGCTTCACGAGACGAGATTACGGCGCCGCCACAAAGGCATCGGCCAGGCGGGTGAAGTCCTCGACGGTGAGTCGTTCACCGCGCGCCGACGGATCGACACCGGCAGCTCGCAGCGCCGCCTCCGCCCGAGCCGGTGACCCGGCGTACGACGCCAGTGCGGCGCGGAGGGTCTTGCGTCGCTGGGCGAACGCCGCATCGACGAGCGCGAAGACCTGCTCTCGGCTCGCGGTAGCGGTCGGTGGGTCGCGGCGCACGAGCGACACCAGACCTGAGTCGACGTTCGGGGCGGGCCAGAAGACGGTGCGGCCAACGGTGCCGACCGTACGGACCTCCGCGTACCACGCCGCCTTGACGCTGGGCACGCCGTACACCTTCGAGCCCGGGCCGGCGGCGAGCCGTTCCGCCACCTCGAGCTGGACCATGACCAGCACCCGCTCGATGGTCGGGAACGTGGCGAGCAGGTGCAGCAACACGGGCACCGCCACGTTGTAGGGCAGGTTGGCCACGAGAGCAGTGGGAGCTGGTCCGGGGAGCTCGGCGATACGCAGCGCATCCGCCTCGACCACGGTCACCCGGTCGGCGTGGGCCGGAGCGAAGGCCGAGATCGTCTGGGGCAGGGCGGCCGCCAGCACCCGGTCGACCTCGACAGCGACGACATGGGGCACCAGCTCGAGCAGCGCCAGTGTGAGGGAGCCGAGACCCGGCCCGACCTCGAGGACGACGTCACCCGGCTCGAGGCCGGCCGCGCGGACGACGCGGCGCACCGTGTTGGCGTCGATCACGAAGTTCTGGCCACGCTGCTTGGTCGGCCGGACGCCGTACTCGTGCGCCAGCGCACGAACGTCCGCCGGCCCGAGAAGTCTCGGACCGGCGGACGCCGGTGATGCAGAGGTCACAGCGGTCACTGTAGGGCGTGGGCCCAGCGCACCACCCTGGCGACTCGTGGCACCACTCGTGGGTGCTCGGGCGTGGTCAGCTGAGACCGAGAGCGGCCGTGCAGGCCGGCCAGGCACCCCAGCCCTGGGACGCCTGGACCTTCTCGCCGATGGCGATCTGCTGCTCGCGGGTGGCCAGGTCGGCGGTCGACGCGTAGGCGCCACCGCCGTTGGCAGTCCAGGTCGAGGCGCTGAACTGCAGGCCGCCGTAGTAGCCGTTGCCGGTGTTGATGTGCCAGTTGCCACCGGACTCGCACTGAGCGATGGCGTCCCAGACAGAGCTGTTGGAGACTGCCGGCGTCGGGCGCTGCTTGGTGCCGTGGTACTCGACCTGCGCGCTCGGCGACGTCAGCGGGACACGGGCGACCGGGCGCCTGACGACGATCGCGCCGTTGTGCCGCACGACGCGGTACGTGACGCGCTCCGAGCCGGTCTGACCGGCGCGGACCACACGAGTCTGGTCGGAGAACATGTTCGGGTCGTTCCGCACGATCGTCCGGAACGGCACGGACTCGGTCACGCTCACCTTGCTGGCTGCCTGGCGGATGACCACGATGCGGGTGCCGTCGTCGATCAACGCGTCGCGCTTGGGGCGTACGAGGTCGTCCTTGCCGACCTTGATGCCCCGGTCCAGCAGGGCGTCGATGACGGTGAGCCCGGTGGTCGAGACCTGGTGAGCCTGCTGCTTGCCGACCTTGAGAACGACGTCCTTGGGCGTCCCGATGGTCAGCCGCATGCCGTCGCGGCCGATCGAGCTCGACCGGCTGGCCGAGAGGTCCGAGCCGACCTCGACTCGCTGCCCGATCTGCTGCAGGGCGTCGTCGACGTTGGTCGCGGTCGTCCAGTAGGTGGAGGTCTTGCCATCGACGTCGAGCGTCAGCTTGCGACCGTAGGACACCGCCACGGCCGACCCGTCTTCGAGGGGCGCGCTCGGGTCGGGTGCGACGGCGTCGTGGGGACGCAGGTCGATCTGCTGGTCGGCGAGCAGGTCGGCGACAGTGTCAGCGGAGGTCTCGACGACCTGCTGCTTGCCGTCGACCGACAAGGTGACGCTGTTCTTGCTTGCGGACGCGAAGGCCACGGTCCCGATGACCAGGCCGACCGTGAGGACGGCGGACAGAATCGCCAAGGCGATCTTCTTCGACACAATGCTCCAGGGGTTGAACGTCCCGGACCGCAGGGGGAGCTACCGCAGGGGATGCGGGAGGGTTGTGCCCGTTTGACTATGCTATGTGGGCATTCCTGCTTCCGGCCAACAGCGTTCGACCTTGCCAAACATCGCGGAGGGACCCAAACCGAGGATCGCCACTCAGGCGGGGCGACGTGACCCATCTCACGAGATCACGAACGGATCACGGTCGCCTCGCGACCGCCCGCCCCTCTCCCCCGCACCCCAGCTGCCATCCCTGGCCGTGCGTTTGCCTAGTTAACAAGCCAAATGGATTGTTAACTAGGCAAACCTCCCTGGGGGACTGAAGGTTTGCCTTGGCCAGTGCCCCAGGAACCCCCGAACGCGGCGTCCGTGTTGGCGTCGATCGCCGTACACAACACCTCGAGCGCCACCTGCCGTACCTCAGCCATCGCCCGCACCGTATGCGGCACGAGGTACGACGCGTTGGGCCGGCCGCGAAACGGCACCGGCGTCAGGTACGGCGCATCGGTCTCGACCAGGATCCGGTCCAACGGCGCCACCGCCAACGCCCGCCGCAACGGCGCCGCGTTCTTGAACGTCACGGTGCCGGCGAACGAGAGATACGCCCCGCGGTCGAGACAGGCCCGCGCGAACTTCTCGTCCCCGGAGAAGCAGTGCAGCACGGTCCGCTCCGGCACCCCGTGCTCGTCGAGCATCGCCAACACGTCGTCGTGCGCGTCGCGGTCGTGGATCACCAGCGCCTTGCCATGACGTTGCGCCAGCGCGATGTGCGCCGCGAACGATCGCCGTTGCGCCTCGACGCCCTCAGGCCCGGTCCGGTAGTAGTCCAGCCCGGTCTCCCCGACGGCACGCACCCGCGTACTCGACGTGACCAGCTCCTCGATCTCGACCAGCGCAGCGTCCAGCCGGCCGTCGGCCTCGAGTCGAGGCGCCTCATTCGGGTGGATCGCCACACCGGCCACGATCGCGTCGTAGGACGTCGCCGTCTCGACCGCCCAGCGGGCCCCGGGAAGATCACAGCCGATCTGCACGATGCGTGGAACCCCCACCTCGGCCGACCTGCGCAGTGCCTCAGCCGGTTCCAGCCACCCGTCGCCGTCCGCGATGTCGAGATGACAGTGGTTGTCGACGACCGGGCTCGGCAACGGATCGGGCAGCGGTGGCCGCGTCACGTCCCGCTGACCCGCACCGTCGTCACCTGCACGCGCCCGCAGGGGGCCGCTCATCGAGCAGCGCCCTCGGTCCCAGCCTCCACCGTTTCGATCCGGGGGAACAAGGACGCGCCCTTGGTCAGAACCGATCCGGCCGGGAGCTGCCCCCACGTACCGACCTCGGCGATGCGTTGGTCGGCCAGCGGCCCGATGGCATCGGCGCCGAGCGCCGCCCAAAGGGCCGCTGCGGTGCGCGGCATCACCGCGTGGTGCAGGACCGCCACGCCCCGCAGCGACTCGGCCGCGGCGTAGAGAATGGTCGCGAGCCGGGCGCGGCCGTCGGGGGTCTCGTCCTTGGCCACCTTCCAGGGCTCCTGCTCGGTGACGTAGCCGTTGACCAGTCCGACGAAGTCGGCGACTGCACCGACCGCTTCGTGGAGGGCGATCCGCTCGATCGCGTCGTTGGCGGTACGGGCGGCCGAGGCCAGTCCGTCGGCCAGCGCCCGCTCGGCCGGACCCGGCT
>CAVVQV010000010.1:0-12798 GCA_963750495.1 uncultured Actinomycetota bacterium
GTCGCGAGCTCCGCACCCTGATGGCGTGGGTCAAGTCGTCCGATGACGACTACACCGAAGGGAGCGCCGCAAGGTAGCTGCTGAGGCGTCAGCGAGAACACGAACAGGGTGGGTCCCCCCGGGGGAGAGGGGGACCCACCCTGTTGTCCTGGCTGGTGCTCGGAGTCAACTCAGGGGCCGAGCACCAGCGCGGACGGTGCGGCTATGCGCCGGTCGTGAACGACCAGCTCGTTGTGACAAGCGGCACGTTCGACAGGTTGCGGATTGCTGCTGCACCTCCCGTCAGGGTGATCGTGAACTCTGTGTTCGCTGGCTGACGTCCGGTCGGGTTCAGCCGCCACCGCGTAGCGGTCCGTTGATCGACGACGCCCGGTACGACGGCTCCCGTCGCCGTGTTCGTCATCACGAACGTGGCGTCACTCACGCCCGTCACGGGTTCGCTGAACGTGACCAGGATGTTTGCTCCGCGACCCACACCCACGGCTCCGGGCGCCGGCGTCTGAATCGTCACCACCGGAGCGGCGGAGGCCGGAGAGACCGTTGTGAACGTCCAACTGGTCGTGGTGAGTGGAACGCCCGCTGCGCTGCGGATGGCGGTAGGCCCACCGGTCGCTGTGACCGTGTAGGTCGTGTTCTGCGCTAGGTTCGCGGCCGGGTTCAGCCGGACGCGACGGAGTGTGGCGTTGTAGTTCACCGTCGCTGCGATCTGTGCGCCCGCCGGGTTGGTGAGCCTGAACGTCGCCGTGTTGAACCCGCCGGCGACCATGGCCTGGTCGAAGAAGGCATCCACGTTGGTGTTCACCGCCACGTTGGTGGCTCCAGCGTCTGGAGACCGCAACGTGATCTGCGGACCGACCGGCGCTGTCGGGGTCACCGCATTCGACGGGGCCGAGAGCGGACCCGGACCGAACATGTTGAACGCCCGGACCTGGAACGTGTACGACGTCCCGTTGGTCAGCCCGTTGATCACCCGGCTGAAGGTGGTCGCCGGGATTCCCGTGATCACCCTGCCGTCGCTGACCTCGATCTCGTAGCCCTGCACGGCCGGTGAGCCGTTGGGGGCCGGAGCGGACCAGGTGACCGTCGCCGAGCCGTTAGCCGCGGTAGCTGTCCCGATGACCGGGGCAGCCGGCGTGGCGACCACCACGGTTTGATCGGTGAACTGCAGACGCTCGACGTTCCTGACGATGTCGATTCCGTCGCTCACCCGCTGACCCACCACGTCGGCACCGGTCTGGACCACCATCAGTCCGGACAGGTTGCCGGCCGAAGCCGGCACCGCTGTGATCAGGTAGTTCGACAGTGGCCCGGAGAAGAGGACCGTGTCGAGGTTCCCGCTGGTTTCAGCTGCCGTCGGCGTGATGACCTCACGGACCGTGACGATGTTGCCAGGGTTGACCGTGCCGGCGAAGACTGCCTGCATCAGCGTCGGACCGGTGAGGTTGCCGCTGCTGTCGCGCAGGTACTTCGTCGTCATGCCAGCTGCGCTGCCGATCTCGGTGCTCGGGTCGGCCGGGTTGGTTCTGATGCTCAGGCGCACGCTGAGGTAACGATCGCCATCGATCACGTCGTCGCCACCGCGCCCTTCGATCAGGTCACTACCGGCGCCCCCGAGGAGGATGTTGCCGTCTCCCCAGACTTGGCTCGCGGGGTCGAGCAACGGGCAGTCGCCCGACGCCGACGCCGCGATCACCGTGGCGGCCGGGGTGTTCAGTGTCGGCACCAACGGGTCAAGGCCGGCAATGCGGTCGAGACCTGCTTGATCCAGCACGTCGCACCCGATGAAGCCGGCACCGCCGACGGCACTGGGAACCAGGTCGTCTCCGCGCAGGGTGTCGCTGAAAGGACCACCGGACAGTGCCTCGACCTCGTTGAACTTGTCCCGGACACCGACCTGCAGGATCCCCAGAGGTGCGATGGGAAGCGCAAGGTCCATGTCAGAGGCTTGCGGGTCCTGCAAGCCGATCTCCCAGTCGTAACCAGAGGCGCCGGCGATCTTCTCCACGCCAGGGCCGGAGAGGCCGATGTCGTCCCCGCCTTCCATGTCGTAGTCGTCGTCACCGCCCTGGCCGATGAGCACGTCGTGACCCGGTCGCTGCGAGTTGTCGAGGAAGAACAGGTTGCTGCTGTCCCCGATCAGGAGGTCAGGCGAGTTGCCGCCCTCTTCCCAGTCATCGCCGCCGTCACCGAAGACCGCGTCCTCGCCATCACCTGCGATGGAGAAGTCGTTGCCCTCACCGGCGAACGTCTCGTTGATGTTGGCTCCACCATTGGTGAAGTCGTTGCCGTCTCCGGCCATGATGATGTCGAGGCCGGGACCGGCGTCGATGGCATCGTTGCCGGGGCCGCCCTTGGGGACGTCGTCGCCCGCGATGTCGGTGATGATGTCGTCGCCTTCACCACCGAGCGCGACGTCAGCACCGTCACCGCCCTCGATGATGTCGTTGCCGAGACCACCCCAGAAGGTGTCGTTGTCGTTGCCACCGTAGATGCGGTCAACACCAGATGTTCCGTTGTAGATGCTCTGGCCATTGATACCCGGCGGGTCTTCCGTGTTGTACATCCGGTACTTGATGGTGCCGTCCGGCTGACGGAGCAGCACAGCCGTCTCGTTACAGCTCGAGTCCGGGTCGTCTGACACCGTGTTGCCCTGAGCGGTGAACCCTGCCGCAGTGCCGGCAAGCTTCTTCAGCTCGAACTCGCAGTCAGCGGTCGCGAACACATCGGCCTTGAGCGCCTGTGCGTTCGTGTTGCGCATGACGAGCTCGGCAAACGAGTTGCCCTCGAGGGAAGCCCGCAGGTTCATGCCGGGTGTCCTTGCGAGGTAGTACAGGCGGTCGCCGTCCTGGAGCTCCGTCAGCTGCTTCTCGAAGACGAAGTTGAAGGTGCTCCCCAGGAGGCCTCCGAACATGTTGGTCCGCTCGGCCAGACCGCCGACCCAGAGGTCGATGTTGTCGAGACCGGTGATCGAGTGGTCACCCGCGGTGTTTGCCCAGGCATCCACGCTGTTCATGAAGGCTGCAGCATCCGCCGGCGGGACATCGCCTGCTGTGATGTCGGGCTGCACGATCAGCCGCGCGGCCTCCCGTCGTGAGGCAAGCGTCGGAGGCAGGTTGTCCGCACTCTCGTCGACCGCGGTGGCGGGGTCGTCGACGACGACTCCGTCGGGGCCGGGTCGCTCGAGAATGGTCGGGTGCTGACCGTAAGCCGCCACGAAGTTGATGAGCGACTCGGGGTGCTTGAGGTTCTCCCCGAAGTCGACCCAGTTCACGTATGGCTTGAGCTGGCCGTCGTTGGTCGCGTCGAACAGCTCCTTACGGAACACATTGAGCGGCGGGACGCCCTCAGAGCGGGCTCGCGTCATGTTGATCGTCGGGAGATCGAGCGGCAGCCCCAGCAGGTTGTTGCGCAGGGTGTCCGTCACGAACTCGTCGATCTCGTTTCCGGTCTGGTCCGCCATACCCATGAAGATGCTGCCGGCCGCCTCTTCGGAGGTCAGCACACCGGCGGCACCACCATCGGTGTACGCCGGCGGGTTCAGGAAGCCATCCAGCAGCGAGATGTCGTTATCGCTTCCCACCACGTCGTCTGCCGTGCCGAACTCGCCGTCCGGTCCTGGCCGACCCTCGTTACGCCGCGAGATCGTCTCGGTCAGCATGGAGTGTCCGAAGCGGTAGACCGCGTGCGCGAACTCTGCCTGGATGGCAGGGTTGAGCTCCGTCTGGGTGAAGGCGAAGGGCTGGAACGGGTTGATCGCCGGCTGGATCTTGCGGGCGAACTCCTCGAACACGAGGTGCTGGTACTCCATCTCGGTCACGAAGCGCGCGGCCTGGAAGAGCCGCTCGCCGTTCCACCCGGACGCGCCGGCGACGAGCTTCCATTCCGCGAGCGCGGCAACGCCCTTCGCGGACGTGTCGTTGGTCAAGGTGTGCTTGATGTCGTCGATCAGGCGGTCGTGCTCGGAGTGGAACACCTGGTGGATCGCGGTCAGGCCGATGTTCTCGTTGACGCGGCCGTCGCCCGCACAGAAGTGTGCGTTCAGCATCTCGTCGTCGTAGGTACCTACGGGCTGGTTGGCGAAGTCAGCGGACGGCACGTTGTCTGCGTCCGGGGTCGGCGCCACCGGCGGAGTCGCCGGGTTGTGGTCCGTGTCCTGCGGGCTCGGATCCGCGTTGTGGGCGATATCGGTCAGGAACGGCGTGTCGAAGTACAAGACGTTCGCCGGGACCGGCACCGGGTTGGCGAGGTTGCCCTCGACGAGACCGGTCGAGGTGACGTACTGCGGCAGTCCGTTGGGGCCGGGAATGAACTTGCCGTAGGGGTCCGAAGCGATCGTGGGGATGTTGGTGACGTCCCGGTCGACGAGTCGGAGCCCGAGAAGATCGGCAGCTTGCTTCTTGACTGCCGCCCAGGTCGCCATGCCGCTTCTCCCGTCAGGGGAATTCGGGTAGCTGCCGTCGGGGCCGAGTCCGCCCAGCAGCTTTCCGGTGGACACAGGCAGGCCGGACGGGTTCGCGGCGTACTCCCGCAGGAACACCTGGTGCGAGGGGTGCGACGTGTAGGTCTGGCTCTGGTCCACCCAGGGTGAGTCGGTGTTGGTGGCATCCTGCACGTCGTCGGCAGTGCCGCGCACGCCGTCGGGACCGGGCTGGTTCTGGCCGCGCGTCAGCACCATGAAGCGCAGGTTGGGGCTCAGGTCATCGCTCGTGCCGAGGATGTGGTCCGGGCCGGGGATGAGGGGGTCATCTGCCTTGAGGGGCACGTAGACAGTGCCGCCGCCCTTGACGGTCTGGTCGATGCCGTGGTCGAAGAACTGACCGAAGAGGGTGAAGAGGGAGTTGAACGGGGGCGACAGACCGACGTCGGTCGTCACGTTGGGGATGAACAGGGTCTCGTGATCGGGCACGCAGCCGGCTGGAAGGCCTGCGCTGTCGCAGGGGACGACACCGTCGTTTCCTTGTGTCCGCACGGGGAAACCGGCAGCCGCAACGGCCGCCGGGTTCGTGGACGTCTGGTCCACGATCAGGTTGCTGATGACTCGTGGCTGGGAGTCGAAGACGTTGCCGGACTTCTGGGTGTAGCTGGTCGCAGACGGGGGCCCACCGAAGGACCCGGCTTCAGCGTCACGGAAGTCCTTCGAGCTCAACCGGGGGAACAGCTCATCGGCCGCCCCGAACCGCTCCTGACCGGGGATGAGGTTGTTGCACGAGCCGTCGACCGTGCGCAGGCCGAGAGAGAGAAGGGGGCTCGGCAGCTGGTTGGGGCCCGTGCCCACCAGGGCACCGCAGGGACCGGTCGCGGAGGTGGTGTTCGCCACGTGCGCTTCCGCGATCTTGATCTGCTGCAGGATGTAGGCAAGGTCAGATGGCGTCACCGTGAACCCCTCGCCCACCGGGGCCTGGACTCCGGACGCCGTGCCCGACATGACGGGCGTCAGCAGTGCGGCACAGAGGGCTACCCCTATGCCGGTCCGAAAAGCTCGCCGTGCAACCTCGTAGCGACGTCGCCGAGGTACTGATCCGTTCATGGGTTCCACCCGCCGTTTGAGCCGTAGGGCCCGAACGGACCCTCCTTGGAGGACACGGCGGCGAACATGCCGCCGCATCACACCCCCACAGAGTCACCGTCGTGCGTGACAGAGGTGCGAAATGGTGGCACTCGGGCTATTTCACGCTGGGATAACGACGAACCTCCAGGCTGGAGCCTCCACACAGAGGGGATCGGCGGATGGACCTGTCACGTAGAGATTTCGTTAAGTTCGGGGTGCTTGGTAGCGCGGCCCTGACCATGCCCATGATGCGGGTGGCATCCGCCGGTACACAGAGCCGGCTTGCAGAAAGCGCCCTGCCGCAACCGTTCACGACACCGTTCGGCGTCCCACCCGTAGCAGTCCCGGTCAGCTCCGATGCCGACACGGACTACTACGAGATGTCGATGGTGCCGACCACGGTCGAGATCGTGTCGGGACTGCTCACGCCTACGTGGGCGTACAACGGCGTCTCGCCCGGACCCACCATCGTGAACCGGATGGGCCGCAGGACGGTCGTTCGGCACGCGAACAGGCTGCCGCAGAAGCATCCGCAGCTGGGTTACATGCCGTGGACTTCCGTCCACCTGCATGGGTCCGAGTCGCTCCCGGAGCACGATGGTTATGCCAGCGACATCTGCCTGCCGGGCCAGTTCAAGAACTACCGCTACCCGAACAGCCAGGGCGCACGCACCATTTGGTACCACGACCACGGGGTCATGCACACCGCTCCTAACGTGTACATGGGCCTTGCCGGCCAGTACTGGATCCAGGACGAGCTGGAGCAATCGCTCAAGATCCCGCACGGTCGCTATGACGTGCCACTCATCGTGCAGGACCTCATGCTCGCATCCGATGGAACGCGACTCTTCGACAACAACGACGAGTCCGGTGTCTACGGGGACATCATCTTGGTGAACGGGAGACCGTGGCCGGTGATGCAGGTCGAGCGGAGAAAGTACCGCTTCCGCATCCTCAACGCTTCGGTGTCGCGGTCCTACCGCTGGCAGCTCGACTCCGGGAAGCCGCTCGTGGTGATCGCGACCGACGCCGGTCTCATGGCCGCCCCGCAGCGGGTGAAGCAGTTCCGTCACGGCGTGGCCGAGCGCTATGAGGTGATCATCGACTTCGCGAAGTACCCCATCGGTCAGCGGGTGGTCCTTCAGAACCTCAGCAACAAGAACAACATCGACTACGCGACGACGAAGAACGTCATGGCGTTCGATGTCGTGTCCGAGGCATCGAGCAAGAAGGGCAACTCCATTCCGGCGGTTCTCAACCCGAACGAGCGGACGATGGAGCTGACCGAGTCTATGGCCGTCGCGACTCGTCGCTTCGACTTCGTCCGCGAGCATGGGCGCTGGACCATCAACGGCCAGACCTGGGACGACGTGGTCAAGTCGGGCTTCAGCCTCACGTTGGCCAACCCGGCCCCCGGGACGGTCGAGCTGTGGGAGCTGTCCAACCCGTCGGGAGGTTGGAACCACCCGGCACACATCCACCTGATCGACTTCAAGATCCTGTCGCGCAACGGCAAACCGCCGATGGCACATGAGCTGGGACCCAAGGACGTCGTCTACCTGGGCGAGAACGAGACCGTCCGGCTGCTCATGGCGTTCAAGCCCGAGCACCGAGGCAAGTACATGATTCATTGCCACAACCTGGTGCACGAGGACCACGACATGATGGGCCAGTTCGAGGTCGGCCTCGATGGACACGACCCGCTCATGACCGAACCGGCTCTGTGGGAATGAGGAGATCGACATGACCATCGACGTGACGCCAGTGACCAGCCAGCGAGGTACGCCCACCTCCCGAGCTGCCCGCTATCCGGGTGCAGCGGTGGTGGTAGCGGTGGCGAGCCTCGCCAGCGCAGCCATCCATGTGGACGTGATTCCGGAGCACCGCGAGGAGTGGTGGCTGTTCGGCGCGTTCTTCACCGCGCTCGCCGTCATACAGGTCCTCTCAGCGGCGCTGGTGCTGTGGTGGCCGCGCCGGTCGATCCTCGTCGGTGTCGCCGCGCTGAACGTCGGAGTGGTGCTCCTCTGGCTCCTCAGCCGCACCGCGGGTCTGCCGATCGGGCCTCCGGTCGCCGACTTCACGGCGGGTCTCGGGGATCCGTCGAAGGGCGGGTACGGCGAGCACGCGGCCGGCCTGCCGGAGGCCGTCGGCAGGCTCGACCTGACCTCGACGATTCTCGAGCTGATTGTGGTCGTGGCAGTATGTGCGCTCCTCCCGGCACGGATTCGCGGCCGCTTGCTCAACGCGATCTGCCTGGTGGGCGTCGTAGTGTGGGGGCTCTTCGTCTTCGACCTGCTGGGTTGATGGTGTCGGCGCGCGGGGGAAGCGCAACACACGAGGGCGCCGCGAGGGTGCACACGATGACGACGCCCGAACCTGTTGCCGCCCCGTCCGCGAGGGCCTGGGCCAGAGTTCGTCGGTTCGGGCCTGTCGCCGTGATCATCGTGGTCGCGCTGTTCGCGGTGTTTGCCGTCGAACCCGTGACGGTCGGCTCGGACAGCATGAGCCCGACCGTGCGGAGCGGGGACCGGGTGCTGATCGACAAGGTGAGCTATCGCTTCCGCGATCCCGAACGGGGTGAGATCGTGGCGTTCATGGCGCCACCGTCCGGCACGCTGACCGTCAAGCGAGTGGTCGGGGTGGCGGGTGACCGGGTGGCGATCAGGGACGGCGTTCTCTGGGTCGGTGGGCAGCGCAGAGCGGAGCCTTACGTAGATCTCAGGACGATCGACTCGGTCTACTTCGGCCCCGCTGTCGTCCCACCAGGAACCGTCTTCGTCATGGGCGACAACAGAGCGGAGTCGATCGACTCCCGCGACTTCGGTCCGGTGCCGCTGTCAGACGTCGTCGGACGAGTCATCCGCTGGTAGTGGCACGGCGTGCAGCGACGTGGCGTCGCGGAGCCTCGACTCCGATGGATCCGCGGCTGAGAAGGCACCGTCACCGGACGCCGCTCCCATGTTCGCCAGTTCCTCGCCGGCATTCTCCAGGTATCCGGTCCGCCGGTTGGTGGCGTCCTCGGCCCAGTGCACGAGTCCGAGGGAGGTGGCAAGCGTTGCAGCGCCGGCCGCGATAGCGGCGGCAGATAGAGGCCGACCGACGACGTCGCGTACTGCTGCCCGGGCCAGCATCAGGATGACACGCTCACGCCCGGTCGTCGCCTCCCCGATGGCAATCTCCGCGAGGTCGAGATAGTCCAGGGCACTGTCACGATCATCGTCGTCGCGATCGATGACCATGCGAGATGCCACTTCGGGGAGCAGCAGGGTCGCACCGGTTCGTTGCGCGATCTCGGCGGCGCGAAGGAGCAGCGATGCGGCTGCTGTCTTGTTGTGCTCGGCCAGCGCAAGCTCGGCCTTGCCGAGAAGGCCCAAGATCTGAGAAGTCGGACCTCCGACCCGCCACGGCTCCAAGCGCGTGAGCGCGCGTGCTCGTTCGAGCTCTCCTCGCCGGAGCAGCATGCGCGCTGCTACCCATCGCCAGGGGCCCGGGGCTGAGAGGGACTCGGCGTCGGCGATGGCTGCGTCGCACAGCTCGTCAGAGCGGGCGTCGCCGCGCTCGTGATGGGCCAGGGCCAGCAGCATGGCGCCGGAGAGCCCGGACGTAGCACCGATCGAGCGAAGGGACTCTTCCCAGGCGTCGCTGAGCGTGGCCAGGTCGACCGATGGATCGCCGAGCAGGACGGCGGCTTCGTAGCGTGCCAGCCGGGCCGCCGGGAGATGTGAGCGGGCGTTGATCTGGTCGACTTCCTCCAGCACCTGATAGGCCGCGGAGAAGGAGCGCTTGGGCACCAGGATGAGGCCGACGAGCAGGAGCCTGGCCTCGACCGCGGCGTCTTCGTCGCCCCGCAGCTCGGCGCGGACGACGGCGTCCCGGATGAGCGCCTCCACTTCTGCCGTTGGCGCTGAGGTGGCGCTGATTCCCAGCCTTTCGAGCAGGCTGTGACGTACCCGGGCTGCCGCCGCATGGGCCTCCTGCCTGATCAAGATCTGCATGTCCGGGACCGCGAGACCGTGGGTCTCGGCGTGGAGAACCACCTGCCGCCGATACTCCGCGCTGTCATGGGTGTCACCCATGTTCCCGGCGCAGACGGCCAATCGGTTCAGGATGTCGATCATGTCCGTCGGCGCGGCTGTCTGTGGGTCCATCAACTCCAGGACCTGGTGCAGGCGACGTCGGGCCTCGCGGAAGTCACCGCCGCTCATGGCGTCGAGTGCCCCTTCCATCGCCGCCGCGCAAGCCAGCTGCGGCTCGCCCGCTGCGGCCCAGTGGTCGATCCGGGCGTCAAACGGCAGGCTGAGGCGCTCAGCTGCCAACCGGTTGAGCCGCCGCCGGGTATACGGGCGCATCCAGGCCGAGATCGCATCACGGAGTGGTCGAGAGGGGAGACCGTACTTCCCGTTGGCATCGACCGTGAGAACGCCGCGCTCCTCCAGGGTGACCACGATGCGCTCGACGTGTGAACGCGTGTCGGCATCCGCAACGGGCAGGCCATCGCTTGCCAACATGGCCAGGATCGCCGTGATGCTCACCGGCGTGTTGGCCACCGCGACGATCTCGAGCAAGGTCAGCTCCTCGCCCGACACCGCCTCATGGACTTGCTCGAGCTGCTGGTGACGCAGCCCGGTCTCGTTCTCGGCGGTCTGATCGGGGGCGACTTCCACCCCCTCCTTCATGGTGATGAGCCGGCCCTGAGCCAGCCACGAGGTGATCACGTCGATCATCCGGCCGGCGCGGTTTCCGGTGAGCCGGCTGAGCTCTGCCTTGAGGGAGGGCGCCGGTTTCCCGGAGATCATCAGGGCGGTCAGCTCGTGAGCGTCCTCGTCGGACAGGGAGGGCACCTCGACACGATGGACGAGCCCCTTCGCCACCAAGGCGTCGAGATCGACGTCGGCACTCCTGTCGACGCCAGTGCGATGGATCGCCGCAACCACGCCCCGATGTCCCGACGATGTGCCGTTCTGCTGAGCGAGCACTGCCGCTTCGAGCTCACCGCGTTCCCATGCCTCGATGCCGTCGACGGTGCTGACGATCGACGCCTTGCCGGCATCGGAGCCCGACCCGTTCGCCGGTGTCGCCTTGCTGCTCGAGCCGAGCGGCATGGAGGCATCGAGCCGGCTCACTGCTTCGGCCAGCCATCGGGAGCTCCCGGAGCGGGGCGGTCCGGCGAGGACGATGAAGCCACCTCCGCCGGCACAGAGCTGGGCCAGCCGGTTGGTCAGTTCGGCGGTCTCCGACTCGAGTCCGACGAAGGCGACTTCGGGCTCGCGCGTCGAGTCCGCTCGCAGCAGGTCGAGATAGACGCCCTGGGTCGCTGCGGACGGACCTACCCCCATGGTCTCGACCAACCGGGCTCGACAGGTCTGGTAGATCGAGAGGGCCTGCTCGATCTCGCCGGCCGCGTGGAAGGCCAGCATCGCGGCTCGGCAGGCACTCTCCGAGGTGGGGTCGATGGCGATGGCCCGCTCGGCGAACTGGGTCGCGTCGCGGACCCAACGCAGTGCGATGGCACTCGAGGTTGCATCGATGAGCATGTCGACCCGGCGTCGTCGCAGCGCCTCGCGCTCGATACCGACCGGGCCGTCACCGTCCGAGCCATCAACGTCGTGGATGTAGAGCGCCTCGGCCTGGTGAGCGGCTAGCACTGCGTCAACGTGGCGACCGTCGGCGAACACCTGGCGGCATTCGGCAGCCAACGACCTGAACCGGTGCGCGTCGACCCAGACGTCCTCGAGAACGAGTCCGTCGTGCCGTCGCGCGACGCAGTCCTGGCGGAGTACCTTCCGAATCTGCGAGGCCGCCGTGCGGAGGCTGGTGCGGGCGTGCTCGGGATCGGACGTGCCCCACAGTGTGTCGATCAGCGAGTCGACGGAGACCTTTTGGCCGGCCTGCAGCGCCAGAATCCGAAGCAGCTCGATCGTCTTGCGAGTCTTCCACTCGCTGGGGTCAACCCATGAGCCGTCCGCACGCCGGACCCGAAAGGGGCCGAGCGTGCGGACTTCTATGAGTGCGTGGTCTTCTTCGGTCAACGGTTCGCCCCCCCGGCGAATCAGTCGAGGACGCGGTTACCTCGAGATGACAACAACGAGGAGATGTGGTAGAGCCATCAACCTCATGGATATTTGTACACCCTTTGTCCGTTGTGGGCCGTCAGTATGAAAAAGCCTGCTCAACGTGACTGATCGATCACGCAAAGCCAACTGCCCTGATCAGGTGCAACCGGACGCTTCTGAGACGACTCAGAGCGGGCGACCTGGCTGGTCTAGACTGGCGTTGCTCGGGCACGGCGTGGTGCTCCGGCCAGCTCGTTCGGCGTCCTGCGACGCCACGGGTACCGCCGTCGAAACCGATCCGCGCCGCAGACCGGAGGAACGCTTCCCGTGATCGAGACCCGCACCGCTGCCCGCCCCGTCGTGCTCATCGCCGAGGAGCTCAGCCCGGCAATCGTCGACGCGCTCGGACCCGATTTCGAGATCCGCCGCTGCGACGGAGCCGACCGCGGCGAGCTGCTCGCGGCCATCGTCGACGCGGACGCGATCCTCGTCCGCAGCGCGACCAAGGTCGATGCCGAGGCACTCGCGGCGGCCCGCCGGCTGAAGGTCATCGCGCGTGCCGGCGTCGGGCTCGACAACATCGACGTCAAGCAGGCCACCCAGTCAGGCGTCATGGTCGTGAACGCGCCGACGTCCAACATCGTCAGCGCCGCCGAGCTCGCCGTCGGGCTGCTGCTGTCGGCGGCGCGGCACATCGGGCCGGCCAGTGCGGCGCTGCGCCTGGGCGAGTGGAAGCGCAGCAAGTACACCGGCATCGAGCTGTACGAGAAGACCGTGGGCATCGTCGGCCTGGGCCGCATCGGCGTCCTGGTGGCGCAGCGGCTGTCGGCCTTCGGCATGAAGGTGATCGCCTACGACCCCTACGTCCAGGCGGGCCGCGCAGCACAGCTCGGCGTACGGCTGGTGACGCTCGACGACCTCCTCGACCAGGCCGACTTCATCTCCGTCCACCTGCCCAAGACCCCCGAGACGGTCGGTCTGATCGGGGAGGAGCAGCTGGCCCGCTGCAAGCCGACCGCGATCATCGTCAACGCGGCTCGCGGCGGCATCGTCGACGAGCACGCACTCCATCTCGCGATCAAGGACGGTCTGATCGCCGGCGCCGGACTCGACGTGTTCGCGACCGAGCCTTGCACGGACTCACCTTTGTTCGAGTTCGAGAACGTCGTCGCCACCCCGCACCTCGGTGCTTCGACT
>CAVVQV010000011.1:0-5651 GCA_963750495.1 uncultured Actinomycetota bacterium
GCGACGCCCGCAGCATCCGTCGAAGGGCGGTCACCACACCCGGTGACCGCCCTTCGGCGCGTCCACCGTCGAAGTGCGGCCTCAGAAACTGGCCCGTAACCTCTCGCTACGCAGGTCGTTTGTACCGTGAGGCGTGCTAGGGAGGCCCACGCGTGGGAGTCGAGATCACTGTCGATGGACTGACCAAGTCCTTCGGCAAACAGCTCATCTGGGGTGACGTCTCCCTGACAATCCCGGCCGGCGAGATCTGCGTCATGCTCGGCCCGTCCGGCACGGGAAAATCTGTCTTTCTGAAGGTTCTCATCGGTCTGCTCAAGCCGGACCGGGGGCACGTGGTCATCGAAGACGTCGACATCGCCACCTGCAGTGAGCGCGATCTCTACGAGGTCCGCAAGCTGTTCGGGGTGCTGTTCCAGGACGGCGCGATGTTCGGGTCCATGCACCTGTACGACAACGTGGCCTTTCCCCTGCGCGAGCACACCAAGAAGTCCGAGTCCGAGATCCGTCAGATCGTGATGGAGAAGATGGAGCTCGTCGGGCTGCTCGGAGCGGAATACAAGCTCCCGGGCGAGATCTCAGGGGGCATGCGCAAGCGGGCCGGCCTGGCCCGGGCCCTCGTTCTCGACCCGCAGATCGTGCTGTTCGACGAGCCCGACTCGGGCCTCGATCCGGTCCGTACGGCGTTCCTCAACCAGCTCATCGTCGACCTCAACGCCCAGATCGAGGCGACGATGTTGATCGTCACCCACGACATCAACACCGCGCGCACCGTCCCGGACAACATCGGCCTGCTCTACCACAAGCACCTCGCCATGTTCGGGCCGCGCGAGATGCTGCTCTCCAGCGAGGAACCGGTGGTGCGGCAGTTCCTCAACGCCCAGCGGATCGGCCCCATCGGGATGTCGGAGGAGAAGGACGCCGACGAGCTGGCCGCCGAGGAGGGCCAGGAGCTCCCGCCGCTGCCACCGATCCCACTGCAGCTCGAACCGTCCGACGGTCAGCGCCGCGCCACCCAGCGCGAGCCCGGCGGCTGGTGCCGTGACAACGGCGTGACACCTCCCGAGGGCTCCTTCGAACCGACCATGGTGATGGCTCCGTGAGCAGCGCGACCATGTCGCGGGCCACGGCTCCGCTCCGGGCGACCGGGACGCTCTTCGCGTTCGGGCTCGACGTCATGCGCGGTCTCTTCCGTCGTCCCTTCCAGCTGCGTGAGTTCCTGCAGCAGTCCTGGTTCATCGCGTCCGTGACGATCATCCCGGCGGCCCTGGTCGCCATTCCGTTCGGTGCCGTCATCGCGCTGCAGGTGGGCGGCCTCATCATGCAGTTCGGGGCCCAGTCGTTCACGGGGTCGGCAGCCGTGCTTGCCGTCGTCCGCGAAGCAGGGCCGATCGCAACGTCGCTGCTCATCGCCGGGGCCGGCGGTTCGGCGATCTGCGCCGATCTCGGAGCCCGCAAGATCCGCGAAGAGCTCGACGCGATGATGGTGCTCGGAATCGACCCGATCCAGCGGCTCGTCGTGCCGCGAGTGCTGGCGTGCATGCTCGTGTCCGTCTTCCTGAACGGCCTCGTCAGCGTCGTCGGCGTCATGGGCGGCTACTTCTTCAACGTGATCCTGCAGGGCGGTACGCCCGGGGCTTACCTCGCCTCCTTCACGGCGCTGGCCCAGCTCCCGGACCTCTGGCAGGGCATGGTCAAGGCGCTGGTGTTCGGGCTGATTGCCGCGATCGTCGCCTGCTACAAGGGCATGAACGCCGGTGGCGGACCCAAGGGTGTCGGTGACGCCGTCAACGAGTCCGTGGTGATCACGTTCATCCTGCTCTTCATCGCGAACTTCGTCATGAGCGCCGTGTACTTCCAGCTCGTCCCCCCGAAAGGCGGATGAGGCATGGCCGACCTGCGCACCGTCTACCGCCGTCCGCTCTCCGCCCTCGACAACCTCGGCAGCGAGCTGGCGTTCTACCTGCGCGCGCTGGCTTGGACGCCACGCGTGCTGCGCCGCTACCGCAAGGAGATCTTGCGGCTGCTCGCCGAGGTCACCTTGGGCTCCGGTGCGCTGGCCGTCATCGGCGGCACCGTCGGCGTCATGACCGCGCTGGCGTTCTTCACCGGCACCGAGGTCGGTCTGCAGGGTTACGCGGCCCTCAACCAGCTCGGGACCTCGCTGTTCTCGGGGTTCGTGTCGGCCTACTTCAACACCCGTGAGATCTCGCCGCTCGTCGCCGGGATCGCGCTGGCAGCGACCGTGGGTTGCGGGTTCACCGCGCAGCTCGGCGCCATGCGGATCAGCGAGGAGGTCGACGCGCTCGAGGTGATGGCCATCCCGTCGTTGCCGTTCCTCGTGACCACGCGCATCATCGCCGGGCTCGTGGCCGTCGTTCCGCTCTACATCGTGGGCCTGCTGTCGTCGTACTTCGCGACCAAGCTCGTGGTGACGAGGTTCTACGGTCAGAGCGCCGGCACCTACGACCACTACTTCACCTTGTTCCTGCCACCCGGTGACGTCCTGTGGTCATTCGGCAAGGTGCTGGTCTTCGCCGTCGTCGTCATCTTGATCCACTGCTACCACGGCTACCACGCCTCCGGCGGGCCCGCGGGGGTGGGCGTGGCTGTCGGCCGGGCCGTCCGTACCTCGATCGTGGCCATCAACGTCATCGACCTGTTCCTGTCGATGGCGATCTGGGGCACGACGACCACCGTGCGGTTGGCCGGCTGATGACCGCCATGCTCCGGCACCGCCTGCTCGGCGTGGTGTTCATCGGGCTGCTGCTCGCGGCGATCTGGCTGACGTACGCGATCTACACCAAGGCCTTCGCCAACGTCGTGCATGTCGACGTGACCGCGTCGCGGGCAGGTCTCCAGCTTCCGGAACATGCAGACGTCAAGCTGCGTGGGGTCATCGTGGGCGAGGTCCGGTCGATCACCTCCGACGGCGACGGAGCCCGGCTCGACCTGGCCCTGTCCGCAGGCGAAGTCGGCTCCATCCCGAGCAACGTGTCGGCTCGCATCCTCCCCAAGACGTTGTTCGGCCAGAAGTACGTCGAGCTCGACATCCCGGCTGATCCGTCCGCCCGGCCGGTCGCCGCCGGGGACGTGATCAAGGAGGCGGCGGTCTCGATCGAGGTCGAGAAGGTCCTCTCCGACGTCTACCCCCTGATCACCGCGGTCCGGCCGGTGCAGCTGTCCTACACCCTGAACGCCTTGTCGACCGCCCTCGAGGGCCGGGGGAACGACCTCGGCGACAACCTGGCGCGTCTGGACAGCTACCTCGAGCAGCTGAATCCGTTGGTTCCGTCGATCATCAAGGACCTGAGGCTCCTGTCGCGAGTGTCCGACGAGTACCGCGGCGTCCTTCCCGACTTCTCCCGGACGCTCGACAACCTCGTCGTCACCGGTCGCACCGTCGTCGACAAGCAGCAGGAGCTGGCCGCCCTGTTCGACGACGTCGCCGGACTCTCCGGCACCACGCGCGACTTCCTGCAGGCGAACGGCGACAACATCATCCGGCTGGGACACGTGGCGCTCCCGACGGTCAACGCACTTGCTGAGTACGCACCGGAGTACCCGTGCCTGGCGCAGGCACTGGTCAACTGGATCCCGCGCATGAGCGAGGCCTACCGCAACTACACGCTGCACATCACCCTCGAGACCATCCCCAACCAGCCGACGGGTTACAGCCCGGCGGACGACCCGGTCTACGGCGCCGACAACGGTCCCCACTGCGAGTCCCTGCCCAGCCCGCCGTACTCCCAGCGCAACCCGGGGCCGCAGCCGCCACCTCGCGAAGTCGACGACGGAGTCGAGACCAGCCACGGCAAGTACCGGCCCGCGCCGGGATACGACTTGACGTCGGGATACTCCGGGACGGCAGCTGAGCAGCGGGTGATCGACGCGCTGGCCGGACCCGTGCTCAGGATGAGCGCGGACGACGTCCCCGACATCGCGACCTTGCTGCTCGGGCCGATCACTCGGGGGACCCAGGTGAGCGTGCGATGAAGCTGCTCGACGCCAAGACCACCGTGGCGGCCGTCAAGCTGACGATCTTCATGGTCGTCACCACGTTGGCCACGGGCATGCTCGTGGTCACGATCGGGAACATCTCCTTCGGGAAGACGACGCAGTACAAGGCGGTGTTCAGCGACGTCACGGGGCTGAACAAGGGCGACGACGTCCGTATCTCCGGCGTTCGAGTCGGATCGGTCAAGAGCATCGACATCTACCACCGCAGCGATGCCCTCGTCACCTTCGACGTCGACTCCGACTCGCAGCTCAACCAAGCGACCGACGCCACCATCCGCTACCGCAACCTGGTCGGGCAGCGCTACATCGCGATCACGCAGGGACCGGGTTCGGCGTCGCCGCTCGAGGAGGGCGACACCATCCCGTTGTCGCAGACCTCGCCGGCCCTGGACCTGACGGTGCTGTTCAACGGGTTCAAGCCACTCTTCGCGGCGCTGTCACCGGACGACATCAACAAGCTCTCCTACGAGATCATCCAGGTCTTCCAGGGCGAGGGCGGAACGGTCGAGAGCCTGCTCGAGTCGACGGCGTCCGTCACCAACGCGCTGGCGGACCGTGACAAGGTCGTCGGCCAGCTGATCACGAACCTCAACGACGTGCTCGTGACGCTCGGCAACCGCGACCAGGAGCTGTCGAGCCTGATCGTGGAGCTGCAGCAGTTCGTCTCGGGTCTGAAGGATGACCGCAACGCCATCCTCGGATCGCTCGGCCACGTCTCCGACCTGGCGGTCCAGACCGCCGGTCTCGTCAAGGACGCCCGGGCGCCGCTGACCCGTGACATCTCGCAGCTGCGTCGGGTGGCTGAGATCCTGGACCGGAACCGGCCCGAGATCGACAGGGCCCTCCAGATCCTTCCGCTGAAGCTGCAGAAGATCGGACGCACCGCGTCGTACGGCTCATGGTTCAACTTCTACCTGTGCAACTTCCGCGGGGAGATCACCCTGCCCGGCGTCGACCAGCACCAGCTGCCCATCCCGCTCGACTACAGCACCAACACGCCGCGATGTGATCTCGGATGAAGTCGTTCCGTGAACGCAACCCCGTCACCATCGGCGCGGCCGGCCTGGTAGCGATCGCACTGTTCATGCTGGCGGCGTTCCGCGCCCAGGACCTGCCTCTCATCGGCGGAGGGGACATCTACTACGCCCAGTTCAGCGAGGCTGGTGGGCTCAAGGTCAACGACGAGGTGCGGGTCGCCGGGGTCAGAGTCGGCGAGGTCGACGACATCACATTGGATGCCGGTCACGTCCTCGTGCAGTTCCGGGTCGACAAGGGCACCGAGTTCGGGACCCAGACGGGTGCTTCCATCCGGGTCAAGACGCTGCTCGGCGCCATGTATCTGTCCCTCGAGCCCGCCGGGTCCGGACAGCTGCCGCCCGAGGCCGAGATCCCGGTGGCGCGCACGGCGTCGCCGTACGACGTCGTCGAAGCGTTCAGCGGCCTGGCCACGACCGAGCAGCGGATCAAGACCGATCAGCTGGCCACGTCGCTCAACACCTTGGCCGACCTGTTCCGCAACACCCCGGACGAGGTCAGGGGGAGCCTCGCCGGGTTGTCCCGGCTCAGTCGCAACGTGGCCGCCCGCGACGCACAGCTCAACACGCTGCTCACCAACGCGTCCAAGCTCTCGAAGG
>CAVVQV010000012.1:0-24914 GCA_963750495.1 uncultured Actinomycetota bacterium
AGGCAGCACGTGCGACCAGTACGCCGTGTCGGGCGAGATCCGGATGAGCAACAACATCCCGACCACGGCGAGCACCAGGCCCGGCACCATGATCGGCCGCGGGCCCAGCGCCGGCAGCAGCTTGGCGACGGCGCCGGCCGCCAAAATGATGCCTGCGCTGAAGGGCAGGAACGCGAAGCCCGCCTTGAGCGGGCTGTAGCCCAGGGTGATCTGGAAGTAGTAGGTGAGGAACAGGAACATGGCAAACAGTCCTGCACCCACCAGCAGAAACGTCAGGTAGGAGCCACCGCGGTTGCGATCGAGGATGACTCGCATAGGCAACAACGGATTCTTTGACCCGCGTAGCTCCCACACCACGAAGGCCACCAGCAGCACGACCGCAGCGATGAGGAAGAACAGCGTCGAGCTGTCGGTCCAGCCCTTCACGTCCATGCTCTGACCCGGGTTCTTCAGCTTGGCGGCCTCGGTGAAGCCGTAGACCAGCGACACCAGGCCGAGCGTGGCCAGAATGGCCCCCGGGATGTCGTAGCGGGTGTCGCCGTGCGCCTTGCTCTCGTGCACGATCGTCAGGGCTGCGGCTGCGGTGGCGAGGGCGATCGGCACGTTGACCCCCAGGCACCAGCGCCACGACGCGTACTCCGTGAGGACGCCGCCGACGATGAGGCCGATGGCGGCACCCCCACCGCTCAAGGCACCGAACACGCCGAAGGCGATGGCGCGTTCCTTCGGGATCGTGAACATGACCGTGATCAAGGACAGCGCGGACGGCGCCAGCAACGCCGCGAACGCGCCTTGCAGCCCCCGCGCGGCGAACAACAGTCCGGCCGTGCCGGCGACACCGCCGAGCGCGGAGGCTCCGGCGAAGCCGATCAGGCCGATGATGAAGGTCCGTTTGCGGCCGACGTAGTCGGCGATCCGCCCACCGAGCAGCAGCAGCCCACCGAAGGCCAGGGTGTACGCCGTCACGACCCACTGCCGGTCGGCGTCGCTGATGCCGAGATCGGTCTGGGCCGACGGCAGCGCGATGTTGACGATGGACGCGTCCAGGATGATCATCAACTGGGCCACCGCGATGACGCCGAGCGCCAACCAGCGCTTCGGGTCTGGCCCGTCGGCGCTGAGGGGTGGCTCAGCCGGCGTCTCTTCGCGGGGCAAGGTCGAGTCGGTCACGATGCTCCTAAGTCCGCAGAATCTCTCGGGTCGGGGCGGTACGAACTCCTCGACTCGGACAGTCAACCACCGCGCGCAAGCGGGGCTGCACCACTGATCGAATCATGAGCCACCGACAGGATCGCCCATGGTGGCTCAGCGCGGGATGGCTAGGCGCGTTCCCTGGCCTCGACCTCGCGCAGTCGGGCGCACAGCGCCTGCATCAGCACGCGGGAGACCTCGGGCCGCTCCAGCATCGGTGCGAACGCGAGCGTCGAGAGCGCGAAGGTGGAAAGGCCGTTGGACCCGGCAGCGATCGAGGCCGACCGGGGCAAGCCGTCGATCATGGAGATCTCGCCGAAGTACGAACCCGGCTCCAGCGAGTGGCGGACGACCCCGTTGACGGACACGTCGGCAGTGCCGTCCAGCACGACCTGGAGCCCGGCATCCACAGCCCCTTGCTCGACGACCCGCTGACCCGGCGCGAGGGTGAGCGTCGTACCCCGCTGGACGAGCTCGTTCAGCACGTCTTCCGGCAAGCCGGCGAAGATGTCGATCTGCTCGAGCGCCTTACGCGCGTGATAGCTCATCCCACAGAACCCTCCGGGTCAGGCAGCTGCTGTCGCGACGGAACCGGCCTGGTCCCTCGCTTGGGCAAGCCACGACGATGGACGTCACACTAGTGCCGCCGGGCGGCCGCCTCTAGGGAGAAACACACATTCGTTACACGCCGTGAACCCGGTTCCGACGACGCGACGAGCTCTTGCCCGTCGAGCGTCGTCAGTGCGCGACCTCGACCAGGCCCTCCTCCTCCGGGAGCACCACCTCGTCGATCATCTCCTCGATCTCCGCAGCGGGAAGCGCCACCGCCATCGCCCAGTAGTAGATGGCCAGGCTGAACCCGGCCACGACCAGGATGTCCCACCACAGCGCGAGATCACCGCGTCCGCCGAAGGTGCTGAGGTACGAGATCACGCCCATCCCCAGCAGGTACGCCGGCAGCCAGCTGGCCGCGCGCCAGTTGAGGTGTGGCGCGCGGTGGTTCAGGTTGAACAGCCGGTTCGCGATCAGGATGGCGTAACCGATCAGGATCGCGATGCCGAGCTTCCACACCGTCGTCCAGGTGGCCCACAAGATCACGAGGTTGGACACGATGAAGGCGAGCGGGCAGAGGATCTCGGCGGCCGGCAGCCGATAGGGCCGCTCGGCGTCGGGAAGCCGGCGCCGGAACACCCCCAGCGAGAGCGGCGCCCCGGCGTACATCAGCACGCTCGCACTGGTGATCAGACCGACCAGCGACTGCCATGACGGGAACGGCAGGAAGCAGATGCATCCGGCGACGAACGCCGCGATCAACCCCACCCACGGCACGCCTCGGTCGTTGGTCCACTCGAAGGGCGTCGGCACATAGCCGTTGCGTGACAGGCCGTACGAGACCCGTGAGCTTCCGGTGGTGTAGATCAGACCCGTTCCGGCAGGAGAGATGATCGCGTCGAGGTACAGGATCGTGGCGAGCCACCCGATCGACACCAACGTGGCGATCTCGGCAAAGGGCCCGGTGAAGGTGGTGTAGAGCCCCTGGCCTGTCTGCGACCAGGTATCGCCGATCGCCGACGACGGCAGCGCCGCGAGGAAGGACACCTGCAGTGCGATGTAGATGATCATGCCGAGCACGATCGAGCCGATGATCGCAATCGGGATGTCGCGGCGGGGGTTCTTGCTCTCCCCCGCCAGCTGGTCGGCCTGCTCGAAGCCGAGGTAGCTGAAGATGATGCCGCTGGTCGCGACCGCGGCGAGGATGCCGTGAGCACCGTTGGGGTTGAAGCCGTCAGCGGCGGTGAAGTTCGAGGTGTGGAAGTTGGCGAGCGCCAGGACGAAGATCGTGAGCAGCGGAATCGCGATCTTCCACCAGGTCGCCGCGCTGTTCGTGTCAGCCAGCTTCTTGACCCCCAGGAAGTTGATGGAGGTCATCAGGGCCATCAGCACGACCGCGACGACGAGCCCAGTCGTGGTCAGCACGGGCGTCTTGTGGCTGACGTCGAGCCAGCTGTGCGCGAACGAGTAGTGCTGGCCGTAGGTGATCATCGCCAGGACCTCGATCGGGGCGACGGTCGCCGCCTGCAGCCACGAGAACCAGCCGAACGACGCGCCGGCGACTCCTCCGAAGGCGTAGTGCGGGAACCTCGCCGTACCGCCCGAGACCGGGTACATCCCGCCGAGCTCGGCATGCACGAGAGCGAGCACGAGGATCGCGGCGCCGCCGATCAGCCAGGAGATGATCGCTGCCGGACCGGCGGCGATGAGCGCCTCCTGCGCCCCGAAGAGCCAGCCGGAGCCGATGATCGATCCCATCGACGCCCAGAGCAGACCGATGAGACCGACCTCCCGTTTGAGCGACGTCGATCTTGTCTTTGGGCGGCGTTCAGCCTGTGCGGTGGCCATGGTTCCTCGCTCATCTCGGGTGCGTTCGACGGTGGCGGGCAGAATTCGGCCAAGATTCTAGGACCCCTTCGTGGCTTCGGCACTTCGGCCGCGCACCGCCCATCTAAGGCACCACCCGCCTCAGGCGGCGGTAAGAACTAGGGAGATCTCCTGATGCGACCGGGCCCCTTAGGTAGCCAGCCTGGGAGATGTGGAACAAACACACCTCCTCGAACGATCGGTCACCCGGCTGCCCTGCCGCGAGAACGACGCCGACCTGTGGTTCGCCGAGAGCCCGGCCGCGTCCGAGCAGGCCAAGCAGCTGTGCACCTCCTGCCCGGTCCGCGAGGCCTGCCTGGCGGGCGCGCTCGACCGCCACGAGCCGTGGGGAGTCTGGGGCGGAGAGCAGTTCGTCGACGGTCACGTGGTGGCGCGCAAGCGCGGACGTGGCCGGCCCCGGAAGCAGGCAGCGGCCTGACCACTGCTCGCAACCAGGGCCCAGGTCACCTGCTGGAACTTTCAGCGGATCTCGGTGTCCTGGCATGCGTGTCCCCGGCCGCAAACGCCGCCTCGTCGAACGGCTCCGCACCCGACAGGACGCGTTCGGCCCGCGCCACGTCAAAAGCGCCGGTCCAGTGCCCGACCAGCACCGTGGCTACCGCGTTGCCGGCGAAGTTCGTCAGCGCCCTGGCCTCGGACATGAACCGGTCGATGCCGACGATGAGCCCGACTCCGTCGACGAGATCAGGGCGATGTGACTGGAGACCCCCGGCCAACGTGGCCAGACCGGCTCCGGTGACACCGGCGGCCCCCTTGGAGGCAATGATCATGAACGCCAGCAGCGAGATCTGCTGGCCGAGGCTGAACGGCTTGTCGAGCGCCTCGGCGACGAACAACGACGCCATGGTCAGATAGATGGCGGTCCCGTCGAGGTTGAAGGAGTAGCCCGTCGGCACGGTGATTCCGACGACCTGATCCTTGACACCGAGGTGTTCCATCTTTCCGATGAGCCGGGGCAGCGCAGTCTCGGACGAAGACGTCGACAGGATCAACAGGAACTCACGACCCAGGTAGCGCAGCAACGCGAAGATCGACAGGCCGGTGACCAACCGCAGGATCGTGCCCAGCACGACGAGGACAAACAACAGGCAGGTGGCGTAGAACGCCAGCATGATCTGGGCCAATGCCTGCAGCGCGTCGACGCCCGTCTCACCCACCACGGCAGCGATCGCACCGAACGCGCCGAGGGGTGCGACCCACATGACCATCGCCAAGATCTTGAAGACGAGTCGTTGGAGGTGGGAGATCCCGGTGAGCAAGGGCTCGCCGCGCTCCCCCATCATCTGGATGGCGAAGCCGACGAGGAGCGCCACGAAGACTACTTCGAGCACGTCGCCCGACGTCACCGACGAGAACAGAGTGGTCGGGATGATGCCGAGCAGAAAGTCCGTCGTCGATCCGGTGCCCTGCGACGCCTGCTCCTGTGCCGCCGAGCGAGCGGTGTCGCTCAGCTCGAGCCCCGATCCCGGCTGCACGAGATTGCCGATGACCAGTCCGATCGCCAGGGCGACCGTCGACATCACCAGGAAGTAACCCAGGGCCAGACCGCCGACCTTGCCGACGCTCGCCGCTTGGCGTACCGAACCGATACCGAGCACCAGGGTGCAGAAGATGATCGGGCTGATCATCATCTTGATGAGCGCTACGAAGCCCTCGCCGAGAGGCTTGAGCTCGACGGCGAAGTCCGGAAACAGGAACCCGACAGCGACGCCGAGCAGCACCGCGGCGATGACGGCCAGATAGAGGACATGGGTGCGATCCCTGCGGGCGGGTGGCCGGGACGACTGGGTCCGTGACGGTGCGGACATGCGAACTCCTCGGGTGGCCCGCGTGCGTTGCTGCCAGCGACGAACACGGAGCGGGTGCGTTTGCTCATTATCGCGGGATTTCCGGCGTCCGCATCTGCGCGAGTTTCGGCTCCGGACCGCGATCCGGTTGAATGTCCGTGCGCACCCTCACGACTGATCGGACCCCGACCCCCTATGCCACGCTCGACCCTGGCCCCTGCCTCTCGCGAACAGACCCTCACCGGCGCACGCCGCGACCTGCCCTACTACATCGCGGCAGTCCTGCTCGGCGCCGTGCTGATCGTGCTGACGGCGATCCGGCAACCGTTCAGCTATGACGAGCTGACCCAGATCAACGTCTACGGTAGCGACAGCATCTCGGTCATCACCGGCGCGACGCGACAGCCCCCGATCGACCCCCTGCTCGGAGCACTCTTCCAGCACATCTTCGGCGAGGGTCAGCTTCGGCAGCGACTGGTCCCCGTCCTGTCCGGCATCGGCAGCCTGACCGTGCTGGCCGTGCTGCTCAAACACCTCGGGCTCCGGTTCGCGGGCGCGTTCATCGTCCTGCTCACGGCGACGAGTCCCCTCGTGCTGCGGTACAGCGCCTACACCCGGCCGTACGCGTTGCCGTTCTTCCTCATGCTGCTCGCGACGTACGCTGCCCAGCGCTGGCTGGACGACCGGCACCGTGGCTGGCTCATCACCGCCGGCGTGGCGGCGTTCGCCCTTCCGCTGGTGAGAGTGCCCGAGCCCACGGTCTTCCTCCTGTCGACGGCTGCGATCCTGGCCTGGTTCAGCTACCGCGGGCGACTGCCGTGGGACCTCAGCCGACCGCTGATCGTGCTCGACCTCGCCGCCCTGTTGTCGATGGGTCTGATGCAGTTCTTCTCGCTGTCCGACAGCGCCGGAGGGTTCTTCGACCCGAGCCCTTCGGGTGTCATCGAGCGCTTCCCCAGAGGCGTGCACGAGCTCGCCACGTCGTTCGTGGGCGTCCTCGGATCCTCGTTTCCGTGGTGGCCGTTGACACTGCTCGCGGTCATCGCCGCCCTGGCGATCCCGGCCGCGCGTCGACGGCTGTTCGGGTGGGCGTTCTGGTGGCCGCTGCTGGCGGCCCCGGTCGCCTTCGCGATCGCCTACCACTTCGTCAACCCGTTCCCCTTCTTCGCCCTGCCCTATCGAGCCCGGGCGGCATCGTTCTTCGCCCCGGCGTTCATCCTGGCGCTGGCCGCGCTGGCCGCCACGGTCGAGCGTCACGAGATCACCGGCCGGGTCAAGATCGCCGTCGCCGCGTTGCTGGCGGCAGTCTTCATCGGGCAGCTGCCGGCGACAGCCGACGTGGTGATCAACGATGCCGCGCCCGACTTCGGGGCGATCTCCAAGGTCTTGACCACTCAGGTGCCTGACGACGCGATCGTGCTCTACGACCGACCCACGCCGGTCGGCCAGTCGCGGCAACCGTTCCAGGGCACCCCGCGCTACCTGGGCGACACCCCGTTCACGGCAACGGTCTTCGACATCCCCACCCACGTCGACGAGCTGCCCACGTCAGGCCCCGTCTACCTGTTGTTCAACGGGCAGTGCGCCCACGCCGGCCGCTGCGTTCCGGGGGACCGGACTGCGGTCGACGTCTCCGCCCCGGGCTGGAAGGTCGTCTACCAGCACGAGCGGTTCACGCTCTACGCCCCCACCGACGGACAGGACGGCACCGCTGGGGTGGTGACGGCGATGACCGACTTCGCCGATGCCCTCGGTGTCCGCCTCGGCTACGTCGAGACCTACGCCGCGGCAGCGGTGCTCGACCATGAGGGCAAGTCCGGGGAAGCCCAGACCCTCATCGACGCCATGTTCGCCGAGGCGTCTCCTGCGCTCGGCGACGACATCCGTGAGCACGACTCCAAGCTGGACCCGTCCATCCTCGGGGCCGGCGACTAGTCACGGGCTGGCGCAACAGTGCGGGACCGCCCGCGGGTGCGTGCAGAAATGCCTTGTCCCGATGCTTCGGTTGCTCTAGAGTAACGGTTGCCCATGAGTAACTCATCTGCCCTCGAGGCCTCCTTCGACGCACTGGGACACCCCATGCGTCGGCGCCTGCTGGAAGTCCTGCGCGATGGCGCCCGGCCGGTCAACGAGATCGCCGCGGAGCTGCCGATCGGGCGACCGGCGGTCAGCAAGCACCTCAAGGTCCTCGAGGGAGCCGGACTCGTCGAACATCACTCGCGAGGCACGCGCAACCTGTACGCCGTCGCACCCGGTGCCCTGGCGCCACTGCAGCGTTGGCTCACCGAGACCTGGGGCGACGCACTGGACGCCTTCGCGTCGTACGTCGACCAACACGACCCGACCACTGACACGGAGGACGAGACATGACCGGTCCACTCGATGCGCCGCCGCGGGTGCAGCCGATCCGGCGAGAGATCGCCGTGAGCGCCCCAGTCGAGACCGCTTTCGCCTTGTTCACCGCGCATATCGGTCGCTGGTGGCCGCTGTCGAGCCACTCCGTCAACGGTGCCGAGAGCCTGGTGGCCTTCGAGGGCGACCGCCTGGTCGAGCGTTGGGGTACTGAGCACTCGGTCTGGGCCGAGGTCGTCACGTGGGATCCACCGACTGGACTCCGGTTGAGCTGGCACCCCGGGTCGTCGCCGGAATCGGCGACCGACCTGGAAGTCACCTTCAGCGACCACGAGGACGGGACGCTCGTGCGCCTGGTCCACTCGGGATGGGAGCGCACCCCGGCTCCCGCGGAGATGGCGGAGAACTACGGCCAGGGCTGGATGTCCGTGCTCGGCGAGTACGGCGCCTCGATCATGGGCGCGGTCGACCGCGAGCCGCTGGAGACGCCGGGGACGCCGGATGCCACCGCGTGGTACGCACTGGTCCACACGCCTGGCCCCGCCCTCCCCGCTGGCGAGTCGGTCTTCAGCCACCCGAGGTTCGGGGAGCACCTCGCATTCCTGGAGCGGCTTCGTGACCGCGGGCTTCTCGTCGCGGCGGGGACGGTCTCCCCCGAGCACGGGGAAGGCATGACCGTGGTGCGTGTGGGTGACGCAGACGGTGATCTCGACGTCGAGGAGCTGGCCCGTACCGACGACACGTTCGTCGCCGACGGCTTCCTGCAGGTCGACGTGCGCCCCTGGACGGTACGGCTCACGGGCTGACCCGGCCGGAGAGCTAGTACACCGGACATCCCCACGCGTGGTTGGATCGCGAGGTGACAGAGAGTGCAGAGGTCAGCTCGTTCGGGATGCTCAGCTCGGGTGAGCCGGTTGACCGCATCCGGTTGCGGAGTACGACGTTGCAGGTCGACGTCATCACCTTCGGCGCCCGGGTCAGCTCGCTGCTGGCCCCTGACTCCCGCGGGGTCGCCGCCGACGTCACGCTCGGGCTGGCCGACCTGGCGGCGTACGAAGCCGACCGGGACTACCTCGGCGCCTGCGTCGGCCGCTACGCGAACCGGATCCGGGGCGGCCGTTTCGAGCTGGCCGGGCAGACGGTCGAGACCCCGCTCAACGAGACGACCAATGCCCTGCATGGCGGGACCCGCGGTTTCGACCAGATGCTGTGGGAGGCCGTGCTCTGTACGGCCGCCGAGGTACGACTGCGCCGGGTGAGCCCCGACGGTGAGATGGGATTCCCGGGCGACCTCGAGGTCACCGTCACCTACCGCGTGCAGGGCGCCGACCTGAGCATCGAGTACGAAGCCACCACGTCGGCCACCACGGTCGTCAACCTGACGAACCACAGCTACTTCAACCTCGCCGGCGGCGGCAACGTCGAAGGACACCTCATCACCGTCGATGCCGACCACTTCCTGCCGGTGGACGACGACATGATCCCCACCGGTGAGCGGCGGCCCGTCGACGACACTCCCTTGGACCTTCGCTCCCCCGCGACCATCGGTTCCGGACTTCGCAACGGTGCCGACGAGCAGCTACGTCGTGCCCGCGGCTACGACCACACCTTCGTCGTGGGACGCTCCGGTGGGACGGGCGCATCCGGCGAGGTACGCCGGGCGGCCCGCGTGGAGGAGCCCGGATCGGGCCGCAGCGTGGAGCTGTGGACCGATCGGCCCGGCGTCCAGGTGTATACCGGGAACTTCCTCGACGGCACGGCTGTCGGTCGCGACGGAACCATGTACAGGCAGACCGATGCTTTCTGCCTGGAACCGCAGCACTTCCCCGACTCCCCTAACCATCCGGACTTCCCCTCCACGGTGCTACGGCCGGGCGACACCTACCGAGCACGCGACATCTACCGCTTCGGCTGACGCTCGGCTGGCCCCGGAAACGCGAGCGATGACCCGATCGCGCAGCAGACCGGGAGTCGAGCGGTGCGCACGGACTGGACCGGGCACGATAGTGCGCATGCGCCACCACGACCTGATCATCGTCGGCAGCGGTTCCGGTAACCGGATCGCAGACAAGACGTTGCGGCATCTCGACATCGCCATCGTCGAGGAGTCGACGTTCGGTGGCACCTGTAGCAACGTCGGCTGCATCCCCACCAAGATGCTGGTCCACACGGCGGACGTCGCTGCGGCAGTGCGTGACAGCGGCCGCTTCGGCATCGACGCCCGGGTCGACAACGTGCGCTGGGCAGACATCCGCGAACGGATCTTCGGCCTGCGCATCGACCCCCTCTCGGTCTCTGGCCGGCGTTATCGCCAGGAAGGCCCCAACACCACCTTGTACGAACAGCATGTCGAGTTCGTCGGGCCACGGCGGCTCCGGCTCGCGTCGGGAGACGAGATCACGGCCGACCGGATCGTGCTGGCGGCGGGCAGCCGGGCGGTCATCCCTGACCTCGCCGGTCTCGACGGCGTCGACCCGGATCGAGTCCACACGTCCGACACCGTCATGCGCATCGACGAGCTGCCCCGCGCGATGGTGATCGTCGGCGGAGGTGTCATCGCCGCAGAGATGGCACACGTCTTCTCCGCACTCGGCACCGAGGTCACCGTGGTCGCCCGGTCGGAGCTGCTGTTGCGCGACGAGGACGACGACGTCCGGCAGCGCTTCACCGCGGTCGCCGCAGAGCAGTGGGACATCCGTACGACGCGGCTGACCAGCCACGTCGAGCCCAGCACCGGCGGGTTCCGGCTCCACCTGGCGGATCCGGACGGCGTCCCGGATCCGCGCACCGCATCGGGTGAGATCCTCCTCATCGCCACAGGTCGCACGCCGAACGCGGACCGCCTCAATCTCGCCGCCGGCGGTATCGACATCCACGACGACGGCCGCGTGGTGGTCGACGACTACCAGCAGACCACTGCAGCTGGAGTCTTTGCGCTGGGTGACCTGTCGAGCCCCTGGGAGCTCAAGCACGTGGCGAACCACGAGGCACGTATCGTCCAGCACAACCTGCTGCATCCCGACGCGATGACCAGGTCCGACCATCGGTACGTGCCGCGTGCCGTGTTCAGCCACCCGCAGATCGCGTCTGTCGGCGCGACCGAGCGTGAGCTGGTCGAGGCGGGGACGCGATACGTGCAAGCAGAGCGGGAGTTCGGCAGTGTCGCATACGGCTGGGCGATGGAGGACACGACCGGATTCGCGAAGGTGCTCGCGGATCCCGACACCGGCCTGCTGCTCGGGGCCCACATCATGGGGCCACAGGCGTCGAGCCTGATCCAGCCGTTGATCCAGGCCATGAGTTTCGGGCTGTCGGCTCGGGACATGGCGCGTGGTCAGTACTGGATCCACCCGGCGCTGGCGGAAGTCGTCGAGAACACGGTGCTTGCCCTTCCGCTGACCACCTGACGAGGGCTCGACGGCTCAGAACGGCACAACCGTGTCGCGGATGCCGTCGACGCTCCCTCGACCGGCCAGGGCACGGCAGAAGTCGAGGGCATCCGCCACCACGGGCTCACCGGGGCCACTCCAGGTGCCACCCGCCGGGCCTGTCAGCTCGAGCGCGAACGGGTCACCGTGTCGACCCGCCCACTCGTCAACGACGTCGGCGACGATCAGCCCGTCGTGCTCGGGGGTGAGCTCCATGGGTGTGCCGGTGGCGCGGCTGATGTCGATCCGATGCATCCACACGTCCCGCGTCAAGATGACGTCGAAGAGGAAACCAACGGTCCAGGACTCCGAGCGGACTCCCACCTGTTGCTTGTCAGGCATGGTGCGGTTGCGCACCAAGGCAGGTACGCGCTTGCGCGCACGAGCCGCCTTTGGCCCGACGCGGGCGAAGAGCTCGATCAGCCCAGCCGGCTCGAGATGAGCTTCCTTCTCCACCTGGACAGCGGTGAGAGCGTCGACAAGCACACCGCCGCGCTTCTTCGCGGCCGCCATCTGACGCATCGTCTCCCGCAACGAGGCCGCCATTTCCGCCATCCCGACCACGTGCCCGGCCATCGCCCGCACGTCCCAGCCGGGACAATCAGTTGGCCGCGCCCAGTCACCGGCCGACAGCCGCTGGAGTTCATGCAGGAACCGCGTGTACTCGCCGGCCGCCAGCTGCATCGCGATCGCACGGTCAAGAGCAGGTCGTCGGGGCGTCAGGTGCGTCTCGGTGTCGATGGTCATGGTCCGTACTCGTGTCGGCGTGGAAGATTCATGGAATCGGCGTACATCTCGATGAAGCGCGGCAGCAGGCGGCGCCAGCGCACGCCGCCCGGGTCATTGGCCATTTGTTGGTTGACCAGTCCCGCCACGATGGCGGTGTACATGTCCGCCCCGGCTGGATCGGTCACCCCCGCCGCCACGAGCAGGTCGGTGAGCCTGTCCATCACTGCCACCGCTGGCTCGTAGGCGGTCGCGCTGGGCTCGAAGCCCGGGATGACCCGCTCGCTCATCAACTGGTGGCGCGCGGCGTCTGCGCTGGCGAAGTCGAAGAAATGCTCGGCAACGGCGAGCAAGCGCTCTCGTGGATCTTCCGGCAGCGAGGGCCGGAGGTCTTCGGCCAGTTGTCCGTATGCGGCCCAGGCCTGCTCGAACATCGCGTCGTAGATGGCAGCCTTGCTGGTGAAGTGCGAGTACAGCGACGGCGGCTTCATCCCGACGCGAACCGCGACCTCCTTGAGCGTGAGCCCGGCGATCCCGTGGGTCTCCGCCACCTCCCACGCCGCCGCCAGAATCTCGGCGCGTGTTGCCTCACGTCGTTCGGCTTTCCTATCGCGGTTAGGCATTCCTACCATGCGAAGGAGAATGCCGCGTGCTCCCGGCGATGTCAAGGGCATGACCCGACGCCGACTGGGTACGGGGTCCCACGGGTTCGTCACGGGAGTCGAACTCAACCGCACCCACGGAAAACACACCCCCGGAATGCACTATGGAAGCGCACCCACGAGGGACGAGGAAACGGAGATCCGCGATGTCGTCAGGAGTCGAGACAGGTCGGATCACGACCGATATCCCGGCCAGGATGGACCGGTTGCCCTGGGCACGTTGGCACTGGCTCGTCGTGGTCGGGCTCGGTACGGTCTGGATCCTCGACGGCCTCGAGGTCACCATCGTCGGATCACTCTCCGACGTCCTCAAGGACGGCAAGACCGGTCTGGGACTGACGAGCTCCCAGATCGGCCAGGCCGGCGCCATCTACGTCGCCGGCGCCTGCGTGGGGGCGCTGCTCTTTGGACAGCTGACCGACCGCTTCGGTCGTAAGAAGCTCTTCCTCATCACCCTGGCCGTCTACCTGGCCGGCACCGTGCTGACCGCATTCTCGATGAACCCGCTGTGGTACTTCGCCTGTCGTGCCCTCACGGGGGCCGGCATCGGCGGTGAGTACGCCGCGATCAACTCCGCGATCGACGAGCTGATCCCGGCGAAGTACCGGGGCCGGGTCGACATCGCGATCAACGGGTCCTTCTGGATCGGTGCAGGCGCCGGCGCGATGCTCACGATCCCGCTGACCGACGGCACGGTGAACCCCGAGTACGGCTGGCGCGGGGCCTTCGCGCTCGGCGCGATCCTGGCGTTCGGTGTGCTGCTCGTACGCCGCAACGTGCCCGAGAGCCCGCGCTGGCTGTTCATCCATGGCCGCGAGGACGAGGGCGAGAAGATCGTCAAGAGCATCGAGAAGACCATCCACGACGAGACCGGCCGCGAGCTGCCCTCGGTGTCCGAAACGATCACGATCCGGCAGCGCCGGACCATCAGCCTTGCGCTGATCGCGAAGACTGTGTTCACGATGTATCCGAAGCGCACCGTGCTGTGTTTCTCGCTGTTCATCGGGCAGGCGTTCCTCTACAACGCGTTCTTCTTCACCTACGGCGACGCGCTCGGCACGTTCCTGGGCGTCGACCAGGCCGGGTGGTACATCGCGGCTTTCGCGGCGAGCAACTTCATCGGCGCACTGGCCCTGTCACCGCTGTTCGACACGATCGGACGCGTCCGGATGATCGCGGCGACCTACATCATCTCCGGCGCGCTCCTTCTCGTGGCCGGCTTCTACCTCGACTCGTTCACGGCGTTCACACTGACCGCGATGGGGATGGTGATCTTCTTCTTCGCCTCGGCAGGTGCCAGCGCGGCGTACCTCACGGCCAGTGAGGTGTTCCCGATGGAGACGCGCGCGCTGTGCATCGCGTTCTTCTACGCGATCGGCACCGCCGCCGGCGGCATCGCCGGCCCCCTGTACTTCGGCAAACTCATCAATGACGCCACCGCCAGCATGGACATCACCGGCATCGCGCCGGGCTACTACGTCGGCGGCGTGCTCATGATCGCCGGCGGCATCATCGCGGCGTTCCTCGGTGTTCATGCCGAGGGCAAGACGCTGGAGAGCATCGCCAAGCCGCTCACCGCCGAGGACGACACTCCGCGGCAGGACAGCGACCAGGCCGAGCCGGCACGCGCCTGAGGACGTCTGCCCGGGTCAGCCTCGACAGTTGAAGGCGTACACCGACCCCCGACACCACGACCGAAACCCCTGTAGTCAGCGACAAGGAGCCAGTCATGCCGATGCCTCCCCCGAAAGCATCGACCGAAGGACCACGCGACCGGCAGGTCTTCCACGAGATGGGTCAGCTCGTCCGTGCTCTGGAAGCGCTGGGGCCACAGGAGCCGGACCACCTCCGCTCCGAGGTCGGAGCCGCCTACTGGGAGAAGGACCGGTTCGAGGCTGCCCTGGCGTATGCCGTCGCCGACGGCCTCGTCGTCCGCACTTCCGACGGCACCCTCGCAGTCATCTGACCCTCCCCGTTTGCCTAGTTCACAAGCCGGCTGGCTGGTGAACTAGGCAAACGCGCCTTGGGCACGTGGTATCTGCCTACGGGACACACCCCAGACCCACACCCACCGGCCGCGACGGAAAACCTCTCGCCTCGCGAGCGCCGGGGCACCTAGGGTCGCGCCATGACACTCGCGTATGACGACACCGATCCGACGACCGGACCGGCCGGACCCCGACCAGCCGTCCTGCTTCTCCATGCGGGAGTGTGCGACCGCCGGATGTGGCGGCCACAGACCGAGGCGCTGGCCCCCACCCACCGGGTGATCGCGCCTGACCTTCCGGGATTCGGGGACTCCCCGCTCGAGCCCGGAGAGTTCTCCACGGCCACCGAGCTCGTTGACCTGTTGGACAAGCTCGGCATCGAGCAGACCGCAGTGGTGGGAGCGTCGTACGGCGGTCGCGTGGCGCTCGAGCTCGCTCACGTGGCGCCGCAACGCGTCAGTAGTCTCACCCTGATCTCGACCGCCCTGCAGGGCCTCGACTCCACCGCCGACGTCGACGCGTTCGATGAGGAAGAGGTGCGACGCATCGAGGCCGGCGACGTCGATGGCGCGGTCGAGCTCAACGTCTCGACCTGGTTGGGCCCTGACGCCGACGACACCGCCCGTGCCCAGGTGCGGCAGATGCAGCGCCGAGCCTTCGACGTCCAGATCCCGGCCGACGAGTGGCCCGATCCGCCCCACCCGGCGTCGGTCGAGCCCGACCTGGCAGCCGTCGAGGTCCCCACGATGGTCGTCTCAGGTGGCCACGACCTCGACTTCTTCCAGACCGTGGCCGAGCACGTGGCAGCGTCGATCCCCCAGGCGAAACTCGTCGAACTGCCCTGGGCCGGGCACCTTCCCAGTCTCGAACGCCCCGACGAGACGGCCGTGCTCGTGGCGGACTTCGTGAGGCAGCCGGCTTGAGCATCCTCGTGTGCCGCTGGGCGGCGCGGGTCTAACCTGATCAGCGAGGCCAACGATGACACAGGACCACGCTCCGTCGGTGACCGTCACCTTGCTCGGTGGGCTGGCGGTACGTCGTCATGGAGTCACCGTCCACGCACCCTCGATGCGAGCCGTCGAGCTCCTCGCCTACCTCACGGTGCATGCCGAGGCTCGTCACCCCCGTCGCCACCTCGCTGCACTGTTGTGGCCGGATTCGGACGAGCCGCAGGCACGCACCAACCTGCGACGTGAGCTCCACCATCTGCGTTCGCTCGTGCCGGCCGTCTGTCTCGACATCACCTCGACGTCGATCGGCTGGGTGGACGACCCGTCGTGCACCGTCGATGTCCGCACATTCCTCCTCGAGCAGTCGGCGGCCAGAGGTGCACAACAACTCGGCGACCAGCTCGCGGCTGTGCTCCATGGCCGGGCCGCGATCGCGGCGTACACCGGCGCCCTCCTGCCGGGCGCGTACGACGACTGGGTCCTCGCGGAACGTGAAACTCTCGCCAACGGTTGCGTGAGCCTGTGTGACGACGTCACCGATGCACTGCGCCGAAAGGACATCGCCACCGCAAAGGACATCGCCCGCCGACGCATCCAGCTGACCCCGTTGGAGGAGACCGGCTACCAGCGGCTGATGGCCCTCGAAGTCGCGGCCGGCGACCGCGCCGGCGCCCTGACGACGTACCACCGGTGCGCGTCGATGCTGGAGGAACAGCTCGGCGTATCGCCGTCTGCCGAGACCGACCAGCTGATGCGATCACTCCTGGCCGCCCCGGCCGATGTCATCCCCGAGGCGGCCCCGGATGCGCCTGCCGAGCCCACCATCCGAACGGTGCGGGCCGATGTGGTCGGCAGACAGGCGGATCTCGGCTCCTTGCTCCAGTCGTGGCGCCAGGCGCGAGCCGGAAGCCCGGGGCTGGTGTTGCTGACCGGAGACCCCGGCGTGGGCAAGAGCACCCTGCTGCGCGAGCTCGGACGACTGGTCACGCGCGATGGTGGCCTGGTGGTTCGCACCCGCTGCTTCGGCGTATCGGCGGCCGCCCTTGCGCCGGTCGCCGACTGGCTGGGCAGCCACGCGTTCGAGGCGACCATCGCGACCCTGCCCGGGCTGTGGAAGGACGAGGTCCGTCGTCTCGTACCGGACCCACGATCCGGTGAGCCCAAGCCCCAGCCGCTCCCGCTGGAGCATGCCAGCCAACGCGCGATGGCGGACTCCTGGCGTCGGCACCGGTTCTTCGAGGCGTTGGCTCATGCTGTGACGTCCGTCGATCCGCCGTTGCTGCTGATCCTCGACGACTTCCACTGGGCCGACAAGGAGACCGCCAGCTGGATCACGTTCCTTCTTCACATGGCCCGTGACTACCCCGTTCTGGTCGTGGCGGCGGCTCGCACCGACGAGTTCCGGCGCCAGCCCGCGCTCAACGCCGAGCTCAGTCAGCTTCGCGCGGTCGGCCTCATCCGCGAGATCGAGGTCGGACCCCTTGACCTGGCCGGCACAGCCCAGCTGGCCGGTCGGCTGTTCGGACGCCCTCTCGGCGACGCGGAGGCCCAGCTCCTGCATGCGGCCTCCGGCGGCTACCCGCTGTACGTCGTCGAGGCCAGCCAGAGCTCGCTGTCACGCGCCGAACCGGGCGTGACCGAGAACGACCTCGCCGGAGTGTTGAAACGACGCCTGTCGGAGGCCAGCCCCCAGGCCCAGGACTGTGCCGCCCTGGCGGCCGCCGTCGGACGAGACTTCCGGCTCGAGCTGCTCGTCGAAGCCAGCGACCTCGACGAGGCCAGCGTCGTGGCCGCCGTCGACGAGCTCTGGCGCCGACGCCTGCTGCGTCAGGTGGGCCACGGCTATGACTTCGCCCACGACCTGCTCCGCGACACGGCGTACCAGTCCGTGCCCCCGGCGCGACGATGGCTCGAGCACCGCCGGCTGGCCCAGGCGCTCGAGCTGCTCCAGGACGGCGCCGTCCACCACACCTCGGCCGCCCTGGCCGAGCAGTACGACCGTGGTGGCCGCCCCGAGCGCGCCATCCCCTACCTGATCGACGCCGCAGCCGACGCAGCCCGGGTCTACGCCACCAACGACGCCCTGCGGCTGCTGCGCCGCTGCCTCGAGCTGACGCGCGCCCTTCCGGCCGGACTCGACCGCGAGATCCGCGAGCTCGAAGTGCTGCAGATCATGACGGCTCCGCTCACCTCCACCCACGGGTACGCCGACCGCGAGCTCGAGAACACGTTGCGCCGCAGCATTGCACTGGCCCAGGCGCTCGACCGTACGGACACCGAGGTGGCCTCCATCGTGGGGCTGTGGGCTGCGACCTTCGTGCAGGGCGACATCGCCGGCTCGTACGCCCTCGCTGACGGCGCGCAACAGCTGGTGAGCGAGGTTCCGGAGCTGGCCGGCCAGGTCCACTTCGGCCTGGGCGGCTCCGCCCTCAGCCTCGGACGGCCCGAAGAATCGGTGCGCCACCTCGACCTCGCCTACGACCTGTCGATCGGAGCCGTCTCGCTGCTCGTCGGCACTCGGCCAGAGGTGCATGCGCGCGCCTGGTCGGCACATGCCTGGTGGCTCCTCGGCGACGAACAGCGTTGCCGGGACGCCTGCGAACAGGCCCTGGCCGGTGCCCGGGCCGCCGACCACGCCTACACGCTGACGGTCGCCCTCGCGTATGCCGCCGTCAGCTACCAGCTGCTCGGGGACGTCGAGGCTGTCGAGCGGTGCGCTGCCGAGCTGGCGACGCTCTGCCATCGGCATGGCTTCGCGTACTACCGCGAATGGGGCATCATTCTGGGCGGTTGGGCCCGCGGTGACGAGCGCGGCATCACCCAGATCCAGGCGGGTATCGCGGCCTTGAAGGTCAGTCGGTCACGCACTCGGTTGCCCTACTGGCTCGCCCTGCTGGCCGAACTACAGATTGCCGCAGGTCGCCAGGTCGACGCCCGCGCCTCGCTCGACGCGGCGCGCGTGTCGGCCACCCTCCGAGCGGACACGTGGTGGCTTCCCGAGGTACTCCGCCTGCGAGCACAGCTGGAGCCGGTGCCTCTGTCGCTGCGCCTGCTCAAGGAGTCCGAGGCACTCGCCCTCAGCCAGTCCAGTCCCGGACTTGCCGCCCGCGCGCACACTGACCTCGATCGCCGGATCGCTGAACCGACCGTGTAGATAAGGCTATAAGCCGCATTGCGGTGGTCGTTCGTCGACTTCTTGCCGGTTGATTCGGGTCCGACGTCGGCCGAACGGTCCGCGAACGGCTTGGCCCTAGCGTGATGAGCATTCACCTCATCCATGCAACACACCCGAAGGAATGATTCTCATGAACACCACTCCGGCCGCGACGGGCACAGCCTCGTCAACGGGCCAGACCACCGTCCCTCGTCAGGGTGGAGCCGACTTCACCGCGCTCGCAGACAAGCTCGTGGGTGCGCTGATCACCCCCTCCGACGCCGGGTACGACGAGGCCCGCGCTGTCTACAACGGCATGATCGATCGCCGGCCGCTGGCCATCGCGCGCTGTGCGAACGCGGCCGACGTCGTGGCCTGCGTGAACGCCGCGCGTGACCTCGGCGTCGTCGTCTCGATCCGCGGTGGCGGTCACAACGCCGGCGGCCTGGGAGTCTGGGATGACGCCCTGGTCATCGACCTCTCGACGATGCGCACAGTCACGGTGGACGCCGAGAAGCACACCGTGCGCGTCGAGGGCGGCTGCACCTGGAACGACGTGGACGCGGCCACGGTGCCGTACGGCATGGCTACACCGTCCGGCTTCCTTTCGTCGACCGGCGTCGGCGGTCTCACCCTCGGCGGCGGCATCGGCTACCTGACCCGACGTTTCGGGCTCACGATCGACAACCTGCTGGCTGCCGACGTGGTGCTGGCCGACGGAAGTCTGGTCACCACCAGCGCGTCGTCGCACCCGGACCTGTTCTGGGCGCTCCGCGGGGGCGGCGGGAACTTCGGGGTGGTCACGGCGTTCACCTTCCGCTGTCACGACATCGGTGACCACGGCGTCATCGTCGGCGGGCCGATCCTGTACTCGCTCGACGACGCCGCCGACGTGATGCGCTGGTATCGCGAGCTGCTCCCGTCGTTGCCGGAGGAGCTCAACGGCTGGCTCGGCATGCTGACGATTCCGCCCGCACCACCGTTCCCGGAAGAGTTCTGGGGGACGAAGGCGTGCGGGATCGTCTGGTGCTACACCGGCCCGGGCGAGCGCGCCGACGAGGTGTTCGAGCCGATCAAGGAATTCGGCTCGCCCCTGGTCGTCGGTGTGCACGACATGCCGTTCTCGGCGTTGCAGAGCGCCTTCGACGCGTTGTACCCGGCGGGCCTGCAGTGGTACTGGAGGGCCGACTTCTTCAACGAGATCACCGACGAGGCCATCGAGATGCACCAGAAGCACGCGGCCAACCTGCCGACCGGACACTCCACGATGCACCTCTACCCGATCGATGGCTACGCGGCCCGGGTGGACGAGGACCAGACGGCGTTCGCCTACCGCGACGGTGGATGGGCCGGCGTCATCGTCGGAGTCGACCCTGACCCTGCCAACAACCAGCTGATCACCGACTGGACGAAGCAGTACTGGGAGGACTTGCACCCGACCTCGGCCGGCGGCGCTTACGTCAACTTCCTGATGGACGAGGGTGGCGACCGGGTGCGTGCGTCGTACAAGGGCAACTACGAGCGGTTGGCGCAGGTCAAGCGCAGCTACGATCCCGACAACATGTTCCACATCAACCAGAACATCGTGCCGGCCGGCGACTGAGCCGGGACTTGATCGAGTGACGCAGTACGGCGGTTGGGGCCTGGCCCTGGCCGCCGTACTCGCGGCTGGAACAATCGGTGTATGAGCGCATCCTCTGCCAAGCCCACCGCCGACGTCAGTGTCCGCGTGGCCTGGGCCGATGACGCCGCCGCCATCGCCGGTGTCCAGGTACGAGCCTGGCGCGAGGCGTACGCCGACCTCCTCCCCACGGACGTGCTCGACACCTTGCCCGAGGAGACCTTCGAGGCCGTGTGGTTGCAATCGATCGCCCGGCCCAAGGAGGCCCGGCAGCGCGTCCTGGTCGCTCTCGAACGCGCTACGGTCCGCGGGTTCGCTGCCACCGTCCCGGCAGCCGACACGGACGCCGACCCGTCGGTCGACGGCGAGATCGCCGAGTTCGTCATCGACCCGGCGCACGCCCACGCCGGACACGGCTCCCGCCTGCTGCACGCCGCCGTCGACACGATGCGCTCCGACAAGTTCCACCGCGCCACGATCTGGCTCACCTCGACCAACGACGCGCTCCGCGGGTTCCTCACCGAGCAGGGCTGGGCCCCGGACGGAGCGCACCGCGAGCTCGACCTGCACGGCGACGGCAGCGTGTTGGTCAACCAGGTGCGGCTGCACACCGATCTGGGCGACTAACTGCCGTCTCTCACGCGGCCTCGATCGCCGGTGGTGTCGTCGAGGTCGGGGACCAGTTCCGCCGGAGCGCGCATCCGCCAGGCGTCGGTCATGAGCTCGCCAAGCCGTCGGACGTCGACCTCCGCCAAGCGCAGCATGACGAGCGGCCAGCCGTCGTACTGCGGAGTCGTGAAGAACAAGTCGGGCTCGCCGAGGACGAGGGCCTGCTTCTCCCCCTCGTCGCCGACATAGAGCACGGCGATGTCGGTGCGGATGCGGCGTGGCCTACCTGGCCTGCGTTCCGGGTAGGACCACACGAAGCCGCGGTTGCCGACCCGGAAGTCGAAGCCGTCGCTGTCGATCTCCTCGGCATGCGGCAGGCCCAGGGCCAGCCGGCGTACGTCATCGGCGTCAGCCATCGCGGCACCACGGGTAGCTCGCTGACGTCATCTGCCGATGCTAGAACGCCGGACCGACACCTGACATCCCGGGCGAGATGCCGGCTCATGAGCGACTCGTTGAGGGTCGGCCTGGCGGTCTGACGCGTGGCCGTGCTTCGGCTGGCGGGTGTGGCTGTGTCTTGCTTCGACGGGACGATGTCGTGGTCGCCCAGCCGCACTCTCATCCCGTTGAGCGGTCTGCGCGGCGGTTCAAGTTCAGTGCGGCGAACGTTCGACTGCCTCGTCATCCAGGGGACCGTTCCGGACAGGAGCGCCGGGCACTGGCGCGAGAACCTGCGCTCCGGGTTGCCTTGTCGCAGAGCGCACGCCCGGAACTGCCGCGTCGGCGACGCTTGTAGCCGCACATGGCTGCCGATTAGGGAAGCCGCGGCGGCTCAACTCCCAACCGGACCGCCTACTGCTTGCGGGGATCCTTGCCGTAAGCCCCGAAGCCGTCCCGCAGATCAGTCGCTCTGAGTTTGATCATGTCGGGCTGCGCGCGACCACTCGACCACCAAATCAGTGCACCCAGCGCAATGACAGCGGCGAGCACGAGGGCCACCCAGAACCACATCATGTTCTTCACCTCCCGTTTGAGCGTGCTCGTGCTGAGCGCCCTTGTCCAGCACCCGAATGCATGCTCTGGCGTTTCTCGACGTCCGGACATGCTGCAGTCCGCGTCACATCCCGAGCGTTGGTCGGCGAATAGGGATACACCCCGGAAGAGAGCGCCGTCGGGTGGGGCACGGCCGGGCGAGGCCGTCATACCGCCGAGGGGGCGGGGTGCGCGAGGCAAGCACGCAGTGACCAAGGCGCGTTTGCCTAGTTCACCAGCCACCTGGCTTGTGAACTAGGCAAACGCGGAGGGCCGCCCGGGCGTCAACGGGTGGGGGGAAGTCCGAGGACGTGTTCGAGGCCGACGACGAGACCGCGCAGGTCGACGACGGCACGGATCGCGGTGACCAGAGCGGGCATCGCGGCCGCCCGGTCGGGCATGTCGTGCCGGATCGTCAGGGTCTCCCCCAGGTTGCCGAGGATGACCTCCTGGTGGGCGACGAGCCCGCGGGCCCGCACGCTGTGCACGGGAACCCCCTCGACCCTGCCGCCGCGCGCGCCCACCGGGTCGTCCACCGTGGCGTCCGGCATGTCAGCCAGTCCCGCGTCGGCTCGTGCAGCAGCCACCAGCTGGGCGGTCCGGATGGCCGTACCCGAGGGTGCGTCTCGCTTGGTCGGATGGTGTAGCTCGACGATCTCGACCGACTCGAAGAACCGGGCCGCCTCGGCAGCGAAGCGCATCATCAGAACGGCACCCACGGAGAAGTTCGGCACGACGAGGACCGCTGTGGCCGGCTCCGCACCGAGCTGCTTCTCGATCGTGGTCAGCCGCTCGTCGGTGAAGCCCGAGGTGCCCGCGACCAGGTGGACACCGTGCTCGATGCACCAGCGGACATGATCCATCACCACGCCCGGATGGGTGAAGTCGACTGCCACGTCGGCGCCGACCACGGCCCCCAGGTCGTCACCCTCGTCAACGCCCGCGACCAGCTCGAGCCCGTCGGCTGCCTCGACCGTCTCACACGCGAGGCTGCCCATCTTGCCCGCCGACCCGATGACTCCGACCTTGATCATGCGCCCGAGCCTAGTGGTGGACCGGTCGGGTCAGCCCGCCGACGAGCCGGTACGGCGGCGGGGCGTCAGCCGCTCGAGCTGCACCACATGGTCGGGTGTCAGCTCGGCCAACGAGCTGACACCGAGCAGTCGCATCGTCCGAGTGACCTGGGTCGACAAGATCTCTATGGTGCGGTCCACGCCGGCTCTGCCACCGGCCATCAGCCCGTACAGGTAGGCGCGGCCGATCAGCGTGAACCGGGCACCGTGTGCGATCGACGCCACGATGTCCGCGCCGGACATGATCCCGGTGTCGAGGTAGACCTCGAGGTCCTGGCCCACCTCGCGGACGACCTCCGGCAGGAGGTGAAACGGCACCGGCGCCCGGTCGAGCTGGCGCCCTCCATGATTCGACAGCACGATCGCGTCCGCACCCACCGCAGCCACCTGCCTGGCATCCTCCACCGACTGGATGCCCTTGACGACGAGCCGGCCCGGCCACTGCTCCTTCAACCAGCGCAGGTCGTCGTAGTCGACGTTTGGGTCGAACATCGCGTCGAGGAGCTCGGCGACGGTGCCTCCCCACGAGTCGAGCGACGCGAACGCCAAGGGCTCGGTCGTGAGGAGGTTGAACCACCACACCGGCCGGGGGATGGCGTTGAGCACCGTCCGCGGTGTCAGCGTCGGCGGGATCGTCATCCCGTTGCGGACGTCGCGCAACCGTGCCCCCGCCACCGGAACGTCGACGGTCACGACCAGAGTCTCGAAGCCGGCTGCTGCGGCCCGTTCGACCAGCCCGATCGAACGCTCACGGTCCTTCCACATGTACAGCTGGAACCAGTTGCGTCCATGCGGGTTGGCCGCCGCAACGTCCTCGATCGACGTCGTACCCATGGTCGAGAGCGTGTACGGGATGCCGGCGTCGCCCGCCGCCGAGGCACCGGCGATCTCACCCGCCGTGTGCATCAGCCGGGTGAAGCCGGTCGGCGCGATGCCGAACGGCAGCTCCGAGCGTCGCCCCAGCACCTCACAGCCGATGTCGATCTTCGAGACGTCGCGCAGCACCGCGGGATGGAACTCCACGTCTTGGAACGCCTGCCGGGCCCGGGCCAGCGACAGCTCCTGCTCGGCGGCGCCGTCGGTGTAGTCGAAGGCCGCCTTGGGAGTCGTACGCCGCGCGACCGTCCGTAGGTCGTCGATCGTCACGGCGTTCTGCAGCCGGCGCCGGACCGGGTTGAGCACGGGTTGCTTGAAGCGCAGCAACGGGGCGAGGTCAGCGCGGCGCGGTATGCGACGTTTCACCCGTCCATCCCATCACGGGCGGACCTGGCGCGAAACCGCAGCCGGTCGAACCGCCGGGCTCAGGCGAGGCTGGCCAGCGCCTTGGCGGGGCCGACCACGGCCAGCGTCTGATCACCGGAGAGGACCGCGGCGGCGGCCGCGTGCACGTCGTCGAGGGTCACGGCGTCGATCATCGCCAAGGTGTCGTCCGTGCCGAGCAGTCCACCGGGCAGGAGCTCGGACTTGCCGATGCGCGTCATCCGCGCGCTGGAGTCCTCCAGGCCCATCACGATCGACCCGCGCATCTGGCCCTTGCCGCGAGCCAGCTCCTCGGGGTCGATGCCGTGGTCGACCACCTTGGTCAGCTGCTCTCGGCAGATGTCGAGGACCTGTGCCAGCTTGTCGGGCATGCAGCCGCCCGCCAGGGCGAAGTAGCCGGCGTCGACGTGCTGGGAGGTGAAGGAATAGATCGTGTAGGCCAGGCCGCGGCGTTCGCGCACCTCCTGGAACAGCCGGCTCGACGTACCACCGCCGACGACGGAGTTGACCACGCCGAGCGCGAAGCGTCGGGGGTCGTTGCGATGGAACGACGGCATGCCGAGCACGAAGGTCGACTGCTCCATCGGCCGCTCGATCAACGTCGTGCCGCCGAACGTGCGGGCCGGGACACCGGGCCGTCGC
>CAVVQV010000013.1:0-13629 GCA_963750495.1 uncultured Actinomycetota bacterium
TCCAGACAACGATCATGGGTTGATGCCCATTCTGCACTGGTCGCTGACGTAGCGCTACGCGCAGCTCCCGGCTGGCCTTTAGTCCGAGCCAGGTGCTACGAGGCGTAGGAACGTGGTGCGGTTGGCTGCCCGAGTCGCACAACCGGACGCCAGCGCGTCCGGTTTGTTTCAGCAATTGATCCGACTTCCCGGCACGGTGATCTCGCCGAGGATCTCGGGGATGGGCTCGACGCCGAGCCCCGGACCTCGGGGTACGTCCAGTCCACCGTTGCGGAGCTGAAAGGGCTCGGTCAGGTCCGTGGCGAAGAAGCGAGCTGAAGCTGACACGTCTCCTGGGAAGAGTGAAGCGCGGGACACACGTCGTGGATGCGACGAGCCTCGAGGTAGCCACCGACCCATCCGGCCTTGATGTTGATGACGCTGCATGCGCCCAGGCGGAAGGCCGCGCCTGCGGCCCCCGCCAGCACCCGCGGCTTCGTCACCCCGGCGCGGCAGCCGGGCCGCGCGGCCCGGCTTGTCGTTGGCGTCGGTAGCGGTGACGGCCTCGCGGTCAGCGTCTGTCTCCGTAGCCGGATCAACGCCCGCGATGTCGGCGTTCGCGTGCTCCTGCGGCTCGCCCTAGTTGTTCTGCTCGGACATGACGTGTCCCCTCGATCGTCGAACAGCCAACGGTTCCGCGGTCGCCTTGGGCCATGCTGTGGGGAACCCGTCAAGATCCGGTGAATCGGTGAGCAGGCGCAGCACGGCGACGATCGTCATGCTGCAACGGCGGTCGACATCCGCCGCCGGCTCGCCCACGTGCCGTTCAGGGGTGTCGACCCGAACTCATCAGAGATCGGAGAATCTCCCGAGTTCCTCTCCGTTCGCTGCATATCCGATGAGGACCCCTCCGGGCGGAGAGCCATGGCCGGGATACCAACCGTAGAAGCGTCCGTTGAGCCGGAGTACGGGATAGGACTGACCGTCGGCGGTTTGGAGTACAGCCCGTACCGCGTCGCCCGTGGCGACGCTGTAGACGACGACTGCCGGCTCGCCGAGCGTGTCGGGCTCGCGCAGGACGTCGACTGCGGCGCCGTCTCCGAAGCCTGCGTGTGCAGGTTGCGCATCGCAGGAACTGCCGTTGGCGTCAACGAAGGCGTCGGGAGCGGGCTTGCCCGCGCTGCTCGGAGTTTCGAAGAGGGCGGCGACACAGGCGTAACGGCCCGTTCCGTTGGCTGCGACCAGACTGAAGATGGTGCCGCCAGGGCCGGGTTCGGTCGCGAGTCGCCTCGCTGTGGCCGGATCCACGGACTGGCGACCGGGGTCGTCGTCGTACTGATGACCGGTCAGAGACCATCCAGCGAAGGCGTCGGTGAAGGACTGCGGCATGATGTCGGCCGCCGCGGCCACTCCGCCACCCAGGACGGCCAGGGCACCAGTACCGACCAGGACTTTGCGGATGCGACGGCGCCGCAGCTCTGGCCTCGCCGGAGCTGGTGTCGTGGCGAGGATGAGGCGCAGGGTCTCCTGCGACCACTCGGGGTCGATCGAGTCGCCTTGCGGGCGTAGCGCATCGATCACGTCTGGGAGCTGCGTGTTCATGAGGAGTCCTTTACTGGGCGTAGCGAAGAAGTGAGGTGAGTGGGCGTCGGCGTCGGTGCGACCCCGTCGACAAGACGGTCGAGCGCGGCCCGCGCACGACTGACACGACGGCGCAGGGCGGCTGGACGGATGCCGAGAACAGCCGCCGCCTGCTCGGTGCTGAGTCCGTCCCACGCCACCAAGAGCAGTGCCTCGCGATGCTGTTCGTCCAGGGTGGCCAGGCGTTGTAGTGCGTCACGTCGCTGAAACGCGGCGTCTGATGTGTCCTCGGCGGGGGCCGCAACGCCCTCCAGCAGGGCGACGCGCTCAGTCAGCGCTCGTCGTCGCCGGGCGGAACGGTCGCGGCCCTGGATGACCCGCCGGGCGGTCACGAGGAGCCAGGGGATTGCGGGGTCCGGAACGTCGTCCCATCTCCGCCACGCCGCGAGGAAAGTGTCGGCGACGACGTCCAGAGCTTCGTCGTGGCCAACATGACGCCGGGCGAACGCCATCACACGCGGAGCGTCCGCTGCCCAACACATCGTGAAGTTTTCTTCTGTGGCGCTCATGCTCTGTAGTGTCCGGCGTGGGGTCATTTGTGACGAGAGCGGCCCGACGAGTGATCAGCCAGCGCTTCACTGAGGTGATGGGACACGTCCCAGGCTCCGTCACTGGTGTTCGAGATGACGGTCCAGGTGAGATCGCGCTCGGGGTCGTGGACGCTCTGGAACGAGACACCGGCGTCGGACCCGGCCAGGCGAACGGCGCTACCGGTCATGTACAGCCAGAAGCCGAGACCGTAGCGCCGCTTCTCGCCGGGTGCGTCGCTGCGTGGTCGCAACATGTCCGCCAGCTGGTGCAGGGGGACGATCCGCCCTGCGAACAGCGCCCGCCAGAACGCTTGCACGTCGCCGACCGTCGTGTAGATGCCCCCGTCGCCGCTGCCGCGGACCGGCAGGTGGAGCACGTTGGTGCGCAAACCATCAACTCCCAGATAGCCACGGGCGGCCCGCGCGGGAAGCTCGTCGGAGCGGAGAAACGCGGTGTCGTGCATGCCGGCAGGCAGGCACACCCGTTCGTTGACCAGGTCGTGAAACGGGGTTCCGGTCACCCGCTCCGCGATCAGTGCCAGCACGACGTACCCGCTGTTGCAGTACGCGAACCGCTCGCCCGGTGCGAACTTCGCCGGCTGCCCGGCGAGGGCCGGCAGATATCCCGCTGTGGTCGCCAGCTCGTGCACCGGCACGGACATCACATAGTCGGTGATCTCGAGATCGGCCTCTTCGTCGATGTAGTCGCCGATGCCGGACCGGTGGGCCAGCAGCTGCTCGACGGTCACCCGGTCATCGATCTCAGGGAGGTCGTCACCGAGAAGAGACCGCGCGGTCGTCGTGAGGTCGAGCCGGCCATCATCGACCAGTCCCATCACGGTGAGCGCCGTGAACCCCTTGCAACCGCTGGCGATGGCGAACTGGGTATCGACGGTGTTCGGTAGGAGATGGCCCCGCTCGGCCATCCCGGAAGCTTCGGCGATCTCGGTACGACCATCGCGATCGACGCGGATGACACCGGAGAAGGCGTGTTCCTCGGCGAGGCGCCGTACAAGCTCCCGGAGCTGGGTCATGGCTCGCAGGCTAGCGCCTCTGAAGGCCCCTTGAAGGACAATGCCACGCCGCCGGTCAGTGCTGCCACCGTGTCGCTGCCGCGAGCTCCTCGTCGCTGACCCCGTCGAACAGCTCCAGCTCACTCTCGCGCAGCGCGATGACCGATGCCGAGAGGGCGTCACCGAAGGCTCTGCGCAGGGTCTCGTCCGCGGCGAAGGCGTCGGTGGCCGCGCGCAGGTCCTGCGGCAACCGGGCGATGCCACGCTCGGTCAGGACGGCTTCGTCGAGGACAGCCGGGTCGACGTCGACCGGCTCTGGCAACGACGCGCCGGTCGCCATACCGTCCATGCCGGTCGCGAGCAGACCGGCCAGCACCAGGTACGGGTTGGCGTGCAGGTCGAAGCACTTCACCTCGAGGTTCGCCGCCCACGGAGTGCTGCCCGTCGAGCCCGTGACCATGCGCACGGCCGCCTCGCGGTTCTCCAGGCCCCAGCACGCGAAGGTCCCAGCCCAGTGCGACGGGACCTGCCGCAGATAGCTCACTGCACTCGGTGCGCCGATCGCCATCAGGGCCGGCAGATGACTCAGCACTCCGGCGCCGAAGGACTCACCATCGGAGGTCAGGCCGAACGGGCCGTCGCCGTCGGCCATCAGGTTCTTGCCGTCGCGCCACAGGCTCAGGTGGACGTGGCCGCCGTTCCCGACGCCGGGGACGGCCACCTTGGGCGAGTACGACGTCCGCAGCCCGTACAGGTCGCCCACAGCGCGAATCGTCGACCGTACGAGCACGGCGGTGTCGGCCGCGTCCACCGGAGACTCCGGCGCGACCGACAGCTCGAGCTGACCAGGCGCGTACTCCGGATGGAATTGCTCGACGGTGACTCCCTCGTCCGTGAGCGCCGTCATCACGTCGCGGGCGTAGTCAGAGACCTCGACCAGTCGGTTCATGCCGTAGCCGGGCCCCCGCATGGCGGGGTGGAAGTCTTCGTCGGGCTCGTCGCTGACGACCCACTCGATCTCGAACGCTGCCTTGATCTCGGTCTCCTGCTCGCGGAGCTGGTCGACCAGACCTCGCAGGAGCAAGCGGCTGCACTGCAGGTGTGGTGCGCCGGTCTGCTCGTAGCGATCGGCCGGCGCCCACGCCCAGCCGGGCTGACCCGCGAGCGGAACCACCCGCCGGACGTCGGGGATGATGCGGAGATCACCGACAGGCGCCCGGCCGTCCGGGTCGGCGGCGATCCAGTCATCGAAGCGGAAGCGGTCGAACGATGTCGAGATCCCGACACCCCAGGCGGCCGTATGGGGAAGGCGTGCCAACGGGACGCACTTGACCCGGGTGATCCCGGAGTTGTCGACGAAGGTGATGGCAACGGCGGCGACATCGTGCGTCTGCAACCGGGAGGCGACTTCCTCGGCGGCTGCAGCGCGCGACTCGCGTTCGGCGATGTCCACGCGGGCTCCTCTCGTCCGGCGAAACAAGCCATGGACAAACCCAGGCCGGCGCCAGCACACTACGCATCGTAAGGATTGACCATCGTCGACACCACTGGTGGCTGTTTCGGGGCGGCCGGTGCCGCACGTCCATCGCTTCAGCACAGAACACGAGGTGATTCGTATGAGCACGTCCCAGCTTTCCGATGAGAGCCAGCCCTCGACCCGACCCGGCCTCCGCAGGGGTCTGTCGGTGTGGGCGGCGGTGGGTATCTCGGTCGCCCTGATGGCCCCGAGCATGGCGGCGAACATCAACCCGCAGGGAACGGCCGGACTGGTCGGCCGCGCCACGCCGCTGGCGTTCTTCCTGGCCGCCGTGGCGGTGTTGCTCATCGCCTACGTCTTCGTCCGGCTCTGCCAGTACTACAAGCACGCGGGCTCGGTCTACGTCTTCGCGGGTGCGACGCTCGGGCCGCAGGTTGGCGCCACCGCCGGCTTGTCGCTGCTGGCGACGTACACCTTCTACGGACTCGTCACCGCGTCCGCGACCGGGGTGTTCGGTGCGCAGTTCCTCGACCAGATCGGTGCGTGGAACGCCCCACCCGACTGGGCGGGCTTCCTCATCGGCGGCCTGGCTCTGCTGCTCGTGCTCATGCTCGCCATCGCCCCGACACACCGAGCGACCAGTACCCTGCTCACCATCGAGGGAGCGACCGTGCTGCTGATCGTGGCGATTGCGGTCATCGCCTTCGTCAAGATGGCGGCGGGCTCTGCACCCGACGACGCGAGTCTCACGTGGGACGTCTTCAAGGTGGAGCCCGGCACCGGCACGTCCACGCTCTTCCTGGGCATCATCTTCGGGCTGTTGTCGTTCGCCGGCTTCGAGGCGGCTGCCACGCTGGGTGAGGAGGCCCGCAACCCGGCCAAGGACATCCCACGCGCGATCCTCGGCACGGCGATCTTCGGCGGCATCTACTTCACGTTCGTGACGGCCGTCGAGATGATGGCCTTCGGCACCGACAAGGCAGGCGTCGAAGCCTTCACCAACTCGAGTGCCCTGATGGGCGACGTGGGCACCGCGTTCATCGCGTCCTGGATCGGCGAGACCATCACGCTGGGAGCGGCCATCAGTGCCTTCGGCTGTTGCCTGGCCTGTGTGGTCGGCGGCTCGCGGCTGCTGTTCGCGGTGTCTCGTGACGGCTTCCCGCACCTGCCGACCGGGAAGACAGGGCGCAACGGCACGCCCGCCGCTGCGGCAACGGCCGTGAGCGTCGCCATCGCCGTGATCGCGCTCATCTGCGCGGTGCTCTTCGACGCTGTTCCGTTCGACACGTTCCTGTGGAGCGGAACCATCGGCACGTTGATCCTGCTGGTCGCCTACGTGCTCGCCACGCTCGGGTGCATCAAGCTGCTCTTCATCGACAAGGCCATGAAGGTGCCGGCCTGGGAGATCGTGATCCCGCTGGCCGGGCTGGTGATGCTGGGCTACACGATCTACCGCAACGTCATCCCGTATCCCTCGTCAGGCCCAGCGCAGTGGTTCCCGATCGTGGCGTTCGGATGGGTTGTGGTCGTAGCCATCGTGATGCTCCTGTCGCCCGGCTTGGCGCAGCGGCTGTCGCGAGCCCTGGTCCAGGTCGACAAGGCTGACAAGGCGGAAGGACACTACCTCTGAATGACGTCCGGCCGACCAGAACAGTCCCGTAGCTACACCCCACGCACCCGTCCCGTCGTCCCGCCGATCCACACGTCGGTCACGTACTTCCTCGACGACGAGTCCTACAAGGACGTCCAGGCGGGCGGGCTCGACGAGATCTGGTACGGGCGGTTCCGCAACCCCACGGTCGATGTGGCGGCCGAGGCGGTGCGGCAGCTCGAAGGGGCCGAGGCTGCGTTCATGACGTCGTCCGGCATGGGCGCGATCGCCACCACGCTGCTCACCCTGTTGCGCCGCGGCGACCGGCTCGTCGCGGCGACGCAGGTGTACGGCGACACCCGTGACCTCCTGGTCCGGGACCTTCCGGCGTGGGGGTTCGACGTCGTCCAGGTGGACGCGGCCGACCTGGACGCCTGGCGCGACGCGATCGCCGGCGGACAGACCCGGGTGCTGTACGTCGAGACGCTCGCCAACCCGCAGCTCGAGCTGGCTGATCTCACGGCCCTGGCCGCGTTGGCGCACGAGCACGGCGCCCTCCTCGTGGTCGACAACACGTTCGCGACGCCGTACTGCGTGCAGGCCCTCGACATCGGGGCCGACGTCGTCGTCCACTCGGCGACCAAGTTCCTCAACGGTCACAGCGATGCCATCGCAGGTGCTGTCGTGGGGTCCTACGACCTGGTGCGTGAAGTGCAACGCCGGGTCATCACGCTCGGCACGTGCCTCGACCCACACACCGCTTTCCTGGTGTGGCGGGGCATGCAGACGTTCGAGCTGCGCATGCGTCAGTCGATCGCGACGGCCCGCCGGCTGGCGCAGACGTTGAGCGAGCACCGTGACGTGGTCGGCGTCCGATACCCGGGGCTGCCCGGCGACCCGCGCGCTGAGGTCGCCGACCGGCTGCTCAGGAAGGATGCAGATGGCAGTCCGCGAGCAGGTGCGATGGTGGCGTTCACCGTGGCCGGCGGTGATGACCGCGCGCTGCGAGTCATGCGGGCGATGACCGTGGCGTGTGAGGCCACCAGCCTCGGTGGCGTCGAGACGCTGGTCAGCACACCGTTCAACTCATCCCACTTCTCGCTCACGCCCGAGGAGCGGGCGGCCGCCCGTATCGACGACGGGATGATCCGGATGTCCTGCGGGGTCGAACCTGCCGAGACGCTGATCGCGGACGTCGTCGCCGCGCTGGAGGTCACCCGATGAGCGCGACGACACTCGAGCACGTCACCGTTCCGCTCGTCGACCACCACTGTCACGGGCTGGTGCGCCGGGAGGTGGACCGGTCCGGCTTCGAGGGGCTGCTGAACGAGGCGCCGGGTGCGAGCGCGTTGGGAACCTCGGTGTTCGACTCGATGCTCGGCCTGGCGGTCCGGCGGCACTGCGCCCCGCTGCTCGGATTGGATCCGCTCGTCGACCCGGACACCTACCTCAGCCGCCGTATCGAGCTCGGCCGGGACGAGACGGCACAGCGGATGCTGTCGACCGCCGGTGTCGCGGACTTCGTCGTCGACACCGGGTACGTTCCCGAACCGATCACCGACCCGGGGGAGCTGGCGGCCCTGGCCGGCGAGGCTCGCGGCCACGAGATCATCCGTCTCGAGGTGGTCGGACAGGACCTGCTCATCGCAGGCGTCCGACCGGCGGACTTCGGCGAGGCGTTGCGTGAACGGCTGAGGACCTCAGGCGCCGTCGGTGCCAAGAGCATCGCGGCGTACCGGGTGGGGCTTGGGCTGCCTGACGAACAGCCGTCGGACGATGAGCTCGTGGCAGCCTTGGCAGCGATGACGCCCGATGCATCAGGTGGCTTCCGGATCGCCGATCCCGTCGTCAACGGCTACCTCGCTTGGACGGCCATCGAGCTCGGTATGCCGCTGCAGTTCCACGTGGGCTACGGCGACAGCGACGTCGACCTCCTCGACTGCGACCCGCTCCGGCTCACCCCTTTCCTCCGCGCCACGCAGGACCGGGGCGTTCCGGTGCTGCTGCTGCACAACTACCCGTTCCACCGCAACGCGAGCTATCTGGCGCAGGTCTTCGACCACGTCTTCATGGACGTGGGGTTGGCGGTGCACAACACGGGTGCGCTGTCGCGGGCGCTGATCGCCGAGAGCCTGGAACTCGTGCCGTTCGGGAAGATGCTCTTCTCATCCGACGCGTTCGGGCTACCCGAGCTCTACCTGCTCGGGGCCATGCTGTTCCGCCAGGGGCTCGACGAGGTGCTGACGTCCCTGGTCGACCGTGGTGAGATAGGCCCTGCTGACGCGGACCGGATCGCCCGGCTGATATGTGCCGAGAACGCACGGCGCGTGTACCGGCTACCGGACTGACCGAGAGGGACGGATCATGGCATGACACCGGTCCGGTCCCGACTACCGCTTTCCGATCCCAACGTCATCTGGGTGCTGGCTGCGCTGGCGATGGTGGCCTTCGCGGCAAACTCCGTGCTGAACCGGCTCGCGTTGGACGGCGACGCCATCGATGCGGGCACGTTCAGCCTGGTCCGTCTGCTCTCGGGTGCCGTGGTGCTGGCGATGATCGTGCTGGCCCGATCGCGGCAGACGCAGCAGCTCCGGCAGCTGGAGGGCTCGTGGCTGTCCGCGGGCCTGCTGCTCGCGTATGCCGCCACGTTCTCGTACTCCTACCTCAGCCTGGGCGCCGCAACCGGTGCGCTGCTCATGTTCACGGTCGTGCAGGCGGTGATGTTCACGGCAGCGATCCGCTCCGCTGAGCGGCCGGGGCTGACCGGTTGGTCCGGGCTGGCGCTGGCGCTCGCCGGCCTGGTGTTGCTGCTGGCGCCCGGTGCCAAGGCGCCCGACGCGGTCGGCGCGGTACTGATGGTGTGCGCCGGGGTCGCGTGGGCGGGATACACGCTCCGGGGGCGCGCGCTGGGCGACCCGATCGCGGTCAATGCCGGGAACTTCGTCCGTAGCGCGCCGATGGCGGTGGCGCTGTATTGCGGCCTCATCGCCGTGCACCATGGCGCCTTGCACGCGAATCTGCGAGGGATGGCGCTGGCTGTCCTTTCCGGCGCGGTGGCCTCGGGGGTGGGCTATGCGGTCTGGTACACGGTGCTGCCCTTCCTCACCCGGGTGCAGTCCGGCATCGTGCAGCTCGCGCCACCGCCGATCGCGGCGATCGCCGGGCTGCTGATCCTGAGCGAGTCGATCACGGTGCGGGTGCTTGCGGCCACCGTGCTCGTGTTCAGTGGTGTCATGATCGGACTTCGAGGCGGAGCACGAAACGGTGAGGAGGTGTCGCCACGATGACCATCGACGTCCGGCCCACACAAGTAGTACACCGGCGCCGTACGGACGTGGCGGCGTACATGTTCGACCCGACCCACGACCTGGAGTGGACAGGCGGGATCACGGCGAGCCGACCTGCCCAGCACGGGCTGCTCGTCGAGGGCGCCACCGTCGAGCGGGACGCCCGCTTCATGGGCCGGCGCTTCACCTATGGGTATGTGGTGACAGCTCACGAGCCGGACCGGCTGGTCGAGCTCGAGGTCGAACGACCGTTCCCGATGGTGGTCCGCTACGAGCTCGACGATCATCCCGAAGGCACCCTCGTCGCGATTCATACGCGGGGTGACCCGGGCCGCTTCTTCGGCTGGGCCTCGCCGTTGATGCGGCGCGCGGTGGTCAAGAGCATCGCGGCCGACCTCGCCCGGCTACGGGCCAGGCTCGAGGCCTGACGCGTCAGCGGTGGTGGTGCGTCACAGCCAGTGGGTGAGCCACATCCGGTCGTTCCACTGCTGGTTGGTCAGCAGCTTGTCGGTGAGGATCGGGTAGAAGTAGACGAAGTTCAGCGCCACGAGTCCGACGAAGACGCCGACGGCGATCGTGCCCATGAGCCGTCGGTGGTGCGACGCCCCTGCGGGCGCCATGATCTTGCCGAGCACGAGGGTCACGCAGATCACCGTGAACGGGATGATCGCCACTCCGTAGTAGAAGAAGATCGGTCTCGTGTCGTAGCGGAGCCAGGGCAACCAGGTGGTGAGGACACCGACGATGGGCACGCCGAAGCGCCAGTCGCGCCGACTGACCCAGTAGCCGAGTCCGATGAAGAGCGCGAAGACCCCACCCCACCACAGCACCGGTGTGCCGATGGCCAGCACCTGCCTGACGCAGCTCTCGCCCTCCGGGCAGTTGGGGATCTTGGTGTTGTCTCCGCTGGTCGCCGCGATGCCGAGCGGCCGGTTGAGGACGAGCCAGCCGCCAGGGTTGGATTGGAACGGGTGCGTGGCTTCGTTGATGTAGTCGCTGGTGTGGAACTTGTAGACCTCGACGTTGTAGTTCCACAGGATGTTCAGGTCGTGCCGCACGTGCCCGAGCCAGTTCGTCGGATGGTCGTCCACCGAGCTCCACACGACATCGGCCTGGCCCGTGTCGTGACCGAACGCGTCCTCGTACTTCTGCGCGTGCGTGAGGAAGCCCATCCAGGACACGATGTAGACGAGCACGCTCACCACGAAGATCGTGAAGAACGCCGGGATCATGTCGGCGACGAGCGACTTCAACGGCGCCCCCTTGACGCCGATGGCCCGCCTGAGCCCGGAGTCCCACGCCCACACCAGCACGAGGAATCCCGCGAGCACGAAGACGGTCGTCCACTTGGTGCCCAGTGCGAGGCCGAAGCAGACTCCGGCCGCGATCCGCCACGGTCGCAGGATCAACCCTCGGATCGGGCCGAACTCCCGGGCCGAGCGGAGCGGCGTCATCTCGAACTGACGAGCCATCTTGGCGCGGGCCCAGTCGCGGTCGGCCACCAGACAGTGGACGGCGCAGAGCAGCCAGAACGCCAGGAAGATGTCGAGCAGCGCGAACCGCGACATCACGAAGTGCAGGCCGTCCAGTGCCAGCAGAGTGCCGGCCACACAGCCCAGGAGGGTGGACCCGGTCAGCCTGCGGACCAGGCGGCACATGACCAGGACCATCAGCGTCCCGGTCAGCGCAGCGGAGAACCGCCAACCCAGCGGGGTCAGGCCGAAGATCCACTCACCGGCCGCGATCATCCACTTCCCGACCTCGGGGTGGACCACCTTGCTGGGCGTGTCGAGGAACAGGTCCTCCGGCTTGGTGTCGCCGGAGTTGATGAGCGCGTCGGCCTCGCTGGCGTCGGTCTGCGGATTGTTGACGAACGACATCGCGTGGCCCTTGACGAGCAGCGAGTAGGCGTCCTTGGCGTAGTACGTCTCGTCGAAGGTGATGTCGTGCGGCGTCGTCAGGCTCCAGAACTGGAGGATGCCGGCGCAGATGGTGACCACCAGCGGGGCGACCCATCCCCAGAAGGTGTTGCTCCGGTACGACGGCGGGGTGAACCGGCGACGCAGGCGTGGCAGCTCCTCGCCGTCGATCGTCTTGCCGAGCAGAGTGACCGCGCCGCCATCGGAGCCGATCGGGGGTGCGTCGCCCGTCGGGGCGTGGGTCGTCGTCGCCACGGTCGTCATCGTAGGCGAGTCTGCGGCATCCGCCTGCGATGATGCCGACATGACACTCGTCCTGGCGGCGACGCCGATCGGCCGGATCGAGGACGCGTCGCCGCGGCTGGCCGCCGAGCTGGCTGCCGCGGACGTCATCGCAGCCGAGGACACCCGCCGGCTGCGACGGCTTCTCAGTGACCTCGGGGTCGAGACGTCGGCGCGGGTGGTGTCGTACTTCGAGGGCAACGAAGTCGCTCGTACGGCGAGCCTGGTGGACGCTTTGGCCGGCGGTGAACGAGTGGTGCTGGTGACCGATGCGGGGATGCCGAGCGTGTCCGACCCCGGATACCGGCTCGTGTCGGCGGCGGTGGTGGCGGGTATCGAGGTCACAGCGGTGCCGGGGCCGTCCGCGGTGCTCATGGCCCTGGCCGTCTCGGGGCTGCCGGTCGACCGCTTCTGCTTCGAGGGGTTCCTGCCGCGGAAGGCCGGTGACCGTCGTCGGCGACTGACCGAGCTGGCGGAGGAGCCCCGGACGATGGTGTTCTTCGAGGCGCCGCACCGCACGGCCGAGTCGCTGCGTGCGATGGGGGAGGCGTTCGGGTCCGAGCGTGCGGTGGCCGTGTGTCGTGAGCTGACCAAGACGTACGAGGAGGTACGCCGCGGCAGCCTCGCCGACGTCAGCGCCTGGGCGAGCGAGGGAGTGCGTGGTGAGGTGACGGTCGTCGTCGCTGGTGCGCCGCCTGTCACCGCGGTCGACCTCGACGACGACCAGCTGCGCTCACTCGTGGACGCCGCCGCGGCCGACGGGTTGTCGCGCAAGGACGCGGTCTCCGAGGTAGCGGCCCGGACCGGCATCCCCCGCAAGACCGTCTACGCCGCCGCCCACTCTCGTTGAACCGTGAGTTGTGGCTCCTTGAGCCGTGAGTTGTGGCTCCTTGAACCGTTGGTTGTGGTCTGTTGAGCCGTGAGTTGGGCACCGCGCTAGCGTGAAAAGTGACCTCGCACCCCGAAGGAGCGCCATGGAGATCGGCCTGCACGTCTCTGACTTCACCTGGCCCGGCGGCCCCGAGACGCTCGCCGACGACCTCACCCGGGTCGTGACGACGGCTGAAGACGTGGGGATTGCCCGGATCAGCGTAATGGATCACGTCTGGCAGATCGGCGTCAATGGCCCGCCTGAGGGCCCGATGCTCGAGGCGTACACCGCGCTCGGCTTCATCGCCGCCCGGACTTCGCGCGTGCAGCTGCTCGCCTGGGTGACGGCGGTCGTCTACCGCGAACCAGGCATGCTGGCCAAGCTCGTGAGCACGCTCGACGTCTTGTCGCAGGGCCGGGCCTGGCTCGGCGTCGGCGCGGCGTGGAACGAGGACGAGGCTCGCGGTCTCGGGTTGCCCTTCCCTGCGACGGCCGAGCGTTTCGAGCGTCTTGAGGAGGCGGTGCAGATCTGCCAGCAGATGTGGACCGATGACGACGGGCCGTATGCCGGTCGGCACTACCAGCTGGCCCGGACGCTCAACTCGCCCCAGCCGATCAGCAAGCCACACCCACCGATCCTCATCGGAGGCGGGGGCGAGAAGAAGACGCTTCGTCTGGTTGCGCAGTACGCGCAGGCCTGCAACCTCTTCGACAGCCCCGAGCTGCCCCACAAGCTCGAGGTGCTGAGAGGCCATTGCGACGAGGTCGGCCGCGCCTACGAGGACGTCGAGAAGACCGTGATGCGACGACTCGACCCCGGCGAGCACGGAGAGAACGTCGACGCGTTGCTCGATGACCTGCACCGCCTGTCCGAGCTGGGCGTCACTGAGACGCACGGCTCGGTTCCCCACGTCTTCGACCTCAAGCGGCTGGAGGTCCTCGGTGACCGGGTGATCCCGGTGGCCGCCACGTTCTGAGCGCCCAGGACGTCGTACGTGGCGCGGCGGAACCGGCTCGACGAGGCCCCTAGGATTGGTGCC
>CAVVQV010000014.1:0-80758 GCA_963750495.1 uncultured Actinomycetota bacterium
ACATTGCTGAGGCTGTTGAGACGGTCGAGGCGGTCTGTTGTCCACAGATATGCCATGAGGGGTGGCGCAATGTCCCACATGTCCGGCAGAGTCCGAACCACCAGCCTTTCCGCACTCGAAGGTTTGTCATGCTGCGCGCCTCAGCCGCACCGCCGCGGGCCGACCGGCCCGCCATCGACCTGCTCGACGCTGACGTGCGCGAGGAAGTACGCCGCAGCGGCGTCGACCCGCTGACCGACGTCGCCGCAGTGCGCCGGTTCGCCACCTCAGCCGTTCAGGCCCACGACCAGCGCAGCCTCTCCGGCGTCGTGCGACCGGTGGACGATCCGGAGCGCGCGGTTGACGAGCTCGTCGCGAGAGTGGCGGGGTTCGGGCCGCTCCAGCCCTATCTCGACGATCCTTCCGTGGAAGAGATCTGGATCAACGAACCGCAGCGCGTCTTCGTGGCTCGCGAGGGTCGCCACGAGCTGACCACGACGATCCTGACTGCCGCCGACGTGCGTGACCTGGTCGAGCGGATGCTCAAGACGTCGGGCCGCCGGGTCGATGTCTCGACTCCGTTCGTTGACGCCATGCTCCCGTCCGGACACCGGCTGCACGTCGTCCTCGACGGGATCAGCCGCGGGTTCAGCGCGGTCAACATCCGCAAGTTCGTCGTCAAAGCGACGCGGCTTCGCGAGCTGGTCGAGCTCGGCACGCTGACCTTGCAGGCTGCAGACTTCCTCGACGCGTGCGTGGTCGCGGGCCTCAACATCGTCGTCGCCGGAGGGACGCAGGCGGGCAAGACCACCATGCTCAACACGTTGGGCTCGGCGGTCCCGGGTGGCGAGCGCATCGTGTCGGCGGAGGAGGTCTACGAGCTTCGTTTCGACCATCCCGACTGGGTGGCGATGCAGACGAGGCAGGCGGGCCACGAGGGCACCGGCGAGATCAGGCTGCGGCATCTTGTCAAGGAGGCCTTGCGGATGCGCCCGTCCCGGATCGTCGTGGGGGAAGTGCGTGCCGAGGAGTGTCTCGATCTCCTCCTGGCGTTGAACTCCGGGCTCCCGGGCATGGCGACGATCCACGCCAACTCCGCCCGTGAGGCTCTGGTGAAGCTCTGCACGCTGCCGCTGCTCGCAGGCGAGAACATCTCCGCCCGTTTCGTGGTTCCGACGGTGGCTGCGAGTGTCGACGTCGTGGTCCACGTCGCGATCGAGGCCGGCGGCGTACGCCGGGTTCGCGAGATCGTCGCCGTTCCCGGCCGGGTCGAGGCCGACGCGATCGAGACCGAGCAGATCTTTCACACCCACCACGGTCGACTCGTCCGCGCCCAAGGGATGCCGCCGAGGCTGGAGAGCTTCGACCTGGCGGGACTCGATCTGCATGCACTGCTCAGCTCGGATTCCCGCGACTCGACCATACAGGCGCACTGAGATGGGCGCGGCTCTCGGATTGGCGTTCGGCATCGGCGTCCTGCTGATCGGACGGGCATTCACCTCCTCGCCCCCACCGCGGGTGCATCTCCCGGTCTCGCGGCGGTTGGCCGACCTCCTTCGCGCCGCCGGCGTCGAGACGGTCACGCCGCTGGCTCTGGTATCCCTGTGCGCGGTCACCGGCCTGGTTGCCGGGCTGATCGTCCTCGGGGTCTCGCGCACGCCACCGGTGGCGGTCGCCTTCGCGGCCATGGCCGCCTACGCCCCGCTGGCCGTCGTCCGCTCGCGCGCGCGACGCCGACGTCGTGACCTGGCCGAGGTCTGGCCGGAGGCGGTGGACCACCTGGCCTCCGCCGTCCGGGCCGGGCTGTCCCTGCCCGAAGCGCTTGCCCAGCTCGGTCGGCGCGGTCCCGAGCCGTTACGGCCCGCGTTCGAGGCCTTCGGGCGCGACTACCAGGCCACCGGTCGCTTCGGTGCCTGCCTCGACCGGCTCAAGGACCGGCTGGCCGATCCGGTCGGCGACCGGGTCGTCGAAGGTCTGCGGATCGCTCGTGACGTGGGTGGGGGAGACCTCGGGCGCATGCTGCGCTCGCTGTCCCGGTTTCTCCGTGACGATGCGCGGACGCGCTCAGAGCTCGAGTCCCGGCAGGCCTGGGTGGTCAACGGCGCGCGGTTGGCGGCGGCCGCACCCTGGGCGGTGCTGTTGGCGCTGTCTATGCAGGCCGAGGTCATCGGACGCTACCGGTCGGGGGCCGGCGTCGTGGTGCTGATCGTCGGTGCTGCTGCGTGCTTCGTGGCGTACCGGCTGATGGTCCGGCTCGGACGGTTGCCCGAACAGCGACGGGTCTTGCAGTGAGCGGCGCGTTGCTCGGTGCCCTCGTCGGTGGAGTACTCGGGCTGGGCCTCGCCATCACGGCGGGTCGACTTCTGGTCTCGCGGCGGCCGAGCCTCGACAGTCGCGTCCTGCCCTACATCCGCGACGTGCCCACCACTGCGGTGGGATGGTCGCCGCAGCCACCGTCGAGCCGGCCCTCCTCGGCCTTGCTGGCGCTCCTCCGCCCCACGTTGGAGCGATGGGCCCATCGGCTCGAGCGTGTCCTCGGCGGTCGCGCTGCCATCCAACGTCGCCTCGAGCGGGCCGGCTCCGAGTCGACCGTCGAGGCCTTCCGGTTCTCCCAGGTGGTGTGGGGGCTCAGCGGTTTCGGAGCCGCACTTGCCGTGGGCGCCATCGGACCCGCGCGCGAACCGGGTCGAGCCGTGCCCTGGCTGTTGGTCAGCGCCGGCTGCGGGCTGCTGGCGGCCCTCGCCCAGGACCAGCGCCTGGGCGCACGCGTCAAGAGACGCGAGGGACGCATGCTCGCCGAGTTCCCTGTCGTGGCCGACCTGCTTGCTCTGTCCGTGGCGGCCGGGGAAGGACCGCTGGCCGCCCTCGACCGCGTCGTGACCGGGTGCCGAGGTGCGCTGCCCGACGAGCTGGCGATCGTGCTCGCACAGTCGCGCACCGGCATACCGATCACCGAGGCGCTCGATCGGCTGGCCCAGCGCAGCGGGTTGTCGATCGTGTCCCGGTTCGCCGAAGGCCTCGCGGTGGCGATCGAGCGCGGTACTCCGCTCGTCGACGTTCTCATCGCGCAAGCAGGCGATGTTCGTGAAGCGGCCAAGCGTGAGCTCATCGAGACCGGCGCGCGCAAAGAGGTCGCGATGATGGTGCCGGTGGTGTTCCTGATCATGCCGGTCACCTTGTTGTTCGCGTTCTTCCCCGGTGTCGTGGGGCTCAACCTGCTGGCGCCGTAGCTGAGATCAACCGATGACAGGAGGAAGTGATGGCACGGCGATGGACGTCGCGGATGCGTCGGCGTGACGAACGGGGTGACATCCCCGGGTGGGTGATGATCACGGTCATGACCATCGTGATCGCGTCCGCGATCCTGGTGGTCTTCCAGGACCGGGTGACGTCGTTCCTGAGCGCCACCCTCAACGACTACATGTAGGTCGGCGGCGCGATCCGGTGTCTCGACGATCTGACCATCGGCGATCGCAACGGGGTTCGGCGATCGCCGACTTCGCATTGGTGTCGGTGGTTCTGGTGCCGTTGTTCTTCGGCATCTTGCAGCTGGCGTTGATCTGGCACGTGCGCACGACACTGACGTCGGCGGCGTCCGAGGGGGCACGCTATGGCGCGGCGTTCGACCGTACGACGCAGGACGGGCGCCGGCGTACCGCTGACACGATCGACGACACCTTCGGCACCGGGTTCTCCGCCGAGGTGACGGCCGAGGACGCCAGCGTTTCCGGGCGGCCCGGGGTCGAGGTCGATGTGGTGGCCGACGTACCCGTGCTGGGCTTCTGGGGACCGACGATCACCGTGCATGTCTCGGGTCATGCGGTCAAGGAGGTGCTGCCATGACCTGGCCACGGGACGGCCGCGGGGCAGGTCGAGGCGAAGCCGGGTCGGCCGTGGTGGAGCTGATTTGGCTCGGCCTGCTTCTGATGATCCCGCTCGTCTACGTGATGATCTCGATCATCACGGTGCAGCGGTCCGCGTTCGGCGCGACGGAGGCCGCCCGCGCCGCGGGTCGGGCGTTCATCCTGGCTCCGGACGTGGAGACCGCGCGGGCGCGAGCCTTTGCAGCCGCACAGATATCGATGCGCGACGAGAGTGTCAGCCTGTCGCCCGACGAACTGCAGATCAACTGTCGGCCGACCCCCAGGTCATGCTTGCAGCCGGGATCGTCCGTCGAGGTCCGCCTCCACCTGCAGGTGGCGTTACCACTGATGCCGGCGATGTTCGGAGAATCGGCCGCTTCGATCGCGGTCGAGGCCGAGCACCGGGAGCCGTTCGGCGCCTACCGGGAGACCGGCTGATGAATCGCGGGCCGCAGCGCAGCGAGACCGGCCAGATCACGGCGATGCTGGTGATCCTGACCATCTGTCTGGTCATCGCGGTCGCCGCCGTCACCGATATCTCGGGCAGCTATCTGCGCCGGCAGGCCGCCAAGTCCTTGGCCGACGGCGCTGCTCTGGCGGCCACGACGGCAACCGCCACCGGCGCCATCTATGGCGACCAGGACGCGCACTACGTGACGCTCGACGAGACCACCGCGACAGTCGCCGTCGATCGATACCTGCACACCGTCGGCGCCTACCGCTCCTACCCGGGGTTGACGGTCGACGTCCGCGTGGTCGGTCATGCCGTCGAGGTGGCGCTCGTCATGCCCTACCGGTTGCCCGTCCGGATGCCCGGCGTCGACGCGACCACGACGATCCACGCCCGTGCTGCCGCCGCCCTCCCGATCTACTGAGGATGAACCGGCCCTGTGGCTGAACAAGCGCAAGACCGGTCGCCCGTACCTTCAGCCACAACCTGCTCCCGGTCAGACCCAGGGTCCTGAGAAGGCCGAGCTCGGCAGGACCTCTCGTGGGTACTAAGACCAAAGGACGATGCCGTCGCAACCAGACCGGACGATAGTGGCGGGAGTGGGAACGGCGAGCCGCCGACGCCGGCCTGGGTCGGCTGCTCTCGACGAAGGAGCAGCGCATGCGAGCACGACTTCTGGTTTTCGGCCTGTTGTTGACCGTGGCGATCCTCGGGATCCCCACCAGCGCGCTGGCCGCTGGAAGCATCGGCGCACTGACCATCAACCCCGACACCGTCCGGGACGGGGCATCGACGACGGGAACGGTCAGTCTGGCCTTCGCAGACCCTGATCCGACCGTCGTCCGCTTCTTCTCCAGCGACCCGTCCGTGGCTCAGGTGCCGGTATCCATCACCATTCCAGCCGGCCAGACAACAGGCACCTTCACGATCACGACGAACGCGGCCGCGCCACCGACCATCGTCCAGATCATGGGCGCTACTCCCGACAACATCTCCAGGACCCACAACCTGTCGGTCAACCCGGCAACGCCCTCAGGGCCGACCCTCACGTCGGTCTCGTTCGTGCCGACGTCGGTCGTCGGAGGCCAGAACGCCACCGGGACGGTGCGGTTCTCGGCACCCATGACGCAGGGGGCTGTCGTTCAGCTGGCGAGCAGCAACCCTGCGGTCGCGCAGGTCCCCCAGGAGACCGTGGTGAACGCCAACGCGTCGACGGGCACCTTCAACCTGTCGACCGCGCCGGTGTCGAGCAGTACCAGTGTCACGGTCACGGCCTCGTGGTTCGGCGTCACCAGGACAGCCACGATCACCGTGACCCCCGGAGCGCCACCAGCGGCGGACGTCGTACGCATCACCAAGGCCACCTGGAAGTCGGGGCTCCTGACCATCGAGGCGACCAGCACGAACCCGAACGCCATCCTGACGGTGTACTCGTCGTCAGGGAGCTTCATGTTCACGCTGACGAACAAGGGCGGGGGGCGGTACGCCGACCAGCGCGGGTGGGTCGACAACCCACGGCGGATCAGCGTGCGCAGCAACTTCGGCGGCTCGGCGACGGCGAACCTGAAGACCTGAAGACCGATCGGACCGACGCCGGTCTCGAGCACAGGGAGAGCCTCGGCAGTGGGCTCATCGACCTGCGCGATCATCCGACGAACTCGTGTGGTGGGCCAGGACGTTGGCCAACGCGTGCGCAGCCTGAGCCGCTTCCGGCGCCCGACCTGCCACACAAAAGAGTGCGGGGAGGATCGGTGGGGTGTGAAACCCCGGTGATCCTCCCCGGACTGCATCCGGCCTTCATGGCCGGGTCAGGCGGCGTGATGGCTACGGGCGAAGCCCCACCACCGTGGACGCCTCGGGCGAGCGTCGTCGGGCTGCTGCTGCGTCCGGCTGCTCGACCGGATGCGGCGGCGGTTCTCGGCGTCACGTACGAGCTCGCGGCGCTGGGCGTTGGCGATGTCCAACAGAATCGATCCGGTGTGCTGCGGGTACATGGTGTCTCCTCTTGAAGGTGTTGCGCGGGCTGATGAGAAGACTCTGCGCGTAAGGCAGGGGGTCGGACATCGGTACGATGACCTATCTCTGCGAGGCGAGGCCGCCTTAGGCGCGGTGCATCCTGGCGACTACCTCAGAAGAGCGTCTGACCTGGGAAAATGCGAGCAGGCTCGGACCCACGCGGAAGGCGCCGACCGGCGCCCTCTCAGGACCCCCCGGACCGCCAGCGATCAGTGGGTCGCAACGGTCGCGGCGTCGAACTCGTAGCCGAAGGCCGCGATGTCCGCGGCGTACATCTTCGCCACCAGATCGCGGGTTTGCGGGGTGTAGTACTCGCGCCAGTCCTTGTGAGCGCTTGTGTTGAACTGAGGGACTGCAGCCAACGGCGGGAGGCCGAGTCTGGCTCGGATCGCCGCTACGTCGGCGTCGAACGTCTCGGTGCGTCCGACGAAGTCGGCCCGGCGGGGGCCAGCGGTCAGGTAGTTGACCTGGGGCCGCTTGAGGCGCGGGAACTCCTCGGAGCCGTACGTCACGAAGTCGGCGAACTCGGTGTACTCGCCGGCTTTCATCCACCAGTTGTCGCGTTGCAGATTGCGGATGGCCGTCTCGTCCCCGGCGGCTGCCCGCTCGTGGCACTGCATGATCATTGCCCACCAGGACACCAGCCGGGACCAGGGGTTACGCACGAACCCGAAGATCCAGTAGGAGGCCAGCGCGGGCTCCTGGCGCAGCGCCCCTTGCAGCTGGATGTGCCGCTTGCCGGCCGGGTCTCCCCGCACGTCAGGGATCTCGGCGTCCAGCATCGCGTCAATCGTGGAACCACCGGTCTTCTGCACGTGGATGAAGACGAAACGGTGCTGGTCGGAGACGCGCATGCGCAGAGTCTACGCAGCGGCAATGGCCGGGCTGGCCTGGGAGAAGGCGGCGTTGAGTGAGGCAGAGTGTGACACTTACAGAGCACCTTTGTCGTCAAGGCGTCATATTGATGCGCTAGGATGGCAGCATGTACGGAAACGACTTCCAGGCGCCCGACGCTGCCGACCAGCCCGAGCCGGCCCCTGACGACGCCGCGAGCCGCATCGAGGCCCGCGACCTCGACCTCGAGTTCCAGGCGATCATCGACGGTGACGGGCGCATCGAGCCTCGTGACTCGATGCCCGACGCCTATCGCAAGAACCTCATCCGGCAGATCGCGCAGCACGCGCACTCCGAGATCATCGGCATGCAGCCCGAGGGCAACTGGATCAGCCGCGCCCCGAGCCTGCGCCGCAAGGCGATCCTGATGGCCAAGGTCCAGGACGAGGCCGGCCACGGCCTCTACCTGTACGCCGCGGCCGAGACGCTTGGCGCCGACCGGGCCGACCTACTCGACATGCTGCACAACGGCCGGCAGAAGTACTCCTCGATCTTCAACTACCCGACCCTGACGTGGGCCGACATGGGTGCGATCGGCTGGCTCGTCGACGGCGCCGCGATCGTCAACCAGGTCCCGCTGTGCCGCTGCTCGTACGGTCCGTACGCGAGGGCGATGATCCGAGTGTGCAAGGAGGAGTCATTCCACCAGCGGCAGGGCTTCGAGATCCTCCACACGCTGTCGCACGGCACCCCCGAGCAGCACGCGATGGCGCAGGACGCCGTCAACCGTTGGTGGTGGCCGAGCCTGATGATGTTCGGTCCGCCGGACGACGAGTCGCCCAACTCCGCCCAGTCGATGGCGTGGGGCATCAAGCGCTTCAGCAACGACGACCTGCGTCAGCGCTTCGTCGACATGACGATCCCGCAGTCCGAGGCGCTCGGCCTGACGGTCCCTGACCCGGACCTCTCCTGGAACGAAGCACGTCAGCAGTACGACTTCGGCACGATCGACTTCACCGAGCTGTTCGAGGTCATCAAGGGCAACGGTCCCTGCAACAAGCAGCGCATGGAGCACCGCCGCACCGCCCATGAGGATGGCGCCTGGGTCCGTGAGGCTGCGGCCGCGTACGCCGAGAAGCAGGCGGCCCGCCGCGAAGTCGAGACCGCCGCATGACCGAGTCACGGGATCCGCTGATCGAGCCGGTCGAGATCGAGGGGTCTCGCCAAGCTCCACCGTCGGGCGGTGCAGGTCGACAGCCGGAGACCGGGACGGACCTGACTGCGGCCGGAGGTCATGGCGCCGTACCCACGACCGGAGTTCCCGCCGAGCAGTCACCTGCACAGGCAGCGCGGCGCGAGTGGCCGCTCTGGGAGGTGTTCGTCCGGGCCAAGCGCGGCCTGTCGCACGTCCACGTCGGAAGCCTGCATGCCCCGGACGCAGCGATGGCGCTGCGCAACGCACGAGACGTCTACACCCGTCGTCAGGAGGGTGTCTCGATCTGGGTGCTGCCCGCCGAGCAGATCACTGCCAGCAGCCCCGACGAGAAGGACGCCTTCTTCGAGCCGGCCGGTGACAAGATCTACCGCCACCCGACCTTCTACGACGTGCCCGAGGGCGTGGAACACCTGTGAGCAACTCCTCCCACCCCGAGCTGTCAGAACTACCGGGGGCTGGTGCCGCCACAGCCGCCCCTCTTTCTGACACGTGGGTCTATGCACTGCGGCTCGGCGACGACGCCCTCGTGTACGCGCAGCGGCTCGGCGGCTGGATCGCCGCTGCGCCCCAGCTCGAGGAGGACGTCGCTCTCGGCAACATCGCGCTCGACCAGCTCGGCCAGGCGCGGTCACTGCTGACGTATGCCGGTCAGCTCGAGGGAGCCGGCCGTGACGAGGATGCGCTGGCCTACCTGCGCGACGAGCGCGACTTCGTCAACGCCCAGCTCTTCGAGCTTCCCCGCGGCGACTTCGCCGACACCATGGCGCGCATGCTGGTCGTGGCTGCCTTTCAGTTCGAGCTGTTCACCGAGCTCCGGGCCTCCACCGACGAGACGCTGGCAGCTGTGGCGGCCAAGGCCGTCAAGGAGGTCGACTACCACCGCGATCACGCCACCCAGTGGACGATCCGGCTCGGTGACGGCACCGAAGAGTCGCACCTCCGCATGCAGCGCGGCCTCGACGACGTCTGGCCGTATGTCGGCGAGCTGTTCGAGTCCGACGACCTCATACGCCGGTTGGCCGACCAGGGCGTGGCCGTCGACCCGGCCGTCCTCGAGGAGCGCGTCCTCGGCTACGTCGACACCGTCCTCGCCGAGGCCACCCTCGTGCGGCCCGAGACGAACGTCCGTCACTCCGGCGGTCGTCGGGGGATCCACACCGAGTCGATGGGCTATCTGCTCGCCGAGATGCAGCACCTGGCGCGGTCACACCCCGGCGCCCAGTGGTGACGCGCGTGTCGACGACCGCTGCCACCGGATCTTCGCCCTCGGCCGCGCAGGTGCGGGCCATCGTGGCCGACGTGCCCGACCCGGAGGTTCCGGTGCTCACGATCGACGACCTCGGCATCCTGCGTGACATCGTTGTCGACGCCGACGGTCACGTCGACGTGACGATCACCCCGACCTACTCCGGCTGTCCGGCCATGGACGCGATCACCGCCGATGTCACCGCGGCGCTGGCGCAAGCGGGCTACGACGACGTCGGCGTACGCCTGGTGCTGGCACCGGCCTGGACGACCGACTGGATGAGCGACGCCGGCAAGCGGAAGCTTCTCGAGTACGGCATCGCCCCACCCCAAGCTCGGACCGACCAGCGGGTGATGATTCCCTTGAGTGTGCGGTGTCCACAGTGTGGGTCGGGGGACACCCGTGAGCTGAGCCGCTTCGGGTCGACTGCATGCAAGGCCTTGTGGGTATGCAACAGCTGCAAGGAGCCGTTCGACTACTTCAAGACTCACTAGCTGACAGGTACGACCTCCCTATGAACGCCCCCCGCAAGGCCGTCTTCCACTCGCTGCGTGTCAGCGACGTGACGCCGCTGACCGACGACGCGGTGTGCATCACGTTCGCGGTACCGCCGGAGCTGGCCGATGACTACGACTTCGTCCAGGGTCAGCATCTGACGATCAAGACCTCGATGGCCGGTGACGACGTCCGCCGCAGCTACTCGATCTGCGCACCCGCCGGCCACGGCAAACTGCGCATCGGCGTCAAGGTGCTGCCGGGCGGACACTTCTCCGGGTTCGCGGCCGGGACGCTGAAGGTCGGTGACGAGCTCGAGGTCATGACGCCCGTCGGTGGCTTCAACACACCGCTCGACCCGGCGAACACCAAGCACTACTGCGCGATCGCGGCCGGCAGCGGCATCACGCCGATCCTGTCGATCATCGCCACCACGCTCGAGCGCGAGCCGCTCAGCCGGGTCACGCTGATCTACGCCAACCGCACAAGCAAGACGATCATGTTCCTCGAGGAGCTCGAAGACCTCAAGGACCGTCATCGCGAGCGTTTCCATCTGCTCCACGTGCTGAGTCGGGAGACGCAGGACGCCGACCTGTTGTCGGGACGGCTCGACGGCCCCCGCCTGCGCAAGATCACCGACACGCTCGTGCCCGCCGACACGGTCGACGACTGGTTCCTCTGTGGACCGTTCGCCATGGTGGCCGAGCTCCGGGAGTCGTTGCTCGACGAAGGCGTCGACGGAGCCCATGTCCACACCGAGCTGTTCCACGTCGAGACCAAGCCGCCGGAGCCCCGCGCCACGTCGGAGGAGTCCGGTGAGGGAGCCGAGGTCACGATCATCCTCGACGGCCGCCGTTCCACCTTCCACCTCAAGGGCAGCGACGTCCCGGTCATCGAGGCGGCTCTCGAGGTTCGCTCCGACGCGCCGTACGCCTGCAAGGGTGGTGTCTGTGGCACGTGCCGCGCCAAGCTGGTCGAGGGCACCGTCGTGATGGACGACAACTACGCGCTCGAACCCGACGAGATCGACGACGGGTACGTCCTGACCTGCCAGAGCCACCCCACCAGCGACGTCGTCGTCCTCGACTACGACGCCTGACCTCCGCCGCGCTCACCAGCCCGTCGGCAACGACAAACCATGTGTTTCTCGGGCGTACCGGGTTGCGTCGGACGCAGCCGCCCGCCACGATGACCCCCATGGTCTGGTCGAACCTCACCTGGATGCTGACGGGACTGGCCGCGGTGCTGGTGCTGCTGACCCGGGTCAGGTTGAGCGTGAGCGACGGCCGTGCCGCGGGCGTCACCGACGTGTCGGGCGCCCTGCTGACCTGGCACACGACCGTCGGCGTGCTGGCGCTGACGCTGTGGATCACCGCCCTGTCGACCGACAGTGGAGTGCTCGAGTCACTCGCGCTGCTGGCCTGGTGGATCCTCACCGTGGTCGGCCTGATGCTGCTCGCCCGGTGGCTGCCGGCGCGAGGCAAGCATGCCGACGACAAGGCGACCGACGAGTGGGGCAAGGGCGCCGGACTCTCGCTGCTCGGCCATCTCGGCATGCTGGTCGGGGCGGTCTACTTCACCTTCGTCGCCATCACCGGTCGACTCTGAGCAGGGCGCCGCGCGTGTCCGCCTCGGCCGTGTCTGACCGCCGGTTAGGCTGACGCTGTGCGGCAGTATCTCGACCTCGTCCAACGCGTCCTCGACGACGGCGTCGAGAAGAGCGACCGCACCGGCACCGGCACCCTCAGCGTCTTCGGCCACCAGCTGCGCTTCGACCTCAGCGCCGGGTTCCCGCTCGTCACCACGAAGAAGATCCACACCAAGTCGGTCATCGGTGAGCTGCTCTGGTTCCTGCGCGGCGACACCAACGTCGGCTGGCTGCAGGAACGCGGCATCTCGATCTGGGACGAGTGGGCCGACGAGCGCGGCGACCTGGGACCGGTCTACGGCTACCAGTGGCGGTCCTGGCCGACGCCGAGCGGTGAGCACATCGACCAGATCGCGCAGGTCCTCGACCAGATCCGCACCAACCCCGACTCCCGGCGCCACATCGTCAGCGCCTGGAACGTGGCCGACATCCCCGAGATGGCGCTGGCGCCATGCCACACGCTCTTCCAGTTCTACGTGGCGGACGGTCGGTTGTCGTGCCAGCTCTACCAGCGCTCCGCCGACGTGTTCCTCGGCGTACCGTTCAACATCGCGTCGTACGCGTTGCTCACGCACATGGTCGCGCAGGTGACCGGGCTCGAGGTCGGAGACTTCGTCCACACGCTCGGCGACGCGCACCTCTACGTCAACCACCTCGACCAGGCCCGCACCCAGCTGGCCCGCGAGCCGCGCGACCTGCCTGAGCTCTGGCTCGACCCCTCGATCACCGACCTGGCCGACTTCGACCTCGAGCACGTCAAGATCGCGGGCTACGACCCACACCCCGGCATCAAGGCCCCGATCGCCGTATGACCGTCACGATCGTGGCGGCAGTCGCCGCCAACGGCGTGATCGGATCGGCAGGAGACATCCCCTGGAAGCTGCCCGGTGAGCAGGCGCGCTTCAAGCAGATCACCATGGGCCACGTCCTCGTGATGGGCCGGCTGACCTACGAGTCGATCGGCCGGCCGCTGCCCGGGCGCACCACGATCGTCGTCACGCGACACGGCGACTGGCAGCCGGCGGGTGGGATCCCCGAGGGACTGCTCGTCGCCGCCAACGTCGAGGCTGCGCTCACATGGGGGGCTGAGATCGACACGGAGGTGTTCGTGGCGGGTGGCGCCCAGGTGTACGCCGCCGCGTTGCCGCTCACTGCTCGCCTGCTCATCACCTGGGTCGAGGCCAGTCCCGAGGGTGACACGTTCTTTCCCGACGTCGACTGGGCCCAGTGGCAGGAGACGTCCCGGGAGGCCCACGCGGGCTGGTCGTTGGCGGCGTACACGCGGCTCGACGCCCTGGCCACTCAGCCACTCACCCAGCCACCCGACCAGGCGTGATGCCGCAGTGGATCTCAGAAGTTCGGTTGAATCCTGTAACGAATCGGGTCTATCCCGCGATATGCCTGTCAGACGCCCCGTTACTGGCCGGACCCCCCGAGCGGTCAGTAACGGGGCTCTGTCGTGCCACCCGGCCGCAGGCCGAGCGGTAACCTTCCTCCCATGAGCCCCGCGATGACTGCGCCGTTCGGTCGGGTCCTCACCGCGATGGTGACGCCCTTCGACACCGACGGCGCCATCGACCCCGCCGCCGCCGCGCGGTTGGCGACACATCTGGTCGACAACGGACATGACGGACTGGTGGTCTTCGGTACGACGGGCGAGTCACCCACGGTCACGACCGACGAGCAGCAGCAGGTCCTGCTGGCCGTGGTCGAGGCGGTGGGCGATCGGGCCAGTGTCGTCGCCGGAGTCGGCTCCTACGACACCGCGCACGCCCTCGCGCTCGCCCGGCAGGCGCAGCAGTGCGGCGTCGACGGTCTGCTGGCGGTGACGCCGTACTACAGCAAACCACCGCAAGAGGGCATTCTCGAGCACTTCCGCGCGATCGCCGACGCTGGCGATCTCCCCGTCATGCTCTACGACATCCCGGGTCGCACGGGGACCAAGCTGGCCGCTGACACCCTGGCGCGCGCAGGTGAGAATCCGCGCATCGTCGCGGTCAAGGATGCGACCGGCGACCTGTATGCCGGCGCATGGCTGCTGCGTTCGACCGACCTGGCCATCTACAGCGGAGACGACGCCCTGAACTTCCCGTGGCTGGCGCTCGGCGCGGTCGGCATCGTGTCGGTGGTCGGCCACGTCGCGGGGCCGCGGTACGCCGACCTGATCTCGGCGATCGACGGCGGCGACCTCGACACCGCCCGCAAGATCGACCGGTCGATCCTGCCTGCGGTGCGGGCCATCATGACGCGAACGCAAGGGGCGATCATGGTCAAGGCGGCACTGCAGCTGCAGGGCGTGCTGACGAGCCGCGCGGTCCGGCTTCCGCTGCTGCCGGCGACCGAGCAGCAGGTGACCGAGCTGCGGGCCGACCTCGTCAGCGCCGAGCTGCTCGATGGTCGCTGAGCCTGGCGTGCAGCGAGCAACCGACGCGCGACGACCGGCAGCATCAGAACGACTCCAAGACCTGTGACACCACCTGGCAGCACAACCGTGAAGGGTTCCGCATGAGCCATCCCCATCCCGAGCTCGGACCACCCCCTGAGCTGCCCGAGCGCGGACTGCGCGTCATTCCGCTGGGCGGTCTCGGCGAGGTCGGCCGCAACATGGCTGTCCTCGAGCACAAGGGCAAGCTGCTCGTCATCGACTGCGGGGTGCTGTTCCCCGACGAGACGCAGCCCGGTGTCGACCTGATCCTCCCGGACTTCGAGCCGATCCGGGACCGTCTCGACGACATCGAGGCCGTCGTGCTCACGCACGGCCACGAAGACCACATCGGCGCAGTGCCCTACCTGCTGCGTGAACGTCCCGACGTTCCCCTGGTCGGGTCCCGGCTGACGTTGGCACTGCTCGAGGCGAAGCTGCGCGAGCACCGGCAGACCCGGGCGCCGAAGTTCCAGGTGGAGGAAGGCGACCGGCAGACCTTCGGACCGTTCGACCTGGAGTTCATCGCGGTCAACCACTCGATCCCCGATGCCCTGGCGGTCGTGGTGCGCACCGAGGCCGGTGTGCTGCTCCACACCGGTGACTTCAAGATGGACCAGCTGCCGCTCGACGGACGCATCACCGACCTGCGCTCGTTCGCGCGCGTCGGCGAGGAAGGCGTCGACCTGTTCCTCGTCGACTCCACCAACGCAGAGGTGGCGGGCTTCACCACCACCGAGCGCGCGATCCAGCCGGTCCTGCAGAACGTCTTCCGGGCCAGCAAGCAGCGCATCATCGTCGCGTGCTTCGCCTCGCACGTGCACCGTGTGCAACAGGTGATGGACGCGGCAGTCGCCCAGGGCCGCAAGGTCGCCTACGTCGGACGGTCGATGGTGCGCAACATGCAGGTCGCCCGTGACCTCGGCTACCTTTCCGTGCCGCCCGACACCCTGGTCGACATGCGCGAGCTGGGGGAGTACGCACCTGAGGAGGTCGTGATCATCTCCACGGGGTCGCAAGGTGAGCCCCTGTCGGCCCTGGCCCGGATCGCGCACCGCAACCACGACCGCATCCACATCGAGCCGGGCGACACGGTCGTGCTGGCGTCCAGCCTGATCCCGGGCAACGAGAACTCCGTGTTCAAGGTCATCAACGGCCTGACCAAGCTGGGTGCGAACGTCATCCACAAGAGCAACGCGCTCGTGCACGTCTCCGGCCACGCAAGCGCCGGCGAGCTGCTCTACTGCTACAACATCGTCCGGCCTCGCAACGTCCTCCCCGTGCATGGTGAGATCCGGCACCTGGTCGCCAACGCAGCGCTCGCCATCGAGACCGGGGTGCCCAGGGAACGCGTCGTGGTGGCCGAGGACGGCGTCGTGGTCGACCTGATCGACGGTGTCGCGCAGGTGAGCGGCAAGGTCGAGTGCGGTTACGTGTTCGTCGACGGCGCCTCGGTCGGTGACATCACCGAGAGCGACCTGAAGGACCGCCGGATCCTGGGCGAGGAAGGCTTCATCTCCGTGATGGTCGTGATGGACTCCGGCTCGGGCAAGCTCATCGCCGGTCCCGAGATCCATGCGCGCGGGTTCCTCGAGGACGACACCGTGCTCAACGAGGTCCGGCCGCTCATCGAGGAGGCCCTCGCAAAGGCTGTGAACGACGGAAACGACGACGTCTACCAGCTGCAGCAGGTCATCCGACGTACGACGGGCCGCTGGGTCAACCAGGCACATCGCCGACGTCCGATGATCATCCCGGTCGTTCTCGAAGCCTGAGGATGGTCGACGAGCAGTCGCTACGGGCTTCGCAGGCCGGGCCGGGCGCGGAGTTCGAGTTCGCTTCCGAGCGACTCCGTCGGCTGTTGGCTGTCCCGATCGCGTTCCTCGCGTCGTCGCTCGGAGTCGTGTGCGTCGTCAGCGTCCCCGAGGTGCTCCCGGTCGCCAGTGACCTCGCGCTGGTCGACGACCGGTTCATCGGGTGGGCAGGGGTCGGTGCCGCGGTCGGGCTCGTTCTCGCGACGGTGGCGTTGTTCGTGGTCGGCTCCCTCGGGTCCGGGCCGGCGCTGTCGCTCGGGGCGGCGGGTGCGGTGTTCGGGCTTGCGCTCTCCCACGACGTCGTCGACGCGACCCAGCTGTCGCTCGCACTGGTCGTCCTCGGCGGTGCGGTCGGGTGCCTGCTCGGCGGAGCGGCGAGTATGACGTTCGAGCTCTCCGCCCCGCACCGCCAGGCCGTGATGGTCGCGTGGGCTGTGCCATTGCTCGGGTCCTGGCCGCTGCTGGCGTGGCTGTCGCGGCACGAGGTGCTCACCCCCGCCGACAGCGCGGCCAGGCTCACCCAGCACCCGTCAGTCTGGCTGGTGGCACCGGTGGCGGCGGCGATCCTCGTCTGGGGCGCGCTCACGATGCTGACCGAGCCGGTCCGAGCCGAGGTCCGCCTTGGGAGTGACTGGGAGTCGGCGTGGTCGGGGCTGCTGGCCACGACGGTCGGCGGAGTCCTGGCGATCATGGTGCTGGGATTCGACCCGCAGCTCGAGAGCGGCTGGCTGCGGCCCATGATCCTGCTCGCAGCTGCCGGCGTGACGGCCGGCCTCGCCGCGGTGGCGGTGGTCGTTCCCGATCCGAGCGTCCGAGTCGCCTATGTGTGCATGGCGTTCGTCGCCCTGTGCCTGCCGGTCGCGGTGCAGCTGCTGGTGATCGTCGCCGATGACCGCCCCAGCCGGGTGCCCTGGTGGATGGCCGCCTTGCTTGCCGTGACAACGGTGCTGGGCGCGGCGGTCGGGGCGCGCCGTCCAGCCCGTGCTCCGCTCGCTCTGCTGGCCGTGGCTGTCGGCTGCGCCGGCGCGTGGGTGATGCCGAGTACGCCCTGGGTCATGGCCGCAGCGGCGATTCCGCTGACGTTCGGGGCCGGTGCCGCTTTCGGTGCCGGAGCCCGACAGGCCGCCGCGACGGCGGCGGGGTGGCGTTTTGCGGTAGCGGCGGTCATCTCGATCGTGTTGCTGAGCACCATCGTTGTCGGGGCCTTGAGCTGGTCGTTGGCGGGCGATCTGCCGACCGACACGGCGTCCGCACGTGCGGCGGGCCGGGTCCTGCTCGGGCTGACGTTCGCCCTGGCCGTGCTGGCGGCTGGCGTCGTCGCGGCGTTCGCGCCGCCACGTCGCATATAGGGGAGCGTCGGACAGACCCTGGTGTCGGACCGCCCTGGTCTGCCGCTTTCTTGCCGCCGCGCAGAGAGGGACGGGCACCCCCGAGCCCGCCCCACTCTGCATCGGGTGCCGGGACGCCTGCCCCCCTGCATCGGACGTCGCGCTGCTACCCATCGCCAAGGAGAACGACGCGAAGTCGCTGATACAGCCGTCGTGAAGGTTTTTCTGCTGCCCTTGGGCGTGTGAACCTATCCGGCGGGATGAGGTCGGTGCCGATGGGCGAACGCCGCCAGGCGGGGATGGTGCGATGGGCGCGGAACCGAAGAATTGGATGTGCTCGTGCGCGAGCCGAGTATGGAGGCGGGAAATACGACACACCTCGTCAGGCGGTGGGCCTCGGCTGGCGATGAGCCCTTCGACAGGCTCAGGCCGGCTTGTCGAGACCCGGAACCGTTGTGCACAACCGGCCGGGCACCCCAGGTCCACCAACTGGGACGTTGTGCAGCCCAGACATCCGCTTCAACGTGCACAACCTCCCGTCTCTGCTTGGACCTGTGATGTCTCCGGGCGGATGCTCTTGGTCGGGTCGGGGCTCGAGGTCGTTTGGGCGGTCCCGGTGGAGACCGAGCTGGTCGCTGTCGCCGCGGAACCGCCCGGTAGCCGCTCACGGCTCACCATCCTGGTTCGGCTGCGATCCTCGACGAGGCGATACGACCCGGAGCACAGCAGAGGGTGTGACCGCGTGTGGCAGAGTCACTACGATGTTGGCTCAACCGCCCGGCGCGTATCAGACCGCCCGCGACCTGCCTCCTGGTCGGTGTGATTGCCCTGGCCCGCAGCGAGACGAGGGGTCCGATCGTGGACGTCCAACGGGCACCTGACGAGGCTGGCGAGACGACGGTCTGGGAGCAGGCCGCGGGGCACTTCCGCCGCTGGCGCACTGGCGAAACCGGGTCACTCGACGACCTGGTCCGCTGTCTGACTCCCGTGCTGTGGCACGTCGTCCGGTCGTACGGCCTCGACAAGGACCAGGCCGAGGACGTCGTGCAGACCGCGTGGCTCACGCTCGTACGCCGGCACGAGTCCATCGCTGATGCCCAAGCTGTCGCGTCCTGGCTGACTACCACCGCCCGCCGCGAGGCCTGGCGGGTCTCACGACTGGACAGCCGGGCCACACCGGTTCAGGACGAGGTCATCCAAGCGAGGGTTCCCACGCAACCTTCCGTCGAGACCGAGGTCATCCGGACCGATGAGAGCGCCCGACTCTGGTCGTATGTCCAGCAGCTCGATGCTCGTTGTCAGCGGCTGCTGCGCATCGTCGCCTTCGAGGACCGGCCCGACTACCAGGGCATCGCTCGCGACCTCGACATGCCGGTCGGCAGCATCGGGCCCACCCGAGGCCGGTGCCTCGGCAAGCTCAAAGCGCTACTTGGGGGAGAGACAGGAGCAGACCATGAGTGAGCGTGACATCTCCCTGTCAGACCTCGTTCAGATGTGGGAAGCCCACGACCCGGTACCGGACGACCTCGTCGAAAAGGTCCTGGTCACGATCGAGACCGAGGACCTCGACGCGGAGTACGAAATGCTCCACCTCCTCGAGCGCACCCGCGAGCTCAGCGGTGCCCGGAGCAACGGGTCAGCGCTCACGATCGCGTTCTCGGGGGGCTCGTTCTCGCTGCTGCTTCGCGTCAGTGAGCTCGGCACGAAGCACTGTCGGGTCGACGGCTGGGTGACCCCGGCCCAGTCGATGCGGGTCACCATCAGCCAGCAGGACCTCACCCAGGAGGCCGAGGTCGACCCGCGCGGCCGCTTCGAGATCCCCCGGATGCCGACGGGACTGACACGCTTCTTCCTGCGCTCGACCGAGCCCAGCGACACCGGTGAAGGCATGTTCGCCACCCCGACCGTCGAGCTCTGACTCGCGTCTCACACCCGACCCGGCCCTCCAGGAGTACGCCCATGCCGTCCAAACCCACCCGATCGACCGGCCGTCCCAGGCGACGCGACGTCACCGCGTTGACCTACCGGCAGCCCAAGCCACCCCATCGGCAGCAGCTCGAGGCACTCGGCGGTCGCTGGCTCGACCCGGGGACGGCCGCCGCCGTCTCCGACGTCGATCCCGAGCAGACCGCCTACGTCGGGCGGCATCTCGTCGTGGCGTCGTTCTGCGACGACCGTCAGGTGCTGGCCGACCTCAACAGCATCGCCGGGACGTTGGGCTGGACCGTCACGTCGGATCCCGGCTACGAACCAGCGCGTGCCAAGGGCCGCGACGGGGAGGCCGACCTCGGCGTCTCGCGGCTCACCGTTCGCGTTCGCGACGGCGTCGTCGCAGCGGCCCCGGATGCCTGGCGCCTGCTCCAGCAGTGCCGCGCCGAGCTCGGGGTCGACGCGATGTTCGGTGTCGGTCTCGACCACCTCATGGCCCTGGCGCCGCGGACCACGGGCAACCCGGTCGAGTCCTCCCATCCGGTGGAGTCGTCGCATCCGGTGGAGTCGTCGCATCCCGTCGACGTCTTCGATCCTGTCGAGTCGTCCCATCCGGTGGAGTCCTCGCATCCCGTCGGCAGCTATGCGGTGAGCAGCTACGGGCGGCCCGGCAGCGGAGGACGCCAGCCGATCACGTACGTCGGCAACCGTCCGCACCGGCGCTCCAGCGTCAAGGGGCGACGGCCCGTCGTCGCCATCCTCGACACCGGCTGTGGCCAGCACGACTGGCTCGACGACGTCGTGGACAAGAACGTGACCCTCGATGGCAAGCCCATCGGCTACACCGATCCCAAGACCGACCCCGAGCGGCTCGGCGACCTCGTCGGCCCGCTCGACGGCGGGATCGACCCGTTGTCCGGACACGGGACGTTCATCGCCGGTCTCGTGCACCAGACCTGCCCGGACGCCGACATCGTCTCGTGGCGGATCGTGAAGTCCAGTGGTCCGCTGGTCGAGTCGGACTGGATGCACGCCCTGACCAAGATCGTGGAGCTGGTGCGCCGCTACTACGAGGGTGACCGCGGTGGACGGCCCATCGACGTCCTCAACCTCTCGATGGGCTACTACCACGAGACGCCGCAGGACCGGCTCTTCTCACCGAGCCTGCGCCACCTGCTCGGGTTGCTCGGCAAGTGCGGTACGACGGTCGTCTGCTCAGCCGGCAACGACGCAACCGCCCGACCGCAGTACCCGGCCGCCTTCGCCCCCTGGAAGCCTGCCCAGCGGCGGACCCGCCGGCGCAAGGACCGGGTGCCCGTCGTCTCGGTTGGTGCGCTCAACCCCAACCTCACCAGCGTCGCGTTGTTCAGCAACACCGGTCCCTGGGTGCGGGCGTACGAACCCGGGGCGTCGGTGGTGAGCACGATGCCACCCCTGCAGGGCGGGCTCGAGCCGATGGCACGCACCCGGGCCTTCGGTCACGAACGCGAGGCGATCGACCCGGACAACTTCCGACGGGGCAAGGACGAGGGCGGTGGCTTCGCGGTGTGGAGCGGGACGTCGTTCGCCGCCCCGGTCCTGGCCGGCAAGATCGCCTGCGAGCTCGTGGGTGACCTGCCCAGGAAGAGGTCGGACGACTCGAAGGCGACGGCGGTGGCGCGTGGGTGGAAAGCCGTGGCAGCCGTGACGGACATCAGGCCATGATGGGCAGGTGCTGTCCGCGGGAGAACTCCACCATCGAGGGCTCGACCACAGCAACGCCGGTCGTCATGCCGCAGCCCGCGCACTCTTCAGAAGGGCGCTGAACCGGGCGGAGGCGACCAACGACCCGGACTGCGCCGCCCGCATCACGATCAGCCTCGCCCACGTCGAGGCCGAGCTCGGCACCGCCTCCCAGGGGCTGACGGTCTGCCGTTCCGTGCTCGACCGGCCGGAGCTGGCGACCGAGGTCAGGGGACTCGCGCTGGCCCAGCAGGGCCTTCTCCAGATGCGCTCGGGCGACGGTCGGGCGGCCATGTCGTCGTTCTCGGCAGCGCTACCGCTCATCGGGCATCTCGACTCCGAGCGCGCGCGCGTCCATCTCAACCGGGGGATCGTCCATCTGCAACGTGGTGACGCGGTTGCGGCAGGCGTCGACTTCGACGCGGCTGCAGCACACTTTCGTGCCGCCGGTCTCCCGCACGAGGCCGCGAAGGCTGCCCACAACCAGGGCTACGCACGGCTGCTGTCCGGGGACATCGTCGACGCGTTGACGTTGATGGATGACGCGCGCCCGGACTGGGCCGAGCTCTCTCCGGCGTACGAGGCGATCTGCGAGCAGGACCGGGCCGAGGTCCTGGTCGCCGCCGGCATGGTCGAGGACGCCGAGGAAGCCTTGCGACGCGCCGCCCGGGCATTCGGCGTACGCCGGATGCGGCAGCGGCAGGGGGAGGCCGAAGTGGTGCTCGCCCGCCTGCTGCTGCGCGACGACGCGGCCGAGGCGCGCCGGACTGCCCGCCGGGCACGTCGGCGCTTCGACGCGACCGGCAGCCGGGCGTGGTCTGCTCGCGCGGAAGCCATCGAGCTGTCCGCGAGCATCGAGCATGACCACGTCACTTCGAGCGTGGTCGAAAGGGCGCTGGTCGTCGCCGCCGACCTCCACGAGCATCACCTCGGACGGGAGGCCACATCACTCGATCTCGAGGTCGCCCGGGCAACGCTGCGGCATGGCGACCCCGATCTCGCACGTGCTCGCCTCGGTCGGGGTGGCGCACGTGCCGCGGCGCCGCTGGAGGTGCGGCTGCTCGAACGTGAGGTGCGGGCCGAGCTGGCCCGCGCACGTCGACGGCCGACCGACGCGTTCCAGCACGTGCGACGAGGACTCGCCGACCTGCACGACTGGCAGTCGTCGTTCGGCAGTCTCGACCTGCAGAGCTCGCTGGTCGGGCACGGTCGCCGCCTCGCCCTGCAAGGGATGCAGCTGGCCGCCGAGGATGGTCGCCCCGAGGTTGTCTTCGAGTGGTCGGAGCGGGCGCGCGCGCTCGCCGGCCGGGTGACCCCGCTGCGTCCACCCGGTGACGTGCAGGCAGCAGCTGACCTCACCGAGCTCCGGGCCGCGCAGGCCGACCTGGAGGCCACCGAGCGAGCCGGTCGTTCCACGAAGGCGTTGGCGCGGCGAACCGTCGAGCTGCGGCGCCGGATCCGTCAACGCCAGTGGTACGGCGAGGGCAGTGGCCAGGTCACCGAGCCGGCCACGCTGGCCGATGTGGGGGCCGCCCTCGCAGACGACGGTGCGGCGCTGGCGACCTACCTGATGGTCGGAGAGCGCCTGGTCGGCCTGACGCTGAACGGGAACCAGGCCCGGGTCCACGAGCTCGACCGGCTGACGGAGTTTCGCCACCTGCTCGCCGGCATGCAGGCCGACCTCGACATGTCCGCGACCCGGCTGCCCGCCGGCCTGCGGACCGCAGTCCGCGATGGGCTTCGGGCGCGGCTCGCCGAGCTCGCCGATCGGCTGGTGGCGCCCTTGGCCGACGACCTCGGCGACCGGCGCGTGGTGGTCGTACCCCCCGGAAGTCTGGCCGGGGTGCCCTGGACCATGCTTCCCGGCTTCGTGGGACGTCCACTGACCGTGCCGCGGTCGGCGACGTCCTGGTTGCGAGAGCGTGGCTCGTCGAGGACGACGCGCGCCGGCCTGGTCGCCGGTCCGCGGGTGGCGCGCGCAGGTGAGGAAGTCGAGGCAGCGGCCAAGGCGTGGTCCGACGCAGTCGTCCTGCGTGATGGTGACGCAACGGCGCCGGCAGTGGGCGAAATGGCCGGAGAGGTCGACGTCTTCCACGTGGCGGCGCACGGCCGACACTCGGCCGACAACCCGTTGTTCTCCGGCCTCGAGCTCGTCGACGGACCCTGGTTCGGCTACGACATCGACCAGCTGTCCGCCATCCCGTCCCTCGTCATCTTGTCCGCCTGTGAGCTGGGCCGCTCGTCGGTGCGGTGGGGTGAGGAGACCATTGGCATGACGGTCGCCTGGCTCCACGCCGGAGCCGGCGCGGTGATCGCCTCGCCCGCCAGCGTCGACGACGACGCGGCGTGCACGACCTTGGCCGCCACCCATCACCACCTGGCTGCCGGAAAGCCGCCGGCGGAGGCGCTGGCGGCCGCGACGGTCGAAACCGGAGGTGAGCTACCTGCCCCCTTCGTCTGCTTCGGCACCGGCTGGTAAGGGCACGGGGGTAGCCCGAACGGGTCATACGTTTTCGGACCTCATCTCGGCGCATGTCGGTCGGCGGGTCCTTTTTCAACTCCACCCAAGGTAGGCCGAATGTGTCATGCGGGCGATGAACCGGACGGGCCAGACTCGCAGGTGACAGCGCGGTCGAGAGCCGCCCCTTCCTCTGAGCGGGGGATGTGTGCACGCCTTTCTGGACAACCTCGGACGATTCTGCTCACGTCGGCACTGGCTGGTCATCGGGGGATGGGTGATCGTCCTCGTGGTGGTCATCGCGCTCGGCAGAGCCTTCGGCGGCACCTATGTCAACGACTACACGGTGCCCGGCAGCCAGTCCTCTCAAGGCCTGGACCTGTTGAAGAAGGACTTCCCACAGCAGTCCGGCTACGCCGGGCAGATCGTGTTCCACGCGACGAAGGGGACGGTCTCGGACCAGGCCACCCCGATCTCGAAGTCGATGAAGTCGGTCGGCAAGCTCCCGCACGTCGTCTCCGCCAGTGATCCGCTCGACCAGAACCCGCCGACCGGGGTGTCCAAGGACGGCACGATCGCCAAGGCGCCTGTCTCGTTCGACGTCGTGCCGGCGTCCCTCGACGAGGCCTACCTGGAGCAGCTCGATGACGCAGTCGAACCGGCGCGTGCGGCAGGGCTGACGGTCGAGTACGGCGGCGCAGCGGGCGAGATCGCCGGCCAGGCGCACGACCGGACGTCCGAGCTCATCGGGCTGTCCCTGGCACTCGTGCTGCTTCTCATCATGTTCGGGACGATGCTGGCCGCTGGCATCCCGCTGATCGCTGCGGTCTTCAGCGTCGGCACCGGACTGTCGGTGGTGGCGCTGCTTGCCGCGGGCACGAACTTCCCGACGGCGGCGCCGACCGTGGCGACTCTGTTGGGTCTGGGTGTCGCCGTGGACTACGGACTCTTCCTGGTCGCGCGACATCTGGAGCTCCTCCAGGACGGCGCCACGATCGAGGCATCCACCGGTCGCACCGCCTCGACCTCGGGCTCGGCGATCGTCGTCGCCGGCTCGACGGTCGTGATCGCGATCCTGGGTCTGTACGTGTCCGGGGTGCCCTTCGTCGGCGCCCTTGGCGCGGCCTCGGCTGTCGTGGTGGCGGTGACGATGGTTTCCGCACTGACGTTCGTCCCAGCCCTGCTGGGGCTCGCCGGTCGGCACGTCCAGCGCAAGCCGGATCGGCAGCACGCGCAGGACGAGCAGGCTCTCGCGGAGGTCGAGACCCCTGAGGAGCACCGCCAGCGGCTGCACGCCGAGCACGATGCCCGCTCGGCGGCGCACGAGCGCAGTGCCTTTGCCCGCTGGGGCCGCAAGGTGAGCGACCGTCCGTGGCCGTGGGCCGCGGGGGCAGTCGTCCTGCTGCTGGCGCTGTCCGTCCCGTTGTTGAAGATCCAGCTCGGGCAGCTCGATGCCGGCACCAACCCGACCTCTGAGTCGAGCCGACGTGCCTACGACCTGATCAAGCAGGGGTTCGGCCCGGGCGCCAACGGTCCGCTGACGGTCGTCGTCGACACCTCGAAGGAGAGCAAGTCCGACGCACAGTCCACGCTCACGGCGCTGCAACAAGACCTGTCGACCACCCCCGGCGTCGCCTCGGTGAGCCCGCCGGTGCTCAACAGCTCCGGATCCATGGCCATCATCAACGTCGTGCCGACGACGTCGCCTCAGGACGAGAAGACTTCACAGCTCGTCGACGACATCCGCACCAACATCCTGGCCGGCCAGAAGGAGCCCACCTACGTCGTGGGCACGGTCGCCGGCTACGTCGACTTCACCGCCAAGGTTGCGCAGCGCATGCCGTGGCTGATCGGCGTCGTGGTGCTGCTCGCACTGGTGCTGCTCACCGCCGCCTTCCGCTCGGTCACCATCGGGATCAAGGCCGCCGTGATGAACCTGCTCTCGGTGGGGGCGTCGTACGGGGTGATCGTGGCCGTCTTCCAGTGGGGGTGGGGGTCGTCGCTGGTGGGGATCGAGGAGACCGTTCCGATCCCGTCATTCGTGCCGATGCTCATGTTCGCGATCGTCTTCGGCCTGTCGATGGACTACGAGGTGTTCCTGCTGTCCCGCGTGCACGAGGCGTACGTGGCGCACGGGGACAGCCACCGGGCCGTCGCCGTCGGGATCGGAGCCACCGCACGTGTCATCACGACAGCGGCAGCCATCATGGTGGCGGTGTTCACCAGCTTCGTGCTCAGTACCGATCCGACCGTGAAGATGCTGGCGGTGGGAATGGCGGTCGCTGTCCTCATCGATGCGACCGTCGTGCGCATGGTCCTGGTGCCGGCTGTCATGTCGCTGCTCGGTGACCGGGCCTGGTGGATTCCTGGCTGGCTGGACAAGATCATCCCGGACTTCGAGCTGGAGGGGCCGTCGTTGGCCCCGCTGGACGAGGCGGAACCCAGGACCCACAGCAGCTCCCCGGCCGGCTGAGGAGTCGGCACGGCGACCGGGTGAGGGGCTCAACCGTGCCCTAGGGTCTTCGCATGAAGATTCTGGTCACCGGGGGAGCCGGCTACATCGGGAGCATCACCTGCACGGCGCTCGAGCAAGCCGGGCACACCCCCGTCGTGCTCGACTCGCTGGTCCGTGGGCGCCGCGAGTTCGTGCAAGGACGGGCGTTCTACGAGGGCGACATCGGCGATCGCGCACTGATCGCCCAGATCGTCGACGAGCATCCCGACCTGGCGCTCACGATCCACATGGCGGCCCGGATCAGCGTGCCCGAGTCGGTCGAGCTCCCCTACACGTATTACCGCGACAACATCTCCAAGTCCCTGGAGATGTTCGACGAGCTCGTCTCGCGGGGCAAGCCGCGCATCGTGTTCTCCTCGACAGCATCGCTGTATGACGTGTCGCCCGACTTCGAGGTGACCGAGGAGTCGCCCCTGGCACCTCAATCGCCGTACGCCAAGACCAAGCGCGTGATGGAGATGGCGCTGGAGGACATGGCCCAGGTCACCGACCTGCGCGCGATCATCCTGCGCTACTTCAACCCCCTCGGCTCCGATCCCGAGCTGCGCAGTGGCGTGTACGACCGCGAACCCGGCAACGTGATCGGTCAGCTGCTGCTGGCGGCGACCGGTGGCAAGGACGCCTTCACCATCACCGGTGTCGACCATCCGACCCGCGACGGCACGGGGCTGCGTGACTACGTCCACGTGTGGGACGTCGCCCTGGCCCACGTGGCCGCCGTGGAGAAGTTCGACGAGGCGCTCGCGGCCGAGGGCACTGGCACGACCATCGTCAACATCGGGACCGGCGCCGGCGTCACGGTGCGCGAGCTCCTCGCGTCGTTCGAGGACGTCTTCGCCCAGCAGGTTCCGGTCCGTGAGGCTCCGCCGCGGCCGGGTGACGCCGTCGGGGCCTTCGCCAACGTCGACAAGGCGCGGGAGCTCTTGGGCTGGTCGAGTGAGCTGACTCTCTCCGATGCAATCGCGTCCTCGCTGGAGTGGTTCCAGCGACGCCGCGACGTGCTCGGCTACGGGTGACGTCTTCCGACCGGTCACCGGGGCGGCTGTTCGTCACCAGTGACCCGCACGGCCACCGAGCGCAGCTGGTGGCCGGGCTTCGTGCGGCTGGGATCGTGGACGCCGACGGTGCGTGGTCCGGAGGGACCGACCAGCTTTACGTGTTGGGCGACCTCGTCGACCGGGGTCCGGACGGCATCGGCGTCATCGACCTGGTGATGACCTTGCAGGAGCAGGCAGCAGCGGACGGGGGGCTGGTCGTGGCGCTGCTCGGCAACCATGAGGTGCTCGCACTCGGCATGAACCTCTACGGGACGACCGACATCGAGGTCGGTGGCCGGATGCGCAACTTCGCCATCAACTGGATGCGCAACGGGGGCCGTGGCTCCGACCAGGACGCCCTGACCGAGGACCATCTGGGCTGGCTGCGCTCGCTCCCCGCAGTCGCGCTGGTCGGCCCGCACCTGCTCATGCACTCCGACACGCTCGAGTACGTCGAGTGGGGTGACTCGGTCGACGAGATCAACGACGCGGTCACGGCTGCGCTGGCGACCGACGACCCCGAGCAGTGCTGGGACGTGTGGTGGCGGCTGACGACGCGCTACGTCTACAACGGCGAGGACGGTGGGTACCAGGCAGCCGGCATGCTCGAGCGGCTGGGCGGCAACCTGCTCGTCCACGGCCACACGATCATCGGGGACCTGCTGGACGTGGCCGCCGAAGCGGTCGAGCACCCGTTGCTGTACGCCGACGACCAGGTGCTGGCGGTCGACGGCGGCATCTACGCAGGCGGCCCGTGCCTGGTCGTCGAGCTACCGGTCCCCGACGACGAGGTGACGCGCAAGCCGTAACCTGCGACGAGTCGCTGAACGAGTGCGGTGCTGTCGGGACCTGGGGCCTAAAGTCACGTTCATGGACCTGGACATCCGCGACCTCGACCTGGCGGACATCGGCCGTTCCTACGACGTCCGCACCCGAGCGTTCGGCGCGCTGGCGCCGGGTCAACGGCCGCAGTGGGAGGTCGACGTCGCGAAGGCCGTCGACGAGGGGCGGGTGCTCGCCGCCTACGACCAGGGCCTACTGGTCGCACGGGCGATGATCTGGCCGTTCTCGCAGTACTGGGGCGGTCGGGTGCTGCCGATGGCCGGCATCGCCGGTGTGGTTGTGTCGCCCGAGTACCGCGGCCGTGGCGTCGGTACCGCCCTGATGACCGGCATGGTCGGCCGCTCCCATGTATTGGGGTATGCCGTCTCAGCGCTCTACCCGGCGACGGTGCCGGTCTACCGACGCGCGGGCTGGGAGATCGCGGGATCTCAACCGCGGTACACCATCAACGCACGGTTGCTCCGTGCGCTCAGGGGCGGCGATGCCCAGGTCCGCGAAGTCGGACCCGCGGACGCCGATCAGCTCTGCGCCATCATGCGCGATCAGTATGGCCGTGCCCGCGTCAACGGCCTTCGTGACTACAACGCGGCCGAGCTGGCCGACGAGCTCGGCGGCGAGTCCGTCTTCGCCTACGCGAACGACGACGGATTCGTCGTCTACGGCTGGGAGGGCAGAGACCTGGTCGTCTATCAGCTCGTGGCCGGTTCGGTCGACACGGCACGGGCCTTGTGGGCCGTCGTCGGCTCGAGCTCCTCGGTGGTCGACCAGGTGCATGCCTATGTCGCATCCGACGACGCGATCCACCAGCTGCTGGGGGAGTGCGTCGACCAGCGGCTCAAGCAGACCCGGTGGATGCTCCGCCTGGTGGATGTCACCGCGGCGCTCGGCGGACGGGGCTACCCGGCCGGTGTCGAGGCCGAGATCCCGCTGGTGCTCGACGACGCCCTGCTCGACGGCAACCGCTTCACTGGTCGGCTCGTCGTGTCCGGGGGCCGGGGCCAGTTGGTCGCCGACCAGGCTGTCGGCTCGTCCGGCTCGGCAGCGACGCGGCTGGGCTCGAACGGCCTCGCTGCGCTGTACGCCGGCACCTCGCTGACCACCCTGACGACCGCGGGGCTGGTCACCGGGGGTGACGCTGAGCAGCATGCCCTGCTCGACACGATCTTCGCCGGTCGGCCGGCGCACCTGCTCGACTACTTCTGATGGGCCTCTCGGGTCTCGCTGAGCTGCTGCTGGGCCCGGGCGAGGATCTCCTCGGGCGAGAGCAGGTCAGCCTCGGGTATCTGCCGGACGTCCCAGCCGTGCTGCGCCATCAGCCGCAGCGCCTCGTCGCGCTCGCGGGCCAGCAGGCCGACGGCGACATCGACCGGGTTCACGTCCGACGACGGTTCGTTGCGGATCATGTTGGCCAGGTACCACTCCAGCCAGCCGCTGGGCTCTCGCACGTCAGCGTGGCGCAGCGCCGCGTAGACGTCGGCGTCGACGTAGACGAGCGTGAACGGAACGGCGGCCAGCGCGCGCGTGCAGTCGGCGAGGAAACCGTCGACCACGATCTCGCCGATGTCCCAGTCATGCAACGAGCGGACGAAGGGGAACAGGGCGTCGCAGATCACCACGTCGTACGCCGACTCGGCGATCTCGTCGATGAACGCCGTCACGCACGATGTCAGGGTCGCGACCGTGCAGGCGCCGGTGACGGCCAGCTCGCGGGCCATCGGGGCGAAGACCGGCCGAGTCAGCACCTCGTCCTCCTCGACCAGGTCGACCGACAGTCCGCGCCCGGTCATCCAGTCGCGCAACCCGGCTGCGAGGGTGGACGTGCCGACAGCGGGTGCGACCCCGGCCACGGCGACGATTCTGGTCATCTGGCCATTCTGTCGGCTTGGCGGGGATGTGACCACTCATGGACAGGCGCAGAGGTCCGCGGACCAGGTCACCCGTTATGCCGGGCTTATGGGCGGCGTGTTACACGTGAGACTCATGTGACGATCGCGTAGCCTCGACGCCATGGCGACCCGCACGTCTTCCCCGCCGCGGTCGCGGAGCTCTACGAGCTCTCGATCCGGCTCGTCCGGTAGCCAGGCCCGACGCAGGCCGTCGAAGCGACGGAGCGCGAGCACCCGCTCGCGCTCCCGCTCGTCTTCGGCTCGCCGGCACGGACCTGGCACGTTTGCGCTGCTCGCAGCCGGGATCGGCCGCGGGTTGCGCGCGATCTGGCTCGGGGTCGCCCATGTCATCGGTGCGGTGGTTCGACGCATCGGCTCGACGGCGCGTGACCTGGAGCCGGAGCACCGACGCGACGGCCTCGGGCTCACCCTGGTCGGCCTCGCCATCATCGTGAGTGCCGCCGAGTGGTGGCAGCTGCCCGGATCGGTCGGTGGCGCCCTCCGCGCGGTCGTCGAGGGCACGGTCGGCATCGCGTCCTACGCCGTTCCCTTCCTGCTCGTGCTCGCCGCCTGGCGGGTCATGCGCAAGCCAGAGCTCAACGGACCGGCCGGCCGCCCGATGATCGGCTCGGCTGCGATCGCACTCGGGGTCCTCGGGTTGATCCACATCGAGCACGGCCTGCCCCGGCCCAGTGAGGGCCAGGACGCGATGCGAGAGGCCGGCGGAGCCGTCGGCTACGTCGGGTCGGCGCTCATCGCTGACCTGTTCCGGAGCACGCTCATCGCGATCCCGTTGCTGGTCCTGCTCACGCTCTTCGGTCTGCTGGTCGTCACCGCGACGCCGGTCTACCAGGTCCCGGCCCGGCTGAGAGCGGCCCGCGACCGGCTCCTCGGCCGTACGCCGGTCGACCCCGAGGCCGTGCCCGAGCTCGAGTCCGAGCCTGAGCCCGAGCCCGAGCCACTGCGCCGAAGTCGGCCACGCCGTCGCGTCGGCACGATGACCGACGACAGCGACGACAGCGACGACAGCGACAACGGAGCCACCGCAGCCGCCGACGCCGGCGTGCTCGAAGGTCGTGAGCTCGGAAAGCGCGCCGGTGGAACGGCCGACGGCGAGCTCGAGCCGCCGCCCCACACGCCGCTGCCCCAGCGCGTCGAACAGCTCAGCCTCTCCGGCGACATCACCTACACGCTGCCGAAGAACGACGTGCTGAAGCCCGGCAGCGCCCACAAGGCCCGCTCCCAGGCGTCCGACGCGATCGTCGAGCGGCTGACCGAGGTCCTCGAGCAGTTCGGTATCGACGCCCAGGTCACCGGCTACAAGCGTGGGCCGACGGTGACGCGCTACGAGGTCGAGCTCGGCCCCGCGGTCAAGGTCGAGAAGGTCACCGCGCTGTCGAAGAACATCGCGTACTCCGTGGCCAGCGCGGACGTCCGGATCCTCTCACCGATCCCCGGCAAGTCAGCGATCGGCGTCGAGATCCCCAACCCGGACGCCGAGATCGTGTCGCTCGGCGACGTGCTGCGCGCGCCCACCGCGCGAGCGGACAACCACCCGATGGTGGTCGCCCTCGGCAAGGACGTCGAGGGCGGCTTCGTCGCCGCGAACCTGGCGAAGATGCCGCACCTGCTGGTGGCGGGCGCGACCGGGTCCGGCAAGTCCAGCTTCATCAACTCGATGATCACCTCACTGCTCATGCGCTCCACACCTGACGAGGTGCGGATGATCATGGTCGACCCGAAGCGGGTCGAGCTGACGGCGTACGAGGGGATCCCGCACCTCATCACGCCGATCATCACCAGCCCCAAGAAGGCGGCGGAGGCGCTGCAGTGGGTCGTTCGCGAGATGGATCAGCGCTACGACGATCTGGCCAACTTCGGCTTCCGCCACGTCGACGACTTCAACAAGGCCGTACGCGGAGGCGCCGTGCAGGCCCCGGCCGGGAGCGAGCGGGTGCTGGCGCCGTACCCCTACCTGCTCGTCGTGGTCGACGAGCTGGCCGACCTGATGATGGTGTCGCCGCGCGACGTCGAGGACTCGGTCGTCCGCATCACCCAGCTCGCCCGCGCGGCCGGCATCCACCTCGTGCTGGCCACCCAACGGCCGTCCGTCGACGTGGTGACCGGCCTGATCAAGGCCAACGTGCCGAGCCGGCTGGCGTTCGCGACGTCCTCGCTGGCCGACAGCCGGGTCATCCTCGACCAACCGGGCGCGGAGAAGCTGGTCGGCAAGGGTGACGCGCTGTTCCTGCCGATGGGAGCCAGCAAGCCGCAACGCATTCAGGGTGCCTGGGTGACCGAGGCCGAGATCAAGCAGGTCGTCGAGCACTGCAAGGAGCAGCTGCAGCCGACCTATCGCGACGACGTCACCGTCCCGCAGCAGAACAAGCGGGAGCTCGACGACGACATCGGCGACGATCTCGACCTGGTGTGCCAGGCCGTCGAGCTGGTCGTATCGACACAGTTCGGGTCGACTTCGATGCTGCAGCGCAAGCTCCGGGTCGGCTTCGCCAAGGCCGGCCGGCTGATGGACATCCTGGAGAGCCGCGGCATCGTCGGGCCGTCAGAAGGCTCCAAGGCCCGCGAGGTGCTGATCAAACCCGACGACCTAGATGACGTGATCGCCAGTTTGCAAGGGGAGGGGTGAGCTCGTGAACGAGACAGGGCTTGTCATCCGGCGCCATGCCGGTTTGATGGCGGCCGTCGCTGTGACCGCGCTGGGCCTGGCTGTGGGATACCTGTGGCACTTCGCCGCAGCAGGGGGAGGTGTCTCCCTGCTGATCGGCCTCGTCCTGACCGGCGTGGGCGCCTTCCACGCGTTCGCCTGGGCCGATGCGCGGACACCGTTGCTGGTCGCTGACGACACCGGCATCCGTACCCGGCTCGGGGCGGCATGGACGGGCGTCCCGTGGTCGCAGATCGAACGGGTCGAGGTGGACGAACGTGGCCGGGTGACCGACGGGCATGTCGCCGTGGTCAGCCCGGCGGCGGACGAGCTCATCGAGTCCGGTTGGCGCTCTCGACTCGGCGCCGCGGTCAATCGCTGGTTCTACGACTCGCCGCTCGTGGTGCCCTTCGGCCTCACGACGACGGTCTCCGTGCTCGACGTCCCCGCAACGCTGGCGCGGCTGGCGGGCGGCCGGGCCGCGGTCGTCGTGCTGGACGGAGCCGTCGACGAGCCCGAGCCCACCGTCGCGCTGACCGGGAGTCATCGGCTGCGCCCCGCCGCGGATGAGCGGGTGCCGGTGCAACGGGACCTCGCGGAGGCAGAGAATTTCAGCTCGGCAGGGTCGGCTGCCATGCCGGAGATCGACGATCAGGACCGCACCTCCGACGAGCTCGCGCCGACCAGCGGGCTCCCCAACACCGACGGTGACGACGAGCCGGCCGGGCAGCGGGGAGGGGAGCCACGCAAGAGCAGGCTGCCGTTCATCGCCGCCCGGCAGGCCGGACCGCCGCTTCCACTGGCGAAGGTCGTTGCCGCCCTGCGTTCCTACCCGGCCCGGCGCGAGGACGTCACCATCCCGTTCCGACACGAGCCGGCCACCGAAGGCTCCCTTGCCCTCTCGCACCCATACCTCGACGAGCCGACCGAGCCCCTGCCGGAGATCGAGCAGCTGCGGCGCCGGCACGAGGTCGAGACCCCGGAGCTGCCGATCAGCAACGTCGAGCTGATCATCGACGCCACCACGGACATGTCTGCGCGGGCGATGAGCAAGGTCCGTAGGCGGGCTCCGCTCACCGCGTCCACCGAGATGACCCACGGGGGGGAGTCCGTCGCGCCTGCGGACCTACCCGCCGCCGACGATCTGCTGATCGGGGGCGAGCTGCGGGGAGCGCGCGAGGCGTTGGGCCTGGACGTGGACGAGCTCGCCGAGCGCACCCGCATCCGCCCGTACGTCATCGAGTCGATCGAGGTCGACGATTTCCGTCCGTGCGGCGGGGACTTCTACGCGCGTGGTCACCTGCGGATGCTCGCGCGGATCCTCGGACTCGAGGTCGAGCCGTTGATGGAGACGTACGACGAGCACTTCGCCACCTCACCGATCAACCCGAGGGCCGTCTTCGACGCGGAGCTCTCCACCGCGGCCACGGGGCTGGTTCGTGGCGGATCGGCTCGCAGCGGTTGGGGCGGTTGGGCAGGGCTGGCGGCCGCCGTGCTCGTGCTGGTGCTGATCTGGGGAGTCGCCAAGTACCTCGCCGACGGCAGCGGGGCGCCGGTGACGGCTGCCCCGCCCACGCAGAACTCGGCCGGTCTCGGTTCGCCCGGTCCGGGCAACAAGCTGCTCCCCAAGCCGGAGCCGGCCACCGCCCGGGTCCGACTCGCCGCGGTCGGCGGCGGCTCCCGCGTCGTCGTCAAGGACCGCAAGGGCGGCGTCGTCTTCGCCGGGGTGCTCACCGACGGCAGTTCTCGGATGGCCGAGGGCCTGGCGCCGCTGCACGTGATGGCGGTTGACGGCGGCGTGATCCGGATCGGTACGCAGGGGAAGTCCCTGGGCTACATCGGGGACGCCGGGGTGCGTTCCCGGCATCTCATCGCGGCTCCGGCCGCGGACTGACGGATCGGTCCCCGACAGCGCTGGATTTCGGCCGGCTTGCGGCTGGATGACGGCTGGAGAGGGCTGGATTGGCTGCTGCGCGGACCTCGGCGGCATACTGGAGTCACCTCATGAGCACTCAGACCCCTGCCGGTACGCCCGCGCTGACGACTGTGGCGCTGCTGACCCTCGGCTGTGCCCGCAACGACGTCGACTCCGAGGAGCTTGCGGCCCGACTCGAAGCCGGCGGTTTCCGGCTGGTCGAGGACGCCGACGACGCTGAGACCGTTCTCGTCAACACCTGCGGGTTCGTCGAGGCCGCCAAGAAGGACTCCGTCGACGCGCTGCTGGGCGCCGCTGAGCTGAAGGAGTCGGGCAAGGCTCGCGCCGTCGTCGCTGTGGGATGCCTGGCCGAGCGCTACGGCGAGGAGCTGGCCGACTCCCTGCCTGAGGCCGACGCGGTGCTCGGCTTCGACGACTACCCCGACATCGCCGCAAAACTGCGCGGCATCCTCGACGGTGACACCCACGTCTCCCACGTCCCTCAGGACCGGCGCACGCTGCTGCCGATCTCGCCCGTGGACCGCGCGACCGCCACGGCGCCGTCGCTGCCCGGGCACGCCCAGAGCGCGCCCGATCTGCCGACAGGTCTGGCACCTGCCAGCGGGCCCCGCCCGGTCCGCCGTCGGCTCGGCTCCGGACCGATGGCGCCGCTCAAGCTCGCGTCCGGGTGTGACCGGCGCTGCTCGTTCTGTGCGATCCCGAGCTTTCGTGGCTCGTTCGTCTCGCGCCGGCCGACCGACGTCCTGGACGAGGCGCGCTGGTTGGCCACCGAGGGTGTCCGCGAGCTGTTCCTGGTCAGTGAGAACTCCACGTCCTACGGCAAGGACCTCGGTGACCTCACGCTGCTCGAGACGCTGTTGCCCGCGCTTGCGGACGTCGACGGCGTACGCCGGGTTCGGGTCTCCTACCTCCAGCCGGCGGAGACGCGTCCCTCGCTCGTCGAGGCCATCGCCGCGACGCCCGGCGTGGCGTCGTACTACGACCTGTCCTTCCAGCACGCAGCTCCGACGGTGCTGCGGCGGATGCGCCGGTTCGGCGACCCCGAACGCTTCCTCGGCCTGCTCGACCTGATCCGGTCGTACAGCCCGCACGCCGGGGCGCGAAGCAACGTCATCGTCGGGTTTCCGGGCGAGACCGAGGCCGATCTCCAGACTCTCGGTGACTTCCTGGTAGCGGCGCGCCTCGACGTGGTGGGGGTGTTCGGCTACTCCGACGAGGACGGCACCGAGGCGACCTCGCTCGACGGACACCTCGACGAGATCGAGGTGCGCGCCAGGGTGGAACACCTCACCCGGCTGGTCGACGAGATCACTGTGCAGCGCGCCGAGGATCGCATCGGTGAGTCGATCGACGTGCTGATGGAGACCGTCGACGGCGCGGTCGGTGAGGGGCGACCCGAGTGCCAGGGCCCGGAGGTCGACGGCTCGACGACGGTGTCCGACCTGCCGAGCGGGACCATCATCGGGGACGTGGTCAGGGCTACGGTCACGGGCACCTCCGGTGTCGACCTCGTAGCCAGCGCGCGGACGCAATAGGTTGACCTCCATGCCCGACGACCGGTCGCCCGCCGACTCCACCGCAGACAGTGGTGCAGGCAGTGGTGCAGCCGGCGTGCAGGCGGACCACGCGAGGGGACCTCGGCAGCCCACCAACTGGAACCTGCCGAACGCGCTCACGACCCTGCGGATCGTGCTGGTCCCGCTGTTCGGCTGGCTCCTGCTCGTCGACGACGGGCAGGACGGCTCCTACCGCGTCTGGGCGTTCGTCGTCTTCACGCTCGCGATCCTCACGGACCGCATCGACGGCGACATCGCACGGCGCCGCAACATGGTCACCGACTTCGGCAAGCTGATGGACCCGATCGCCGACAAGGCGCTCACCGGCATGGCCTTCGTCGGGCTCTCGATCATCGGCGAGCTGTGGTGGTGGGTCACGCTGGTGGTCCTGGGTCGCGAGTGGGGCATCACGCTGATGCGCTTCTGGATCATCCGGTACGGCGTGATGCCGGCCAGCCGCGGCGGCAAGATCAAGACGACCCTGCAAGCCGTGGCCCTGAGCGGGTTGGTGCTTCCGCTGCGCGCACTCGACGGGACCTGGGGCACGGTGGGCGACGCCTTGTGGTGGCTGGCCGTGGTCATCATGGCGGCTGCGGTGGTCGTCACCATCGCGACGGGGATCGACTACGTACGCGAGGCGATCAAGCTGCGTCGGGCCGGCCAGCAGGCGGCTCGACAGGAGTCGTGAGATGACCCCGACCCCTAGGGGTGTCATCCGGTGAGCGTCCCGTCGCACGTGCTTCCCGCCGCCTGTCTCGACGCGCTCGCCACCCGATCGGCCACCGTGGCCACGGCTGAGTCGCTGACCGCCGGGCTCGTGTCGGCAACCCTGGCCGGGGTCGCCGGGGCGTCATCGGCTCTGCGTGGCGGCATCGTGGCCTACGCGAGCGACGTCAAGGTGAGCATGCTCGGGGTCGATACCCAGGTGGTCGCGTCCGTGGGAGTGGTCTCCGCCGAGGTCGCTCAGCAGATGGCGGTCGGCGTCCGGGAACGCCTGGCGGCCGACTGGGGCATCGCGACGACCGGTGTGGCCGGGCCCGACCCGCAGGAGGGTCATCAGCCAGGCGAGGTGCACGTAGCCGTGGCCGGGCCGGACGGACGGGTCGACACTCGCTCGCTGCAGCTGACCGGAGATCGCCAGGAGATCAGGGCGGCCAGCGTCGACGCCGTGCTGGCGTTGCTCCTGTCACACCTTGGCGGCTGATCGGGCTGAGCCCGCCGGGAAGATCTGGGGCGGCGGTGCGGTTGCGTCAGGTTATGAGTCCAACTGCGGAGGGTCGAGCCCGTCGCGCGGTCGGGGCGGGTACCCTGGACGCGCAACGTCCCACGACCCGCAACGTGAGAGGAGCCCGGCCATGATTCTGGTCCGACGACTCCTCGGTGACGTCCTGCGGGAGCTGCGCCTCGACCAGGGACGCACGCTGCGCGACGTCTCGGCCGAGGCCCGGGTGAGCCTGGGCTACCTGTCCGAGATCGAGCGCGGGCAGAAGGAAGCGTCGTCCGAGTGCCTGGCGGCCATCTGCCACGCCCTTGAGGTGCCGCTGTCGGTCATCATGGCCAAGGTCAGCGGAGAGATCGCGCGGGAAGAAGAAAGCGTCGCCGGTCTGACGTCATTGCCGACCCGCGCTCAAGAGCGTGGACGAGATCGCCGTCTCCGGCGTCGCCAACGTCGCTGCCTAGCCACCTTCAGGCATTCTCACGGGCGTGTATTCCTATGCGACGCCCAGCGTGTGAACAAGTATGGCGTCTGCTCCGAGCCCAGAGCGGCGGTGACTCGGTCCCGGAGCAGCCGGAACGATTGCTCGCCCGCTGAGGACGAGTTACGTCCACTTGTGACCCCGTCGCTGGTTGATCAGCGACTCAGCGGGAGTGAACTGGTCCCGTGTCAGATCGAGTTCGACTCCGCCGGGCGTCACGTTCCAGTAGTGCACACCCTCGACCCGGCCCTCGTACTCGACGTCGGCGACCATCAGATCGCCACCCAGCAGATTCTGGATGACGAGGGCGGTCGTCCCGCACTGACCTCGCGACGGCTGCCCGCTGCCCCTGGCCATGTATTCAGCTGTGGCGAAGAAGGTGTCAGGCCCCCAGGACGAGCGCACCGCTGCTTCAATCTCGCTCAACGTCCACGTCGGCATGGAAAGTATGGTGCCGCACAGAAGTAAGGCCACTGGCGACGATGCATCGGGACGAGTGCACTTCGCTCGCACTAGAGGCACACCCGATTGAATGCAGGCCACCACGGCCAGCTGCGGATCAGCCGGAAAGAAGGATGCTCATCATGAGTCAAGCGTTCTACTCACACGCGAGCCTGTACGACCTCATGTTCCCGGGCGGCGGTCCCGCGGTCGACTACTTTCGGGCCGAGGCCAATCGGCAAGGAGGGAGAGTATTGGAACTCGCGTGCGGAACCGGGCACAAGCTGATCCCCATTGCGTCCGACGGGCATCCGTGCGTCGGCCTGGACTCCTCGCCAGACATGTTGGCTGAGGCTCAGCGCAAGGCGAAGCTGCGGGGTGTAGCGGTGGAATGGAAGCAGGGTGACATGCGCGCCTTCGACCTGGGCGGCACGTTCGACTTCGTGTTCATCACAGCCAATTCCCTACTTCATCTGCATGAGGCTGGGGATCTGGAGAGCTGCTTCCGGTCGGTTCGCCGACACCTGGCACCTGGAGCACGGTTCGTCTTCGATGTCTTCAACCCGAGCGTGCGCCTCCTTGCCGAGGCTGATGGCGTGCGGCGAACGCGGGAGTCGTTGTCTTTCACGGACCCCGACCGTGGCGGCGTGAGCGTCGATGTCGCGGAAACCTACGATGCGGCTGCGCAAGTCACACGCGGGACGTGGTACCTCTCGACTGACTCGGAGCCCGACTTCGTCGTCGCACCCCTGGAGATCAGGAGCATTTTCCCGCAGGAGCTGCTGCTGCTCGTCTCGCTCGGCGGCCTTCGGCTCGTCCAGCGGTTCGGCACCTGGTCTGGTCAACCATTTGCCGCGGACTCGCCATTTCAAATATGCATGTGTGAGTCCGCGTGATTGCCCCGTGCGCACATCGGCTACTTGTTTCATTGACCTCAGGACCGGCCTCTGGCGAGGCTCGGTCGAGGTGTCTGGGATTGTCGCTCTCACATCGGCTGCCCGCTGTTCGCGGTGTGGCTCTCACATGGCCTGCGTGGTCCCGGACGCCGCTGGGCGGGAGTGGCTCAAGAAGGGATTGCTCTGCGACGCCCATTCCATCGCTCTGGCCGGCACCTGGGTGGCGGGGCTGCGGCCGGTGGTGGCCGATGCCGACCTCGATGTGCTGCGGCTGTTGGCCGATCGTCGTCGTCAGCTCGGCGAGGAACACACCCGGAAGGTCTCCCAGTTACACGCCTTGTTGCTGGAGCTGATCCCAGGCGGGGCCAAGAAGATCCAGTCCGCCGCCCAAGCCAAAGCCCTCCTCGCCGGTGCCCGTCCGCGGGATATCGCCGGCAAGACCCGACGTCGCCTGGCCGCCGAGCTGGCCGGTGACCTCGAGCAGATCTATGCCCGGAAGAAGGCCGCCGACAAAGAGCTACGAGACCTGGTCGCTGCCACCGGCACCGGGCTGTTGGACCTGCACGGCATCGGACCCTCCGGTGCAGCCCGACTGTTGGTCGAGGTCGGCCGACATCACCCGGTTCCCCGACCGCAACCACTTCGCGTCCTGGACCCGCACCGCTCCGGTCGACGCCTCCTCCGGGGACCAGGTCCGGCACCGGCTATCACGTGGCGGGAACCGACAGATCAACCGGGCCCTGCGCATGATGGCCACCGTCCAGCTGCGGAACCAGACCGAAGGACGGGCCCACTACGACCGCAAGAAACACAGCGGGAAGTCGTCGATGTAAGCCATGCGCTGCCTCAAACGACGACTGTCCGACACCGCCTACCGCACCATGCTCGCCGACCTCGCACCACACGACATCCGGGAGCAGGTGACGGGTCCGGGAGGGCAACGGGGCAACGGCTCTGACTCCAGCGCGACCGGCTCACAACCCCAACACCGGCACTCCGGACAAGCCACTCCAGGACCCGTCGAACCTCAGCCTAAACCCGCACTCCCGAAGGTGTCTTGACACAGAAGGGAGCCAGACGAGTGCACTTCGTCCTCACTAGGGGCACACCGAGAAAGAGCGCGCAGCACTGCCAGGCTCATCGTCACAAGAGTGAGTCACACCCGGGCGAAGCGACATGGTTACCCGGGTCGGGGTTTGAAGCGTTGGTGGCGGATGGGTCTTCGTTGCGGGTCGATGCGGGTGGGTGGGATCACTTCGGTGATCCCGTCGGGGGCGAGGGTGAGGTCCCATTCGCCTTGGTGGATGAGGTGGTGGTGGAAGGAGCAGAGGAGGCAGCCGTTGTCGATGTCGGTCGGTCCGCCCTCGCTCCAGGGGATGCGGTGGTGTGCTTCAGCCCAGGCGGGTGGGCGTTCGCAGCCGGGGAAGACACAGCCTTGGTCGCGGGTGGCGAGTGCGAGCCGTTGGTGACGGTCGAACAAGCGGCGGGTCATGCCGAGGTCGAGGATCTTCGACTCACCTGACATGACGATGGGCAGGAGGTCGGCGTTGCAGGCCAGCCGTCGGGTCTCCCCGATCGAGATCGCGCTGCCGGTGTCCAGGATCGCTTCCCCCGCACCGGCGCGGAGTCTGGTTTCGTCGACGGTGACCACGATGGTGGCGTTCGCGACGCCGTGCTGAGGGTGCCCGTCGGTGGGGAGGTGTTCGATCAGCTCACACAAGGCCCGGCCGAGCCGGTTGCCGTAGGGCAGGTCCGCAATGGTCGTCTCAGCCATGGGATCGGTGCCGGTGGCGACCCGACGGGGAGAGGTGTGAGGCTTCGAGGTGTTTGGTGAGCATGCCGAACACCAGGTTGGGCAGGGCGAACCGGCCGCGGGCGATGCCGTCGGAACCGTACTGGCCGGTGAACCAGGCTGAGGCCAACGCCTTGCGTTCCTGGGCGGCGAGCTGCTGCTCCAGGGTCTGGTCGACGGTGTCGGGGTCGACGACCTCGACCAGATGGTTCGCTGCGACCTGCAGCTGCGTGAACGACAGTGTCTGGGCATGGGCGAGCAGATCCTGCTGCGCTGCCTCGACCCGGTCCGGCTCGATCAGTGGGTGAGAGCCGGTTGATCGCGGCCGCGACCACCACCCCTTGTTCGGCCGACACGACACCGGCCGCGACCGCACGACGGGTCGGCTCCGTGACGGTCGACGTGCCGTGCAGCTGCTTGGCGGTCCGCACGGTCCGGGACGCTTCACCGGCCGACATCCGGTGCGCCGTCATCAGATGCGCCCGCGTGGACGAGGCACCGTATCGGTGGGGCAGGTTGCGGTCGGCTGCTTCGGCGACCAGTCGGGCGACCAGCTCGTCGGCAGCGGCCCGGACCGCGAGTGCTTCGCTGATCCGGCGATCCAGCCGGGCGTCGTCCAGGGACCAGGTGGGGGTGTCGACCAGGTCAGCGAGTTCATGACGCACGCCAGCGAAACCACGACCGAAGGCATCGTCGATGCCCACGGCCGGTGGTGGTCCCTGCGTCGTACTCATGGATCAAACCTAGAACAGTCCACCGACACTTTCGGACCACCGCCCGACGCCGGAACGCCGTTATCCACAAGGCCTTTCCGAGAATCCCGCTGATCGAGCGTGTCGAGATCGACGTGGTCTCGACAAGCCTGTCCTGAGACCGTCGAAGGGCTCGACCGCCGAAGGTCGGGGGCTGGACCGCGGAAGCCGCGCTGATGAGCCTGTTGAGATCAAGTCGCGCGGCAACCAGCCTCGTCCATCCACGCCGACCGATCCATTCCCTGCCGTCCGCCGTTCACGTGCGGGCTGCTGACCCGGGGCTGGAACTCGTTCAGTCGCCGGCTCCTCGATCGGCTACGAGCGCGCGCCACGACCCCGTATCTGAAGTGGCATCTTTCAGGCGCAGTCAGTCAACACACATCGGCACGTCCGCGCGGACCGCGGCACGTGAGGGCGTTGGTTGGGGGCAGTCAGTGCAGTCGATGGTCCGCGGTGGCACGATGCGAGGAGCGCTTCGATCGGAGGAGGTGGCCAGGTGTTCGTTGTCATCGGGTTGTGGGAACTCGATCCTGACCTGCGAGAGATGCGCAGGCAGGTCTTGGACGGGATCGTCGCCGGAGTGAGCCAGGCACCAGGCATCGTCAAGGGCTATTGGGCAGAAGGGACCGCCGATCCGTCCCGGTCCCACACCTTCATCGTGTTCGAAGATCGCGTGTCGGCTGAGTCCTTCGCGGCAGACGTCCGCGGGAACCTCGAGAACCAGGCCAGGGCAGGGGTCACTAACCTCGATTTGGACATTGCGGAGATCTCGGCTACTACGTGACCGGCAGATCCATCGCCCTCACGTCGGCAAGCCAGTGTGGTCCATGACAGTTGGTCTTGGCGCACCGCACCGGAGTTGCTCGGGACCCCTGCCGAATGGCGACACACCCCGTCAGATCGGGCGATCCTCGGCATCGAGCTGGACCAGCTCGGAGTCGAAGCGCTCCCACAGGTCGTTCCAGTCACCCTCGTACGGCTGGTGCAGCGCCTGGACGAGCCGGTCGATCTGAGGGGTCATCACCACCATCACCCGGACAGTCTCGTCGCCCACGGTCGCGAACGTGTGCACGGTCCCCGCGGGCACGACCACGTGGTCTCCGGCTGACAGGGTCCGGCGCCTGTCGCCGAGCAGCACCTCGAGCTGCCCGCCGACCACGCAGAAAGCTTCGTCGCCTTTGTGGTGAATGTGCGGCGGTGCCTGATCACCCGGATAGGGCGTCAGCTCCCAGCGTCGTACGACGAAGTCCGCCACCGAGCCAGGTTAACCCGCCCGCATGTGCGGGCGTGGGTCGGCTCCGTCGGCGTCTCAGTCTCCTCAGCCGGGAGCGGGCTGGCAGGACGGGCACCAGTAACTGATCCGGGCCTGACTGGGGTTGTCGACGGCGGAGGCCACGCCGGCGGTGCGGGCCTGGTCAGCCCCCGTGGCCAGCGTCGCAGCCGCGATCGGCGTACCGCATCGGCGGCAGGGTTGGCCGGCTCGACCGTAGACCCAGTGGCGCTGGCCGCGCCTGGTGTTGCCCGTCGTCGTCTGTTCCGGGCGTTCCTTGTTGAGGACCAGCAACCGGTGCGCCTTGTCGATCAGCTGCGGGAGCACATCGATCTCACCGACCGGTGTGCCCGGATGTACGCCGAGCAGGAACAGTGCCTCGGCCTTGTACAGATTGCCGATACCGGCCAAGTTGCGTTGATCGAGCAGCGCCTCGCCGATCGCCACCCCCGGACCGGCGCTCACGCGGGCCACCGCCTCAGGTGCCGACCAGTCAGGACCGAGCAGATCGGGTCCGAGATGACCCACCAGCGAGTCCTCCTGCTCGCGGGGGACCACATGAAGCGTCCCGAGCCGGAATCCGACGGCCTGCCAGGCAGCGGTGGCCAGCACGACGCGGGCCTGGAAGGCGGGGGATCGCCAGGGCGACCCGGCCTTGTAGACGTGCCACGACCCCTCCATCTTCAAGTGTGAATGGATCGTCACCTCGGGCAGCCGCGTGAGGAGGTGCTTGCCCCGGCTCACGGTCTCGACCACTGTCTGGCCGGTCAGATCGACCTCGGCGTGGTCGGGCACCCGGAAGTCAGACGTGGTCAGCATGGCGCCGCTGAGCGCTTGGTCGAGCCGGCGGGCGGTGCGCCAGACGGTGTCACCTTCAGGCATCGGGGTGCCTGCGTCGCGGCCGGAACAACTGGGTTGCCAGGGACTTCTCAGGTGCTAAGACTGTGCTCATGCCAGACGACTCCTTTCCACGGCTTGCTGCGCGCACCCACCACTTCAACGCCGGGCTCCCCAGCGGTTTCGTCGTGAGTCCCGACGGGGCGAGGGTGATGTTCTTGCGCTCGGCGTCCGGCACCTCGATGGCGCAGTCGCTGTGGCTGTACGACGTGACGACCGGGCAGGAGCGACTCGTGGCCGATCCGCTGGCGCTGCTGGCGGACCGGGAAGAGCACCTCCCCGCGGAGGAACGGGCCCGCCGCGAGCGGATGCGCGTCCACGGCTCGGGGATCGTCGCCATCAGCACCGACAGGGAGGTCACCCGTGCGGCCTTCGCCCTGTCGTCGCGGCTGTTCGTCGTCGACCTCGCCGGAGAGGCACCGCCGCGCGAATGGGCCACCACCTCGTCGGTGATCGACCCCTGCCTCGACCCGACCGGCCGGCGAGTCGCCTATGCCGGCGACGACGGGTTGCACGTGGTGGACGGCGGGGACGCCGCCGACCGGTTGCTGATCGGGCCAGAGCCCGGGGAGCCGCCCGAGGTGCGGTGGGGGCTGGCCGAGTTCGCGGCGGCCGAGGAGCTGAGCCGTGCCCGCGGCTTCTGGTGGGCGCCGGACGGTGAGTCGCTGCTGGTCGAGCGGTACGACGAGTCCGACGTGATGGTGTGGCACATCGCCGACTCGGCACACCCCGACCGCGAACCCAGCCGCCTGCGTTATCCGCAGGCAGGCACGGACAACGCCCTCGTCTCGCTGGCGCTCGTGTCGCTCGATGGTCGACGCGTCGCCGTCGACTGGCGGTCCGACGCGCCGCTCGACGGCCACGTGCTGGAGTATCTCGCGCACGTCGAGTGGAGCGAGCCCACCCCGCTGCTGAGCCTGCTCACCCGCGACCAGACCCGGCTCGAGTTCCGCCAGGTCGACCCGGCCACGGGTCAGAGCAGCCTGCTCCGCGCGCTCACCGATGACGCGTGGGTGGAGCTGCTGCCGGGGACGCCGCGCCGGCTCGACGAGGGTGCGCTGCTGCACGGACTCGACGCGGGGGAGACGCGTCACCTCGCTGTCGACGGGGAGCCCTTCACCCCCGCCGGCCTGCAGGTGCGCAAACTGATCGCCGTCGAGGACCACGGCGTCCTCGGCCTCGTGTCGCCCGCATCGCTCGCCGGGGCGATCGTGCTCGCCCGGCTGGGCTTCGACGGTTCGGTCGAGGTGCTGAGCGACGAGGACGGGATCGCCGCCGCGGCCGCTGAGGGTGGCGCCGTCGTCGTGGCGCAGCAGACGTTGCACGACCCGGCGGTCGTCACCTCGGTGCTGGCCGATGACCGTCTGGTCGGGACCGTCACCTCGCTGGCTGAGCCGGTGCCGCTCAGCGTCGAGCCCGAGCTCCTCGAGCTGGGCTCCCGGTCGTACCCCACGTTGGTGCTGTGGCCGACCGGTCATGTCAAGGGCTCGCGGCGACTGCCGGTGCTCATGGACCCGTATGGCGGTCCCCAGATCCAGACGGTGGTCCGCAGCGCCCGGTCGGTGCTGGAGCAGCAGTGGTTCGCCGACCAGGGCTTTGTCGTCATCGTCGCTGACGGACGAGGAATGGCCGGCCGTGGACCCGCGTGGGACAAGCTGGTGCGCCACGACTTCGTCGGGACCATCGACGACCAGGTCGAGGTGCTCGCCGACCTGGCCCGTCGCTTCCCCGACGACATCGACTCCGGCAAGGTCGGGATCCGTGGCTGGTCGTTCGGCGGCTACATCTCCGCGCTCGGGGTGCTGCGGCACCCGGACGTCTTCGGCGCCGCCGTGGCAGGCGCCCCCACGACGGACCTGCGGCTCTACGACACCTGTTACACCGAGCGCTACCTCGGGCATCCCGACGACAACGCCGCGGTGTACGACGCCAACAGCCTGCTGCCGCTGGCGGCGGGACTCTCGCGGCCGCTCCTGCTCGTGCACGGCCTGGCCGACGACAATGTCGTCATCGCGCACACCCTCCGCCTCTCGAGCGCCCTGCTGGCGGCGGGTCGCCCCCACGAGGTCCTTCCGCTGTCGGGGATGACCCACATGGCCAACGACGAGGTGGTCGCCGAGAACCTGTTGCTGCTCCAGCTCGACTTCCTGCGTCGGTCGCTCGACATCGCGCCGTGACATCGGGCCTCAGGCACGCAGCCGCAGACCGCGCGGCGTCGCATGGAAGCCGGCCGCCTCGAGCGCGGCAGACAGTGGGGAGCCGAGAATGTGCTCGCCGTCGGCACGCTCGACGGTGAGCTTGCCCAGCGCCCCGTCGCGCACGGCGAGCGCCAGGGCGTCGACCGCGGGCTGGATGCGCAGCGGGTCGGTCGTGAACGTCAGCAGGGTGCGGCCACCACGCTCGACGTACAACGCCAGCGACCCGTCGAGGAGCACGACGATCGCGCCCGCCTTGCGGCCCGGCCGGTGTCCGGTCGTCGCGGTGTCGTCGGCGCGCTCTGGCCAGGGCAGGGCCGCGCCGAACGGGTTGGCTGGGTCAGTCGCGGCAAGGACCAGGGCCGATGTGGCGGGCACGTCTCCCTCGGCGCCGTCGGTCGTCATCGCCCGGAGCCGGTCGACCGCTCCGGTGATGCCGAACTGCGCGGCACCGAGACCGGCCACGAAGTAGCCGCGTCGACACCGCCCGGACTCCTCGAAGGCCGCGAGCACCTTGTAGACGGCGGCGAAGCCACCGGGCGTACGTTCGCTCACCACGGCGCCGCGGGTGACGACACCGTGTCGCTCGAGCAGCGCCTCGGCAGCAGCGTGCGCACGGCGCGTCAGGTCGGTCTCGCGGTCCGGAGTGCTGGACCAGCGCCCGGCGACGGTCGGCGGGCCGCTGCGCGTGGGCATGGCCGGGCGACCGAGAGCGGCCCGGCTGATGCCGCTGCGACCGCCGATCCGTCCTCGTGGTGTCGAGCGACGCGGGCGGTGCGCGCCGCGTCCGCTGCTCAGGGCACGCAGCGGTGCGATCGTGTCGTTGGTCAGGTAGCCGGCCCAGGCCAGGTCCCACAGCGCGGTCACCAGCGCCCCGTCGTCTGTCGATCCGATGGTGTCGGACAGCTGGCGGAAGAAGTAGCCGCCGCCGGCTGACAGCACCTCGAGAATCTGGTGGTGGCGCTCCGTCAGGTCGACGTCGGCGAGGTCGGGGAGCGTGAGGTGGGCGGTGTCAGCCAGGTGCAGGCTGATCCAGCCGTCGCTGCCCGGCAGCGCCCCGGCGCCGGCCCAGACCACCTCTCCGGCGGACGTGAGCTCGTCGAGCATGGCGGGACGGTAGTCGACGAGGCGGCTCCCGAGGATGAACGGCTCGAGCGCGGACGCCGGCACCGCGCAGCCGGCCAGCTGCTCGACCACTGCGAGCACGCCGTCAGAGCCACGCAACCTGCTGCCGACGCCCTGCCACACCGGCAGGAAACGTCCGAGCACGGCGGGCTCGACGGGCTCGACCTCACGGCGGGCAGCCGCGAGGGACCGGCGGCGGAGCCGGCGCAGCACCTCGGCATCGCACCACTCGCTGCCGTGGCCCCCGGGCCGGAACTCGCCCTCGGCCACCCGGCCGGCGGCAGCGAGCCGCTTCAGCGCGTCGTGGGCGACCGCCTGGCCGAGGCCGAACCTGGTCGCGACGTCGGCGGTGACGAACGGGCCGCTCGTGCGGGCGAACCGGGCGACCAGGTCGCCCAGCGGGTCTGCCACCGGCTCGGTGAAGGCATCGGGGACACCCGGCGGCACCGACATCCCCAGCGCGTCGCGGAGCCGGGCGACGTCTTCGACGGCCGCGATCATCTCGATACCGGCGATGCGGCCGGGAACGGCGCGCCTGGCGACCAGCAGCTCATCGACCCAGGCGTCGACTCCGGCCGGTTCGACCGAGCGTTCGCGCAGCTCGTCGCGGGTCAGCGGACCGAGGACCCGCAGGGCGTCAGCCACTCCTTCGAGACCACGGATCCTGCGCTCGTCGGTGCGCCACTGCACCTCGCGGCTGACCTCGTCGACCACGTCGGGATCGAGGAGGTCGCGCAGCTCGGTGCGGCCCAGCAGCTCGCCGAGCAGTGCCGGGTCGAGTGCCAGCGCGGCCGCCTTGCGCTCCGCAAGGGGCGAGTCGCCCTCGTAGACGAACGACGCGACGTACCCGAACAGCAACGAGCGGGCGAACGCGCTGGGCGTCTGGGTCTCTACCTCGACCACGCGGATGCGGCGCGCCTCGATGTCGCGCATGAGCTGGACGAGAGCCGGTACGTCGTAGACGTCCTGCAGGCACTCGCGGACAGCCTCGAGCACGATCGGGAACGAACCGTACTTGCTGGCCACCGAGAGCAGGGCGGCCGAGCGCTGCCGCTGCTGCCACAGCGGAGAGCGGCGACCGGGGTCGCGGCGTGGGAGGAGCAGGGCGCGGGCCGCACACTCCCGGAAGCGCGAGGCGAACAGCGCCGAGCCACCCACCTCGGTGGTCACCAGGTCATCGATCTCGTCCGGCTCGAACAGGGCCAGGGCCGCGCCCGGAGGCTCGGCGTCGGTCTCCGGAATCCGGATCACGATGCCGTCGTCGCCGGCCATCGCCTGGGCATCGATGCCGAACCGTTCACGCAGCCGCGCGCCGATCGCCAGCGCCCATGGGCCGTGCACTGCTGCGCCATAGGGGGAGTGGATGATCAGTCGCCAGTCGCCGAGCTCGTCGCGGCAGCGTTCGACGAGCAGCTGGCGGTCGTGGGGGACGTAACCGGTGTCGGTGCGCTGCTCGGCCAGGAACGCGACGAGGTTCGCCGCCGCGAACGCGTCGAGACCCGCCGTCGTCACCCGCTCGACGCCGGCGTCCGGAGACAGCGCGGAGACCTCACGGACGAACGCGCCCACCGCCGCGCCGAGCTCCGCCGGTCGGCCGAGGGAGTCGCCCTTCCAGAACGGCAGCCGACCCGGCTGCCCGGGCGCGGGCGAGACGAGCACCCGGTCGTGAGTGATGTCTTCGATGCGCCAGCTCGAGGCACCCAGGGCGAACACGTCACCGACCCGGGACTCGTAGACCATCTCCTCGTCGAGCTCGCCGACCCGCGATGACTTCTCGCCGACGAGGAACACACCGAACAGGCCTCGGTCGGGGATCGTGCCGCCGGACGTGACGGCCAGCCGAAGTGCGCCCGGTCGCCCGACGACCGTGTTGGCCACCCGGTCCCATACGAGGCGCGGCCGGAGCTCGGCGAACTCGTCGGACGGGTAGCGGCCGGAGAGCAGGTCGAGCGTGGCGTCGAAGGCGGATCGCGGCAGCGTGGCGAAGGACGCCGCCCGGCGTACGACGGTGTAGAGATCGTCGGTGTCCCAGGTGTCGACCGCGACGCAGGCGACGATCTGCTGCGCCAGCACGTCGAGCGGGTTGGCAGGGAGCCGCAGTGCCTCGATCTGGCCGACCCGCATGCGCTCGACCGTCACGGCGGTCTGGACCAGGTCGGCACGGTGCTTGGGAAACAGCACGCCACGAGACACCTCGCCCACCTGGTGCCCGGCCCGACCGACGCGCTGCAGCCCGCTGGCAACCGACGGCGGTGACTCGACCTGGACGACGAGGTCGACCGCGCCCATGTCGATGCCGAGCTCGAGGCTCGAGGTGGCGACGACGCACGACAGTCGGCCGGCCTTGAGGTCTTCCTCGATGAGGGCCCGCTGTTCCTTGCTCACCGAGCCGTGGTGAGCCCGTGCCAGCACTTCGGGTACGCCGTGTGAGGCTCCGCTCTGGGCCATGATCTGAGCGGGCTGTCCGGCCGCGGGAACATCTTCACCCAGGCGCTCGAGGGCGATCTCGTTGAGGCGGGCGGTCAGGCGCTCGGCCAGCCGGCGGGAGTTGGCGAACACGATCGTGGACCGTTGGCGCTGCACGAGGTCGACGATGCGTTCCTCGACGTGCGGCCAGATCGACGCCCGCGGGGCGCTGCCGGCGGCGGGCCCCTCGAGGTCGTCGGTGAGCTGTCCGAGCTCGGTCATGTCTTCGACCGGTACGACGACCTCGAGGTCCCACTGCTTCGTCGACGCAGGCGCGACGACCTCGACCGGATGGGCGCCGCCGAGGAATCGTGCCACCTCGTCGATCGGCCGCACCGTCGCTGACAGCCCGATGCGCTGTGCCGGTTGGGCGAGCAGCTCATCGAGTCTCTCCAACGACAGAGCGAGGTGGGCGCCACGCTTGGTGCCGGCCACGGCGTGGACCTCGTCGACGATGACGGTGTCGACGCCGCGCAACGACTCACGAGCCTGCGAGGTGAGCATGAGGAACAACGACTCGGGTGTCGTGATCATGACGTCGGGCGGTGCCGTGGCGAGCCGCCGACGGTCGGCCGCGGACGTGTCACCGGATCGGATCCCCACGCGCAGCTCGGGCAGCTCGGTGCCGAGACGAGCGGCGGTCTGGCGCATCCCCGCGAGCGGTGTGCGCAGGTTGCGCTCGACGTCGACGGCCAGCGCCTTGAGCGGGCTGACGTAGAGGACGCGGCAGCGGTGCAGCTTGTCGTCCGGTGGCGGAGAGGTGGAGAGACGGTCGAGCGCCCACAGGAAAGCGGCGAGGGTCTTGCCGGAGCCGGTCGGCGCCACGACCAGCGCGTTGCGACCGGCGGCGATCGCACGCCAGGCGCCGTTCTGGGCAGGCGTCGGTTCGGCGAACGCGTCGGCGAACCACGTGCGGGCCACGGCAGAGAACCCGGCCATGCCGTCGCTGCTGTCTCGGGTGGATGCCACCTCCCCATCCTGCCCGAGTGCGCCGACAAGTCGTGCGGACGCCTGAGTCGGGCGTGAGATTGCGGCGCCACGGTTGCCCTGCCAACATCGGCGCATGGACGAGCCCTGGACTCTGGACGACGCGCTCACCTATGGCGGCAAGCTGCTGCGTGGACCGCAGGTGAGCCTGCGCGAGTCCCGGGAAGAGGACTTCGCCGACCTGGTGCGCTGGTGGGCCGATCCGGCCGTCGCGATCTTCCAGTCGAACTTCGTGCGCCCGACCCCTGCGGCCACCGTGTCCGACCTGATGCGCTCGTGGGGCTCGAACATCGGTGCCGACGCCGGCTTCACGATCGTCGAGACCGTCAGCGACGGCGATGGCTCCACCGATGCCGAGCCCGGCCGGGTGCTGGGACAGCTCAGCCTGTTCGGCGTCACCAAGAACCGCTGCGCCACGCTGGGGATCGTGCTGGGCCGGGAGTTCTGGGGCCAGGGGTTCGGAACCGAGGCCGTTCGCCTGATCGTCGGGTACGGGTTCGCCGAGATGGGCCTGCATCGCATCCAGCTCGGGGTCTACGCGTACAACCACCGGGCGATCCGGTCCTACCGCGCCGCCGGTTTCAGCGAGGAGGGCCGGCGTCGGGAAGTGGCCTTCCACGGCGACCGCTGGCACGACGAGGTCTTGATGGCCATACTGGCCGACGACTGGAGAGGTGCAGCCGGCTGAGTCCGACATCGCCCCATCCAGGGACAGACAGGACGTTCGCCCCTGCACGCTGGGTCACCAGCCGTGCTCGTATCAGTGAAGTCAGCCGCGCGACTGCACCGGTCGTGCAAGTCTCCGTGAGACTTACAAGGAGGAACCGGTGACCGAAGGAAACCTCGAGATCGCGCGCGCCGCGGCGCTCAAGCCGATCGAGGACATCGCCAACGAGATGGGACTCGGCAGTCACCTGCTCGAGCCCTACGGCCGCGACGTGATGAAGGTGAGCACCGACGCGATCGCTGAGCTGGCCGACCAGCCCCGCGGCAAGTACGTCGTCGTCACGGCCATCACGCCGACTCCGCTCGGCGAGGGCAAGACCACCACCACGGTCGGTCTCGCCCAGGGGATGCGCCACATCGGCACGAATGCGGTGGTGGCGATCCGGCAGGCCTCGATGGGTCCCGCGCTGGGCATCAAAGGTGGCGCCGCCGGAGGTGGTTACAGCCAGGTGGTGCCGATGGAGAAGCTCAACCTGCACCTCACCGGCGACATGCACGCCGTCACAGCCGCGCACAACCTGCTCAGCGCCATGCTCGACGACCATCTCTTCCGCGGCAACGCCCTCGGGATCGACGTTCCGAGCATCACCTGGCGACGGGTGCTCGACGTCAATGACCGCGCCCTGCGCAACGTGATCGTCGGCCTCGGCGCACGCGGGGACGGCGTACCTCGGCAGACGGGCTTCGATATCACCGCAGCCTCGGAGGTGATGGCAGCGCTGGCCCTGACGACCTCGTTGCGCGACCTGCGGGAGCGGCTCGGGAGGATCGTCGTCGGTTACACGCGCGAGGGTGAGCCCGTGACGGCCGAGCAGCTCAAGGCCGCCGGTGCGATGACCGTCGTGCTGCGTGAGGCCGTCAAACCCAACCTCGTCCAGACGATCGAGAACACGCCGGCGTTCGTGCACTGCGGCCCGTTCGGCAACATCGCCACCGGCAACTCGTCGGTGATCGCGGACCTGATCGCCCTGCGCTCCGGCGACATGGTCATCACCGAAGCGGGATTCGGCGCCGACATGGGCGCAGAGCGCTTCTTCAACATCAAGTGCCGGGTCTCGGGCGAAGCTCCCGATGCGGCGGTGGTGGTCGCCACCGTTCGGGCCCTCAAGGCCCACTCGGGTCGCTACCGGATCGTGGCGGGCAAGCCGTTGCCCGCCGACCTGCTGGCCGAGAACCCCGAGGACGTGCGGACCGGCTGCGCCAACCTGGCCAAGCAGATCGAGAACGTCCGGCTGCACGGCGTCACTCCCGTCATCGCGATCAACGCGTTCCCGACCGACCACGAGAGCGAGTACGCGGTGATCCGTGAGCTGGCTGCCGAGCTCGGTGTCCGGTGCGCGGTCTCGACGCACTTCGCCGACGGTGGCCAGGGAGCGATCGAGCTCGCAGAGGCCGTCCGGGCGGCCGCAGACGAGCCGAGCGAGTTCCGCCTTTTGTACCCGGACGACGCAAGCCTTCGCGACAAGATCACCACGATCGCGACCCAGGTGTACGGGGCTGACGGCGTCGACTTCTCGACCGTCGCATCCCGCCAGCTCGACACGTATGAGGCTGCGGGGTTCGGGCGGCTGCCCATCTGTCTGGCCAAGACCCACCTGTCGCTGTCGGCGGACCCCAAGCTCAAGGGTGCCCCCACGGGGTGGCGGCTACCCGTCCGCGAGGTACGTGCCTCGGTGGGAGCCGGCTTCATCTATCCGATCTGTGGCGACATGCGGACGATGCCCGGCCTCGGGTCCGACCCGGCTGCCGCCCGGATCGACCTCGACGCCGACGAGCAGACGGTGGGTCTGTTCTGACCGGGCTCGACGACAACTCCGGCGCTGCTGAGCGGTCCTATGGCAGCCAGTCCGTCGACGGCCTGCTGCAGGCCTTCTCTCAGCGCACCCCTGCACCGGGAGGCGGTGCGGCGGCCGCACTGACAGTGGCCGTCTCTGCGGGACTCGCCGGGATGGCGGCGCGGTACTCCGTCGGCATTCTCGACGATGCCCAGCAGCTGGCCGACCATGCCGACGACTGCCGCACGACAGCCGCCCAGCTCGCGGACGACGACGGGCTCGCCTACGCCCAGGTGCTCGCCGCGCGCGACGAGACCGACCGGTCGACCGCGTTGCGTGCGGCTGCCGAGGTCGTGTTGGCGATCGCGGAGATGGGCGCCGAGACCGCGCGACTGGCAGCTCGGCTGGCCGAGACCGGGAAGACGTCCGTTCGCGGTGATGCCCGCACGGGCGCCGTGCTGGCCGCGGCCGCGACCCGGGCGGCTGTCGACCTGGTCCAGATCGACGTGTCGGCGGCTGGGAACGATGCGGTTCTCCTCGAGCGCGCCCAGCGTGCCCTCGAGTGGGCCGGCGCCGCCGGTCAGGGCAACGGGTAGGTCTGCCAGGTCGCACCGCTGTCGGTGGTGCGCAAGATGCCGCCGTCGAAGTCCCGAAGGTAGCCCGTGGCCGCGTTGGTGAAGCCGATCGGGAGGAAGTCGCCACGGTCGGTCAAAGCGCGCTCGGGAGGGTTGCCGACGGTGACGAGACTGATGCCGGGAGAGCCGCTGTCGATGACCACGGCCGTGGAGTCGTCGCGACCCATCACCTGCCCGCCGGGGGAGAAGCTGCCGGGTACGTCGATCCAGGTGTCGCCGGCGTTCGTCGTCACCCAGGCGGCGCTGGACTTGCCCGAGCACAACGTCCAGACGGCACCGGCGCTGGTGGAGACGCTCGCCGGCCAGTCGCCCAGCTTGCAGGGCGAGATCTGGTTCCAGTTCGCGCCGTCGTCGGTGCTCGCGCTGATCTGGTTGTCGGCGCTGAGGTACGTCGGGCTGGCCAGCACCGTGACGATGTCCGACGATACGGCGATGGCGGTGACGTACCGCAGCCGCCAATCCAGATGGACCTTCTCCCACGAGTCGTGGTCGACGGGGGAGCGCACGAGCGTGGCGGTGCCGGAGGCGTCGTCGTACACGCTGGCATAGACGAAACGGGATGACGGCTCGAGCGCCGTCACGATGCCGCTGGCGGGGAGGCTCGGCTGGTTCCACGTCGCCCCACCGTCGTGCGTCGACCGGAGCGCACCACCGAAGACCCAGCCGTTGCCCGGGTCGGCGAAGCGCACGTCGTAGACGGTGCTGGCGGTCGGGTCGGGGAACGACGGGTCGACGTCGAGTGGCGCGGTGCGGTGCCAGGTCCGGCCGCCGTCGGCGGTCGTGTCGACCTCGGCGCAGGGCGCCTGGCAGCCGTCGCGTCCGGTCGTGAGCAGGACGTACTGGTGCTCGTTGTCCGTCGCCGACAGCGACAGGGCCCTTCCGCGCGTGCCGGTCGACGGTTGCTCGGTCGACGCGGTGGTGGGGCCGGTCGACGGCGGCGCCGATGTCACAGCGGGCGTGCCCTGGTCAGCGACCTGCGTCGACGAGTCGTCGAAGAGTCCGGTCGAGGCCACGGCATACCCGCCGCCGGCGACGATGGCGAGGGTGGCCAGCACGCCGCCTGCGACCTGTCGGCGACGGCGTCCGCGGGCGCCGCGGCGCACGTCGGCGATGAAGGTCTCGACGTCGAGGTCGGGTCGGCCGCCCTGCAGGGTACGACGGAGTCGTGCCTCGAGGTGGTCGGGCCGGTGCGGGTCGTTCGGTGTGGTCATCGTCCCTCCTCCCGGTGTAGGTCGCTGTCCTGCGGCACGAGGAGCCGGAGCTTGGCGAGGGCCTTGGAGGCCTGGCTCTTGACGGTGCCGACCGAGCAGCCCAGCGTGCGGGCGATCTGGGCCTCGGACATGTCGTCGTAGTAGCGCAGTGCGATCACCGCGCGCTGCTTGGTGGGAAGCTGTTGGATGGCCTGCCACAGGTCGGTGTCGAAGTGCTGGTCCTCGGTGCCACGCTCGTCGATCACGTCGGTAGGACGTTCGCGGCCGAACTTGCGCCAGATGCTGATGTTGCGGTTGACCATGATGCGGCGGACGTAGCCTTCCGGCTCGTGCCTGGACTCCAGCCGTCCCCAGGCCAGCAAGGTGCGCTCGAGCGCATCCTGCACCAGGTCGGCAGCTGCCTCGTGCGATCCGGTCAGAGCGCGGCCGAAGCGCAGCAGCTCCGGCAGCCGAGCGCGCACGAACGCGTCGAATGCCGCGCTCTCGTCGTCTCGCACCTGCCCTGCCCCCGTCCGCTGCCCGTCGTGCGGCACCGCGGGTGCAGACCAGCTCTCGCCCAGCGGGATCGTGGCCGCCGGGCCGAGGGTGCAGGTCGTGATCGTGGTCATCGTGACCCGAGGACGCCTCGCGGTGCTTCGTGGTTGCCCCGGTCGCGAACTTTTCGGCGTACGACGTCCGGTTTCGTGATCCGCACGGACGACCACGACCGGAATGTCCGGAGCGGCGCGACAGTCATCCTCCCATCCCGGGGTTCGATGGCCTGGGACCCCGCGCCCTGCGCTCCGGCCCCGCGGCGAGCCGGCGTTCACAGGGGCGGGCGGCCCCGAGCCGAAAGCCGCCAAGGCACCGGAACGGTGCGAACCGTGTCGAAGAGGTGTTGGGAAGCGTCGGTGGTCGGGCCTAGGCTCTGGCCTCGTGACCACCGACACGCCTGACCTCCCGGCCGCCGCCGAGCCGACGCATCCGCCGGCTGTCCGATCGATGATCGTGGCGCGAGGTCTGCGCAAGTCCTACGGCTCGTTCGAGGCGGTCAAAGGCATCGACGTCGAGGTGCGCCAGGGTGAGGCGTTCGGCTTTCTCGGCCCCAACGGTGCAGGCAAGTCCTCGACGATGCGGATGATCGGGGCCGTCTCGCCGGTGTCCGGCGGGTCGCTCGAGATCCTCGGCATGGACCCCGCGGTCGACGGGTCGGAGATCCGGGCCCGGCTGGGGGTCTGCCCGCAGGAGAACACGCTCGACAACGAGCTCACCGTGTTCGACAACCTCGTCGTGTACGGCCGCTACTTCGGACTCAGCCGCGCAGAGGCGTCCCGGCGTACCGACGAGCTGCTCGACTTCGTCCAGCTCACCGACAAGGGCAAAGCGAAGGTCGACGACCTGTCCGGTGGCATGAAGCGGCGGCTGACGATCGCCCGGTCGCTGGTCAACAAGCCCGATCTGCTGCTGCTCGACGAACCGACCACCGGGCTTGACCCGCAGGCGCGGCACCAGCTGTGGGACCGCTTGTTCCGGCTCAAGCAGCAGGGTGTCACCCTCGTGCTGACCACCCACTACATGGATGAGGCCGAACAGCTCTGCGACCGGCTGGTCGTGATGGACAAGGGCGTCATCGTCGCCGAGGGGTCGCCGCTCCAGCTCATTCGTGAGCACTCCACGCGGGAGGTGCTCGAGCTGCGCTTCGGGGTCGGTGACAACGAGTCGATGGCGGCCAAGGTCACCGATCTCGCCGAGCGGGTCGAGGTACTCCCCGACCGGCTGCTCCTGTACACCGACGACGGCGAGGCCGGCGCCACTGCGGTCCACGACCGAGGGCTTCGCCCGCTGTCCTCGCTCGTGCGCCGGGCGACGCTGGAGGACGTGTTCCTCCGGCTCACCGGGCGCACCCTGGTCGACTGAGGTGGACGTAATGCGATCCGATGCGCCGAGCGCGACGCAGGTGACCCCGTGAGCCAGGACTCGACGACGGGTACGGCGACGGCCACCGCCGGCCGGTCAGGTCGACGGCGCCTCAGGCCGGACGAGTTCGTCCCCCGCCTCGTGCCGCGCCTGACCGACTACTGGCTGACGGTCTACAAGCGCACCTGGCGCGGGTCGGTGATCACCAGCTTCCTCATGCCGTTCCTCTACCTCACCGCCATGGGTGTCGGGCTGGGCAGCTTCGTCGACAAGAACTCCGCCACGGATGCTCTGGGTGGAGTCAGCTACCTCGCGTTCATCGCGCCCGGCCTGCTGGCGACCACAGCCATGCAGGCCGGGGTGGGTGAGTCGACCTACCCGGTGATGGCCGGGTTCAAGTGGCAGCGCTTCTACTACTCGATGGCCGCCACTCCGCTGCGGGTCGCCGACGTCGCGGCAGGTCAGTTGGCGTTCGTGGCCTTCCGCATCGCCCTGACCTGCGCCGTCTTCCTCGGTGTGCTGGCGGCGTACGGTGCCCTCGCCGGCCCCGTGGGCGGTCTGGCGGCTCTCGCCGTGTCGGTGCTCGTGGGGCTGGCGTACGCGACCCCGATCATGGGGTTGTCGGCCCGGCTCAAGAGCGACAGTGGCTTCTCCCTGGTGTTCCGGCTCGGTCTGATGCCGATGTTCTTGTTCAGCGGTGCGTTCTTCCCGATCTCACAGCTGCCGCAAGCCATCACCTGGGTCGCCTACGCGACGCCGATCTGGCACGGCGTCGAGCTGTCGCGCAGCCTCACGCTCGGGACCGCGTCGTGGTTGCCGGCGTTCGGTCACCTCGCCTACCTGCTGGTGTGGTTGCTCGTCGGTTGGTACTACTGCATCACCGGCTTCGCGAAGAAGCTCTCGTCATGACCGCCCCGACCGGAACCGCGCCGGACCTCGAACGCCGCAGCCTTGGCCCGCGCGTCAGCCTGCCGTTCCTGGGTGGACGGCCCTGGCGGATCGTCGAGCGCAACTACCTGGTCTACAAGCGGGGCTGGTTCGTGTTCGTCACCGGCATGCTCGAGCCGATCCTCTACCTGCTGTCGATCGGCATCGGCGTGGGCGGCCTGGTCGGTGACTTCACGCTGGCTGACGGCAGCAAGGTCGGGTACGTCGACTTCGTCGCGCCGGCGATGCTGGCCGCCTCGGCGATGAACGGCGCCTTGTTCGACTCGACCTACAACATCTTCTTCCGGATGAAGTACGCCAAGCTCTACGACGCGATGCTGGCCACCCCGATCCGGCCCACCGACGTGGCTCGGGGCGAGATCACCTGGGCGCTGCTGCGTGGGGCGATCTACTCGGCGGTCTTCATCGTGGTCATGTTGGCGTTCGGCCTGGTGTCGTCGTGGTGGATGCTGCTGGCGTTGCCGGCGACGATGCTGATCGGGTTCGCGTTCGCCGGGGCCGGGATGGCGCTGACGACCTGGATGCGCACCTGGCAGGACTTCGAGTACATCCAGCTGTCGATCACGCCGATGTTCCTGTTCTCTGCGACGTTCTTCCCGGTGTCGACCTACCCCGACACGGTCGAGGCCATCGTGCGCTGGACGCCGCTCTACCAGGGCGTCGTGCTGTGCCGCGAGATGGCACTCGGGGCGATGGGCTGGGATGCGGTGATCGCGGTCATCTACCTGGCCGCCATGGGCCTGGTAGGCCTGTTCGTCGCCGGCCGCCGCGTCGGCACCCTCCTCCTCAAGTAGCACCCCCTTCCCCGGCTGAGCATCTGCCTCCCTGGCCGTCCGCGTTTGCCTAGTTCACAAGCCAGCTGGCTTGTGAACCAGGCAAACGCGCCTCTGCGACTACAGGTTTGCCTTGCCGGCGTCGGCGGGCTGAGCCACGGGGTACGCCGGTTCGGCGGAGTCCGCCACCTCCGTGAGCAGCGCCCGCAGTCGCGGCCAGTCGTCCCCGAAGTTCAGGTCGCGCCCGTTGTCCTCGAGCATGGCGCGGAAAAGGGCGCCGGACGCGATCAGTCCGGAGTCGACGTGCTTGAAGACCTCGAGGGTGACCGTGCCGTAGAGCCGGTTCCAGGCCCGCATCAGGACCCAGTTCAGGCCGATCGGCATGTCGGGGAAGTCGCAAGGCAGTACTCCGGCCGCGCGCTGCGCGTTCAACGAGCTCAGCGCATCGGGGTCGAGCTCCTCGTCCGCCGGGACGGGGAAGGCGTACCGGTCCCACAGCCGCTGGTAGATCTCGCCGTAGAAGTGCGCGAACTCCCGGACGCCGTCGTCCGGCTCGGTCCCGTCCTCCTTCGACACCGCCGGGTTGGCGAACAACAGGCTGAACTCCTCGCGATGACTCAACGCCCAGTGTCGGAAGCCGTACGCGGCAGCGATGATCTGGGCGCCTGGGTCGTCGTCGGTGAAACGGTCGCGCCACCGCGTCATCGTGGTGAGCACGTCTGCGTAGATCGAGCGGCCGATGAGCAGCACGAGCTCCTGGTAGCTGTCGACGTAGCGGTACAGCGCCGGGGCGGTCATGCCCATCTCGGCCGCCACGGCACGCAGCGACAGGCCGTCTCCCTTGTCCATCAGGCGGCGGGACACCTCGACGATCTCGTCGTACGTCGCCTGCCGTTGACGTTCACGGCGGGTCAGCGGTACCTCGGCGGCCTCCGCAACCGGAACTGCTTCGGTCATCGGGACTCCTCTCCAACTGGTCCATCATAAACGCTTGACAATCTAGTGAACATCGTAAACAGTTACTGATGTTAACAACAGTGACATGATATCGCGAGAGGCGAAACAGATGATCCGGCGATGGGGTGCCGTGGTGGCACGTAGGGCAACAGCAGTGCTTGTCAGCGGGGTGGCCGCTCTGGTGCTGTGCATCGGATACGGGGTGGGCGTCTTCGGCTCGCTCAGCAACGGGGGGTTCGACGACCCCGCCAGCGAGTCGGCGAAGGAGGTGGCATCGGAGTCCGCGACCTTCACCAGCCATGACGCGGACGTGGTGGCGATCTACTCCAGCAACGACCTGGCTGCCACCGACCCCGCTTTCGAGGGCTCGGTCAAGGACGTCGTCGCAGGGCTACCGGCTCACGCCGTCGTCCGCGTCCAGCCCTACTACGCACCGCACGCCAAGGGACTCGTCAGCGCCGACGGGCACGCCGCCATGGTCGTCCTGACTCTCATCGGCGTCACCCAGGACGACAAGCACGCCAGCTATGAGGACATCAAGGACAAGCTCGAGGCAACCGGTCTCACCACCAACGTGGGCGGCCCCTGGGCGGTCTTCGGTGACGTGAACGAGTCCGTGAGTGCCGACATCGCGCGCGCCGAGTCCATGACGATGCCGCTGGTGTTCCTCCTCAGCCTGGTCATCTTCGGCAGTGTCGTCGCGGCGCTCATGCCCGGTCTCATCGGCGCGATCGCCGTGTTCGGGGCCTTCGCATCGCTGCGACTGCTCACCAACGTCACCGACGTGTCCGTGTTCGCGATCAACATCATCACGCTGATCGGGATGGGTCTGGCCATCGACTACGCGCTGTTCGTCGTGAGCCGCTTCCGCGAGGAGCTCGCGGCCCAGCCGGGCACCGAGCGCGAGCACGTTCATGCTGCCGTGGCACGCACGATCGCGACCGCTGGCCGCACCGTGCTCTTCTCAGGCCTCACGGTTGCAGCCTCGATGTCGTCGCTGCTGATCTTCCCGCAGAACTTCCTGCGGTCGATGGGGTATGGCGGCGTCGCTGCCGTGCTCGTCGCGATGACCGCCGCCCTGACGATCCTGCCTGCCCTGCTCGCTGTGCTCGGTCCGCGCATCGACGCGGGTCGGATGCCGTGGCGACGCGGACGCCGGACCACACTCGTGACCGGGTCTCCGGTCGTGTCGCGGTGGGCCAAGGTGGCTCACAGCGTGATGCGGCGACCGGTCGTCTACCTCGTGGCGATCACGGCGGCGTTGTTCGCGCTGGCCACGCCGTTCCTCTCCACCAGCTGGGGCAGTGTCGACTACCGCGTCCTGCCGGCCAGCGCCCCCAGCCATGGGGCCGCGCTCGTCCAGGCGGAGCGCTTCGGTGGCGAGACCTCGACCGCCAGCGTCATGCTCAGCAGCGCCAGCAGCAGTGAGGTGACGTCGTACGTCGCCGCGCTCGGCGCCGTCGACGGAGTGTCATCGGCCCGGATCGTCGACCGAACCAACGATCCGGCCGATGAGGCTGCGCTCATCGAGGTCAGGTGGAGTGGCAACAGCCAGACCGAACGCTCACACCAGATCGTGCAGCAGCTCCGCGAGGTCGACCCAGGGCCTGGCGCCTCGGCCCTGGTCGGCGGATCCGCGGCCGAGAGCGTCGACCTGATCCACTCGATCGGCAAGCACCTGCCCTGGATGGGCCTCATCGTGGTCGCCGTCATGCTGGTGCTGCTGTTCCTGGCCTTCGGATCGCTGGTGCTGCCGGTCAAGGCCGTCCTCATGAACACGGTCTCGATCGGTGCGTCGTTCGGCGTCGTCACGTGGATCTTCGCCGACGGACACCTGTCGGGACTGTTGGGGTTCACCTCACCCGGCTTCCTGGACGCGACCCAGCCCATCCTCATGCTGGGGATCCTGTTCGGGCTGTCGATGGACTACGAGGTCTTCCTCCTGTCCCGCATCCGCGAGGAATGGGATCGCACGCACGACAACACGGCCTCGGTGGCCACGGGTCTGGAGCGGAGTGGCCGCATCATCACCAGCGCGGCGCTGCTGCTGGCGGTCGTGATCGGCGGGTTCGCCACCTCAGGCATCGTCTTCCTGAAGATGATCGGGATCGGGATGCTCGTGGCGGTCCTGCTCGACGCCACCGTCGTCCGCGCCCTGCTCGTCCCGGCCACGATGCGACTGCTCGGCGACGCCAACTGGTGGGCTCCCGGTCCGTTGCGGCGGTGGTGGGAGCGGCACGGCCTGCGTGAGCACGACAGACAGCCCACACCAGTCGGCCCGGTTGAGGAACTGGTCGGCGCTGGTTCACCCCGAGCCTGAGCGCCGCGCGACGGCCGACCCGTCCGGTCCGTCCCGCCACGCCCTCAGCGGCACGGCGGCACGGACTGGGCGGGTCGAGGTGTCAGACTGACGCGCATGTCTGATGTTCGGGCTGAGATCGCCGTCATCGGCGGTTCGGGCTTCTACGAGTTCCTCGACTGGCCGACCGACATCGCAGTGGCGACTCCCTACGGCGACCCGTCAGCCCCTGTCTCGGTGGGTCGGGTCAACGGTCGCGCCGTGGCGTTCCTGCCGCGGCACGGGCGCCACCATGAGTTCCCTGCGCACCGGGTCAACTACCGCGCGAACCTGTGGGCGCTGCGCTCACTCGGCGTACGCCGCATCCTCGCCCCGTGTGCAGTCGGCAGCCTCCGGACCGAGCTGGGACCGGGGGCGGTCGTCGTGCCTGACCAGCTGGTCGACCGGACGACGTCTCGCGTCCAGACGTTCTTCGACGCCGGCGCCTGCCACGTCGGCTTCGCTGACCCGTACTGTCCGAGCCTCCGCAACTCACTGACCGCTGCTGATGACGAGATCGTCGACGGGGGAGCCATGGTGGTGATCGAGGGGCCCCGCTTCTCCACGAGAGCCGAGTCGCAGTGGTATGCCGCCCAGGGGTGGTCACTCGTCAACATGACCGGTCATCCCGAAGCCGTCCTGGCTCGCGAGCTGGCGTTGTGCTACGCCGCCATCGCGCTGGTCACCGACCGCGACGCCGGCGTCAGCAGCGACGAGTCGGTCAACCAGGCCGACGTGTTCGCCGCCTTCGCAGATAACCTCGACCGGCTGCGAGACCTGCTCGTCGGCGTGATCGACAAGCTCCCCGAGATCCGGACCGGCTGTGCTTGCGAGCACGCCCTGGACGGCTTCGACCTACCGATCACGCTGCCATGACGCCTATCCGGATCCTGTCCCCTCACCGAGGAGAACCACCAACGTGCGCAGAATAGCGATCAGCTTCGCCGTGCTTGCGGTTCTCCTCATAGGAGGCGACCGCCTCGCTGTGCACTTCGTCGAGGACCATGTCGCCACCTACGTGATGCATCGCGAGAACCTGTCGTCGAAGCCGAACGTCGAGATCAAGGGCTTCCCGTTCCTGACCCAGGTGATGTCGAACGACATCTCCAAGGTCACGATGACCCTGCCTGCGGTCCAGGCCAAGACCGGTGCCACCAAGGAGGTCCGGATCGAAGACATTGCGGTCACATTCACCGGCGTGCACACGAGCGACCGGTTCCAGCAGGTGACGGCCGACCAGATGACCGGGAGCGCGCTGATCCCCTACTCCGCAGTGAGCGCCCTCGGGCCGTTCAAGGCGAAGTACGGCGGCAAGGGGAGCGCAGGAGCCGGCATGATCTCGCTCACGCCCGACAAGAAGTCCGGATTGCCGAGCACCGTCAGTGTCGACGTGGGCGTGGCGGTGTCTGACGGCACCATTGCCTTCGTCGGAACCAACGGGGCGACCCGCATCGCCCCGATCCCGACCACCCTGCGCCCGCTGCTCACATCGCTCGTGCGCAGCTCGCATCCGATCTACGGCCTGCCGCGCAGCTTCACCATCACGGCGCTGGACGTCCAGCAGGACGGCATCCAGGTTTCGCTCGCCGGACGGCACGTGGAAATGGCCCGATGAGGGTGCTGGTCACCGGCGCGGCAGGCTTCATCGCCGGCGTCGTCTGGTCTCAGCTGGAATCGGCGGGCCACGAGGTGATCGGTGTGGACGCGTTCATTCCCCAGGCCCATCGCGGCCGGGGAGAGGCGCACCCACGGGTCGAGGAGATTCACCGCGCCGACGTCCGCGAGCTCGACCACGTGCGACGGCTGCTCGACGGGGTCGACGTCGTCTGCCACCAGGCGGCGATGGTCGGCGCCGGAGTCACGCCGGCAGACCTGCCGCTGTACGCCGGACACAATGACCTGGGTACCGCGGTGCTGCTGGCAGCCATGGCCGAGGCCGGAACCCGCCGCCTGGCCCTCGCGTCGTCGATGGTCGTGTACGGCGACGGCCGCTACCGGTGCGCCGAGCACGGCGACCAGCCGGCCACCCGTCGCGAGCTCGACGCGCTGACTGCGGGGTCGTTCGAGGTCGGTTGTCCGCAGTGCGGCCAGGCGATGGACTGGGCACTGGTCGACGAAGAGGCGCGGCTCCAGCCGCGCAGCAGCTACGCAGCGAGCAAGCTCGCCCAGGAGCACTACGCCCTCGCCTGGGCACGACAGCTGCCCGGGTCGGTCGTGGCCTTGCGGTATCACAACGTCTACGGGCCGGGTATGCCGCGTGACACCCCCTACTCCGGCGTCGCGGCCATGTTCCGGTCGGCACTGGAGTCGGGCCGGGCGCCTACGGTGTACGAGGACGGCGGCCAGATGCGCGACTTCGTGCACGTCGACGACGTCGGACGCGCGAACGTCCGGGCGGTCGAGCGGGTGATGGACCTCGGGGACGACACGTTCGAGGCGTTCAACGTGTGCTCGGGACGGCCGGTCCGGATCGCCGAGGTGGCACAGCTGGTCGCCACGGGCACCGGGCGCGACCAGCTGGCCCCCCAGGTCACCGGCCAGTTCAGGGCGGGCGACGTCCGCCACATCGTCGCCAGCCCACAACGCGCCCAGGACGTGCTGGGCTTCACGGCGGACATCGCGCCGGATGACGGGTTGCGGGCCTTCGCCACCGCCCCGCTCCGGGACGCCTGAGCTACCAGTCCGGGTGCAGGAAGTGTTGCGCGAGCAGGGCGACGCACACCTGGAGGACCAGCCCGACTCGGCGCCACGGACGTGGTAGGAGTGCCGTCGCGACCAGCAGCCACGGCACGAACGGCAACCAGATCCGCTCGACCTCGCCACGGCTCGCCCCGGACACGTCAGCGCCGAGCACCATGACCACCCCCGCCAACGACAACAGCGCCACGACCCTGGTCGACACCAGGGGACCCGCGCTCGCAGTGAGCACCGCGCGCCAGGAGGACCACCGTCGGGCCACCACCACGGCCAGTCCGGCGAACATGACGGGGCCTGCGCTCCAGGCGAGCGCGGCCAGGTTGCCCCACAGGTAGTACTGCTGCGGCCGACTTGCAGCGACCCCGCGGAACTGGCGCTCGTGCAACGCCGGGAGCCCGTCCCACCAGGCGAATCCGGCCGCGTAGAACGTGAGCAGGACCGCAAGGCCCGCTCCGGCGACCCAGGGGAGTGGTGCCCACCGTCGCGTGATGACCAGCACGGCAACGGCCAGGACGGCGAGCAGACCCAGGCCGTAGGACATCATGGCGCAGTAGCCGAGGAGGAGACCGGCCAGCACTGACCAGGACGCGGTCGCCCTCGCCGTCGACCGGGTGGCTGCAACGGCAAGACAGCACGTACCCCAGGCCGCGACGGTCCCGAAGACGGCGTCGGCCGACACCGCCATCCAGATCGCAGCCGGACCGAGCACCAGGAACGGGGCCGCGCGGCGGGCCACCTCCTCCTGACCCAGCACGCGAAGCGTCTGCAGGACGGCGACCGCCGTCGTGGAGGACACGATGATCACCACCCAGCCGGCGGCGAGACCGCTGCCCAGCCCGACGGCCACGAGCGCGATGAAGAACATGACCGCGCCCGGTGGGTGCCCAGCGATGTGGGTCGGCCAGTTGTGCGGGTGGTCGGCATCGATCCGGGCGACGTACTCGTGCAACATCGTCGACAGTGCCGACCAGGAGTCGATCTTTCGTGCTGTGTTGAGGTACTCGTACTTGTAGTTGAGGATCACGCCGATGCCGTCGTTGCCGTCGACCAGCGCCAGGCTCGACAGCCACGCCAGCGCTGCGCCGTACGTACCGAGGAGCAGCAGTCGCCAGGACGCAGTCTGCGCGAACCGGGCCGCGTAGACCACGCCCAGCACCGCGATCACGAGGGCGGGGATCGTGCCCGGACCGACGCGCGGGTCCCAGTACGCGTGCAGCGGCGGCCACGAGCGCATGTGCACGTCCCAGTTCCACGCCGCCGGGATCAGCCAGGCCAGGAACATCAGGAGTGCGGCCACGGCGAGCCCCACGATGGCCGGGCCTCGGACCAGGGCGCGCCCGTCGAGGCGAGGCGGACCCGTCACGCGCGGTCGCGGGGGACCGTGGCGCTCATCGGACCACCCGGACGCTCATACGACGTTGCGACGATCTCGGCCAGCACCGACAGCGCGATCTCGCCGGGTGCCTTGCCGCCGATGTCGAGCCCCGCCGGAACACGCAATCGGGCGGTCGTGTCATGGCTGAAGCCCTCGTCGTGGAGCAGGGCGAACACGTGCTCGGCGCGGCGCCGGCTTCCCATCATCGCGACGTAGCGGCCCGGGCCGCGCAGTCCTTCTCGCAGCAGGTCGAGGGCGCCAGGAGCATCGTGGTCGCACACGACCAGGGAGTCGTCAGCCAGCAACGTGTTCTCGTCGAGCCAGGCGATCGGCTCGGGGTGGTCGCCGCGATGGTCGAGCACCACGACGGGCCGCCCGGCGACGGTGGCCATGGACGCGATCGCCGCTGCGACGTGGTTGTAGGTGACGACGATGACGCGTCCCTGCTCGACCGGCTCGGACCGGGTGGGGTCCTCAGAACCTTCGGGGACGGAGGGCTCGACCGGCTGGCTCATGGCGTCGAGCGTACCGACCCGGCACCGACTACCTCAGCCCCTTCTTGGGTGCTCACGGCAGACTTGCCCCCGTGAGCTCGTCTTCCCGTATGCCGTCCGACGCCGCCGCCGCGGTGGACGCCCACGAGGACCGCGGCGGGCTGAGTCCCACCGCGGCCGGCCGGATGCGCTGGGAGATCATCATCGTGCTCGGGCTCTCGCTGGGTGCGTCGGCGGTCTACTCCGTCATCAGCCTGGTCGCGAAGGTGACCGAGCCAGGCAAGCTGTCGGAGCAGACCGCGACGCTGAACCAGTCCTACACCCCGCGGCCGCTGTTGGACCTGACCTACCAGCTGGCCGGCATCGCTTTCGCGCTGGTGCCGGTCGCTTTGGTGATCTTCCTGCTGACCGAGCCTGGCCGTTCGGCCGTGCGCCGGCTCGGCATCGACCTGCGCAGCCGGGCGCAGGTCGTCCACGACCTTGCCTGGGGCGCGGGGCTGGCGGCCGTGATCGGCCTGCCGGGGCTGGGGCTCTACTACCTCGCGAAGGCGCTGAACCTCAACGCCACCGTCGTTCCGACCGCGCTCAACGAGCACTGGTGGACGCTCCCGGTCCTGGTGCTGGCGGCGGCCCAGAACGCGCTGCTCGAGGAGGTCGTGGTCGTCGGCTACCTGATCACGCGGCTGCGGCAGCTCGGTTGGACCCCGGCCTGGCTGCTCGGGGCGAGCGCCGTGCTTCGGGGCAGCTACCACCTGTACCAGGGGTTCGGTGCGTTCGTCGGCAACGCCGTCATGGGCCTGATCTTCGCCGGTTACTTCCATCGCAAGGGCCGGATCCTGCCGCTGGTCATCGCTCATACCTTGCTCGACGTCGTCGCGTTCGTGGGCTACGCCCTGCTCAAGGACCACCTCAATCTCTGACCGGATCCGACGACAACCGCACCGCTGCGAGCCCGTCGTCACAGTTCCGTAAGCCGCCCTCGCGGGTGTTTGCCGCGGTTCTTCTCTACGGTGGACCCATGCCTGCCCGATGCGACCTGGTGCTGCCGTGCCGTGACGAGGCAGCAGCGCTGCCCGCGGTCATCGCCGCGGTGCCCGATGCGATCGGCGTGATCGTGGTCGACAACGGCTCGCGCGATGGCACCGCTGATGTCGCCCGACGGCTCGGGGCAAGGGTCGTCCACGAGGAGCGCGCCGGATACGGCGCGGCTGTGCACCGGGGGATCGAGGCGGCCACCGCCGAGTTCGTCGCGGTGATGGACGGCGATGGCTCGATGAACCCCGCTGACCTCCTGCTGCTTCTCGACGACGTCGAGCAGGGGCGTGCCACCATGGCGGTCGGTCGACGGCGGCCGGTGTCCTCGGCGGCCCATCCGTGGCACGCTCGCTGGGGCAACGCCCTGGTGCTGGCCTGGCTGCGCCGTCGTACGGGCCTCGCCGTGCGCGACATCGCGCCGATGCGGGTCTGCCGGACCGCCGACCTGCTCGGCCTCGGCCTGGAGGACCGTCGCTTCGGCTACCCCGTCGAGCTGCTCGTCAAGGCACAGGCCGCCGGCTGGGTGCTGACCGAGCACGACATCACCTATCGTCCGCGCGCCGCGGGTACGTCGTCCAAGGTCTCGGGCTCGGTCCGAGGCACGCTCAGGACTGCTCGCGACTTCGCTCGGATGCTGCCATGAACCGCGTCCAGCAGGTCACGCCGGTCCGGGTCCTGGTGATGGCCAAGGCGCCGGTGCCTGGTCTGGCGAAGACGAGGCTCGCTGTCACCCTCGGCGACGTCGCCGCCGCCGAGCTGGCGGCCGCAGCCCTGCTCGACACGCTCGATGCAGTCGAAGCAGCCGTGGGACCGGAGCATCGCCTCGTCTCACTCACGGGGGATCTCGCTGACGCCGAGCGCGCACCGGAGCTCGCCGATCGCCTCAGCAGCTGGCAGCGTGTCGACCAGCGAGGTTCCGGCTTCGCCGAGCGGCTGGTCAACGCCCACCGCGACGCGGCGGACCTGTGGGGTGATCAGATCGTCGTGCAGATCGGGACCGACACCCCGCAGGTGTCCGCGGCCGACCTCAGCGAGCTGGCGCGGGTGGTGCACGACGACAGGCACGCGTGCGCGCTCGGGCCCGCCGCCGACGGCGGATGGTGGGGCCTGGCCACCGGTCGCCGGGGTCTCGCCGACTGCCTGGCGGATGTTCCGATGTCGCGTGCCGACACCGGCAGCCTGACCAGCCAGGCGCTGCGCCGAGGTGGCGCCACCGTCACGATGCTGCACGAGCTCACCGACGTGGACACGCTCGTGGACGCGCACGCGGTGACGGAACAGTTCCCGGAGCTGTCGTTCAGCCGGGTCTTCAGACAGATCTACGGCGACTCCACAGCCGCGCTCGAGGGCGAGACCGCCCGATGAGGGCCCCGGACGTCGCGGACCTGGATGCCGCTGGAGACCTGGTCGAGGTGCCCCGTCGTACGTTGACACCGGGGGGCGCCTTCACTGCTGCGCTGCGCGGTGAGCACTGCCGGATCTTCGGGCTCGGCCACGACCTCCAGGCTATGCCGGCCCGGCGGTGGCGCCGCGACGCCGACGCGAGCGACCACCAGCTGCTCGCCCGCTGCCAGGGCACCACGGTCGACATCGGCTGTGGACCGGGACGGATGACGCATGCGTTGCTCTGCCTCGGAGTGAGCGCGCTCGGCATCGACGTCGTACCGGAGGCCGTCCGCCAGGCGCGTCGTCGCGGCGGACTCGCGTTGCAGCGGGACGTCTTCTCGCCGCTGCCCGCCGAGGGCCGATGGGAGACAGCCCTGCTCGCCGACGGCAACATCGGGATCGGTGGCGACCCGGTCCGGCTGCTACGACGGGTCGAGGAGCTCCTCGTCGATGGCGGCAGGGTGGTCGTCGACCTCTCCAGTCCCGGGGGACCGGTCAGCGTGCATCACATCGGGCTGGAGGTCGCGGGCCGTCGGTCGGAGCCGTTCCCGTGGGCGATCGTGCCGGCCGACCGGATCGAGCAGCTGGCGGCCGCGGCGTCGCTCCGCGTGCTCGAGGTCGTCGAGCACAACGGACGCTGGTTCGCCGCCCTGCAGAAGCCGGTGTCGTGATGGCCGCGTCGCCCAGCTCGGTCCTCGAGAAGCTGACGGCCGCGGCCCCGGCTCCGGAGTCGTTCTCCTCCCGGCTGCGCAGCCCCGCCGTCACCGCGCGCGTCGGCCTCTGGCTGGGCGTCTGCTTCGGGCTGGCGTTCCTGACCGGTCTTTACTCGCACTTCTCGCAGAACCCGACCGGCTGGCTCACGTTGCCCACCCGGCCGGTGTCGCTGTACCGCGTCACCCAGGGCCTGCACGTCATCAGTGGTTCGGCTGCCGTGCCGCTGCTGCTCGTGAAGCTGTGGTCGGTCTACCCCAAGCTGTTCGAGCGCTTCGACCTCACGCACGTACGCCGGTTGGCGCTCCAGCTGCTCGAGCGCGTCTCGATCGCCGTGCTCGTGTCGGCCTCGGTCTTCCAGCTCTCGACCGGCCTGGCCAACTCGGCCCAGTGGTATCCGTGGAGCTTCTCGTTCCGGGCCACCCACTACGCCGTGGCCTGGGTCGCCATCGGCGCCCTGGTGCTGCACATCGCGGTCAAGCTGCCGCTCATCCGGTCGGCGCTCAGCTCTCCGGTCGACGCGGACGTGGGGCCGGACGACGGCCGTCATACGGCGACGGGGACGCCTGGTCTGACGCGCCGGGGACTGTTGCGCACGACCTGGCTGGCCACCGGGGTCGTGACCCTGTCCATGGCCGGGGAGACGGTGCCCTGGCTCCGGAAGGTGTCCGTCTTCGGCGTCCGGTCTGGCGACGGCCCGCAGGGCATCCCCATCAACAAAAGTGCTCATGCCGCGCAGGTCACCTCGGCCGCGGTCGACCCCGCCTACCGGATGTCGATCACGTCCGGCTCCACCAAGGTCGAGCTCACTCTGGACGACCTGCGGGCGATGCCGCAGACCGCGGCGACCCTGCCGATCGCCTGTGTGGAGGGCTGGAGCGCCTCCGGTGACTGGCGAGGAGTCCGGATGGCCGACCTGCTCGCGCTCGTGCAGGCGCCGGCCGGCTCCGACGTGGTCGTCCGATCCCTCCAGCAGGTCGGCTACTACGGCGTGAGCCTGCTGCCGCAGGAGTTCGCGAGCGACCCGCTCACCTTGCTGGCACTCGAGCTCAACGGCTCGCCGCTGTCGATCGACCACGGCTATCCGTGCCGACTGATCGCGCCCAACCGACCGGGAGTGAAGCAGACCAAGTGGGTCAACGCCCTGGAGGTCAAGGCATGAGGGCGACGCGGGTCATTCTGGGGTTGGCCGGGATCGTCCTCGCCGCCGTCGGGGTCATGAAGCTCATCGACCGCGGCCTCGACAACCTCCTGCACACCGCGACCTGGTTGGTCGGCGGTGTCATCGCCCATGACGGCCTGCTGGCGCCGGTCGTGGTGCTGCTGGGGGTCGTGACTGTGCGGGCCATGCCTGCGTGGGCCCGGACGCCGGTCGTTGCCGGCTTCGTCGTGCTCGGGAGCGCCACCATCATGGCCATTCCTGTCCTGGGCCGGTACGGGGCCCGGGCAGACAACCCGACACTGCTGGACCGCAACTACACGGCCGGCTGGCTCGTGCTCGCTGCCCTGGTCGCCACCGGGGTTGCCGTTGCCGCGTGGTGGAACAGACGGCAGCTGGCGCGCGTGGACGAGCGCCACGTCGCCGGGGGCGGCGACGGTCCTACTCGAGCTGATGCGGACGTGCCCATGGCGCCGCGGACAGGTAGGCCATGACCCGGGTCCTGGTCGTCGACGACGACTCCACCGTGCGCGAGGTGGTGCTCAGCTACCTGCGCGCCGAGCAGTACGACGTCGCTGAGGCGGCAGACGGCGAGACGGCGCTGACACTGGTGGCGCGCGAGCGTCCCGACCTGGTGGTGCTCGACGTCATGCTGCCGGGTCTGGACGGCCTCGAGGTGTGCCGTCGGCTGCGCAAGGAGGGTGACCTCCCGGTGATCATGTTGACCGCTCTCGGCGCCGAGGCCGACCGCGTGGTGGGCCTCGAGCTCGGCGCCGACGACTACCTGACCAAGCCGTTCAGCCCACGTGAGCTCGTGCTGCGGGTCGGGTCGGTGCTGCGCCGGGCGGGCGAGACGGCGTCACCGGACCCGAGAGTCCTGCAGGACGGTTCCCTTTGCATCGACGGCCCCAGCAGGCAGGCCACGCTCGATGCCCGGCCGGTGCCGCTGACGATGCGCGAGTTCGACCTGCTCCGGTTCCTGGTCGCAAACCCCAACGTGGCCTTCACCCGCGTCGAGCTGCTGGAGAAGGTCTGGGGATGGTCGTTCGGCGACCAGTCGACCGTGACCGTACATGTGCGGCGGCTGCGCGAGAAGATCGAGCTCGACCCGACGATGCCGACGCGGCTGGTCACCGTGTGGGGGACCGGTTACCGCTGGGAGCCCTCGAATGTCTGAAGGGACCTTCCAGGTCATCCTCATCGCGGCCGCGCTCGCCAGTGCGGTGGGAGTCGTCGGCCTCCTCCTGGCTCACGTGACCCGCACCAGCTCGCTGCGGTGGTCGTTCGCGATCGTCGCGATGATCGGAGTGCTCGGCCTGGTGGCCGGGATCGTCGGAACGGCCCGGGCCATGTTCCTGTCCGCCCACGACTTCCAGGTCGTGCTCTGGGTAGCGGGCGTCGCGGGGGTGGTCTCCCTCGCTTTCTCGCTCCTGGTGGCAGGCCTGACGGTGCGCGGCTCGCGTGCGGTGCAGGAGGCGACCCGGGCGCTCGGCGAGCACGGGTCGTTCGTGGCACCCGCGGGGACATCCAGCGAGCTCTCGGCCGTGTCCACCCAGCTCGCAGAGACCTCGGCCCGGTTGGAGGCTTCGCGGGAGCGCGAGCGCGCTCTCGAGGCGTCCCGCCGCGAGCTCGTGGCCTGGGTCTCTCACGACCTGCGTACGCCGCTGGCCGGTCTGCGCGCGATGGCCGAGGCCCTCGAGGACGGCATGGCCGACGACCCGGCCCGCTACCACCAGCAGATGCGCGAGACCGTCGACCGGATGACCCGGATGGTCGACGACCTGTTCGAGCTGTCCCGCATCCACTCCGGCGCACTCCAGCTCAGCCTGGAGCTGGTGCCGATCGAGGACGCGATCAGCGAGGCATTGGCGGTGAGCGAGCCGGTGGCCCGCGCGAACGGCGTACGGCTGGGTGGGTATGCCGAGCCCGGAGTCGCTGTCCGCGCCGACCCGCGGGAGCTGGCGCGGATGATCGGCAACCTCGTGACCAACGCGATCCGGCACACGCCGAGCGAAGGTGTCGTCGAGGTGACGGCGCGACAGGGTGCGGACGGGGTCGAGTTCGCCGTGAGCGACGCGTGTGGAGGGATCCCGGAGCCCGACCTCGACCGCGTCTTCGAAGTGGCCTGGCGCGGCAGCCACGCCCGTACTCCGGAGGCGGCGGCCGGATCGGGACTCGGCCTCGCCATCGTCCGCGGAATTGCCGAAGCGCATCGGGGCACCGTGAGCGTCCGCAATGTCGGCAGCGGATGTCGCTTCCTGGTGGAGCTGCCGCGCTAGCCGGGCGTCTCGCTGGGCAGCGTGGGGCATCCGCGCTACGGTCGGGACATGCCTTCGGACGGGTTCGTGCCGGTCGACTTCGATCCGCCGACCTCCCTCGCCACCGATGAGTTCCGGCTCGAACCACTGGGGCCGCAGCACAACGAGGCCGACCACGCCGCCTGGATGTCGAGCATCGAGCACATCCGCTCCACTCCCGGCTATGCCGAGAGCAGCTGGCCACCACCCCATGGCATGACGCTGGAGGAGAACCTCTCCGACCTGCGCGGCCATGCCGACGACTTCACGCGTGGCGCCGGCTACACGTTCACGGTCCTCCACCCTGGCGACAACGCCGTGATCGGCTGCCTCTACCTGTACCCCTCGGCCTCCGAGGAGTGGGACGTGAAAGTGCAGTCGTGGGTACGAGCCGACAGGGCGAGCCTCGACGTGCCGCTCGCCGACGCAGTCGCACGCTGGCTCGCTACCGACTGGCCCTGGGAGCGGGTCGACCGCTGCGGTCGCTGAGTCGCTTGCCTAGGCTGTCGTCATGACCGAGGTGACGGCAATGGCGCGGGCACGGCCGATCCAGCACGGCTCCGAGAGGGCGATGCTGGAGAGCATGCTCGACTTCTACCGTGCAACGGTGGTCAACAAGGTGGCCGGTCTCACCGACACCCAGGCGTTCACCGCGGCGGTCTCGCCGTCCACGCTGACCCCGGCCACTGTGGTCAAGCACCTGACGGGAACCGAGCGGTTCTGGTTCAGCATCGACTTCGCGAACCTCGACGTGGCGTGGCCGTGGACCGACGACGACCTCCACAGCAACTTCCGGATCGAGCCTGGAGACACGCTCGCCAGGATCGTGGCCGACTACGTCGAGGAGTGCGAGAGCTCTCGACGCGCTGTTGCGGATTCCCACCTCGACGATGCCGCCCGCGGAGAGGACATGGACTTCACCCTGCGCTACGCGATGATTCACATGATCCAGGAGACGGCACGGCATTGCGGTCATCTCGACCTGTTGCGTGAGACGACGGATGGTGCCGTCGGAGGGTGAAGGCGTTCTGCCGACGTCGGTGAGCGGTGACGCTTCGGGTTTGGCAGCATGGCGGCATGGGCCGTGACGAGAGCTTCCCGTCGCGGTCGTTCTTGTTGTACTGGCGAGCCGATGCTGTCTCGGGCTTCGGCAACTACATCACCTTGCTGGCGCTGCAGACGTTGGTGGTGCTGACTCTGCATGGCTCAGCGGTTCAAGTCGGCTGGCTGAACTCGGCGCGCTGGTTGCCCTTCCTGGTCGTCGGTGTCGTGGTGGGAGCGCTGGTCGATCGCCACGCTCGACGCCCGGTCATGATCGTCACCGACCTGGCACAGGCGGGCCTGCTGGCGACGATTCCGCTGCTGTGGTGGTGGGACCTCCTGACGTTTCCGGGGCTGCTCGTGATCGTGATGGCGTACGGGACTGCGTCGGTGATCCACGGTGCAGCCGACATGGCCTTCCTCCCTCGTCTGGTGCAGCCTCGGCACCTCCAGCGCGCACATGCGCGGGTTGACGGCGCTGACGCAGTGGCCATGAGCGCCGGTCCCGCGCTTGGCGGACTGCTCGTGAGCGCCTTGGGTGCCCCGCTCGCCGTCCTCGCGGACGCTCTGACGTATGTCTATTCCGCGATCACGGTGAGCCGGATCCACCAGACCGAGCCCCGGTCCATGGCAGGAGCCACGGCCCGAGAACTGGTGCGGGAGATCCGCGACGGCATCCGTTGGGCGTATGGCGGATCCGGACTGCGGACCCTGGCCATCTACACGCACGTGTGGTTCGTCGGCAACGCCGTCATCGGTGTGGTCCTGGCGCCGTACGCGCTCAGTGAGCTGAGCCTGTCGCCGTTCCAGTTCGGCGTCATCGGCGCGGTCGGCGGGGTCGGTGCGCTCCTCGGAGCCGCCGTCACCACCTGGGTGGGTCGGCGGCTCGGGACCGGCTGGACGATCATCACCGCCCACCTCATCACCGTCGTGGGCGTGCTCGTGATGGTGTTCGCCGGCGAGCCCGGGCCGGCGTGGGCTGCGGTCGCAGTGCTTGCCGCCGGGCAGGGGCTCTATGGGCTGGCGATGGGCGTGAGCAACTCCCACGAGATGAGCTACCGCCAGCTCATCACGCCCGATGAGCTCCAGGCCCGGACCAACACCACGCTGCGCTCCTTCAACCGGGCCGTCATGGTGATCGCTGCCCCGCTCGCCGGAATCCTGGCCGACGGCTGGGGAATCCGACCGACCCTCCTGGCCGCAGCAGCCATTTTCGCGCTCGTGCCTGCTGGTCTCGCCGTATCGTCCTTTCGCATGGCGCGCGCGCCCGTGTAGGGCTCTCGTGGATCCCCGTCCGGTCGTGCCCGGGCCACTGCACGGCCGGAGCACGTGGGGGTCTTTGGTCAGGCGTGGGCGGCTGGCTACGCTCGCTCGGGTGCGACACAGTGAGTTCTGGACCCGGATGGAGGCGGCGCTGGGAGCGGCCTACGCCCAGGTGTGGTCCCGCGAGCAGGTGATCGAGGGCCTGGGTGGGCGCACGGTCGCGCAGGCGTTCGACGAGGGCGAGGACGCGAAGACCGTCTGGCGCGCCGTCTGGAAGGCGCTCGAGCTCCCAGCACACGAGCGATAAGGCCGCAACGGCGGGCGTGTCGCTGTCGTTTCGAACACCTGTTCTAGATAACCTGGTCCCCAGAAGCGCGTGACCAGGTCCACCTTCCACACCCGCGCCGTCTGCGGCGGTTCTGTCGGTGGCTCCCTCTAGCGTCCTTCTCGACAACGTTCGTGGGTCTCACGAGGCCCGATCCGACCCGGACAAGGGATGGCTCCAGATGGCTGAAGCAGACCGCTCCAAGGCTCTCGACAACGCACTCGCCCAGATCGACAAGTCGCATGGCAAGGGTGCAGTCATGCGACTCGGCGATCATGTCCGCGCGCCGATCGAGGTGATTCCGACCGGTGCCATCTCTCTCGACATCGCGTTGGGGATCGGGGGTCTTCCCCGCGGCCGCGTGGTGGAGATCTACGGCCCCGAGTCAAGCGGAAAGACCACCGTGGCGCTGCACGCCGTGGCCAACGCGCAGCGCGCCGGCGGCATCGCCGCCTTCATCGACGCCGAGCATGCGCTCGACCCCGACTACGCGCAGAAGCTGGGTGTCGACACCGATGCGTTGCTGGTCTCCCAACCCGACAGTGGTGAGCAGGCCCTCGAGATCGCCGACATGCTGATCCGCTCCGGCGCGCTCGACATCATCGTGATCGACTCGGTGGCGGCGCTGGTGCCGCGGGCCGAGATCGAGGGCGAGATGGGCGACTCACACGTCGGTCTCCAGGCCCGACTGATGAGCCAGGCACTCCGCAAGCTCACCGGAGCCCTCAGCAACTCCGGCACCACGATGATCTTCATCAACCAGCTCCGCGAGAAGATCGGCGTGATGTTCGGCAGCCCCGAGACGACCAGCGGCGGCAAGGCGCTGAAGTTCTACGCCTCGGTGCGGCTCGACGTACGCCGGATCGAGGGCCTCAAGGACGGCACCGACTTCGTCGGCAACCGCACCCGCGTCAAGGTGGTCAAGAACAAGGTGGCGCCGCCGTTCAAGCAGGCCGAGTTCGACATCATGTACGGGCAGGGCATCAGCCGCGAGGGTGGCCTCATCGACGTGGGCGTCGAGACGGGGTTCGTCCGCAAGGCCGGCGCCTGGTACACCTACGAAGGCGATCAGCTCGGGCAGGGCAAGGAGAACTCCCGCTCGTTCCTGCGCGACAACCCCGACCTGGCCAACGAGCTGGAGAAGCGGATCCTCGAGAAGCTCGGGATCGGCGCCAACGTCGCCGCCGAGGCGCCGGCCGAGCCGACCGACATCGACTTCTAGCGAGCGATGGCCACCTCCCGACGGCGACAACGCGAGCCCGACGACCCGGGTCGCGACCTCGGTCCGGCAGCCGACCAGGAGTCGGTGGCGCGGACGATCCTGCTCACCAAGCTGACGGCGTCCGCCAAGTCGCGCCGCGAGCTGGCCGACGCCTTGGCGGCCAAGGATGTGCCGATCGAGGTGGCGACCTCGGTTCTCGACCGGTTCGAACAGGTCGGGCTGGTCGACGACGCGGTGTTCGCCGATACCTGGGTGCGGTCCCGTCACGCGGCCCGCGGGCTGTCGCGCCGCGCGCTCAGTCATGAGCTGCGCCGCAAAGGTGTCGACGACGAGGTGATCGCTGACTCGCTCGAGCAGATCGACACCGACTCCGAGCGAGCGGCAGCGGAGGCATTGGTCGCTCGCAAGCTGGGAGCATCCCGGAGCCTCGACCCGATCAAGCGGACCCGACGGCTGGTCGGGATGCTCGCGCGCAAGGGTTACCCGCCCGGGCTGGCCGCTGCGGTGGTGCGCGAGGCGCTGAAGCGCGACTCGAGTGACGAGGCGGTGGCGGAGGAGATGCAGTCAGACCTCGGTTTCGGGGAGATCGAGGTCTGATCGTCACTTCCGCCACCACCGTCACGGGGGTATATCCCACTCTGACCGAACGTGGTGGTTCGATCACGTACTGACACGACTCGCCCCGACACGCGGAGATGAGCGGGCGGACTCGTCAGAGTCGTTGCTGGCCCGCGCCGCGGTCAGGCACCCTGTTCGGACGGGCCTCGACGGTGGCTCGACTCGGTGCGACCAAGTATGGGAGGGCTGCATGCGAGGAATCACCACGACCACGATCGCTGTGACAGCCGTGATGTTGACGCTGTCCGGCACTGCGGCTCAGGCCGGCGGCTACCACAAGATTCACGGCACCATGGGCGGTGACGACATCCGTGGGACCACCGGACCAGACCTGATCGGTGGTCAGGGCGGCAACGACCGTATCCGACCCGGTCGGGGTACCGACATCGTCCGTGCCGCGGGCGGCGACGACTACATCTTCCTGCTCAACGACGGAGTGGTCGACCGGATCCACTGCGGGACCGGCAACGACGTCGTCGCCTACAGCTACTCGGTCGACCAGCACGACATCATCGACCCCAACTGCGAGGGCATCATCGCCTGACCGGGCGGCGTTGTCGAGGCGTTACTAGGGTGTCGCCATGACCGACCTCACGCACACCTGGGACGGCCTGGAGATCGCAGCCGACGATCCCCGTGGGGCGACCGTCGTCGTACGCCGGCGTACGTCCGCCGGGGCGGTCGAGTTGCTGCTGCTGCATCGCAGCCATCACGGCCCCGAGTTCGAGGGCGACTGGGCGTGGACCGCGCCTGCCGGGTCGCGACAGCCCGGCGAAGCCGTCTATCCCGCGGCGCTGCGCGAGCTGGCCGAGGAGGCCGGTCTGACCGGGCTGGACGTCTTCGCCTTGGATCTGGACCGCCCCGATCCCCCACGTGACGGCCGGTCGCGGTACCACTGGGCCATCTTCGGGACGGACGTGGATCACAGCGCCGAGATCGACCTGGTCGACCCCGAGCACGACCGGTACGTGTGGCTGTCTCCGGACCAGTGCCGAGAGCGCCTCCTGCCGACGTGGGTGGCCGATGGGCAGGTAGGCCTGGGAGCCCGCGTACCCCTGGTGTCGGTGTCGTTCCGTGCGATGCGCCACGACGACCTGCCCGCGGTCGTGGCCTGGCAGCAGGCGCCGCATGCCGCCCGCTGGTTCCACGGGGACGCGATGACGCCCGAGGCCGCCCGTGAACGGTACGGACCTCGGATCGAGGGCGATCACCCCACCCGGATGTGGGTGATCGAGATCGACGGCCGGGGCGTCGGCTACGTGCAGGACTACCGTGTCGGCGACTACGACGAGTACGCCGTGAAGACCGGGGACCCCGACGCGATCGGCTTCGACTACGTGCTGGGCGAGCCCGGTCTGGTCGGACGGGGGATCGGCACCCGGATGATCTGGACGTTCTGCCGGGACGTCCTCGTGCCGTCCTACCCGGACGCACCGCGTTTCATCGCCAGCCCCGACCACCGCAACGCCGCGTCACTGCGAGCGCTGGCCAAGTGCGGCTTCGTGGCCGGCAACTGGATCGACGTGCCCAGCGTGAGCGGAGCAGGGGTCGACACCGAGGTCGTCTGCACACTCGATCGGCTGCACTGGTTCGGCCCTCGCCCCGATCTCGCCTGGAACGGCTGAGAACCACGTACGCCGCGTGACCTGACTCGCACCGGCCGCGTCATCGGAATATCACAGCGGCTCTCGTGTTGGCCCCCCACATGAGAGCTGCTGTGATTCGCACCTATGGAGACCCCGACGTCGTCGAGACCGCGGAGGTCGACGACCCGTTGGTCGGTCCCGACTACGTCCTGATCAAGGTCGCCGCTGCCGGAGTGAACCCCGTCGACTGGAAAGTCGTGGCCGGTTACCTGCAGGGCGCCTTCCCGCACCACCTGCCCCTGATCCCGGGCTGGGACGTGTCCGGCGAGGTCGTCGCCGTCGGGCCTGCAGTGACCGAGGTCGCTCCCGGAGACCGGGTGGCGGCGTACAACCGCAAGGATCACGTGCAGAACGGCACCTTCGCCGAGCTCGTGGCCGCGCCCATCCGCGCGGTGGCCAAGGTGCCGGACGGTGTCGACCTCGTCAGCGCCGGAGCGCTTCCGCTGGTCGGCCTGACTGCCCAGCAGCTGATCGACGCCACCGAGGTCGGCGAGGGTGACACGGTCCTCGTGCATGCGGCCGCAGGCGGCGTCGGCGGTATCGGCGTCCAGCTGGCGAGGCTGCGTGGTGCTCGCGTGATCGGTTCCGCCAGCGAACGCAACCACGACTACGTCCGCTCGCTCGGTGCCGAGCCCGTCGAGTACGGTGAATCCGCCGCCGAGCTGACCGCCAACGTGCGCAAGGTCGCGCCCGACGGCGTGGACGTGGTGCTGGACTTCATCGGGGGCGACTCGCTCGAGTCGGCCCCGGACGTGCTCGCCGACGGCGGTCGGGTGGGTTCGATCGTCGACGCCGACACCGTCAAGAAGCTGGGTGGGCGCTACATCTTCGTCCGGCCCAACGGCCCGATGTTGGCCGACCTGCTCGCCCTCGTCGCTGACGGGTCGCTGCGGGTGGAGATCGCCGAGCAGTTCCCTCTTGACCGCGCCGGTGACGCGTTGGCGGCCAACAAGGCCGGTCACGTGCGCGGCAAGGTCGTCGTCACCGTCTGACCCGACTCGTCAGAACCCAGTGGCGCTATAGACCGACTGGGTTCTGACAACTCGGAGTCGTCGTACCCTCGGATTGTGTCCGAGACGAGTCGCGGTGCTTCATGGCGCCCTCCGCTGGCGCTGCGTCCCTATGTCACGCAGGCGTCCGGCTACTGCTACGACGCCGGTGCCCAGACCGCCCACCGTGGCATGCCGTCCACGACCTTGACGGTCGTGCTCGCGTTCGGTCAGCCGCTCGACGTGGGGTGGCACGGGCGTGACGAGACTCAGCACCACTTCTGGGGCGTCGTGTCGGGGCTGTCTCTCGAGGCCGCGGAGATCCGTCAGCGGGGCCGTCAGGAGGGCGTCACGCTCGGCCTCACCCCCGCAGGTGCCAGGCTGCTGCTGGGGCTTCCGGCTTCCGCTGTGCAGGGTCAGCTGGTGTCCGTCGATGACGTTCTCGGTGCCCGGGGCAACCGGCTGTACGACGCCGTGGCGGACGCGTCCGGTTGGCCGGAGCGGTTTGCGGCACTCGGGCGAGAGCTGACCGGGCTGGCAGCCGTCGGCGAGGACACCCCGCCCGCCAGGGCCGAGGTGGCGCACGCCTGGTCGCGGTTGACCGGACCCGACGATGCTGCGCCGCGCGTGGCGGAGGTGGCGTCCGACGTCGGCTGGAGCCGTCGCCACCTGGGTGAACAGTTCCGCGCCGAGACCGGGCTGTCGCCGACGGACGCGCGGCGACTCGCGCGCTTCGAGAGGTCGCACGCCATGACGAGACGGCAGGCGCAGCCGCTGGCCGAGGTCGCGTTTGCCTGTGGGTTCGCCGACCAGGCGCACATGACGCGGGAGTGGCAAGACCTTTGCGGCTACACCCCAGGGCAG
>CAVVQV010000015.1:0-99690 GCA_963750495.1 uncultured Actinomycetota bacterium
GGTCTGCTGCGCGCCCCGCGTCGTTATCGTCGTCGTCGATCCGCTTCGCCCAAGGATCGACTTCCTCCTCTGCCTCGCGGGGCATCGCAGCATCCTCGCTGCTAGCGGGCTGCTGCGCGCCGAAGGCTACATCTGAGGAAGCGGTTCGAACCTGAACCGCTTCCTCAGCTGCGTTCTGGGTACGAGAGCGCCATGGCAGACACGATTCGTACGACGGATACCCCGAGCACCAGCATCTGGCGACGCAAACCGATCTCGACCGAAGAAGATGACGGTGCTCTCGAACGCCATCTCGGCCTGTGGCAGCTCACGGCAATCGGCGTCGGCGCGATCATCGGAGCCGGCATCTTCACCCTCGCCGGCACGGTCGCCAACGGCACCGCCGGGCCCGCCGTCACGATCTCGTTCCTGATCGCCGGAGTGGCCAGCGCGTGTGCGGCCCTGGCGTACGCCGAGTTCGGCGGCATGATCCCGCAGGCCGGGTCGGCATACACCTACGGCTATGCCGTCCTCGGCGAGTTCGCCGGCTGGATGATCGGCTGGGACCTGCTGCTGGAGTACACCGCCATCGTCGCCGTCGTGGCCATCGGCATCTCGGGGTACTTCTCGTTCCTGCTCGCCGACTTCGGCGTCGACCTGCCCGCCTGGTTGCTCGGAGCGCCGGGCACGGGCAGCGGCCACAAGGTCGACCTGTTCGCGATGATCCTGTGTCTGCTCATCGCGGCCATGCTCAACCGCGGCATCCGGAGCAGCGCCAGGGCCGAGACGGTCCTCGTGATCGTCAAGGTCGCCATCGTGATCGCCGTCATCGTGGTCGGTGCGTTCTACGTCAAGGGCGGCAACCTGACGCCCTACGCGCCCTACGGCTTCGGGGGTGCCGTCACCGGCGCCGCCACGGTGTTCTTCGCCGTCTTCGGGTATGACGCGATGAGCACGGCTGCCGAGGAGTCCAAGGACGCACAACGCATCCTGCCCAAGGCGATCATCTTGTCGTTGGCGATCTCCATGGTTCTCTACATCCTGGCCTGCACCGTGCTGACCGGGATGCAGCGCTACGACATGATCGACAAGAAGAGCGGCTTCGCCACCGCGTTCCAATCGGTCGGCCTGGACCGGTTCGCCGACGTGATCGCGATCGGCGCGATCGTCGGCATCATGACCGTGCTCTTCTCCTTCATGCTGGGGGCGTCGCGTGTGTGGTTCGCGATCAGCAGGGACGGACTGCTTCCGAAGTGGTTCGCGGTCACGAACGATCAGCATGCACCCCATCGGCCGACGTGGATCATCGGTGTGGTCGCAGCCCTCATCGCGGGTCTGATGCCGATCGCCGACGCGGCGGAGCTCACGAACATCGGGATCCTGTTGGCGTTCATCGTGGTGTCCGTCGCCGTCATCGTGCTGCGCTATCGCTCGCCGGAGATCGAGCGGACCTTCCGCACCCCGCTGATGCCGTTCCTGCCCATCGTGGGCATCGCGTTCTCGATCTGGCTGATCTCGAAGCTCGACCCGGTGACCTGGGTCCGCTTCGTCGTCTGGTTCGTGATCGGGGTGCTGGTCTACGCGTTCTACGGCTACCGCCGGAGCAACCTGGCGCACGGCAAGGTGGTGCAGACCGAGGACGTCTGATCGGCAGTGTGTGAGGTCCCGTAGAGTCCACCTACCAGACCTCCGAACGTGTATCAGGAGCCCCCATGCCGCAGACCGTGCAAGGAGTCATCGCCCGCGCCAAGGGCGAACCCGTCGAGCTGGTGGAGGTCACCATCCCCGACCCGGGGCCGGGTGAGGCGGTGGTGAAGATCGCCGCCTGCGGCGTCTGCCACACCGACCTGCACTACCGCGAAGGTGGCATCGGAGACGAGTTCCCCTACCTGCTCGGTCACGAGGCGGCCGGTGTCGTCGAGGCGGTCGGCGAAGGCGTCACCGACGTCGAACCGGGTGACTACGTCATCCTCAACTGGCGGGCCGTCTGCGGTCACTGCCGGGCGTGTCTGCGTGGCCGCCCGTGGTACTGCTTCGACACCTACAACGCGACGCAGAAGATGACCCTGGCCGACGGCACCGAGCTGTCGCCCGCACTCGGCATCGGAGCGTTCGCCGACAAGACGCTCGTCCACGCCCGCCAGTGCACCAAGGTCGATCCGGCCGCGCCGGCCAAGGCCGCCGGGCTGCTCGGATGTGGCGTGATGGCCGGACTCGGCGCAGCCATCAACACCGGTGGTGTCACCCGCGGCGACACGGTGGCCGTCATCGGGTGTGGCGGTGTCGGGGCTGCGGCGATCGCCGGCGCACACCTGGCCGGTGCACGTCGGGTCATCGGCGTCGACATCGACCCGCGCAAGCTCGACAAGGCGCGCGAGCTCGGCGCTACCGACACGGTCAACGGCAAGGACGAGGATGTCGTCGCGCGGATCCGCGAGCTCACCGACGGCTTCGGTGCCGACGTCGTGATCGACGCGGTGGGACGCCCCGAGACCTACAAGCAGGCTTTCCATGCCCGTGACCTGGCCGGCACGGTCGTGCTCGTCGGCGTACCCACCCCGGAGATGATGCTCGAGATCCCCTTGCAGCAGGTCTTCGGCAAGGGCGGCTCGTTGAAGTCGTCGTGGTACGGCGACTGTTTGCCGAGCCGGGACTTCCCGATGCTCATCGATCTCTATCTGCAAGGACGTCTGCCGCTGGACGCCTTCGTCACGGAGACGATCGGCATCGGCGATGTCGAGTCGGCCTTCGACAAGATGCATGCTGGTGACGTACTGCGCTCGGTCGTCGAGCTGTGACGGACGTTCGCGTCGACCACGGTGTGACCAGTGGGACGTTCTCGTTGGACGGTGAGACGTTCGAGGTCGACAACAACGTCTGGGTGGTGGGCAACGACGACGAGTGTCTGGTGATCGATGCGCCACACGACGTGGCGGGGATCCTCGACGTGATCGATGGTCGGCGCGTGTTGGCGATCGTGTGCACGCACGCTCACGACGACCACGTGCGGGTTGCACCGGAGCTTGCGGACGTGGTGGATGCCCCGATCCTGTTGCATCCGGACGACGCCCCGGTCTGGGCGCTGACTCACCCCGACCTCGAGCCGGATGGTCCGCTCGAGGACGGCAAGCGGATCATCGTCGGTGACATCACCTTGACCGTGCTCCACACGCCGGGGCACGCTCCTGGTGCCGTCTGCCTCTACTCGCCCGATCTCGGGGTGGTGTTCACCGGCGACACATTGTTCAACGGTGGTCCGGGTGCCACGGGGCGAAGCTTCTCCGACCAGGACACGTTGGTGGCCAGCATCCGCGAGAAGCTCTTCGCGCTTCCGGACGAGACCGTCGTGCATACCGGGCACGGGAACTCGACCACGGTCGGCGCCGAAGCCGAGTCCCTCGGCCGCTGACGCCTCTGATCGAACCCGTCCACGAACAGTGGTTTGTGCCCGCCGGTGCGGCCCCCGACCGTCGGCGGTCGAGCCCTTCGACGGCTGCGGACAGGCTTGTCGAGACCCCGATCGGAATCCTCTTGGAAAGCCCTTGTGGATAACGGGTTCCGGTGTCGGGCGATGATCCGAAGAGTGTCGGTGGTCGGTCCTAGGTTTGGTCCATGAGTACGACGCAGGGACCGCCACCGACCGTGGGTATCGACGATGCCTTCGGCCGTGGTTTCGCGGCGTGCGTCGTGAGCTCGCTGACCTGGTCGACACCCCCACCTGGTCCCTGGACGACGCCCGGCTGGATCACCGGATCGGTGACGTGTTGGCGTTGAAGGCACAAGTGGACGAGCTCGCCGCCCGACTGGTGGCCGAAGCGGCCGACCGCAACCTGGCCCACCGGCACGGTGCGTCCTCGACGAGGGCGCATCTGATGACGGCGCACCGGATGTCGGCCGGTGAAGCGTCCCGCACGGTCCGGACCGCCAAGCAGCTGCACGGCACGTCGGCCGTCACGGAGCCGACCCGTCGCGCCGTCGCGGCCGGTGCCGTGTCGGCCGAACAAGGGGTGGTGGTCGCGGCCGCGATCAACCGGCTCTCGCCCACGTGTCGAGCCGGACCGGGTCGACGCCGCCCAGACCGACCTCTTGCAGCATGCGCGGACGTTGTCGTTCAGCCAGCTGCAGGTCGCGGCGAACCATCTGGTCGAGGTCGTCGACCCCGACACCGTCGACGAGACGTTGGAGCAGCAGCTCGCCGCGCAGGAACGCAAGGCGTTGGCGTCGGCCTGGTTCACCGGCCAGTTCGGGTCCGACGGCATCGCCCGCGGCCGGTTCGCGCTGCCCAACCTGGTGTTCGGCATGCTCACCAAACACCTCGAGGCCGTTAGCTCTCCCCGTCGGGTCGCCACCGGCACCGACCGCCCTACCGGCTGAGACGACCGTTGCGGACCTCCCCTATGGCAACCGGCTCGGCCGGGCGTTGTGTGAGCTGATCGAACACCTCCCGGTCGACGGGCACCCCCAGCACGGGGTCGCGAACGCCACCATCGTGGTCACGGTCGACGAAACCAAACTCCGAGCCGGTGCGGGGGAAGCCACGCTTGGACACCGGCAGCGCGATCTCGGTCGGGGAGACCCGACGGCTGGCCTGCAACGCCGACATCCTGCCCATGGTGCTGTCGGGTGGGTCGAAGATCCTCGACCTCGGCACCAGCCGCCGCCTGTTCGACCGTTACCAACGCCTCGCACTCGCCACCCGCGACCAAGGCTGTGTCTTCCCCGGCTGCGAACGCCCACCCGCCTGGACTGAGGCACACCACCGCATCCCCTGGAGCGAGGGCGGGGCGACGGACATCGACAACGGCTGCCTGTTGTGTTCCTTCCACCACCACCTCATCCACCAAGGCGAATGGGACCTCACCCTCGGCCCGGACGGCATCACCGAAGTCATCCCACCCACCCGCATCGACCCACAGCGAAGACCCATCCGCCACCAACGCTTCAAACCCCGACCCGGCTGATCGACTCGCCGATCCGGTCCTTCGACAGGCTCCGATCAGGCCTTTCGAGATCTTCGAATGCTGACGTCGTGCTCGACTACGTTTATGACTACGGGTACCCCTGTCGTGAAACGGCATCATCGCCCGGAACGCGGCAGATCCGGGTGCTTCGGTAGATCGGGCTCGTCCTGTCGCTAGGCGCGCGTAGGCTCGTCACTCGTGTCACCGACTCCTCTCCGACCGCCGACACCGGAACCGGCCGCAGCCAAGCCTCTCCCCCTGGAGGCTTTTCAGCGTTGGTACGGCGGGTGGGACCCGCTTGATCCCTCGAACATCGCGGAGTTCATGGAAGGGTTCGACCGGCCGTGGTGGATCATCGGCGGATGGAGCATCGAGGTGTTCACGGGCGTCAGCAGGGCGCACGAGGACATGGACATCTCCATGCTGTCGAGCGACGCCGAGGCGTTCCGGTTGTTCCTCGGCGACCGCTGGACACCGTGGAACGTCGACGACTCATGGTTTCGACCGTTCGACGCGCGGTTCCGCGAGGTGCGACCGGACAGTCAGATCTGGATCCGACGGAACGCGCAGTCACCGTGGATCCTGGACGTCCCGTTCACACCCGACACCCGGGGCCGCTGGACGAACAAGCGCAATCCTGCTCACACCGAAGACCTCGAAGCCGTCACGTGGGTCGCCTCCGACGGGCTGCGCTACGCCCGGGCCGAGGTCACGCTCATGTTCAAGGCCGCCCAAGCCCGGGAGAAGGACCGACAGGACGCGGAGGTGGCACTCCCGATGCTGAGCGACGCCTCTCGCGCGTGGCTCCGTGAAGCCGTGGCCGCGATGAACCCCCACCACTCCTGGCTCAGCGTGCTCTAACAGGTCAGGTGGAGATCACTGCTCATGGCCAGGTAACGGCTCATCGGCATGAGCGGACGTGTCGTCGTGCCGACTGGCGGTGAAGAGATCGACCAGGGCCAGGTAGCCCTGGCAGGGCGCTATCGCCTATCCTCGGCGCAAGACGCGGTAGATCGTTTCGCCCTTTGGTGCCGGACGGGGCACGTCGTTCCAGCCGATCTCGTCGGCTTTCGTGGAGATGGCAGCCTTGACCTCTGCGACGTTCACGTCGTCCTCGAAGAAGGCGATGGACAAGCCATTCCCTGTCTGTGGGTCGACCAGGTGATAGGCATCGAGCACGCCGGGCACCGTCCTGGCCGCCTCGATGACCCATTGGCGATCGTCATCGGGCATCGGTTCCCATACGGCGACGCGAGCGATCATGGCGGGCCTCCTGAGTGCTCCGGGTCTCTCGACCCTAGTCGGCCGATCGCGTGGCAGACAGGAAGAGTGCATCAATCGATGGCAGCCTTCGGGATCCATGACGTGACACGAGGCCGGCCTTCGAGCTCCGCTCGCCCGGTAGACCACAGGAGCACCTGGACCGGGTCACCGTCCGGAGCATCGGGGAACAGTCGTGCCAGCACCGCGGCGCAGAGCGCTTCAGGAGGAAGCCAGCTGATCCCTAGACCCTGCGTGATGTCGTACGTGTGCACCAGGGTCTCGTTGACTCCCAACGCTGCAAAGCCGCCTGGGTCAGTTGCCCCCCAATGCCAGGCGCGAGCGTCGGGTCCGGCCGCCGCCAGCGCACTGCTCAGGAGCTTTGCGGAGGCGCTGACCACCTGGAGCACGTCGCGCGGCGGCGCGTCGGCGTGGATGACGAGATCGAACGGCAGGTAGGCACTCCCCGGCTGAGCCGCTACCTGTCCCGCATAAGCGAGCAGGTCATGTGCGACATGGGTCGCTGTCGTCAAGCAGCTCCACTCCAGCGACCCAGCAGGGAGTTGCCAGTCTCGAGACTCGTACGGCGTGAGTACTCGCACCATCTCGGCCACGGCCTGTTCGACGTCTCGGCTGTCCATCGAGCGCATGGAAGGAGCCTTCCAGGTTCGTCCTCGCCTGCGAAACCCTTGTCCGTGCGTCGAACGGCTGCGGCCGTCAGAGGGAGGCGGCGAGCCGAGTGGCCTGTTCGATGGCGCGCTTGGCGTCGAGCTCGGCGGCCACGTCAGCCCCACCCACGACGTGCACGGTCCGACCTGCTGCGGTGAGCTCTTCGGCGAGGACCCGGTTGGGCAGCTGACCTGCGCATACGACTACATGGTCCACGGCGATGACCCGGCCAGGACGGTCGTCGGCGAAGCTGAGGTGCAACCCCTCGTCGTCGATCGCGTCGTACGTCGCTCCGGAGAGCAGCTCGACGCCGGCCTTCTTGAGGTTGGCACGATGAGCCCAGCCGGAGGTCTTGCCCAGCCCGGCCCCAACAGGTGTCGTCTTGCGCTGCACGAGGAAGACCGTGCGCTCGGGCGACTCGGGCTCCGGCGCCACCAGCCCACCCGGATGCTCGGCCGGATCACCGATTCCCCAGTGGGTCTCGAACTCGGCGATCGTCATGTCCGGTCGATGCGTGAGGAAGTGGGCGACGTCGACACCGATCCCACCTGCGCCCACGACGGCGACGCGCTCACCGACCTGCGCGGCACCGGTCACCACGTGGGAGTAGCCCACGACGCTCGGGTGGTCGATTCCGTCGATCGCCGGCAGGCGAGGAGTCACCCCCGTCGTCACCACGACCTCGTCGTACTCGCCCGACTGCAGCAGGTGGACCGTCGCCTCGGTCGAGAGGTTGACCTTGACACCGGTGGTCTCGAGCCGGCGCCGGTAGTAGCGCAGCGTCTCGGCGAACTCCTCTTTGCCGGGGATGCGTCGGGCCAGCTGGAACTGCCCACCGATGTCGTCGGCTGCCTCGAACAGCTCGACGTCGTGCCCGCGCTCGCCGAGCGTGACCGCCGCGGACAGCCCGGCGGGTCCGGCCCCGACGACGGCCACCCGCTTGCGTCGGTGCGGCGCAACCGGATGAAACACCAATGTGGTCTCCCGTCCCGCACGCGGGTTGACGAGGCACGACGCGTGCTTGCGCTGGAAAGCATGGTCGAGGCAGGCCTGGTTGCAGGCGATGCAGGTGTTGATCTCGTCACCACGGTCAGCAGCGGCCTTGGCGACGAAGTCGGGATCGGCGAGGAGGGGACGTGACATCGAGACGAGGTCGCAGACGCCCTCGCGGATCAGCTGGTCGCCGACCTCTGGTGTGTTGATGCGGTTCGACGCAATGACGGGGATCCTCACCTCGGGCCGCAGCCGGGCCGTCAACGACACGAACGCCGCGCGCGGGACCTGCGTGATGATCGTTGGCACTCGGGCCTCGTGCCAGCCGATCCCGGTGTTGAGCAACGTCGCCCCGGCCGCCTCGACGGCACGCGCGAGCTCGACGGTCTCGTCCCAGGACTGCCCGCCCTCGACGAGGTCGAGCAGCGAGATGCGGTAGCTGACGATGAAGTCGTGCCCCACAGCCGCGCGGATCCGGGCGACGACCTCGGTCGGGAACCGGCGACGATTCGGCGCCGGGCCGCCCCACTCGTCTGTCCGTCGGTTCGTGCGCTCGGCCAGGAACTGGTTGACGAGATAGCCCTCTGAACCCATCACCTCGACGCCGTCGTACCCAGCTGATCTGGCCAGTTCTGCGCAGCGGACGTACGCCGCGATGGTCCGCTCGACCCCGCCCGTGCTGAGTGAGCGAGGACGGAATGGCGTGATCGGGCTCTTGATCGACGACGCAGACACGCTCAACGGGTGATAGGCGTAGCGACCGGCGTGCAGGATCTGGAGGGCGATCTGACCACCTCCGGCGTGGACAGCGTCGGTCACCTGCTTGTGGCGGCGCGCCTGGAGGCTGCTGACCAGCAATGAACCCCCGGGATACAAGGTGCCCGTGAGCGTGGGGGCGTAGCCGCCGGTGATCATGAGCCCGACCCCGCCGCGTGCGCGTTCGGCGAAGTACGCCGCCAGCGCCGGCAGTTCCCGCGCGCGGTCCTCGAGCCCGGTGTGCATCGACCCCATCACCACCCGGTTGCGCAGGGTGGTGTGGCCGAGGTCGAGCGGGGCAAGCAGGTCGTCGTACGCTGACATCCGAGGAGCATCGCAACTCGTCAGTAACAAAGGCAAGTCAGCAACACGGCCGACCGCCCACGCGGGCAGCCGATGAGGAACCCACACCGGCGAGCCAGGAGGGCCCATGCACGACGCCGACGACGCCCGCTTCATGGTGCTTGCGCTGGAGCAGGCGAAGAAGAGTCGCAACGAAGGTGGTGTCCCCGTGGGCGCGGCGTTCGTGGTCGATGGTGAGGTCCGCGGTGTCGGGCACAACCAGCGGGTCCAGCTCGGCAGTGTCATCCGGCATGGCGAGACCGACTGCCTGGAGAACATCGGCCGCCTGCCTGCCTCGGTCTATCGACGCGGCACCCTCTTCACGACGTTGTCACCCTGCCCGATGTGCACGGGCACGATCCTGCTGTACGGCATCGGCCGAGTCGTGATCGGCGAGAGCACGACGTTCACGGGTCCAGAACACCTGCTGCGTGAGGCCGGCGTCGAGATCGTCCAGCTCGATGACGCAGCCTGCGTCGAGATGATGCGGGCGTTCATCGCCGAGAAGCCGGAGCTGTGGCACGAGGACATCGGCGTCGACGACGAGACGAGCCTTCCCGGTGCCGACTGACTCCGACGGCACGAGAGGGCATGGTCCGCTGGCCGGTGTGCGCGTCGTCGAGCTGGGCGGCATCGGACCGCTGCCCTTCGCCTGCATGCTGCTGGCGGAGCTCGGCGCCGACGTCATCAAGGTGGACCGGCCGTCCGGAGGTGGACTCGGCATACCTCCCGAGCTCGATCTCCTCAACCGCGGGCGGCCAAGCGTCGCTCTCGATCTGAAGACACCGTCGGGGGTCGAGACCGTACGGCGCCTGGTCGACCAGGCAGACGTCTTCGTCGAGGGCTTCCGTCCCGGCGTGGCCGAGCGCCTCGGTCTCGGCCCCGAGGAGCTGCTGTCGCGAAGACCCGCGCTCGTCTACGGGCGGATGACCGGTTGGGGTCAGGGCGGACCGCTGGCCGATACCGCCGGTCATGACATCACCTACCTCGCCACCAGCGGCGTCCTGCATGCGATCGGACCGGCGGAGACCCCGGTCGTGCCGCTGAACGTGATCGGCGACTTCGGGGGTGGCGCGATGTATCTCGTCGCCGGGGTGCTGGCGGCCCTCTACTCCGCCGGGTCGACCGGTCGTGGCCAGGTCGTCGACGCTGCGGTGGTCGACGGTTCGGCGCACCTGTCAACGCTGGTGCACGGATTGCTGGGCGCCGGCGCCTGGGTCGACTCGCGGGCCTCGAACCTGCTCGACGGAGGGGCGCCGTTCTACGGCGTCTTCGCCACGAGCGATGGGCAGCACATGGCGGTCGGACCGCTCGAACCGCGTTTCTACGCCGACTTCGAGCAGCGCCTCGACCTGCCCGAGCCGCTGCCCGACCGCAACGACGTCACGAGCTGGGATGCGCTGCGCGCAAGGCTCGCCGCGGTCTTCTCCAGCCGGAGCCGGGCTGACTGGGTGGCGCGATTCGAGGGCTCGGACGCCTGCGTCGCACCGGTCCTGTCCCTGCGCGAGGCACCTGCCCATCCGCAGCTGGCGGCCCGGGGGACGTTCGAGACCCGGCAGGGGGTCGTGCAACCGGCCCCGGCGCCGCGGTTCTCGCAGACCCCGGGCCGGCTCACCACGCCGCCGGTCGTCGTGGGTCACGACACCCGGAACGCCTTGCTGGCCTGGGGCATCGACGACGTCGACGACCTGATCGATACCGGGGTAGCCGTCCAGCGACCGTGACGAGACGATGTCAGCCGACCACGCCATGAAGGAGCGCGACATGCAGCGGACCCTGTTCGACGCCGACCACCGGGCGTTCCGCGAGACGTGTCGGGCTTTCTGCGAGAAGGAGATCGTGCCGTTCCATGCCGAGTGGGAGCACGCCGGCATCGTCCCACGCGACGTCTGGGAGCGAGCCGGTGCGCAAGGGCTGCTCGGGTTCGCCGTCCCGGCGGAGTACGGCGGCGGCGGGGTCCGCGACTACCGCTTCAACACCGTGCTCAACGAGGAGCTGACGCGCGTGTCGGCGAGTGGGGTCGGCTTCGCCGTGCACCTGGACATCAACGGTGGCTATCTGCTCGATCTGACCAACGACGAGCAGAAGGCGCGCTGGCTTCCCGGGTATGCCGACGGGCGGCTGATCACGGCAATCGCGATGACCGAGCCCGCTGCCGGGTCGGACCTGCAAGGCATCTCCACCGCGGCCGTCCGGGACGGGGACGACTTCGTCCTGACCGGTCAGAAGACCTTCATCAGCAACGGCATCAACGCCGATCTCGTCATCGTCGTGGCACGGACCGACCCAGCCGCCGGTCACGAGGGAATCTCGCTGCTGGTCGTCGAGCGAGACATGGTCGGCTTCGAGCGTGGCCGCAACCTCGACAAGATCGGGCTCAAGGCGCAGGACACTGCCGAGCTCTTCTTCGACCACGTGCGGGTTCCCGCCGCGAATCTGCTCGGTGAACCGGGCCAGGGGTTCGGCTACTTGATGCAGAACCTCCCGCAGGAGCGGCTCTGCATCGCCATCACGGCAGTGGCCGCGTGCGAGCGCGTGCTCGGCCAGACGATGGCGTACGTCCGGGAACGGACGGCGTTCGGGCAGTCCGTGGGGAGCTTCCAGGCCAACCGGTTCGCGCTGGCGGAGCTGGTGACCGAGGTCGACATCGCGCAGGTGTACGTCGATCGCTGCATCGAGCAACATCTCGCCGCTGGACTCAGCGCTACGGACGCGGCCAAGGCCAAGTGGTGGACGACGGAGCTGCAGAAGCGAGTCGTCGACCAGTGCCTGCAGCTCTTCGGAGGTTACGGCTACATGAGTGAGTACCCGATCGCCAGGGCCTTCCTGGACACGCGCGTGCAGACCATCTACGGAGGGACCACCGAGGTGATGAAGGAGATCATCAGCCGCGACCTCGACCTCTGACCCGGAGTCAGAGCCCGCGAGCCTCAGCCGAGGGTGAGGCCACAGTCCTGCTGGGCGCTGTCGGTGATCGCCTTGGATGCCGCCTCGAGTGACCCGTCGCTGGTGATCTTGGTCAGCTTGGGACCGAGCTTCTGCAGGTCCCTGGCGTCGACCCCGGGAGGAATCGTCCCGGAGCTGAGACCCTGCAGGTCGTCGAACGAGATGCCGATGTCGGCAAGCAGCTTGTGCAGCTCGTCGAGGGCTGTGGCCAGCGTCGTCCAGTCGGCCTGGACGTCCGGAGGCGCTGCCGCCGCGATCCTGGCGAGCTCGACCTGAAGGGTGTCGAAGGCCTTCTCGTCGATCTTGGTGAGATCGAGCTGCGACAGGTTGGCCTTGGCGCCGTCCAGGGCGTCGCAGTACGCGCCCCCTGCCTGGCTCCCACCGTCGGTGGAATCAGTGGACCCGGTGGACTCAGTGGACTCGGTTGGGGTCGTCGCTCCGGTCGTCTTGTCGGACGAGGAGTCGTCGCCACCGCCGCATCCGCTCAGCGCGAGCATGAGCGTGACCACAGCGATGCCCAGCAACTTCTTCATGGCGATGCCTCCGTGTTCCCCGAGTGCCGGCGTCGATGCCCGGTCGCAACCAGTCGTTGCCTGCCTAGCAGGATCTCATGCTCCCCTGTGGAGGACGGCACGAACCGTCGGCCGTGCCGCCTGAACCGGCACCAGCGTGTGAAGCAGGCCACCCTGCCAGGCATTACCAAGTCCGCCGGTGCGTCGTATACTCATCAGTAACTTAGTTCCTGATCGGGAGGCGGATCGTCCTCATGGCAGCGAGCAGCACAGGCATCCCCGACGCGTTCGTGTACGACGCGATCCGCACCCCGCGAGGTCGTGGCAAGCAGAACGGTTCGCTCCACGAGGTCAAGCCCGTCAACCTGGTCGTCGGGCTCATCGACGAGATGCGGCGCCGACTGCCCGATCTCGACACAACGGCCATCGACGACCTGGTGCTCGGCTGCGTCACGCCGATCGGCGACCAGGGCGCCGACATCGCGAAGGTGTCGGCCATCGCTGCCGGCCTGCCCGACACCACCGGCGGCGTGCAGCTCAACCGGTTCTGCTCCAGCGGGCTCGAGGCGGTCAACCAGGCCGCGCAGCGCGTGCGCTCCGGATGGGAAAACCTGATCTTCGCGGGTGGCGTCGAGTCGATGAGCCGGGTCCCGATGGCGTCCGATGGCGGCGCCTGGGCGATGGATCCCGAGACGGCGTTCGCAACCGACTTCGTCCCGCAGGGCATCGGCGCCGATCTCATCGCGACCCTCGGCGGCTGGACCCGCACCGACGTGGACACCTACGCCGCCGAGTCGCAGGCGCGGGCAGCGAAGGCCGAGGCCAACGGGTACTTCGCCCGCTCGGTCATCCCGGTCAAGGACCGCAACGGTCTGACGATCCTCGACCACGAGGAGTTCATCCGGCCCGGTACGACGGTCGAGGGGCTCAGCGGCCTCAAGCCCAGCTTCGCCGAGATCGGAGCCCAGGGCGGCTTCGACGCGGTGGCGCTCGAGAAGTACCACTGGGTCGAGCGGATCGATCACGTGCACCACGCGGGCAACTCCTCCGGCATCGTGGATGGCGCCGCCCTCGTGGCGGTGGGGAGCCGGGCCGTTGCGGAGCAGTACGGCATCACGCCGCGCGCCCGGATCGTGGCGACCGCCGTCAGCGGCTCCGACCCGCTCATCATGCTCACCGGACCGGCGCCGGCCGCCCGCAAGGCGTTGCACAAGGCCGGTCTCGGGGTCGACGACATCGACCTGTTCGAGATGAACGAGGCCTTCGCCGCCGTCGTGCTGCGTTTCATGCAGGATCTCGGCCTGTCGCACGACCGGGTCAACGTCAACGGCGGTGCCATCGCCATGGGCCACCCGCTCGGAGCGACCGGGGCGATGCTCCTCGGCACGCTCATCGACGAGCTCGAGCGCCGCGACCAGCGCTACGGCCTCGCCACGCTCTGCGTGGGTGGTGGCATGGGTGTCGCCACTGTCGTCGAGCGGCTCTGACCTGACGTCGACCCACCGTCCCGCACATCCAGACGACGAAGAAGCGAGCGTTCCTCGATGACCACCTCCGGCAAGACCTCCAACGCCTCCGACAGCAGCACGATCCGCTACGACGTCGACGCCGACGGCATCGTCGTGCTGACGCTCGATGATCCGGACGCCGCCGCCAACACGATGAACGACCGCTACGTCACGTCCATGACCGACGTGGTCGACCGGCTCTGTGCAGAGCGCGAGCAGATCATCGGAGTTGTCCTCACCTCGGCCAAGAAGACGTTCTTCGCCGGCGGCGATCTCTTCTCGATGATCCGGGCCACGCCTGCCGACGCCGAGAACGTGTTCGCCCAGCTGCAGCAGATCAAGGCAGATCTGCGCCGGCTCGAGACGCTCGGTCGCCCCGTCGTGGCTGCGATCAACGGCTCGGCTCTCGGCGGCGGCCTCGAGATCGCCCTGGCCTGCCACCACCGGATCGCCCTGGACGACGGGCGCAGCGAGATCGGTCTGCCCGAGGTGACGCTTGGTCTGCTGCCGGGCGCCGGCGGCATCACGCGAACCGTGCGCATGTTCGGCCTTCAGGACGCGTTGCTGAAGGTGCTCCTCCAAGGACAACGCAACAAGCCGGCCAAGGCTCAGGCGGTCGGGCTCGTCGACGAGCTGGTCGACTCCGTCGAGGCCCTGGTCCCGGCCGCCAAGGCCTGGGTGCGGGAGCACCGCGACGAACCCGAGGCGGCGAGCCAGCCGTGGGACCGGCCGGGGTACCGGATTCCTGGTGGCACCCCGAGCACTCCCAAGCTCGCGCAGGTCCTGCCCGCGTTCCCGGCCAACCTGCGCAAGCAGCTCAAGGGCGCGCTCTACCCGGCGCCCCGGGCGATCATGAGCGCTGCGGTCGAAGGGGCACAGACAGACCTCGAGACGGCGACGCGTATCGAGTCGCGGTACTTCGTCGAGCTCGTCACCGGACCGATCAGCACGAACATGATCCAGGCGCTCTTCTTCGATCTGCAGGCCATCAACGCCGGCCAGTCCCGACCGGCCGACGTCCCGCGATACACCGCCCGCAAGGCGGGCGTCCTGGGTGCAGGGATGATGGGCGCCGGCATCGCCTACGAGTGCGCGCGGGCCGGCATGGATGTCGTGCTCAAGGACGTCTCGCTCGAGGCCGCGGAGAAGGGCAAGGCGTACTCCGCCAAGATCCTCGGTCGGCAGGTCGAGCAGGGCCGCATCACCGCTGCGACGCACGATGAGGTGCTGGCCCGGATCGACCCGAGTGCCCAGCCGTCCGACCTCGCTGGGTGTGACCTCGTCATCGAGGCGGTCTTCGAGAGCCAGGACCTCAAGCACCAGGTGTTCGGCGAGGTCGAGCCCCTCGTCGCAGCCGACGCGCTGCTCTGCTCGAACACGTCGACGCTCCCGATCACCGGGCTGGCCACGGGAGTCACGCGTCCGGCGGACTTCATCGGCCTGCACTTCTTCTCGCCCGTGGAGCGGATGCCCCTGGTCGAGATCATCGTCGGCGAGCAGACGTCCGACACGGCCATCGCCAAGGCCTACGACGTCGTCCGCCAGATCAAGAAGACCCCGATCGTGGTCAACGACAGCCGGGGGTTCTTCACCTCACGCGTGTTCGGCACCCTCGTGCTCGAGGGCGTCGCGATGCTCGGTGAAGGCATCGACCCGGTCACGATCGAGCGCGCTGCGACCCAGATGGGCTTTCCCGCCCCGCCGTTGGCCATGGTCGACGAGGTGTCATTGGTGCTGCCCCAGAAGATCGCGGCCGAGGCCGTGAAGGCGGCGGAGGCCGCTGGAGCCGCAGCGTTCGCGAGCCCCGCGATGGCCGTGGTCGACCGCATGGTCGACGAGTTCGGCCGGAAGGGGAAGTCCGCCGGCGCCGGGTTCTACGACTACCCCGGCGACGGCAAGAAGCTCCTCTGGCCCGGGCTCTGGGAGCACTTCGTCGATCCGGCGAAGAACCCCGTCGACGCGCAGACGTTCCACGACCTGCAGGAGCGGTTCACGTTCGTGATGGCCCTGGAAACCGTGAAGTGCGTCGACGAGGGGGTGCTGCGGTCGACCGCAGACGCCAACATCGGCTCGATCTTCGGCATCGGCTTCCCACCGCTGTACGGCGGGGTACTGACCTACGTCAACAACTACGCAGGCGGTGTCGCGGGCTTCGCGGCACGGGCCCAGGAGCTCGCGGCCGCGTACGGACCGCAGTTCACGCCCCCGGCCCTGCTGGTGGCCAAAGCCGCGGCCGGCGAACGGTTCTGATCGCCCGCGCTGGCCGATCGACGGATGGAGGGGCCGGGCCGAACGGCTGATCACCAGGGCATATCACACGAAGTAGCGACGCCGTCACGCGATTCTTGGCACACTGGGCTCGGTGAGCACCCCCTCTGTCGCCGTGGCTGGACTGCGCGTGCAGTTCGGCGCCGTCGAGGCAGTCCGCGGACTTGACCTGACCGTTCCGCCTGGCGGGTCGACCGCCCTGGTCGGGCGCAACGGCGCGGGCAAGTCGACCACGATGCGGGTGCTCGCCGGCGTCATCCCTCCGACCGAGGGCAGCGTCCTGGTCTCCGGGTATGACGTGCGGCGCCATCCGCTCGACGCCAAGCGTGAGACCGGGTACTGCCCCGATGTCGGTGGGCTCGTGCCACGGGCGACGCCCTGGGAACACCTCCAGCTGTCTGCGCGCCTGCGCCAGCTGCCCGACGGCTGGGAGGACCGGGCCCGGGACCTGCTCGAGCAGTTCGACCTGGGGGCGGCCATGCACCGGGTCACCTCAGGCTTCAGCCACGGCATGGGTCGACGGATGTCGGTCGTGCTGGCTGCATTTCACCACCCCCACGTGTTGCTGCTCGACGAGCCGTTCGACGGCGTCGACCCGCTGGGCGTCGAGGCCACGATGGACGTCGTGTCCGACGCCCGCAGTCGCGGCGCAGCCGTCCTCATCTCGACCCACCTGCTCGAGCTCGCCGTCCAGGCGTGCGATGAAGCGGTGGTCCTGCGCGGTGGCCAGGTCGTCGCTGCGGCCCCGTCCGACCAGCTGAGCGGTGAGGCCGGCGCACATTCCTATCGTGCGTTGCTCTCCTGAGGTGACGGCATGGCTGTTCTGACGCTGCGCCTGCACGAGGCGCGCCGAGCCACCGAGGACGTCCGGTCGCTCATCAGCTTCCGGATGTCCGGACTGCGCGGACGCTCCCGCCGCATCACGGGAGTCGTCAGTGTGGTGTTCGCGGCGCTGACCCTGGCCGCTGCTGTGGTGCCCGCGTTCACTCCTGGCCACGCGATCTCCGCCAAGGCACAGGACCTGGTGCTGTTGCTGCCCACGATCTACCTGGCCTTCATCATCACCACGACGTTCTCCATCATCGGTGCGGGCGGCGGCCGGGAACTGCTCCCGCGCGACGAGGGAGTCGCCTACCCGGTGAGCCCGACCACCGACCACCTCGGCGCCTTGCTGTTGGCCCCGCTCAACATCGCGTGGATGTTCCAGGCCTGGAGCGTGCTGGGGCTCACGGCGTACGCAGCCGGCCCGACGAACCTCTGGGCGGTGCAGCTCGTCGCCGTGCTGTGGATGCTGGCCGCAACCGCTGTCGCGCAGGCCATCGCATGGGTGGTCGAGTGGGCGCGGCGCGGAAATCACGGCATCGCGATCGTGCGGATGATCGGGCTCGCGATCGCTGCGCTGGTGGTCACGCTTGTCGTCCGGCACGAGGTCACCCGCGCGCTCGACCACAGCCCCACGGTGCGCGTGGTCATTGCCGCGTTCCACGGTCAGGCCGGTCGCTGGCTCTCCTACCTCGCCGTGGTGGTGATCCTTGCCGCGACCTTGGTGGCGGCGGTGATCCTGGGCGCCAGGTTGAACCATGCCGTTGCTCGACGTCAGCCTCGCGAGGAGGTGAAGGAGTCCGGCCGGTCCGTGACGCCGAGACCCATGCCGACCAGCGACTCAGCCATGCTCCTCCGGATCGACCGGGCCAGCGTCTGGCGGTCCGTGCCGCTGCGGCGCGGGCTCATCGTGCTGGCCCTGCTGCCGGGGCTGGTCGCGACCGCCGGTCGCCTCGACTGGGAGATGTTGCCGATCCTGCCGGGGCTGGTCGCAGCCGGCGGCGCCTTGCTGTTCGGGGTCAACGCCTGGTGCCTGGACGCGACCGGGGCGCTCTGGCGCGACAGCCTGCCCGTCGAACCCGAGAAGGTGTTCTACACGCGGGTCCGCGTCCTCATCGAGATCCTGCTCCTGGCCACCGTGGTCAGCGTGGTGGTGGCGAGCCTGCGCGCCTCCGGCACACCCACGTCGGCCGAGCTCGCATCATTGCTGGTGACCACGGTCGTCGTCAGCCTGCAGGTCGTCGCACGATCCATGCACTGGTCGGTCCGGCGCCCGTTCGCCATGGACCTCCGGTCGTCCCGGGGGACACCGGCTCCACCTTCGGCGATGGTCGCGTACTCGTCGTACCTGGCACTGACCTCCACCCTGACCGGCATGGTCTTCACCCTCACGGCCCGGGCCGACGACGCCCGATGGGCCTTTGTCTGGGCGCTCCCGTTCGTGATCGCAGCGGTACGCCGGTTGGTCATCACGGCCGGCGACTGGGCCCGGCCGGAGGTCCGCTCCTGGGTCGTCGCGACCGTCGCTGCCCGCTGACCGGGCACCGTCCGGCTCCTCTGCAGCCGAGTGCTCGGGGGTAGGGTCGGCCGGGTGGAACTCAGCCCGCGCGTCCTGATCACCGGGGGAGCCTCCGGTCTCGGACAGGCCCTTGCGCAGCAGTACGCTGCTCGGGGAGGGCGCGTCCTGGTCACCGACCTCACCCCGGAAGTCGTCGGCTCGTTGCCCACCCCTGCCGACCGCGGCGACGTCGCGTACCTGCAGCTCGACGTCCGAGACGCCGCTGCCTGGGAGAAGGCCGAGTCGTGGGTCGTCGAGCACTGGGGCGGCCTCGACGTGCTGGTCAACAACGCCGGCGTCGGTGCCGGCGGCCGAATCGACAGCGTGCCCATGGACGACTGGGAGTGGATCGTCGACATCAACCTGCTCGGTGTCGTCCGCGGGTGTCAGACGTTCGTGCCGCTCTTCAAGGAGCAGCGATCCGGTCACATCGTGAACGTCGCGTCGATCGCGGGGCTCGTCCACGCACCGGGAATGGCGTCGTACAACGCCGTCAAGGCCGGTGTGGTCGCGCTCTCGGAGACGCTGCTGCACGAGCTCGCTCCGTTCGGGGTTGCGGTCTCGGTGGTGTGCCCGTCGTTCTTCCGGTCCAACCTCGGCGCCAGCATGCGGCGGGGATCAGATGTCCCGCTCGAACGGTCCGGGGCATCACTCGTGTCGGGTGCCCGGCTGTCAGCAGACGTCATCGCGGCCCGGACCATGACCGCTCTCGACCGGGGCAGGTTTCTCGTCCTCCCGTCCCGCGACGGTCGGCTCGCTTTGTACGGCAAGCGGTTCGGCGGCCCTGTCTACCACTGGGCGATGAAGCGGGTCGGGACGCAGATGCGGCGCAAGGCGGCGGGTCGTTCGGTCCGGGGCACGTCTGCGCGATGAGTGTGGTCTATCTGGTCCGCCACGGCCAGGCCTCGCTGTTCGGACGCGACTACGACAAGCTGTCCGACCTCGGCGTGACGCAAAGCGGTTGCGTGGGTGAGGCACTCGCCGCGCGCGGGGTTCGCCCGTCGCGCATCATCCGCGGCAACCTCGAGCGACACCGTGAGACGTCCGCTCACGCGAAGGCCGCCGCAGGCTGGGACGTCGTGGACGAGGTCGACCCGGGCTGGGCCGAGATCGACCACATCGACATCATCGGGGCGCTGCATCCGGCGTACACCTCGCACGCGGCGATGGTCGACGACCTGCTGGCGCGTCCAGAGCCCGAGCACGTCTTCAGGAGCGTCTTCGACGACGCGCTCGCCGCCTGGCTGGCCGGTGGTGGTCAGTATGTCGAGTCGCACCTGCAGTTCCGGTCGCGCGTCGACAGCGCGCTCAACGCGGTGGTCGGCCGGCTGGGCCTCGGCGCGCCTGGCCGGGGTGAGACGGAGGAGACGGTCGTCGTGTTCAGCTCCGGTGGTCCGGTCGCCGCCGTGGTGGCCACCGCACTGGGGCTCGACACCGCCGCGTGGCTGCAGCTGAGCAGACTCGTCATCAACGGCAGCGTCACCAAGTTCGTGGTGGGCGCCGAGGGAGCCAGCCTCGTGTCGTTCAACGACCACGCCCACGTCGAGGCGCGCGGGCAGCTGACGTACCACTGACGCGCGAGCTCACGCCCGGTGACCTGACGGTCCCACCGCCGACTCGAGGTGGGCCCGCACTGGCTAGGCTTGGCGTCGTCCCGACCGTCCACATCGCCGTGCCACCAGGGGGATCTCTGTGAGGAGCCAGCGCCGTCGCATGCTGGTGCGGTTGGTCGTTGTCGGTGTCGCCAGTGGGCTCGTGCTGTCGGCGTGCACGGGTGGCTCCGACAAGCCGGCTCCGACCGATTCCACGCCCACGACCAACCCGGGTGCCGAGGTCATCGACAAGTTCGTCGCTGCGTGGACGGACCCGTCCGTGGCGGCCTTCCGTGATGTGGTCGACCAGCCGGGCGTCGCCGCCCGTGAGATCTCGGCGCTGGTGGCCGAGCTGGCGATCACCAAGACGACGATCGAGCCGACCGGTGACCTCAGCTGTGGCGGCAGCTCGTGCAAGGAACACGCCCAGGTCACGCTCGAGCTGGCCGGCGCAGGACCGTGGTCCTACGAGACGTTGCTCAGGTCATCGCTCGTCGACGGCCAGTGGTTGGTGACCTGGTCGCCGTCGACCTTCAACCCCGACCTCACCGAGGTCACCACGCTGGTCCGGCACCGCACACTTCCCCAGCGAGCCCAGATCCTCGATCGCAACGGAGTGCCGCTGACGCCGGAGCGACCGATCGTGCAGATCGGCGTCGTGTCGGGCAAGGTCAAGCGGACGACGTATGACGAGCTCGCCAGCTTGTTGGGGATCGACGCCCTCGCTCTCGAGACGAGGGTCAAGGCGGCGAAGCCTGGCTGGTTCGTACCGGTCATCGACCTGCGGCGCCAGGACTACGCGCCGCTGCGAGACGAGCTCCTGCAGGTGCCGGGCATCTCCATCGACGAGGCCAAGCGTGCGCTCGCACCCACGGCCTCCTGGGCGCGCGCGATCCTCGGGACCGTGGGTCCGGCGACCGAGGAGTCCCTGAGGAACGCCGGTCCGCTCAGCCTGCCGACCGACGAGGTGGGTACGAGCGGGTTGCAGTACGCCTATCAGGAACGTCTCGCCGGTAAGCCCGGAATCTCGATCGACCTGGTCGAGCGGGCGCCCGGCGGGAGCACACTCGACCAGGTCTTCGTGAGACGTCCGACACCGGGTACGCCGCTGGAGACGACGCTCGACCTGGAGGCCCAGAACGCGGCGGAGCTGGCCGTCTCCAACGCCACCAACACGACCGCCGTCGTCCTGGTCAAGGCCAGCACCGGGGAGATCCTCGCGGCCGCCAACGCACCCGGCCCCACGTCGTACAACACTGCCTTCGTCGGTCGCTATGCGCCGGGGTCGACGTTCAAGACCGTCTCGGCCGCCGCCTTGCTCCAGGCAGGAGTTGTCCGGACCGGCAGTCGTGTCGCCTGCCCCGACACGACCGTGGTCGACGGCAAGCGCTTCAAGAACTACGAGAACGGCATCACGGGTCCCGACCCGACCTTCGCGCAGGCTTACGCCGCGTCGTGCAACACCACGATGGTGGGCTTCGCCGACCGGATCACGGGTGCCCGCCTGGCGCGCACGGCGAAGACGTTCGGCTTCGGCGCCACCTGGGATCTCGGCCTCAGCGGGTTCAGCGGCTCGGTTCCCTCCGATGACGACCTGGTGACGCGCGCTGCGGACATGATCGGACAGGGCAAGGTCGAGGCGAGCCCGCTGATGATGGCGATGGTGGCCGCGGCTGTCGACTCCGGCGTTTCGCGCACGCCCACGCTGCTCCCGGGTGAGCGCCCGGGCCGGCGCCTGACCGAGCTCGACCCCGGCACGGTGGCGTCGTTGCACCGGATGATGCGGCTCGTCGTCACCCAGGGCACCGGCCAGGGCGTGAACCTTCCGGGTCTCCCGGTGTACGCGAAGACGGGCACCGCGGAGTACGCGCGAGGGGGCGGCACGGGGACCAACGCCTGGATGATCGGCTATCGCGGGGACGTCGCGTTCGCCGTCTTCGTCGCGAAGGGAAAGTCGGGCTCGCACGACGCAGTCCCGATCGTCGACTCGCTGCTGGCCGGGCTGCCCCGGGGCATCTACCGCTGAGCGTCACGCCAGCAGGTCGGGACGGCTGACCCAGTCCGGGGCGGCAGCGCGGAAGGCCGCGCCTGACCAGCTACCGACGCCGTGCGGGATGCTCGCGATGATGGCGAGTCCCGTCACGCGGGGGAGGTCGTCGAGGTTGCACCGCTCGGCCAGGCCGGGCTCGTCGGGCACGTCCCCGAGCACGAGCCCGAGGGGCTCGAAACCGGCCGACCGCAGCGCTGACACGGTGAGCTCGGTGTAGTTGAGCGTCCCCAGTGACAGCGCGGTCACGACAACCACGTCGACGTCGTGACCGGCCGAGCGCAGCCCTGCGGCCAGCGTGAGAATCGTGCCGCCGGACGTGTCCAGCCGGACCGCAACGCCGCCGGCTCCCTCGACCAGCGTCAGGTCGTGGCCCTCGGCGCGGGCCGCCACCTCACTGACGAGCTGATCGACGGTGGGGATCGAGAGCCCGCGGAGCCGGGCCGCGGAGTCGGGCGCGAGCGGATCGTCGAGGCGGACGATCTCGTGCACGGACTCACATCCCGACAACGCCGCCACGGTGCGCGCGTCGCTCGGCTCGTCGCCGCTGACTCCGGTCTGGCACGGCTTGACGACCGCCACCCGATGTCCTTGCACCGTCAGCGTCGTCGCCAGGGCCGCGGTCACGATCGTCTTGCCGACGCCGGTCCCGGTGCCGGTGACGAAGCGCAGTCTCACGCGCGGTCGCGAACGGACTCGAGCAGCCGGCACGCGAGCTCGAGTTCGCTCTCGGTCAGGTCGGCGCGCGCTGTCACGCGCAGTCGACTGACGCCGCCAGGCACCGAAGGGGGACGGAAGCAGCCGACCTGGACGCCTTCGGCCACCAGGTCGGCCTGCGCGGACAGCGCCGCCTCGGGACCGGGCATCGGGATCGACAGGACGGCGGCTGCCGGCGGGTCGACCCCGGCGGCCGCGGCCAACCGACCGGCGTTCACCAGGGCCCGATGCGACAGCGCGGGCTCGGATCGGAGGACGCCCAGCGCAGCCAGCGCGGCGGCGGCGGCCGGCGGCGCAAGACCGGTGTCGTAGATGAACGGGCGCGCGGTGTTGACCAGGTGGTCGACGACCCCGGTCGAGCCAAGGATCATGCCGCCCTGGCTCGCGAATGACTTGGACAGGGTCAAGGTCGTCACCACGTCGGTGCGCCCGGCGAGTCCGTGGGTGTGGACCAGGCCGTGGCCGTCCTTGCCGGCCACCCCGATTCCGTGCGCTTCGTCGACGAGCAGGATCGCATCGTAGGTCTCGATGAGGCCCATGAGCTCGACCAGTGGTGCGGTGTCACCCAGCACCGAGTACACCGACTCGACCAGCACGATCGCGCGGCGGTGTTCGCGTCGGCGCAACGCGGCCTCGACCGCGGCGAGGTCGTTGTGGGGGGTGATGGTCAACGCGGCGGGGCGCGCCAGCCGGCAGGCGTCGACGAGAGATGCGTGCACGTGGGCATCGCTGACGAGCAACGTGTCGGCATCGGCGAGGGCGGCCACGGCGCCCAGGTTGGCGTGGTAGCCGGTCGAGAGCGCCAGCCCGGCGTCCTGCCCGGTGAACTCCGCGATCGCCCGCTCGAGCTCGGCGTGCAACTCGAGCGTCCCCGTGACCAGGCGGGACGCACCGGCACCGGCGCCCCAGGTCAGCGCCGCGGCTGCTGCCGCCGCCGTGACCTGGGGGTGTCGGCTCAGGCCGAGGTAGTCGTTGCCGGCGAGGTCGACGGTGCCCTGACGGGCGGCCCCGCGCGGTCGGAGGCGACGCGTGAGCCCGGCACGTTCCCGGGCGTCGGCGTGCTCGGCGAGCCAGTCGTCGAACGTCATACGGCGGCCGCCGCGATCAGGCCGGCACAGAGCTGGCCGAGCTCGTCGTCAGTGGTCAGGTACGGCGGCATCGTGTAGACGAGGTCGCGGAAGGGCCGGATCCACACGCCGCGACGCGCGGCTTCGGCGGTGGCCGCCGGTACGTCGACCGGGTGGTCGAGCTGGATCACCCCGATCGCACCGAGGACACGGACGTCGACCACGTGGGCCAGGTCGGCGGCTGGTTGCAGGCCTGTGGTGAGGCCGGACTCCAGCCGGCGTACGTCGTGCTGCCAGCTCCGTTCGTCGAGCAGCTCGAGGTTGGCCAGGGCCACCGCGCAGGCCAGTGGGTTGGCCATGAACGTGGGGCCGTGCATGAGCACGCCGGCCTCGCTGCCGCCGATGCCGGCCGCTACCGCGGGCGTGCACAGGGTGGCGGCCAACGTGAGGTAACCCCCGGTCAGTGCCTTGCCGACGCACATGATGTCGGGGGCTATGCCCCCATGGTGGGCACCGAACAGCTCACCGGTGCGGCCGAAACCGGTCGCGATCTCGTCGAGGATCAGGAGCAACCCGTGCTCGTCGCACACGTCGCGGAGCACGCGAAGGCAGGCCGGATCGTAGACGTGCATGCCGCCGGCGCCCTGGAGGACGGGCTCGGCGATGACGGCGGCGAGCTCGTCAGCATGGTGCGCTACGAGCTCGTGGACACTGGTCGACCAGGCGGCGACGTCGCCGCTTGGTGCGGGAGGTCGGTCGGCGAAGAGGTGTCGGTCGAGGATGTCGGCGAACATGCGGTGCATGCCGCCCTCGGGATCGGTCACGCTCATCGCACCTGCGGTGTCACCGTGATAGCCACCGCGGAGCGCCAGCATCCGGGTGCGCCCCGGATGGCCGGTGCCCCGTTGGTACTGCAGCGCCATCTTCATGGCCACCTCGACGGAGACCGATCCGGAGTCCGCGAAGAAGACGTGCTCGAGCGGTTCGGGCGTCAGGTCGACGAGCTTGCGCCCCAGCTCGATCGCCGGCTGGTGGGTGAGCCCGCCGAACATGACATGGCTCATGGTGTCGACCTGCCGGCGTACGGCCTCGTCGAGCCGGGGGTGGCGGTAGCCGTGGATGGCGCACCACCACGACGACATCGCGTCGAGGAGCTCGGTGCCGTCGGCGAGCCGGAGCCGGATGCCGTCGGCGCTCACGACCAGCTGGGTCCGGAGCGGCTCGGTCATCGACGTGTAGGGATGCCACAGGTGCTCACGGTCGAAGGCGAGCCGTTCGGTCAGGGCATGTTGCAGCATCACGAGCAGGCTATCGGTCGCCTCACCGCCGGTCCGGTGCCTGTCTGCTGGCCGGGCGGTCACGGCGTGGCGGCGGGCCGGTAGATTGCGTGCGTGACCGATCAGCCCGACATTCTCCGCGTAGCCCGACAGCTTGTCCTCGAGGAGGGACGCGGACTCGACGAGCAGCAGCTCGTCGACGTGATGCGGCTTCCGGACGAGGCGCTGCCGGCGCTCCTCGATCTTGCGCACGAGGTACGCATGCGTTGGTGTGGACCGGAGGTCGAGGTCGAAGGGATCGTGTCGCTGAAGACCGGCGGCTGTCCCGAGGACTGTCACTTCTGCTCCCAGTCAGGGCAGTTCACCTCACCGGTGCGCGCCGTCTGGCTCAACATCCCGGAGCTCGTCGAGGCGGCGAAGCAGACGGCCGCGACCGGGGCGTCGGAGTTCTGCATCGTGGCGGCGGTCCGCGGGCCTGACGAGCGACTGCTGCAGCAGGTCGAGGAGGGCATCAAGGCGATCCAGGCCGAGGTCGACATCAACATCGCGTGCTCGCTCGGCATGCTCACCCAGGAGCAGGTCGACCGCCTCGCCGCGATGGGGGTGCACCGGTACAACCACAACCTCGAGGCTGCCCGCAGCTACTTCCCGCAGGTGGTCACCACTCACTCGTACGAAGAGCGCTGGGGTACGTGCGAGATGGTGCGCGCAGCCGGTATGGAACTGTGCTGTGGCGGACTGGTCGGCATGGGAGAGACCTTGGAGCAGCGCGCCGAGCTGGCCGCGCAGCTCGCGGTGCTCGACCCGCACGAGGTGCCGTTGAACTTCCTGAACCCCCGTCCGGGTACGCCGTTCGGCGAGCTGCCGGTGATGGGGTCTGCTGACGCGCTGCGCACGGTGGCCGCCTTCCGGCTCGCGATGCCGCGCACGATCCTGCGCTACGCAGGCGGCCGCGAGATCACGTTGGGCGAGCTCGGCACCCGCGATGGTCTGCTCGGCGGCATCAACGCCGTCATCGTCGGGAACTACCTGACCACGCTGGGCCGTGACCCGGCCGAGGACCTCGAGCTGCTCGGAGAGCTGCAGATGCCGATCAAGGAGCTTTCCAAGACGCTATGACGGCCGCGTCTGAGCCTGCCGGGACGGCCGCGTCGGGAGCGACCCAGCCGACGTACTGCGATCACTGCGGCGACGCGCTCTCCGTAGGTGACCACCTCCGCTGTCTCCGGATGCGGGAGCTCGAGCCACCTCGTTACTGCCCCTGGTGTCGTCGGCGCCTGATCGTGCAGGTCGTCCCGCGCGGCTGGACGGCACGGTGCTCCGAGCACGGCGAGCTCGCGACCGACTAGCAGTGGCGCGCGCAGTCAGGGCTCCAGATGGTGGCGCTCGAGGCGGCGACCGGTCGCGCGCGCGCTCAGCTTGACGTCGGCCACGGTGAGGACCTTGCGCGGGCTCATCCACCCCTGTGATGGCTTGTGCAGGGCCCAGCCATCGCCGAGCGTGATGGCGGCATGCTGCACGAGGCCGTCGGGGGAGCGCCAGACGAGAACGGTGCCGATGGCGTTGTCGTCACCGCCTGGCTGGGTGGCGGCGGTGAGCCACTCCTCGAACGGTTCGCGGAGCATCCAGAGGTCGGCGGCACCTTCGGTGCCGGCCGCGGCCATCACGGTGCCGAAACAGTTCGGGCCGCTCGATGCGGGGAAGGTGCCGGCCAGGCTGCGTGCGCCGGGCACGCGGGCTTCGATGCGTTCCCAGGCGCTGCTCGACACGTCGTCGTGCCGGCTCGGGCGCCGTCCCTCCTCGACGTACGCCTTCAGCACATCGTCCTGGCCGTCGAGCAGGTCGGGCCACCACACGAATCGGTGTCCGTCGGCCTGCGCCCGGGCGAGCGCTCGAAGGTGACCTGGGGAGGACCGAACGGTCGGGACCACCGAGCGCTCCAGGCTCACTTGCGAGCGAACCAGCGCGGCACGATCCTCCCGCGGGTAGCCCGTGAACGTGGCTTCGTCCAGCCAGCCGACGCCGACTCCGTCATCAAACGCGTAGATCTCGAAGGTGTCGCGCAGCTCGTCCGGCAGTGGAGCGACGCTGCGCTCGATGCCGAGGCGCTGCGCCAGCTCCTCGACGAGCAGGAACGGGTGTGGGTCGGGAGCGAACCACGTACGCCACTGCTCCAACAGGTCGTCGGGGACGTCGATGCCGAGAGCGCGCACCCGCAGACTCTAGGCGAGGCTCCAGGCATCGGCAGAAGTCGATCAGTTGCCGAGGTGGTCTGGCTGGGTGACGATCGGGGGATGAACCGCGCCCCTGAACCGGAGTCCGTGCCCGAGCGGGAGCTGCTGCTGGGGTGGCTGCAGTTCCACCGCGACTCGCTCGCCGCGAAGTGCGGAGGCCTGACTGATGCTCAGCTGGTCGAGCAGTCGGCGCCGCCGTCGAGCCTCTCCCTGCTTGGCCTCGTACGCCACTTGACCGAGATGGAACGGCACTACCTCGGGCACGCACTGAGCGGTGATGGGCGTGGCTTCGTCTACTGCACCGACGAGGACGAGGAGGCCGATATCGAGCACCTCGACGTCTCGATGGTGGCCGTGTCCCAGGAGATCTGGCGCGACCAGATGCGCGAGTCCGACGAGTTGTTGGCTCGGTACGACGACCTGTCCGCCGACGGCGAGACAGGCTGGTTCTCGGTGCGCTGGAGCCTGCTCAAGATCATCCAGGAGTACGCGCGCCACAACGGGCACGCCGATATCGTCCGCGAACGCATCGACGGACTGCGTGGCGAGTAGCTCTTCGCACCAGGCACGCCCGACCGCCTCCGCCAGCGTGCGGAACCCCACAGACAGGGACCCTGTGCAGGTCTTCGGGTGCTTGTAGGCCGCATAACCTCCGCGTCTCGTTAGGTTCAGCTGGGCGCGTCCTCGAGGGCGTCGTCTGATGATGCGGGGAGCGGGTTGCGGATGAGCAGCCACGACAGCACTCCGCCGAGCACCAGGAGCACGACGCAGATCCACATCGCGCGCTCATAGCCAGCGTTGAAGGTCGCCGGCTGTGCGTAGTCTGCGCCGCTCAGGCCGACCACGGCCGGTAGCGCAGCAACGGCGAGCAGCGAGCCGGCCCGGGCCACCGCGTTGTTGACCCCGCTGGCGATCCCGGCGAAGCGGTCGGGTGCGGCCGCGAGCACGGTCGCTGTCAGCGGTGCCACCAGCAGCGCCAGGCCGAACGCGAACACCGTGATTCCCGGGAAGACCTCCAACCAGTACGACGTCTTGGCATCCACGCCGGTGAGCAGGGCGATTCCGCCCCCGCACACGATCGGACCAGCGGTCATGGGGATCCGCGGACCGATGCGGGCCGCCAGCTGGCCACCACGGGCAGCGAGCAGCAGCATGACGACGGTGATCGGCAGGGTGGAGATGCCGGCCCGCAGAGCTCCGTAACCGGCAACCGTCTGGAGCTGGAGGATCAGGAAGAACAAGACACCGGCCAGCGCGGCGTACACCAGCAGGGTCATCGCGTTGGCGGCGCTGAACTGCCGCGACGAGAACAAGACGGTTGGCATCATCGGGTGTCTGCTGGTCCGTTCCACCTGGATGAAGCCGGCGAAGGACAGGAGCCCGACGAGTGCGGTGGCGCCGACCGCGAACCCGGGCAGGTCCCCGACCTCGATGAGGGCAAACGTGACGGCCGCCAGCGAGATCGCTCCCAGTGCCGCGCCGGAGACGTCGAAACCCCGGACGGCTTGCGGGTCACGGGTCTCGGGCACGTGCCGTTGCGCGGCTGCGATCGTGATGACCGCGAGGGGAAGGTTCAGCAGGAAGACCCATCGCCACGAGGCGTACTGCACCAGCCACCCACCCAGGAACGGGCCGACGGCAGCCGCAATACCGCCGAGGCCTGACCAGGCGCCGATCGCCCGGGCCCGGTCGGACGGGTGGAAGGAACCCTGGATCATCGCGAGGCTGCCCGGTGTCAACAGTGCCGCTCCGACGCCTTGCAGGATGCGGGCCGCGATGAGCTGTTCGGCCGTCTGGGCCGCTCCGCACATCAGCGAGGCGACCGCGAACCAGACGACCCCCACCACGAACACGCGGCGCCGGCCGAACCTGTCGCCCAGCGACCCGCCGAGGAGGATCAACGAGGCCAGCGACAGCAGGTAGCCGTTGCTGATCCACTGCAGCTGCGACAGGCTCGCGTCGAGGTCGCGGCCGATCGTGCGGAGGGCGACGTTCACGACCGTGCCGTCCAGCATCGCCATGCCCGAACCGAGCACCGCGGCCAGCAGTACCCACCGGCCGGCCACGGACCGGTACCGGATTCCGCCGCTCATGTCGCCAGCCTGCCAGGACACCACCGGACATGTCCGATCAGTGAGACAACACTAGCCCGGAGTGGCCATGGCCAGCCGGTCCGAAAGAGAGCAGTCTGGTGGAAGCGGCCTGGTCCCAGCCGCACGACTGGCCCGGCCCGCGCTCACCCGCTGAGGAGTGTGCAGACATGGAGCCGACCAGCCCGGACGACACAAACGACAAGCAGCGAACCCTGGAGAAGGACACCAAGCCTGCCGGCTGAGGGGATCAGGGCCTGCGGCGTCGAGGTGCCGAGGGGAACCGCGCGCCGCAGGCCCGGCCGGATCATCGGAAGAGACCTGGTCCTCCCCGGTACCGTGCGTAGGTGATCAGGGGAGCCGCCGAAGACGACCTGCTCGCGCTGCTCGACCTGGAGCAGCAGGCGTCGAGCGCGGGTCTCGCCCACATCTTCGGTCCAGACCGGCCGTTCCCGGCCGACGACGTGCTCGCTCGCTGGCGGATCGTTCTCGACGACCCTGCGCTCGTGACGTTGATCGACGTGGACGAGTCCGGGCCGGTCGGCTACGCGGCGTACGGCGATGGCTGGCTGCGGCATTTCGGCTACCTGCCCCGGTGCTGGGGCTCGGGGCGGGCCGACCGGTTGCATGACGCCGTGCTGACGGGTCTGGCCGGGCAGGGCGTCGGGACGGCGTACCTGTGGGTGCTGGTCGACAACCACCGAGCCCGCGCGTTCTACGAGCGTCGCGGCTGGACCGACACCGGTGTCCGCGAGTCCGAGGTCTTCGAGCCCTTCCCTCCCAAGCTCCAGCTGTCCCGCCGGGTGCCCTCCGCGTTTGCCCAGTGAACAAGCCACCTAGCTTGTTAACCAGGCAAACTTCGTATCTCGACTCCAGATCTGCCTCTTCCACCCCCGCCTCACCCCGCCAGCCGACCCGGTCGCGTCCCCCGGGCGAGGTGGATCCCTCGTTTCGCGAAAACCTGGCTACGACGGGCTGCATCGGCCATTAGACTTAGATGTTCACCGATTCCGGGGGATAGGAACAAACACCTGTGTCAGATCGTCGCGAGCGACCGGTCACGGACCACACGGTCGAGCAGGAGATCAAGCACGAGCAAGCCGTCGTCGAGCGTATCTACGCCCGGCTCGAGGCGGCCTCCAGGTCTGCCCAGGCCCTCGCCGCAGAGGGTCATGCGCGGGCCAGGCTCGGCAACGAAGGTGGCCTCGTCGAGCGAGACGCGATGGTGTTCCAGGCCAGCAAGCGTCTCGCTACCCTGAACGCCGCCCACGAGGGACTCGTGTTCGGGCGTCTCGACATGCGCACCGACGAACCGCGCTACATCGGCCGTCTCGGCCTGCGCGACGAAGACCGCGAGGTGCTGCTCATCGACTGGCGCGCCCCGGCCGCCTCGGTGTTCTACCAGGCGACCGCGCAAGATCCGCGCGGTGTCGTACGCCGACGCGTCCTCCAGTCCAGCGGTGACAAGGTCGTCGGCATCCAGGACGACCTGCTTGATGCGGAGCATGCCGCAGATGACCTCGTCGTGGTCGGCGAGGGTGCCCTCATCGCGTCCTTGAGCCGATCGCGCGACCGGACCATGCACTCGGTCGTGGCCACGATCCAGCAGGAGCAGGACAACGCGATCCGCGCGCCCCAGAAGGGCGTCACCACGATCAGTGGCGGCCCGGGCACTGGCAAGACCGTCGTCGCCCTCCACCGGGCGGCTTACCTGCTGTACACCGACCGGCGACGCTTCGAGGGCGGCGGCGTCCTCGTAGTCGGACCCAACGCGGTCTTCATGAGCTACATCGAGCGCGTGCTGCCCAGCCTCGGCGAGACCAGCGTCTCGCTCCGTGCGCTCGGCGAGGTCGTCGACGGGATCACCGCTACCCGGCACGACCGCCCGGCCGTCGCGGCCGTCAAGGGGTCGGCGCGCATGAAGACGCTGCTCGGGCGGACGGCTCGTGGTGCGGTTCCGGGCGCCCCGACATCGTTCCGGATCTTCTACCGCGATGACGTCCTCACGCTCAACGAGGGTGAGCTGCGCGGCCTGCGTCGGACGTTGCTCAGCTCCGGCCAACGCCGCAACCGCGCCGTCCCGAAGGTGGCCGACGAGCTCGTCGAGCTGCTGTGGCGCAAGGCGACCGGCGACCGGGCCCGCGAGCACGGTCACGACGAGTTCGCCCACACGATGCTCAACACCGACGACTTCATCGACTTCGCCCGCAGTTGGTGGCCGGTGGTCGACGCGGTGGACGTCTACGGCTGGCTACGTGACCGGAGCCGCCTGGCCGCCGATGCCGGCACGTTGCTGAGCAGGGCCGAGCTCGACGACCTGCTCGAGTCCTTCGCCGACGACTTCTCGGTCGAGGACGTGCCACTGCTCGACGAGCTGCGCTATCTGCTGGGCGAGCCGCCCGAGCCCGAGCACGAGGACGACCCGCTCGCTGACCTGTACGACGAGACTGTGCCCGAGCTGGCGACGACCGACCAGCGGTCATCCGCCACGTTCGTGCGCGTCCGTTCCGGCGAACGGCCGACTGTCTCGATCGAGGACGACGGCTACGCGCACGTGCTGGTCGACGAGGCGCAGGACCTGAGCCCCATGCAGTGGCGGATGATCGGCCGGCGCGGTCGCCATGCGAGTTGGACGATCGTCGGCGACGCCGCCCAGTCCTCGTGGTCGCGGCCCGACGAGGCAACCGCAGCTCGCGAGGACGCGTTGCGTGGCAAGGACCGTAACGCCTTCCGCCTCTCCACCAACTACCGCAACTCACAGGAGATCTACGCGCTCGCGGCCGAAGTCGCCCGGGCCGCCATCCCGGGGGCCGACCTCCCCGTGGCGGTTCGCGAGACCGGAATCGAGCCACGCATCCACGAGGTCGACTACCCGCACGTCGCGCGAACCGTGCGCGAGGCGACAGCGGATCTCGCCGACCAGCTCGACGGGACCATCGGGGTCGTGGCACCCGCGGACCGGATCGACGAGGTACGTGGCTGGCTGGGCGAAACCGACACCGAGCGGATCGTCGTGCTCGAGCCGATCGACACCAAGGGCCTGGAGTTCGACGGTCTCGTCGTGGTCGAGCCGGATGCCATGGTCGCCGAGTCCGATGCCGGTATTCGCACGCTGTATGTCGTGCTGACGCGCGCGACCCAACGGCTCGAGATCGTCGGTACCACGGACCGCTGGCGCCCCTGACCTTTGCCGGAGAGCCTCGACCGGGAGGTTCTGTAGGTCAAACCCCCACGCCAGACCTGCACAACCTCCTAGTCCTGTCGAGCCTGACCGCTGAGCGGCCCTCTCGCCGTCGGCCTGTGGATGGCGGCAGCGCGCTCGCCCACCGGGAGGGCACAGTCGTGCCATGACGTTGCCTCGGTTCAACCGCGAACTGCGGGAGTGCCACGTCCCGCGATCCAGCGCCGAGCTCTGGCAAGCCGGTGTCACCCGTGGCATGACCGCCGGGCCGGGCTGGCGCCGCACCAGTCGCGGCTTCTACGCACCCGCTACGCCAGCGCTGTTGACCCCGACTCAGCGGATTCTTGATGCGGTACCCCTCGTGCCGCGGCGCGGCGCGATCACCGGATGGGCCGCGGCCTACGCACACCTGCACAACCTCCCAGTCTGGGCGGGCCTGACCGCGAAGTCCTGACCGCGAAATCCGACCGCGAAATAGGGTGCGCACTGGCAGCGCCGCGGTTGGTAGCCTCGGACATCTCGAGCCAGACCGCCCCGCTGGCCACCCGCCCGCCCGACCTGCCACCCTCCACACCCAGCTGCCCTGCCACCGGATCGGTACCGATGAGCCTGCTCGACGAGGTCACCACCGCCGCGGCGTACGCGCTCATCCGCCTGCCCGGCGACGACCACGTCACGGTGCTGCGCGGGAGACGCGAGGTCCACGCCGCGCTGGCCGACCTCCCGGTCGACGCAGCACCACCCACCACCGGCGCCTCCCTCGACCGCCTGGTGTGCCTGCCGTTCGCCCAGATCCGCGAGCGGGGCTTCCGCGCCCACGTCGATGACGCCGCGCTGGTGAGCATCGAGATCGATACCGCCAGCCGTGTCCCGATCGCCGAGCTGATCGACCAGCTGCCCGACGAGCCCATCGAGACCGTGGGCGAGTCCGGCTTCGACATCGCTGACCCGGAGTACGCCGACATCGTCCGGCGGGTCATCGACGACGAGATCGGGAGTGGCGAGGGCGCCAACCTCGTCATCGCCCGCAACTTCACCGCCACGATCGCCGACTGGGACCACGCGAAGGCGCTGACCGTGTTCGGCCGGCTGCTCGAGCGGGAGCGCGGGGCGTACTGGACGTTCGTCGTGTTCACCGGCGACCGCCACCTCATCGGTGCCAGCCCCGAACGCCACATCAGCGTGCATGGCGGCGAGGTGCGGATGAACCCGATCAGCGGCACGTTCCGGGTCGCCGGGATCGACGACCCGGCCGAGCGCAAGCGGCGGCTGCTCGACTTCCTGGCCGACGAGAAGGAGATCTACGAGCTCTTCATGGTCGTTGACGAGGAGCTGAAGATGATGTGCGACATCTGCGGCGAGGGGGGTCAGATCCTGGGCCCGTTCCTCAAGCCGATGACCCACCTGATCCACACCGAGTACATCCTCGCCGGCCGAACCCACCGGGACATCCGCGATGTCCTGCGCTCCTCGATGTACGCCGCCACCGTCACCGGGAGCCCGGTCGAGAACGCCTGTCGGCTGATCGAGAAGTACGAACCGCAGGGCCGTGGCTACTACGGCGCGGTGATGGCGCTGATCGGCCGGGACGAGAGCGGTTCACCGACGGTCGACGCGCCCATCATCCTGCGGACCGCCGACGTCCGACCCGACGGGCGGTTGCGGGTCACCGCCGGCGCCACCCTCGTCCGCGACTCCGAACCCGACTACGAGGTGGCCGAGACACACGCTAAGGCCGGCGGGATCCTCACCGCGTTCGGTCTCGTGGCCGCGCCGGTCACCCCGGCCGCGGAGGTGGCCGACCTGACCCGTGACGAGGACGTGCTCGTCGCGCTGGGCCGCCGCAACCAGCGACTCAGCCGGTTCTGGTTCAACGACCAGTCCGACGCCCAGCCATCGGCCGCGCTGACCGGCAAGCACGTGGTCGTCCTCGATGGCGAGGACGATTTCGTGATGATGCTGCGGCACGTGCTCGCAGTCCTCGGTATGACGAGCGAGACCGTCCGCCACCACGACTACGCCACCGGCGACTTCGACCGCGCCGACATCGTGATCATCGGGCCCGGTCCTGGCGACCCTCGTGATGATGCGGACGCCAAGATCGCTGCCGTCCGCGCCGCGGTCGACGATGTGCTCGGCGGACGGACTCCCTTCCTGGCGGTGTGTCTGGGCCATCAGGTGCTGTGCGGTGCGCTTGGGTTCGAGCTGGCCTACAAGGACATCGTCTTCCAGGGCACCCAGACCAAGATCGACCTGCTCGACCGGCAGGAGAACGTCGGCTTCTACAACACCTTCGTCGCCAAGCAACCTGCCGAGGTGGCGGCCGGGCTGCGCGTCGACGCCGATGCGAAGACGGGCGACGTCCACCTCGTAGCGGGGCCAGGGTTCCGCGGCATCCAGTTCCACGCCGAGTCGATCCTCACCGAGAACGGCTTCGACCTGATCCGCGAGCTGCTCCTCGACCTGTTGAGCGAGGACGCCGGAGGCGTTGGCCGGCCGAGCGTGCCGAGGGCCCGGTGATCTCGACCAGCTCGATCAGCTCGATCAGCGGGGACGGCTCGATCAGCGGCACCACACGAGTCCTGGTAGTCGACCACCACGACTCCTACACCTACAACCTGGTGCACCTGATCGCCGGCGTGACGGGTGTGCTGCCCGACGTCGTCCAGCACGATGATGCCGCGGTGGCCGACCGGTGGTCCGACGGGTACACCCACCTGGTCCTGTCGCCCGGCCCGGGCACGGTCCATGACCAGCACGACTTCGCGCTGGGCCGCGCGATCATCTCCACCGCGCGCGTTCCTGTGCTCGGCGTCTGTCTCGGCATGCAGGGGATCGTCGACCTGTGTGGTGGGGAGGTCGAGGTGGTGGCCCCCGCCCATGGTGAGGTGTCGCGGATCCGACATACGAGCGACGGTGTCTTCGCCGGCCTCCCGCAGGACTTCGCCGCCGTGCGCTACCACTCGCAGGCGGCTGTGGCGGTGTCGCGCGACCTCGCGGTCACGGCCTGGTGCGACGAGCCGCAGGGCCGGGTCGTGATGGGAGTGGCGCATCGCGAGCGACCACTGCATGGGGTGCAGTTCCATCCCGAGTCGATCCTCACCGAGCACGGAGCACGACTCGTCGCCAACTTCCTTGCGCTGTCGCCATGACCGGCACATCCCTGCCGTGGGTCGAGCCCGAGGACTTCGTCGCCACGCACGTCGCCCGCCGGCCCAGGTCTTTCTGGCTCGACGGTGCAGGCGCACGTCCGTGGTCGGGTCGGCACTCTTATGTCGGCTGGCTCCGGCCAGGCGATCTCAGCCTGGCCTACGACGCCGGCCGACGCGTGGTCACCGCCCATCGCGACGGCGCCAGTGAGGAGATCGCGGATGACATCTTCGCGGCGTTGCAGCGCCACACCGCCGACGACGAGGGCGGCACCGGCGGCCGCGGCGATGGCGGTTGGGTGGGCTACCTCGGCTACGCGAGCCGCCCCGACCTGCCGGCCAGGATCGATGAGTCCGCCGTCCCGGACGCGTGCTGGCTCCGGGTCGACCGCCGGGTGGTGTTCGACCACGAGAACCGCACCGTACGTGCCCTGGGTGACGGCGGCTGGCAGGACGAGGTCGCGGAACTGGTCGGCCGCACCGTGCCGGCTGCAGCCATGGCATCCACGAAAGCTCCGCGGGTGCTGCGGACGCTCGATCCCGGAGGCTACGCGGAGGCGTTCGTGCGCGTGCAGTCCGAGCTGCGCCGTGGGAACTCCTACGAGACCAACTTGACGTACCGCACCACGGTGGCCAGCGACCTCGACCCCCTGTCGGCATACCGGCGGTTGCGTCGGGCCAACCCCGCGCCGTACGCGTGCTTCATCACCCATGGCGGCGTGAGCCTGTTGAGCACGTCGCCGGAGCGGTTCGCCACGATCAGTCCCGACGGCTGGCTCGAGACGCGCCCGATCAAGGGCACCACGCCCCGGTACGACGATCCCGCCGACGACCGGGCGGCGGCAGAGCTGCTTCGGAGCGATCCCAAGTTCCGCGGTGAGAACCTCATGATCGTCGACCTGCTTCGCAACGACATGTCGATGGTCTGTCAGGTCGGCACCGTGCAGGTCACCGACCTCATGCATGTCGAGTCCTACCCCACGGTCCATCAGCTCGTCACGACGATCCGTGGACGGCTGGAGCCGGGCACCACCGCCATCGCAGCGGTCCGGGCGTTGTTCCCGGGCGGGTCGATGACCGGGGCGCCCAAGCTGCGCACGATGCAGATCATCGGCGACGTCGAGACGAGCGCCCGCGGACCGTACGCCGGAGCACTCGGCTGGCTCGGCGACGACGGGCGCGCCGACCTGGGCATCGTGATCCGCAGCCTGGTGCACGAGGGCGGGCACTACACCCTGGGCACGGGCGGCGGGATCACGGTGCGTTCGGACTGCGACGAGGAGTACGCCGAGACGCAGTGGAAGGTCAGCGCGCTGTTCGCTGCGCTCAGCGGCACCACGGCGACCCGGAAAGACGGAGGACCGGACATCCCAGCCAGGTGATGTCCGGTCCTCCAGACCGAGGGGTTCGGCCGTGTCAGGGACCGACGTCCGATCCCAACGTGACCGTCACGGTGTGGGTGGCGCCGGTGGTGACGCCCTTGTCGGACGACGTCACCGTCAGCGTGACCTTGTCACCGGGGCGATAGGAGCGAACGGTCGCGACGAGCGAGTCGGCGTCATTGATCTGCTGGCCGTCCACCGCCGTGACGACCTGACCCTTCTGCAGGCCGGCGCTGGCGCCCGCCGTGCCCGAGTCGACTTTGGTGATGAGCGCGCCGTCCGGCAGGCCTACTGAGTCGGTGGCGTTGTCGATCGAGACACCGATGCGTGCGTGGGTCGGGCTCTGTCCGGCCCGCAGCTCCTGCACGATCGGAATCGCGTCGTTGATCGGGATGGAGAAACCGAGACCGATCGATCCGCCCTGGACGCCCGTCGTGGAGGAGTCGGTCTTGATCGCGGAGTTGATGCCGACGACGTTGCCGGACAGGTCGATGAGCGGTCCGCCGGAGTTCCCGGGGTTGATGGCGGCGTCGGTCTGGATGGCCGGGAAGATCGTCGTGGGGTCGTTCGGCGCCTCGCCCTGGGTGGTGACGGGACGGTTGAGAGCCGACACGATGCCGGTCGTGACCGTGCTCTCGAGTCCGAACGGAGCACCGACCGCGACCACCTGTTCCCCGACTTTCAGGGAACCGGAGTTGCCGAGCGTGGCGGGAGTGAGGGAGTTCTGACCCTGGGCCTTGATCACCGCCAGGTCGGTCAGGGGGTCACGGCCGAGGATCGTCGCCTTGGCGCTGCTGCCGTCGTTGAAGCTGACGGCCAGCTTGCCTCCACCGAGCGCGAGCTCGACGACGTGGTTGTTGGTCAGGATCTCACCGTCCTTGGTCAGGACGATGCCCGATCCAGAACCGTTGCCCTGCGTGCCGCTGGCATAGATCTTCACGACCGAGGGGAGGGCCTTGGCGGCGGCCGCTTCGGTGCTGCCGGCCGGCGTGCTGGTGTCGACCGAAGGGCTGACGGTGAGGGCACCGGACGTCGTGGCGGCCGCGCTCGCGGAGTTGTCGCCGTTCATGATGGCGGCGCCGCCGAACCCGGCCGCACCTCCGGCGAGCGCGCCCACGAGCAGGGCTGCGCCAACGACACGTCCCCCCCGCCGCGGCGTCGCTGCAGGGGGGGTCAGCGGTGCGCCGGGTGGTGGGTAGGACGGGGGGAACATGTCGCTGGTCATGGCTCCAGCCTGCGTGCGCTCACTGAGTATCGGCTGAGACCCCGCCGAGAGGTTTCTGTGAGTGGACGGCTGTCAGCTGCGGTGCTGAAGCACGGTGGTGTCGCCGGCGGCGCCGGCGGTCGCGTCGTCCGCGCCCGGCGTGACGATCTCGCTGGGCTGGCCCGGCAGCCACATCCGGAGCACGGCGCCGGTGGGCTCACGGTTGGCCATCATGACCTGCCCACCGTGTCGCTCCACGGCCTGCCGCACGATCGACAGGCCCAGGCCGGAGCCGGGCAGGGTGCGCGCGTCGGCGGCTCGATAGAACCGCTCGAAGACCATCGGCAGGTCGCTCTCGGAGGCGCCCGGCCCCTCGTCCATGACCGTCAGCGTTCCGGAGTCGAGGCGCACCGTCACGGTGCCGTCAGGTGGGCCGTACTTGACGGCGTTGTCGAGCAGGTTGGTGACCGCTCGTTCGAGGATCGCGCCTTCGCCGACCACCCACCACGATGACGTGGCGACGTCGAAAGTGACGTCGGGCGCTCGACGGCGTACGCGTTCGATGGCCCGGGCCACGATGTCAGCGAAGTCGGCGGGTTCGGGCGTGGTGGCGACAGGTTCCTCGCGGGCGAGCTCGACCAGGTCGCCGACGAGTGTGGACAGCTCCTCGACCTGTGCAGTCACGTCGGAGAAGATCTCGTCTCGTTGCGAGATCGCCATCCCACCCTGACGATCGGCCTGCGCCAGCAGCTCGAGGTTGGTACGGAGACTGGTGAGGGGGGTGCGGAGCTCGTGCCCGGCGTCGACGACGAGGCGACGCTGACGTTCTCGCGACGCGGACAGGGCGGCGAGCATCTTGTTGAACGACGTGGCGAGGCTGGCCAGCTCGTCGTCGCCGGTGATCTCGATCGGCTTCAGCTCCTCGGTGCGGGCGATGTGGTCGGCGGCGGCGCTGAGGCGACGGACGGGACGCAACGACGACCGCGCCACCGCGAGCCCGATCAGCGCCGCGGCGACACCACCGCTCCCACCGACGACCAGGAGCACGAGTCCCATCCGGTCGAGGGTGCGTTGGATCGGTTCGGTCGACTCGGCGAACATCAGGGCGACACCTGGGCCGGCGTTGACCGTGACGACGCGTGAATCGTGTCCGTGCCGGTCGACGGTTCGGATCGTGTGGCCGAGCTGACCGGTGGCGACCGCCAGCTCGGATCGGGTGATGGGTTCGAGCCAGGAATGGTTCGCGGGCGAGATGTGGCCGCCGACCGTCAACAGGTACACCCGCAGGTCGGCTGCGCCCAGGAACTCCTCGGGCAGGTTGGACAGCGTGACCTCGCTGATCCCGGACTCGACGGTGGCTTGGGCGCGGTCGAGCAGCGACGTGTCCTGCCGGCTGTAGAGCTGCGATCGCAGCGACAGATAAGCGGCCAGCGCCGCAACCGCCACCGAGACCCCGACAGCACCGGCGGCCAGCAAGGAGATCCGAGCGGCCAGGGACATGCGGCCGCCGGTGATCGTGCTACGGGCGGTGGGGCTCACGGAGGAGTCTCGCGCAAGACGTACCCGACGCCTCGCACGGTGTGCAGCAGCCGCGGCTCACCGTCGGCCTCCGTCTTGCGTCGGACGTAGCCGACGTACACCTCGAGGGAGTTCGCGGTGGTGGGGAAGTCGTAGCCCCACACCTCTTCGAGGATGAACGCGCGCTCGAGCACTCGCTTCGGCCGCCGCATGAACAGCTCGAGCAGGTCCCACTCGGTGCGGGTCAACGTGATCGCGCGGCCGTTGCGCTCGACCTCGCGGGTGACGGGGTTCATGGTGAGATCGGCGAACGTCAGGGGCCCTTCGTCGTCGTCGCGACCGGTGCCGAGCGTACGACGCCTGAGCATCGCCCGGACCCGCGCCAGCAGCTCGTCGAGGGCGAAGGGTTTGGCCAGGTAGTCGTCGGCTCCCGCGTCGAGCCCATCGACCCGGTCGTTGACGGAGTCACGGGCGGTGAGGACGAGGATCGGAAGGTCGTTGCCGGCGGCGCGCAGGGCCCGGGTGGTCTCGATGCCGTCGAGACGCGGCATCATCACGTCGACGATCAGGGCATCGGGTGCCAACCCGTTGATCCGGGCCAGCGCCTCGACGCCGTCATTGGCGAGAGCCACCTCGTAGCCGTTGAACTCCAGCGAGCGCCGCAGGGAGTCGCGCACGGCGCGGTCGTCGTCCACCACGAGAATGCGCATGGCTCAAGCCTGCCACTCTCGTCTGAGATCGCCCTGAGAGCGACAACGCGGACGGGTCACGTGGCTGCCTGCCCCGCGGTGCCGTCGAGCAGCGACCGTGCGGCCGCGCCGGCGCGGGCTCCGTAGGACCCGCCGAACAGGATGGCGTGCACGAGGAGCGGATGGATCTGATGCAGGGGTTGGCGGGCACGCCAGCCTTCGGACAGCCGGTCGGCTTCGTCGTACGCCTCGAGCAGCCGCGACAGGTGAGGGGCACCGAACAGCGCCAACATGGCCAGGTCTGTCTCGCGGTGACCGCCGTGCGCCGCCGGGTCGACCAGGTAGCCCGGACCCTCCGCGCTCCACACGACGTTGCCCGACCAGAGGTCGCCGTGGATCCGGCTGGGCTCCTCGGTCGGTCCGGCGTACTCGGCGATGCGTGACATCACCGTCTCGATGGCGGTCGCGTCGGCGACGGCGATGTGGTCGCGATCGCGGGCGACCTTGAGGTAGGGCAGCACCCGCCGGGTCGGCCAGAACTCGGCCCACGTGTCGGTCGGGTTGTTGGTGAGCGGCAGCGTCCCGATGTAACCGTCCTGGTCGGCGCCGAACTGCTTGGCGCCGCCGTGGTGTGTCTCGGCGAGCTGTCGCGCAAACGCCTCGACTCCGTCGAGACTGGGCCGACCGGGTTCGATCCAGGACAGGATCAGGCAGTCTTCGGCCACGCCGAGCACCCGAGGGACAGCAGCTCCGGGTGCCTCGGCGAGCCAGGTCAACCCACGCGCCTCGCTGGCAAAGAAGTCCGCAGGTGCGTGCGGCCGCGTCTTGACGAACGCGCTGCGCCCGTCGCTGAGGCGGAGCCGCGTCGCTGTGCAGATGTCGCCGCCGGCGACCGGGGTCGTGGCTACGACCGACGTGCCGAGCAGTGCTTCTGCGCGGCCGGCGATCGTGCTCATCCGTGCCATGGTGTGAACCTACGTGCTGGTCGACGCCTTGACTACCGGCCGTCCGGCTCTGTCGGCCGTAGGTGGGCCGTCAAGGCGTCGACGAGGGCATCGCAGGTCCGCTCCACCATGGCGAGCACCTCGGCAAAGCTGTCATCGCCGCTGTACCAGGGATCGGGGACGTCGAGCGTCTCATCGACCGCGGGATCGAAGGTGCGGAACATCATGATCCGGACCTCGTCCGACGCGTCGCGGGCCATGGCTCGGACATCGCGGGCGTTCAGCTGGTCCATGACGAGCACGAGGTCGTGCTCCTGGAACCAGCCGGCATCGAACTGGGCCGCGCGGTGCTCGCTGGGGTCGTAGCCGTGCGCCGCCAAGGTCGCGGCCGCTCGTCGGTCCATCTGCTCGCCCAGGTGCCAGTCGCCTGTGCCGGCGCTCCGGACTGCGATCTCCTTGCTCAGACCAGCGGCCACGAGCTTGTGTGTCATGACGACGGCAGCGGTGGGGGAGCGACAGATGTTGCCGAGGCAGACGAACGCGATCCGGTACGGCGTCGGGCCGGCAGCAGCCAGCGGCGCTACGTCCCGCGGCGCTGGGAGCATCGCCGTGGATGCCCTGTCGTCACCATTCACGTGCAGGCGCGACCATGCCGACGATCCAGCTCACGATCGAGATGACGATGGATCCCCAGACCGCGGTCCAGAACCCGTGCACATGGAAGCCGACGTCGATCTGGTCCGCGATCCAGCTCGTCAGCATGAGCATGAGCGCGTTGACGACGAAGAACATCAAGCCCAACGTGATCAGGTACAGCGGCAACGAGAGCAGTGCCACGATCGGGCGGACGAACTCGTTGACGAGCGCAAAGATCAACGCGACCACTACCAGGGTGATGACCCGGTCGCGGTCGGTGTCGCCCGTGATGCGGATGTCCTTGAACAGCCACGCGGCAGCTGCCAGGGCGCAGGAGTTGACGAAGATGCGGATCAGCCACGACTTCATGCTGATGATCGTTCCATGGTGGCCATTGATGTCAGCCAGCGGTGCCGTGGCCGGTGGCGCTGAGCAGTGAACCTTCCGCCGCCGCGAGGTGGCGGTCGAGCTCGGTCAGGGCGTCGTCCAGCCGCCCCGCCTCGAGCAGCTCGACGAGGTGGCCGTGCTCGTCGACCTGCTGGCGCAGGTTGGCCCTGGTGCGGTCGAGGTGCGCGAGACCGAGCCTGATCTCTGAGCTGAGGGCGTCGCTGGCCGCCAGCAGTCGTTCGCTTCCGGTCAGCCCGACCAGCGCTCGGTGGATCTGGAGATGCGCCTCGGTCATTCGAGCGGGGTCGTTCGACGCTCCGGTGGACCGGGCGAGCTCGGCGTACTCGTGCAGGGCGTCGCGCAGCTGTCTGCGCTTGAGCTCGTCGGCGTCCCCCCAGCGGCGTACGCCGGCGGACTCCAGGGCGGCGCGCGCGCGGCTCACGTCGTGCACGTCCTCGGCACTGAGCTGTTTGACCGCGACGCCGCGGTTGGGGACCCGCACGGCCAGGCCCTCGCCGACCAGCAGGCCGAGCGCCTCGCGGATCGTGCTGCGCCCGACGCCCATCACCTCAGACAGCGCCACCTCGCGCAGGGGGGTGCCGGGCTCGAGCTGGCCGGCGAACAGGGCACGCCGGATCACCTCGGCGGCGCGGTCGACGGTCGATGAGGTCTCGAGCTCGAGCTGGAGGTCGTCGTACATGTCCAGCGAACCCTATCGACCCAGGGCGGACCTACCCGGTCCGTTTGACTCGGGCGCCGGCCCGACGCATACTGAGTTGTCAGATTGTCTGACAATCAGACCATCAGGCTCAGACGCCACTCGGGAGCGAGTGGCGTCCTGTGACGTGGAGAGGGTGAATTCACCATGACCGTGCAGATCCAGGAGCGGGCGCGCCACGCCCCCCAGCCGCACCCGACGTACGGCCATGGCACCAATCGACCGCTGGCCTGGGGACGGCACTACGCGATGGTGCACCCCGAGCACTTCCGCGTCGACTACGAGATCAACCCCTACATGGACCTGTCCGCCCAGCCCGACGTCGAGGTGGCGCTGCGGCAGTGGGAGGCGCTCGTGGCGCACATCACGTCGCTCGGCGGGCACGTCGACGTGCTGGCCCAGCGCGCGGACTCACCGGACATGGTCTATGCGATGAACCTCGGGCTTGCCCTGACCGACGACCGGCCGCGGGCGGCGATGTCGCACATGCGGTATGCCGAGCGTCGTCTCGAGGCGGACTCGTCCAGCCGCTGGTTCCAGGACCTGGGCTACGCGCTCTCCTACGTCGGGCAGGCCGGGGTAGGGGCGCACTTCGAGGCCGGCGATGCGTTCCCGTTCGCGGGGCGCCTGGTCGTGGGTTACGGACCGCGCACCGAGGAGCTCGCGCTCAAGCAGCTCGCGGTCGACTTCGATGTACACGTGCAGGGCGTGCGCATCACACACCCCGGCATGTACCACCTCGACCTCGCGTTCTGCCCGCTCGACGAGCGGCGGGCACTGGTCTGCCCGGCGGCGTTCGATGCGGCGAGTGCTGAGGTGCTGCTCGCTCTCGTGCCGGAGCCGATCATCCTGAGCGAGGAGGAGGCGCTGACGTTCTGCGCCAACTCGATCGTCATCGGCCGCACGATCCTGATGCCGGCGTGTCCGCCCCGCGTGCGGGCCGAGCTCGAGGCAGCCGGCTTCGAGGTCGTGCTGGTCGACGTGTCGGAGTTCCACAAGGGCGGCGGCTCGATCCGTTGCCTGACCAACCCGCTCGACATCGTGATCGGCCGCGACCTGGAGCGAGTCGACGGGGGAGCGGTGCACCTCCCGCTCTGATCTGAGCTGGTGTGCTGCAGGGGGCTGCAGGTGGCGGCGACTGCCGACCTTGGCTCTCGACCCCGGCGACACGGGTGAACGGGGAAACGAGTTGCTCCCTAACTGTCATCTAGGTACCTTGGTCCCATGGGACCAATAACGCAACGTGTACAGCTCGGGGTGCGCATCGAGAAGAACCTGGTGAAGGTGCTCAAGGGGCTCGCCGAGTTCAATGATGAGACGCTCGGCGAACTGCTGGAGCGCATCGTCATGCACTCGTTCGATCCGGTACCTGGCGATGAGGGTGAATCCTGCGCGAGTCCGCACAGCAAACGCCAACTGGCGACGGTCGAGACTCTCCGGACGCTGTACGGGATCTCTGCGGACCCTCACTCGACGCGGTCGTTTGATCGCGACGGCGCCGATGGCGTTTCCCTCAACTGACAGGCCCGTGTCGCGACTGGGCCGCGGGCATCACCGGGTAGCTCGGGGGCTCGATCAGCGGGGCTTCGGCGGTCCAGCCCTCGATCTCCGGCGGTCGAGCTTCGGCGGGCTCAGGACAGGCTTGTCGAGACCCCGTTGATCTCGACAGGCTCGATCAGCGGGGCTCGGGACGGTCCAGCCCCCGAACGAAAACTCCTCGGAAAGCCCTTGTGGATAACGGGTTCCGGCGTCGGGCGGCGGATCCGAAAGTGTCGGTGGGCTGTTCTAGGTTTGATCCATGAGCACGACGCAGGGACCGCCACCGACCGTGGGTATCGACGATGCCTTCGGTCGTGGTTTCGCGGGCGTGCGTCGTGAACTCGCTGACCTGGTCGACACCCCCACCTGGTCGTTGGACGACAGTCGGCTCGACGCGCGGATCAGTGAGGCGCTCGCGGTCCGAGCCGCTGCCGATGAGCTGGTCGCCCGACTGGTCGCTGAAGCAGCCGACCGCAACCTGCCCCACCGACACGGTGCGTCCTCGACGAGGGCGCATCTGATGACGGCACACCGGATGTCGGCCGGTGAAGCGTCCCGCACGGTGCGCACCGCCAAGCAGCTGCACGGCACGTCGGCCGTCACGGAGCCGACCCGTCGTGCGGTCGCGGCCGGTGCCGTGTCGGCCGAACAAGGGGTGGTGATTGCGGCCGCGATCAACCGGCTCTCACCCACGGTCGAGCCGGACCGGGTCGAGGCCGCGCAGCAGGATCTGCTCGCCCATGCCCAGACACTGTCGTACAGCGCAGCTGCAGGTCGCGGCGAACCATCTGGTCGAGGTGGTCGACCCCGACACCGTCGACCAGACGTTGGAGCAGCAGCTCGCCGCGCAGGAACGCAAGGCGTTGGCCTCGGCCTGGTTCACCGGCCAGTTCGGGTCCGACGGCATCGCCCGCGGCCGGTTCGCGCTGCCGAACCTGGTGTTCGGCATGCTCACCAAACACCTCGAGGCCGTTAGCTCTCCCCGTCGGGTCGCCACCGGCACCATACCGACAAGGACGCCGCCCTACCGGCTGAGACGACCGTTGCGGACCTGCCCTATGGCAACCGGCTCGGCCGGGCGTTGTGTGAGCTGGTCGAACACCTCCCGGTCGACGGACACCCCCAACACGGCGTCGCGAACGCCACCATCGTGGTCACCGTCGACGAGGCGAAACTCCGAGCCGGTGCCGGGGAAGCCACCTGGACACCGGCAGCGCGATCTCGATCGGGGAGACCCGACGGTTGGCCTGCAACGCCGACATCCTGCCCATGGTGCTGTCAGGTGGGTCGAAGATCCTCGACCTCGGCACCAGCCGCCGCCTGTTCGACCGTCACCAACGCCTCGCACTCGCCACCCGCGACCAAGGCTGTGTCTTCCCCGGCTGCGAACGCCCACCCGCCTGGACTGAGGCACACCACCGCCTCCCCTGGAGCGAGGGCGGGGCGACTGACATCGACAACGGATGCCTGTTGTGTTCCTTCCACCACCACCTGATCCACCAAGGCGAATGGAACCTGATCCTCGCGCCGGACGGCATCACCGAAGTGATCCCACCGGCACGGATCGACCCGCAGCGAAGACCCATCCGCCACCAACGCTTCAAACCCCGACCCGGATAACCCCCAGCGGCTCTCGGCGGTTCACAACCCCTTGATCTCGACAGGCTCGATCAGCAGGGCTTCGACGGTCGAGCCCTTCGACAAGCTCAGGACAGGCTTGTGGAGTCTCCTCGATCTCGACAAGCTCGATCAGCGGGGTTGGCGGCTCGATCGGTGGGGGTTCGGAACCTCTGGATCAAGCTCGGCCTCTCGACTGGTTCGAAGATGTAGGCGAACGCAGTTCCGGGTGTAAGCGATTCCTCGTCCTAGGCGGCGGATCGTCTCGCGGTCTGCCGCTGTGGGTCTCTTCGGGATGAGGAAACTGTCGAGTGTGTCGGTGTGGAGGCGGTACGTGTCTCCGCGCTGGTGCACAGCAGCTATGAGCCGAAGGCTCGGGTCGAGCGCGGCAAGGCTGGCGTCCCCGTGACTGGAGTTCGCCAACAACCACCCATCTGTTGAGAGGTGTTTCCGGCAGTGCTCCCAGACCGGGCCCGCGTACAGCGAGATGAGCAGGTCGAAGCTCGCTGGAAAGAGCGGGAGTGGCTTGGTGTAGTCCAGGTGGAGGAACGCGACCTCGGCGCCGGATCCAGGCAGGGTGCGCCTCTGCAGTTCGGATGATAAGAGCGTGTTGTCGGCGAAGAAGCGGGCGGCTCGGCGATCCGTGTCGACGTACGTGACCGAGCGGATCGCCGTGGAGGGCGACAGGTCGAGGTAGCTGCCGGGGTAGAGCGCCGTCGCCGGGTTCCACATCTTCCTGATGGCGGCGAACAGGCCGGACCGGTCACCGATGCTGGTGCGGTAGGTCGTCCAGGAGGGTGCCGCACGCCGGCCTGGATCCTGTCGCGGGACGTTCACGCGAGCTTGTCGTTTGATGCCGAGTCGTCGCGCTGACAGGCTCTGGCGGACTCGGTGAGCTGCTGACCAGCTGGCTCCTCCATGTCGTAGCAGCCTCATCGCACGCTACTGATGATGGCTGCTCGTCCGGCGCGGCTCATCGCTCGAGGAAGCAGGACCCGGCTCAGTCAGTGAGAGCCTGCGTCTCGTCACCGAGAGGAGTCGCGGGTCAGCTCATCAGCGGGGTGGCCTCGGCCTGGTCGGGGTCGACCCGGTCGGGCCCCCGTCGGGCGGTCTGGGCGAGGCCGATCCCGACGAGCACGGTGACGACACCGACGAGCTGGGCTGCCGTGAGGTCTTCGCGGAACCAGCGCCAGCCCAACAACGTGGCGCCCACCGGCTCGATCATCCCGATCAGGCCGACCTCGGTCGCGCTGAGGTGGCGCAGTGCGCTGAGCTCGGCGAGGAACGGCGCCACCGTGCCGAGCAGCACCAGCCACGCGATGAGCACCCACAGGTCGGCCTCGTGGCCGGACAGCCGGCCGCCGAGCGACACCGGGCCACCGACGTCGGAGTCGCGGAGCCCGGTCACCGGCGCCAGCGCATTCCAGAACACGGTGGCCACGACGAAGGCTGAGGTCAGCACAGACAGCGGCGACCGGTGGGTCACCGAGTGCTCGCCGAGGAGGAAGTACGCCGCCAGCGACAACGCGGCACCCAGGCCTGCGGCGACGCCGAGCGTGTCGAGCACCAGCCCGGACCAGACCTGGGTCACCAGGGCGAGACCGCCGAGCGAGCAGGCCAGTCCGAGCCACAGTCGGGCGCGGACCTGCTCGCCGTACCCGAAGCGGGCGAACAGCGCGACCAGCACCGGCGCGGTGAACTCCAGCAGCAACGCGATGCCGACCGGCAGTCGGTCGATAGCGACGAAATAGAGCCACTGCACGAGCGCGACGCCGGTGATCCCGAAGGCCACGGTGGTCAGCGCCTCGGACCAGCTGCACGGGACCAGCGTGCGGAGCTCGCACCGGGCCGCCACGACGAGCAGGAGGACCAGCGCGGTCCCCGTGCATCGGACGGTCGTGAGGGTGGTCGACTCGACTCCGGCTGACTGGATCACCCGCGAGACGCCGGCGTTGACGACGAACAACGTCGCGCCCACCACCACGAGTCCGACCCCTCGCAGCGGCTGGCGTCGAGTCGGCATGCAGGGAGCCTACGCAGGCTGAGCCGGCCCGGTTAGGGTGCTCGGCATGACGACTCCGCGGTTCCGTCCGGCGCTCGACACCATCCCGGCGTACAAGGCGGGCAAGCCACCGGCAGCCGGCGAGCGGCAGTCCTACAAGCTGTCCAGCAACGAGAACCCCTACCCGCCGTTGCCGGGCATCGTCGCGCGGGTGGCCGACGCCGCGACCGGCATGAACCGCTACCCCGACATGGGCGTCTCCGCGTTGCACCAGGTGCTGGCGTCGAAGTACTCCGTGGGTGTCGACCAGATCGCGTCCGGCGCCGGCTCGGTCGCGGTGTTCTACCATCTGCTCCAGGCCAGCTGCACCGAAGGCGACGAGGTCGTCTATGCGTGGCGGTCGTTCGAGGCCTACCCGATCGCGATCGGCCTGACCGGAGCGACGAACGTCCAGGTCCCGCTCGACGCCGACGCCCGGCACGACCTGCCCGCGATGGCGGCGGCCATCACCGACCGGACCAAGATCGTCGTCGTCTGCACCCCCAACAACCCGACCGGACCGTCGGTGCATCGCGACGAGCTCGAGACGTTCCTCGCCGCCGTGCCCGAGCGCGTTCTCGTCGTGATCGACGAGGCGTACCGTGAGTTCGTCACCGACCCGGAGACCCCGGACGGCGTCGAGCTGGGGCGGGGGCGGGACAACGTCGTCGTGCTCCGGACGTTCAGCAAGGCCTACGGGCTCGCCGGGCTCCGCGTCGGGTACGCCGTCGGGCCGGCACCGGTCGCCGAGGCGATCCGCAAGTGCTCCCTGCCGTTCGGGGTGTCGTCGATCGCCCAGGCGGCGGCACTCGCGTCTCTCGAGAGCGAGCCGGCTCTGCTCGAACGCGTCGACGCCCTGGTGTCCGAGCGCACCCGGGTCCGCACCGCGCTGCTCGAACAGGGCTGGTCGATCCCCGCGGCCCAGGGCAACTTCGTCTGGTTCTCGCTGGGCGACGACACGGTCGAGTTCGCGGCTGCCTGCGACGAGGCCGGGGTCAGTGTGCGGCCGTTCGCCGGCGACGGTGCCCGGGTCAGCATCGGTGAGGTCGAGGCCAACGACCTGCTCCTGCGGGTGGCGCAGCGGTGGCGGCAGACACACTCGGGCTGAAGCGCCTGCTGTGACCTGTCGGTCTGCGTCCTGATCGGGTCGAGGCGGGTTAAAACGGGTTGGCACACTGTCAGAGGCATCGTCTAAACTGGTGCTTACACTTTCACCGCTGACCCTGACGTCCCGACGGCTACCGCCGGACGGACGGCTGATCGGTGGACACAGCCGTCGACCGACAGGGGGCCAACGCCACTGATGACCGCACCCGCGCCGACCGCACCCGTCTCCCCGTCACCGCCTCAGCAGGGCGGTGCCCGTTCGTTGTGGCGCCTCCGCTCGTACGTGCGCCCCTACTACCGTGCGCTCGGCGTCATGGGCAGCACGGCCGTGGTGGGGGTCTTCGTCTCGATGGCGATCCCGCTGGTCACCAAGGGCCTCATCGACGGGCCCATCACCGACGGCAAGATGGCGGGCATCTGGCCGCTCGGCCTCCTCGGTCTGGCGCTCGGCATCACCGAGGCGGCGCTGATCCTGATCCGCCGGTGGGTGCAGGCCAGTGCCGTGCTGGGCTTCGAGACCGCGGTGCGCAACGACCTCTACCGGCACATGCAGGCGCTCCCGATGGAGTTCCACAGCCGGTGGCAGAGCGGGCAGCTGCTCTCGCGGGTCACGACCGACCTGAGTGCGATCCGTCGGTTCATGGGTTTCGGCCTACTCTTCCTCATCATCAACATCCTGCAGCTCATCCTGGTAACGGCACTGCTGCTGCATCTCTACTGGCCGCTCGGCGTCGTCGTCGCGGTGTCGGCGTTGCCGATCATCATCTTGAGCAAGCGCTTCGAGGAGAAGTACGTCGTGGTGTCCCGCGCCGTACAGGACCAGCAGGGTGACGTCGCCACCTCGGTCGAGGAAGCCGCCGTCGGGTTCCGCGTCATCAAGTCCTTCGGCCGGCGCCGCTACATCGAGGGACAGTTCCGGGGCCGCGCACAGATCCTCTACGACACCTCGATCGAGAAGGTGCGGCTGTCGTCGAAGTTCTGGACCTTCCTCGAGATCATCCCCAACATCAGCCTGGTGATCGTGCTCCTGCTCGGGGCGCTGGCCGTCGGCCGCGACGCAGTCACCCTCGGCACTCTGGTCGCCTTCATCACGCTCATGCTGTCGCTGATCTGGCCGATCGAGTCGCTCGGCTTCATCCTGGCGATGGCGCAGGAGGCGATGACCGCGGCCGACCGCGTCAACGAGATCTTCGACACCAAGTCCGCGATCACCGGTGGTGAGCACGAGATCGACAACCCCCGCGGCCACCTGCGGTTCGAAGGTGTCGGCTTCCACTTCCCCGACTCCGACCAGGACGTCCTGCACGACGTCAACCTCGACATCGCGCCGGGCGAGACGCTCGCGATCGTCGGCGCCACCGGATCCGGGAAGACGGCGCTCACCGGCCTGGTGCCGCGCTTGTACGACGTCACCGCCGGTCGCATCACGGTCGACGACGTCGACATCCGCGAGCTCACGATGCCGTCGCTGCGCACGATCGTGGCGACGGCGTTCGAGGAGCCGACCCTCTTCTCGATGAGCGCTCGCGAGAACGTGGCGCTCGGCCGGCCAGACGCCAGCGAAGAGGACATCCGCGCCGCCATCGAAACAGCGCAAGCCGGGTTCGTCTACGACCTGCCTTGGGGCCTCGACACCCGCATCGGCGAGCAGGGCATGTCATTGTCCGGTGGTCAGCGCCAGCGGCTCGCCCTCGCGCGGGCGGTGCTGGCGCGCCCCCGCATCCTCGTGCTCGACGACACGCTGTCAGCCCTCGACGTGCACACCGAAGCCTTGGTCGAGCATGCCCTGCGCCACGTGCTCGCCGAGGCGACCGGCATCGTCGTGGCCCATCGTGCGTCGACCGTGATGCTGGCCGACAAGGTCGCGCTCCTCCAGGGCGGCACCATCACCGACGTCGGGACCCACGAGGAGCTGCTGGTGAACGTGCCGGCCTACCGCGACCTGCTGGCCGGTGACAGCGACGAAGATCTCACCACGGTCCCGGAGGAGGTGGCGGCCCGATGACGACCAAGGACACCTCGAGCGACGCCACCCCCGCCGTCGACGACGACGCGGCCGAACAGGCCGACTTCACCCGGGACAACGCAGCCCTGACCGCCGACTGGCGGGGGGTCGCGGCCGAGCACGAGGACGACCTCCCCGGGAAAGTCACTCTGCGGCTCCAGGCGCGTTCGCGCCGGTTGCTCAAGCAGCTGCTGCGTCCGCACCGCCGGCTGCTCGGTCTCCTCATGGTCGCCGTGCTCATCGAGAACGCCGCACGCCTGTCAGTGCCCTACCTCGTCAAAGAAGGCATCGACAGCGGCATCCCGCCGATCCTCGACAGCAACGACAAGACCACGCTCGAGGTCATCGTCGCCGTCCTGCTGATGGCTGTCGTGATCCAGGCGATCACCCGGATCACGTTCCTCATGCTGGCCGGGCGGATCGGGCAGGAGGTGCTGTTCACCTTGCGCAGGCGGGTCTTCTCGCACTTCCAGAAGCTGTCGCCCGCATTTCACGACGACTACACGTCCGGGCGGGTGATCTCGCGGCAGACTTCTGACATCGACGCGATCTACGAGCTGCTCGAGACCGGCTTCGACGGGCTCATCACGGCCGTCCTCACGTTGATCGGCACCGCTGTCCTCCTGCTCGTGCTCGACGTCAAGCTCGGCCTGGTCGCGCTGCTCTGCTTCCCGCTGCTCGTGCTGCTGACCAACTGGTTCCGGCGCGAGTCGGCGAAAGCCTATCGGCGTACCCGCGAGACGGTCGCCGTCGTCATCGTGCACTTCGTCGAGACGATCCAGGGCATCCGCGCCGTGCAGGCGTTCCGCCGCGAGGACCGCAACCAGGAGATCTTCGACGCAGTCAACGACGACTACCGGCGAGCCAACGAGCGTGCATTCCGGCTGGTCGGTCTGTTCATGCCCGGCATCAAGCTGATCGGCAACATCACCATCGCGATCGTGCTCATCTACGGTGCGCGGCTGGCGGTCGAGGGCGAGGTCACGCCTGGTGTGCTGGCGGCCTTCCTGCTCTACCTGCGGCAGTTCTTCGAGCCGATGCAGGAGATCTCGCAGTTCTACAACACGTTCCAGTCCGCCTCGGCGGCGCTCGAGAAGCTGTCCGGCGTGCTCGAAGAGGAGCCCTCCGTACCCGAGCCGCTGCAGCCGGTGCCGCTGGCGGATGCCCATGGGGCGTTGCGCTTCGAGCACGTGTCGTTCGAGTACGTCGCCGACCGTCCGGTGCTGCCCGGCCTCGACCTCGAGGTGCCCGCCGGTATGACGCTGGCGCTGGTCGGCACGACCGGTGCTGGCAAGACGACGCTGGCCAAGCTGGTGTCCCGCTTCTACGACCCGACCGGTGGTCGGATCCTCATCGACGGCGTCGACCTGCGCGACGTCACCGAGGACGACCTCCGCCGGGCGGTGGTGATGGTGACGCAGGAGAACTTCCTCTTCAACGGCACCGTCGCCGACAACATCCGGTTCGGCAAGCCCGAGGCGTCGATGGAGGAAGTGGTGGCCGCGGCCAAGGAGATCGGCGCGCACGACTTCATCATCGCGCTGCCGCAGGGCTACGACACCGACGTCGCCAACCGTGGAGGTCGGCTCTCGGCGGGCCAGCGGCAACTGGTCGCGTTCGCCCGCGCCTTCCTGGCCGACCCGGCCGTGCTGATCCTCGACGAAGCCACCTCGAGCCTCGACGTCCCGTCCGAACGGCTGGTGCAGCGGGCCTTGCGCACGATCCTCGCCGAGCGGACGGCGATCATCATCGCCCACCGGTTGTCGACGGTCGAGATCGCAGACCGTGTGCTGGTGATGGAGCACGGGCACATCGTCGAGGACGGCGCTCCGGCTGACCTCATCGCCGAAGGGGACGGGCGCTTCTCCGACCTCCACAACGCATGGGTCGCCTCGTTGGCCTAGGTGGTCTTGGCTCGGCGTTGCGGAGGTCGGGCTCTCGCGCCTTCGCTGCGCTCTTTACGGCGCTACGAGTCCCGCCCACCGCGCCGCCGCGCCCGTCCGCTGGGCCATCGCGGCGAGCTGGCTTGGTGGATGTCGTCGAGAGCGCGGGAGTGGTTCAGCCGCGATGTCCTTGGTGGCTTCGCCACCTCGGACGCGACATCTCAACTTTCGTCAAGAAAGGCCTCGCGTGCTCGGGCATCGGCTGGCTAGTTGAGATCGAACTCATTGCCCTCAGGGTCGAGCATGGCGATCGCGTAGTGGTGGGGGGAGTCGGTGACCCGGAGCTGGGTGGCGCCAGCGGCGACCAGCCGGGAAGCCTCGGCATCGATGCGCTGACGGCGTACGTCCATCGGGACGTCCCTCCCACCACTGATACCGAGGTCGAGGTGCAGCCGGTTCTTCACGACCTTGCTCTCCGGCACGACCAGGAAGACGACCCGCGGGCCGACGCCGTCGGGATCCTCGATCCAGTTCGTGGAGTCGTCGACCTCGTCGTCGGGCAGGTCGAAACTGCGCCAGTAGTCGGACCACCGGAGGTACGGCTCGGGCGGGTCGGGGACGCGATAGTGCAGTGCGGTCGCCCAGAACTCCACCATCCGCTGCTCGTCGTGGCAGTCGAACACCACCTGGACCTTCGTCGCCATGTCGGCCTCCTTCTGGATCGACCCGATGGTGGCGCACCCAGCCGACAATCGGCCGCCGCTGGCTTGTTGTCCCGACGGGGAGCATCATCGGCAGGTGACCCAGACCAGGCAGAACCCCGACAGGCTACGGCAGCTTCTCGGTGGGTACCGGGTGAGCCAGGCGATCCATGTGGCCGCCGTGCTCGGGATCGCCGATGTGTTGGAGGAGCAGCCCCTCGACGAGGTGCAGCTCGCGAAGGCCACCGACGCCGACGGCGCAGCACTCGGCCGGCTCATGCGCGCGCTGTCGGCCGTAGGCGTGTTCACCGAGAACGACGACGGCCGCTTTGCGAACAACGAGCTGAGCCTCGGCCTGGTCACCGACACACCCGGATCAGTCCGTGCGCACGCCATCTTCGTGGGTTCGGAGTATCACTGGAATACCTGGAGCAGTCTGATTCACAGCGCCCGAACGGGCGCAGGCGCTTTCGAGGTCCTGTACGGGACGGATCCGTGGACCTACCGGGCCGAGCGCCCCGAGGAGAGCGCCGTGTTCGACGCCGCGATGAAATCCATCACCGAGGGCCTGGTCGAGGCCGTGGCTGCGAGTTACGACTTCGAGCAGGTGGAGACAGCCGTCGACGTGGGGGGCGGGAACGGCACGCTGTTGATGGGTCTCCTGACCGCAGAGCCGCACATGACGGGGACCGTGTTCGACCTCCCTCACGTGATCGACGCCGCGCGCGACGCGATCGCGGCCTCCCCGGTGCAGCATCGGCTCCGGTTGGCGGCCGGCAGCATGTTCGAAGAGGTGCCGTCGGGAGCCGACTGCTACCTGTTGAAGTCGGTGATTCACGACTGGGACGACGACCAGGCAGTGGCGATCCTGGCGAGCTGCCGCGATGCGATGACGAACCGATCGGTCCTCCTCATGGTCGAGCGTCTCCTCGAGGGACCCAACCGCGGCGCAGAGGCCAAGCTGATGGATCTGACGATGCTCGTCATGCTGGGCGGCCGCGAACGCACCGAGGACGGGTACGCCCAGCTCTGCCGCCGTGCCGGCTTGCGCCTCACCAGAACGCTGCCGGTGCAGAACGCATGGTGCGTGCTCGAAGCCGTCAGGGCGTAGCGGGGCCTGCGCTGGTGGGCCGGTCCGGGACAACCACAAGCCCCGGAGAAGGAGCCACAACTAACGGTTCAACGAGCGGGGTCGGGGTTTGCGCTCGGACGAGACGACGATCGCGACGGCCACGACCACGATGACGCCGCCGACCAGGATGGCGGGCGTGACGGCCTCCGACAGGATCAGCCAGCCGAGGAACACCGCGACGACGGGGTTGACGTACGCGTACGTCGCCACCAGCGAGATCGGCGCCACCGACAGGACCCAGACGTACGCCGTGAACGCCACGACCGAGCCGAAGGTCACCAGGTAGCTCCAGGCGAGCCAGGCGTCCAGCGGCGCTGAGGTCGGCACGACGTTCTCACCCCGGATGAGCGCCCCAAGGAACAGGAACACCGAGCCGGTCAGCATCTCGTAGACGGTGGTCACGAACGGGTTGCGCGGCAGCGTGAGCCGTGGCGCCGACCACGAGCCGAACGACCAGCACAGCGTGGCCGCCACGATCACCAGGCACGCGCCCCAGGCGACGTCTCCGCCCAGGCCGGTCGAGGTGACCAGGCCGACGAGGCCGCCGAAGCCGAGCAGCACACCGACTGTGGTCCAGGCGCGGGGCCGGTCACCGGTCGCAGCGCGGTAGACGATGATCCACAGCGGGATGGCGGCGACGATCAGGGCGGCCAGCCCGGACGGGGCGCCGTTCTGCTCCCCGACACTCACGAGGCCGTTGCCGAGCGTGGGCAGCAGCAGGCCGAGGAGAGCGGCACCGAGCAGTTCATGGCGGTTGATCCGGAGTACTCCGAAGCCCCTGCGCGCCGCGAGGATGCCGGCCAGCAGCAGGCCGGCCACGCCGTACCGCCAGGAGGCCGACGACATCGCCGGAAGATCGGTGACGGTCACGCGGATGGCGAGGTACGTGGAGCCCCAGACGACGTACACGATGCCGAGCGCGACCGCGACGAGCAGCGCTGAGGGCGCTGCCGGGGGGCTCACGGGCACCGTCGGCGCTGTCATGACCGTCGTGTGTTTTTGACCCTGTCGCACGTCAACAGCGTACGTGGCGATGGCCGCGGCGGTCGCGCGATTTTCGGACAGTCAGACCCGATATACCGCCAGACTTGTCGACGGCCTTCGGGAGCGTCCTTTGTCCGTACTCCGGGCCGGGTGTCCAGCAGCGCGGTAGCGCCTGGGGTGATTAGGTGCGGCGCCGGGCTGGTCGGTATCGTGCAAGCCTGGCTGTGGTCGCCGTCACAGCGCCGTCCAGGCGCAAGCGGGCACCCACGGACAGCAGCCGATCGACGGTGTTGCACCACACCCGCAGCCTGACCGACCGGCTTGACGGCCTGACGGTGCCGGCGATCCCGGGACACCGACGACACAAGGGAGCGCGCGTGACGAAAGACGGATTCGGACCCGGCCTGGGCAGGGTCTTCGGCCCTCAGCACGAGGGTGGCGGACCTGAGCTCATCCAGCTCCTCACTCCCGAGGGCGAACGCGTCGAGCACCCGGAGTTCACCTTCGACCTCGGCGACGACGCGATCCAGGGCTTCTACCGCGACCTTGTCATGACGCGCCGCATCGACACCGAGGCCACCGCGTTGCAGCGACAGGGCGAGCTCGGTATCTGGGCCAGCCTGCTCGGCCAGGAAGCTGCGCAGATCGGCTCCGGTCGGGCCATGCGCGACCAGGACTACGCCTTCCCGACCTACCGCGAGCACGGCGTTGCCTGGTGCCGCGGCATCGACCCGCTGCACCTGCTCGGCCTGTTCCGTGGCGTCGACCAGGGTGGCTGGGACCCGCTCGCTGACAAGTTCGCCCTCTACACGATCGTCATCGGCGCACAGACCCTGCACGCCACGGGCTACGCCATGGGCATGCAGCGCGACGGTGCCGTGGGCACGGGCGACCCCGACCGTGACGCCGCCGTCATCGCCTACTTCGGTGACGGTGCGACGAGCCAGGGTGACGTCAACGAGTCCTTCATCTGGGCCAGCGTGTTCAACGCGCCGGTCGTCTTCTTCTGCCAGAACAACCAATGGGCCATCTCCGAACCGATCGAGCGGCAGACGCGCATCCCGCTCTACCAGCGTGCGCTCGGTTTCGGCTTCCCCGGGCTGCGGGTCGACGGAAACGACGTCCTCGCGACGTACGCCGTCACGCAGGCGGCCCTGCAGCGGGCCCGTGAGGGCAGCGGCCCCACGTTCATCGAGGCCTACACCTACCGGATGGGCGCACACACCACGTCGGACGACCCGACGAAGTACCGCGTCACCGAAGACCTCGAGCACTGGAAGCTGAAGGACCCGATCGAGCGGGTCAAGGCGTACCTGTTGCGCAACGGTGTCGTCGACGACGACTACCTCGCGTCCGTCGACGCCGAGGCCGACGAGCTCGCCGTTCACCTGCGCAAGGGCTGCCTCGAGCTGCCTGATCCGAGCCCGCTCGACATCTTCGACCAAGTCTACGAAGAGATCACTCCTGAGCTCGAGGCCCAGCGCGCCCAGTTCGCGACCTACCTGGAGTCGTTCGCCTCGGCTGAGCTCAGCACGAGCGAAGGGGCCAGCGCATGACCGCGATCACGCTCGGCAAGGGCATCAACATGGGCCTGCGGGCTGCCATGGAGGCAGATCCCAAGGTCGTCATCATGGGTGAGGACGTCGGCAAGCTCGGCGGCGTCTTCCGCATCACCGACGGACTGCAGAAGGACTTCGGCGAGGACCGGGTCATCGACACACCGCTCGCGGAGTCCGGCATTCTCGGCACGGCGGTCGGGCTGGCCATGCGTGGCTACCGTCCCGTCTGTGAGATCCAGTTCGACGGGTTCGTCTACCCGGCGTACGACCAGATCGTCAGCCAGGTCGCCAAGCTGCACTTCCGTAGCCGCGGGCTGATCACGATGCCGATCGTCATCCGGATCCCGTTCGGCGGTGGCATCGGCGCGGTCGAGCATCACAGCGAGAGCCCCGAGGCGTACTTCGCGCACACCGCCGGGCTCAAGGTGGTCGCGTGCTCCAACCCGGTCGACGGTTACTGGATGATCCAACAGGCCATCGCCAGCGACGACCCGATCGTGTTCCTCGAGCCCAAGCGGCGCTACTGGGAGAAGTCCGAGCTCGACGAGTCCGTGCAGCCGGAGGAGCTCTTCTCGTCGCGGGTCGTTCGCACCGGCAGTGATGTCACGGTGCTGGCGTACGGTCCGATGGTCAAGACGTGTCTCGAGGCAGCGATCGCCGCTGAAGAAGAAGGCAAGAGTGTCGAGGTCATCGACCTGCGCACGCTCTCGCCGCTCGACATGGTTCCCGTGCTCGAGTCGGTCCGCAAGACCGGTCGGGCGGTCGTGGTCCATGAGGCCCCGATCAACCTCGGCCTCGGCTCGGAGCTCGCGGCTCGCGTGAGCGAGGACTGCTTCTACTCGCTCGAGGCACCGGTGCTGCGGGTCGGCGGTTTCGACACGCCTTACCCGCCGAGCCGGATCGAGGAGGAGTACCTCCCCGACCTCGACCGGGTCCTCGACGCGGTCGACCGCTCGCTCGCCCACTGACGCCACGAGATCGGAAGCACAGATGTCTGATGTGAAGATGTTCAAGCTCCCCGACGTCGGGGAAGGTCTCACCGAGGCCGAGATCGTCACCTGGAACGTCAAGGTCGGCGACACGGTCAAGGTCAACGACGTGATCGTCGAGATCGAGACAGCCAAGTCACTGGTCGAACTGCCGTGCCCGTATGCCGGTGTCGTCACCGAGCTGTACGCGGCCGAGGGCGAGACGGTCAACGTCGGTACGCCGATCATCGCCGTCGAGACCGGAGACCCTGCCGTGACGCCCGCCGCGCCGTCGACCCCCGAGGTGGGCAGCGCTGCTGAAGACCTCGTGCCGTCGCCGAAGGACGACGAGGCTGTCGAGCCAGGACTGATCGGGGGTCCCGCGCCGGGTGGTCGTACGTCGGTGCTCGTCGGTTACGGCCCACGGACCACCGAGGCCAAGCGCCGGCCGCGCAAGGTCGGCGCCACGCCGACGGGTTCGTCGCCGGCGGCCGCGCAGCGCGGGGTGCAGCACGCCTTCGCCCCGCAGACCACGGACGCTCCCGACGTGAGTCTCGAGGACGCACCGGACGCTGACGTGCCCACGGTGTCGGCACGCGCCGGCGAGCCGAGTCAGGGTGCGTCGAGCAACGGTGCGGCGAAGGTGCTCGCGAAGCCACCGGTGCGCAAGCTGGCCAAGGACCTCGGTGTCGACCTCGCCGAGGTGACCCCCACCGGTCCGAACGGCACCATCACGCGCGACGACGTCGAGGGCTTCACCGGCACCGGCCAGGCGCCCGCCGCCGCCGCGCCGCGGCCACGCCTGACCGGAGAGCGCGAGACGCGCGTCCCCGTCAAGGGCGTGCGCAAGATGACGGCGCAGGCGATGGTGTCGTCGGCCTTCACGGCGCCGCACGTCACGGAGTGGGTCACCGTTGACGCGAGCCAGACGATGAAGATGGTCCGGCGACTTCGTGAGCACCGGGACTTCCGCGACGTCAAGGTGTCGCCGCTGCTCATCGTGGCCCGTGCCGTGTGCGCGGCCATCCGGCGTACTCCCGAGGTCAACGCGACCTGGGACGAGGCCACGCAGGAGATCGTGCTCAAGCACTACGTCAACCTCGGGATCGCCGCAGCCACCCCGCGGGGCCTGATGGTGCCCAACATCAAGGATGCCGACCAGCTCAACGGCCTCGAGATGGCGCAGGCCATCGGCGCGCTCGCGGCGAAGGCACGTGACGGCAAGACGCAACCGGCCGAGATGAGTGAGGGCAGCTTCACGATCACCAACGTCGGCGTGTTCGGCGTCGATGCGGGTACGCCGATCATCAACCCCGGTGAATCCGCGATCTTGTGCATGGGCGCGATCCGTCGCCAGCCGTGGGTGGTCGGCAACGCGATCAAGCCACGCTGGATCACGACGCTGGCGTTGTCGTTCGACCACCGCATCGTCGACGGCGAGCAGGGATCTCGTTTCCTGGCCGACGTCGCTTCAGTGGTCGAGCAGCCGGGCAACGCGCTGTTGTTCTGACGGAGAGCCTGCCCGCGTCACCTCCGCCGGCATCAGGTCACTTCCGCCAGAAGAGATGGTGCGTCACCCCGCTGGGGCTGGGCACGACCTCGAGGTGGAACCGGTCGAGCAGCTCGTCCGGCGACTCCCAGAGGCGTAGTCCGGACCCGTACCGCAGCGGCGAGACGGCCACGTGCAGGGTGTCGACGAGGTCGGCGTCGAGGAACTGTCGGATGGTGGTGACACCGCCACCGAGCCGGACGTCCTTGCCCTGCGCCGCTTGCCGCGCTCGCTCGAGCACGGTGGCAGGGTCCCCGTCGACGAAGTGGAACGTGGTGTCCGAAAGTGTGAAGGACGGACGCGTGTGGTGGGTCAGGACGAACACCGGCGTGTGGAACGGGGGCTCGTCGCCCCACCAGCCGCGCCACTCGTGGTCGGACCAGGATCCGCGCTGGGGCCCGAACTTGTTGCGGCCCATGATCTCGGCGCCGATGTTGTGCGCGAAGTCCCGAACGAAGTAGTCGTCCAGGCCCCGGGCGCCTCCGGAGTTGTTGCGCAACGGCCAGCTCGCCGTGGCACCGGCCCAGGCGAACAGCTTCCCGGGCTCGACATGGCCGAACGGCTGCTCGAGGGTCTGGTCCTCCCCGGCTGCGACTCCGTCACTCGAGACACTGAAGTTCTGGACTCTGACGAGCTGGGCCACGTGTTCCTCCTGGGTTGTCGACGTCGACAAGGATGACCTGCCGGGGCGGCGCAACTCATCGGTGGCTGCGTCGGCATCAGAATTTTGAGCGGGCGCACCAGCATGGCATCATAGATACATCATGCATGCAACGAAGCCGTCCGCCTCCGACCGCGCCTACGAGCGGGTCAAGACGGGCGTGCTCACCGGCGAGTTCCCCGGCGGCACCCTGCTGACCGAGGGCGAGATCGCGGGCGACGTCGACGTCTCACGTACGCCGGTGCGGGAGGCGTTCCTCCGGCTCGAGACCGAGGGACTGATCAAGCTCTACCCCAAGAAGGGCGCGCTGGTCGTCTCGGTGTCCGGCCCCGAGGCCGACGGCATCCTCGAGGCGCGCTCCCTGGTCGAGACCTGGGCGGCCGAGCACGCGTTCACGCAGCGTACGACGCTCATCCCCGAGCTCGAGGGACTGCTCGAGCAGATGCGCGCCCATCGCTCCGCCAGAGACGTCGCGGCGTTCACCGAGGCCGACCGGGGCTTCCACGAGCAGGTCGTGGCCGCGGCGGGCAACCCCGTGCTCGGACGGTTCTACCGCAGCCTGCGCGAGCGGCAACTGTGCATCAACGCGGCGATGATGCGGGTCGATGACGAGCGGATGGACCGGGCCATCGCTGACCACTCCGGTCTGATCGACGCGTTGCGGGCTGGCGACCCGGCGGCGTTCGCCGGTCGGACCCGCGACCATCTCGAGGTCGCCCGTGGCTATACGCGAGGTCCGCGGTGACCGAGGCCGTCCTGCGGCACAACATCGGACAGCGCCGCGCCTGGGTCGTCTGGGGCGCAGCGATCTCGGTCTACGTGCTGGCCGTGTTCCACCGCACCTCGTTGGCCGTCGCCGGCATCAGCGCCGCCGAGCGGTTCCACATCAGCGCGTCGGCGTTGGCATCGTTCACGATGGTCCAGCTGCTGGTGTATGCCGCGATGCAGATTCCGGTCGGCGTCCTGCTCGACCGGCTCGGCTCCAAACGCATGATCGGCACCGGCCTGGCCCTGATGACGGTCGGTCAGCTCGCGTTCGCCGTCGTCTCGTCGTACCCCCTTGGACTCGGAGCACGGGTGCTCGTCGGCATGGGCGACGCGATGGTGTTCGTCTCCGTGCTGCGACTCGTCGCCCTGTGGTTCCCGGCCGCCAAGAGCCCGATCGTCGTCCAGCTGACCGGCTTGCTCGGCCAGCTCGGCACGATCGCGGCGGCGGTGCCGATGTCGCACGCTCTCGCGACGTTCGGCTGGACCCGGGCATTCGGCGCGGCCGCGCTCGTCGGCGTCGTGCTCGGGGTCGTCCTGTACGTCGTGGTCGTCGACAGCCCCTATGCGCCGGCGGAGACCCAGTCGCGTCTCGAGCTCGCATCCGTTGCCGAGAGCCTGCGCAGCTCGTGGGCCCAGCCCGGCACCCGGCTGGGCATGTGGACACACTTCACCACTCAGTTCAGCGTGAACGTGATGGGCTTGCTCTGGGGCTTCCCGTTCCTCGTGCAGGGGCAGGGCTTGTCGAAGACCACGGCAGGCACACTGTTGACAGCGATGGTCATCTCGTCGATGCTCGCCGGCCCGCTCATCGGGTCCCTGGTCGCGCGTCATCCGTTCAACCGGTCGACCTTCGTTCTCACGATCGTCGCGGCCATCGTGGGCGCCTGGACGCTGGTGCTGGCCTGGCCGGGTGCAGCGCCGCTTCCCGTGCTGGTGCTGCTGATGGTGGTCGTCGGAGTCGGTGGCCCGAGCTCGATGGTGGGCTTCGACTTCGCGCGCACGTTCAACCCGGCAGGACGACTGGGAAGCGCGACCGGCATCGTCAACATCGGTGGCTTCGTCGCGGCCCTCACCACGATCCTCGGCATCGGCGTCGTGCTCGACCTCATGACGCCCGGGTCGTCGACGGACTACTCGCCGGCAGCATTCACTGCGGCGATGAGCGTGCAGTACGTCGTCTGGCTGGTCGGCGGCATCCAGATCTGGCGCTACCGTCGCCAGACCCGCCGGCACCTCGAGCGCACCGACGCCGCGGCGTACCAGGCCGTGCGACACGGGGACGCGACCGCGATGGCGGTCTTCGCCCGCTGACCCGGAGGTGGCCGGGGCGGGTGGCGTCAGACCTGGGACTCGCATTCGTCGAGCCAGGCCGCCACTGCTTCGTTGTGCTCACCGAGCCGCGGCGGTGGCAGGTGGGTCGAGCGGCCACCGGCGTACGGGAGGTCGTCGAAGCGGACGGGTGGTCCCGGGAGCTCGACCGTCCCTGCGCTCGGGTGGTCGACCTCGACGACCAGGCCCTGTGACCGGGTCTGGTCCCAGGTGTAGACGTCGTCGATCGTGCGGACCTTCCCGGACGGGATCCCGGCCGTCGCCAGGACCGGTAGCCAGTGCTCCGACCCATGGGCGCCGAGCGCCTGCTCGATCAGGCTCGTGAGCTCGTCGCGCCCGGCGACGCGAAGTCGGTTGGTCGCAAAGCGTGCGTCGTCCGGGTCGAGACCGACGACCGGCGCGAACGCCCGCCAGAGACCCTCGCTGCCGCACGCCACCTGGATCGGGGCGTCGGCTGTGTGGAAGAGGCCGTAGGGACTGATCGAGGGATGCTGGTTGCCGATGGCGGTCGGGACTTCACCGGCGACGGTCCACCGCGTGCCCTGGTAGGCGTGGACGCCGACGACGGCCGCGAGCAGGCTGGTGCGCACGTGCCGCCCGGTCCCGGTGGTCTCCCGCTCGTGCAACGCGGCCAGCACCCCGTAGGCGCCGTACATCCCGGCCAGCAGATCGGCGATCGGGACACCGACCTTCGTCGGTTCGCCGTCGGCGTCCCCGGTGAGACTCATGAGCCCGGCCTCGCCCTGCGCGATCTGGTCGTAGCCGGCGCGGCCGCCCTCGGGGCCGTCGTGACCGAAGCCGGTGATCGAGAGCACGATGAGCCGGGGGTTGATCCGGTGCAGCTCGTCGAGGGGGAAGCCGAGGCGGTCGAGCACGCCGGGTCGGAAGTTCTCGCAGAGCACGTCGGCCTGCGCCACCAGCCGGCGGAGGAGGTCTCGGCCGGCATCGCTCTTCAGGTCGGCGGTGACGGACTCCTTGTTGCGGTTGGCGCTCATGAAGTACGTCGACTGGGGCTCGTCTGCTGGACCGACGAACGGGGGGCCCCAGCCGCGGCTGTCGTCGCCATGGTCGGGAGTCTCGAGCTTGATCACCCGGGCGCCGAGGTCTCCGAGCATCATGGCGGCATGCGGTCCGGCGAGGGCGCGGGTGAGGTCGATGACCACGAGGTCGCTGAGCAGGTCGGCCATCCCGCCATCCTGCCTGAGGCGCCGTGGTCGCCGCACTACGGCTCTGGCCGTAGGCGTTTGCCTAGTTCACAAGCCAGGTGGCTGGCGAACTAGGCAAACGTGCCTGGGGCACAGGGGACTTGCCTTGCTGACATCCCCTTGGCGACTGGGCGCTGACCCGCCGGCCCGGTCAGCGGCGGTCGTCGATGCGCTTGGCTTTGCCCAGCGATCGCTCGAGGGCATGCGGCTCGGTCACCTCGACGTCCACCGTGACACCGACGTTGTCCTTGACGAGTACGACGAGACGTTGGCCGATGGCCGCGCGCTGCTCCGCCGTCAACCCCTCGTCATGCGCCTCCACCCGGACCGTCAGCTCGTCCATCCGCCCGGGCCTCGTCAACACGCACACGTAGTGCGGCGTGAGTCCCTCGACCTTCAGCAGCTGCTCCTCGATCTGCGTCGGGAACACGTTGACGCCTCGCACGATCATCATGTCGTCGGTGCGGCCGGTGACCTTCTGCATCCGGCGGTATGACGGTCGGGCGGTCCCGGGAAGCAGCCGGGTCAGATCACGGGTCCGGTAGCGGATGACCGGCATCGCCTGCTTGGTCAGGGACGTGAAGACCAGCTCACCCTCCGCACCCGCGGGCAGCACGGCACCGCTGACCGGGTCGATGACCTCGGGATAGAAGTGGTCCTCCCAGACGTGCAGCCCGTCCTTGGTCTCGACGCATTCCTGCGCGACGCCCGGTCCCATCACTTCGCTCAGCCCGTAGATGTCGACCGCGTGCATCGCGCAGCGCTCCTCGATCTCACGCCGCATCTCGTCGGTCCACGGCTCCGCGCCGAAGATCCCGATCTCGAGCGAGGAGGCGGCCGGGTCGAGCCCCTGCCGCTCCATCTCGTCGGCGATGGCCAGGAAGTACGACGGCGTCACCATGATCACGCGCGGACGGAAGTCGATGATGAGCTGCACCTGTCGCTCAGTCATGCCCCCGCTGACCGGCACGACGGTGCAGCCGAGGCGCTCGGCGCCGTAGTGCGCACCCAGGCCTCCCGTGAACAGCCCGTACCCGTAGGCGACGTGGACGACGTCTCCGGCCCGCCCGCCGGCTGCTCGGATCGACCGCGCGACGACGTCGGACCACACGTCGAGGTCTGCCGCCGTGTAGCCCACCACCGTCGGACGGCCGGTGGTGCCGCTGGACGCGTGGACGCGGGCGACATCCTGGCGCGGGACCGCGAACATCCCGAACGGATAGTTGTCGCGCAGGTCCGCCTTGGTGGTGAAGGGGAACTGCGCAAGATCCTCGAGACTCTGCAGCTCGTCGGGATGAACCTCGGCATCGTCGAAGGCATCCCGGTAGTGCGTAACCTGCGTGTACGCCTCGCGCAGCGTCGTACGCAGTCGTTCGAGCTGACGGGCACGGAGCTCGTCGACGGACAGGCGTTCGCCCTCGTCCCAGAGCTCGCGAGGTGTCGACAGCGGCGGTACGCCGGTCATCGGGCCGGTCCCGGATCGTGTGCGTTCCCGGCGTCTCCGGTGTTTCCGGCCTCCACGAGCGCGCCGCCGATCGTGCGGCTGCGGCCGCGGAACTCCGCGATCACCGCGCCGTCCGGCGAGTCCTTGGTGACCCGGATGTCGTAGATGCCGTTGCGGCCGAAGCGATGTCGTTCGGTGGCCACGGCCACCAGGCGGTCACCGCGGTGCGCCGGTGCGGCGAAGACGATGTCGCACGCCTGCGCGACCGCGCGCTCGTTGTGCGAGTTGCAGGCGAAGGCGAACGCCGAGTCGGCCAGGGCGAAGATGAACCCGCCATGCACGGTGCCGTGTCCGTTCGTCATGTCATCGCGCACGGGCATCGAGAGTGTGGCCGCGCCCCGCGTCACCGTGTCGAGCGTCATCCCCAGCTGCCGGGACGCCTCGTCGTCCTTCCACATCACGTCGGCGCAGGCTTGCGCCAGCTCGTCAGGGGTCACAGCACCTTCTCCAGCATCACGGTCTCGTGCCCATCGAGCTGGATCAGGTGCCCGAGCTCTACATACCCGCGGTTGGCGTGGAACGCCAACGACTCGACGTTCGGGGGATCCGAGTTGACCTCGCACACCATCCGGCCGCGCTCCTTCGCGTTCGCCTCCATCTCGTCGTACAACGCGCTGGCGATCCCACGACGTCTGAAGGCCGACGACACGGCGATCCGGTCGAGGTAGAGGAAGTCGTCGAAACGCCGACGGTGCCAGGCGTAGTTGATCGACTCGTAGTTCGCGCCGGGCGCGTAGGCGATCGCGAACCCGGCGAGCTCGTCGTCGAGCTCCGCGACCAGCACGTATGCCGCCTGAGCCCGATGCGTGGCCAACCCGGTCCCGTCGAGCGGGCTCAACGCCCAGACCGACTCCTCGTTGAGAGCCAGCACGGCCTCGACGTCGCCGTCGTCAATCGGACGGATCAGCATGCCAGCACTCTCTCATGAGGTCCGTGCAGTCGCCGCGGGCCGCTGCTACCCCTGGCCCTCCAGCGCATGCGCTCGCGAGTTCAGGTACCGCTGTTCGGGCAGGCTCGTCGTCAGCCGGGCGGCCAGCGCAAAGCTGGCCCGCGCCGCTGGCCTGTCGCCGGCGAGCCCGAGCAAGTGGGCTCGAACCGCGTGCAGGCGATGGTGCCTCGCCATCCGCCGGTCGCGCTCCACGCTCTCGAGCAGCGCGAGTCCGGCGGCAGGGCCGTGGACCATGCCGGCGGCCACCGCGCGGTTGAGCGTCACCATCGGGTTCGGGGCGACCACCTCGAGCATGGTGTACAGCGCAAGGATCTGCTTCCAGTCCGTGGCACCGGCGGTGTCCGCCTCCGCATGCACGGCCGCGATGGCCGCCTGCAGCTGATACGGACCGACTGTCCCGTGTGCGAGCACGTTGCTGATGAGCTCAACCCCTTCGCCGATCAGCTCCGAGTCCCAGGTGGCACGGTCCTGCTCATCGAGCGGGACCAGCGCACCGTCCGCACCCGTTCGCGCCCGACGCCTCGCATCCGTGAGCAGCATCAGCGCAAGCAGACCGGTGACCTCGCCGTCGTCAGTGAGGAGCGCGTGTGCCTCGCGGGTGAGCCTGATCGCCTCCTCCGTGAGCTGGAGGCGCTGCAGCTCAGGCCCGGTCGTGGCGGTGTAGCCCTCGTTGAAGATGAGGTAGAGGATGTGCAGCACGGCGGCCATTCGGTCACGACGTTCGGCCTCCGGCGGCATGGAGAATCGTGCGCCGGTCTCCCGGATGCGCTGTTTGGCTCGGCTGATCCGCTGAGCCATGGTTGCCTCGGGGACGATGAAAGCCCGCGCGATCTGCTCGGTCGTCAGGCCACCCACGGCGCGGAGCGTCAGGGCGACCTGCGATGCCGTCGTCAGCGCCGGATGACAGCACAGCAGCAGCAAGGTCAGGGTGTCCTCGCGGTCCGCCACGTCGGGCTCGTCCGCGGCCGCCGAGACGCGCTGGTCGGTCGGGGCCAGCGAGGCGACGCTCGCCTCACGTCGCTGGCGCGCCTGATCGCTGCGCGCCTGATCGATGAGCTTGCGCGACGCCACGCGGATGAGCCAGGCCCGCGGATCGTCGGGCACCCCTTCCTCGGGCCACTGTCTGGCCGCCGCGAGCAGAGCCTCTTGCACAGCATCCTCGGCCGTCCCGAAGTCGCCGTACCGTCGCACCAAAGCCCCGAGGACCTGGGGCGCCAGCTGTCGCCACAGGTCCTCAGGAGCGATGGTCGCTGTCACATCTCTTGCCCGGCCGAGCCCATGATGGGCCGCAGCTCGACCGCGCTGAACCGCGCATCCGGCACCCCGCTCGCGATCTCCTCGGCGCGCTCGGGTGTCGCGCAGTCCAGGACGAACACTCCTGCCATCTGCTCCTTGGCCTCGACGTACGGCCCGTCTGTCACGAGCGAAGCGTTGTCACGCACGCGGACGGTTCGCGCGGTGACCGGGGCAGCCAGTGCCTCGGCCGACACGAGCTCGCCGGACTGGCGGATCTCGTCGAGCCAGGCCTCACCCGCGACGAGCATCGCCTCCCGCTCGCTGTCGTCCATCGCGAGCGTCTCCGGGATGCTCAGATAGCTCGGGTGACCCCACGGCTCGGGGTTGCTGTAGATCATCATCAAGTACTTCATCGGTGCTCCTCGATCGTCATGCCCGCAGGGGGCCGTTTCGGCAGAGGTCGGAGCCGACCCGGTGATCTCGACACCGCCGCGGGTGGGTTCACCACGGGATGTGACACTACCCAGCAGTCACAGTGCCCGCAGACGAGGTTTTCTTTGCACCGGTGTCGATCCGTGCCCGGCGGCGACGTCGTACAGGTGTAACGACCATCGACGACGCAAGGAGGAACGAGATGGCAGCGGACTGGTCAGCACACGAGAGGCTTGACGAAGCCGACGTCAATGCTCCGCTGGTGGTGTCGGAGTTCGACGTGCCGCTGCCGGGCGGAGGCACCCTGCACGCCTACGACACCGGCAGCCAGGGCGACGGTCTGCTGCCCGTCTTCTGGCACCACGGCACCCCCAACCTGGGTACGCCGCCGGCCCCTCTGTATGCGGAAGCCGCGCGCCTCGGCATCCGCTGGGTCTCGTACGACCGGCCCGGCTACGGCGGCTCGACGGCGCGGCCCGGACGCAGCATCGCCACGGCCGCGGAGTACGTCGCAGCGCTGGCCGACTCTCTCGACATCGACAGGTTCGGCGTCATGGGGCACTCCGGTGGCGGACCACATGCGCTGGCGTGTGCGGCGTTGCTGGGGGGCCGTGTCGTCGGGGCTGTGAGCGTGTCCGGGCCGGCGCCGTTCGGTGCCGACGGACTCGACTGGTTCGCGGGCATGGCCGACCTGACCCGGGCGTCTCTCGAGGCGGCCACCGCCGGTCGCGCGGTCAAGACGGCCTTCGAGGAGTCGGCACCGGAAGGCGACCTGGGGTTCGTGGCGGCCGACCACGAGGCGTTCGACGGCGCGTGGGGCTGGTTCGGCACCGTCGTCGGTCCGGCGCTTGCGGCGGGGCCGGCTGCGTTGATCGATGACGACCTGGCCACGGTGTCACCCTGGGGCTTCGACCCCGCTGACATCGGGGTGCCGGTGTTGGTCCTGCACGGGGAAGACGACCGGTTGATCCCGTGTTCCCACGGCGAGTGGTTGGCCGCACGATGCCGGTCGGCAGAGCTGATGCTCGCGCCGGGTGACGGCCACATCTCCGTACTCCGCTCGGGACCGGCGGTGCTGGAGTGGTTGCGTCAGCAGGCCGACCACACCTGAGATCCCGCCGCTTCCGGCCTGACGGCACGTCATTGTGACGCGCTAAGGTCGAGAACGTCGGACCCAGTCATACCCCCGCCGCAAGTGAGGACCCCGTGAGCAAGGCAGCAGACCTCTTCGCCACCCACCGCAGCACGCTGGACGCCGCCATCGAGGCCACCCGCACGCGCGGCTACTACTCCGCATACCCCGAGTCGCCGAGCCCGAAGGTGTACGGCGAGACGGCGGCGGCCGATGGCGTGCAGGCCTTCGAGGCGTGGCTCGACGACGACTTCCCGCTGTCGACGCCGGGTTCGGACGGGACCGTGGCGACGGAGAAGTCTCCGTTCGGCAAGCCCTTGAACGTTCGGTATCCGCGAGTCACGCCGGACGGTGTACCGGCGCTGGTCGAGGCAGCCTCGGCTGGATTGACGCACTGGCGTGACGGCGGCATCGAGGCCCGCGTCGGCGTGGGGCTGGAGGTGCTGGCACGACTGCACCAGCGGGTCTTCGAGCTGGCCAACGCGGTGCAGCACACGTCGGGGCAGGCCTTCGTGATGGCGTTCCAGGCCGGCGGCGCGCATGCGCTCGACCGCGCCCTCGAATCGATCGCCTACGCCTATATCGAGATGACGCGCGTGCCCGAGACCGCGGTCTGGGAGAAGCCGGGCCGTGACGCGCCTATCCGGATGGAGAAGACGTTCACCGTCGTACCGCGCGGGCTGGCGCTGGTGGTCGGCTGCAACACGTTCCCGACGTGGAACTCCTGGCCCGGTCTGTTCGCCTCGCTGGTCACCGGCAACCCGGTGATCGTCAAGCCGCACCCAGGTGCGGTGCTGCCTCTTGCGATCACCGTGCAGGTCTGCCAGGAGGTGCTGGCCGACGCCGGGTTCGACCCCAACGTCGTGACGCTGGCTGCCGAGGACCCGGCCGACGGGCTCGCGGCGGTCCTGGCAGTCCGGCCCGAGGTCAAGCTCGTCGACTTCACCGGCGGCAACGCCTTCGGTGAGTGGCTGGAGGACAACGCCCGGCAGGCCACGGTCTACACCGAGAAGGCCGGCGTCAACACGGTCGTCATCGACTCGACCGACTCCTTCAAGAGCATGTGCTTCAACCTCGCGTTCTCGCTGGCGCTCTACACCGGTCAGATGTGCACTGCCCCGCAGAACCTCTACCTCCCGGCCGACGGCATCGACACCGACGAGGGACACAAGAGTGTCGACGACGTGGTCGCCGGGTTGGGGGCCGCGTTCGACAAGCTGGTGGGCGACGATGCGCGGGCCGTCGAGCTGCTGGGTGGCGTGGTGAACGCTGGTGTCCTCGAGCGACTCGGGCAGGTCGGTTCGGCCGGCACGGTCGTGATCGAGTCCCGCGAGGTCACCCACCCCACCTACGCCGATGCCGTCGTGCGTACGCCCACGGTCGTCGTGCTCGACATTGCCGACGGCAAGACCTACGAGAGCGAGTGCTTCGGGCCCGTCTCCTACCTGATCCGGACCGGGTCCACGGCCGACTCGATCGAGACGTTCCGGCGTACGGTCATCGAGCACGGCGCCATGACGGCCGCGGTCTACTCGACCAGCGACGACGTGATCAAGGCGATGCGGTCGGCCGCTCTCGATGCAGGCGTGGCGCTCAGCGAGAACCTCACGGGACAGGTGTTCGTCAACCAGTCGGCAGCGTTCAGCGACTTCCATGGCACCGGGGCCAACCCGGCCGCCAACGCGACGTACACCGACGGCGCCTACGTGGCGGGTCGCTTCCGCTTCGTCCAGTCCCGCCGCCACCTCCGACAACTCGGTTAGGGGGTGACGTTGAGGGACTCCAGGATGCGGGCGGCCAGGCCCTCGGGCGCGGTGGTGGCGGCGGTGATGCGCACCGGCAGGCTGGACGGGTCCCGCCGCCCGGCGCCGAGCATCGTGAACGTCTCGGTGTCGAGGGTGAACCGCACGGTGGGCTCATCCAGGAGATCGTCGGTACGCCGACCGCGGTGATCCTCGTCCACCTCGACGGCATACCAGCCCGTCGACGGTCCGGTCACGTCGAAGACGACCGTGGTGCCGGAGGGCGCGCCGGCGGCTTTCGCCACCACGTAGGGAAGCGCCGCGCCGTACACACCCTGAACGTGGGCGGCCGGCACGGTGTCGAGGTCGCCCGGCTTGCCCACAGCCCGGCGGATGTCCTGCTCGTGTACCCAGAGGTCGATCGGCCGGTTGCGGAGCAGGACCGCCCAGCTCCAGCCGATCCGGCCGGGCGTGATGGCAGGGATGGCGTCCGGGTCGTCCAGCGGTTCGGCGGTCAGCAGGGTCGTACGCCGCTCGACCGCGTCCTCGAACTCCGCGATGACCTGCTCAGCAGTACGGCCACGACGCGCGACGACACCGCGCTCGGTGTAGATGCCGCGTGGCCCGGTGATGTGGGCGGCCGACTTGTCGATCTCGACCTGCAGGGGCTCGTCTCCTGCGAGCTCGGCCTCCAACGCCGCACAGTGCGCCACGATGTCGCCGACGCTCCACCCGGGCAGGTCGGTCGGGAGGCGCCACTCGGCATCACTCAGACCGCGGGCCAGCGCGGCGAGGTCAGCAGCGGCCGCCCGCCAGACGTCGACCAGGGCGCGTAGTTGGTTCATGTCCGGAGCGTACAAACCGGTCGGGACGGCAGCACAGACGGGTCGGTCAGCTTCGACGACACCACTCCCGACGGGACGCAGGTCACGTCTGTGGTGGTCAGACCGGTGCCCATCCGCTGGTAGACTGGCATCAGCCAAGGCGTCGTACTCCGGTCTTCTGGTTGGAGGAGCCGCCTTTTTTTGCGCCCGTGACACGGTGTCCGTCCTCAGCAGCCTGCTGGGGCCAACGGTCGGCCTAGGTTCGGGCGTGCCGGTGCCACAAGGCAGCCGGTCCGACCGATCCGAACCGCTTGATCGTTGCTGGTGGCCCTGCGCCGCCGTCTGGAGCTTTTCCCTGTGTCTGGTGATCCCACCAACCCCGCTCAACCCACCTTTGGTCAGCTCGGCCTGCCCGAGGTGATCGTGCGCGTTCTCGCGCGCAGTGACATCACGGTCCCCACCCCGGTCCAGCTGGCCGTCCTGCCCGATGCGATGGCTGGCCGCGACGTCCTCGGTCGTGCGGCCACCGGCTCGGGTAAGACGCTGGCCTTCGGGCTCCCGATCCTGGCCCGGCTGACAGGCCGCAAGAGCAAGCCGAAATCGCCGCGCGCCCTGATCATCGTGCCCACCCGTGAGCTCGCCGCCCAGGTGCGCAGCTCGCTCGAGCCGGTGGCGCACGCCGTCGGTATCAAGCTGGCGACCGTGTACGGCGGCACGCCGTACGACCGGCAGATCAAACGGCTTCGCGCCGGCGCCGACGTGGTCGTTGCGACGCCCGGGCGGCTCCGCGACCTCCTCAACCGGGGCGCCTGCTCGCTCGACCAGGTCGAGGTCACCGTGCTCGACGAAGCCGACCACCTGTGCGACCTCGGGTTCTATCCCGAGGTGACGGCACTGGTCGCGATGACTCCCGACCGTGGCCAGCGGATGTTGCTGTCTGCGACGCTGGACGGCGATGTCGACCGTCTGGTCCGTGAGCACCTCACCAACGCCGTGACCCACGACTGTGATGCCGACGCGGACAAGCCCGACATCGAGCACCACGTGCTCGTCACCGGACCGCACAACAAGCTCGACACCGCGGCCGACCTGCTGCGCGCCAACCCGCGCTCGATCGTCTTCACCCGCACGCGCAACGGCGCCACCGACCTGGCGGCCAAGCTCGCCGACCTCGGCGTGCCCACGGTCGACCTGCACGGTGCCCTGAGCCAGAACGCCCGCGAGCGTAACCTGCGCAAGTTCCGCAGCGGCCAGGCCGACGTGGTCGTCGCCACCGACGTCGCCGCCCGCGGCATCCACGTCGATGGGGTCAACCTCGTCGTGCACTTCGACGCGCCGACCGAGCACAAGGCTTACCTGCACCGTTCCGGACGTACGGCGCGCGCCGGCAACTCGGGCACCGTCGTCACGATGACCACCGAGCGACAGGTCGCCACCGTCGTACGGCTGCAGAAGGCTGCCGGCGTCGTTGCTGCGCACCACGATGCACGGACCGCCCCCCAGCCGATGACCGCCGAGGCGCTCGCGCTGACCGGCATCCCCGGCGACGAGGTGCGCCTCGACACCGCACCGCGCGGCGGCTCCCGCAGTGGAGCCCCCCGCAAACATGGGGCACGCCGTACCGGCACCTCACAGGGTCCCCGGCGACCGGCCGGCCGCCCCGCTCGCACGAGCGACAACAGCCAGCGTCGCGACGACCGTCAGGCTCGCCCGACGTACGAACGAGCCGTGAGACCAGCCGACGGCCGCGATCGCAACCGCGCCGACACGTACACGAAGCATGACCGCAAGACGCGTCCTGTGCGCAGACCCGATGGCCGGGATGTCGTCGCTGTCAGTGCAGAGGTCAGCGTCGGCAAGCGTGATTCCGCCGACCGGCAGGCGCCCAGGCCGCCGAGCGGGAAGGCCGGCTCGAAGCCGCGCACGCGGGCGGGCGGCACCAAGAAGGCCCGCTGGACCGCCGCAGACCGCAAGGCTCGTCGCCGCTGAGGCTCGACGAGCGGAGTGGGTCGAATCGGTTTACCGTGTTCGCAACGACCCGAAAGGAGCCCAACGTGGCTATCGGATTTGGAGTCTTGCTGATCGCGGTGGGTGCGATCTTCGCGTTCGCACTCAACGTCGACCTGAACTTCATCGAGGACAACACCCTCGGGTGGATCCTCATGATCGCCGGCGCTCTCGCCATCGTCTTGTCCTTCTTCGTGGGCGAGCAGCAGCGTCGCAGGACCACCACCCATGTGGAGGAGCGTCATTACGACGCCTGAGAGCTAAGCTCCGCACCGAACTTCCCAACACGGACAGGCCCGGCCACCTCAGGTGGCCGGGCCTCTGTGGTGGCCTAGATCAGGCCGCGCTCAGAAAGCGGCTTCGTCGAGGTCCATCGGCAGCAGGTCGGTGGCTTCCGCGATGGCGCGTTCGGCGGTGATCTTCGGCAACACGTTGCGCGCGAAGAACTGTGCCGCCGCGACCTTGCCTGTGTAGAACGCCTCGTCCTTGGTGGACACCTCACCGGCCAGTGCGGTGAGAGCCACGTCGGCCTGACGCAGCAGCAGGTACGCACAGATCACGTCGCCGAGTGCCATGAGGAGCCGCGTCGTGTTGAGCCCGGTCTTGTAGATCGACGAGACGTCTCCACCCTCGGCCTGCGGATTTCCGGCGGTGAGGTGGCTGACGAGCAGGCCTACCAGCGCCTGGGCGTCCTCGAGTCCGGTGGCGAGCAGCTCACGCTCCTGCTTGAGGCGCCCGTTGCCGGCCTCGTTCTCGAGGAAGGCGGTGATCTCGGCCGACACGGCACCGAGGGCCTGGCCCTTGTTCCTCACGATCTTGCGGAAGAAGAAGTCGAGGCCTTGAATCGCGGTGGTGCCTTCGTAGAGCGTGTCGATCTTCGAGTCACGCACGTACTGCTCGATCGGGTAGTCCTCGAGGAAGCCGGACCCACCGTAGGTCTGCAGCGACTCAGTGCCGAGGAGCACCCAGGCGCGCTCGGATCCGTAGCCCTTGACGATCGGCAGCAGCAGGTCGTTGACCGCTTCCGCCAGCTCGGCGCGCTCGCCCGCGGCGCCTGCGATGGCGATCTCGTCCTGGTACGTCGCCGTGTAGATGACGAGGGCGCGCAGCGCTTCGGCATACGACTTCTGGGTCAGCAGCGACCGGCGCACGTCCGGGTGGTGCGTGATCGTCACGCGTGCCGCCGTCTTGTCCGACGACTGCGTCAGATCAGCGCCCTGGACCCGGGTCTTGGCGTACTCGAGCGCGTTGAGGTACCCGGTCGACAGCGTCGCCATCGCCTTGGTGCCGACCATCATGCGGGCGTGCTCGATGACCTGGAACATCTGGGCGATCCCGTCGTGGACCTCACCGAGCAGCCAGCCCTTGGCCGGGTGCTTCTCACCGAAGGTCAGCTCACACGTGGTGGATGCCTTGATCCCCATCTTGTGCTCGACGCCCGTGACGTACGCGCCGTTGCGCTCGCCCGTGAGCTCGCCGGTCTCGAGGTCGAAGTCGTACTTCGGGACGATGAACAGCGACAGCCCTTTGGTGCCCGGGCCGCCCGCACCGTCGACGCCGACGGGTCGGGCGAGCACGAGGTGGACGATGTTCTCGCTCATGTCGTGCTCGGCTGAGGTGATGAAGCGCTTGGTGCCCTCGATGTGCCAGGTGCCGTCGTCCTGCGGGATCGCGCGTGTACGTCCGGCCCCGACGTCGGAGCCGGCGTCGGGCTCGGTCAGCACCATGGTGGCGCCCCAGACACGGTCGACCATGTGGCGGGCGATCAGCTGGTCGCGCTCGGTGCCGTTGCGCCACACGACGGAGGCGAAGGCCGGTCCGGCGGAGTACAGGTGCACCGGTGGGTTGGCGCCCAGGACGAGCTCTGCGACCGACCATTTCAGGCTGGCGGGCACGGGCTGGCCCCCCAGCTCCGCCGGGAGCTCGAGGCGGTACCACTCGGCGTCCATATAGGTCTGATAGGCCCGCTTGAAGTCCGCAGGCATGGTGACCGAGCTGGTGGCCGGGTCGAAGACGGGAGGCTCCCGGTCGGCACTCGCGAAGGAGTCGGCGAGCTCCTCGCGGGCCAGCCGGTCGACCTCGTGCAGGATCTCACGCGCGGTCGCTGCATCGACGTCGCCGAAGGGTCCGGTGCCGAGCACCCGGTCGCGCCCGAAGACCTCGAACAGGTTGAACTCGATGTCGCGAACGTTGCTCTTGTAGTGGCTCATGGTCCCGGAACCCCTCACAGCTCGACACTTTACTCGTCAGTAACTTAAGTATCCTACTGGCGAGTAGCCCAAGCAAGCGGTTCGGCCAAAATCGTGACATCCCCACGCCCGCGGGGGCGGTGCGCCCAGGGCTTGAGGCCTCGGAGGTGGCACGCGCTGAAAGCGACGGCCGTGCCGGTCCGGCGAGATCAACCAGTAGCGTGTGAGCCATGGCTCAGGCGATGGCACAGACCCGCAGCTGGCTGGCGGCTGCCGTCGTGGTCGGTGGGCTGTTCCTGATGCACGGCATGACGGCAGACCACTCGTTGCCAGTCCCGATGGCCCATGGCCCCGTGCACGCAGCTGTCTCCCAGCCCGCTGGTTCGGCAGCGGCTGACGACGCGGGTGCAGACCACATCGGGGTGGCTGGTAGCGGCGACGAAGCAAACGTCCTGGCCTCCGGCCACTGGGCGTTCGCAGCGCATCCCCCGAGCCCGGCCGATCACTCGCACGGCACGGCCGGCGCCTGTCTGGCGCTGTTGGCTGCCGTCATCCTGATGCAGGTGCTGGGCCGCCGCCTCCCCCTACGCCGCATTGACTGTCGCGCACACGTGCGCGGCGCCGAGTCCGTGACCTGGGGGGCGGCACACAGGCATCCGCCCTGGATGCGGAATCCGTCCTCGACCCTGTTGTGCATCAGCCGCACGTGAGCTGACCGGTCAGGTTGGGACCAGCGCTGCGGCGCGGCCACGGCCCGGACTCATCGGCCTGTCCATTGCACAACTCGCTCAGACACGGAGTAGTCATGCCCCCATCAACGACGTTCGCTACTCGCCCACACCCGTTGCTCACCGCCACCGCGCGGCCGCAAAACCCACAACCCGTCGGCAGCTCCCCTGTTAGCGGAATGCTGCACGCTGCAAGGTTTTTCCTCGCCGCTGTTGCCCTGGTAGGCGGCCTCACCGCGTGCTCCGGCAGCACCAACTCGCCAGGCAGCACAAGTTCCGGGAGCAATGCTTCCGACGTCAGCTTCGCCACCAACATGATCCCGCACCACGCTCAGGCGATCGAGATGGCCGACCTGGCGCTCTCGCAGGCCCGGTCGCCGGAGGTGGTCGACCTGGCCACGGCGATCAAGAAGGCTCAGCAGCCCGAAATCGACACGATGACCGGCTGGCTGAAGGGCTGGGGAGAGCCCGTCCCCGACCTTGGGTCCGATGACGGGATGGACCACGGGATGGCTGAGGACGGTGGCATGGCCGGCATGGACGGGATGGACGGGATGGACGGGATGGCCGGAATAATGTCCGCTGCCGACATGGAGAGGCTCGGATCCAGGACGGGAAGAGCTTTCGACACGATGTGGCTGACGATGATGATCGAGCACCATGAAGGAGCCATCGACATGGCCAAGACAGAGATCGCCGATGGTGCCTCTGATGATGCGATCTCGCTCGCCCACGCCATCATGACCGCACAGCGGGTCGAGATCGAGACCATGAACCGGCTGCTCGACACGCTGTCCCGCTGATGTGCCATGGATCAGTCGGGCCGGTGTCTGCCCGGACTCGAACGCCAGGAGGCATTCGAGTCATGAATGTCGGCCGACCGCTCTCCAGGTGGCGGCTCCAGCTCCGCTGGACGCGTGTGGCGATGAGAGCACGAGATCGAGCCCTCGTATGGCGGCTGCCGGTGACCGTGTCATTGATGCTCGTCGCTATCGCGGCCGGAGCGCTCTCGTCCTGCTCCGGAGAGGAACCGACCGGCGGCGCGGCCTCGGCCACTGTGCAGCAACCGAACTTCAACGAGGCCGACACAGCGTTCGTCCTGGCCGCGGGTCAACACCTGGGCCGTACGCTCACTGCCGCGCAGCTGGCACAGACCGCTTCCGTCAACCCTCGTGTGCAGGCCTTCGCCCACGAGCTGATCGAGCTCAAGGGGCGGCAGGTGGATCAGGTTGCCGCCTGGCTGGATCAATGGGGACGGCAGGGCGCCGACTTCGGCCACGACAGTCACGTCGACTCCGCCGCCGAACCCAAGGATGGTCTGACCGACGCGACCCTGAGCCGCCTTGCCACGGTGACGGGACCGCGATTCGACAGGTTGTTCATCGCCGCGCTGACCGCTCACCTCCTCGCCGGTCGGGCGATCTGGACCGCCGAGGAGGCGACAGGCCGCGATGCGGCGGCCGTCAAGCTCGCCCGACGGCTGGTGCTGGAGGAGGCGGACCTGGCAGAGCGGGCCCGGACCGTTCTGGTTCACTGACCGCAGTCTCGATCGGGCCACGACGGGGCCGGTCAGTGGTGGTACTGGTGGACGACCGCGTGTCCCTTGCCGCGCCCGATCAGGTACTTGTTCACCGGTGTGGTCACCACGAACGCGACGGCCAGGGCGGAGGCGAGCGAAGCCCAGAACAGGCCCGACGTGAGACCGGCGGCCATCGCGCCGGGGACCGCGATGATGATGACGTTGTCCGTGATCTCCATGACCGTGATCGACACGGTGTCGGCGGCGAGGGCAACCTTGAGGGCGCCTCGGAAGGCCAGTCCGGCCGCGAGCACCGGGCGCATGGTCAAGCCGTAGCCGAAGACGAAGGCGAGAACAACCGCCAGCCCGATGCTGGGCCCGGCCGACCAGCCCCACCAGCCGGCGAGGATCAGGCCGAGAACCTCGCCGATGGCACAGCCAGTGAGGCAATGCAGGGTGGCGCTGGCGGCGGTGCCCCAGCTAGCGGTCGAGGCCGTGGGAGGTGTGTGGTGCGTGTCGTGTGCTGTGTGGTGCTGCATGTCAACTCCTTGCCTGCAACATATACCAGGAGGGGGTATCTGGCTGATGAGGACAGTTATATACCCCCAAGGGGTATCAGTCAAGAGGTCTTCGAGGAGGTCGGGCGCCAGCGGCTGCCGAAGGCAGGGCCGAGGCGGTCAGTCGACGATGTCGACGATGACGGGGGCGTGGTCGCTGGCGCCCTTGCCCTTGCGCTCGTCCCGAGCGATCATCGCACCGGACACGCGTTGCTCCAGGGCTGGTGAGCCGAGGATGAAGTCGATGCGCATCCCCTTGTTCTTGGGGAAACGGAGCCGCACGTAGTCCCAGTACGTGTAGGTGTCAGGACCCGGCGTGTAGGGCCTCGCGAGATCGGCATACCCGCTCTGCACGACGGCGTCGAAAGCCGCCCGCTCGGGTGCTGACACGTGGGTGCTGTGGGTGAAGACGCTCATGTCCCAGACGTCCTCGTCGCGTGGGGCGATGTTCCAGTCGCCGGTCAGCGCGATCTGCGCCGCTGGGTCCGCCGCCAGCCAGCCGGCGGCCGCGATGCGGAGCCTTTTGAGCCACTCGAGCTTGTAGGCCAGATGCGGGTCACCGAGCGCACGACCGTTGGGAACATACAGCGACCACACCTGTACCCCGTTGCACGTCGCGCCGAGCGCCCTCGCCTCGGACGCCATCGGCGTACCCCACTGGGGTTGGCAGTCAAAGCCCTGGCGTACGTCGGCCAGACCCACTCGCGACGCGATCGCCACACCGTTCCACTGGTCGTGTCCCAACGTAGCGACTTCGTATCCCAGTGCCTCGAGTCCCATCAGCGGCCACTGGTCGTCGCGCGCCTTGGTCTCCTGGATGGTGAGGACGTCGATCTGGTGCCGTTGGAGCAGAGCCTCGACCCGGTCGATCCTGGACCGGATCGAGTTCACGTTGAACGTCGCGATGCGCACCCCGCCACCCTACTGACGGTCTGCGATGGCGCCACGCGGACGGCCGGCGTGCACCGACGTCGGTGGAGCCCCACCGAGACGTCAATCCCGACGGAACAGCCGACGGAGCACACCGGCCGGGCGTGCGCTCTCAGGGTGACCCGGGCAGCGTTCGCCCGCCGGAACCCCCGACAGCACCTGGTCGACGTGCTCGCCGCAGCCGGCCCAGGTGGTCTTGCCGCAGATCCGGCACTTGACTTGACGACACATGATGACTCCTGATCGTTGAGGGACAGTGGGTGGGGCACGTCAGCCGTGCGAGAAACGGATCTTGGGGAGCAGCCGGCTGAGCCAGGCGGGAGTCCACCAGGCGGCCCGACCGGTGAGGCGGAGGAGCACCGGCAGCAGCACCAGGCGCACCAGCAGGGCGTCGAGCAGGACAGCGACGCCGAGCACGATACCCATCTCCTTGGGTGGTAGAGGCCCCGACAGCGCGAAGGTGAAGAACACCGCGACCATGACGGCACCTGCGGAGAAGATCACCCGGCCGGAGTGCGCGAGGGCGCCGACCATGGCTTCCCGCGGATCTCCCGAGAGCTCGTAGTGCTCCTTCGCCGAGGCGAGCAGGAAGACGGTGTAGTCCATCGCGATGGCAAAGATCATCGCGAAGAAGAACACCGGCGCCCAGGCGTCGAGGAAGCCCTGGGGCTCGAAGCCGAGCACCCCGGATCCCCATCCCTCCTGGAACACCAGTCGAGCCACGCCGAAGGCCGCGGCTGTCGACAGCAGGCTGGCCAAGGTCCCGAGCAGTGCGATGAGCGGAGCCTGGAGCGCCACCAGGAGCAGCAGGAAGCCCAGCGCCAGGATGACGCCGATGACCAGTGGTGCGGAGCGGTCCAGCTGGCTCTTCAGGTCCAGGTTCTCCACTGCCGCACCCCCGACGAGAGCGGACGTCGGGAGCTCGGAGCGCAACCGATCGACCGTGGTGGCCAGCCCGGGGTCGGACGGATCCACCGAGGGGACGGCCGAAATCATCACGAGTCCGCTGCCGTCATCGGCCGGCTGCCCGGGCATGGCGACGGCGATGCCCGAGTCGGACTGCAGGAGCTGAGTGGTGGCACCGGCCTGGTCCCGGTCGACCACGACCTGCAAGGTGCCGGGAGCACCAGGACCGAAGGCGTCCTTGGTCAGGTCGTAGCCCACGCGTGCACTCGAGCCGTCGGGAAGCACCTTGATCGACGGCATGGCCGTCTTGAGACCGATCACCGGAGCTGCCAGCACCAGGAGCACGGCCAACGAGGAGACGCCGAAGACGACGGGCCGCCGCCACAGTCGCTCACCCCACGCCGCGAACGCCGCAGATCGGTGCTGACCCGTACGAGCCCAGGGCAGCGCGAGGTTGTTGATGCGATGGTCGAGCTTGCCCAGCACCAGGGGCAGCAGGGTCAGTGTGGCGCCGAGGACGAAGATGACCGCCAGCATGATGCCTCCGGCCATCGACCGAAAAGCGGGCGAGGGGACGAGCATGACCGCCGACAGGGAGATCAGGACCGTCGCTCCGGAGAGCAGGACAGCTTTGCCTGCGGTGTCCATCGTCTCGGCGACCGAGTCTCGAGGGCTCAGGCCACGGCCCATGCGCGCGGACCGGTAGCGAACCACCAGGAAGAGTGCGTAGTCGATACCGAGGGCAAGAGCGAACATCATCGCGAAGTTCATTGCCCAGATCGAGACCGGCGTGAACTGGTTGAGGAGCACGAGCGACCCGGCAGATGCGGTGAGTCCGGCAAGCGTCAGGATCAGCGGGAGCCCGGCCGCCACGAGGGCGCCGAACGCCAGGACGAGGATGGCCAGCGTCACCGGCCACGAGAACATCTCCGACTTCAGCATCGCGTCGAGGTTCGCGGCGTTGAAGTCCGACCAGAGCATCGACGCTCCGGTCGGGTTGACCTGCACCTGCGTTGTCGACAGATCCTCCAGCGGGCCCTTGAGGTCATCGGCGGCCCGCACCATGTCGTTGGCATCCGCATTGGCCCCGGCCACGAGGACGGCCGTCTGTCCGTCCGCACTGAGGGTCGAGCCCGGCTGGGGCTGAACGACCTGCGAGATCCTCGGGTCGGCCTCGAGCAACCGGGTCGCGTCGGCGAGGACCGCCTGGCCGGCGCCGCTCCCCACCGGGCTGTCGTCGGTGTGCACGACCACCTGCATGGCCGTGCTGTTGGCTCCGGAGAAGTGTTGCGCCACGACGTCGCGCACCGCGACCGACTCGGACCCGTTGGCCTGCCAGCCGGCACCCGACAGGTCCGACTCGACCCGGGGTGCCAGGAGGCCGAGGGCAACGACGATGAAGACCCACACGAATCCGGTGATGCGCTTGTGGTCGTACACCATGGCCCCGAGGCGGCCCAGAGGGCCGGGGGCTGACGCCGGCGGTGCGGAGTGGATGTCGTTGTCACGCTGGCGGGGGTGGCTGCCGGTCAGTGACGTCATCGCGTGGGGCCTCTTTCGCGCGCTGGATAGATACGGGAGGGGGTATCGTTTGTCGTGGTAACGTAACACCCCTGGGGGTATCTTCCCAACTCGCACCGGGTACGCCGGATGCGTGCGGCAGCGTGGAGACGAGAGGGGCAACACGATGGTCGAGCTCAACGCCGATGAGATGACACCGGTCATCAACCGGATCAAGCGGGCACAGGGCCAGCTGGGAGGGGTTCTCCGGATGCTCGAGGAGGGCCGGGACTGCGAAGACGTCGTCACCCAGCTCGCCGCCGTCTCACGCGCCCTCGACCGAGCCGGCTTCGCCATCGTGGCGTCGGGACTTCAGCAGTGCTTGAGGTCGGATGAGGGTCTCGACAGCCTCGACGTCCGTAAGATGGAGAAGCTCTTCCTCTCTCTTGCCTAGCGACGTTGCTGTTACTGGACGCTGTTGGAAGTTGTTACTGGACCAGCCGCTCGGACCTGCGTCGTCGTACGTGCCAGACCACGAGGGCGGCGACCACGATGACCGCGACCGCGACCGCCGTTCCTGTTCCGATCCGGCTGGCCACCTGCTCGTAGGACTGCCCGGCAAAGTAGCCGACCAGGCTGAAGCCGACGCCCCAGATGAGGCCGCCGAGGGCGTTCCACACCAGGAACGTCCGGTAGGGCATCTGGCTCACCCCTGCCAGGCCTGGCATCACGGCCCTGAAGAACGCCGCGAAGCGGCCCAGGAAGACCGCCGGGCCGCCGCGCCTTCGCAGCAGCTCCGAAGCCGCCTCGAGCCGAGTGTGGTGCCGCTGGAGGATCTTCAGTCTCAGCACGCGCGGCCCGAAGTGCTTCCCGACCTCGAACCCGACGGAGTCGCCGACCACCGCGGCGGCGAAGACCAGCGCGCAGAGGGTGACGATGGAGAGGTTGTGCTGGCTGGCGAGGAAGCCTCCGAGCACGACCGCAGTCTCGCCCGGCAGCACGAAGCCGATGAAGACCGCCGCCTCGCCGAACACCAGCGCCGCGATGATGGCGTACGCCGCAAGGGGTGGAAGCGCCGTGATCGCATCGATGATGGCGCTCACGGTCGGCTCGCAGCGTCTCCGCTGGGTTGCTGAGCCGGGTCGAGGGGCATGTCGCCACCGTAGTGCGCCGGCATGAAGGCGGCGGCGTGAACCTCCGTCCGGGGCGGGTGTGAGTCGCCGTCTGCCAAACTTGCGCCATGCGAGTCTCCGCCAAGTCCGACTACGCGCTCCGAGCGCTGATCGAGATCGCCGCGCGCGACGACGGTGTTCCGGTCTCGGCGGAGGAGCTCGGTCGGCTGCAAGGTATCCCGCACGGCTTCCTCCAAGCGATCCTCGCCGACCTTCGTCGGGCCGGCATCGTTCGCAGCGTGCGTGGGCAGAGCGGTGGCTGGCGGATGGGGCAGGCCGCTGGTGACGTCACCGTGGCCGACATCATCCGGGCTGTCGACGGACCCCTGGTCAGCGTCTACGGTCTGCGGCCCGAGGCCGTCACCTACAACGACTCGGCGGTGGTCCTCCAGCTGGTGTGGATCGCCGCTCGCGCCAACCTTCGCGACGTGTTCGAGCAGGTCACGGTCGAGATGCTGGCCAGCGGCAAGCTGCCCGAGGACATCCTCAAGCTGACGAAGGTCGAGGACGCTTGGCGTCCGCACTGACGGCTGCCGACGTCGACCGGCTGCGCCCGAGCGCCGTCCCCGAGCGGTAGTCCTCGCCTGCCAGGACAACGAACGCCACGGCTTCGGCGACCACGAACGCCCAACAGGTCTCGATGAGCTTGTCGTCGGTTCCGGCGAAGACCAACACCGCTGCGCCCGAGATGGCCCCGACCACCCACGAGCGGGCGATGACGCCGCTGCGCCCGTGCGCCAGGATCGAGACCGTGACCACGAGGTTGGCGAGCGCGACCGTGCTCCCGACGGCGATGAGCAACGAGGCGAAGCGGTCGAGCCGTACGTCGTCTCCGAAGATGAGGCGGAGCAGCCACGGGCCCAGACCCGCGCCGATGCCGGCCGCGGCCACGAGAGTGAAAGCGGTCGCCGCCCACGTACCGAGCCGGAACAGACGAAGGGCGCGTGTCTGGCCTTCCACCACGAGGTGGGTGAGCCGACCAGTGAGGGCTGAGACCAGGCCGATCGCGATCGTGTAGGGAGCGCGGAACAGCGCGAGCCCGGCAAACAGTGCGGTCACCTGGGCCGGCGATCCGCCGGACAGGGCCAACGCGACAGGGCCTCCGGTCAGCACCGCCTGGCCGATGAGCTGCCCGCCAGCCGCGCCCGTGATGAAACGCATGGCGGAGTCGGTCGCGGCCTTGGCTTGTTGCTTCGAGAAGCGCAGGGCGGACGGCCACAGGAACCCGGCCAGTGCACCGAAGGCAAGGCAGGCACCGAAGGCCAACGAGGAGTGAACCCCGGCCAGGATCAGGACGGTGGCGGCGAGACACCGTACGGCGTTCTCGGTGACGAGGGCGACTGCAACGCTGGTGAACCTCAGTCGGGCGGACAGGCTGCCACGGACGACCCCGACGAAGCCGGAGCCCATGGTGACGACCACGACCAGCAGCGGGAACCACACGTCGTCACGATGAAAGAGCTGGTTGCGGCTGAGCCACGCGAGCATGCCGACGACGGCGGCCGCGACGACGACCCAACCCGTGACCCGACGGATGGCGTCGCGCACCGTTCCCTCCCCGCCGTGGGCGGCCACGGACTGGGCGATCCAGTGCTGGAGGGGAAAGGTCAGGGCGGCGGCCGAAAAGCTCCAGTATGTCCAGAGCACCGACACGGGGGCGGCGGCATCGGCGCCGAGCGTCCGGGTGCTGAGGGCGAAGAACACGTACGCCAAGAAGCCGCTGATCGTCGAACCGGCCGCCAGCACGGCCGGAGTCCGCGCTCCTCGCATGATCCACGAGGGTAGTGGCTGCCCGGTCGGATACAGTCGTGTGGATCACCTCCGCACGCCTGGAACGGACATGAACGACGTGACGCCGACACCCCCGGAGCCCCGCGCCGGCTCCCTGGCCAGCCCGGTGCTCCGTATCGACAGCAGTGACGCCGCTCCGCTGCCGGCCACGGTGGCGAGCGAGTCGACGCTCGATCCGCACGCGTTCAGGTACTCCATCGTCGTCCCGGTCTACAACAGTGCCGCCATCGTCGGTGACACCGTCGACCAGATCGTCGCGGAGTTCGAGCAGCAGGGCCTCGCCTACGAGCTGATCCTCGTCAACGACGGCAGCAGCGATAACAGCTGGCAGGTGATCTCCGACAGGGCCCGGGCGAACGAGCATGTCGTCGCGCTCAACCTGCTGCGCAACTACGGGCAGCACAACGCCAACATGGCCGGACTGCGGGAGTCCACGGGCGACTACGTCGTGACGATGGACGACGACCTGCAGAACCCCCCCGACCAGGTGCGGCTGCTCATCGACGAGGCGATGACCGGACGTGATGTGGTCTTCGGTCGCTTCGAGACCAAGAAGGCCGCGCCGTACCGGCGGCTGGGGAGCAAGCTGATCGGCATGATGAACCGGCGCATCTTCGGTCAGCCCAACGACCTCGTCGTGTCCAACTTCCGGATCCTCCGACGAGATGTCGTCGAACGGATCTGCAACTCTCAGACGGCGCACCCCTACATCACCGGTCAGGCGCTGCAGTACTCCAGCAACCGCTCGAACGTCCTCGTGCGGCACGAACCCCGTGCGGTCGGCCACAGCTCCTACAGCATGACCCGCATCCTCAAGTTGGTCTTCACGATCTTGTTCAGCTACTCGTCGTTCCCGCTCCGGCTGGCTGCGACGGGCGGGTTCATCATCGCGTTCTTCAGCTTCGTCCTCGGCCTGGTCTACTTCATCCACGGCCTCGTGGTCGACACCGCGATCCCCGGTTGGACGACGCTGGTCGTGCTGCTGTCCGTCTTCAACGGGGTCACGATCGCCCTGCTCTCGATGCTCGGTGAGTACGTCGTCCGCACGCTCAACGCCGTCAGCGCTCAGGAGACCTATCACGTCGTCGACAAGGTCTCCGGGTGACTCGACACCTGCTGGTCATCGGTGGCCAGCGGTGCGGGACGACCGGGCTCGCGGCACTTCTCGACGCCCATCCCGAGATCACGATGGCCCGACCGGCCCGCCCGGAGCCGAAGGTGTTCATGTCGGCGGAGCTGGCCGGGCGCGGCCTCGACTGGTACGAGGCGACCTACTTCGCGCATGCGACCACCGAGGCACTTCGCGGCGAGAAGAGCACGAGCTACATCGAGGACGCGAGCGCTGCGCAGCGAGCCGGCCGGGTACTCGGCGCCGCCGAGATCGTCGTGCAGCTGCGTGACCCGGTGCACCGGGCCGTGTCGAACTGGCGCTTCAGCCGCCGGCACGGAGTCGAGGATCGGTCGCTCGAGCAGGCTCTCACCGAGAACTGTGACGGCCCGCGGGAATGGGACCGACAGCAGTCGTCCGTGTCGCCTTTCGCGTATCTCGAGCGTGGCCGCTATGTCGACTACCTGGATCCCTGGTTCGCGGCGTTTCCCGGCCGCGTGCACGTCCGGTTCCTCGAGGAGCACCTCGCTGCCCCGACCACGATCCGACAGCTGTACGACGCCCTGGGCGTCGACCCCGCTTTTCTGCCGCCGGCGCCCGACCGACCGGTGAACGAGAGCTCGGGCACCGCGCCCGAGCTGAGCCCGGAGCTCGAGCAGCGGCTCCGCGGGTATTTCGCCGACAGTGACGCCGGCCTGAGCGAGCGCCTGGGTCGCGCTGTGCCCTGGCCGGCGGGATAAGGTGACGCGATGCACTCGGAGCAGCAGCCGATCCCCTTCAACAGGTCGGCGATCGAAGGCAATGAGCTGGAGTACATCAGGACCGCCATGGAGAACGGGCACACGTCCTCGGGCGGCGAGTTCGCCAAGCGGGCCGCCGCCACCCTCATGGCCGAGACCGGTGCGCCAGAGGTGCTGCTGACGACCTCGTGCACCTCCGCGCTCGAGCTGACCGCGTTGATGCTCGGGGTCGGACCGGCCGACACCGTGATCGTCCCGTCGTTCACGTTCACCACCACGGCGCTGGCGTTCGCGAGACAGGGCGCCCGGATCAAGTTCTGTGACATCGAGCCGAGGACCCTCGGCCTCGACCCGCGACACCTGAACGAGCTGCTCGACGACACCGTGCGCGCTGTCGTCCCGGTGCACTACGCCGGAGTCGCCTGTGACATGGAGGGTCTGCGCAAGGCGCTGGCCGACCGGCCCGACGTTGCCGTCATCGAGGACAACGCGCACGGTCTCTTCGGACGCTGGCACGGCCAGCCACTCGGAACCCTCGGCCGCTTCGCGACCCAGAGCTTCCACGACACCAAGAACATCGTCTGTGGCGAGGGCGGGGCCCTGGTGGTCAACGACGAGCGTGACGTCGACCGGGCGCGGGTGCTCTACGACAAGGGAACCAACCGCCGGGCGTTCTTCCTCGGACAGGTCGACAAGTACTCCTGGATGGATACCGGGTCGTCGTTCGGGCTCTCGGACGCGCTCGCGGCCTACCTGTGCGCTCAGCTCGAACGCCGCCACGTGATCCAGGACAAGCGACGGGCGGTCTACGAGCGTTACGAAGAGGCGTTGGCCCCCATGGCCGACGACCTCGGGATCCGGCTGCCGGTCGTCCCCGAGTACTGCGAGCAGACGTACCACATGTTCTACCTGCTGCTGCCGGACCGACCGACCCGCGACGCGGTGCTGTCGGGCATGCGTGAGCAGGGGGTCATCGCGACGTTCCATTACGTCCCGTTGCACAGCTCCGAGGCCGGCCTGAAGTTCAGCGCCGCTCCGGCGGAGTGCCCCGTCACCGATGACATCAGCGGCAGGCTGATCCGGCTGCCCTTCTACAACGGCCTCACGACGGCCGAGAGTGATCGCGTCGTGGAGACCTTCGTCGAGACGCTTCGGGCCACCACGGCGGGGTGATACGCCCCGGCAGGGCCTGCGGGGTCGCGAGCAGTGCGTTCAGGTTTGGGGCCACCGGACGGCTCATGGGATAGTCGAGCCGGTCAAGCCAACGCCGGAAAGGACAGTCGTGAGGATTCTCGTTACCGGTGGAGCCGGTTTCATCGGCAGCCACTACGTGCGGACGGTGCTCGCCGAGTGCTGGGGGCTGACCCGCCCGGAGCACGTCGTGGTCCTGGACCGGCTGACCTACGCCGGGAGCCTGACCAACCTGACAACGGTCGCCGACGACTCACGGCTACGTTTCGTCGAGGGCGACATTCTCGACCGGACGCTCGTCGACGCCTTGATGTCGGAGGTCGACGCGGTGGTCCACTTCGCCGCCGAGAGCCACGTCGACCGCTCGATCATGGGAGCGGCCGACTTCGTGATGACGAACGTCGTCGGAACACAGACCTTGCTGGACTCGGCGCTGCACCATGGCATCGAGCGCTTCGTGCACGTCTCGACCGACGAGGTCTACGGCTCGATCGACGAGGGCAGCTGGGACGAGGAGCAGCCGCTCGAGCCGAACTCGCCGTACTCGGCTTCCAAGGCCTCCAGCGACCTGATCGCACGGTCGTACTTCCGCACGCATGAGCTGCCGGTCTGTGTGACCCGCTGCTCCAACAACTACGGGCCGCACCAGTTCCCCGAGAAGGTCATCCCGTTGTTCGTCACCAACCTGATGGACGGGGGCACGGTCCCGCTCTACGGAGAGGGCGCGAACATCCGGGACTGGCTTCATGTCGATGACCACTGCCGCGGCATCCACCTCGTGCTGCACGGTGGACGGCCCGGTGAGGTGTACAACATCGGCGGCGGTACCGAGCTGACCAACCACGAGCTGACTGGCAAGCTGCTCGCAGCGTGCGGTGCCGACTGGGACAGTGTTCGGCGGGTCGAGGACCGCAAGGGTCACGACCTGCGCTACTCGGTGTCGATCGAGAAGATCCGTGGCGAGCTCGGCTACGGGCCGGAGGTCGACTTCGAGCAAGGCCTCGCCGACACCGTTACGTGGTACGCCGAGCATCGCGACTGGTGGGAGCCGCTCAAGGACCGAGCGCGGCTCGCCCGCTAGGGGAGGCCGTGGTGGCGATCATTCGGCGTCGAGCGCGTGCCGCACCTTGCGGGGGATGTCACGCCGCTCCAGCAGCCCGATGAGGTAGTCGCCGTACCCGCTCTTGAGCATCGCCTCCGCGCGGTCGCGCAGCTCGTCATCGGTGAGGAAGCCCTGGCGCCAAGCGACCTCTTCAGGCGATCCGATGCGAAGTCCCTGCCGGTGCTCGACGGCGCGGATGAAGTTGCTGGCGTCGTTGAGCGACTCGAAGGTCCCGGTGTCGAGCCAGGCCGTGCCACGAGCGAGCACGTGGACGTGGAGGTCGCCGCGGTCGAGATAGACGCGGTTGATGTCGGTGATCTCGTACTCGCCGCGCGGTGACGGCTTCAGGTCGCGGGCGATCGCGACGACGTCGTTGTCGTAGAAGTACAGGCCCGGGACGGCGTAGTTGCTGCTGGAGTGCTTCGGTTTCTCTTCCAGTGACAGCGCCTTGCCGTCAGGGTCGAACGTCACGACGCCGTACGCCGACGGGTCGGTGACCCAGTATGCGAAGACCGCCGCGCCGTCGAGCCGAGCGAAACGCTCGAGCTGGAGACCGAGGCCCTGGCCGTAGAAGATGTTGTCGCCGAGCACGAGAGCGCACCGTTCGTTCCCGATGAAGTCGGCGCCCAGCGTGAAGGCCTGCGCCAGTCCCTTGGGCTCGGGCTGCTGCGCGTACGTGAAGGAGACGCCGAACCGTGACCCGTCACCGAGCAGCCGCTCGAAGCCGTCGGCCTCGTGCGGGGTCGTGATGACGAGGATCTCGCGGATCCCGGCCAGCATCAGCGTGGACAGTGGGTAGTAGATCATCGGCTTGTCGTAGACCGGCATGAGCTGCTTGCTCACACCCAGCGTGATCGGGTGGAGGCGGGTGCCGGCGCCTCCGGCAAGGATGATTCCGCGCATGGGACCCGAGTATGGCCGATCGACCAGAGGAAAGCTTCGGCGCCTCAGCGGTTGATGCGGAAGACCACGTAGTTCTTGTCGTGGAAGACCTTGGTCAGCAGGCTGCCGTCGAGTGCGTCGAGCCTGGGCAGGTTGGCCGGGTACAGCTTGCTCACGAAGAGCCACCTGGGGTCGTAGTCGTCGACCAGCCGGTTGATCGTCTGCGCCGACGGCCTGACGAACGCCGCGTCGTTGATGCGCAGCCGCTCCTGGTCAGGCGCCGGGATGAGGGCGTTGGCCAACCCGGAGACGAAGTTCTCGTTCGTCTGTGCCGTGTAGCCCCAGCCTTCGATGACGACACGCCGCTCAGTGTTCGCGCTGATCCAGAAGTTCCGGTTGTCGCACTTGGGCACGCCGGGGGGTCGCAGGCAGTGCACGTTGGTGGCCACGATGTCGTGGACACCGGAGTGCGCTTCGATGTACTCGGCGGCAAGTACTCCGCCGGCCGCGAACAGCGGTGGGTAGTCCGGTTCGGGGATGGCCCGTCGCGTCACGGTGTCGTAGGCAAACGAGTAGGCGTTCATGAGCCCGAGGCCCAGGACCACCGAGAGTGCCGTGACGAGGGCAGCCGCCCGTAGCTTCGCATCGGGGCGCACGACCACCCGGACGATCAGGTAGATCACCCCGATGAGCACGGGGAACGCGATCGTGTAGATCAGCCCGCGATAGGTCGCGCGCGACACGACGTCACGGCCTGACTCGGAGAGCGCGGCGAGCAGGTAGGCCACGAGCCCCGCGCCGGCAGCGGCGCCGCCGAGCCGCAGCGCGTGACGGCGGGTGAGAGGTTGGGGCAGGAGGTGGGCCATGCCCCATGCGGACAGCAGCACGACCATCTCGGCCACCGCGCGCTGGAACCACAGCTGGCTCAGTCCGGACCGGAACAGCGCGAACGCGACCCCGATGCCCACCGGGATGGACAGCAACAGCCAGCCGGCGCGAGGGTCGCGCCACCGGCCCGACTTCCACAGCCCCAGCGCGCCGATGCCGTACAACAGCCAGCTGATCAGCAGCGTTATCGTCATCGCGACCTGGGTCATCGGTTTGGTGGCGATGTTGTTGCTGACGAGAGCAGCTCGGACGGTGGCGAAGGGGTCGAGCACCAGCCCGCCGCTCTGGCCGCCGAAGAGCACGAACTGCGCGAAGACCAGCACGACGAAAAGCAGACCGATCAGGGCGGTCAGCGTCCTGTCGAGCCGTCGGCGGAACACCAGCGTCAGCCCCCAGAGGGCCAGCGCGCCGCACAGGAAGATCGGCGTGAAGGTGGCCTTGGCGCCGGACAGCGCGAAGAGGGAGATCGCCAGCGCGACCCACGTGAGTCGTTCGGTCTTCCGTCCGGGGCGGAGCACTTCGAGGATGAGCATGAGCGGCGGGAGCGACATCATCACGCCATACGGTTGCGACGGGCTCGTGACCAGCCGCTTGGACAGGTAGGGCTCGGTGAAGAGGTACGACGCGAAGTGCGGCCCGATGAGCTGGTAGGCACCGGCGACGAGCAGGGCCGGGGCGATGACGGCGGCGACGGGGCGGCCGGTCAGCCGGAGCGCGACAGCGCCGAGCCCGAGGACGGCCAGTGCGACCACGACAGCCGGCATGACCTCCCGCAGCATGACGATCGCGCCGATTCCGGTTGCGTGGTCGGAGGTGGCGATCTGGGCATGGACGAACCAGTGGTAGTCCAGGCGGGTGTCGAGCAGGAACGGGATCTCCGGCGGGAACCGATGGGCTGTCTCCGCTACCAGCGACTGGTGGAACGTCTCGTCGACGCTGGGCGGGCGGAATCCGGGCAGGCTGAGCGGCCGGGCAGCGAAGGCGTTCCGACCGAGCCAGGCCACGCCGTACACGACCGTGGCGCCGAGTGCCCACGAAGCCCGGTAGTCGAGCGAGCGCGTCGGCATCGTCCAGGTCGAGCGACCCAGCCAGGTCACGCTGACGACCGCGGCGACGATCGGGAGCACGATGATGAGCAGCGGGAAGCCGATCCAGACACCCAGCAGGTAGACCGGCAGCTGGATTCCGAAGCCGAAGATCGTGCCCAGGGACAGGTCCTCGAACCAGGTGGGCGGCTCTTCGCCGTCGTCGCGGCGCGTGTGCAGCTGATGCAGGAGCAGTCGCCAGGCGACCACACCCGGGAACGCGATTCCGAGCAGGAGATAGACGGCGTAGGCGATGAGGTCGACGGCGGGAACGTCGTACGCGAGGAGGATCAGGAAGACGCCGAGCGCGGTGAGGATCATCGGCGGCCAGGACGTGCTGAAGACCCGGCGCAACGGCATGGCGCACAGAGTACAACGCCCAATTCGTCTCGTTGTGGCGGCAGGGCGCTTGGGGCGTTCGTGCTTCCCGATAGGCTCGGGTGCCATGAGCGACACGGTCGAGGAGCCCGGTTCGGGCGCGGTCGATGGCATTGCGCTCGCGGAGCTCACCCGCTTGCGCGAGAGCATCGACAACCTCGACGCCGCGCTGGTGCACGTGCTCGCCGAGCGCTTCCGCTGTACTCAGGCGGTGGGGCTCCTCAAGGCCGAGCACGCCATGCCTCCCGCCGACCCGGCCCGCGAGGCGCAGCAGATCGAACGGCTGCGGCGACTGGCGCACGAGGCGCGGCTGGATCCGGAGTTCGCCGAGAAGTTCTTGACCTTCATCATCGCCGAGGTTCTCCGGCACCACGAGGCGATCGCGAACCCCTGACTGTCAGGTGCGGGCGGCCCCTTCGTCGTTCTCGTCGCCTGACGTGTCGTCGTCGTCGGGTGCTTCGTGCTTGGAGTCCTGGTCTTCGGTGTCGTCGTCCGCCTGCTCGTCCTCGTTGTCGGACTCGTTGTCGGACTCGGAGTCGGACTCGGAGTCGGACTCGCCGTCGGAACCGGAGTCGTCCTGCTCGACGTCCTCGGTCTCCACGACCAGCTGGCTTCGTCGGGCGCCAGGCAGGTCGAGGGGTACGGCGGCGGCGAGCAGGCTTTGGACCGCTTGCCCGAGGGGGACGTCTTCGGCTGCGTCGAACGGGAAGTCGTCCTCCGACCGCCAGGCGGTCTGCATGCGTTCGAAGGCCGCCTGGCGGAACGCGGCTTCGTCGTCGATGAACAGCTCGACCTCGATCGTCACGTGGACTCGGTGCGTCATCGTCGGTCCTTTCGGTCGGTGGTGCTGCTGCGGTACGTCGCCTGGGTAGCCCGCGTGGTCGAGGCCTACGTCCGACGCTAGCGGCGCCGGAGCCCGTCCGCTCGACGAGCCGGCCCGGGCCCACCTAGGTGAACGAGGTCGCGGCGGGGCACAATGCCCGGATGGACCTCGACGTCGACCGGATCCGCAGCTGCTTCCCGGCGCTTGCCGAGGGCGTGGCCTACTTCGACGGGCCCGGGGGCTCCCAAGTCCCTGCCGTCGTCGGGGAAGCCATCGCCACGGCCATGGGCTCGGGGGTCTCCAACCGCGGCACGGTCACGACGACGGAGCAGCGGGCGGACCGTATCGTCCGCGAGGCTCGGGCGGCCGTCGCTGACCTGCTCGGCGCCGACCCCGGTGGCGTGGTGTTCGGCCGATCGATGACCCAGCTGACGTACGACATCGCACGCGCCCTGTCGAAACGATGGGGTCCGGGCGACGAGGTCGTGGTCACCCGACTCGATCATGACGCCAACGTCCGGCCCTGGGAGACCATCGCCGAGCGGGCCGGTGCGACCGTCCGGTGGGTCGAGTTCGACCGCGAGTCCGGTGAGCTAGAGCTCGCCCACGTGCAGGCGCAGCTGTCAGACCGCACCCGGCTCGTCGCGGTCACCGCCGCCTCCAACCTGCTCGGCACGCGCCCCGACCTGCCCGCGATCACCGATGCCGTCCATGCCGTCGGGGCGCTGGCCTACGTCGACGGGGTCCATCTGACACCGCATGCGCCGGTGGACGTCGCCGCGCTCGGTGCAGACTTCTTCGTCTGCTCGCCGTACAAGTTCTTCGGGCCGCATCACGGCGTGCTCGTGGCCGATCCGGAGCTGTTGGCGACCCTCGACAACGACAAGCTGCTGCCGCAGACCTCGGCCGTGCCCGAGAGGTTCGAGCTGGGGACGCTGCCCTACGAGCTGCTGGCAGGCACGACCGCGACCGTCGACTTCATCGCCGGACTGGCGTCGGACGCGGCCGACCGCCGCGGCCGTGTGGTGGAGTCGATGACAGTGCTCGAGGAGCACGAGGAGCAGCTCTTCGGTCGGCTGCTCGACGGGTTCGCGGAGATCCCGGGTGTGCAGCTGCACGGTGCGCCCAGGCGTCGTACGCCGACGGCCCTGTTCACGGTGGACGGCGTCGAGCTGGACGCGGTCTACTCCGGGCTGGCGGCACGAGGCGTCAACGCACCTGCGAGCTCGTTCTACGCAATCGAGGCCTCGCGGTGGGTCGGGCTGGGCGACGCCGGCGCGGTCCGTGCGGGGCTCGCGCCCTACACGAACGAGGACGACGTCGAGCGCCTGCTCGCGGGTGTCCGGGAGCTCGCGCTGTGAACCGGCGCGTGCTGGTCACGGGCGGCGCGCGTGGCATCGGGCGTGCTATCGCCGCGGCGTTCGCGGCCGCCGGCGACCGGGTGGCCGTGCACTATGGCCGCTCGGCGGACGAGGCCGCTGCCCTGGTCGACGAGCTACCGGGGACCGAGCACACGACCGTGCAGGCCGACCTGGCCGTGCCGGACGAGGTCCGCCGGGCGGTCGAGACTGCCGCCGCCGACCTCGGCGGGCTCGACGTCCTGGTCAACAACGCCGGCATCTTCGTCGCCCACCCGCCGCTGGAGACGTCCTGGGAGGACTGGCAGCTGGCCTGGACCCGGACGCTGCAGACCAACCTGCTGGGTGCGGCGCATGCGACGTTCGCAGCGGTTCCGCACCTGATCGCGGCCGGCGGCGGAGCGATCGTCAACGTGTCCAGTCGTGGCGCGTTCCGCGGCGAGCCCAAGAATCCTGCGTACGGCGCCTCGAAAGCGGGTCTGAACTCGTTCGGTCAGTCCATGGCGGTCGTGCTCGCTCCGCATGGCATCTCTGTCGGCACGGTCGCGCCGGGGTTCGTGCAGACGGAGATGGCTCGCGAGGTGCTGGACGGACCTGGCGGCGACGCCATACGCGCTCAGTCGCCGTACGGACGGGTGGCCACGCCCGAGGAGGTGGCTTCCGCGGTGCTGTGGCTGGCTTCCCCCGACGCCGCCTTCTCGACGGGGACGATCATCGACGTCAACGGAGCGTCGTACCTGCGCAGCTGAGGTCCTCCTCGCTCAGGCGGTTCCGTCGACGTAGGCGACGACCCGGTTCAGCAGCGAGGCCGCGTTGAGCAGCTCCAGCGGGGGCAGTGGCGGGTTCTCGGCCAGCTCGTACAGCAGCGGTGTCGCCTGCTGGTGCCCGAGCTGCACCGCCACCTGCGCGCAGGCTCGAGCCGCGTCGCGGACGACCGCGGGTTGGACGGTCCAGATGGCCTCGAAGAGTCGCTGGCGATCCGGGACGCTCGACTGGCCGGGAAGTTCCCACGCCGTGAGCATGGCGGGGTAGTCGGAGGATTCGCAGACCACGACCCATTCACGTCGCATCGGCGCATCGGTAGGAAGGTGCACGACGTCGATGCCGTCGATCGGTGCCGGCTCGTCGGAGAAGTCGGCGAAGACCGTGGTCGAGCGGGCGATCCGGGCCAGCTCGGTCCAGCGCTCGCTCGCGGCGCGGAAGTACCGCGCCTGTTGGAAGCTGCCGAAGATCATCGGGCGCTCAGCGCGCACGCAGCACTCGTCCTCGATGGCCCACGACAATGCCAGCAGCGTCGACTTCTTCAGCCGCTGTGGCTGCAGGACGGGGTGCTCGCGGCGCAGGGTCGCGTAGACGGATGGGGCGCCCGGAGGCTCCTCGGCGGCAGCCTGGGCACGGGAGACCTCGGCGATCGCCACCTCGAGCCGGGTGCCGGCGTCACGGCGTCGGATCACCTGCAGGACGCGTTCGACGTCCCGCTCGTCGTACCGACGGTGGCCGCTGTCGCGGCGCTCGGGCCGGGGGAAGCCATGCCGCGTCTCCCACATGCGCAACGTGGCCGGAGCCAGACCGGTGCGTTCGGCGAGGTCACCGATGCTGAGGCCCGTCGGTGTGAGCCGGGTCGCAGAGGTTCGGGGTTGCGTCGAGGGGGGTCGGGGGTTCATGATGACATGGTAAACCTAAACAGACCGTTTAAGAAAGTGTTGAACTTTCTTACCTCAAGGAGCCAGTCATGACCGACACCAGCACCCACACCAGCACCCACACCCGCGCCCAGGCCACCGCCGGCCACGACGATGTCGTCGACTGGACCGACCTCGGTCGGGAGATGTGGACCTTCCTCACCGGGCGCGAGGCCGCGATCAACTACCGCTTCATCGACATGGCCGTCGAAGTTCCCCGCGACACCGGCGCCGACGCCCCTCGTGCCACCTGGAAGCTCAACGGCACCCTCCAGGTCACCACGAAGGACAACGCGACCTCGACCGCCCCCGGAGCCTGAGCCATGGCCGCCGATCTCACGGTGGAGGCCGACCTCAGCTTCTCGGTCTCCGTCCCGGGCTCGCGACCGGTGACCGGCACGTTGACCGGGTCGGGCAAGAACCTGCTCCTGCAGGTGAGTGACCCGTTCCTGTTCGCCGGTCGGTCCGACTCGGGGTCGATCCGGGGGTTGGCAGCCGGGTTGGCCGGCAAGGGGATGTCGATCACCGTCGTCACGTCCTCGGGGCCACTCGTCACGCTGGGCGCGGCCCGGACGTCCTGGCTGCAGCGGCGGCTCACCCGTTCGCGTCACATCCGGATCGAGCGGGGCGCCGGCCTGTGGTCACTGATCCGTGGCCGCGCCCAGGCACCGAGCGGTGGTGCCCTGCCCGCGGCCGACCTGGCGCCACCGGCAACCTTGTGGCCGATCGCGCCGACGATGCGCCGACGGCCACGCCGGCCGGTGACCACCACCCACGACCCGCGCGGGGGCGGCAGCCCCCGGCTGATCATGGCGCCGCAGCCGTACCCGACGCCGGATGACCAGCAGGAGATCTTCTCGCTGCGCACCGACGTCACCACGATCGGGAGCGACGAAGCGTGCGACATCACGCTGGCGGGCCTCGAGCCCCGCCATGCTGAGATCCAGCACGACGGCGACGACGAGTTCGTACTGGTCCGCATCGACGGGGCCGCCTCCACCCGCGTGAACGGTTCTCCCGTTGAGCGGTCGGTGCTGCGTACGGGATCACGCATCCAGCTCGCCAGCTGGACGATGTCGTTCTACCGCGAGGAGTACGCCGACCACGGCCGCCCGTATGGTGGTCGCATCGGCGGTGAGCTGGGGCACCAGCGCACCCAGCCCAGCCGCACCGACCTTCGCAAGCACAACGAGGAGCACGCGTGACCGTTGCCGGCCCCGTCCTCGTCGCAGGCGCATCGGGCTTCGTGGGGCGTCGTCTCTGCCCCGCGCTCGCTGAAGCCGGCCACGAGGTGCGCGCGATGACTCGCCACCCGGACAGCTACAGCGGCGACGGGGAGGCCGTCTTCGGGGACGTACACGACGCGACGACACTGGCCAAGGCGCTGGCCGGTTGCCGCGCGGCGTACTACCTGGTGCACTCGCTCGACTCCAAGGACTTCGAGCGCCTCGACGCTGAGGCGGCCAAGGCGTTCGGCAAGGCGGCCGCCGAAGCCGGCGTCGAGCAGATCATCTATCTCGGCGGGCTCGGCAGCGATTCCGAACAGCTGTCGTCACACCTGCGCAGCCGACGCGAGGTGGAGGGTTTGCTGGGCGACGATGGCGTACCCGTCACGGTGCTGCGCGCCGGCATCATCGTCGGCAGCGGTGGCATCTCGTGGGAGCTGACCCGGCAGCTCGTCGACCACCTCCCGGCGATGGTCACGCCGCGGTGGGTCCGCACCAGGACCCAGCCGATCGCCGTGGCGGACGTGGTCCGCTACCTGGTCGGCGTGCTCGACGAGCCACGTGCGAAGAGTCAGGTGTTCGAGATCGGCGGACCGGAGGTGCTGCAGTACGTCACGATGCTGCGCCGGGTGGCCGCCATCAAGAAAAGCATGCTGCTCATCGTCCCGGTGCCGCTCCTCACGCCGGGCCTGTCCTCGCGCTGGCTGGCGCTCGTCACCAACGTCGACACGCAAACCGGGCGTTCGTTGATCGACTCCATGGCCAACGAGGTCGTGGTGCACGACGACAGCATCCGCACGGTCGTCCCCTTCGAGCCGATGGGGTATGACGACGCGGTGCGCGAGGCCTTGCGCGAGCACGCCCAGCTGAAGAAGTCGCGATGAGCTCAGCGCGCGCGACGTCGTGGTGGCGGCGTGCGCGGTCGGAGTTCGAGGCCCGTCTCCCGATGGGGCTCACGCACGTCGTGCCGATCGATCACCCGGAGTCCGAGGCGGTGATCTCACGCCGCCGCCGGGTCGTGGCGGGGGTCTCGGTGCTGGGGACCAGCCTGCTCGGGTTGTCGCTGTCCACGAAGCCGAACTCCAAGGAGTTCTACGGGCTCACCGCCGCCGTGGCCGCCACCTGGACCGCTGGGGGCCTGTTCTCAGGACCGCTGCACCTCGGCTGGATCCAGAGCCGCGACCAGCAGCTGCGCCGTCCGATCATCACTCCGATCGCCACCGGTGTCGGTGCCTTCGGCTTCTTCTACGGCTGCGCACTGGTGGCTCGCGGCATACCCGTGCTCGACCGGGCCATCGGGCGGGTGCTCGTGTTCGCCGAGGAGGGGAGTGGCCCGATGGTCGTGGCCACGACGCTGGCGAACGGCATCGGCGAGGAGATCTTCTTCCGCGGCGCGATCTACGCCGCGCTCGAGGAGGACCAGGCGGTGATCGTGTCGACCGCGGTCTACACCCTGGCGACAGCATCGACGCGCAACCCGGCGCTGGTGTGTGCGGCCGGTGTGATGGGGACGCTGTTCAGCATGCAGCGGCGCGCATCGGGTGGTCTGCAGGCCCCGGTGCTGACCCACCTCACGTGGTCGACGCTGATGGTGCGTTACCTGCCGCCGCTCTTCAGGCACGCGCACCGGCCCTGACCGACCTGTCGGTAGAGAG
>CAVVQV010000016.1:0-34025 GCA_963750495.1 uncultured Actinomycetota bacterium
CGCTCAGCCAGGCCCAACGCGTCGCCGGTGAGCGTGACGCGCTGACGGCCCTGCTGGTCGGCGGGGTGGACCGACCGGGCATGGACCTGGCCGCCGTCGGGTCGGATGCTCGCCCGGCTCGCCGAGACCCACACGCAGCGGATGGCAGCCCTCGGCCTGCGGGCCTGAGCACGCCGCGACTCGGTCAGACGTGCATGCTGCGGCGGCCGAGGAACCCGGAAGCCCAGCGCGCCCGGCGCGTGCGCCAGCAGGTGGGGGCAATCGTTTCAGCGGGAAACACCCCGTCAGACGTGGGTGGTGTTGCGGCGGCCGAGGAACCCGGAGGCCACGATGACCAGGCCGGCCGAGACCAGGATGGCCACGACCCAGCGGGTCCAGTCGATGCCGGCGACTGCCGTCGCCACCGAACGCCCGGTAGATGACGTCGCCGATGAGGATTCCGCCGATCCCGCACAGCAGGGTGGCCCACAGCGGGATGTTGTCCTTGTCGCCGGGCGCGACGAACTTGCCGAGGAGGCCGATGATGACGCCTCCGAAGAGAAGCCCGATGAGCTCCATGAAAAGCCTCCTAAATGCAGGTGCAGTGCAGATTCCGCGGGAGGTCCCGCGATCACTGTACGTCAAGTCTGCCGTGTCTGACCTGGGTTTTCACGTCGGAGGGACGGTCAGCACGGCGGACGGTGACTCGTTGTAGACCCCGGCGAGCTCCTGCGGCGACATGGCTGCGATCGCTGCCATCACCTCGTCGGTGGCGGCCCGGCGGGCCTGCGACGGCCGTCGTGACGGTGCTGGGCGGCGTGAAGGTCAGCGGCTTGCCGAACCGCACGGTCACGCGCGTCGAAACGGGGGATGCGCGAACCGATCGGCTGGAGCTTGTCGGTGCCGATCGAGAGCACAAGGTACGACCGGAACCTGCGCGGTCAGCGCCAGCCACCCGACCCCGGTCTTGCCCCGGTAGAGACGCCCGTCACGAGAGCGGGTGCCCTCCGGGTAGATGCCGAAGGCCTGGCCGTCCTTGAGCACCTGCAGGGCCGCATCGAGCGAGGCCTGGGCGGCCCGGTGCGTGCCGCGCTCGACCGGGATCGAGCGCATGGCGGTGAACCAGGCCCGTAGGAACGCACCGCGCAGGCCGGTGCCCTCCCAGTACTCCTTCTTGGCGATGAACAGGACCGTGCCGGGGTGCTGCGATGGGGATGACCACGGAGTCGATGAACGACAGGTGGTTGGACGCGATGATGACGGCGCCGTGCCGCGGAACGTTCTCGCGGCCCTCGACGATGGGTCGGTAGACCAGCCGCGCCATCGGCGCGATGACGAACCTCATCGCGGCGTACAGCACGGCTCACCTCCTCGTGTCGCCCGTTCAGCTGGCGGGCCGTGGGTACGGCGGCCCTCGGACAGTGGTGTCAGGGCGCTCCGAAGCCGACCCGACGACCGGACTCGCCGGTGATCTCGATGTAGGCGAGCTTGGCGGCGGGGACGAAGACGGTGCGGCCCTTCTCGTCGGTGAGGGAGACGATGCCGTGTCTCGGACGCGAGCGCCTTCGAAATCGCGTCCTGAACGTCGTCAGCGCTCTGGCGTCGTCTCGAGCGTCAGCTCGCGGTTGGCGTTGGTCACGCCGATCTTGACCTCCACACGGAGTCCTTTCAGGTCGAGGCCCGCCGACATCGTTGCGAAGACGGGGTCGTCCCCAGCCTAGTGGTGCGGCGCGCAGGAGGGAGCGCAGGTCACTCGTGCCGGGGAAAGCCGCGGATCCCGCGCCAGGCGAGGCTGGCGATGAGCTCGGTCGCCTGGGCCTGAGGAAGGCCGCCGTTGTCGCTGAGCCAGTAGCGCGCCGACACCTGGCTCATGCCCACGAGGGCCACCGCCAGGAGGCGGGACGCTTCGGGTGGGAATCCGGTGTCGTCGGCGATCACCTCCGCGATCGCGTCGGCGCACTGCCGTGTAGACGCGGTCGACGCGTTCGCGGACGGCCGGTTCGCTGGTGAGGTCGGACTCGAAGACGAGCCGGAACGCGCCGTTGGGGTCGGCGACGTACGCGTAGAACGCGTCGGTCGTGGCGGCGACCCGCTCCTTGTTGACCGAGGTGCTCGCCAGCGCCTTCCGTACACCGTCGACGACTTGGTCGCTGGCGGTGTCGAGCAGGGCCAGGTAGAGCTCGAGCTTGCTCGGGAAGTGCTGGTACAGCACCGGCTTGGAGACACCCGCACGTTCGGCGATGTCGTCCATCGCGGCGGCGTGGTAGCCCTGGGCCACGAACACGTCGAGGGCGGACTCGAGCAGCTGGGCTCGCCGCAAGAGGCGCGGCCGGCGTCCAGTCCGCGGTCGTTGTCCTGCATCGGTAGGCACCCGCGCATCCTACCGCCGAGTCACTTGACTTCGTCGCTGCTGATCGAGGGCGGCCGAGCGGGTGGCTCCGGTGGTCGAGCTCGTCGAGATCAAGGGTTCTGATGGGGCGGCCGGCTGACCCGGTTGGGCTGCGATCAGTCGGGCAGCGGCGCAGCTTGCTCGGGCATGTCGGCCAACAGGTCGCCGTGCTTCTCGAGCCGACTGAGCACGTCGGCGGTCTCGAACCGGAGGTCGGTCGCCTTGGTCGCCTCGGCCACCTCGTCCCAGGTCAGCGGTGTCGACACCGTTGGGCGGTCGATGCCGCGCATCGAGTACGGCGCGATCGTGGTCTTGGCTGCGTTGTTCTGGCTCCAGTCGATGAACACCTTGCCGCCACGCAGCCGCTTCTCCATCGACGAGACCACGTCATCGGGGATCGCCTGTGCCAGCTGGTCGGCGAGCTTCTTGGCGTACGCCGACGTGCGGTGTGCGGTGGCCGGCTCGATCGGGACGTACAGCTGGGCGCCCTTGTTGCCCGAGGTCTTGGGGAAGGCGGTGAGGCCGTCGGCCGCGAGGAGCTCCTTGAGGGCGAGCGCCACGTTGCAGCAGTCGATGATGTCGGCAGGCTCGCCCGGGTCGAGGTCGAAGACCACGAGGTCCGGATCTCGCGGTCCACCTCGTGGACCGACCTTCCACTGCGGCACGTGCAGCTCGAGGGCCGCGAGGTTGGCCAGCCAGACCAGCGTGGCGAGGTCCTCTGCGACGACGTACTCGACGCCGTCGTCACCGTGCTCGGCCATGAAGGCGGTACGTACCCAGTCGGGGGTGCCCCGCGGCGTGTTCTTTTCGAAGAAGGGCTGTTTGGCGGTGCCGTCGGGCCATCGCTTGCGGGTCAGCAACCGGTCGGCCAGGTGGGGGAGCAACGCGTCGCCGACGTTGACGTAGTAGTCGATGACCTCACCCTTGGTGAAGCCCGCCTCCGGGTAGAGGACCTTGTCGAGGTTCGAGAGCGCCAGCTTGCGTCCCTCGATCTCCACCGTCACCTTCTCGGCCATACGGCCCACCCTCCCATCCCCGCCCCACCCCCGCCTTTCCCCCCGCCCCCGGTGTGCCCCCGTGGCCCTCCGCGTTTGCCTAGTTCACAAGCCAGGTGGCTTGTGAACTAGGCAAACGTGCTGCGGTGACTGGGGGTTTGCCTCGGTGGCTGTGCCCGGTCATGCGTTGCCGGCGTGGACCGTGCCAGCTCTGTGCACTGTTCTGTTCTGCCCAGTGTGTCCGTATGACGGGATAGTCGTCCGCCAGCTGACCGGTCGGGGAACATGGAGGGGCCGGACGTGGTTGCACCCAGGTGCACCCGTACGGGTGGCGCGCTGTCGCCGCCCGAACCCACCGTCGTACGAGGAGAAGACCTGTGTCGTTGCCGCCCCTGGTCGAGCCGGCCGCCGAGCTGACGATCGAGGAAGTCCGTCGCTACAGCCGCCACCTGATCATCCCTGACGTGGGCATGGCCGGGCAGAAGCGACTGAAGAACGCACGCGTCCTGGTCATCGGCGCAGGTGGCCTCGGCAGCCCGGCCCTGCTGTACCTGGCCGCCGCCGGCGTCGGCACCCTCGGCATCGCGGAGTACGACGAGGTCGACGAGTCCAACCTGCAGCGCCAGGTGATCCATGGGCAGAGTGATATCGGCAAGTCCAAGGCCCTGTCGGCCAAGGAGTCGATCGCCGAGATCAACCCGCTCGTCAAGGTGGTCCTCCACGACGAGCGCCTCGAGAACGACAACGTGCTCGGCATCTTCGAGCAGTACGACCTCATCGTCGACGGCACCGACAACTTCGCCACGCGCTACATGGTGAACGACGCGGCTGTCTTCCTCGGCAAGCCCTACGTCTGGGGCTCCATCTACCGGTTCGACGGCCAGGCATCGGTGTTCTGGGCCGCGGCGCCCGGCGGTAACAGCCCGTGCTACCGCTGCCTGTACCCCGAGCCCCCGCCGCCGGGGATGGTGCCTTCCTGCGCCGAGGGCGGCGTCCTCGGTGTGCTGTGCGCGAGCATCGGCTCGATCCAGGTCAACGAGGCGATCAAGCTGTTGACCGGCATCGGAGAGCCGTTGCTCGGCAAGCTGATGATCTATGACGCCCTCGAGATGGAGTACCGCAAGCTGCCGGTCCGCAAGGACCCGAACTGCGCGGTCTGCGGTGACAACCCGACCGTCACCGAGCTGATCGACTACGAAGCCTTTTGCGGCGCGATCAGCGATGAGGCCGCCGACGCAGCTGCCGGCTCGACGATCTCGGTCGTCACCCTCGAGCACTGGCTCAAGGAGCGCGACAACGGCGAGCGCGACTTCGTTCTCGTCGACGTACGCGAGCCCAACGAGTACGAGATCAACAAGATCCCGGGCTCGGTGTTGATCCCCAAGGACCAGTTCCTGAACGGCAACGCACTCGGCCAGCTGCCTGATGACAAGCAGATCGTGTTGCACTGCAAGTCCGGCGTCCGGTCGGCCGAGGCGCTGGCCGTGCTCAAGGGCGCGGGGTATGCCAACTCGGTCCACGTCGGCGGCGGCGTGGCGGCCTGGGTCACCCAGATCGACCCGTCCCAGCCGGCGTACTGACGTCGAGGAGCCACCACTCACGGTTCGAGGAGCCACAACTCACGGTTCGAGGAGCCACCACTCACGGTTCGAGGAGCCACAACTCACGGTTCGAGGAGCCACAACTCACGGTTCAACGAGGGGCTGGTCCTAGGCTGAGGCGGTGAGCTCCCCGCCACCGTACGTCGCTGCGGCGTTTGGCGCGGACCCGACTCGACTGCGCCGGCTTGCCGGGGGTCAGGACCGCACCTGGTACGACGGTGAGGTCGTCCTCAAACCCGCCGACAATCCGGTCGAGCACCGCTGGGTGTGCGATGTCTTCAGCGTGTGGGACAGCAACTGCGGGGTGCTCGTGCCCGAACCGATCCGCGCCCCCAACGGGTCGTGGGTGTACGCCGGCTGGGCGGCCCACCGTTTCATCAGCGGCCGGGACGCGACGATGCACCAGGACTCCGGCCTGATCCGTACCGCGAGTCAGCTCTTCCACGACGAGGTCCGCCCGCTCGACCCCCCGGCGTTCCTCGACGACCGCACTGACGCCTGGTCGGCCGGGGATCGGGTCGCCTGGGAGTATGCCGAGCCCACCGGTGACGCGCGGACGGTCGACCAGATCGATCGCCTCCGAGCCGCGTCCCGACCCGTCAGGTCCCCGGCCCAGATCATCCATGGGGACATCGGCGGCAACGTGCTGCTCACCAGCGCCGGACCGGTCATCATCGACTGGCCACCGTATTACCGCCCCGTCGGCTTGGCTCTGGCCGTCGCGGCGTCGGACGCGGTCTGCTGGGAAGGCTTGCCGGTGTCCTTCCTCGACGAGTGGGCCGACATCCCGGAGTGGTACGAGCTCGTGGCCCGGGCACTGGTCTTCCGGCTGGCCACCGCCGGCATCCGTGAGCTGAACGGCCTCGTCACTGCCTCTCCACAGGAGCGGGCGGCCGCCAACGAGCCAGTGATCGCGCACGTGCTCGAACGGCTGGGGCGGCGCTGACGCACCGGTCCCGTCAGGCCTCAGGCCTGCAGCACGATGGCGAGCCCCTGCCCCACGCCGATGCAGATCGCCGCGAGCCCGTAGCCGCCGCCCCGACGCCGCAGCTCATGCGCCAGCGAGCCCACGATCCGCGCACCCGAGGCGCCCAGCGGGTGTCCGATGGCGATCGCTCCGCCGTTGACGTTGACGATCTCGGGATCCAGGTCGGGCCACTCGGCCAGGCAGGCCAGCGACTGCGACGCGAAGGCCTCGTTCAGCTCGACCGCGACCAGGTCCGACCAGCCGATGCCGGCGCGGGCCAACGCGTCACGCGCTGCCTGGACCGGTCCGATGCCGAACACCTCGGGGTCGACTCCGCTGGAGGCCCGGGACACGATCCGGGCGAGCGGATCGACGCCGATCGACGCGGCCGCTGCCTCGTCACCGATCAACAGCGCTGCGGCCCCGTCGTTGAGGGGGGAGGCGTTCCCTGCCGTCACCGTGCCGTCGGGGCGAAACACCGGAGACAGTCGGGCGAGCTTGTCGACCGACGAGTCGGGCCGGATGCCTTCGTCGCGCTCGAGGTCGACGCCGTCCACCGTAACGATCTCGTCGGCGTACACGCCGGCATCCCAGGCGCGGGCAGCGTTGCGATGCGACCGCACGGCGAATGCGTCCTGGTCTTCGCGGGAGATGGCGTAGCGGTCGGCCAGGATCTCAGCGCCCTCGCCCAGCGCCACGGTCCACAGCTTCGGCATGCAGGGGTTGACCATCCGCCACCCGATGGTGGTCGACCACATCTGCTGGTGGCCGCGGGCGTAGGAAGTGTCGGGCTTGAGCAGGACCCAGGGCGCCCGACTCATCGACTCGACGCCGCCGGCCACCGCTATCGACGCGTCCCCGACGGCCACCGCTCGCGAGGCACCGATGACCGCTTCGAGGCCGGAGCCGCAGAGCCGGTTGACGGTGCTGCCCGGCACCGAGGTGGGAAGTCCGGCGAGCAGGAGGGCCATTCGGGCGACGTCGCGGTTGTCCTCGCCGGCTCCGTTGGCGTCACCGAACCAGACGTCGTCGATGCGCGTCGGGTCGAGGCCTGGATGACGTTCGAGCAGGCGGCAGATGACGGTCGATGCGAGGTCATCGGGGCGTACGCCGGCCAGCGCCCCGCCATGCCGTCCGAACGGCGTACGCACTGCGTCGAGCACGAACGAAGCGGCGGTGGAAGTCATCAGGCGCTCCTGGCGAGATCGGGTATGACGAGCAGCCTATCCATCTCAGATCGTGAGACAGATGACGGCGTGGGCGTGACCGCCAGGGGGATGCGGTCGTTGGGGTCGTGTCCACTCACCCCACGAGGAGGGAGCAGCGATGCTCGTCCGCACCAGGTCCATCGTTGTCGCCGGAGTGCTCGCCGCCGGTGCCGCGCTGGTCGTCACCACTCCGTCCAACGCGGCCAGCCCGCCCGCATCGCCAGCGGCCGAACAGGTCCGGACGGCATGGGCACCGGCCGACAGCGCCACCATCCATCCCGGCGTCATGATGTACACCGACGGGGCCCAGTGCACCGCGAACTTCGTCTACACCGACAGCACCGGCAACACCTACGTCGGCTACGCGGCGCACTGCGCCGGAACCGGCGCCGCCACCGACACGAACGGCTGTGACTCAGGATCCCTCCCCCTCGGGACCCCGGTCACCTTCAACGAGGGCGGCAGCCTGCTCAACGAGGGCACCCAGGTCGGTACGGGCAAGCTCGTCTACAGCTCCTGGATCGCGATGCAGCAGAAGCACGAGACCAACCCTGATGCCTGTGCCTACAACGACCTCGCGCTCGTCAAGGTCGACCCGGCGTACGTCGCCGACGTCAATCCCTCGATTCCCTTCTGGGGTGGGCCTGTGGGCATCAACACGACGGGCACGCAGGCGGGCGACCAGGTCTACACCTACGGCAACTCGTCCTTGCGGGCCGGCGTGTCGGTGCTCTCGCCCCACACGGGGCTCAGCGTCGGCGATGACGGCAACGGCTGGTCGCACGGCCTCTACACCGTGACCCCCGGTGTCCCGGGCGACTCCGGCAGTGCGTTCCTCGACGCCAACGGCGAGGCGCTGGGCGTCCTCTCGACGATCGAGCTCGCTCCGCTCCCCGCCGCCAACAACATCGGCGACGTCAACAAGGAGCTGAACTACGCCAAGGCGAACTCCGGTCTCACCGGACTCGCCCTGGTGCCTGGCACCGAGCCGTTCAGCCCGGTTCTCTGATTCCACGCTCGGTAGGAATCAGCGAATCTGGCTGACGGCCCGGACACCCGGCGGGCGGGAGGACCCATGCCGATGGGGGTCCTCCCGCCCCGTCCGGCATCTGCGAGGCTGGTGTCGTGGGTGGTCAGGCGGCCGACGAGAGCGAGCGCGAGCGGTATGTCGAGGCGGTGCTGTCCGTGGTCGAGCAGGTCCCGCCGGGTCGCGCAACGACGTACGGCGTCATTGCGGACGCGGTCGGTCGTGGTGGGCCGCGACAAGTCGGCCAGGTGATGTCGCTCTACGGCGCTCCCGTGCCCTGGTGGCGGGTGGTGCGCGCCGATGGGAGCCTGCCGGCCTCGCACCAGCGTGAAGCCCTGGCGCACTACCGCGAAGAGGCCACCCCGCTGCGCGGAGACATCACCGATGCGGCTCACCTGAAGGTCGACCTGCAGCGCGCCCTGTGGATCGCGGACACCTGATGGTGCTTGCGGATGCTTCGGTCTGTCGGTCCGTGATGGTGCAATAGGCGCGTGTCGGTCACCTATCGTCTCGAGCGGGCCCCGCGGATCCATGCCGCCGGACCTGAGCTCGACGCGTCCCAGCGTCGGGTGGTCGAGCACGCGGGTGGTCCGCTGCTCGTGCTGGCCGGTCCCGGCACGGGCAAGACGACGACGCTGGTCGAGGCGGTCGTCGAGCGCGTCGAGAATCGCGGCCTCTCGCCTGACGAGATCCTCGTCCTGACCTTCAGTCGCAAGGCCGCCGACGAGCTCCGAACCAAGATCACGGCCCGGCTGGGCCGCACGTCGGCGATGCCGATGAGCTCGACGTTCCACTCGTTCTGCTACGCGCTGCTGCGCCAGCACCAGCCGGCCGACCTCTACCTGACACCCCTGCGTCTGCTCAGCGCGCCCGAGCAGGACGTCCGCATCAAGACCTTGCTCGAGCACTCCCTCGAGGGCACCGCGCTGTCGTGGCCCGAGGGCCTCAACGCCGCGCTGCGCACCCGCGGGTTCGCTCGTGAGATCCATGCGGTGCTGTCGCGGGCCCGCGAGCTCGGGCTCGAGCCCGACGAGCTCACCGGCATCGGGATCGAGGCCGACCGGCCCGAGTGGGTCGCGGCCGGTGCCTTCATGACCGAGTACCTCGAGGTGCTCGACTTCGAGGCCGTGCTCGACTACGCCGAGCTGGTGCACCGGGCCGTTCTGCTCGCCGAGGCCGATGACGTCAAGGCCGAGCTGCGTCACCGGTTCAAGGCGGTCTACGTCGATGAGTATCAGGACACCGACCCCAGCCAGGTGCGGCTCCTCCAGGCCCTTGCGGGCGACGGCCGAGACCTCGTCGTGGTCGGTGACCCCGACCAGAGCATCTACGCGTTCCGTGGCGCCGACGTGCGGGGCATCCTCGAGTTCCCGACGCAGTTCCCCCAAGCCGACGGCACGGCCGCTGACGTCGTGGCGTTGTCGACCACCCGTCGGTTCGGTCCGCGGCTGCTGACCGCCTCGCGCCGCATCGCCCACCGGATCGGGATGAAGGGGTCCATCGACGCTGCGTCGTTGCGCACGTTTCGTGAGCCGGTGGCCGTCGACGGGCCGTACGGCGCGGGCAAGGTCGACATCTTCACCTTCAGCTCGAGCGGGGCCGAGACCGACCACATCGCCGACCTGCTGCGGCGTGCCCACCTCGAGGACGACGTCCCCTGGTCCGAGATGGCGGTGCTCGTCCGGTCCGGTGTGCAGTCGATCCCCGGCCTGCGGCGCGCGCTGGTCGCGGCCGGCGTCCCCGTCGAGGTCGCGGGCGACGAGGTGCCGCTGCACCGCGAACCTGCAGTCCAGCCGTTGCTGACCGCGCTACGCACGGCCCTCGACCCCGAGTCGCTGACTCCCGACACTGCGCGAATGCTCCTGATGTCACCGCTCGGGGAGCTCGACGCCGCCGCCGTGCGCAAGCTGGGCCGTCTGTTGCGACACCGTGACCGCGACGCGCATCCCGAGCGGCTGGCCCGGCCGTCGGGGGAGCTGCTGCGCGACGCGTTGGCCGACCCCTCCTTCCTCGCTGACGTCGACAACCGGCTGGCGGCTGGACCGCGCCGGCTGGCGACGCTCATCCATGACGCCCATCGGCTGCTCGACCGTGGCGGCCCGGCCGAAGAGGCGCTGTGGATCCTGTGGCAAGGCACCCGGTGGCCCCGGCGACTCCGGGGCGCAGTCGAGCGGGGCGGCGCCGCAGCGCGGGCCGCACACCGCGACCTCGACGCGATCTGTGCGCTGTTCGAGGTGGCCGCCCGCACCGAGGAGAAGCGGCACCACACCAGCGCCGAGAACTTCCTCGACGAGGTCGAGGCGCAGCAGATTCCTGCCGACACGCTGGCCGAGCGCGGCGTCCGCGGCGACTCGGTCAGGTTGCTGACGGCCCACCGTTCGAAGGGACTCGAGTGGCGCATCGTCGTGGTCGCCGGCGTACAGGAGGGCGCGTGGCCCGACCTTCGACGTCGTGGCTCACTGCTCCAGGCCGACCGGTTGGGCGCCCACGGTCTCGTCGAACCACCGACGTCGACGGCGATGCTGGCCGAGGAGCGCCGGCTGTTCTATGTCGCCGTCACCCGGGCCCGGCAGCGCCTCATCGTGACGGCGGTCGCCTCTCCCGAGGCTGACGGCGAGCAGCCGTCCCGGCTCATCGAGGAGCTGCAGCTCGAGCCGACGTTCCTGGTCGGGCGGCCGGCACGTTCGATGTCCCTGAGCGGTGTCGTCGCCGAGCTGAGGCGGGTGGCATCCGATCCTGACGAGAGCGAGCCGTTGCGCCAGGCGGCGGCGGCACGGCTGGCAGCGCTCGCGGCCGAGCGGATCGGTGACGACGAACCACTCGTCCCGGCCGCCGACCCCGCGAGCTGGTGGGGGCTTCGTCGTCGTACGACCAACGACGCTCCCGTCCGATCCGCCGACGAACCGCTGCGGCTGTCGGCATCGGCACTCGAGCAACTGCTGAGCTGCCCGTTGCGCTGGTTCCTGGCCCGCGAGGCAGCCGGCGAGTCGGCGCGGTCGAGCTCGCTCGGATTCGGCTCGGTCATCCATGCCCTGGCCGAGCACATGACCACCGGTGAGGTCGATGCCGAGGGGCTGGTCGAGCTGCTCGACTCGGTGTGGGGCCAGCTGCAGTTCGACAGCCCGTGGATCGCGGCGCGCGAGCACGACTCGGCGCTCGAGATGCTGACCCGCTTCATACGTTGGCACGAGGGGCGGCCTGACCGTCGCTACGTCGGTGCCGAGGAGCCGTTCGCTGTCGAGCTCGATCTCGACAACGGCGAACGGGTATCGCTGGCCGGCCGCATCGACCGGGTCGAGGCCGACGCCGAAGGGCGCATCGTGGTCGTCGACTTCAAGACGAGCAAGACCCCGCCCAGCGACTCGTCCGTCAAGGACAACCCCCAGCTCGGTTTCTACCAGCTCGCCGTCGACCAGGGCGGGTTCGACGAGCTGTGCGGTCCGAGCGTGCGCTCCGGTGGGGCCGAGCTGGTGCAGCTGCGCGTCGACAAGGACGGGATGCCGAAGGTCCAGCAGCAGCCCCCGCAGCCGCCGGACTCCGACGGGCGCAAGACCATCGAGATCCAGCTGGCGACCGGAGCTGCCGTCGTACGCGATGAGGACTTCGCGGCGACGGTCAACACTTACTGCAACCGCTGTGAGTTCGCGAGCCTCTGCCCGGCCCAGCAACGCACGGGGACGATGCTGTCATGACGAAGCGACCCGGCGACCTCCCCAGCGATCGTCCCCGCGGCGAGCTGCGTACGCGGGCCGACCTGGCGGGCCTGATGGGGGTACCGTTCAGCGAGCAACAGCTCGACGCGATCACCGCCCCGCTCGAGCCCGGAGTGATCGTGGCCGGCGCGGGTTCCGGCAAGACCACCGTGATGGCGGCCCGCGTGGTCTGGCTGGTCGGGACCGGTGCGGTGGCCGCCGACGAGATCCTCGGTCTGACGTTCACCAACAAGGCCGCCGCCGAGCTCGGTCAGCGCGTCCGCAAAGCGCTGGGCGAGACCGGCCTGTTGCGACGTGCCGTGCCGGGCGACGACGCGTCCGACGACCTGGCGGACCCTGAGATCGCCGAGCCCACGGTGCTGACCTACCACGCTTACGCGGCCCGGCTCCTCACCGAGCACGGCCTGCGGATCGGCCACGAACCCGACACGGCTGTGATCGCCGACGCATCGCGCTTCCAGCTCGCCGCCAGGGTCCTGCGCGAGCACACGCAGCCGATCGACCATCTCAACACCTGGCTGCCGACCAACGTGACAGCGTTGCTGCAGCTCGACGCGCAGCTGTCCGAACACCTCGTGACCACCGACGACGTGCGCCGGTTCCAGGCTGCCGAAATCGGCCAGTGGCGTGACGTGGCCAAGCCGGTTGAGGCGACGCGCAAGCTGGTGCTCGCGATCCACAAGCGCGCCGAGCTGCTCGCCCTGGTCGACGACTACCAGGCGCTCAAGCGCCGGCTTGGGGTGATGGACTTCTCCGACCAGATGGCGCTCGGCGCGCAGCTTGCCGAGGAGCGTCGCGAGGTCGGGCGCGCCGAGCGCGAGAAGTTCAAGGTCGTGCTCCTCGACGAGTACCAGGACACCTCGGTAGCCCAGGCCAGGTTGCTCATGGCGCTGTTCTCCGGGCCGCTCGACGATGGCCGCGGCCATCCGGTGACGGCGGTCGGTGATCCCTGCCAGGCCATCTACGGCTGGCGCGGCGCCTCGGTCAGCAACATCGAGCAGTTCGGCCGGGGCTTCCCGCCGGCGCGGGCCGCCGGCGAGGGCGACGAGCGGTTCCCGCTCAGCGTCAACCGCCGTTCCGACGCGCGCATCCTCACCGCGGCCAACCAGCTGGCGGGGCCGTTGTACGCCGACCACGCGGCGAGTCTGCCGCTCGAACCTGCCGGGCCGGCCAGCTCCGGCGTCGTACGGGCAGCGTCGTTGACGACGTACGCCGAGGAGCTGGACTTCCTCGCCACCGAGGTGCCGAAGGCGCACGCCGCGATGCCCGTGCCCCTCTGGAGCAACATTGGCATCCTGGTCCGCGACAACAAGACCGCCAACGACGTGCACGACGCCCTGACTGCGGTCGAGGTGCCGGTCGAAGTGGTGGGGCTCAACGGCCTGCTGCGCATGCCCGAAGTCGCGGCCGTCGTCGCGACGCTCCAGGTGATCCACGACGTCACCGCCAACTCCGCACTGCTGACCCTGCTCACGGCACCACGGTGGGCCATCGGGCCACGCGATCTGGCGCTGCTCGGCCGCCGGGCCCGGCAGCTGGCACGAGGGCCTGAGCCCGAGGTCGACGACATTGCCGGCAAGCTCGAGGAGGCCGTGGCAGGTGTCGACCCGGCCGACATCGTGTCGCTGGTCGAGGCGCTCGACGACCCCGGCGGCGCTCCCTACTCAGAGGCGGCGCGCGAGCGCTTCCGTCAGCTGTCGGCCGAGCTGCGGATGCTGCGCCGTCACGTCGGCGAACCCCTGCTCGACCTGGTCCGCCGGGTCATCGACGTGACCGGGCTCGACGTCGAGCTGGCGGCCTCGACATCGCCGGTGGCGGCCGCGCGGCGTGACAACGTCTCGACGTTCCTTGACGCAGTGTCGGCGTTCGCCGGCATCGACGGTGACGCGTCGCTACCCGGGCTGCTTGCCTACCTGGCTGCCGAGGAGGAGTACGGCCAGGGACTCTCGCTCGCTGTGCCGAGCGAGGCGAACTCGGTCAAGCTCCTGACGGTCCACCGGGCCAAGGGTCTGGAGTGGGACGTCGTCTTCGTGCCCGGGGTGTGCACCAAGGTCTTCCCGTCCGGCCAGGGGCGCTCGCGCTGGCCGTCTGCGCCGGCTGAGCTGCCGTGGCCGTTGCGCGGTGACTACGTCGACCTGCCGAAGGTGCGAGAGGTCAGCGGCAAGGGCATCACCGCCTTCGTCGACGACTGCAAGGCCTATGAGCTGCAAGAGGAGCGGCGGTTGGCGTACGTCGCGGTGACCCGGCCGCGACACGAGCTCGTCGTGTCGTGTCACTGGTGGGGGCCCGAGCAGAAGCTGCGACGCGGCCCGTCGCTCTTCTTCGACGAGATCGTGGCGGCCATGCGGACGTGGGGTGCCGACCCTGAGCTCACCGCTCCCGTGCCCGACGGCGACGCGGTCAACCCGGCCAACCGCGCCGACGAACGGTTCAGCTGGCCGGTCGAGGCCGGCGACGACGAGGTCACCCGGCGAGAAGCCGCTGCGGCTCTCGTTGCAGCGGCGACTACTCAGGGTGTCGACGTAGCGATGGCCGAGGCCGACAACCACTTGATGCTCGACGAGATCGGCCGCGTCCAGCAGTGGGACGTCGAGCTCGAACGGCTGGTGGCCGAAGCGCGGGCGGGTCGTGCCGACGAGATCGTGGTGGCCCTGCCGCCCGCGCTGTCGGCGACGACCGTGCTGCGCCTGCAGGACGACCCGCAGTCGCTGGCCCGTGATCTGGCAAGGCCGATGCCACGCAAGCCGTCGGCGTCGGCGCGGTTCGGTACCCGCTTCCATGCCTGGGTCGAGCAGCACGTGGGTCGCCAGCAGGAGCTCCTCGAGCCCGACGACCTGCCGGGTCGCGGCGACGTCGACATCGAGGGCGATGATGAGCTGCGCGAGCTCGTCGAGGCGTTCGCGGCCGGTCCGTTCGGGACGCGTACCCCGTTCCAGATCGAGGCACCCTTCGCGCTGGTGCTCGCGAGCCAGGTCGTCCGTGGCCGTATCGACGCGGTCTACGAGACGCCCACCGGGTTCCTCGTTGTCGACTGGAAGACCAATCGCAAGCAGGATGCCGACCCGTTGCAGCTCGCGATCTACCGGCTCGCATGGTCCGAGCTGATGCAGGTCCCGCTCGAGCACGTCGAGACCGCCTTCTACTACGTGCGTTCTGGCGATGTGGTCGAGCATGCCGACCTTCCGGACCGGGCGGCTCTCGAACGGCTGGTCACGTCGCCTGGTTCGGGCGCCTGACCCCTTCCCGCACTTCAGGGCCGAGAGGTAGCCACGAAGCCGTCAGGGCAACGGTGTCGCCAGCATGGCGTCCAGGGCCACGCCGACCATGTCGCCGAAGGTCTGCTCGCGCTCGTGTGACGTGGTCTCTTCACCGGTGACGATGTGGTCCGACACCGTGCACAAGCACATCGCTTTGCGCCGGTGCTTGGCTGCGAGGGTGTAGAGCGCGTTGCACTCCATCTCGACCGCCAGCACGCCGTACTCGACGAGCCGGCTGAGCAGCTCGGGCCGGTCGGAGTAGAACGAGTCGCCGGAGAACACCTGTCCGACGGTCACGGGCTGGCCGCGATCATCGGCTGCGGACTTGGCCGCCTGCAGCAGGTCGAAGTCGGCCGTCGCCGCGTACTGGAGGCTCTCGAACCTGATCGCGTTCATCGACGAGTCGGTCGAGGCGCTCATCGCGAGCACGACGTCGCGGATCGCGAGATCGGTGGTGAGTGCCCCGCATGACCCGACCCGTACGAGCTGTTGAACGGCGTACTCGGTGATGAGCTCGTGCACGTAGATCGACAATGACGGTTGTCCCATCCCGGTGCCCTGCACCGAGATGCGCTCGCCCTGGTAGGTGCCGGTGAAGCCGAACATGTTGCGCACGGTCGAGTAGCACTCGGCGTCGGTGAGGAAGGTTTGCGCGATCCACTGCGCCCTCAGCGGGTCACCGGGCAGCAGAACTCGGGGGGCGATCTGGTCGGGCTCGGCTCCGATGTGCGTGCTCATGACCCGCGATCCTGCCACGTCGCGTGCGGCGTAGGGTCGGCCGCGTGACTGCGGCAGAGCTCCCTGACTTCCCGTTCCGGCGTTCGCACCACGATCGGTGTGCCGAGCGCCGTACCGACGAGGCGTTTCTCGACAAGGCCTGGGCCGATGCGCGTAGTCGTGTGGTGGTGGTGCAGGGCAATGAGCTGGCAGCTGCACCGGACGGTACTGCGCTGGCGTGGATCAGCCCGACCGCCGCCCCTCCGGGTGATCGGCTGTTGCTGGGAGAGGCCGGCGGGATCGTGCACTTCGCCCTGTTGGCGGCGCCGGTGAAGCGGGGAGCGGTCGAGGTGTTCGACGACATCTCGGTGTCGCTCGCGGCGGGTGGACCGCAGGCCACGCTCGGCTTCTCGTCGTTGCGGCGATTGGCCACGCGGGTGTCGGACCTCGACGCGTCGTTCGCCGTACACGCGGCAGCCCTCGCGGGCTGGCACCGCAAGCATCCGCGCTGTGCGGTGTGTGGGGCGCAGACGAGGGTCGCGCAGGCCGGCGCTGTGCGAACGTGTCCGCAATGCTTGACCGACCACTTCCCACGGACCGACCCAGCCGTGATCATGACCGTCGTCGATGACGAAGGGCGCTGTCTGTTGGGCCACAACTCGGCGCGGCCGGCCGGTTGGTTCTCGACCTTGGCAGGGTTCGTCGAGCCGGGGGAGTCCCCGGAGGAGGCGGTGGCGCGCGAGGTGGCCGAGGAGGTCGGGGTGGTGGTCGACTCGGTCCGGTACCTGGGCAGCCAGCCGTGGCCGTTCCCGTCCAGTCTCATGCTCGGGTTCGAGGCGCATGCATCATCTGTGGAGATCGCGGTGGACGGCGACGAGATCACCGAGGCGCGGTGGTTCACCCGGGACGCGCTGCGGCGAGCGGTGGAGGCCGGTGAGGTCGGCATACCCACCACGATCTCGATCGCCGGCGCGTTGCTCACCCGGTGGTACGGGGATGAGCTGCCGCCGAACGTTCTCGCGCTCTGACCTCCGCTGCCCCGCCCTGCCCCCCGCTCCGCCCGGCCAGGCTGCCGGCGCCGTCTGAGTCCCCGAGGCAGCTACCCAGTCCTGGCCGCACGTTTGCCTAGTTCACAAGCCACCTGGATTGTGAACTAGGCAAACGCGGGTTGGGGACAGCGGACCTGCCTTGGGCACTGTCGCGGTTGCGGCCGGCAGGGCTGGGGGCTGGCCGGGATATGGCGGGGTGCTGGCGGGGGTATGGCGGGGTGGCGGGGTGCTGGCGGGGGTAAGGCGGGGTGGCGGGGTGCATGGCGGGGTGGCGGGGTATGGCGGGACGGTCAGGCGGCGAGCTTGGACTTGACCTGGGCGAGGCTCGGGTTCGTGAGGGCGGAGCCGTCGGCGAACACCAGCGTCGGCACCGTCTGGTTGCCTCGGTTGACCTCAGCCACGATCAGAGCCGCCTCGGGCTGCTGCTCGATGTCGACCTCGCGATAGGTGATGCCCTCGCGGTCGAGCTGGCCCTTCAGACGGTGGCAGTATCCACACCAGGGCGTGGAGTACATCGTGAGCTGAACTGACATCGAGACTGTCCCTTTCGGCCCGTAGGGTGGGCCCGGAGATGTCGTGGAACCGGTGCGTCCACGAGTAGATGCATTTTCAACAACACAGTCAACAACACAGCGCATCGCCCCGATCTTCCCGATCTGAGAGGAATCTCGTGAGTGCCGACCGTCTGCTCGAGGGCCTCGACCCCGAGCAACGCGCCGTCGCCACCGCGCTCGACGGACCGGTCCGCGTCCTCGCGGGCGCCGGCACGGGCAAGACCCGCGCAATCACCCACCGGGTCGCCTACGGCGTCGCGACCGGGTCACTGGTCCCCACCGAAGGCCTGGCCGTGACCTTCACCACCCGGGCCGCCGGCGAGCTCCGGTCGCGCCTGGCCCGGCTCGGAGCCGTCGGGGTCCAGGCCCGCACCTTCCACTCCGCAGCTCTGCGCCAGGCGCGCTACTTCTGGCCGCAGGTGTATGGCGCCGAGCTCCCTTCGCTGATCGCCTCCAAGCTCGGCATCCTCGCCGAAGCCACCTCACGCAACCGGCTCAAGGCGTCACAAGCCGACCTGCGTGACCTGGCCGGCGAGGTCGAGTGGGCGAAGGTGTCCAACGTCCGCCCCGACGACTACGCCCGGGTGGCGCCTCGGCAGGGCCGCGAGCTCGCGGCGTACGACGCGGCCACGGTGGGCAAGGTCTACGCCGCTTACGAAGAGGCCAAGCGCGCACGTCAGCGCATCGACATGGAGGACGTGCTCCTGTGTGCCGCCGCCGTGCTGAGCGACGACGAGCGGGTGGCGGCCACGGTGCGCAGGCAGTACCAGTGGTTCGTCGTCGACGAGTTCCAGGACGTCAGCCCCATCCAGTCCGCCCTGCTCGACCTCTGGCTCGGCGGGCGAGACACCATCTGCGTGGTCGGCGATCCGGCGCAGACCATCTACTCCTTCGCCGGCGCCTCCGCCGACTACCTGCGCGACTTCGGCGCCAAGTTCCCCCGCACCACCTCGGTGACGCTGATGCGCAACTATCGCTCCACCCCCCAGGTCATCGCGGCCGCCAACGCCGTGATGCGGCCGCAGCTGGGCAGGGGCGCGGTCGAGCTCAAGGCAGTACGGGAGGCCGGGCCGGAGGTGACCTACACCGGTCACGGCGACGAGGTGGCCGAAGCGGCAGCGGTCGCCACGACGATTGCGACCCTGGTCCGCACGGGCACGCCCGCGAGCGACATCGCGATCCTCTTCCGGATCAACGCCCAGTCCGAGAACTTCGAGGAGGCGCTCGCCGAGCGCGCGGTCCCCTTCGTGGTTCGCGGCGTCGAGCGCTTCTTCGACCGGCCCGAGGTGCGCCAGGCCGTGACCTTGCTGCGAGGCGCTACGCGGGCCCGTCAGGACGGCACCGGCGACGTTCCTGCCGGTGAGGGCGAGGGCGCCGCCCCGCCAGGCTCGACCCCCAAGATCGTCGACGAGGTGTCGGCCGTGCTCACGTCGATGGGGTGGTCAGCAGAGGCGCCGACCGGACGGGGCAACGCCCGCGACCGCTGGGAGTCGCTGCAGGCCGTGATCGCCATGGCCGAGCAGGTTGCGGCCGACCACCCCGCTGTCGATCTGGTCGGGTTCGTCACCGAGCTCCAGCGGCGGGCTACCGTCCAGGACGCACCGATCGCCGACGGGGTCACGTTGACGACGCTGCACGCCGCCAAGGGACTCGAGTGGCCGGTCGTCTTCTGCGTCGGCATGCACGAGGGGACGATGCCGATCGTCTACGCCGACACTCCCGCCGGCCTCGACGAGGAGCGCCGCCTGCTGTACGTCGGCGTCACCCGCGCACGCGATGCACTGCACGTCTCGTGGTCCGCCGCTCGCACACCAGGGGGCCGCGGGTCGCGCGGTCCCAGCCGCTTCCTCGACGCTGTCGTCGGCGACCGGGGTCGGGTCGGTGCCGGCTCGACGACGCCCCGACCCCGGCGGCGTACGACGCAGGCGAAGATGACTGCCTGCCGCGTCTGCGGGCGACCGCTCACCGACGCCAAGGAACGCAAGCTCGGCCGCTGCTTCGACTGTCCGAGTGCGTATGACGAACAGCTCTACGAAGCGCTGCGCGACTGGCGACGGGAGCGGGCCGCCAGTGAGAAGGTGCCGGCCTACTGCGTCTTCACCGACGCGACCATGACGGCACTGGCCGAGATGCAGCCGCGCGACGCCGCCGCGCTGGTCCGCGTGCCGGGGATCGGGCAGGCCAAACTCGACAAGTACGGCGACTCCATCGTCGAGATCGTGCAGCTCAGCGCAGGCGATTCGACCGTGCCAGGCCTGCTCCGCCACGAATCTCAAACTTTTTTCGAGAATTCGCCGTAATTCATTTGCACCCCGGATTCCGGCGCGCGTACTCTGCTAGGACTGCAGAGGGCAACTGACTCTGCAACCTTGACAGCCGAACCCCGATCTCTGAAAGGAGGCGCAGAACATGAAGAACCTCAAGCTCACCACCGCGACGACCATGACGTCGTGCATCGCCATGTCTGCCCTCCGTCCTTGGTCGGCCCTCGGTGCACCTGTTCAGGGTGGTCGCATCGCTGCTGACATGAGCAGCCACGCTGGTGACGCTTTTGGCGTGTACATCGTTCCGGCAACGTTCAAGGACGTCCCCCCGGGCGTCTGCGCTTGGTATCCACCGGACTAGAAGAAGCTTTCTAGCCGGCGCCTCCAAGCCGCGGACTCCCGACAGGGAATCCGCGGCTTTTTCGTTTACCCCGTCCGATCGACGAAGGTCACAAGGAGGTGACACACATGACTATCAGCGTCCTCGACGCACTCATCGCGAGTGAGGTGACAGACGCGAGCGAACTGCCCTGCCGGGTCAACGACCCGGAGCTGTTCTTCGCCGAGTCTCCAGCAGATGTCGAGCTGGCCAAGGCGCTGTGCCGTTCATGCCCCGTGCGGGCCGAATGCCTCTCCGGAGCAATCGACCGACACGAACCGTGGGGTGTGTGGGGTGGAGAGCTGCTCGTTTCAGGAGCAGTCGTCGCCCGCAAACGGCCAAGGGGTAGGCCTCGTAAATGCGAGGTTGCGGCCTGACCGCAGCCCGATGCAGCACCGGCAAGCGAGACCGACTGGCTCGCCCAAGCGAACTGAGAGAAAACGACTTCGATGACCACAAGCTTTTTCACGAACAGGAGCACTGAGATGAATCTGATCCATGAAGACCTGGCTCGCGCCCATATGGACGCGCGCCTTCGGCAGGCGCGCGAACTGCGGCTCGGTAACCAGCTCAGCAAGGCGCGTCGGTTGGCCAACCGGGCCGAGCGCGCCAGCCAACAGGCTCGCCTGCTTCTCGCCCGCGCACTCTGACCAGAGCGACGGTGAGTCGACACCGACGGCGCCTTGCCCCTCCGAGGGGCAGGGCGCCGTCTTCGTTGTCACGGGATGTCCCCGGCGGGCATCTCGCTGACGACCCCTCTCGCCGGGTGCGCCGAGTCAATGGGGTTGGTTTACGCGCGGAGTCAGCCGACCGCCCAGGTGCAGGTAGGCCGACCCATCTTCGGAGCGGCCGAAGCTCAAGGCCGTCCATGGCTCCTGCGGATGTGAGCGGCAGACGTAGTTGTCACCCGTCCCGTCAGTCGGGTGCAGCACGAGTGTCTGGGGTCCCTCGTCGCCGATGAGCGCTCGGTCCCCCAGCATTGTCGAGACCAGCTGGAGCTCACCACCGTCGCGCATCGTCACGTCGTAACGTCGCGAGGTGCGCTCGTAGCGGCCCACACGCGGAGTCAACCGGTCGAGCGCGGGCTGCCCCCCCGGCGCCGCGGGCTGCGGTCCCGCTGGCAGTTCGACGCCGGCGTACCGCGCGAACACCTCGGCAAACAAGGCCTCGTAGGCCTCGTCGGCGCAGGGGGAGTTGGTGAGCAGGCACACAGCAAGGCGAGACTGCGGATCGATCCGCAGGTAGGCCAGCTGGCCGATGGTGCCACCGTCGTGGCCGAAGATCGGCCGACCGCTCCAGGTATGGAGCCGCCACCCGAGGCCGATCGAGTCTGTGCGGCTGATCGACGGGATCGCGAACTGCGGCCGTTGCATGTTCTGGACGGAGGCCTCGCTGACCGCTCGCGTACCGTCCGGAGCCACGCCGCCGTCCAGGTGGAGCCGAGCGAAGGCCAGCACGTCGCGGACCGTCGAGGTGATCAGTCCGGCAGGTCCGAGGCTGCGTGGCAGCTGCCAGGTCGACACCGGTTCGTCCTGCCGGGGACGCTCGCGGTGCCCGACCGCCGCACGTCGCAGGATCGCATCCTCGGGCAGGGTGACCGTGTCGGTCAGCCCGAGAGGTTCGATCAGGCGCTTCCGTAGCGAGTAGTCCCACGGCCGGTCGTCGAGCCGCTCGATGATGCGGCCCAGGACGACGAAACCGGCGTTGCAGTAGGAGTAGGCGGCGCCGACTGGATGCGTCCGCGGTACGCCCGCAAGCTTGGCGACATACGTCTCGACGCAGTCGTCACCTCGGCCGGTGTCGGTGAAGACATCGCCGTCCAGACCGCTGGTGTGCGTGAGAAGGTGCCGGACCTCGATGTCGGGGGCGGCGTCGGGGCGGCCGATCCGGACGCCGGGCAGCAGGTCGCCGACCGTGGAGTCGAGCGAAAGCCGCCCCTCATCGAGGAGCTGCATGACCATCGTCGCCGTCCACACCTTGGTGATGGAACCGATCTGGAAGAGCGTGTCCGCGGTCGCGCGCACTCCGGTGGCGGTGTTGACGACGCCGTGGGCGGCGGCGAACTCGCGGTTTCCGGTCAGCACGCCCAGTGCAGCCCCTGGCACACCGGCGTGCCGGGCGACCTCTACAAGGCGCGCGCTCCAGTGGACGGTCTCGTTCTCGGTGGGTGCGGTCACCATGCCGTCCACGCTAGTCACTTCCCACCCTCGCGTGCTTGGGTGGGTCTCATGGTCGTGTGTGACTTCTGCGGTACGCCGACACCATCGACGCCTGCCGGCAGCGCCCCCGACGACGAGACCGACCAGGTGCCCTTCACGTGGGTCACCTCGGTCGAGAACGGCAAGCGTCGGGTCTACTGCGACCGCTGCTCACGGGAGCATCTGCGCGCCATCGAGTCCAAGCTCGACGCCGAGTGGTGGTGAGCCTGCGCTGTTGTCAGGCAGCCGGTTCGTCGTCGGCAAAGCCCGGTAGCGAGTCGGCGAGTATCTCAGCGAACGCGGCCTCGGCTCCGAGCTGGGACAGCACGCCGATGCCGCCGAGCCAGACCCGGTGAATCAGTAAATACTCGGGCGGCAGGTTGATCTTCAGCACGGTCGTGTAGCCCGGCGAGCGGGGGTCATTGATGCGTGCGAACTGGCCGCGCATCCACTCGCGGCTGAACTGGAAGGTCGGGGTCGTCGCCGGCTCGATGAACGGGTGCAGGTAGGCACGCAGAGAGTCGGCGTCGATCTGGACACCCGGCTTCACGAATCCCAACGCACGAAGGCCGTCGAGCACTGCCTCGTAGTCGTCAGCGGCGGCGTGCCTGAGCAGAATGCCGATGTCACGCGGTAGCTGGCCGTCTGGGAGTCGGGCCACGGCGCCATAGTCGACGACGCCGACGCGGCCGTCGGGCAGCAGTCGGAAGTTCCCCGGGTGCGGGTCGGCGTGCAGCAGGCCGGCGCGGGCCGGGCCGGAGAACAGGAAGCGGACGTAGATCTCGCCGTACCGGTCGCGCTCGCTCTGGGAGCCTTCGGCGATGAGCCTGGCCAGCGACCGGTCGGACTCGAGCCACTCGGACACGAGCAGGCGCTCCGTGTGTGCGACGACGTGCGGTACGACGATCTCGGGGTCGTCGACGAACGCATCGGCGAAACGTTGCTGGGCCTCTGCCTCGAGCCTGTAGTCGAGCTCCTCGGTCACGCGCTCCTGCAGCTCCTTGACCAGCGGCTTGATGTCGATGCCGGGGATCCAGCCGGCGAACAGTCGTGCTGCGCGACTGATCTGCCGCAGGTCGCTGAGCAGAGCCTCACCCGCGCCCGGGTACTGGATCTTGACCGCGACGTCGCGACCGTCGGACCACACCGCCCGGTGCACCTGGCCGATCGACGCGGCGGCGGCGGGGTTGTCGTCGAACGACGTGAAGTTGCTCCGCCAGGACGGGCCGAGCTCACGGGCGAGCACGGTGTGAACCACGGAGGCCGGCATCGGAGGTGCGGAGTCCTGAAGCTGTGTGAGCGTCGCCCGGTAGGGCGCCACCAGCGACTCAGGCAGTGCGGACTCGAAGATCGAAAGCGCCTGACCGAACTTCATGGCGCCGCCCTTGAGTTCTCCCAGCACCTTGAACAGCTGCTCGGCGGTCGCCTGCTGGACCGACGTGGCGATCGCTTCGGCCGGCGCTCCGCCGAGGCGTCTGCCGAGACCGAGAGTGGCGCGACCGGCGTACCCCAGCGGCAAGGACGCGAGCCGCGCAGTGCGTGCCACGGTCTTGCGGGGAAGGTCGCTCATGCGCCCATTGTGTCCTGCCACGGCGGCCAACCACACCCGCACGCCGGATCTGCCTCAGTTCGCTGCAGCGTGATCTTGCCGACACCGAAGGGGATCTCGATGGTGCGCCCCCACGTCTGCGGTCGCAGATCGCAGGCCCACAACGACACCTCGAGTGCGGCCCACGTCGCGACGAGGATGGCCAGCAGCGGGTCACAGGCGTGGACCTGGCCCCGCGGCAGGCTGGCCGACTCGACGAGCGTGGGCCAGGCCGGGTCGTGGTGGGTCCGGGCCCGGTCGACGCAGCGCAGGCATGCACTGCTGCCCGGTTCGACGAACGGTCCGAGGACGCCGACCAGCTCGCGGACGACAGCCCACAGGTGTGGTCTCCCATCGGCCATGACGTGGTCGGACAGCGATCGTGATGGCTCCTGGTCGGAAGCCACGACGACGAGCTGTGCGCTCCCGGGGGTCGTTCGTGAGCCCGACCTGCGGCAGCAGGCTGCGGAGATGGTCGGCTACCTGCCCCGAGCCCCACACGTCGACACTGCGACCGCTCCGTGTCGCCACCACGTCGGCGGCCCGGCCCTCGGGACCGACCAGCAACCAGGTGGCGGCCCACGCCGGTTCGGACAGGCTGCCCCGCAGGTGATGCGCCTGGTCGACCACGGCTCCGGTGTCGATGAGCGCGTCGAACGCTGCCTGCGCGGCCCCGAGGGTGACCCCGGTTCGGCTCGCGGCGGTGAGCACGACCGCACCGACGTCGCGGAGCCCGTCGATGGCGCCGAGCACTGCCTGGAGCGCAGGGGAGTCGGGCAGCACGGCGACACCCGGCCAGTCGAGGCCGAGCTGCACGGTGTGGACGTCGCGGCGGAGCACCTGCAGCCCGGGACGGAGTTGGGGACGCACGATGCCTCCTGAGGATCTGCCGAGAACACGCTCGATCCGAAGCGTGGATGCCAGGCAGCATGCCAGGGCACGGCGGATCGGCGGGGCAGCCATCCACAAGGGCATGAGCAGTGGACGCACGAAAGGCAGGGTCCGACCGGACCCTGCCTTTCGACGTCGTGCTCAGCTGTTGCTGGCTGTGGGCTCAGGCCTTGCCGAGGATGCGGTTCAAGTTGGTGCCGCAGACCGGGCACTTGCCCTTGGCCATGCGGGTGCCCTTGTCGTTGACGTGCACCTCGCCGCTGGCTTCGCGCTTGGCCTTGCACTTCACGCAGTAGAACTCGCCCTTCCAGGTCTCCGCCATGATGGGCCTCCTCTTCGTCTTAGGGCGGTCATCGGGAGGGTCCCGCTGACCGCATGTTGCGGTTGGTCACGACGGAGGACTCGTGTGGAGCATCCCGCCGGGCCGAGTGGAGGTCCACCTGCGACCTCGCGTCACACTACGTCAGGCGGGGACGGTTGGGTATTCGCCACAGCGCGTCGACATTATTTAACGCTCAGCCGACGGGATTTTCCGGGGCAAATCAGGCGTCTTGCGGGGTGATCTCGTCCACATCGCCGCCGAGGTCGTCGAGGTGGTCGTCGGCGGGTGTCGATCCCGGCGGTGGTTCCAGGTGGCTGGCCGTCGACACGCCCTCGAGGAAGCCCCTGGCCCGCTCGGTCATGTCGTAGCGCTTCAGCCAGGCCCAGAAGTCGTCGTCGTGGCCTGGTTCGAGCAGATGAGCCAGCTCGTGAAGCAGCACGTAGTCGATGACGTAGGCAGGCATGCCCTGCAGTCGCTCGGACAGCCGGATGGTGCCGTCAGCGGGCGTGCACGAGCCCCACCGGGCGCGTTGGTTGGCGACCCAGCGCACCGACGTCGGGTGAGCCAGGTCTTCGAGGTACTTGCGCGAGAGCTGACCCGCGCGCTGCTCGAGATCGCTGTCGCTGGGCCGGCGACGCCTTTCGGCGCGGGTGACGCGCTGCACCATCGTCGCCACCCACTCCTTCTCCTCGCCGCGCGACATCCGGGCGGGGATCATGACCACGATCGTGTCGCCGTCGCGGTAAGCCGACACGGTGCGGGTGCGACGCCGCGAACGACGCACCTCGACCGTGGGCTCAGGCGGCGAAGGGTCCATCGGCCCAACTTAACGGCTGAGGCCGACGAGATCGGGGAGGACAAGACGGTCGATACGGTGTCTCCGCCCGAAGGTTTTTTCTGTCCACACCGCGTGGACGGCGAGATCGTGGAAAAGACCTGCTCATCGGGGTCCCTCGGCAGCGTCGATCCCACGCGCTGCACAGGCCGGCGACGAGTTGTCCACGGGCTGTCCACACCGGTGGACAGGCTTCCCACATCTTTTCCACAGAGTTATCCACAGCCGTGGACAGCGGTCCGGGCGTTCGCGTTGACCGGGGGCCACGGCGACCTCTAGCGTCTGAGCATCGATGAGGCCCCCGGGATAACGGAGGCGTTCGCAAGGGGAAGGCGAACGTTGTCCGCGGCCCGGGGGTCTCGTTGGCTTTTCGAGGCTGGCCGTCGACGGCGCGCGGTCGCTCAGCCCGCGACGGCCCAGGCGATCAGCTCGCGCAGCGGAGCGTCCAGACCGTCCGGCAGGTCGTCACGACCGAACCAGCGCACGTCGATCGACTCGTCGCTTGCCTGGGCCGACGATCCCGTGGGAGCCACCGCGACGTATCGGACGTCGAGGTGGTGCGAGGGCTTGATCGGTCCGCACCGCACCTCGTGGATGCTCAGCTGTTTCGGCTGCTCGTCCACCAGCACGAGGTCGGCGATCCCCGACTCCTCGACGGCCTCACGGAGGGCCGCCACGTGCAGTGCGCCGTCGTCGACCTCGCAATGACCGCCGAACTGCATCCACATCTCATAGCGGCGGTGCAGGTTGAGCAGCACGGCACTGCGGTCGGCATTCACCACCAAGGTGCTGGCGGTGATGTGGTCTGGATGGCACTCCCGAGACAGGCCGTCAACGCGCTGCCGCAGATGGGTCAGGTAGGCCGCTTGCAGGACCCGTTGCTCGTCGTTCGGTGGCTGCCACCGCGAGAGTGCCGAGCAGGCGTCGTCGTACAGGCTCACGGGGTCAGGTCGAGGGTGAACCGGACGGGCCGTCGGACCCGTCGCCGGGTTCGTCGAGGAAGGCAGACAGCGCGGCGTCGAACTCGTCGGACAGCACGTCGATGCTGTCGGCCTCCTTCGTACGTTCGGCAAACGCCAGTGGGTCGTCGAGATCGGCCGCCGTCGGCAGCGACTCGGGGTGGGCCCACACGCCGTCGCGAGCCGCTGCGCCCTCGGCGGCACGCAGCGCGCCGAACAGGGCCGCTGCATCACGCAGTCGACGCGGCCTGAGCTCGAGTCCGACGAGCGTCGCAAAGGTCTCCTCAGCCGGACCGCCCGAGCCGCGGCGGCGACGCATTGCCTCACGCAGCGCACCGGCCTCCGGCATCACCTTGTCGGCGGCCTGGCTGACGACCTCGTCCACCCAGCCCTCGACCAACGCCAACGTCGTCTCGAGACGGGCCAATGCGTCTCGCTGTGCCGGCGTCTGCTCGAGGTCGAAGAGGCCGCCGTTGAGGGCGTCCTGCATCGCCTCCATGTTGCTCGGGTCGAGTCCTTGCATGCTCTGCTCGATGGCGGAGACATCGATCGTGATGCCCCGCGCGTACGCCTCGGTGGCCGCCAGGATGTAGTCGCGGAGCCAGGGGGCGTTCAGGAAGAGTCGTTGATGGGCGCACTCCCGCAGCACCAGGTAGAGCAGCACATCGGACTCGTCGATGCCGAGTCCGCGCGCGAAGGCCGTTGCGTTGCTCAGCACCAGGGCGGGTCGGTGGTCCTCGGTCACGGGGAAGCCGAGGTCGGTCGCGGAGATGACCTCCTGCGAGAGTCCACCGATGGCCTGGCCAACCTGCTGGCTGAACATGGCACCGCCGAGCTGGTTGAGCATGCCGATCATCGGGCCGGCCATCGCCTTGGCCTCAGCCGGCAGGGCCTCGCCCATCGCTGCGACGACGCTCTCGGCGATGGGTTCGACGAGCGTGCGCCAGGTCGGCATGCTGGCCTCGACCCATTCGGCGCGGCTCCAGGCTGTCATCGTGCTGCTCGCAGCCGGAAACTCGGTGACGCCGTCGAGCCAGTGCTCGGCCAGCCGGGCCACGTCGTGCAGACGAGCGACGTCGCCGGCGTCGGGGGAGCGGTCGGCTTGCTGGGCCACTACCTGGCGGGCGAGGTCCCGGGAGAACTCCCAGTTGACGGCTCCCTCGTGAGGCGCCAACATCCGCTGGAGCTGGCCGAAGACGGCCTGCAGGCCGCTCATGTCGCCGCTGGCGAGTCCGCCGAAGACCTGCTCGAACGGCGTACCGGCAAAGGGGTTGGATGCGGTCGGCTCGTCGGACGACCCGTGGTCGGGCTCGTCCGGCATACCGTCGTCGGGGCGGTCGGGAGGGACGTCAGGCATACCTCCAACGTACCGGCCCGCGCGAGCCGGGCGAAGGGGAGCGGCAGGGTGTCCGGTCGCGGGGCGGGTCGCCGTCGCGCACTACAGTTCAGGTGTGCACGAGATCATCCGCCGCCTCGAGATCACTGACGTCCCGCTCGACGTCGGCGCCGTGTACGACTCGGTGTCAGACCGGCACGCCGGTGGCATCGCGCTGTTCGTCGGGACCGTCCGCGACCATGACCACGGCAAGGACGTCGACGGGCTCGACTACTCAGCCCACCCGACGGCCGTGGCCGTGCTCCGTGAGGTGGTCGAGAAGGTGGTCGCGGCACACGACGTCCGCTCCGTCGCGGCCGCGCACCGGGTAGGCCGGCTTGCCATCGGTGACGTGGCCGTCGTCGTCGCGGTGTCGTGCGACCACCGGGGCGATGCCTTCGCCGCGTGCCGGCAGCTCATCGACGACCTGAAGGCGACCGTGCCCATCTGGAAACATCAGCTCTTCAGCGACGGCACGGAGGAATGGGTCGGTACGCCGTGACGACCACACAGGCACGTAGGGTTGAGCGCAGCAGGGTGGACCTGTGCCGGCCCGTCCGAGTCGGCACCGAAGCACCGTGACCGACGAGGAAGCTGGAGGCTGCGATGGCCGTGCTGTGGTGGTTGGCCCCGCCATTGGTCGCGACCTGCCTCGCCATGGTCTGGGTCGCCTGGGTGGGTCGCGAACGCGAGCAGCCGCGCCGCGACGACTCCGACGCGGCGCTCCTGCGGATGCAGCAGGCGCTCAGCAAGCCGGTTCCGCAGAAGGGAAGGCCGGTCCCGTCGGCCCCGATCGAGCCGACGCACGGGGTCGCCCTGCGTGGCTCCGCACGCGGCGCGAAGTCCTCGGTGCAGCCGAACCGATGAGACGATTCACCGCATGACCCGTCGCACCATCTCGCTGAGCACCGCGGGGGTCGTGTTGGCCGTGCTGCTCGTGGTCGCGTTCACCGCCCCGATGCCGTACGTCGTGATGTCTCCTGGACTGACGGAGAACACCCTCGGCTCGTACAACGGCACCAAGGTCATCCGGATCACCGGGCACAAGACCTATCCGACGTCCGGCCACCTCGACCTGACCACGGTGTCCGTCACGTCCCCGGACTTCTCGCCTCGGCTCAACGAGGTGCTGGCCGCCTGGTTCAACCGGGAGGAGATCGTGATCCCGCGCGACATCACCTATCCCCCGAGCAAGACCGTCAAGCAGGTGGAGCAGCAGAACCAGGCCGACATGGTCAACTCGCAGGACAGCGCAATCGCGGCAGGGTTGGCTCAGGCGGGGATCCAGTCGGTCTCCGTCACCATCAGCCAGGTCGAGGCCGGCACCCCGGCCGACGGAGTGCTCGAGAAGGATGACGTGATCACGGCGATCAACGGCACCGCGATCCACTCGGTCGACACCGCGATCACTTCGATCACCTCACTGACGCCGGGCACGCAGGTGTCGCTGGACATCGAGCGAGACCAGCAGCCGCAGACCGTGACGCTGACCACCGAGAAGTCGAAGGACGATCCGTCGAAGTCGCGCATCGGCGTCGGTCTCGGTGAGACCTTCGACCCACCCTTCAAGGTCGACATCACGCTGGGGCAGAACATCGGTGGCCCCAGCGCCGGCACGATGTTCGCGCTGGCCGTCTACGACCTGATCACGCCGGGTGAGCTGACCGGAGGTCGCTACATCGCCGGAACGGGAACGATCACATCGGACGGCACGGTCGGGGTGATCGGCGGCGTCCAGCAGAAGATCGCGGGTGCGTACAAGCAGGGTGCGAAGATCTTCCTGGTTCCCGACGGAGACTGCGCCGAGGCCGCTCAGTCACCGCTCGCGGGCGACATCCAGCTGGTCAGGATCAACACCCTCGACGACGCCGTCAAAGCGCTCGAGGCGATCGACGCCGGCAACGGCTCGACGGTGACCGCATGTTCGTGAGAGTGCAGTGAGGGACGACGTGGTGACCAGTGGGACCGCAGGTGAGTTGTCGGAGCCGGCGCTCGGTCTGCGCATCGCCGTGGTCGAGGTGGAGCGTCATGCCAGTGCGTCCGGATGGGACCAACCACCGCGTCTGTTCGCCCTGGTCCGCACTGCTGCCCTGGCGGTCGCTGAGCCGGACCTCGCGGTCGAGCTGGGCGTGCACGACGGCACGGCCGATGTCTTCACCCCGGTCGAGCAGGAACTCGACGAGGGTCCGGAATCGTTGGAGGAACTGTTGGGCCGTATCGAGTGGCCCGACACTGTCGATGGCGCGATGGTCGTCATCGAGAGCGTCGCCCTGCCACCGGAGGTCGAGGAAGCTGTTCCCGAGGATGCGGAAGCAGCAGCGCAGTTCGCTGCCGACCATGCCGAACGCGAGGACGTCCGGATCGTGGCAGGCGTGCTGCGGTCGGGCGAGGCGCACTGCGTCCTCCGACTACGATCGCACGACTCAGACGACGCCTTGCTGCACGGATCGGACGTCGCGCCGGGCCTGGTCTCAGCGTTGCGTGAGACTCTGGTGTAGTTGGTCCAGTCCGTCGGACCCAGGGGGATCGCGATCGACGCGACCTCACCGTAGGGATGTACGACCTCAGCGCAGGGATAGAGGAGTCACGTGAGCGACATGTTCGACGAGGAGTCCAGGCCCGAGCCACCGCCTCGTCGCCAGCCCTCGCAACGACCGCGGGCGCTGCTCCCGACGCTGGGCATTGCCATCGCCCTGGTCGTCCTGTTCTCGGTGTTCGTCGAGGTCTGGACGAACCGGCTGTGGTTCACCTCGCTCGGGTACGGCGGCGTGTTCACCACCGTGCTCTGGACCCGTACGGTGCTGTTCCTCATCTTCGGGCTGTTGCTGGCGGGCGTCACGGTGGGCAGCGCCCTGCTGGCCTACCGGCAGCGTCCGATCCTGTTCAACGACGGCTACCGCAACCCGACCGTCGAGCGCTATCAGGACACGATCGACCCGCTCCGGCACTGGATCCTGATCGGTCTCGGCATCGTGATGTTCCTGTTCGGCGGCGCGAGCGCATCGGGCCACTGGAAGACCTACCTGCTGTGGCGTCACCAGCAGTCCTTCGGCCAGGGCGACGTGTACTTCAACAAGGACATCGGCTTCTTCGTTTTCGAGTACCCGTGGTTCCGTTTCCTGGTCAGCTTCGGCTTCACGATGCTCGTGCTCGCGATCATCATCGCGGCCGGCACGCACTACCTGTACGGCGGAATCCGGATCGGCGCGAAGCGTGACCGGTTCTCGCATGCGGCGCAGGTCCAGCTCTCCGTCCTGCTCGGCCTGTTCATGCTGGTCAAGGCCGTCGCGTACTGGCTGGACCGGTACGGCCTGGCGATCTCCGACGGAAACCTCTTCACCGGGGTGTCCTACACCGACGCGAACGCAGTGCTGCCGGCCAAGAACATCCTCATCGTCATTGCGCTGATCTGCGCTGCGCTGTTCTTCGCCAACGTCATCAGGCCCGGTTGGATGCTGCCGGTCCTCGGACTCGGGCTGCTCGTGCTCTCGGCGGTTCTCATCGGCGGGATCTGGCCGGCCATCGTGCAGCGCTTCCAGGTCAAGCCGTCCGAGGCCGACAAGGAGGCGAAGTACATCGCGATGAACATCGAGGCCACGCGGTCGGCCTACGACATCGCCGACATCGAGCCGGTGAGCTATCCGGGCAAGACGAACGACACCCCCGAACAGCTGCAGAAGCTTGCCCAGGGCCTCCCGGGCGTTCGCCTCATCGACCCCAAGCTGGTCGCGCCGGCCTTCGAGCAGCTGCAGCAGCAGCGCGGTTTCTACAAGATGCCGGACGTCCTCGACGTCGACCGGTATGCACTGGACGACGAGAGCCAACCGCAGGACGTGGTCATCGCGGCTCGCGAGCTCAACCTCGAGGGGCTCCGGCCAGACCAGCGCAACTGGACCAACGACCACACCGTCTACACCCACGGCTACGGCGTGGTGGCCGCGTACGGCGACAAGCGTGGTCCCGTCGGCGAGCCGGTCTGGGCCGCGAGTGGGCTGCCGACCGCCGGGGCGCTGGGAGACTTCCGGCAGCAGGTCTACTACGGCGAGAGCGAGCCCAACTACTCCATCGTGGGTGCCCCGAAGGGTGCCACGCCCGTCGAGCTGAACATCCCGGCGACCGGGACCGGCGCGGGCGGTTCTGACGAGACCTCGACCTACGACGGGCTGGGTGGTGTGCCGATCGGGTCCACCTTCAGCCAGATGTTGTACGCCGCGAAGTTCTGGGACTCGTCGATCCTGCTGTCCGGACGCGTGAACTCCGAGTCGAGGGTGATCTATGACCGGAACCCGCGCCAGATGGTCGAGAAGGTCGCGCCCTGGCTGACGGTCGACTCCGACACCTACCCGGCGGTCGTCGACGGCAAGCTCGTGTGGATCCTGGACGGCTACACGACGACCTCGGACTACCCCATGTCCAACACCGTCGACCTGAGCGACACCACGAGCGACTCGTTGACGACGCAGGCGGCGGTGGCGCAGCAGAAGTCCGACAACATCAACTACATCCGCAACTCCGTCAAGGCGACGGTGGACGCGTACGACGGGACCGTGACCCTCTATGAGTGGACGCGGCCGGATGAGCAGGCGGACCCCATCCTGAAGGCGTGGATGGCCACCTTCCCCGGAGCGGTCAAGTCGTACGACGACATCTCCCCTGAGCTGATGGCGCACCTGCGCTACCCGGAGGACATGTTCAAGGTGCAGCGCGACCTGTTGTCGTCGTACCACATCACCGACCCCAAGACGTTCTACGGCGGCTCGGAGAACTGGCGGGTGCCGGCCGATCCCAACAGTGGCAACGCCAAGCAGCCGCCGTTCTTCCTGACGGTCAAGCTGCCGGACGAGGTGCCGGAGTTCTCGCTCACGAGCGTCTACGAGCCGAACAGCCGGCAGAACCTGGCCAGCTTCATGGCGGTCAACGCCGATGCGCAGAGCGACAACTACGGCAACTTCACCGTGCTGGAGCTGCCGAGTGACAACGCCGTCAGCGGGCCGAGCCAGGTCGCGAACGCGATGGAGAACGACGCGCAGGTGTCCGGCGAGCTGCTGAAGTACAAGCAGAACGGGACCACCGTGCAGATGGGCAACCTGCTCACGCTTCCGGTCGGTGACGAGCTGCTGTATGCCCAGCCGGTGTACACCTTGCGCGGCGGGACCGGGACCGGGAGCTACCCGATCCTGCAGTTCGTCGTGCTGTCGATCGGTGACAACGTCGGGATCGGTACGTCGTTCGACAAGGCGTTCGCGAGCGCGGAGGGCCTGCCCGAACCTGGGACGGCCCCGCCACCCACGGACAACAAGCCACCCCCGGACAACAAGCCACCGAGCAGCGAGACGCCCGAGCAGCAGGACTCGCGCTACCTGGAACAGGCGCAGAAGTACTTCAACCGCGCCCGCGACGCGCTGAACACTGGCGACCTCGGCGAGTACCAGCGGCTGAACGCCAAGGGTGCGCAGGCGCTCAACAAGGCCATCGCGGCCCGCGAGCGCGCCGCCGGCCCGGGTGGTCCGTAGATCACCGCGGTGGTGGCTGAGTAGAGTCGCCGACGTCACAAGAGGTCGATTTGATCTGTCTCGCGCGGCTGCGTAGTGTTGTCCTTCGCAACAGCACCCGACGCGGGGTGGAGCAGTTCGGTAGCTCGCTGGGCTCATAACCCAGAGGTCGCAGGTTCAAATCCTGCCCCCGCTACGAATTTCAGGCTCGGTTCCCTCTGGGGAACCGAGCCTGAAAGGCTTTCTAACTTGATCAAGTGTCCACT
>CAVVQV010000017.1:0-135905 GCA_963750495.1 uncultured Actinomycetota bacterium
ACGAGGCGCAGGAGAAGGCGGGCATCGCCGTGGCCCAGTCGGTACGGCTGGCCCTGAGCGGCGAGCTCGTCCCGGATGCGGTCAACGTCCAGGGCGGGGTCATCGCCGAGGACGTCCGGCCCGGCATCCCGCTGACCGAGAAGCTCGGTCGAATCTTCACCGCGCTCGCCGGGGAGGTCGCCCAGCAGCTCGACGTCGAGGTCCGCGGAGAGATCACGCAGTACGACGTGAAGGTCCTCGAGCTGGCAGCCATGAAGGGTGTTTTCAGCGACGTCGTCGAGGAGTCCGTGTCGTTCGTCAACGCACCCTTGCTGGCGGCCGAGCGCGGGCTGGCCGTGCGTCTCGTCACCGACCCCGAGAGCAGCGACCACCGCAACCTGGTCACGCTGCGAGGCACGCTGGCTGACGGCAGCCAGGTCTCCGTGTCCGGAACGCTCGTCGGCATACACCACCGCGAACGTCTCGTCGAGATCAACGGGTACGACGTCGATCTCGAGCCGACCGAGCACCTGGCGTTCTTCACCTATGTCGACCGGCCCGGCATGGTCGGGGCGGTCGGTCGCATCCTGGGTGACGCGGACATCAACATCGCGGGCATGCAGGTGGCTCGGGACCATCGCGGCGGCCACGCCCTCGTCGCGCTCACCGTCGACAGCGCGATCCCGTCAGCCGTTCTCGACGAGATCGCTGCCGAGGTGCAGGCAGTCGTGGTTCGCGCGGTCGAGCTTTCCTGACCCGCGCGGTCAGGCGCGGGCGGCGATGACCACGGCCGAGTCCGGCGCCACCATCACCTCGACGGTCGTGAAGCGCTCGTCCGTGAACCACTGCTGACGCATCGTGTCGACGCGCCCCTCGTACGTCGGCGGCCAGGTCTGGCACGGCGTGAAGTCGTCGAGGACGACGAGTCCGCCAGGGCCGAGCAGTCCGGCGACGGCATCGATGCCCGACTGCTTGGCCTCTCGGACGTCGAGGAAGAGCAGCGAGAACGGTGCGTGGTCGCGCAACGAGCCCCAGTCGCCCGTGATGACCTCGACCCGCTGGTCGTCGGCGAACAAGTCGGTGACCGCCTCGGCCAGACTGGGGTCGAGCTCGGCGGTTACGATGTTGCTGCCCTCGCGCGCGCCGGTGGACAGCCACGCGGCGCCGACGCCGCACCCGGTACCGCATTCACCGAGCTGACCCGACCGCCCGGCGGCCAGGGCAGCCAGCAGACGTCCGGTCTCGGTGCGGCTGGAGGTGACGAAACCCCGTCGACGCGACAGGTCGAGGGCCGCGGACACGATCGGGGGAAGGTCGACTGGCGCGGTCACGTTCCTGAGTCTGTCACAGCGCGCCGAGCGCGGTTTCGTCGCAGAAATGCGGTCTCATATGACAAGACGATCGTCCAAATCGGTTTCGCACAACGAGATCCATCCGTAGGCTGACCACATCATGCGGTTTTACGTAGCCATCCTTACGCGCCGCGGCGGGGCCTCTTAGGCCAACTCCTCGCCGCGGAGTTCAGGCGTTGGCCGACCGCGTTGCCCGAGGAACCGCTCCATGCCGATCGCATTCGGTTTCCCGTTGATCCGCAGAGCTTGTCGAAGCGTCACCACGCTCCAGCTCTGCATCATGACGCCGGTCGTCCAGCTTGGCTGCCCACCACAAGCACCCATCTCCAGCTGATCCCAGCTGACCAACAGACCGGAAGAGTGACCTGATGTACGACATGTACCCCGAGTGGGGTCCTGCCCAGCACGACGACGACCACGCTGCCTACGCGGCTCGCCCGCCGGCGTACTCCGCTGGTCCGCCGCAGTCCGTCCAGGAGTCGATGGACCTCCGCGACCACGGGGGAGAGCGTCCTGACGACAACTAGGGCGCAGCCGGAGGAGTGGGCTGCGGGACGCCCTAGGGTACGGGCATGACTCCTTCGATCCGGCTGGCCGTCATCGGTGGTGACGGCATCGGTCCCGAGGTGACAGCCGAGGCGGTCAAGGTCCTCGAGAGTGTTGCCGCGATCGAGGACCTGGCCGTCTCCCGCACCGACTTCGCGCTCGGCGCCGAGCACTGGAGGTCAACGGGCGAGGTCCTGCCGGATGCCGTCCTCGACGAGCTGCGCACGTACGACGCGATCCTGCTCGGCGCGGTCGGCGGGCGGCCGGGAGACACCTCGATTCCGCCAGGCCTGCTCGAGCGCGGGCTGCTCCTGCGGCTCCGGTTCGAGCTCGACCACTACGTCAACCTGCGCCCCGCGCGGGTGTTCCCGGGCGTCCCGACGCCGCTCGCCGACCCGGGCGAGGTCGACTTCGTCGTCGTCCGCGAGGGGACCGAGGGGCCGTATGTGGGCAACGGCGGACGGCTCCGTGCCGGCACACCGGCCGAGGTCGCCACCGAGGTCAGTCTCAACACGGCGTACGGCGTCGAGCGTGTGGTCCGTGACGCGTTCGCGCGCGCCCAGCGCCGTCCTCGACGCAGGCTGACGTGGGTGCACAAGACGAACGTCCTCGTGCACGCTGGAGCGCTGTGGAGCCGCGTCGTCGCTGAGGTAGCGGCCGAGTTTCCCGACGTCGCCGTCGACTACCTGCACGTCGACGCTGCGACGATCATGCTCACGGTCGACCCCGGCCGGTTCGACGTCATCGTGACCGACAACCTCTTCGGTGACATCCTCACCGACCTGGCTGCCGCGGTGACCGGTGGGATCGGCCTGGCGGCGAGCGGCAACCTCAACCCCGCGGGGACGGCGCCGAGCATGTTCGAGCCGGTGCACGGGTCCGCTCCGGACATCGCGGGCCGGCAGCTGGCTGATCCGACCGCGGCGATCCTCAGCACGGCCTTGCTGCTCGACCATCTCGGCCACAGCAAGGCAGCCGCCCGCGTCGAGCAGGCGGTGTTCGATGACCTGACCGCCAACGCAGGAGCCAAGCGCCGTACGAGCGAGGTGGGAGACACCATTGCCTCCCGGCTGACTCAGGGGTGAAGTACGTTGAGGCCATGACGTCGTCTCACATTGCGATCCAGCGATCGAGCGCGCCCGTGGAGGCTGCGCGCCGGCAGGAGATCCTCGAGCAGCCCGGCTTCGGTCTCCACTTCACCGACCACATGTTCGTGTCCGAGTGGACTCCCGATGGCGGGTGGCACGGCGCGACGGTCAAGCCATACGGGCCGTTCAGCGTCGACCCGGCGAGCTCTGTGCTGCACTACGCACAAGAGATTTTCGAGGGCACGAAGGCCTACCGTCACGACGACGGGTCGGTGTGGTCGTTCCGATTGCAGGCGAACGCCGAGCGTTTCCAGCGGTCCGCCCACCGCCTCGCGCTGCCCGAGCTGCCCGTGGGCGACTTTGTCGCCGCGGTCCGGGCCCTCGTGCAGACCGACGTCGACTGGGTGCCGTCGGGTGGTGAGAAGTCGCTCTACATCCGGCCGTTCATGTTCGCCTCCGAGGTCTTCCTCGGAGTTCGCCCCTCGAAGCACGTGACGTTCGCGGTGATCGCATCGCCCGCCGGCCCGTACTTCGCCGGGGGAGTGAAGCCGGTGACGCTCTGGCTCAGCGAGGAGTTCAACCGGGCGGCCCCGGGCGGCACCGGAGCGGCCAAATGTGGTGGCAACTACGCCGCCAGCCTGGTCGCCCAGCAGGAGGCGATCGACAACGGTTGCGACCAGGTCGCGTTCCTCGACGCCGTCGAGAGCCGCTATGTCGAGGAGCTCGGCGGCATGAATCTTTTCTTCGTGTTCGACGACGGCACGATGGTCACTCCCGAGCTGTCCGGCTCGATCCTCGAAGGGGTGACGCGCTCCTCGATCATCGACATCGCCGACGAGCTCGGCCACAAGGTCGACGAGCGCAAGGTGACGATCGACGAGTGGCGTGAGGGCGTCGCCGACGGCACCATCACTGAGGTGTTCGCCTGTGGAACCGCCGCTGTCATCACGCCGGTGGCCGCACTCAAGTGGCGTGGCGGCGAGGTCGCCACCCAGCGCGAGGCCACCCTGGCCAACCGGATCCGGACGCGGTTGCTGGACGTACAGTACGGACGGGCCGACGACCAGTACGGCTGGATGCACCGGATCGCCTGAGGTCTGGACGCAGGCGAGGATTGTCCGTTGGTTGAGACGCCGTATCCCCATGCGGGCGGTTGAGGTGCCACACTGCTGGCATGGTTGGCACGAGCTCGATTATCGGCCCCTAGCGCGACGGTTCTCCCATCGCGCTGACCTCTCGTTCCCACGGGGGGTCTTTTTGTTTCCCGACCGCTTCTAGGACCCTCGACATGGTTGCCACCCCGAGCACCGCTCCCGTACCGGACCTCCAGGTCTACGACACGACGCTGCGCGACGGAGCCCAGCAGGAGGGCCTGAACCTTTCCGTCGAGGACAAGCTGCACATCGCGCGGCATCTCGACGACTTCGGCGTGGGATTCATCGAGGGAGGCTGGCCGGGCGCCAACCCGAAGGACACCGAGTTCTTCCGCCGTGCCCGAGAGGAGCTGAAGCTCGAGACGGCCACGCTCACCGCCTTCGGCGCGACCCGCCGGGTCGGGGTCGAAGCGAGCGCAGACCCGTTGGTCCGGGCGCTGAGCGAGTCAGGTGCGTCCGTCGTCACCCTCGTCGCCAAGAGCCATGATCGTCACGTCGAGCTGGCGCTGCGTACGACGCTCGAGGAGAACCTGGCGATGGTGCGGGACACCGTCGCGTTCCTGCGGGACGGCGGTCAACGCGTGTTCCTCGACGCCGAGCACTTCTTCGACGGCTACCGCGACAACCGGGCCTACGCGCTCGAGGTGCTGCTGGCGGCGGCCGAGGCGGGTGTGGAGGTCGTCGCGCTGTGCGACACGAACGGGGGCATGCTTCCACCCGAGGTGGCTGACGTCGTGGGCGATGTGTTCGACCAGCTCGGCAGGCACGGGACCAGGGTCGGCATCCACTGCCACAACGACACCGGCTGTGCGGTGGCCAACACGCTGACTGCCGTGGCGGCGGGTGCCGCTCACGTCCAGGGCACCGTCAACGGTTACGGCGAACGGACGGGCAACGCCGACCTCATCTCGGTCGTCGCGAACCTCGAGCTGAAGCTCGGCCGGTCGGTGCTGCCGAGCGGCCGGCTTAGGGAGGCCAGCCGCATCGCACATGCGGTCGCCGAGGTGACCAACGTGACGCCGGCCTCGCGGCAGCCCTACGTCGGCGTGTCGGCCTTCACGCACAAGGCCGGGCTGCACGCCAGCGCCATCAGGGTGGATCCGGACCTGTACCAGCACGCCGACCCGCAGTCGGTCGGCAACGACATGCGGCTGCTCGTCTCCGAGATGGCCGGACGGGCGTCGATCGAGCTCAAGGGTCGCGAGCTCGGTTTCGACCTGTCGGCCGAGCCCGACGTGGTCACGCGCATCACCGACCGGGTCAAGGTGATGGAGGCCGCCGGTCATACGTTCGAGGCGGCGGACGCGTCGTTCGAGCTGCTACTCGTGGAAGAGGTGGAAGGAGTCCGGCCGTCGTACTTCGACGTGGAGTCCTGGCGAGTGATCACCGAGTCCTCGCCCGCCGACGAAGCCGTCTCGGAGGCCACCGTGAAGCTGCGTGCTGGTGGCGAGCGGATCGTCGTCACGGGGGAGGGCAACGGCCCGGTCAACGCCCTGGACGAGGCGCTGCGCCGGGCCATCGGCCAAGCCTTCCCCGAGGTGTCCAAGCTCGAGCTCATCGACTACAAGGTGCGGATCCTGGACCAGGGTCACGGCACCGATGCCGTGATCCGGGTGTTGATCGAGACCGCGGACGACAGGGGCTCGTGGGTCACGGTGGGCGTCGGTCACAACATCGTCGAAGGGTCCTGGCGGGCGCTCGTGGACTCGGTGACCTACGGACTACGCCGGGCGGGTGTCTCGCACTGATCGCAGCGCTCCATGGATCCGTCAGTTGGTGGCAGGCGGTGTGAAAGGCGGCGGGCCGAGGATCTCGATTGCGCCGGTGGCCTGGGCCGCCTGCCCGACGCGCCCGAAGTCGACCGGTCCGGTAGGCTCGATCTGCTCGGTCGGCTCGCTGGCGTGGCGGTAGAAGGCTTCGCCACTGCCCGGCGTCTGGAAGCAGAGCATGCGCGCCCGTGGCGTGGTCACGAGGAAGGCGTGCGGGATGCCGCGGGGAATGACCGCGATGCCACCCTCAGCCAACGGGGTCTCGACGCCATCGACCATCAGTCGGATCTCACCTTCGAGCATGAAGAACGTCTCGTCGGCCTCGGGGTGGATGTGCAGGGGAGTGGCCTTGCCGCCTTCGAGGAGGTCCTCGAAGATCAGGAACGCGCCGTTGCACTCGTGTGCGTGCGCCTTCCACGTGTGGATACCGCCGCCGAAGAACCAGCGACGTTCGCCTTCGCCCGCTGCCCGCACCGTTGCCGTGGTCACGTCCATGATGCCCTCATCTCTTCATGGGACTAATGTCCCATGACGAAACTACGGTACCATGAACGGTATGTCAACGTCGTACGAGAAGGTCGGCCGAACCCGGCAGAAGCAGCGCACCCGGGAGGCGCTCGTGTCGGCCACGCGACACCTCATCGAGCAGGGCGAGACCTCGCCCACCGTGGAGCAAGCCGCCGAATACGCCTCCGTGTCCCGCACCACTGCTTACCGCTACTTCTCGAGCCAGCATGCGTTGCTGGTAGCGGCCCACCCCGAGATCTCAGCCGCATCGCTCCTGCCTGACGTCGTGTCCGCCGACAGCGACCCGGAGACGCGGTTCGCGGCCGTGGTCGGCGCCTTCGTCGACATGGTGGTGGACACCGAGCCGCAGCTGCGCGCGATGCTGCGCATCTCCCTCCAGGAGGCCGCCACGAGCGAGCTGCCGCTGCGCCAGGGTCGCGCGATCGCCTGGTTCGAGGAGGCCATGGAGGGTTTGCCGTTGGCCGCGCCCGAGCGGCGGCGGCTGGCGCAGACGGTCCGCAGCGCGGCCGGCATCGAGTCGCTGATCTGGCTCACCGATGTGGGTGGCCTGTCGCGCCCCGAGGCGGCGGCGACGATGCGCTGGTCGGCGCAAGCACTGCTGCGAACGGCCCTGGCGGAAGGCCCGCCTCCCATCAGCTGACCCGCGGCGGCCAGCCTGTCCGGAATCGACTGATCTGGACCTTCTGGTCGGGGTACTTAGATGTGGCGGGTGAAGTCTCCGACCCAAAGATCGTCCGACAGGCGAGTGTCCGGCCTCCTGTCCGTCTTGGTCGCGGCAGCGCTCCTCGGGTCCTGTACGTCTGGTTCGGACGAGGAGCGATCGGGGCGGACCAGTGACCGAGCAGGGGCAGCTGACCGGGAGGTTCGCGTTGTTGGTGGATCCGTCCACGACTACTGCGACTGAGCCGGTGCACATCCGTGCGACTGGCCTACAGCCGGGCAGTGCAGTCGTGGTGCGGCTGATGCCGGGGGCCGGCGGGTGACCTCGCACGTGGGGATGACCGTGGACTCGCAGGGAGTCATCGACCTGGATCACGACTCCGGCACGTCCGGTCCCTACCAGGGTAGTGCCGATGGGACTGGTGAGCCTGCTGAGTGTGAAGGGTCCCGGCGACGCGTGGTACCGGTGGGATGGCTCGACTCCCCAGCGCTTCCACCGAGCTCGCGTCCGCGACCTTTCGACGCCGAAGCATCGCGGCCGGAGTCGCTCACCAGCAGCTGTCGGTGCAGACAACCGGCCTCGTTGGTGAGTACGTGAGCCCCGCAAACGTCTCGCCGCGCGCTCGCCGTGCCGCAGTCTTGGTCATAGGAGGCTCGGAGGGCGGGGTGGCCTCTCCACCGCTGGCTGACGGGCTGGCGACCCGCGGCTATCCGACCCTTTCGCTCGCCTACTTCGCAGCGCCCGGTCTCCCGAGTTCTCTGCTGAGGATCCCGCTGGAGTACTTTGCTCGTGCCCTGCGTTGGCTGCGGAGCCGACCCGGCGTCGACGCGGAGCGCGTCTATGTCGTAGGAATGACGCGTGGCAGCGAGGCAGCGGAGCTGCTCTCCACGGTGTACCCGAAGCTGGTGCACGGCCTCGTCGCCAGCGTCCCAAGCAATGTTTCGCTGTGGGGGCTTCGCCGCGGAGTGTCGACGTGTGACGGCCCGGCCTGGACGCAGCGCGGGACATCCCTTCCGTACACCACCCAGGTCAACCAGCCACACCCCACCGACGTTCCTGACGCCGCCATCCCGATCGAACGTGTTCGCGGTCCGGCCAGGGCAGTTGATCAGCTGACAGCCAAGCTCGGTGGCTCAGGCCTTGTCGTTGGTCCGCGTGTCACTGCGCCTCGGAGAAACCCAGCGATCGGTACAACGCCAACGCCGGCTCGTTGTCGTCATCGGCCGTGAGCCCGACGAGCCCTTCCCCGGCGGCTTCGAGGACACGGCAGGCCCCGACCACGAGTGCGTACGCAAGTCCGGTCCGCCGACGAGGTGGATCGGTGAAGACCTCGATCAGCCAAGGGCAGTCTGGGGCGTCGTCCATGGTCGGGCGACGGACTGTCTGGACGACAGCAACGAGGTTGCTCCCGATCCAGGCCACCGGTGACGCGTCCGGCCAGAGGGCGCCCCAGCTGCCGTCGAACGCCTGATGCATCTCGGCAAGGGCGTCGTCGAATGTCGTGGCGGGATCGCCGTACGACCGTAGGTACAACTCGGCGAGGGCTGGGATGTCGTCGCGAGTACTCGGTCGGACCTGGACATCCGAGGCGATGACGCGCGACTGGGCAGCGACCGATCGCACGTCGGCGACGTAGTAGTCCTTCATGGCGATCCCCTCGGCCGGATCTGTCGCAGGAACGATCAAAGCACAGGCGACCGGTGACGTTCGTTCGGGCTAGCCGGGTCGGGGTTTGAGGCGTTGGTGGCGGATGGGTCTTCGTTGCGGGTCGATGCGGGTGGGTGGGATGACTTCGGTGATGCCGTCCGGCGCGAGGGTGAGGTTCCATTCGCCTTGGTGGATGAGGTGGTGGTGGAAGCTGCAGAGGAGGCAGCCGTTGTCGATGTCGGTCGGGCCGCCCTGACTCCACGGGATGCGGTGATGTGCCTCGGTCCAGGCGGGTCGGCGTTCACACCCAGGAAAGACGCAGCCTTGATCTCGGGTAGCCAGGGCGAGGCGTTGGTAGCGGTCGAACAGACGCGGCTTATGCCGAGGTCGAGGATCTTCGACCCACCCGACAGCACCATCGGCAGGAGGCCGGCGTTGCAGGCCAGCCGCCGGGTCTCCCCGACCGAGATCGCACCGCCGGTGTCCAGGACAGCTTCGCCGGCCCCGGCGCGGAGTCTGGTTTCGTCGACGGTGACCACGATGGTGGCGTTGGCGACGCCGTGTTGGGGGTGTCCGTCGGAGGGGAGGTGTTCGATCAGCTCACACAACGCCCGGCCGAGCCGGTTGCCATAGGGCAGGTCCGCCACGGTCGTCTCAGCCGGTATGGCGGCGTCGGTGCCGGTGGCCGGTGGCGACCCGGCGGGGTGACGTCACGGCCTCGAGATATTTGGTGAGCATGCCGAAGACCAGGTTCGGCAGAGCGAACCTTCCGCGGGCGATGCCGTCGGCACCGAGCTGGCCGGTGAACCAGGCTGAGGCCAACGCCTTGCGTTCCTGCGCGGCGAGCTGCTGCTCGAGGGTCTCATCGACGGTGTCGGGGTCGATCACCTCGACCAGATGGTTCGCCGCGACCTGCAGCTGGCTGAACGACAGTGTCTGGGCATGGGCGAGCAGATCCTGCTGCGCGACCTCGACCCGGTCCGGCTCGACCGTGGGTGAGAGCCGGTTGACTGCGGCCGCGACCACCACCCCTTGTTCGGCCGACACCGTCCCGGCGGCGACGGCACGACGCGTGGGCTCGGTGACAGCGGTGCCGTGCAGTTGTTTGGCGGTGCGGACGGTGCGCGACGCTTCTCCGGCCGACATCCGGTGTGCGGTCATCAGATGCGCCCTCGTCGAGGAAGCACCGTGACGGTGGGCCAGGTTGCGGTCGTCGGCCTCCGCGACCAGCCGGGCGGCGAGCTCGTCCACCTGTGCCTTCAACGCCAACACGTCACCGATGCGACGGTCCAAGCGGCTGTCGTCCAACGACCACGTCGGGGTGTCGACCAGGTCAGAGAGTCCATGACGCGCGCCCGCGAAACCACGGCCGAAGGCATCATCGATGCCCACGGTCGGTGGCGGTCCCTGCGTCGTGCTCATGGAACCAATCTAGAACCCGCCACCGACACTTTCGGATCGCCTCCCGACACCAGAATCCGTTATCCACAAAGGAAATCTGGGAGACATCCGCTGATCGAGCTGGTCGAGATCAACGGCGTCTCGACAAGCTCGACCGTCGGGGTTGGTCTCGACAAGCCTGTCGGCGAGCCGCCTCAACCACCTCACGACACCGCTGAATCGACACCTGACAGGGCCGCATCGCAGACAGCGAGCAAGCGCTCCCGGAGCACATTGGACCGCTCCGCGAAGTCACGCTGATGCTCGACGTACACAGTCTTGCCATCGGTGGTCTCGATGGGGATCGGCTGCACGCCGAGGCTGCGAAGGTCATAGGGAGCCGCCTGCATGTCGACGTGCCGCACCTCGCGGGCGAGCTCGAAGCAGTCCGCCACCAGCTCCGACGACGTCAGTGGCGCCAGCTTGTAGGCCCACTTGTAGCAGTCCATCGCGGCATGCAGACAGCCCGGCTGGTCGAGGTCAGGCTGCCTCTCGCGAGTCGGCTCGAGCAGGTTGAGCGGCCGAGCCGGCGGGGTGAAGAAGCGGAAAGCGTCGAAATGGCTGCACGTGATCCGCGACGACTCGACCACCCCGTCGGTTCGCACGGGTCCGAGACGCAACGGGTACGACGCATGGCGACGGTCCTCAGGGGACTGCCGGTAGACCATGGCCCACTCGTGCAGACCGAAGCAGCCGAGCGCGGCAGGTCGGGAGGCCGTGGCAGCCACCAGGTTGTGGATCCACTGCAAGGCTTCGCGCCGCTGCCTCACCAGGCCGGGCTCGATCCGGGCTCGGCCCGCCGAGACGTCGTATCCCGGCCGCCCGTCGAACACGGCGACGTCGCCGGTCAGCTCGACGTCTAACCCCGGATGCCACCGCCACAAGGAGGCCGGACGGTAGGAGTAGTACGAGAAGAGGAAATCCTCGACGGGATGAGAAACCCCGCGGCTGCGTCGCTCGAGATGGGGCGAGATCCACGCGTCGACCCGCTGCTCGTGCGCGGCCTGTCGAGCCCGCCACTGCGGCTCGGTGAGGACCAGCACGGACGCTCCGGACATCAGGCCATCGTAGGCGGCCGGCGCCCGCGGGCCCTGTCGTCCCTCGGGCCGAAGCGCACAACGACGGCAGGTAGGCTCTGGCCCCGTGAGGATTGCGCGATACACCACCGGTGACGAGCCCCAGTTCGGCGTGGTCGGCGGCGCCGGCGGCGAGGAGATCATCGCGACCGTGGTCGGCGACCCGTTGTACTCCGGCGTCGAGCTGACCGGCGAGCAGGTCTCGTTGGCCGACGTACGACTGCTGGCGCCGGTGATTCCGCGGAGCAAGGTGGTCTGCGTCGGCCGCAACTACCTCGCGCACGCCGAGGAGCTCGACCACGACGTCCCCACCGAGCCACTCGTCTTCCTCAAGCCGAACACGTCGGTCGTCGGCCCCTTCGACCCGATCGTCTACCCCACGCAGAGCAAGCTCGTGTCCTACGAGGGCGAGCTGGGGGTCGTCATCGGGCGGATCTGCCGCGACGTACCCGCCGAGCGCGCCGCGGACGTCATCTTCGGCTACACGATCGGCAACGACGTGACCGCACGCGACCTGCAGGAGACCGACGGCCAGTGGGCGCGGGCCAAGGGGTTCGACTCGTTCTGCCCGCTGGGGCCGTGGATCGAGACCGAGCTCGACCCGTCAGCGCTGGCGATCCGGACTGAGCTCAACGGTGAGCTGAAGCAGGACGGCAACACGAGCTCGATGATCTTCGACGTCCCGACCGTCGTCGCCTACATCACGTCGTTCATGACCTTGCTGCCGGGCGACGTCGTCCTCACGGGCACCCCGGCAGGGGTCGGCCCGATGGAGGCCGGCGACGACGTGTCTGTCACCGTTGACGGCATCGGAACGTTGAAGAACAGGGTGGTTTCTCGTGACTGAAGGTGACGCTTCTGCGTCCCCCGTCCGCGTACGTTTTTGTCCGTCCCCGACCGGCAACCCGCATGTCGGACTTGCGCGTACGGCCCTGTTCAACTGGGCGTTCGTGCGACACCTCGGCGGCACCTTTGTCTTCCGGATCGAGGACACGGACGCGAGCCGAGACAGCCAGGAGTCGTACGACACGCTCCTCGAAGTGATGCGCTGGCTCGGCTTCGACTGGGACGAGGGCCCAGAGGTGGGCGGCCCGTTCGGACCGTACCGCCAGTCCGAGCGTTACCACCTGTACGCCGAGGTGACGACCAAACTGCTCGCCGACGGCAGCGCCTACCACTGCTACTGCTCACAGGCCGAGCTCGAGGAACGCAACGACCTGGCTCGTTCCGAGGGACGCGCCCCCGGTTATGACGGGCACTGCCGCGAGCTCACCGCCGACCAGGTCGGCGTCTACGAGGCGGATGGCCGTACCCCGGTCGTGCGCTTCCGTGTCCCGGACGCAGACATCACCTTCCACGACCTGGTGCGTGGCGAGATCACCTTCAAGGCCGAGCACGTCCCCGACTACGTCCTGGTCCGGGCGAACGGACATCCGCTCTACACCCTGGTCAACCCGGTCGACGACGCCTTGATGGAGATCACGCACGTGCTGCGTGGCGAGGACCTGTTGTCGTCGACGCCACGTCAGGTGGTTCTGTACGAAGCGCTGGCCAAGATCGGTGTCGGAAGCGGTGTGACACCGTCGTTCGGACACCTTCCGTACGTCATGGGCCAGGGGAACAAGAAGCTCTCCAAGCGCGATCCTGAGTCCAACCTCCTGTCGTACCGGGACCGCGGGTTCCTGCCGGAGGGGCTGCTCAACTACCTGGCTCTGCTGGGGTGGGCGATCGCGGACGACCGCGACATCTTCACCATGGACGAGATGGTCGAGAAGTTCACCATCGACCGGGTCAACCCCAACCCGGCGCGCTTCGACATGAAGAAGTGCGAGGCGATCAACGCTTCGCACCTGCGGGCCCTGTCGGTCGACGATCTCGCCGATCGTGTCGTGCCTTACCTTCAGACGGCCGGGATGTTCGGCGCCGAGCCCACCGCGAGCGAGCGCGAGGCCCTCTCCGCGGCCGCGCCGCTCATCCACGAGCGCCTGACGACGTTGAGCGAGGCCGTCGATATGATCGGCTTCCTCTTCGTCGCAGACGAGTCGTTCACGGTCGATCCTGACGACCGGGCCAAGCTGCTCGACGCCGCAGGTGTCGAGATCGTCCGCGCCTCACACGACGCGCTAGAGGCTCTGGCGACCTGGGACACCCCCACCATCGAGACGTGCCTGCGGGGGAAGCTGATCGACGAGCTCGGCCTCAAGCCACGGGTCGCGTTCGGGCCGGTTCGCGTCGCGGTCACCGGTCGCCGGATCTCACCACCCCTGTTCGAGTCCTTGGACCTCCTCGGCCGCGACCGCTCCCTTGCGCGGTTGGCAGCGGTGACCTCAGCGTCCGCGTGAGGCCGCTGCTTGATGTCTGAGCCGCCGGAGCCGTCACCCTGGAGCCGGCCAACGCCGGCAGGTGCTCCGGTGCCCTGGCTTCGTCCGCCACCGGGATACCCGCCACCACCACCCCCGCCCCCGATGCCGCCACCGGACGCTGTTGCGCAGTCCCCGACGGCCACGGTCGAGTACCACCGACAGGTGCAGCGCGATCGCGGCGCCTGGTGGAGGCTGCTGGTCAGCGCCGTCGCGGCCGCTGTCGGCTTGCTCGCCGGCACCATCATCGCGGTGGTGGTCGTCTTCGCCGGAGCGCGGGCGGTGGGCTTCTCCGATTTCACCTTCGACATCGACAACGGGATCGATGCCGGCGAGATGCTGGCAACCAACCTCGGACTCGCACTCCTCATCCCGGTGGCCTGGTTGCTGTACTGGCTGGTGTACCGGAGTCGGCCCGGACGACTCTCGTCGACGCTCCCGGGCCTGCGCGTGCCGTGGCTGCTGCGATGCAGCTGGATGGCGGCCGTCGTGTGGTCGCTGTTCCTCGTGCTGGGCACCGTGGCGGCGTACTCGGAGCGGAAGAACCCGGTCGACAGCGCCGTGATCTGGTTCCTCGTCGTGGTGCTGCTCACGACACCGCTGCAGGCGGCCGGCGAGGAGTACCTGTTCCGAGGTCTCGTGCTCCAGGCGCTGGGGGCCACCCGGATACCGACGTGGGCGTGCTGTGTCACGTCAGGCGCGATCTTCGCGACGGCCCACCTGCAGTTCGCGCCGCCGCTGTTCGCCGACCGCTTCCTGCTCGGGGTCGTGCTGGCCTGGCTCGCGATCCGCACGGGCGGGCTCGAGGCGGGGATCGCGATCCACGCCGTCAAGAACCTCGCCGCGCTGATCCCGGCGGCGCTGATCGAGGACGTGTCGGACGCGCTGGACCCCAGCGGTGTCACCTGGCTGCCGTTCGCTCTCGACCTGGTCCTGCTCGCGATCCTCACGCCCTGGCTGCTGAGGGCCTACCGACGCCGGGTTCCTCGATAACGTTTCGGACCTGGCGGCAACTGATCGGCTGCCGGCGGCATCTCACCGGACATGAGCACGATGATCTCCGCGCCCCCGACCGCGCCCGACGACGTATGTCCCGACGCAGACCGGATGGCCATGCTCGTGAGCCGGCGCCCGCGCCGCTCCGAACGGCACCCCGCTCTGTATCCACTTGCCGTGCGTTACCACCGCGCCAGGCGCCGGATCCAGTGGTGGTTGGATCGGACACCGTGGGCGAGAGACGTGGAGCACGAGCCGCTGCCGGTACGCGTCACCCGGCACAACTCACTGCTGCTGCGTCAGCTCGGCGAGTCCGAGATGCACCTGCAGCACAACAAGGTCACGAACCTCCGATTGGCCGCTGCGTGCGTCGACGGCCTGGTTATCAGACCGGGGGAGACCTTCTCGTTCAACCATGCGGTGGGGAACTGCACCCGGCGGCGCGGCTTCGTCGAGGGCATGCGGTTGTCGAACGGAGAGGCGCGCCCCGGCGTTGGCGGCGGAATCTGCCAGCTGGCGAACCTCATCCACTGGATGGTGCTCCACTCCGGTCTCACGGTCACCGAACGGTCCGAGCATTCGTTCGACCCGTTCCCGGACAATGGCCGGGTCCTGCCCTGGGGGAGCGGTTGCAGCATCGTCTACAACTACGTCGACCTGTGTGTGCGCAACGGCACGAACGCGACCTTCCAGCTGCGGGTGAACGTCGGGGAGCGCTACTTGGAGGGTGAGCTGCGCTGCGACCGTGAGTTGCCTCACTCGTACCGCGTCTATGCCGCGCATGAGCAGTTCTACCGGCTGCGCGGTCAGTACTTCCGGGCCAACCAGCTGTGGCGCAGCGTCATCGACCGGCGGAGCGGCAACCGGCTGCGGGAGGAGCTCCTCCGCGACAACTGCGCGCTGGTCAAATACGTTCCCGCGGACGTCGACGTCGTCGGGGTGGCCTGAGCCCGGGCTGCCCCCTCGTTTTGGAGCAGACGCGACGGCTCCGGTATCGTCTCCCCTCGGCAATCGCATCGATCGTAGGTGCGGTGGTCGCGCACCAACCATGGGGTATGGGGTAATTGGCAGCCCGGCTGGTTCTGGTCCAGTTAGTCTAGGTTCGAGTCCTAGTACCCCAGCGATGAGAACACTGGAGTGACCCTCTAGGCTCTCGTCCGCTCGATGGCCCCGTTGTGTAGTGGCCTAGCACGCCGCCCTCTCAAGGCGGTAGCGCGGGTTCGAATCCCGTCGGGGCTACCATCGAAGAAGACGCCTTCCGCTCGCTGGGGGAGGCGTTTTCTTCTGGGACTGTTCAGCCAGAGTGCGCGCGGCCTAGGGTCCTGACATGGCCGCTGTCAGCGAGTTGCATGGCCGAGCAGTCGACGTCGAGCCGTCGTACCGCGACGAGCTCGCCGAGCTGGTCCGGATCATCATGACGGCCGGCCTCGCTGTCGGGATAGTGGTCGCCGGGCTCGGCAGCCGCCTGGTGATGTTCGTGCTCCGCCTGACGTCGCCGGACACCGTGCGAGGCGTGACCAGCGATGACGGGTTCATGATCGGCCAGGTCACGTTCAGTGGCACCTACAACCTGCTCGTGATCGGTGCGGCGGTCGGGGTCATCGGTGCCGCCGCGTACATTGCGGTTGCACCCTGGCTGATCGGGCCGACCTGGTTTCGACGGGCCACCGTCGGCCTCACCGCAGGCGCGGTTGCGGGCTCCCTGCTGGTGCACGCCGACGGCGTCGACTTCGTCCTGCTCCAGCCCCGTTGGCTGGCCGTCGGTCTCTTCGTCGCACTGCCGGTGGCCATGGGCGTCGCCCTCACGATCGCGGTCGATCGAGCCGCGCGGCCGGACTCATGGTCCGCTCAGGGGTCGCGCCGCCTGGTCGTCCCTGTGATCCTGACGATCCTCGTTGTTCCCAGCGTGCTCGTCACGATCCCCGTCGCCCTGGTCGTCGCTGTGCTGCTGCCGGTACGGCGCACGCTCCTACGACCGATCCAGGAATCTGTCATCGGCACCTGGGTGGTCCGGGTTGTCTTCCTGACCTTTCCTGTCGGCGGCTCGATCGCTCTCGGCCACGACCTGGCTGCGCTCTACTGACCGTCGGTGGCGGTTGGCCGCCGGTGGCGATGTCCGAAATCCGCGAGGCTTTGTCGGCGAGGTGTTGTTTGATGGAGCCATGACATCGCGGACGCACACGTCATCTCGCTGGGACACTTCGTCCGCCGGCGTGGTCGATGACGCCGAGCGTTGCTACCGCGCCGTCCAGGGGCGCGACCGCCGGTTCGACGGGGTCTTCTACACCGGTGTCCGGACCACCGGCATCTACTGCCGACCCTCCTGCCCGGCAATCACCCCACAGCGCAAGAACGTCGTCTTCTTCGTCACCGCCGCGGCCGCTCAGGGCGCCGGCTTCCGAGCCTGCCGACGCTGCCGCCCCGATCTCACGCCTGGTTCGCCCGAATGGGACGTGAAGGCCGATGTCGCCGGCCGCGCGATGCGCATGATCGCCGACGGCGTGGTCGAGCGTGACGGTGTCGAGGGCCTCGCGCGCCGCGCCGGCTACACCTCGCGCCACCTCAACCGCATGTTGAGTGAGCAGCTCGGCGCGGGTCCACTAGCTCTGGCGAGGGCTCAGCGCGCGCATACGGCGCGCATCCTGATCGAGACGACCGACATGGGGTTCGCCGACGTGGCGTTCGCGGCAGGCTTCGCCAGTGTCCGGCAGTTCAACGCGACCATCGCCGAGGTCTACGCCACCACCCCCACGCGCCTGCGCGCAGCACGGCGTCCACAGCTCCCCGCGGCCACGTCGTCCGCCCAGGGGTTGGTGACCGTCTCGCTGGCCGTGCGGTCGCCGTTCGACGCTGCCGGCCTCCTGGGCTTCCTCGGTGCGCGTGCCGTCCCCGGTATCGAGTCGGTCTCCGCCGATGCTGCGTCCCCTTCCTACGCCCGCACCTTGCGGCTGCCGCACGGTCACGGGTCCGTGGTCCTGACCCCGGCAGCCGAGTCTGTGACCTGCGAGCTCGCCCTCAGCGACCTGCGCGACCTGGCTGCCGCGGTCGAGCGTTGCCGGCGGCTGCTCGACCTGGACGCCGATCCCGTCGCGATCGACGAGCACCTCATGAGCGACGAGGCCTTGCGGCCCTGGGTGCAGAAGAGCCCCGGTGTGCGGGTGCCCGGACACGTCGACGGTTTCGAGGTCGCGGTCCGCGCAGTCATCGGCCAGCAGATCTCCGTCGCCGGAGCGCGCACGATCGCCGGGCGGCTCACCACGGCGTACGGCGACCGGATCGACGGCGCGCATGGAGCGTTGACGCACGTGTTCCCGGCGGCCGAGACCCTCGCCGCTGCCGACCCCGAAGCGCTGCCCATGCCGCGGTCACGTGGCCGCGCCCTCGTCGGCCTGGCCCAGGCGGTGGCCGCGGGTGAGGTGGTGCTCGATCGCAGCGCAGACCGCACCGACATCCGCTCTGCACTGCTGGCTCTTCCGGGCATCGGACCCTGGACCGCCGACTACATTGCGATGCGCGCCCTCGGCGACCCCGACGTCTTTCTGACCACCGACCTCGGTGCCCGGCACGGCCTGGCCCAGGTCGGTATCGACCCCGACCACGCGGCGACACGGATCCAGCTGTGGCGCCCCTGGCGTTCCTACGCCCTCATGCATGTGTGGTCAGCGCTCTCCAGCGCGACCGGAGACCGACCCGCGCCCGACGATCGAGACGAGGTACTGAGATGACAGCCACGATGGTGATGACGTCGCCGGTGGGACCGCTGGAACTGCGCGCAGAAGTCGGCGTCGTGACCCTGGTGCACTTCCACGACGAGCTGCCCGAGGTCATCGGCGACAACGGTGAGACTGAGCCGGTGCTCGTGGCGGCGCGGCGTCAGCTCGAGGAGTACTTCGCCGGCGACCGTCACGAGTTCGACCTACCGCTCGCCGGAGCCGGCACTGCCTTCCAGCAGCGCGTGTGGGCGCAGCTGCGGGAGATCCCGTTCGGCCAGACCGCTTCGTACGGCGACATCGCGCGCAGGCTCGGCATGCCGCCCGGCGCATCCCGTGCGGTGGGGCTCGCCAACGGCGCGAACCCGATCGCGATCGTCGTCCCCTGTCACCGGGTCATCGGAGCCGACGGTTCGTTGACGGGGTATGCCGGTGGGATCGAGCGCAAGCGCTTCCTGCTGGGTCTCGAGTCATCGATGGCGCCACAGGGAAGTTTGTTCGCCTAGCGGCAGGCGCCACGGCTTGGCCTGCGAATGATCACTCGCCGTGCCGGCGTAGGGACTCACTGAGTCGCTCGGCAGCGGCGAGCACGGCGGGAGCGTGCATGCGTCCCGGCTGGCGCGTCATCCGTTCCAGGGGACCGGAGACCGATACGGCCGCGATGACCTTGCCAGACGGTGATCGCACCCCGGCGGACACGGAGGCCACGCCGGCTTCTCGCTCGCCCACGCTCTGGGCCCAGCCGCGGCGCCGGATACTCGACAGCGCAGCAGCGTTGAACACGGCACCGTTGAGGCCGCGGTGCAGCCGGTCGGGGTCTTCCCACGCCAGCAGGATCTGTGCGGCGGAGCCGGCCAGCATGGAGAGCTGGCTGCCGACGGGGATCGAGTCGCGCAGCCCGGCGGGTCGCTCGGCGGCGGCGACGCAGATGCGGTGATCACCCTGGCGACGGAAGAGCTGCGCCGACTCGCCGGTGATGTCTCGCAGTCGGGCCAGCACCGGGCCGGCGGCTGCGAGCAACCGGTCCTCGCCCGCAGCGGACGACAGCTCGTTGAGCCTGGGTCCCAGCATGAAGCGGCCTTGCATGTCGCGGGCGACGAGCCGATGATGCTCGAGGGCAACGGCCAGTCGGTGCGCTGTCGGGCGAGCCAGGCCGGTCGCCGTCACCAGTCCGGCGAGGGTGGCGGGACCTGACTCGAGTGCCGACAGGACGAGAGCGGCTTTGTCGAGAACGCCGACTCCGCTAGAGTTGTCAGACCTGTCCATGCCTCGATACTGCCGTCTCAGATGATGAAACGCAAATCAGGAGCAGAGAATGTCGCAGAACTCCGCGAGCGGTCCGCGAACCCTTGCCGCCAAGGTCTGGGACGACCATGTCGTCCGGCGAGCGACCGGAGAGCCGGATCTCCTTTACATCGACCTGCACCTGGTGCACGAGGTGACGAGTCCGCAGGCCTTCGACGGGCTGCGCCAGGCTGGCCGTCGTGTCCGGAGGCCTGACCTGACGCTGGCGACCGAGGACCACAACATCCCGACGATCGACGTCGACAAGCCCATCGCGGATCCGGTCTCCCGAGCACAGGTAGAGGCCTTGCGATCGAACTGTGCCGAGTTCGGCATCACGCTGCACTCCCTCGGAGACGTCGAACAGGGCATCGTCCATGTCGTCGGGCCTCAGCTCGGCCTGACACAACCGGGCACCACGGTGGTGTGCGGTGACTCGCACACCTCGACCCACGGGGCGTTCGGTGCCCTGGCGTTCGGGATCGGGACGAGCGAGGTCGAGCATGTGCTCGCGACCCAGACGCTCATGCAGGCCCGGCCGAAGACGATGGCCGTCAACGTGCGCGGCTCGCTGCCACCAGGGGTCACGGCCAAGGACCTCGTCCTCGCACTGATCGCGCAGGAGGGCACCGGTGGCGGACAGGGGTATGTCGTCGAGTACTGCGGGGATGCGGTCTCCGCGCTCTCGATGGAGGCCCGCATGACCATCTGCAACATGAGCATCGAATGGGGAGCCAAGGCCGGGCTCATCGCGCCGGACCAGACCACGTTCGACTACCTGGCCGGCCGCCCCTTCGCGCCGAAGGGTGCGGACTGGGAGGCCGCCCTTGCGTACTGGTCGTCGTTGGTGACTGACGAAGAGGCCGTTTTCGACAAAGAGGTCGGTATCGATGCGACCGCCTTGACCCCCTTCGTCACCTGGGGAACGAACCCGGGCCAGGGCGTGCCGCTCGGAGCCGCAGTCCCCTCACCGGAGGAGTTCACGGATGAAGGCGACCGTGTGGCGGCCGAGCGTGCGCTGACGTACATGGGGCTGTCGGCCGGCACACCGATGCGCGCCATCGAAGTCGACACCGTCTTCGTCGGGTCGTGCACGAATGGCCGGATCGAGGACCTGCGCGCCGCTGCCGCCGTGATCGAGGGCCACCACATCGCCGAGACCGTTCGCATGCTCGTCGTGCCGGGGTCGACGCGGGTTCGCCTCCAGGCAGAAGAGGAAGGTCTCGACGTCGTCTTCAAGGCGGCCGGGGCCGAGTGGCGCGGGGCAGGATGCTCGATGTGTCTGGGCATGAACCCCGACCAGCTCACGCCGGGGGAGCGCAGCGCCTCGACCTCCAACCGGAACTTCGAGGGTCGGCAGGGGAAGGGTGGACGCACTCACCTCGTGTCGCCGCTGGTTGCTGCTGCGACGGCTGTGGTCGGACGGTTGGCAAGTCCCGCTGATCTTCCCGTACGAGAGGACGCCTGACATGGAGAAGGTCACGACCCACACCGGAACCGCGCTGCCCCTTCGCCGCAGCAACGTCGACACTGACCAGATCATCCCCGCCGAGTACCTCAAGCGCGTGACCCGGACGGGATTCGAGGACGGGCTGTTCGCGGCCTGGCGTCACGATCCTTCGTTCGTCCTCAACGCTCCGGAGTACGCCGGGGTCAGCATCCTGCTGGCGGGGCCCGACTTCGGGACCGGTTCGTCACGAGAGCACGCCGTATGGGCCTTGCAGGACTACGGATTCAGGGTCGTCATCGGTTCTCGGTTCGGAGACATCTTCCGAGGCAACGCAGGTAAGTCCGGCTTGCTCGTCGCGGTCGTCGATCCTGCTTCTGTCGAAGCACTCTGGACGGTGGTCGAACGTGATCCGGCCACGAAGATCACCGTCGACCTCGACGAAAAAGTTGTCTGTGCCGCTGGCGTCAAAACACCGTTCGAGATCGATGACTACACGCGCTGGCGACTCTTGAACGGCTTCGACGACATCGGTCTCACCATGACCCATGAGGCCGACATCTCTTCCTACGAAGGGAATCGGGCGTCGTTCAAACCAGCAACCGCGTGACAGCTGGGACTTCCCGCGACAGCATCGACGACGTGACTGTCGCCTGTTTCGACCGACGGACGTGCTGAGGTCCCCATAAAACTAGGGATGCTGATTGGGTGTGTCGGCCTGTAATGCGGTTCTATGGTGAATAGCGTTTTGACCAACGTCGAGCATGGGCTCGACCGGTCCGAGTTCATGAAAGGGAAGTCCCTTGAACAAGAGTCAACTCATCGAGGCCCTGTCCAACCACTTCGAGGGCAACAAGAAGGCTGCGCAGCACGCCCTCGAGTCTGTGCTCGACACCATCGCTCGCGAAGTGGCGAAGGGTGAGAAGGTGGCGATCACCGGCTTCGGTGCCTTCGAGAAGGTCGTGCGTCCGTCGCGGATGGTCCGCAACCCACGCACGGGCGAGCGAAGCCGCGCCAAGAAGACCGCGGTGCCCAAGTTCCGTGCTGGAGCTGACCTGAAGGCCGTTGTGTCAGGTGCCAAGAAGCTTCCCAAGGCCGCGGTGGCTGCGGCGAAGACGGCAGCACCGACCCGGAAGACCACATCGGCACCGGCCAAGAAGGCCACGGCCAAGAAGTCCGCAGCAAAGAAGACGGTGGCCAAGAAGTCCACGGCCAAGAAGTCCGCAGCAAAGAAGACGGTGGCCAAGAAGGCTCCCGCCAAGAAGACGGTGGCCAAGAAGGCACCCGCCAAGAAGACCGCAGCAAAGAGGGCGCCGGCACGCAAGACCACAGCCAAGAAGGCACCCGCCAAGAAGACCGCAGCAAAGAAGGCGCCGGCACGCAGGACCACGGCCAAGAAGGCTCCTGCCAAGAAGGCCACGGCACGCAAGAGCACGGCCAAGAAGGCCGCAAAGAAGCGCTGAGCCAGCACACACCTCAGAGAGGCCGGACCCGACGGGTCCGGCCTCTCTGCGTGTTGGGGTGGGCGGTCAGGCCCAACGTCAGCGCGGTTCGTCGAGCGTCAGGATCGTCAGCGCGTCGATGACCTGACCGGTCACGGCCATCCGGACCCGCTGGCCGGAGCGCAGCAGCCGCAGACCACTGGCCAGGAACACCTCAGCGCTGAACGTCAGCTCCGTGCCGTCGTCGGTGACGACCGTGCCCGTGTGCGTCTGGTCGTCATACGCCCACACCGTGCCTTGTCGGGTCATCTCATCCACCTCGTCACGGTAGCGGCTCGAGCCGATCGAGACAGAAGCGCGACAGGACGGCATCCGTATGCGGTCCGACCCCCAGTCGCACGGCGTCCCACAAGTCGATCTCGGTGTCGACGTCGCGGCGCAGCCGGCCGAGGCCAACGAGGTCCAGCTCTACCGCGCCGCTGGCATGGTGAGCCGCTCGCGAGTGCCGGCCAAACGATGGTGACAGCCGTTCGCCGCACGCAGCCAGCAACGTCGTACCGGTTCCGGCAGAGTCTGACACGAACCACCGAGGTGCTGGTGCGGCATCCAGGGCGATGCGCAGGACATCGGAGCGTAGGGCGGGCAGGTCCCCGGTCAGCGCGACGACGCCCGTGCGGCCACCGGTCGTGGCGACGTGATGGACGCCGTGGACGATGGCGGCGTTGAGCCCCGCATCCGGGCGGTCGTCGACGACCTCGGCACCCACGTCGACGAAGCCGCTGCGGTCCTTGTCGTTGGTGACGATCACGACCCGCTGGACGCCGGGTGTCGCGACGGCGGCTGCAGCGGTGTCGAGAGCGAACGCGCGCGCCAGCGCCTGTCGCGCGTCGTCGGGCAGCCCGTGCAATCGTGACTTGCCGATGGTGGTCTGCTTGACCGGGATGACGACCGACCAAGCGGCGGGTTGCTGCACCGGACCTGGCGTCGTTGCGGAGGGTGGCATCTCTGTCGATCTTGCCACCCGGCTCGACATGGTCAGGTCCGGTGCACAAAACTGTCTGCCTGCGACGACCCGATCACGGGCGCGCGAGCGAGGGGTGACAGTGGCCAGGCACAGGCGGGGATGGGCACTCGCGATCTGCGTGGTCGCGCTGCACCGGCCGATGATGCTGCTCACCAGGCGCGACTGGCGGGGTACGGACCATCTTCCTTCCCATGGCGGCTGTGTCCTGGTGACCAACCACGTGTCCGAGTTCGACCCGGTCCCGTTCGGCCACTTCGTGTACGACAACGGCCGACTTCCGCGCTTCCTCGGGAAGGCTGAGGTGTTCGCGGTCCCGGTGATCGGTCACATCCTCAGGAACGCGGGACAGATCCCCGTGTACCGCAAGTCCCTGGACGCTGCCAAGGCGTTCCGCGCAGCCGTCGACGCCGTCCGCGCCGGAGAATGCGTGATCGTGTATGCCGAAGGCACGATCACACGCGACCCGGACCTGTGGCCGATGGTCGGCAAGTCGGGCGCCGCCCGGATCGGCCTCACCACGGGCTGCCCGGTGATCCCCTGCGCGCAATGGGGCCCGCAGGAGGTGCTGGCGCCGTACTCTCGTCGGCCGCGGTTGCTGCCCCGCAAGACGATGCGCATCCGCGCAGGTGCGCCGGTCGATCTCGACGACCTGAGGGGCAAGAAGCTGACCCCCACGGTGCTGCATGAAGCCACGGCGCGGATCATGGCTGACGTGACCGCACTCCTCGAGGACATCCGCGGCGCCAAGGCGCCCGCCGTCCGCTTCGATCCCAAGGTTGAGGGCGTCGCCGAGACGGGCAATCCCAACAAGCCGTCCCGGACGGACAAGAGGGGAACGAGCGAGTTCTGATGAGCAAGGTGGCGGTGTTCGGTGCGGGGTCCTGGGGGACCGCCTTCTCGTTGGTGCTCGCCGACGCAGGTAACGACGTCGTGCTGTGGGCGCGGCGTGAAGAGCTGAGCGAGTCGATCAACGCCGTGCACGAGAATCGCGACTACCTTCCGGGGGTTGCCCTCCCGGAGGCGATCTCGGCGACGCACGACCCCGAGGAGGCGCTGGGGGATGCCGACATCGCGGTGCTGGCCGTTCCCTCGCAGTCGCTGCGAGCCAACCTCGAGGACTGGGCCAAGCACATTCCTGACGACGCGGTCGTGATGAGCCTCATGAAGGGGGTCGAGCTCGGCACCTCCAAGCGTATGAGCGAGGTGATCGCGGAGGTTGCCGGCATCGGACCGGAACGCATTGCCGTCCTGTCGGGCCCCAACCTCTCGCACGAGATCGCGGCGCGTCAGCCGGCCGCCGCTGTCATTGCGTGCTCGTCGGAGTCAGTGGCGGAGCAGCTCCAGGACCGGTGTCACAGCCGCTCGCTCCGGCTGTACACGAACACGGACGTGGTCGGCTGCGAGCTCGGTGGTGCGACCAAGAACGTCATCGCGCTTGCTGTCGGGATGGCTGTGGGTCTGGGCTTCGGCGACAACTCCACGGCCACGGTGATCACTCGCGGGCTCGCCGAGACGGCCAGGTTGGGCGAGGCGCTCGGCGCCGACCCGTACACGTTCTCGGGGTTGGCCGGGCTGGGCGACCTGGTGGCGACCTGCTCGTCGCCGCTGTCGCGCAACCGGACCTTCGGGGAGAAGCTCGGGCAGGGCCTCAGTGTCGACGAGATCGCGGCGTCGACGCGACAGATCGCCGAAGGCGTGAAGTCCTGCGAGTCGATCAACGACCTCGCCCATCGTCACGACGTCGAGATGCCGATCGTCGAGGCCGTGGCCACACTGGTCCGCGGTGAGACGACGCCACAGCAGATGCTGCAGGCTCTCATCTCGCGGGCCACGAAGTCCGAACGCGCCTGACGCTTCACCTCGCCGTCCGGTTTGCCTAGTTCACAAGCCAAAAGGCTTGTGAACTAGGCAAACGCGCCTTGGGCACTGCGGGTTTGCCTGGTTTGCCAGACACCCTGGCCGGGTTTGTTCCACCGGTATGACGCCAGCGTCCGAGGCGCGCCGGTCAGGCCAGAGGTACGAAGCTCACTCCGGAACAGGCACCGAGGCCAGGGCGGTCGCCAGGTCGGACCACAGATCCTCGACATCCTCGACCCCGACGCTCATCCGGATCAGGCTCTCCGGAATGGTCGGCGACTCTCCGGCCCAGCGACGACGCCGCTCCATCGACGACTCCACGCCGCCGAGGCTCGTCGCGTGCACCCACAGGCCGGTCGCGTGGGTCACGAGGTCGGCCGCCATAGCGCCCCCGCGTACCTCGATCGCGATGATGCCGCCGAACCCCGGATAGCGGACCCGCTCGATGGCGGGATGGCCGTCCAAGCGACGTATGAGCTCCTGGGCGTTCGACTGCGCTCGTTCGACGCGTAGGTGCAGTGTTCGTAACCCGCGCAACGCAAGCCACGCTTCCAACGTGCCGGGCAGCGCACCCACCACCCGCCGCTTCTCGTCGAGGGCGCGGTAGATGTCTTCCGAGCCGGTCACGACGAGACCGATCATCGCGTCGGAGTGGCCAGCGAGGTACTTCGTGCCGGAGTGGACCACCAAGTCAGCGCCGAGCTCGAGGGGCCGCTGCAGCAGGGGAGTGGCGAACGTGTTGTCGACCACGACCCGCACGCCGGCCGCGGCCGCTCCCGTGCAGAGTGCCCTGATGTCGGCCACCTCGAGCGCGGGGTTGGTGGGGCTTTCGATCCAGAGCAGTGCCACGTCCTCGTTGAGCGCCGCCAGCACGGCCGCGGTGTCATCGATGTCGACGAGGACCACCTTGACGAGGCCGCGTGCCTCCAGCGCCGCCAGCTGCGCCAGCATCCCCTGGTAGCAGTGCCGGGACACGACGACGGTCTCGCCGGGTGCCACGAGGTCGAGCACTGTGGACGCAGCCGCCATCCCGGAGGCGAACGAGAGAGCCCGTCCGCCCTCGAGCTCGCCGACCGCCTCTTCGAACGCCTCCCAGGTGGGGTTGGCGTACCGGCCGTACTCGCGATCACCGCCAGCGACGTAGGTCGAGGCCATCGTCAGCGGCACGTTCAGCGGCTCATCGGGTTCGCTCGGTGGCCGTCCGAGCTTGACGGCCAGCGTCTCGGGGCGCCAACGCGGATCGGCGGCGGCGGGTTCGTCAGGCGTGGGGCTATGGCTGTCGTGGTGTGGGGTCACCGGACCATTGTGAGGCAGATACGATCGGCCGGATGAGCGCCTCCCGTAAGCCCCGCGTCGCCGTCGTCTTCGGCGGTCGCTCGGCCGAGCACGCGGTCTCCTGTTCGACGGCTGCCAGCGTGCTGGCGGCGATCGATCGAGACGCGTACGACGTCGTACCGATCGGCATCAGCACCGAGGGCAAATGGGTGCTCGAGTCCGGCGATCCGGAGCGTCTTGCTCTCACGGCTGCGCATACACCGGAGGTCGACGGCGCGTCGGCCGCCGTGGTGGTCAGCCAGGATCCGAGCCGGCGAGAGATCACGGTCGTCGAGCCGGGCCGCACGCCGGCCGAGCTCGGTGAGGTCGACGTCGTGTTCCCGTTGCTGCACGGGCCGTGGGGCGAGGACGGCACGATCCAGGGACTGTTCGAGGTCGGCGGCATCAGGTATGTCGGCTCCGGCGTTCTCGCGTCCGCCGTCGGCATGGACAAGCACTACATGAAGGTGGTGCTGGCGGCCGCCGGACTGCCGATCATCCCGTACGTCGTCGTCAAGCCGCGAGAGTGGAAGGACGACCCGGCGGCGGCGCGCGAGTCTGTCGCGTCCTTGGGCTACCCGGTCTTCGTGAAGCCGGCGCGCGGGGGGTCGAGTCTCGGCATCACGAAAGTGGCAACCGCCGCTGAGCTGGACGCGGCGATCGAGCACGCGCGCGAGTTCGACCCGAAGGTGCTCGTCGAGCCCGCCGCCGAGGGCGCCCGGGAGATCGAGTGTGGCGTGCTCGAACGGATCGACGGTGGTGTCGACGCGAGTCAGGTGGCTGAGATCACCGGCTACGGCACCCACGAGTTCTACGACTTCGCCGCCAAGTACCTGGGGGAGGAGGGCGTCACCCTCGACGTCCCGGCGAACCTCCGCGCCGAGGTGACCGAACAGGTCCAGCAGCTCGCCCTGGCCGCCTTCGAGGCGTTGAGCTGCGAGGGCTTGGCCCGGGTCGACTTCTTCGTCGGCCGCGACGACACGATCGTCATCAACGAGATCAACACGATGCCGGGCTTCACTCCCGCGTCGATGTTTCCCCGGATGTGGGCCGAGTCGGGCTTGGACTATCCCGAGCTGGTCGAGCGGCTGATCAGCCTGGCACTGCAGCGCTCGACCGGCCTGCGGTGAGCCCCGGCTCGACGCCATACGCCATACGGCATACGGGATACGGGATACGCCGTACCCCCGACGCCGTACGCCGGGAGCGCGGACCTGGGAGTACCCGAGGCAACAACCGGGTCCCCAAGGGAAATTTGCCTAGTTCACAAGCCTTCTGGCTTGTGAACTAGGCAAACGCGGAGGGTCACTGGCAAGGGTGCTCGAGGGGGATCGAGTGTTGGATGGGGCGCGCCAGGACGGTCAGGGGGTCAGCCGGGGAACGTCCGTCGACGTCGGGGACGGACACCTCGACGTACGCCGACCGGCCGATCGTCGTGAACGTCATCGTGCCGTTGACCGGCTCGTCACCGGAGACCTCGCGACCGTCCTGCGTGGCCAGCCAGCCGACGCCGCTCACCTCGAAGCACGCCGACGTCACCACCAGCGCGGTAGGCCGTGACACGCCACACCGGAGGACGATGGCGGGATCCCCCCACGCGGCCGCCAAGGCATCGGCAGGAGCCACCGCGCGGGACTTCTCGTCGAGGACCGTCGGCGGGAGGTCGTCGATCAGGGCCGCGCACTGGTCAGTCGCCGCGCCGGTCGGCGAGGGTGCGGCCACCTCGACGGCACCGTCCCCGGACCCGCACCCGGCCAGGCAGAGCAGCAAACCCACCGCCACCCCCGACGCCACCCGGCCGGTGAGCGCCGGGCTCGGGCGGCCTTTCAACACGACGCCCCCGCCACGCAGCAACGCGGGACAGGGGCAGACATGCGACGAGGTCGAGTCACGAGCAACTCGACGGGTGGTGGCTTCAGATGTGGACGACGGGGCAGGTCAGCGTGCGGGTGATGCCGTCGATCGACTGCACGCGCGCCACGACCAGCTTGCCGAGCTCGTCGACGTTGCGCGCCTCGGCCCGGACGATCACGTCATACGGACCGGTCACGTCTTCGGCGAGTGTGACGCCCTTGACTCCGGCGATGGCCTGGGCGACCTCCGCGGCCTTGCCGACCTCGGTCTGGATGAGGATGTACGCCTGAACCACCACTGGGGCCTCCTGCTAGGTCGGGTCCGTGTCCTGGAGCGATGTTCACGCTACCGCTCCGTTAGGTTGTCACATCCAGCGGTACGGCGAAAGCGAGGGAAACTCCCATGAGCCAAGCACTCCAGGGCAGCCTGGGCGACATCGGTGAGTTCGGACTCGTCAACGCACTCGTCGAGCGCTTCGACACCACCAACGACAGCCGGGTGGTCGTCGGACCGGGTGACGACGCCGCCGTCGTCGCCCTCGGCGCGGCCTCCGGAGGGCAGGTGGTCGCTTCGCTCGACATGCTCGTCCAGAGCCGCCACTTCCGCCTCGACTGGTCGAGCGCGACCGACGTCGGCCACAAGGCGGCAGCCGAGAACCTCTCCGACATCAACGCCATGGGCGGTCGCGCGACCTGCCTGCTGGTCGGGCTCGCCGCCCCGGCTGAGCTCGAGGCCCAGTGGGCGCTCGACTTTGCCGACGGGCTGGCCGCCGAGGCTGCCCAGGTGGGGGCGGTCGTCGTGGGCGGAGACGTCACGAGCGCCGACGTCATCACGATCTCGATCGCTGTCCTCGGCACCTGCGAGCACGGTGTCGTACGCCGATCAGGCGCCCAGCCGGGAGACGTCGTCGCGCTGGCCGGGCGACAGGGCTGGGCCGATGCGGGGTTCGCCGTCCTCGGGCGCGGCTTCCGGTCTCCGCGGGTCGTCGTGGACGCCCATCGCCGGCCCGAGCCGCCCTACGACGCCGGTCCGTCGGCAGCGAAGGCCGGGGCGACCGCGATGATCGATGTGAGCGACGGACTGCTCCAGGACCTGGGACATCTGGCCACCGCCAGCGGGGTCGGCATCGACATCACGACGGCCGGCTTCGACGTGCCTGAGCCGCTGCAGGCCGTGGGCGCCGCGCTGGGCGTCGACCCGCTGCGGTTCATGCTCACCGGCGGTGACGACTACAGCCTCGCCGCGACGTTTCCCGCCGGGACGACCTTGCCCAAGCCGTGGCGTCGCATCGGAGTGGTGCTCGGTCAGGGCCCCGGCCAGGTCACGGTCGACGGGGCGGAGTACGACGGCGCGGACGGCCATCAGCACTTCCGATGACAGGAGTCCGAAAGCGGCGAAGCCGCTACGGGACACCCTCGACGAGCCACCTCGGCCCAGAGAAAAACCCCCGAAACCTGTCGGTCCGGGGGTGGAGTGGCGGGATTGAGCCGGTCCGCTAGCGGGTGACCTTGCCGGCCTTCAGGCAGGACGTGCAGACGTTGAGCCGCTTCGGCGTACCGTTGACGACCGCGCGAACCCGCTGGATGTTGGGGTCGAAGCGGCGTTTGGTCCGGCGGTGCGAGTGCGACACGTTGTGGCCGAACTCGGGGCTCTTGGCGCAGATGTCACAGACGGCGGCCACGGTGTACTCCTGGAATCACGGGATCGGATCAACTGCCGCTGCTTTCGGCCGTACCGCACAGCGGTCACGGGCCCACAGGGCAACCGGGCAAGAATAACGGATCGGTCGCACCGGACGCCAATCGATGCCCGCCCACCGAGCCGCGCGGGGCGGGCAGCACGACCGGGGACGCACCCGAGGCGGATAGGGTTTGCGCGTACGGAACGGGCTGCCCCCGCTCCCGATCGACCCGTCCCGACACCCGACGACCCGCCTGACGACCGCCTGACGACCCCGACTGGAGCACCACCCCGTGACCGACACTGCCGTGCCTGATGCCGCCTCCGGGGGCGCCTCAGGCGACGCCGTGGCCGCGCTGGCGCTGGCACTGCTCGAGCACTGGTGCGATGTCACGCTCGAGGCGCTCGGTACGGCTCGCGAGGAGATCGACGCGCTGAACGTCTATCCGGTGCCAGACGGCGACACCGGGACCAACCTGTACCTGACGTTCGAGGCCGCCCGGCAGGCACTGGTCGACGCCGAACCCACCACCATGGTCGGAGCCCTGACCGTCTTCGCGCGCGGCGCGCTGCTGGGGGCACGCGGGAACTCCGGAGTGATCCTGTCCCAGCTCATGCGCGCCGGTGCCGATCAGCTGCTGCGCGGCGACCCGAGCAAACCCGGCCAGCTGCTCGCCGACACGCTGACGCTGGCCTGCACGGCGGCATACGACGCGGTGGCGACGCCCGTCGAAGGCACCATCCTCACGGTGGCCCGGGCAGCGGCCGAGGCCGGGCAGGCCGCCGTACCTGATGCACCTGACGACATCACGGCCCAGATGGGGTACGTCGTCCGAGCGGCCGCCCTCGCCGCACGCGAGGCCCTCGAGCGCACCCCGGAACAGCTGCCGATCCTCGCTTCGGCCGGAGTGGTCGACGCGGGTGGACGTGGCCTGTGCGTGATCCTCGACGCGGCCGAGGAGGCGCTGACCGGACAGCCTACGGCGGCGCGCTACCAGCGTCGCGGGCCGCTGCCCGTGCCGATCCAGACCGACGCCGACCTCTCCGCTGACGGACCCGCCTACGAGGTCATGTTCCTGCTCGACGCCGACCACACCAAGATCCCTGCCCTCCGGCAGCGGCTCGCGCCGCTCGGTGACTCGCTGGTCGTGGTCGGCGGCGACGGCTTGTGGAACGTGCATGTGCACGTCGACGACGTCGGCGCCGCGATCGAGGCCGGTCTCGACGCAGGGCGGCCGTACCGGGTGCGCGTCACCCACTTCGCCGAGCAGATCAGCCAGGCCGCCGCCGGGCGCCGGAGGGGCGGCGCGGCGGCCGAAGGCGCCCCGGTCGGGCCGCGCGGGGTCGTCGCAGTCGGGGCCGGCCCGGGTCTGCGATCCCTGTTCGCGCAGGCCGGGGCGGGCGTCGTACCAGGTGGGCCCGGGCGGCGGTGTTCCACCGGGGAACTGCTCGACGCGATCCGATCCACGGGTTCAGCGGAGGTGATCCTGCTGCCCAACGACGGGGACACCATCGCCGTTGCCGAAGCGGCCGCGCAGGCTGCCCGCGACGAGGGCATCCGCACCGCGGTGATCCCGACCCGCGCGCAGGTGCAGGGGTTGGCCGCGGTCGCGGTGCACGACCCATCCCGGTCCTTCGACGACGACGTCGTGTCGATGACGTCGGCGGCCGGACATGCTCGCCACGGCGCTGTCACGATTGCCGCCAAGGACGCCATGACCATGGCCGGTGCCTGCCGGCGTGGTGACAGCCTGGGCGTGGTCGAGGGCGACTTCGCCGTGGTCGGTGGCAACCTCGACGACGTCGCCATCGACGTGGTCACCCGGTTGTTGTCCGGCGGCGGTGAGATGGTCACCCTGGTGACCGGTGCCGTGCCCTCGGACTCAGCCATCGGCGACGGGCTCGATGGCGACCTCGCCGGCGCCGCTGCTGTCGACATCGACCGCCTGGTCGACCGGGTGTCCTCACATGTGGCAGCGCTACGTCCCGACGTCGAGGTCGTTGTGTACGACGGGGGTCAACAGCGCTACCCGCTGCTCATCGGGGTCGAGTGATGGCTGCTGCCCGCATCGGACCCGACACCCCGCTGCGCGGGCTGGTGGGCGCCAAGGCCGCCGCGGCCCTGGGCGACGTCTTCGAGATCGAGACCGTGGGAGAGCTGCTCGAGCACTATCCCCGCCGCCTCGAGGACCGCGGACAGCTCACCGACTTCGCTCACCTTGTCCTCGACGAGCACGTCACCGTGCTGGCCAAGACGAGGAGCGTCACGAGCAAGAGGTTCAAACCCAAGCGGGGTGGGCGGCTGTCGACCCGGACCGAGGTGGTCATCACCGATGGTGAGCGTGAGCTGGTCTGCACCTTTTTCGGGCAGCACTGGCGTGACGAGCAGCTTCAGCCAGGAACTGTGGCCCTGTTCAGCGGCAAGGTCACGCTGTTCAACCGGCGTCGCCAGCTGAACCATCCCACCTGCGAGATCCTCGGCAAGGGCAGCGACCTCGACGAGTTCGAGAGCGTCGTCGCCGACAGTGGCGCCAAGCGGCTGCTGCCGATCTACCCGGCCAGCTCCAAGCTCACGTCGAAGATGATCATGGACTCGGTCAAGCTGGTGCTGACTGCTGTCGACACCTTGCCCGACCCCCTCCCCGACGAGGTCCGTCGCGACCACCGGCTCATGTCGTACGACGAAGCCATCCGTGGCATTCACCAGCCCGAGAGTCGCGAGGATTGGGAGCAGGCCCGTCGCCGACTTCAGTACGACGAGGCGTTCGTGCACCAGACCGTCCTCGCGCAACGCCGTCGGCTGACGCGCGAGCTGCAGGCCACTCCGAGACCCGGCATCGCGGGGGGACTGCTCGACCGCTTCGACGCCGCACTGCCGTTCTCGTTGACAGCCGGTCAGCGCGACATCGGAACCGAGATCAACAGGGATCTCACGCGCTCCTACCCGATGCACCGGCTTCTGCAGGGTGAGGTCGGATCAGGCAAGACCGTGGTCGCGCTCCGAGCGATGCTCCAGGTGGTGGACTCCGGTGGTCAGGCTGCCCTGCTGGCTCCGACCGAGGTGCTGGCCCAGCAGCACTACCGCTCGATCCTGACGTTGCTGGGCTCGATGGCGGAGGGCGGCATGCTCGGCAGCGACGAGACCGCGACCCGCGTCGCCCTCGTCACGGGGTCGCTCACGGCGTCGCGCCGCCGGGGCGCCTTGCTCGACGCGGTCTCCGGTTCGGCCGGCATCGTCGTCGGCACCCACGCCCTGCTCGAGGAAGCGGTCCAGTTCGCCGAGCTCGGCCTCGTGGTGGTCGACGAGCAGCACCGTTTCGGGGTCGAGCAGCGTGCCGCCCTCACGGCCCGGGCAGGGGCGGTCCCTCCGCACGTGCTGGTCATGACCGCGACCCCGATCCCGCGCACGGTGGCGATGACCGTCTTCGGCGATCTCGATGTCTCGACGTTGCGTGAGATGCCGCAGGGGAGGGTCGAGATACAGACCGTGGTGGTGCCGGTCCAGCAGGCGCCGGACTGGCTCGACCGGGCCTGGCAACGCCTACGCGAGGAGGTGGCCAAGGGCCACCAGGCGTACGTCGTCTGTCCGCGCATCGGCACCGAGCCCGAGTCCGACATGCAGGAGCCCATCGACGACGAGACGGCAGACCCGACCGGGCAGGCTCCCTCGCGTCGGCCTCCCGTGGCGGTCACCCAGGTAGCCACGATGCTGGCGGAGGGGCCGCTCGCCGAGCTCCGCCTGTCGACCCTGCACGGCCGGCTGCCGGCAGACGAGAAGGACGAGGTCATGCGCAGGTTCGCGCTGGGTGACATCGACGCCTTGGTAGCCACGACCGTGATCGAGGTCGGTGTCGACGTTCCCAATGCCACGCTCATGGTGGTCATGGATGCCGACCGGTTCGGGGTGTCACAGCTGCATCAGCTTCGGGGCCGGGTAGGCCGCGGTGCAGTGCCCGGGCTGTGCCTGCTGGTCACCGACGCCGTCGAGGGTTCGCACTCGCGCACACGGCTGGATGGGGTCGCCGCAACGACCGATGGCTTCGAGCTCTCGCGACTCGACCTCGCGAACCGTCGCGAGGGTGACGTGTTGGGTGCGAGCCAGTCGGGTCGGCGTTCGAGCCTTCGGCTGCTCTCGGTGCTGCGCGACGAGGATGTCATCGTTGCCGCCCGGACCGCCGCCGACACCGTGGTCGCCGCAGACCCGGAGCTCGTCGAGCATCCCGTCCTGGCCACTCGGGTCGGGGCCCTGATCCGGACCGACCAGGCCAGCTTCCTGGACAAGTCGTGAGCCGCATCATCGGTGGGTCGGCTCGCGGCCGCCGCCTCAAGACACCGCCGGGGACCCGCACGCGGCCGACGGCCGACCGGGTGCGAGAGGCGCTCTTCTCCGCGCTCGAGGCAGAGCTGGGCACGCTGGCCGGACTTCGCGTACTCGACCTGTTCGCCGGCTCGGGCGCCGTCGGGCTGGAGGCGTGCTCGCGGGGAGCAGGATCCGTGCTGCTGGTCGAGAACGACCGGACCACGGCCGCTCTCATCCGCGCCAACGTCACCGCGCTCGGTTTCGACCAGGCAACCGTCCACGCCATCAGGGCTGAGCGCCTGCCTGAGACGCTCGCAGACCACGAGGTCGAAGGGGGCTTCGACGTGGTCTTCGCCGACCCGCCGTACGCGATGGAGACGGCGGCTGTCGGCGTCGTCCTCTCGGGGCTGCTCCGGGCGGGTCTCGTCAGCGATGAGGCGGTCTTCGTGGTCGAGCGGGCCCGTCGGGGCGAACCCTGGGTGTGGCCAAGGGGACTGAAGGGGATGCGCGAGAAGCGCTACGGCGAGACAATGCTGTTCTACGGTCAGGTCATCGGGTCGCCGGACTCCCCGCCAGGGAGCGGGCCCGACGTTGTGGTGTGACCACACTTGTGGTGACGCCTGCGACCGAGCCGCCGATCAAGGAGCCCTCATGCGTCGAGCCGTCTGTCCCGGTTCGTTCGACCCGCCGACCCATGGTCATCTCGACATCATCGGGCGTGCTGCCCGGCTCTTCGACGAGGTGACCGTCGCCGTGCTCGTCAACCCGGCCAAGAGCGGCCTCTTCACGGTGGCGGAGCGGTTGACCATGTTGGGCGAGGCCGTCGGTGAGTTCGACAACGTCAAGGTCGAGTCGTTCGAGGGGTTGCTGGTCGACTTCTGCCGCGACCACGACATCGACGCCATCGTCAAGGGTCTCCGTGCCGTCAGCGACTTCGACTCCGAGCTCCAGATGGCGCAGATGAACGCTTCGCTGAGCGGGGTCGAGACGGTGTTCGTCCCGACCAGCCCGGAGTGGTCGTTCCTGGCGTCGAGCCTGGTCAAGGAAGTCGCCCGATTTGGTGGGGACGTGTCCGGCCTCGTACCGTCTGGTGTTCTCTCCCGGTTGACCGAACGCCTGCATGCTGCCGACGAATGACAAACCGGGAAGTGAGCAGCGCTGCTGGGGCCTCGGAGGCATCATGGGGGTAGGACCTGCGGCATCTGTGAGTATGAGCCACGGGCGGGGACGAACGAAATGAGGCCACTTCGGTGGATGTGCAAGAGCTGATCGGGCGCCTGCGGGCGACGATCGAGGGCGCGCGGTCGATGCCGATGTCGTCCTCGGCCGTCATCCACCGTGCTGAGGTGCTCGATCTGATCACTGAGCTCGAGAAGGCTGTGCCGACGGCGTTCGAGGAGTCCGCCCGCGTCTTCTCCGAGCGCGATGCGTTGCTGACCGAGGCGGAAGAACGGGCAGCTCGCATCATCGAGGAAGCCAGCTTCGAACGCGACCGTCTCGTCTCCGAGACCGAGGTCTACCGGATCGCCCTGCGCCAGGCCGAGGAGCTCCGCGACACCGTCGAGCGCGAGTGCGCCGGGCTGCGCCACGAGACCGACGAGTACGTCGACACGCGGCTGGCCAACTTCGAGATCACCCTGACCAAGACCCTGAAGGCAGTCTCGCGCGGGCGCGACCGGCTCTCGGGACGGCACGAGCTCGATCAGGGCAGTCTCGACGACCTGGCCTCACTCGACGACTCGACGATTCCGCCGCTCCCGCAGCACTGAGTCCCGGCGTACGAGTTCCGACGCCACGGCTGGCCGATTTGAGGCGAGTGACAGGCACCGGTTACGCTAGGCAGGCTGCCTTCTCACGAAGGGAGCGTCTGTCGTGTCCGACAACGAAAGTCCCAAAGCGATGCGTCTCGACCCGCGTTCGCCGTTCGTGATCAATACTCACGACCTCGGCCGACGACCCGGCTCGATGCAGACGATGGAACTCACGCTGCCGGCTCCGACAGACCTCGGTATCGAGTTGCTCGGTGTTCCCGAAGGATCGCCTGTCGAGCTGGACCTCCGGCTCGAAGCGGTCATGGAGGGGGTGCTCGCGTCCGGACGGGCGTGGGTCACGCTGACCGGGGAGTGCGCACGGTGCCTGGAGCCGATCGAGGATGACCTCGAGGTCGAGCTGCAGGAGCTGTTCGTCTATCCGGAGAGTGAGGCCGGGGAGGACGAGGCGAGTCGCCTGGATGGCGAGTTCCTCGACCTCGAACCCGTACTACGGGACTCGGTGGTGCTTGCACTGCCGTTCCAACCCGTGTGTCAGCCGGATTGTGCGGGCCTGTGCTCCGAATGCGGGGTGCGGCTGCTCGACCAACCCGGTCACACGCACGAAGAGAGCATCGACCCCCGGTGGGCATCGCTCTCAGCACTGACGACTGCTTCACCCAGAGACGAGACCGGCCGCGCCCCCGCGACCGGCGAAGACGAGGAGTAACCGTGGCTGTCCCCAAGCGGAAGATGTCGCGCAGCAACACGCGCCACCGCCGTTCCCAGTGGAAGGCGGTCGCTCCGTCACTCGTGACGTGCGCGAACCCCGCATGCGGGTCCAAGCATCTGCCGCACCGCGCCTGCCCCGAGTGCGGGCAGTACGGCGCCCGCTCCGACCGGCGTCAGGTCCTCTGACGTCTGCCGCAGCAGCCGGGGCACACTCGGTGGACCCGATGGCCGATGCGCACCCCTCACGCGCAGACCTCTGTGCATCGCTGGGGGTCGAGGGGCTTGACCCTGACCTCCTCGACCGCGCCCTGACACACCGCTCGTTCGCGTACGAGAACGGTGGTCTGCCGACCAACGAACGGCTCGAGTTCCTTGGTGACTCGGTCCTCGGCGTCGTGGTCACCGAGTCGCTGTACCTCACGCACCCCGACCTGTCCGAGGGAAGGCTGGCCAAGCTCCGCGCGGCGGTCGTCAACGCCCGGGCACTGGCCGAGGTGGCCCGCACGCTCGGGCTGGGCGGCTACATCATGCTCGGGCGCGGCGAGATCTCCACGGGCGGACGCGACAAGTCCTCCATCCTGTCCGATGGTGTCGAAGCCCTGATCGGTGCGGTCTACCTCGACCAGGGATTCGAAGCCGCCGCCGCCATGATCCACCGCTTGTTCGACCCGGTCATGGATGCCGCCGCCGTGCTCGGCGCCGGCCTCGACTGGAAGACCAGCCTGCAAGAGCTGTCCGCGGACCACGGGCTCGGTGTCCCGGAGTACCTCATCGAGGACAGCGGACCCGATCACGAGAAGACGTTCGAGGCGCGGGTCCGCGTCGGCGACGGTACGTACGGACACGGGACCGGGCGGTCCAAGAAGGAAGCCGAGCAGCAGGCGGCCGAGACCGCCTGGCGCACGATCCGCCAGACCCACGCGGACGTCGACGGCCGGGCACCCCAGCCCTTCGATCTCGATGACGATCTCGACGGTGACGGGGTAGGCGGAGCGGACACCGACGCCGCGTTCCGGTCTCGCGAATGACACGTCGATCTCGTGCCGGAGCTTCCTGAGGTCGAGGTCGTTCGGCGCGGCCTCGCCCACCACGTCGTGGGCGCCACCGTCGAGCGTGTCCGCGTCCTTCATCCCCGTTCGGTCCGCCGCCATGTCGCCGGCATCGCCGACTTCGAGGCGTCGCTGGCCGACCAGCACATCCTCGCCGTCCGACGGCGCGGGAAGTATCTCTGGCTGGCGCTGGACTCCGGAGACGCCGTGCTCGGCCATCTGGGGATGAGCGGCCAGCTCCTGGTCCAGCCCCGGGCCGCCGCCGCCGAACGTCACCTGCGGGTGACCTTCGAGCTCGACGCCGGGCGCGATCTGCGTTTTGTCGACCAGCGCACGTTCGGTGGGCTGCTGCTGTCGCGTGCGGGGGCGGAGCTTCCGTCGGAAATCGCGCACATCGCCCGAGACCCCCTCGATCCCGCGTTCGACGACCAGACGTTCGCCGCAGCCATCCGGCGGCGGCGTACCGGTCTCAAGCGGGCGCTGCTCGACCAGACCCTCATTTCCGGCGTGGGCAACATCTACGCCGACGAGGCACTCTGGGCGGCCCGCCTGCACTTCGCCCGCCCGACCGAGACGATGACGCGAGCACAGATCGCGCGGGTGCTCCAGGAGGTCCGCGTCGTCATGGAACGAGCGCTCGTCGCAGGGGGTACGTCGTTCGACGCGCTGTACGTCAACGTCAACGGTGAGTCCGGCTACTTCGACCGGTCGCTGGCCGCCTACGGGCAGGAAGGGCGTCCCTGCCCACGCTGCGGTGCACCGATCCGCCGCGAAGCCTTCATGAACCGCTCGTCGTACTCCTGCCCGGCCTGCCAACCGCGACCGCGCCGGGGCCGCTGGTAGCCGCTCAGGCCGGCCGTCGCCGCTCCTCGGCGACCGCGGGGGGCACGGTGCCCTGGGCGTCGATGGGCGTCCAGGCCTCCGTGCGGACCCATTCGGACCCACAGCCGGCACAGGCGAAGAGTGTCAGCGCGTCGCCGCGGACGGTGGACCAGGTCGCGCCGGTGGCACGCCACGTGCAGACCGATTGGCAGGGCCCCACCGCCAGCGCCGGCGCAGTGGAGGGGTCGTCGGTTTTCCGGTCAGACATCCCAGCCATTGTGCCCCGCCGCTGAGAGTCAACTGAATCTGCCCGGCTGCAGGTTGACCGCGGCGCCGCACGATGTCACTCTTGAGAGAGCAACGACACGACCGCTGACACTTCGGCCCGCCTGTCACCTCCGGCGCCCCGATACCTGCGGTCCCCGTATGAGCGTTGCTGAAGACTGGTTGCTCTGGAGGCATCATCCATGGCCAAGGCTCTCCTTGGGTACGTCGGTGGCGACACCCGCCTGATCGACGACAATCAACGGCTCCGCCGCCGTATCGCTGACCTCGAAGCCATCGTCCTCCGCCTACAGGCAGAGAACGACGCGCTGGCCGCCCGACTACATGACGGCGACCTGCTCATGGTCCCCGACAGCATGCACGAGCGGACTGCCGCGCACGTCTGACGTGCTGGGTCTGTCCGACCCCGATCGCGTGAGCGCACTGCGCTCAGGCGACCTGCGCTTCCGCGTATCGGCGTGACCTGGACCACGTTGTCTCGTTAGAGCGGGTGCACCCCGTTCTTGACGACGTCGGAGGCACAGTCGTGCGCCAGCTCCTCTCCCGCTCAGTCCTTTGTCTGACCGCAGCGTGCGCTGTCACCTGCGCACTCGCGCTGCCGTCCTCGGCCCATGACTCCGACCGAGACCGGCTCACCGAGATGTCGCAGATGTACGGCGGTGGCGTCAACGTCCCCTTCGCGGCCAGCGACAACATCCAGCTCGTCGACAGCGTTCCCAAGGCCGGTGCCATCTCCGGCGTGTTCTCTCCCTCAGCGCCGTACTTCTACGTGTCCAACCTCGACTCGATCGACGTGTACGACGTCAGTGACCCGCTGCACCCGTCGTTGACCGGTGTGCTGCCCGACCTCGTCTTCGAGAACGAGGCCATGAACTACGGCGAGCGCACGCTGAAGAGCGGCAAGACGATCCGGTTCGTGCTCGTGGGGGTGGACCTGACACAGGCCTCGTCTGGCGACATCAACCACTCGAACCCGAGCGGCACCAACGAAGTCATCCTGGTCGACGTCACAGACCCGACAAACCCCTACATCCGGTCGCGTGTACCCGCGACGACGTTCACCCACACCGTGGCGTGTGTCCAGGTCCGGGCCTGCACGACGGCCTACACGGCAGGCTCGAAGGGGTCGTTCTCGATCATCGACCTCGGCGACCTCGACAACCTTCGGGAGGTGGACTCCGATCCGGCGGCCGACGGCATCCAGCCGTTTGCCTCGCCGGCAGCCGGTCCCGGCGGCCCGCTCGAGTCAGGGCACAAGTGGAACTTCGACAACGCCGGCTACGGCATTCACACCGGCGGCGCCGGAGCGGCGATCTTCGACGTCAGCCGCCCACGGAACCCGCAGCTCGTCACGACGACAGGTGATGCCGGGGTGACGCCTGGCTGGAACGACTTCATCCTGCACAACTCCGAACGACCGAACGCCCGGGCCTTCACGCCCCACGCCAGCCCGTCGGTGTCTCACGGCAACGTCCTGCTGGTCACCGAAGAGGACTACGAGCAGACCGACTGCGCGAAGGCGGGCTCCTTCGAGACCTGGAAGATCACGTCGCTGACCGGCACGCCCTCGGCTGTCAAGCCGCTGGACAGGATCAACCCGGTCACCGAGGGCGGCGGGGGCATCTCGCCGCCGCAGTACGCTTTCTGCTCGGCCCACTGGTTCGACTACCACCCCTCCGGCATCGTGGCGCTGGCCAACTACGGCGGGGGGCTCCGGCTCATCGACGTGCGCGACCCGCGACACCTTCAGCAGTTCGGTTACGCCACCTGGGGTGCTTCTGAGGTCTGGGACGCATACTGGGCACCGAAGCGCGACAAGCACGGCGCCGCGATCGGTCCGTCGAACATCGTCTACACGGTCGACCTGGTGCGCGGGTTGGACGTCTACGCGGTCGACCTCCCTGGAAGGGCCGGCAGGGCCGCTGCGATCTCGCTGACCGGCGGCAGCTTCGATGCGGGTCGCGACGGCGGCGCAGTTGCCGCCGTGCTGGCCGCACTGCTGGGCGCTTTCGTGCTTCGCCGCCGACTCGCCCATCGGGCCGGCGCGACGCCTTCAGCGGCCTGAGGTTTCCGGCTCGCACGTCGGCGCAAGCTCTAGGCTCGCCGGATGACGTTGCGGCTGAAGCTGATGACCGAGTCGGAGTACGCCGTCTGGATCGATGACGCGATGGCGGGTTATGCCGAGGAGTTCGTCGCCTCCGGGATTCTCGACGCCGAGGACGCGGTCAAGCGCGCCGAGACGGACTTCGCCGCGCTGCTGCTCGAAGGGCTCGCCACCGACAACCACCTGTTCTGGACGGCGTGGGTCGACGCTGAGCCGGTCGGGACGATCTGGGTGATGCTGGTGCCGGATCGGCGGCCACCCCACTCGTTCGTCTACGCCCTCGACGTGCACGCGGCCTACCGGCGGCGTGGCTATGGCCGCGCGATCATGGAGGCTGCCATGCAGGAGTGCCGCGAACGCGGGATCGCGACCATGGGTCTCAACGTCTTCGGTCACAACGACACCGCGCGCCGGCTCTACGAACGGCTGGGATTCCGCGTGGCGTCGACCTCGATGATCACCGAACTCTGACCGTCCTCAGCAGGATCTCCCACCACTGCCGGACGCCGCGTCCACAGCCGGCGTGGTGCTGCTCGGTAGGGCCCCCCGGCCCAGGTAGGCTCCTGACTGGTCTTCCCCATGACCGAGCCTCGGCGCACCGTTTCTCGTGCGCCCTCGAAGGAGCAGCGCGTTGTACCTCAAGAGCCTGACGCTGCGCGGCTTCAAGTCGTTCGCCTCCTCCACGGCCATGCCGTTGGAGCCCGGTATCACCTGCATCGTCGGACCCAACGGGTCCGGCAAGTCCAACGTCGTGGACGCGCTGGCCTGGGTGATGGGCGAGCAGGGCGCCAAGTCGCTGCGCGGCGGCAAGATGGAGGACGTCATCTTCGCCGGCACGTCCGGACGTCCACCGCTCGGCCGAGCCGAGGTGCTGCTGACGATCGACAACTCCGACGGTGCCTTGCCGATCGAGTACGCCGAGGTCACGATCTCGCGCACGATGTTCCGCAGCGGCGGCTCGGAGTACGCCATCAACGGCCAGACCTGCCGTCTGCTCGACGTCCAGGAGCTGCTCAGCGACTCCGGCATCGGTCGGGAGATGCACGTCATCGTGGGGCAAGGGCAGCTCGACCAGATCCTGCACGCCTCTCCTGAGGACCGCCGCGGCTTCATCGAAGAAGCGGCGGGAGTGCTCAAACACCGCAAACGTAAAGAAAAGGCGATCCGCAAGCTCGACGCCACCGAGGGCAACCTCACCCGGCTGTCTGACCTCCTGAGCGAGATCCGCCGTCAGCTCAAGCCGCTGGGCCGGCAGGCCGAAGTCGCCAAACGGGCCTCGGTGGTTCAGATGGAGGTCCGCGACGCCCGGGCCCGCCTGATGGCCGATGACGTCGTGACCGCACAACAGTCGCTCCGGCAGGAGTTGGCCGATGAAGACTCGCTGCTCCGTCGCCGACAGGAGGTGGAGGCTGCCCTCGACGCCGGTCGCGAGTCCGAGGTTGCACTCGAGGAAGCGCTGAGAACCGATGCCCCTCTGCTGGCACAGGCACAGGACACCTGGTTCGGCCTTTCCGGGATCCGCGAGCGGCTGCGAGGCACCGCCAGGCTCGCCGCCGAACGCGTGCGCCAAGTAGCAGACGAGCCGGCTGACGAGCGGCCAGGGCGCAACCCCCACGAGCTCGAGGCCGAAGCCGACCGGGTGAGTGCGCACGAGCGCGAGATCACCGCCGAGGTTGCCGGGCACCAGGAGACACTCGACCGCGCCGTCGCCCACCGCGCGGAGGTCGAGCGAGCGCACGTGGAGGAGGACCGGCGGGTGGCCGGTCTGATCCGGGCGGCAGCTGACCGCCGTGAGGGCCTCGCGCGGCTCACCGGTCAGGTCAACTCCTTGAAGAGCCGCGCCGCGGCTGCCGAGGACGAGATCGGCCGGCTCAACGTGTCGAGGGCCGAGGCGGTCGAACGAGCGGACCGGGCCCGGCACGAGTTCACCTCTCTCGAGACCCGCATCGCCGGCCTCGACGCCGGCGAACAGGGCCTCGACGCCGAGCACGAAGGCGCGGCCGCCCTGCTCGAGGACATCGACGCTCGGCTGGCCAAAGCTCGTGACGAGGCGCAGACCGCGGAGCGGGAGCGGGCTGCCCTGGTGGCCCGCAAGGAGGCGCTCGAGATCGGGCTCTCCCGCAAGGACGGCACCGGAGCGCTGCTGGCCGCCACCGAGGCCGTCTCGGGGCTGCTCGGGTCCGTCGCGGCCTTGCTGGCCGTGCGGCCGGGGTACGAGACGGCGATCGCGGCCGCATTGGGTTCGGCAGCCGACGCCGTCGCGGTGACCGACGTCGACGCGGCGCTGAGCGCCATCGGTCACCTCAAGGACGCCGACCTCGGACGAGCCGGGCTCGTCCTCGGGGCTCCCGAGCGGGCCGATGGTGACGACCACGACTGGCCCGGCCTGGACGGTGGGGCCGCGTACGCCGTCGACCTGGTCGACGCGCCCGACGCGCTGCGACCGGCCTTGGCCCGGTTGCTCTTCAAGACGGCCGTGGTCGACGACCTGCCCGCGGCTCGCCAGCTCGTCAACGACCTGCCGGACGTCGTCGCCGTGACCCGTGACGGCGACCTCATCGGTGCCCACTTCGCGGCCGGCGGCTCGAGCTCGCAGCCCAGCCTCCTCGAGGTCCAGGCCGCGGTCGATGAGGCAGCCGACGCCCTCGTGACGGCGAGCGCTGCGTGCGAACGGCTGCGGTTCGAAGTCTCGACGCTCGACAACGAGCGACAGGAGGCCCAGGGGCGGGTCGACGTCGCGTTGGCGAAGCTGCACGAGTCGGACGCCACCCTGGCTGCCGTCGCCGAAGAGCTGGGTCAGCTCGGTGCGCTCGCCCGAGCGGCCAAGGCTGAAGCAGAGCGCATCGAACAGGCCATCGCGACGGCTGAACAGGCTCGTGACAACGATGTCGCCGGGTTGGCCGAGCTCGAACAGAGGCTCGTGTCGGCGGCCGATGCCCCCGACCACGAGCCCGACACCGGCGAACGCGAACGACTCGCCGACACGGCCCGGTCTGCACGGCAGGCAGAGATGGACGCGCGGTTGGCGCTCCGCACGGCGGAGGAGCGCGCCCGGGCTCTGCACGGCCGCGCCGACGCGCTCCGCAAGGCTGCCGAGCAGGAGCGGGTGGCACAGGCCCGGGCCAAGGAGCGGCGTGAGCGTCGGATCCGGGAGGCCCGCGCCGCCGACGCGGTCGGCAAGGGTGCCCATGTGGTGCTGGCCCGGTTGGAGCGCTCCCTGTCCGCCGCGGTCCAGCAGCGCTCTGCTGTCGAAACCGCGCGCACGGGGCGTGAGACCGAGCTGTCGACCGTACGAGGCCGGCTGCGCGAGCTCGAGACCGAGATGGCCAAGCTCACTGACACCGTCCATCGTGACGAGATGCTGCGTGCAGAGCAGCGGATGCGCATGGAGCAGCTCGAGAACCGCTCGATCGATGAGCTGGGGCTCGACCTGGTCGCCCTCGTCGCGGAGTACGGGCCCGACCAGCTGGTGCCCGCCATGCCGGCGCTGCCGGACGAACACCGGGAGGTCGAACCCGAGCCGAAGCCCTACGTGCGCGAGGAGCAGCAGAAGCGGCTGCGCACCGCTGAACGCGCCCTTGCTCAGCTGGGCAAGATCAACCCGTTGGCGCTGGAGGAGTTCTCCGCCCTGGAGGAGCGACACAAGTTCCTCACCGAGCAGCTCGACGACCTCCGCAAGACCCGGCGCGACCTGCTCGACATCGTCCGTGAGGTCGACGAGCGCGTCGAGCAGGTGTTCACGCAGGCCTATGTCGACGTCGAGCGCGAGTTCGAAGGCGTGTTCCGCCGGCTGTTCCCGGGCGGTGAGGGCCGGCTGGTGCTCACGGACCCGAGCAACATGCTCGAGACCGGGATCGAGGTCGAGGCCCGGCCGCCCGGCAAGAAGATCAAGCGGCTGTCGCTGTTGTCCGGCGGCGAACGCTCACTTGTCGCGGTGGCCTTCCTCGTGGCGCTCTTCAAGGCCCGCCCGTCGCCGTTCTACATCCTCGACGAGGTCGAGGCGGCCCTGGACGACACGAACCTCGGCCGGTTGCTCGAGATCTACGAGGAGCTGCGCGAGAACTCCCAGCTACTCGTGATCACCCACCAGAAGCGCACGATGGAGGTCGCGGACGCACTGTACGGCGTCTCCATGCGGGGCGACGGGGTGTCGACGGTGATCAGCCAACGGCTGCGCGAACCCGAGAGCGCCTGAGGCAGCCGGACGAGTTGGGTTTAGCACCCCCGTACAGCCGCACCTGCCTGCGGTGCAGTCGTGGCCACGGGGGAAAATGACAGTTTCGCCAAACAATGCGCTGGCATGATCTGGTCCGGGATGATTTGTGAGTGATCAAGGTCAGTGTCCCCGCGGCTCCGCGCTCGGTGCCGCGCGCAGCGCTGGCCACCTGTGAGATCGTCACAGCCGCGACCATCGCCCACAGCCTGGCTGGCGGCGGCATGCCCTCGGTCCCGTGGCTGGTCGGCCTCATCTGCATGGTCTTCGGCGCCAGCCTCCTCGTCATCCGTGAGCTGATCCCACTCCGCTGGGCGCTTCCTGCCCTCGTCACGGCTCAGTTCGTGCTTCATCTTCTCCTAGCCGCGATGGCGACCGAAGCTCACGAACACGGCCATGCGACGGTCGCTGTCCTCGGTCTCTCCTGGCACATGCTCGCTGCCCACGTGGCGAGCGGGATGACCACCGGTCTGGTGTGGCACCTGCGTCGCCGGCTCCTGGCCGCAGTCATCCTCTGGCCGCTCCGCCTCGAGGCGCTGCCGCTTCGGCGGCTGGTTCTCAGGCCGCTCGGTCAGGTGTGGGTGCCGAACGGGCACAGCTGGCTCCTGGCAGCGCCGCACCGCGGTCCGCCGGCAGGTCTCCGCTGCGCTTGAACATCGGGCATGACCGGTGGTCACGGCGCCAGCTGCTTGCTGCCCACAATCACTCAGACATGAAAGCGACCCAGAGACATGAATATTCGACGTACTTCTGCGCGCCTGCTGGCTGCTTCGGCTGTGACGGGGGTTTCCCTTTTCGCCCTCGCGGCCTCGGCCGGTGCACATGTGACCATCACCCCGACGACGACAGTGGCCGGCGCCTACACCGTGCTCACCGTGAGCGTGCCGCACGGATGTGATGGTTCGGCGACCACCAAGGTGGCCATCCAGATCCCCGCGGAGATCCTTGCCGTCACGCCCACCCGCAACTCGTTGTGGGACGTGACCAAGCAGAAGAAGCAATTGGCCGAGCCGGTGACTGACGCCTATGGCAATGCCGTGACCGAGCGGGACGCCATCGTGGTCTACACCGCCAAGAGTCCCCTTCCCGACGGCTACCGTGACGCCTTCGAGCTGTCGCTGAAGCTTCCCGAGGAGGAAGGCAAGACGCTGGTGTTCCCGGCCATCCAGACCTGTGAGAAGGGCGAAACCGCGTGGACCGAGGTCGCCGGAGCGGACCAGGACAGCGAGGAGCTGGAGCACCCTGCCCCCACGCTCACTGTCACCGCAGCCGAAGCGGAGGGTGGGCACGGAGTGATCGTCACGTCCGCGGCCGCTGAGAAGGGTGCCGCGGCCCCAGCAGCGTCTGAGGGGAAGGACAGCGACATCCTCGGTGCCGTCGGCCTCGGCGCTGGAGTCCTCGGACTGCTGGCGGGCGGGACGGCGCTGGTACAGGTGCGCCGCCGCAGCTGACTCGTGCCTGACAGACAGCGGCGGGCGTCGTGGTGGCGGGGCGTCAGGCTCGTCACCACGGCGGTCGCCTGCCTGCTGGCAGTCCTCGGTCCTGCTGCACCAGCACTTGCCCACGCGTCCCTGGTGAGCAGCGACCCCATCGAAGGCGCCGTTCTCCCGACCTCCCCCGGTCAGGCGACCTTCACCTTCGATGAACCCGTCTCACTGTCACCTGGCGGCGTGAAGGTCTTCGACGCCGAGGGTCGGCCGGTGTCGTCGTCCGCATCAGCCGGCGACAAGGTGATCGCGGTCGACCTCCCCGATGACCTCCCTGTCGGCACGTACGTGGTGGCCTGGCGGATCGTCTCTGCCGATGGTCACCCGGTGGCCGGTTCCCTCAGCTTCTCGGTGGGCACGCCGAGCATTCGCGTCGTCGCGCCGGACCTTCCCGACCAGTCCGGAGCCGCGATCACCACCGCTCTCTCAACAGCGAACGCGATGACCTACATCGGGCTCCTGCTCGTCGTCGGACTCGGGATCTTTACGATCTTCTTGCTTCCTGGGGAGGCACGCGCTGATCGGCCCCGCCGACGGATGCGGACTCTCACCACGGTGTGCGGGGTGGGGAGCCTGGCTGCCGCAGCAATTTCTGTACCGCTGACCGTGGTCAACCAGCAGGGCCTTCGCCTCGCCGACGTGCTGTCGGTCGAGGCCTGGACAGGGACCTCGATCACCGCCCTCGTGGCGCTGGGTGTCCTGGCCCTCGGTATCACACTGGTGCGGGGTGGGCTGGCCATGCGCCTCGCCCGCGCCCAGCAGCGGGCAGCCGTCGGTCTGGGAACATGCTGTGCGGCGCTTTCGCCGGCGATGAGCGGCCACTCGCGCGCCTACGCTCCTCAGGCGGCGGTGATCGCGATCGACGTCTTGCATGTGCTCGCTGGCGGTGTCTGGCTCGGCGGTCTCGTCGGTCTCGCGATCACTCTGCCGGCTATTGCCGGCCGCGGTGCCCACGCGGCGCGGACACTCGCTCGGTTCTCCACTCTCGCGTCAGGCGTGCTCGCAGCTCTCGTTGCGACCGGAGGACTGCTCGCCTGGCGCATCGTCGGGTCCTGGGAGAACCTGTTCGGCACCCGCTACGGATGGATGTTGCTCAGCAAGATTGCGCTGGTGTCCGTGGCTTGTGCTCTCGCCGGGTGGAACCGGTACGTACTGCTGCCGCGCACTCGGCCCACTGACGGGTATCAGGAGCGACAGGCCGCCGCCAGACAACTGCGGCGCGTCGTCACGGTCGAGGCGAGCGTGATCGTGCTGGTGCTCGGACTCACCGGCTTTCTCGTGAACCAGGCTCCGCGCGTCGGAGCAGTCGTGATCCCGGACGGTCGCACCGGTGTACAAGCGACTCGGCTCGGCGACGACCTGAAGGTCTTGGCCACGCTGACCCCTGCGGTGGTCGGCCAGAACACCCTTCTCGTCCAGATCCAGGACCTGGCGGGCGACCCCGTGGAGCCAGGCCGGTTTCCCGAGGTCAGCCTGCGCTCCGATGGGCTGGATCTAGGCAAGGTCAGGGCAACGAGCGACGGCGTCGGCACGTTCCGCGGTGACGTGGTCCTTCCGGCCGCAGGCCCATGGCGGCTCCAGGTCAGTGTGCGTCTCGGTGAGTTCGAGAACCCCGTTGCCGTTGTGACCTTCAACGTGACGGACTAGGCGACTTCGACTCCAACGGGGATCGTGTGCAAGAACCCGTCCACACGAACCTGGACGAAGCAGAGGTACTCGCCGGGCCTCTTGAATTCTGTGTGGAAGGTCAGCCGCGTGCCCTCTTCCTCGACCTCCGGCTGACCCAGCGGGTGGAGGTGCACCACTGAACCTGACTCGACGTGGAACGCGGTCACGTGCGCGAACGTGCCGAGATAAGTGCCGAGCTTCACCGGTCGTCCCTGGGCATCGTTGGCCACAAAGCTCAAACGACCTGACGAGCCGACCCTGAGGTCGCCCTCGGCCCCGATGTGGATGACGCCGTCGTCGCCGCCTGCAGCCAGTGCAGTGGGCTGCGGGGACCAAGCCCCCGGCAGGGTCACGGTCTTGCCCAGCATGAGGTGATCCCCGTTGCCAGCTGCGTTGCGAGCGATGAACTCTGCGATCAACCGGTAGTCGCCGGCCTCGGGGACCGTCACCGGTGCTGACCAGGTTCCATCGCCGTCCAAGCTCGGGTGCAGGTGGCGGAACACCGCGAGATCAGTCCGGACCAGGTAGAGGTGGAGGTCTTTGGTCTGCTCCGCGATGTAGTCCTTCAGCAGGGTTCCGTCGGGGGTCCTGATCTGGAAACGCACCGCACCGGGAAGACCGGCTGTCTTCGGCAGCGCCGGGTTCGCCAGCGTGTACCCGGCCTCGGCGTCCTGTGTCCCATCGCCGATCAGAGCCGAGATGTGCTCGTGACCGGGACCGTGGCTGTGGGACGCACCTCCATCGATCGTGGCGTTCGGGGTGCCACCCACCGACGTGGTCGCTCCTCCGCCACTGCAGCCGACGAGAGCCACGAGAAGCATCCCCGACGCAGTCGTCCTCGGCAGTGCACGCATGTGATCAGTGTGACAGCCAGGGTCGTGACGAACAGCATGATTCCCGACAGCGCACGCATGGCCACAGCGGGCGTAATCTCCGTCACATCCCTCCCAGTGGTCACGCTCACGCGGCGCTCTCCGGGTTTGGTGGCTTCGTGGGCGTGTCACCATGGACGTGGCGGTCCGGCGACCCGGCTGCTCCCTGCACCCAAGGAGTCTCTGCACCTATGTTCGTCATCCTGCTCGGTCTCCTCGTGATCCTCGCGCTCGCCGCCCTCGTGACCTTGTACGTCGCGTTCCCGCACCGCGGAAGCGACATCCCGCACGCGGAGTGGCTCTCCGACGCGATGCTGAAGTCGGAGCGGAAAGTGAACGAGAAGCTGGTCGAGCTCGATGGCCGGGTCACCCAAAAGGTCCACGAGCGCACCCGCGGCTGACCTGGGCCGCACTCCCGTCTGGGAGGATGTTCCACCGTGACTCTCATCATCGTGATCCTGCTGGCCATCCTCGTCGTGGCCCTCGCCGTCGGCGCCGTCCTGGTCGCGTCCACGCGTGGCAAGCGGACCGGTCGGGCTGATGGGGCGCCGCCCTCGCCCAGGTCGACGGCTCCTGACGCGGGTGCCGAGCCGACCGCCGACCGCCCCACTGCTCCGACGCAGCGGGTCGTCGCGCCCGACGACGTCGTCGCGGGCGCACCGACGGCCGTGCTCGATCTCGAGCGGCCCGAACCGGCTGCCGGTCGGCTCCACCGGCTGCGCGCTCGACTAGCCCGATCCCAGTCGACCCTCGGCAGAGGCCTGCTGGCATTGCTCTCGCGAGAACGGCTCGACGAGTCGACCTGGGAAGAGATCGAGGACATCCTCCTCGCGGCCGACCTCGGCGTCGCGCCGACGATGGAGCTGGTCGAGAGGTTGCAGACCCGGATGCGGGTCGAGTCCGCGAGCCAGGACCAGGTGCACGCGTTGCTGCGCGAGGAGCTGATCGCCTTGATCGACCCGACACTCGACCGGACTCTCCACTCTGACCGGGTCGGCGGCAAGCCCGGCGTCGTGATGGTCGTGGGCGTCAACGGCGTCGGCAAGACCACCACGGTCGGCAAGATCGCGCGCGTCCTGGTCGCACAGGACAAGGACGTCCTCCTCGGGGCGGCCGACACGTTCCGCGCCGCGGCCGCCGACCAGCTCACGACGTGGGGCGAGCGGGTCGGTGTCCCTACCGTGCGCGGTGCTGAAGGCTCAGACCCGGCGAGTGTCGCCTTCGAAGCGACGAAGACGGGGGTCGAGGCCGAGGTCGACACCGTTCTCATCGACACAGCCGGGCGGCTGCACACCAAGACCGGCCTGATGGACGAGCTCGGAAAGGTCAAGCGAGTGATCGAGAAGCAGGCGAAGGTCGACGAGGTGCTGCTGGTCATCGACGCGACCACCGGTCAGAACGGGTTGACCCAGGCACGCATCTTCGCCGAGGTGGTCGACGTGACCGGCATCGTGCTGACCAAGCTCGACGGGACGGCCAAGGGCGGCATCGTCGTTGCGGTCCAGCGCGAGCTCGGCGTACCGGTCAAGCTGGTCGGGCTCGGTGAGGGCGCCGACGACCTCGCCCCGTTCGACGCGGTGGAGTTCGTCGACGCCCTGCTCGACGGCTGACCCACGCCTGGCCGGTGAGTCAGCCGAACCCGTCGTGACGTCAGGGCAGCGTGTAGTGGAGCGTGACAAAGGTCTTGTTGTTGTCGTGCGGGGCATTCTGCGCCGTGAGGGTGCCCTTGGCGCCGGCGAACTTGCCGGATCCGCCGGTGACCCGCCCGACGTACGACGTCTGACTGGTGTTGTGGACGCGGGCGAAGATCATTCCGCCGTGCCTCGTGACGGCGACGTAGATCTTCACGTTCTGCGTGCGGGGGTTGTAGATCCCAGTGATGACGTCGTAGCCGACAACGTGTCCACGGACGCGATCGATTTCCGTGCCGGTAAAGCCGTTGCGACCGAGATTGTGGCTCTTGTCGGAGATGGCGACGAACTTGTAGGTATGCGCCGCTGAAGTGGCGTCGGCTGCGCCCACGAGTCCGGCGCCGGACAGCGCGGTGGTGGCGATGAGGGCCGCGCCGGCGGCCAGGGCGAGGTTGCGCTTGCTAGGGAGCATCCGAAGTCCTTTCGACTCGGCGCGAAGTTGCGCCGCTGGTATCTTCGTCCTCGTTTGTCCGCGGTGGAACCGTCCGAACGAGCGATCTCTACGCGGGCAGCATGTCCCGTTGGACTATGACTGGATAGTCAAAATGAGTCATTGGGTGTCGACGGCAGGCTCAGCCGTCCGTGACGCCCATCGGATCGTGCTCGTGAGCGCAGTACCCGCGGCTCGGACCCCGGCCGCCGCGGCCAGCGCGAGCTCGGCGTACCGGTCAAGCGGGTCGGACTCGGCGAGGGCGCCGACGACCTCGCTCCGTTCGACGCGGCGGAGTTCGTCGATGCCCTGCTCGACGGCTTAGCCACCCTCGGCACGGTGGGTCAGCCATATCCGTTGTGACGTCAGGGCAGCGTGTAGTGGAGCGTGATGAAGGTCTTGTTGTTGGCGTGCGGGGCGTTCTTCGCCGTCACGGTGCCCTTGGCGCCGGCGAACTTGCCCGAGCCGCCGGTGACACGCCCGGCATACGTCGTCTGACTGGTGTTGTGGACACGGCCGAAGATCATCGCACCGCGCCTCGTCGCGGCGAAATAGATCTTCACGTGCTGCGTGGCCGGGTTGTAGAGCCGCTGAGCAGGCCGTAGCCGACAACGTGTCCACGGACGCGATCGATTTCCGTGCCGGTAAAGCCGTTGCGACCGAGATTGTGGCTCTTGTCGGAGATGGCGGCGAACTTGTAGGTGTGCGTCACCTTGGCGGCGTCGGCTGCGCCGACCAGTGCAGCGCCGGACAGGGCGGTGGAAGCGATCAGTGCCGCGCCGGCGGCCATCGCGAGATTGCGCTTGCTGGAGAGCATCCGAAGTCCTTTAGACACGGCGCGAAGTTGCGTCGTCGGTATGGTCAACCTCGTTTGTCCGCGGGGAAACCGTCCGACATGGGGATCTCTACGGGCTCAGAATGTCCCGTCGGGCTATGACGAGATGGTCAGGACGGGTGACGCCCGTGTCGACGGCGGGCTCAGCCGTCCGTCATGGCCCATCGGATCGTGCTCGTGAGCGCCATACCCGCGGCCCTGACCCCCACACTCTCGACTACGGGTAGGTAGGGCAGCCGCAGCGGCCAGCGGGACCACACCGGCATCAGCGCGACCGACGCAGCCGCTAGCACCCCGTACCCCGGGCGGAGCGGAAGCGGGACGGGCGGGTTGAACAGCATGAAGCGAGCGGCGGACCGCGCCTCCTTCGTGCCTTCGAGCTCAGGGCGGTACGTCGCCAGCTGCTCCCGCATCTCGGCCTCGGTCCGGGGTGCGTCGACGACGCCGAGCGCCTCGGCGACCCGAGCCGTGTCGGTCACATAGCCGTCGCGGCCGGTCTGGTCGAGCGGGCGGGCACCGTAGGTCGCGTGGGCCAGCAAGAAGCTGTCGATCTCGACCAGGTGGACCCACTTCAGCAGGTGCGGGTCCGATGCGGCGTACGCGCGGCCGTCCGGCGCGCGCCCGCGCACCCGCTCGTGGATGGCCCGGATCCGGGCCACCATCTCCTCGGCGTCCTCGGCCGTGCCGAAGCTGGTGACGGCCAGGAAGTGGCTCGTGCGCTGGAGGCGTCCCCACGGGTCGCCGCGGTAGCCGGAGTGGCCGGCCACTCCGGCCATGGCCAGCGGGTGCAGCGACTGGAGCAGGAGTGCGCGGAGACCGCCCACGAACATCGAGGCGTCGCCGTGTACTTCCCGGATCGGGCGGTCCTCGGCAAACCAACGTGGCCCATCCGCGGCCGCGATCCGGTCGCGTCGCGCCGGTCCCTCGGGGCCGGCTACCCGCGCGAAGATCTGCTGGCCCAACCGGTCCCGGATTCCCGTGAGCGGCCCGGAGGTCACGGTGCGCGTCCGGGGCACACTCGCCGCGGTCGAAGCGACGGACGCGGTCTCCGCTGACTCCGAAGGCGGGTTGCTCACCGGTCCAGTAAACCCGGTCGCTCCAAACCCCTCTCGCGGGTGGTCCGCGGGGCAGTAGCAGTTCACGAGCTCGTAACACACCTGCGCGAACTGTCACGCGAGTGCAACACGACGTGTCGCCTCATGAAACGTCGGCCCGCCAGGGTGAGGGCATTGCTGCACCACCGGCCCGAGGTGGTGCGTTCCTGCCCCCTGATCGACAGGACCTCCGGATGGACATCAACACCGGCGACACCGCCTGGATCCTCATGAGCTCTGCGCTCGTGCTGCTCATGACCCCTGGTCTCGCGTTCTTCTACGGCGGCATGGTCCGCTCCAAGTCGGTCCTCAACATGCTGATGATGAGCATGTTGACGATCGGCATCGTCACCCCGCTGTGGGTGCTGTTCGGCTTCTCGCTCGCCTTCGGAAACGAGCACGCCAACGGATTCATCGGCGACTTCAGCGCGGTCGGCCTCAGCGACATGCTCGACAAGGTCGCGGTCAACGGCGGGGAGTACCCGATTCCCATCCTCGTGTTCGCGGCGTTCCAGCTGATGTTCGCGGTGATCACGCCCGCGCTCATCTCCGGTGCGATCGCCGACCGGGCCAAGATCAGTGCCTGGGCCGTCTTCGTCGCGGTGTGGGTCACCCTCGTCTACTTCCCGGTTGCGCACTGGGTCTTCGGCTTCGGTGACGCGGACGGTAACGGAGCCGGTTGGCTGGCCAAGTGGGGCGTGCTCGACTTCGCCGGTGGTACGGCGGTCCACGTCAACGCCGGTGCTGCCGGTCTCGCGCTCGCGATCGTGCTCGGCAAACGAGTCGGTTGGAGGCGCGACCAGATGCGTCCGCACAGCCTTCCGCTGGTGATGCTGGGCGCCGGACTGCTGTGGTTCGGCTGGTTCGGCTTCAACGCCGGCTCGGCCCTGGGCGCCAACGGCGCGGCGGCGATGGCCTTCATGAACACCCAGGTCGCGACCGCGACCGCGATGTTGGGCTGGCTGATCGTGGAGAAGATCCGTGACGGCCACCCGACGACGCTGGGTGCCGCGTCCGGTGCGGTCGCGGGGCTCGTCGCGATCACACCGTCGTGCGCCAGCGTGACTCCGGTCGGCTCGATCGCCCTCGGCCTGGCTGCCGGTGCGCTGTGCGCGTACGCAGTCGGCCTGAAGTACCGGCTCGGCTTCGACGACTCGCTCGACGTCGTCGGGGTCCACCTCGTCGGCGGTGCGGTCGGCTCGATCCTGATCGGCCTGCTCGCTGCGCCGAGCAGCGTCGCCGGCGCCACCGGCATCCTGTACGGCGGAGGAGCCGACGGGTTCAGCCTGCTCGGCAAGCAGACGGTCGCGGTGCTGGCCGTCGGAGGCTTCTCCTTCGTCATGGCGTTCATCATCGGCAAGGTGATCGACCTGACGATGGGCTTCCGGATCGACGAGGACGACGAGGTCACCGGCATCGACCAGGTCTCCCACGCGGAGACGGCGTACGACCTGCACCAGGCGTTCGGCGGCGCGCGCACCGGGCTCGTCGCGCCGACACCCGCACCGGAGAAGGAGAAGGTGGACGCATGAAGCTCATCACCGCGGTGATCAAGCCGCACAAGCTGGAGGACGTTCGCGCGGCCCTGGAGACCTTCGGGGTGTCGGGAATGACGGTCACCGAAGCAAGCGGCTACGGCCGGCAGAAGGGGCACACCGAGGTCTACCGCGGGGCGGAGTACGACATCTCGCTCATCCCCAAGGTGCGCCTCGAGGTGTTGGTCGAGGACGACGAGTCGGAGGACATCGTCGGCGTCATCGTCAAGAGCGCGCAGACCGGCCGCATCGGGGACGGCAAGGTCTGGGTGTCACCTGTCGAGACCGTGGTCAGGGTGCGGACGGGTGACCGGGACTCCGACGCGGTCTGAGCTCCGACGGGCTCGAGCGGCCTCGGCTGACGAACGGCTGCGCGCGCTGTGGGATCAGGCTCATCGCGACCTGGATCTCCCCATGGCGGGCGCAGCCCTCGTCGCGGTCGGCGGCTACGGCCGTTCGGAGCTCTCGCCGTGCAGTGACCTCGATCTGGTGTTGCTCGTCCGCGACGGGTATGCCGACCGAGCCCTCGCGGCGCTGGCCGAGGCGCTCTGGTACCCGTTGTGGGACGACCACGTTCGCATCGACCACGCTGTACGCACCGAGAGCGAGCTTCGCTCGGCCGCCGGTGACGACCTGCGCGTCGCGCTCGGCGCCCTCGATCTGCGGACCGTCGCTGGTGACAACCAGCTGACGGTCGGGGCGCGCAGCGGGCTCCTTACGGACTGGCGGCGGGCCGCCAAGCGGCGCCTGCCCGACCTGGTCGACGCGACTCGGGAGCGCTGGTCGCTCGCCGGGGACCTGGCGCATGTCACCACCCCGGACCTCAAGCAGGCCCGTGGAGGACTCCGCGACATCAGCGTCCTTCGTGGGATGCTCGCCAGCTGGTTGGTCGACGTGCCGGCTGCCGAGCTCTCCCGGTTGACGCATGAGCTCCTCGAGATCAGGGATGCGCTGCACGAGACGACCGGGCGCCACACGGACCGGCTGGTGGCCGACTTCGCCGAGGACGTGGCGGCGCGCCTCGGGCTGCCGGAGGTCGACGCGCTCAGGTCGAGCCTCATGCAGACGGGTCGTGCGATCGGTCACCTGACCGCGGTGGCGCTGCGCAGTGTGGACTGGATGCTGAGGCCGGCGCGCGTGGGTCCTCGGCGGCCCGTGCTCGACGTCCTTGCACCAGGCGTTGCGGCGTACCGGGGCGAGGTCGTCCTCACCGAGCGGGCTGACCCGGGGCGAGACCCGATGCTGGCGTTGCGGGCCGGTGAGGCCGCCGCCACACACGACCTCGTGCTCACCGACACCGCAGCGGCCCGGCTCGGACGGGACCTGGCCCCGATGCCCGTGCCCTGGCCCGGAGAGGCTCGGGGACTCTTCGGGCGCATGCTCGGGTCGGGACCTGCCCTTGTCGATGTCTGGGAGAGCCTGGACCAGTACGGCGTCGTCGACGCACTCATCCCGGAATGGAAGCGGGTGCGCCACCTCGCCCCTCAGTCGCCGGTACACCGGTTCACGGTCGACCGCCACCAGGTGCAGACCTGTGTCGAGGCAGCGCCACGACTGAGCCAGCTCGACCGGCCGGACCTGTTGGTGGTGGCCGCGTTGGTCCACGACATCGGCAAGGGGGAGGACGGCGACCACAGCGAGGTGGGTGAGCTCATCGCCGCTGACATCGCCGGCCGGATGGGGTTCGGCTCGGCCGATGTCGAGGTCATCGCGCGGCTCGTCCGCCACCACCTCCTGCTGGTGCAGGTGGCGATCAGCTCAGACCTCGACGACCCCCGTACGGCGGTTGCCGTGGCTTCTGCCGTCCGGGACGTCTCGACCCTGGACCTGCTGGCTGTGCTGACCGAGGCTGACGCCCTCGCCACCGGACCGAAGGCCTGGTCGCCCTGGCGCAAACAGCTCGTCGACACGCTCGTGGAGCGAACCCGACGGCAGCTCCATCTCCATCTGGTCTAGCCCGCGAGACGTCCGTCGCCGACGGCCCGACTTCTCGGTTGCCGGGCAGTGCGGCGGCGGTGCAGGCTGGAGGCGTGACCACGACGCTGGAGCGGGCGCGCGACTACTTTCGACAGCGTGCGTGGGCATCGGCGCGGGCCGCCTTCGAGGAGTCCGATCGCGAAAGTCCACTCGGCTGCGACGACTTAGGTCAACTCGCCATGACGGCATACCTCGGCGGCGACAACCGAGCCTGTGTAGGCGCGTGGGCACGGGCTCACCGGAAGGCTCTCGACGACGGAGATGGGGAACTCGCAGCCCGCTTCGCCTTCTGGACCGCTTTCGTGTTCATGACCGCCAGCGACATGGCGCAGGCCGGCGCCTGGCTCGGAAGGGCTGAGAAGCTCGTCGAGGCCAGCGAGGCCAGCGAGGCCAGCGAGGCCAGCGAGGCCAGCGAGGCCAGCGTGGCAGCCGGCCTCGTGCTCCTGCCTCAGGCCGTCCAGTGGCTGCAGTCCAGTGAGTTTGGTCAGGCTGGGCCACGATTCGTCGAAGCGGCGCGGATCGGCGAGCAGACCGGCGATGCCGACTTGCGGGCGCTCGCCGCGCTCGGCCAAGGTCAGTCACTGGTGGGAACAGGACAGATCGGCGACGGGCTCGCTCGCCTCGACGAGGCGATGCTCACCGTCACGGCAGACGAGGTCAGTCCGCTCGTCGCTGGCCTTGTCTACTGCGCCGTCATCGCCGCCTGCCACGAGGTCTTCGACATCGAGCGAGCGCAGGAGTGGACCGGGGCGCTGGTCGAGTGGTGCGACTCTCAGACCGGTCTGGTGCCCTATCGCGGTCAGTGCATGATCCACCGGGCTCAGCTGATGCAGCTGCGCGGCGAGTGGCCTGAAGCCCTCGACGAGAGCATCCGGGCCTTGCAGCGACTCAGTGATCCTCCGGGACAGCACGCCGTCGGCGAAGCGTACTACCAGCTCGCCGAGCTGCACCGCGTCGCGGGTCGGTTCGACGAGGCGGAGGAGCAGTTCAGACGTGCGAACGAGTGGGGTCGTCAGCCGCAGCCTGGTCTGGCGCGGTTGCGGCTGGCTCAGGGTCGGGTGGAGGTCGCGTTGTCGTCGGTGCGACTGGTGCTGGACGAGGGTTCGGGCGCCTTGATTCGGTTGGAGCCGTTGGCTGCGATGGTGGACATCGCGCTCGAAGCCGGCGACGTCGAGGCCGCTAGGGCGGCAGCAGATGAGCTCACGGCGGTGTGCGCGGGTCCGGACGAGCCCTACGTGAAGCCCTATCTCCTGGCGTTGTGCTCCGCGGCCGAGGGCGCGGTGCTCCTACGCGAGGGCAAGCCGCGGGAGGCGGTGAGTTTGTTGCGCACCGCCTGCTCGACGTGGCGCGACCTCGATGCACCGTACGAGGCAGCCCGAGCGCGGGTCCTGCTCGGGCTGGCCTGCCAGCAGCACGGCGATCTCGATGGCGCCGAGTTGGAGTTCGAGGCGGCTCGTGCGGCGTTCGATGCGCTGGGGGCCGAACCGGATCTCGAGCGGCTGTCGCGCCTAACCGGAGACTCACCGTTGCCCGGAGGTCTCACCAGCCGCGAAGCGGAGGTGCTCAGGCTGGTGGCGTCCGGAGCGACGAACCGCATGATCGCCGAGGAGTTGGTGATCAGTGAAAAGACCGTGGCCCGCCACGTGAGCAACATCTTCCTCAAGCTGGATCTCTCGTCGCGGGCCGGCGCAACCGCGTACGCGTACGAACACGGCCTCGTGGTCCCGACCTGACGCGATTGTCAGTCGCCTACATAGAACAACCCATCCCGGCCATCGGTAGATGGATGGTTCGCCCGACGCGGACAGCGTCCGATCCTTCCTACCTTTCAGGGGACGGAAGGAAGTCATCATGACGACGACAGAACAGTTCGACACGATCATCATCGGCGCGGGACAAGCCGGGCTGGCGACCGGATATCACCTGTCCAAGCAGGGCCAGCACTTCGTCATCCTCGAAGGACACGACAAAGTCGGCGATGTCTGGCGGAAGCGCTACGACTCGCTCCGCCTCTACTCGCCCGCACAGTACGACGGGCTGCCCGGCCTACCGATGCCGTTGCCCAGATGGACGTTCCCGGGACGCGATGACATGGCCGACTATCTCGAGGCCTACGTCTCCAGGCATGAACTTCCCGTGCGGACCGGTTTCCAGGTCGACGGCGTAGCGAAGGTCACGGACGGCTACGTGGTCTCGTCCGGCGAAACCGTGCTCAAGGCGGCCCATGTCGTGATCGCGACCGGTGGCTGGCAGAAACCCAAGACGCCCGACTTCGCGAAGCAGCTCGATCCCTCGATCGTCCAGGTGCATTCCCACGACTACCGCCTACCGGCCCAGTTGCAACCGGGTCCGGTGCTGGTGGTGGGTTGCTCCCACTCCGGTGCCGACATCGCCCTGGAGCTCGCCGACTCACATGACGTCATCCTGTCGGGTCCGGTCCGGGGCGAGATCCCCTTCGACATCGAGGGTCGCAGGGCACACTTTGCGCTGCCAGTGCTGTGGTTCGTTGCGAATCACGTGCTCACCGAAAGAACACCGATCGGACGCAAGATGCGTGCGAAGGTGCGCCAGGAGGGCGGTCCGTTGCTGAGGGTCAAGCGCGCGCATCTCGACGCGGCTGGCGTGGAACGGACCGATGAGAAGACCGTCGCCGTCCAGGGCGGCAAGCCCGTGTTGGCCGAGGGGCGCGTGCTCGACGTGCGCAACGTCGTCTGGTGCACGGGCTTCACCAAGGACACCTCATGGATCGGGCTTCCGGTCACGGGCGCGGACGGCTGGCCGGAGCAGCAGCACGGTGAGACCACCCACCCGGGCCTCTACTTCGTGGGGTTGCCGTTCCAGTTCTCGTTCGCATCGATGCTCATCGGTGGGGCGGGTCGCGACGCAGAAGGGGTCGCGAGGCGGATCGCCCGGTCCATGTCGCGGCGCAAGCGCACGACGTCCGCCTCACAGGATGTGAACGCCGCCCCCGTCGGCAGGTAGGCTTGCCCATCGACCTACCCAGACCGTCAAGGTCTGCCGGCGGCCCGCACGCGGTGGTCGTCGGACCCCGGTCGACTTGGTCGACATCGCAACCGCCCACCACGAGGACGACTGATTCGTGTTCAACACCCTGCAAGACCGGCTCGCTGCCACCTTCAAGAACCTGCGTGGCAAGGGCAGGCTCTCAGAGGCCGACGTCGATGCCACCTGTCGTGAGATCCGGGTCGCGCTCCTCGAGGCCGACGTGGCACTGCCAGCGGTGCGCGAGTTCATCGAGCGAGTCCGTGAGCGCGCCAAAGGTGCCGAGGTCAGTGAGGCGCTCAACCCTGCGCAGCAGGTCGTCAAGATCGTCAACGACGAGCTCATCACGATCCTGGGTGGTGAGACGCGGCGGCTCAGGTTCGCCAAGACGCCGCCATCGGTCATCATGCTGGCCGGTCTGCAGGGTGCTGGCAAGACAACGCTGGCGGGCAAGCTCGGGCTGTGGCTGAAGGACCAGGGCCTCAGCCCGCTCCTCGTGGCGGCCGACCTGCAGCGGCCCAACGCGGTGACGCAGCTCCAGGTCGTCGGTCAACAAGCCGGCGTCCAGGTGTTCGCCCCCCAGCCTGGCAACGGCGTCGGAGATCCCGTCCAGGTAGCCCGCGATGCCATCACCGAGGCACGGCGCTCGCTGTACGACGTCGTCGTGGTCGACACGGCCGGCCGCCTCGGCATCGACGCCGAGCTGATGAAGCAGGCCGCTGACATCCGCGACGCGGTCCAGCCGGACGAGACCTTGTTCGTCGTCGACGCGATGATCGGCCAGGACGCCGTCACGACCGCGCAGGCGTTCCTCGACGGCGTCGGGTTCAGCGGCGTGGTGCTCTCCAAGCTCGACGGCGATGCCCGCGGTGGTGCTGCACTGTCCGTCGCGCAGATCACCGGGCGGCAGGTCATGTTCGCCTCCAACGGCGAGAAGCTCACCGACTTCGACGTGTTCCACCCCGACCGGATGGCGTCGCGGATCCTGGGCATGGGCGACATGCTGACGCTCATCGAGCAGGCCGAGAAGGCGTTCGACGCTGATACGGCCGCCACAGCCGCAGCCAAACTGCAGGGGAAGGGCGGCGAGTTCACCCTCGACGACTTCCTGCAGCAGATGCAGGCCGTGCGCAAGATGGGCTCGATGTCGAAGATCATGGGCATGATCCCCGGCATGGCCCAGTTCAAGGACCAGCTCGCCAACTTCGACGAGCGGGAGATCGACCGTATCCAGGCGCTGATCCTGTCGATGACGCCGGCCGAGCGCGACAACCCGAAGATGATCGACGGGTCACGTCGTGCCCGGATCGCCAAGGGTGCCGGTCGTTCGGTGAGCGACGTCAACCAGCTCGTCGACCGCTTCTTCGAAGCGCGCAAGATGATGATGTCGATGGCCGGCGGGGGCGGCATGCCGGGGATGCCAGGGATGCCGGGCATGGGTGGCAAGCGCACCAAGGCCAAGCAGCAGGCTCAACAGGGGCGCAAGAAGCGTGGCTCGGGCAACCCCGCCAAGCGGGCGGCCCAGCAGAAGCCCGGCGCGCCGGCGGCGAGCTCCGCCGACAACGGGGCGGCGGCCTTCGGCTTCGGTAAGCCGGGCAAGAGCCCGGAGCTCCCCGAAGGCTTCGAGCTCCCCAAGGACCTCAAAGACCTCCTCTAGCTCCGGCGAATTGCGGGAACCTGCAGGTTGACACGCCGTACAAGGCATGCGCCTTCCCGCGATTCGCGGCCGAGACGAGGTCGGGTAGCGTCGCGAACATGGCTGACAACCCGGACAGCAGAGTTCTCAAGGCCAGCGGCGTCATCCTTCCCGGCGGCGAGCGCCGGGACCTGTTCGTCGTCAACGGTCACCTGACGTATGACGCCGGGTCGGCCACGGCGGACGCCACCTCCATCACCCACGACCTGGGCGACACCTGGATCGTCCCTGGTCTCGTGGACGCCCACTGCCATATCGGCCTCGATGAGCACGGTGCCGTGCCCGACGACGTCTCCGAGGCGCAGGCGATCGCCGACCGCGACGCGGGCACCCTGCTCGTGCGCGACGCGGGCTCGGCCGCCGACACCCGCTGGATCGACGAGCGCGACGACCTGCCACGCGTCATCCGTGCCGGCCGGCACCTGGGCCGCCCGAAACGCTACATCCGCAACTACGCCCACGAGATCGAGCCCGACGAGCTGCCGGCGTACGTCGCGCAGGAGGCACAGCGCGGAGACGGCTGGGTCAAGCTCGTCGGCGACTGGATCGACCGCGACGTCGGCGACCTGGCACCGTGCTGGCCGCTCGACGCACTGCGGGCCGCGATGGACATCGCGCACGCCCACGGTGCGCGGGTCACGGCGCACGTCTTCGGTCACGAGGCGTTGCCCGACCTGTTCGAAGCCGGCATCGACTGCATCGAGCACGGCACCGGGCTCACGCCGGACCTGATCGACACGATGGTCGCCCAGCACATCACGTTGGTGCCGACGGTCAAACAGCTCGATCTGTTCCCTGACTACGCGGCCGCCGGGGAGGAGCGCTTCCCGGCGTACGCCGCCCGGATGCGGGACCTCCACGCGCGCCGGAAGGACACCCTCCGGGCTGCCTACGAGGCCGGCGTGGCGATGTATGCCGGAACCGACGCCGGGGGAGTGCTGCCGCACGGACTCATCGCCGACGAGGTGCTCGCGTTGGCCGACATCGGAATGAGCCCGGCAGACGCTCTCGGCGCAGCGTCGTGGCACGCCCGGCCCTGGCTCGGCCGCCCCGGTGGCAACCTCGACGAGGGTGACCCAGCGGACTTCGTCGTGTATGCCGCGAACCCCCTCGAAGACCTCGCCGTGCTCAAGCAACCCAGCGCGGATTGTGCTTGCGAGGAGCGGTCGTCGGCTGAGGCCGCGTGCCCGTTTAGGCCGAGACATCGGATGGTTGCGAATGGTTCGGGCACAACAATGGGCGATTTCGTACCCCCCGAACGGGTCATTGCCCATAGGCAGGTGGGTCTAGTTCCCTTGTGAGCAGCGTCGGCGAGAGGAGCTCGAATCGTGCGGAGTTGTCCCCAGTGCTCCGCGTCATGCTCCGAGAGCGCCAAGTTCTGCCCCGAATGCGGGTTTTCACTGGCTGTCCGGCTGTGCCCGCACTGTGGGGTGCCCGCGGCAGCCGGGAAGTTCTGCTCCGAGTGTGGTGGTGCGCTCGATGGTGCCGGCTCCGCTGCGGCGGCTTCCGCTCCCGTCCAGCCGCCGGGCGCTGCTGCCCCGGTCGCTGAACGCCGGATCACGACCGTCCTGTTCGCTGACCTCGTCGGCTTCACGACCCGCGCGGAAGGTCTGGACCCCGAGGACGTCCGCGAACTGCTGTCCCGCTACTTCGCCGGCGCCTCCACCATCGTCGCCCGCTACGGGGGTACCGTCGAGAAGTTCATCGGTGACGCGGTGATGGCGGTCTGGGGCGTTCCCGTCGCGCACGAGGACGATGCAGAGCGGGCGGTCCGGGCTGGTCTCGAGCTCGTGATGATGACCGAGACGCTGGGCGAGGAGAACAACGCGCCCGGGCTTGACCATGCGGGTTGGTCTGGTCACCGGCGAGGTCGCGGTGACGCTGGGGGCCACGGGCGAAGGCATGGTCGCCGGTGACGCCGTCAACACCGCAGCCCGGGTGCAGACCGCTGCCGCACCCGGCGAGGTCTGGGTCGACGAGACGACGAGATCGCTGGCGGCCGCCGCGATCACGTACGAGGCGACGGGGGAGCACCAGCTCAAGGGCAAGGCCGACCCGGTCCGGCTGTTCGCTGCCCGGTCCGTCGTCGGTTCGGTCCGTGGCGTGGAGCGGATGGACGGCCTGGAGGCTCCTCTGGTGGGGCGCGATCGAGAGCTGCGGCTGGTCAAGGAGCTGTTCCATTCGGCCCAGGAGAGCGGGCTCCCGTCCTTGGTCCTCGTCGAGGGCGAAGCAGGTGTCGGCAAGTCACGGCTCGGCTGGGAGTTCGAGAAGTATGTCGACGGACTCTCCGCGCTGGTCCTGTGGCATCGGGGGCGATGCCTTGCGTACGGCGACGGAGTCGCGTTCTGGGCGCTGGTCGAGGCGATCCGCGGACGGTTGGGGCTGGTGGAGTCCGACAGCGGCGCCGTCGTCGACGAGAAGCTGCAGGAGGCGCTGGACCGCTACGTGCCCGAGGCGGCCGAGCAGTCCTGGATCAGGCCACGGCTGGCCGTCCTCCTGGGCGGCAGCGGGGTCGCGGGTACCTTCAACGCCGAGGAGCTTTACGCCGCCTGGGCAGCGTTCTTCGAGCATCGTCGGCGAGGGCAACGTCGTCGTCCTCGTCATCGACGACGCCCAGCACGCAGACGACGGCTTGATCGGGTTCTCGAGCACCTGATGGCGATGGCCGGCTTCCCGATCTTCGTCATGGCGCTGGCCCGTCCGGAGCTGCTCGCACGCCGCCCCGACCTCGCCGTCAACCGGCGCGCCACCGTCCTTCACCTCGACCCGCTCGGCGACGAGGCGGTCGCCAGCCTGTTGGACGGTCTCGTGGCCCAGCTGCCGGCGGATGCGAGAACCGCGCTCGTGCAGCGGTCCGAAGGTATCCCGCTGTACGCCGTGGAGACGATCCGCGGGCTGATCGACCGCGACCTCGTCATCCCGCGCGAGGGCCGCTACGTGCTCAGCGATCCCGACAGCCTTGACGTGGGAGACCTGGCTGCTCCCGCGTCTCTCCAAGCCCTGGTCGCTGCCCGGCTCGATGCGCTCTCCGCGGCAGAGAGGCGTGTGGTGGCCGACGCGAGCGTCCTCGGGATGACCCTCACTGACGAAGCCCTCGCAGAACTCTCGGCCGACGTGCCGGACCGTGAAGGTCTGATGCGGAACCTGGTCCGCAAGCAGATTCTCCGCGTCGAGACCGACCGTTTCAGCGCCAGCAGAGGCCAGTACCGCTTCGTGCAGGCAGTCGTCCGCCAGGTCGCCTACGACACGCTGTCGAAACGCGATCGCAAGGCCCGGCACCTCGCCGTGGCCGCGTATCTGGAGGCACAACCGGACTCGACGGGTGATCTCGCCGCCGTGCTGGCTCAGCACTGTCTCGATGCTCTGGCCAACTCGTCCGCCACCGACGAGGACCGGGCGGAGCTGCTCGAGCGATCCATCGGGCTCCTCGAGCGGGCCGCAGCCCGAGCCACCGCGCTGGGCGCGTCCGCGGAGGCCTTGCGCTACCTGGAGCAAGCCCTCGAACTCGCCGACGACCGCCGCAAGGGCACCCTCTTCGCCGCAGCGTCCGAGGCCGCGATCGAGTCCGGACAGCTCGAGAGATGCGTCGAGCTGGCGAACGCCGCCGTCGAGGCATTGCTTTCGGTCGGGGACGAGGTGGCAGCCGGGCTCGCCGTCGTGACTGCCGGCTTTGCCAAGATTCGCCTCGGCGACAGCCTCAGTGCTCTCGAACTGGTTCGGCCGCACTGGGAGCGTCTGGAGGGTCGACCAGATGCCAAGAAGGCTCTCCTGAACCTCGGTCGTGTCATGGTTTTCACCAATCAGGACGTCGGAGACGAGAAGCAGGCGGAAGAGTATCTGAACAAGGCACTCCGCCTTGCCGAGTCCGTGGGAGACCGCGTAGCGCTGTGCAAGGTGATGGCGGCGTTCGCCCGACAGATGCAGGCAACCGGCGCCCCGTTCATGGCCGAGGTCATTCTCGGGGCCCAGGTCAGCCTGGCCCGCGAGCTCCAGAGTGCCGAGCTGCTGTCGAACGCGCTCATCGGCTGGGGCATCGAATTGTTGCAGCATGACGTCAAGAAGGGTGTGGAGTGCTACCGAGAGGCCTTCGCGGCGTACCGGCAGACCGGCAACGCAGCCTCCCTTCAGGCCGCGGAGATCAACCTTGCCATCGGTCTGTGGATCAGCGGTGAATGGGATGAGCTGCCCGCCCTGCTGAAACATCGAGAGGACGAGGCGTTCCAGATCGGCCTCCGCGTCGTACTGGCGGTGATCGAGTGCTGGATCGCTGAGGCCCGCGGACTGGACCACCCGCTCCCGGAGATGCCCCCCTTGACGGAAGGCAACGACAACCAGTCGGACCTCGCCTGGTTCGAGGCGGGCCTGGTCAGCCACTTGGTCCGGTCCGGCTCGCACGCGGAGGCCGCCGATCACGCGGAGGCCGTCGTCGAGCATGCACTTGCGTTTCAGTGGTCTTGGCGACGACTTCATCCATCTGTGGCCGCCCGCCGTGCGGGCAACCCTCGCGGCCGGACAGTTCGAGCGTGCAGCAGAGCTCATGCGCCCGGTGGTGGAAGCGCCCGATGGCCTCAAGCGCGAGGCGCTGACCGCGCACTGCGCCCATCTGAGCGGTATCCTCGCCAGCGCGCGCGGTAACCACGCCGAGGTGGAATCCTCGCTGAGTGCTGCGATCAAGGGGTTCGAAACCTACGGATCCGTCCCGCTCACGGCGCGGGCGCGGGCGGACCTCGGCCGATGGTTGATGGACCAAGGGCGACCTGCAGGAGGCCGAGCCGCTTCTCGAGCAGGCCCGAGCCGCGTTCGTGCAGCTCGGCGCCGACGGCTGGCTCCGCGAGTACGGCCTGGTGAACAGGTGCACGACTACCGAGATACAGACCACCGCCTGATGGGCCAGGTCCGCACCGGGATCAACGAGACGCGGTCGACGTCCGTGCCGTCCTCGCGAATCCGGCGCTGCGCCGGATCAACCTGGCCTTCGAGCGGTTCGATGATCGGCGACTGGGCGGCAGGCCACCGCCATTGCGGTGTGGGCGTACCAGGCCGGTGGGGCCAGTCTGGTCGGCATCTGGGGCGTGATCCGGCTCAGCCACGATGGCCGTGGCTTCTCCGTTCTCGGCGGTGCTGAGCGACCGTTATCCGCGCAAGACCGTGATGGTGGTGTCAGATCTCACCCGCGTGGTGCTGGTGCTGGGTGCGGCTGCGGTGGTCTCCCAGTCGGGACCCTCGTGGTTGGTGATCCTGCTGGCGACGCTCGCGGCGTGGTCGGCACAGTGTTCCTTCCGGCGAAGGCTGCGCTGATGCCGGAACTGGCGCAGCACGCCCGTCGAGCTCGCGGCGGCCAACGGCGTCGGCAGCACCGTCGAGAGCCTGGCGTTCTTCGTGGGGCCTGCCATTGCCGGCACGTTGCTGGTGTTCACCGGGGTCGCACCCGTGCTGGTGTTCAACGCGGCCACCTTCGTGTGGTCGGCGGTGCTGGTGTGGGGGGTCCATCCACCCCCGCGGCCGGAGATACCGCCGGTCGTGGACGCGAGTGGCGTCCCGGCGGACGAGCCTGAATCCGCCGGCGCAACCCCAACGCCTGGGTTCCTGCAGGAGTCGATGGCCGGCTTCGCGACCATCGTGAGCAACCGCGACCTCCGGCTGGTCACGGCGCTGCTGTGCGCACAGACCCTCGTCGCCGGCGCGTCGGTGGTGTTCGTGGTGGCAGTGGCAGTCGACCTGATCGACCTCGGCCCCCAGGGAGTGGGTTATCTCGAGTCGACGCTCGGCATCGGCGCGCTCGCCGGTGGACTCATCGCGATGGCGCGCGCCAGTGGGCAGCGGCTGGCCGTCGACTTCGGTGCGGGCGTGATCCTGTGGGCGCTGCCGTTGCTGCTCCTGGCCGGGTGGGCGCAACCCGCTCGCCGCGTTCGCCTGCATGTTCGTCATCGGGGTCGCCAACCCGCTTGGTCGACGTGAACTTCGACACGATCGTGCAGCGGGTCACGCCCAACCACGTGATGGGGCGGGTCTTCGGGGCCGTCTCGTCTGCTTTCATCGCGGGAATGGCGCTCGGTGCTGCGCTGATGCCGATCCTCATCGCGACCGTCGGGCTGCGGACAGGGCTCGGGATCATCGGCATCACGGTGACACTCCTCGTGCTGCCGTTCATGCCTCGTCTGCACCGCATGGACGGGCTCCTCCAGGCTCCCGAGGGTCTCGCGTTGATCCGCGGGCTGCCGATCTTCGCCCCTCTGAATCAGCCGATCGTGGAGCGACTGGCTCTGGCGCTGCGGCGGATCGAGGTGCCCGCGGGAACCGCGGTGATCACCGAGGGCGACGTCGGCGACCGGTTCTACATCGTCGAGTCGGGACGCGTCGAGGCGACATACCGGGGCGAGCACCTGTCATACGCCGGCCCGGGGGAGCCGTTCGGTGAGATCGCGCTACTGCACGACGTGCCGCGTACCGCGTCGGTGACGACCGTCGAGCACACCGTCCTGCGGTCCCTGGACCAGGACGTCTTCCTGGCCGCGGTCACGGGCAACGCTCAGGCGCTCGACCGGACCCAGGCGCTCGCGAACCTCCGGATCCCGACCGGTGAGCGGGCCAACGAGCGGGCCAGGTAAGGACCCGGACCCGCCCGCCGACGCGTTGCTCCCTCCCGTCAGGCAGCCTTGCTCCCGAGGTAACCGTTCGGGTCCAGCACGTACTTGCGGGACGCACCCTGGTCGAACTCCTCGTAGCCACGCGGCGCGTCCTCGATCGGGATCGGGGTCGCGTTGACCGCCTTCGCGATCTGGACGCGGTCGTTCAGGATCGCCATCATCAGACCGCGGTGGTACTTCATGACCGGGCACTGGCCGGTCATGAAGCTGTGCGACTTCGACCAGCCGAGGCCGATGCCGATCGAGAGCGAACCCTGCTGGGCGGCCTCGTCCGCCGCGCCGGGGTCACCGGTGACGTACAGGCCGGGGATGCCGATCCCGCCACCGGCGCGGGTCACGTCCATCATCGAGTTCAGCACGGTGGCCGGCTGCTCCTTCTCGGCGTCCGAGCCGTGCCCGCGCGCTTCGAAGCCCACCGCGTCGACGCCACAGTCGACCTCAGGGACACCGAGGATCTGCTCGATCTGGTCCTTCGGGTCGCCCTGCGAGACGTCGACGGTCTCGCAGCCGAAGGTCGTCGCCTGGTTGAGCCGGTCCTTGTTGAGGTCGGCGACGATGACGACAGACGCGCCCAGCAGCTGCGCCGATGCGGCGGCCGCGAGACCGACCGGCCCGGCGCCTGCGACGTAGACCGTCGAGCCGACCTCGACACCTGCCGTGACACAGCCATGGAAGCCGGTCGGGAAGATGTCGGACAGCATGGTCAGGTCGAGGATCTTGTCCATCGCCTGGTCCTTGTCGGGGAACTTCAACAGGTTCCAGTCGGCGTACGGCACCACGACGTACTGTGCCTGGCCGCCGACCCAACCACCCATGTCGACGTAGCCGTAGGCGGACCCGGGACGGTCCGGGTTCACGTTGAGGCAGATTCCGGTCTTGCCCTCCTTGCAGTTGCGGCAGCGGCCGCAGGAGATGTTGAAGGGCACGGAGCAGATGTCGCCCTCCTTGATGAACTCGACACCCGGTCCGACCTCGACGACCTCTCCGGTGATCTCGTGGCCGAGGATCAGGCCCTCGGGTGCCGTCGTGCGGCCGCGCACCATGTGCTGGTCACTGCCACAGATGTTGGTGGCCACGGTCTTGATGATCGCTGCGTGTGGCAGCTGCCGTCCCACGTTGTCGGGATTGACGCCGGGCCCGTCCTGGAGCTCGAACGTGGGGTAGTCGATCTCCTGAACCTCGACCTTGCCGGCGCCCATGTAGGCAACCGCCTTGTTGGATGTGTTCGTGTCAGCCATCTGCTGTCTCCTCTGAATGCCGGTCGATGCCATGGCCGCCGGTCCCCGGGGGAGCCGTGGGGCTGGCATCGTCGCGCTGGAGCGCCTGATTTGTTCGTTCCCGGTGCTCTTCCGCGTAAACAGCCGGGCACGTTTTCTTCGCGGATGCATCAGTTAGAGGGGGCGGACAGGCCTCAGTTGGAGTTTGTCGGCCTTCTCGTGGCAGAATGTGGGCCGACTTCGAGCCGCGTCGGACCCTCTCACTCCGCTGCGCTCGGATCCTTCGCGAACGAGCCTTGGTCCCCACCCGGGTACGCCGTTCGCACCCACACCAGACATCGAGGAGACACCACACCCGTGGCCGTCAAGATTCGCCTGAAGCGGATGGGCAAGATCCGTCAGCCGTACTACCGCATCGTCGTCGCCGACTCGCGCACCAAGCGCGACGGACGCGTGATCGAGGAGATCGGGAAGTACCACCCCAAGGAAGACCCCAGCTTCATCGAGGTCGACTCCGAGCGGGCCCTCTACTGGCTCGGCGTCGGAGCGCAGCCGAGCGAGCCCGTCACCGCCATCCTCAAGGTGACCGGCGACTGGCAGAAGTTCAAGGGTGAAGCCGCCCCTGAGCCGATGAAGACCGCTGCGCCGAAGCGCGACAAGACCGAGCTGTTCAACGAGGCGCTCAAGGATGCGCAGAGTGAGCCCAAGACCGAGGCGGTGACACCCAAGCGCACCGCCAAGAAGGCAGCGGCCGCTCCTGCAGAGGAGGCGCCTGCTGCTGAGGCCCCTGCGGCTGAAGCTGCGCCGGTCGAGGAGGCGCCTGTCACTGAGGCTGCGCCGGTCGAGGAGGCGCCTGCCACTGACGCTGCGCCCGCTGCTGAGGCCCCTGCGGCTGAAGCTGCGCCGGTCGAGGAACGCCGGTGGAGGAGACCGCACCCGTCACCGACGCCGCTGTCGCCGACGAGGCCGTGGCCGAGGACGCGCCCGCCGAGGCCTCCGCCGACTCCGACAAGGCCTGAGCATGCTGACCGAAGCGCTGGACCACCTGGTCCGTGGCATCGTCGACAACCCTGACGACGTCACGGTCCGGACCCGTCAGCAGCGCGGCCGCAACCCGCGGTTCGGGAGCGGCGAGACGCTCGAGGTCCGGGTCAATCCCGACGACCTCGGGCGCGTCATCGGTCGCTCCGGACGCACCGCGACAGCGCTGCGTACCGTGCTGCAGGCCCTGTCGGGCAAGGACAACATCCGCATCGACTTCGTCGACGTCGACCGCCGCAGATAGCGGTGGAGCTCCTCGTCGGCAAGGTGGGGCGGGCACATGGGGTCCGAGGTGATCTCACGATCGACGTCCGCACCGACGAGCCTGACCGCCGCTTTGCCACGGGGACCGTCTTCAGCACGCCTCGCGGTCCTTTGACGGTCGCCTCCTCACGATGGCACAGCGGTCGGTTGCTCGTGTGTTTCGACGGGGTGGTCGACCGCACCGCGGCCGAAGCTCTGCGCGGCACCGAGCTGCGCGCCGAGATCGACCCGACCGAACGTCCGGACGACCCCGAGGAGTTCTACGACCACCAGCTGGTCGGGCTCCGGGTCGACACCGAGGACGGCGGCACGACCGTTGCCGTGGGCGAGCTCGTCGAGGTCCTGCACCTGCCGGCGCAGGACCTGCTCGTCATACGCCGCACCGACGGGGGGCAGGATGCCCTGGTGCCGTTCGTCAGCGAGTTCGTCCCGACGGTCGACCTGACCACTGGCCGGCTGGTGGTCAGCGACCGGATCGGCCTGCTGGCCACCGAGGACGACAGCGACGAGACCGACGAGAGCGCCGCCGGCGCTGCGCCGGGGAGCCCGGGCGTCTGATGCGCATCGACGTGGTGTCGATCTTCCCCGACTACCTCGCTCCACTCCAGCTCTCGTTGCTCGGCAGGGCCCGCGACGCGGGACTGGTCGACCTGCGCACCCACGACCTGCGCCGGTGGACGCACGACCGTCACCACACCGTCGACGACACCCCGTACGGCGGTGGCGCCGGGATGGTGATGAAGCCCGAGCCATGGGGCGAGGCGCTCGACGAGATCCTCGAGTCAGACCCCGGACTCGCCCCGGTGATCGTGGTGCCCTCGCCCTCAGGGGTGAAGCTCGACCAGTCGCTCGCCGCGACGCTGAGTACGGAGAAGTGGCTGGTGTTCGCCTGCGGTCGTTACGAGGGCATCGACCAGCGCGTGATCGACCACTACGCGTCGCGGGGTCGCGTCCGCGAGGTCAGTCTCGCCGACGTGGTGCTCAACGGTGGTGAGGTTGCGACCATGGCCATCATCGAGGCCGTCGTCCGGCTGTTGCCCGGCTTCGTGGGCAACCCGGAGTCGCTCGCCGAGGAGTCGCACCACACGGGGAGCGGGGGCTTGCTCGAATATCCGGTCTACACCAAACCGGCGACCTGGCGCGGCCGCGACGTGCCCGACGTGCTGCTGTCGGGCCACCACGGCAACATCGCGGCCTGGCGGCGTGAGCAGGCGGCCCGTCGTACGGTCGAGCGACGACCCGACCTGCTGCCGCCCACGGCGCTCCCGGGTTCGGGGGACGGCGCCGGGCCGTGGGGTGCCCTCGACCTGCGCCTGGCCGTACCTGCTGATGCAGCGCAGCTCCTGACGCTGCAGCGAGCCTGCTGGGTCACCGAGGCGCAGGACAATGACATGCCGTTCCTGCCGGCCCTGACCGAGTCTCTCGACGATGTCGTCGAAGGACTGCGCCGCTGGGTCACCTGGATGGTGTGGGCCGGTCCTCGCCTGGTCGGGTCGGTGCGCGCGCGGCAGGCAGGTCAGACCTGGGAGATCGGCCGGCTGATGGTGGCCGAGGACTTGCGAGGACGCGGGCTGGGGCGGGCGCTGCTCGAGCACATCGAGGAGACGGCTCCGGACGACGTCGCCGAGTTCACCCTGTTCACGGGCGCCAAGAGCGTCGGCAACCTGCGTCGCTACCGCAAGGCCGGCTACCGGGCTTCGGCCGCGGACGAGCCCGGTGTGGTCCGTCTCACGAAAGCGCGGCGCGCTCACTCCTGACCGTTCGTCCGATTTCTCTCCACGGCGCGGCCTGTGGCAGACTTGGGGGTCGGCGTCACGCGCGTCCGGTCCAGGCTGCAGAGCCCGGACCAAGCCCACACTGCCTCAGGGGTTCGGGCTGGCTGGCGCGAGCCGCCCCGATGACCTGCAACTCTTGACTCCGCGTGAGTGACCTGTGGCACTGACGAGAAAGCGACCCGACATGACCAACACGATCGACACGCTGGCCGGTGGCGTCCTGCGCGACGACATCCCAGACTTCCGGGCCGGTGACACCCTCAAGGTGCACGTCAAGGTCGTCGAGGGCAACCGCTCACGGATCCAGATCTTCCAGGGGGTCTGCATCCGGATCCAGGGCTCCGGCGTCGGTCGCACCTTCACGGTGCGCAAGGTCAGCTTCGGAGTCGGCGTCGAGCGCACATTCCCGCTGCACACGCCGATCATCGACAAAATCGAGGTCGTGACCCGCGGCGACGTCCGCCGGGCCAAGCTCTACTACCTGCGGAACCTGCGCGGCAAGGCTGCCAAGATCAAGGAGCGCCGCGACGCCCCCGTCGCCCGCTGAGGCAGGGTGTTGTCCTGAACGACGCTCAGCGGATCTCCCGCTGCGTTAGGCTCAGGAAGTGAATCCGGTTCCCCCCGAGGGTCCTGCGCCGGCCACGGAGTCGGACGTCGACCACGCTGGACCGGGATCCGATGACGTCGCGGTGCCGCTGGCTGCTGAGCCTCCCGCTGACCAACCAACGCCGCACCGGCCGCGCATTCACCGACCCGGGCGCCGCAAGGCCACCACTCCGCGCAAGAACCTGGCCCTGTGGCAGGAGTCGGTCATCCTGGTCGGGACAGCCCTGATCCTGGCCCTGCTCATCAAGACGTTCTTCGTCCAGGCCTTTTACATCCCGTCCGGGTCCATGCGCGACACGCTGCGCGTCAACGACCGGATTCTCGTCGAGAAGTGGTCGTACTGGTTCGGCGGCGACGTCCAGCGCGGCGACATCGTCGTGTTCGACGACCCGGCCAACTGGTTGGGTGAGGAAGACGTGCGCACCTCGACCGGGCCGGTCAGCAAGGTGCTGTCCACCGTCGGTCTGTATCCGACCGGCGGACATCTCGTGAAGCGCGTGATCGGCGTGGGCGGTGACGAGATCGCCTGCGTCGACGGCGCAGTACAGGTCAACGGGATTCCCCTGCAGGAGTCCTCGTACGTCACGCTGCCCACCAAGGCGTGCACGAGCGCGTTCGACGTCACGGTTCCCCAGGACCGGTTGTGGGTCATGGGCGACAATCGCGACCACTCAGCCGACTCGCGGGTCCACACGGGTGACCCCGGTGGCGGCTTCATCCCGGTCAACGACGTCGTCGGCAAAGTTTTCGTCGTCGTCTGGCCGCTTGACCACTGGACGTTCCTGCACCGTCCGGGGACCTTCTCCGACCCGGCGCTCGACCAGGCGGCGGGTCTCGTGTCAGCTTCTGCACCCCTCGGGCTAGCGTTGCTCGGGTGCGGGCCGTTGGTCCGCCGCATCCGACGACGACCCACCAGAACCGAGGACTGATGCCCGAGGAGACCACCCGCTCCGGGCCAGAAGCCCCCGAGGCCGTTCCACCCGAGCCCGTTCCAGTCGAGGGCGAGGCCGTTCCACCCGAGGCGGAGGCCGTTCCACCCGAGGCGGCGGACGGCGAGCGGACCAGTGGTACCGAGGCGAGCGAGGGTGCGTCCGGGCCGGGTGGCACCGACGTCCCGATCGCCGGTGTGCGGTCACCTGCGAACAGCCCAGCGCGTCGGACCGGACGGTTCGTGCGCGAGCTCGTGATCATCGTCGCGATCGCGCTGATCGCCTCGGCCCTGTTGCGCGCCTTCGTCGTCCAGGCCTTCTACGTGCCGTCGGGCTCGATGCTGCCCGCCATCCAGCTGCAGGACCGCATCCTGGTCTCCCGCATCGGAGACGTCGAGCGTGGTGAAGTCGTCGTGTTCGAGGACCCGGGCGGCTGGATCCCGGCCGGGGAGCAGGCGCAACCACCCGGTGCCATCCACAAGGCCTTCGAGTTCGTGGGCATCCTGCCGGCGTCCGGGCACGAGCATCTCGTGAAACGCGTCATCGGGCTGCCTGGCGACCACGTCGTGTGCTGTGACGGGGCAGGCAAGCTGACGATCAACGGCACGGCAGTCGACGAGTCCGGTTTCATCGCGCCCGCTACGGGTCGGGCCGACAACGTGTCCTTCGACATCGTCGTTCCGCAAGGCCACATGTTCGTGCTGGGTGACAACCGCTACGTCTCGGGCGACTCGAGCCGTCACCTGACCGGCCAGGATGCGTTCGTGCCCATGAGCCTCGTCACGGGGCGGGCCTTCGCGGTGATCTGGCCGTTCTCGCATCGCCGCTTCCTGCACATCCCCTCGGCATACGACGACGTCCCAGCCGGGCAGACGCCACCGGGCGAGGGTGTGATCAATCCGGTCAAGCCGGATCAGGGACAATGATCGAGCAATGAGCCCTCTACCTCGTGGAAGCACCGTCAGACGCGATGCCGGGCTGTACGGCTACGAGCGTGCCCTGCGCCGGGCTGGGCTGACGCCGATAGCAGGAGTCGACGAGGCCGGTCGGGGCGCCTGTGCCGGCCCGCTGGTCGCCGGCGCCGCCATCCTGCCCGACGGAGCACGGGGAATCGTCCCGGGCCTGGCTGATTCCAAGCTGCTCACCGCCAAGGCGCGCGAACGCTGCTACGACCAGATCGTCCGCCGTGCCGAGGCGTGGTCTGTGGTCGTGATCGACTCCGCGGAGTGCGACGAGCTCGGCATGCACGTGGCCAACATCGAGGCGTTGCGCCGTGCGCTGGCCCGACTCGACAGGCGCGCCAGCTACGTCCTGACCGACGGCTTTCCCGTCGACGGTCTCGGCGTACCGGGGCTTGCCGTCTGGAAGGGTGACCGGGTGGCCGCGTGCATCGCGGCGGCGAGCGTGCTCGCAAAGGTCACTCGCGACCGCATCATGACGGAGCTGCACGACGTCTACCCGGACTACGACTTCGCGGTCCACAAGGGGTATGTCACCAAGGAGCACCAGCGGGCGCTGCAGACGCACGGTCCCTGTGCCGAGCACCGGCGCCGTTTCGTGAATGTCAGGCGGGTCGAGGGCGGCGGCAGTGAGCTCGTCCTGACCGGACAGGAACTCGAGCCGCACGAACAGGTGGAGATGTCGCGATGAGTGCTGAAGACCTCGAGAAGTACGAGACCGAGATGGAGCTCCATCTCTACCGGGAGTACCGCGACGTGGTCGCGATCTTCAAGTACGTCGTCGAGACCGACCGGCGCTTCTACCTGTGCAATGCCGTCGACCTGAAGGTCCGTACCGAGGCCGGCGACGCGTACTTCGAGGTCACGATGTCCGACGCCTGGGTCTGGGACATGTACCGACCGGCCAGGTTCGCCAAGAACGTCAAGGTGGTGACGTTCAAGGACGTCAACATCGAAGAGCTCGCGAAGTCCGACCTCGAACCGCCCAAGCCCTGACCTGAGCCGGCGTCCACAACCCACCCCGTACCAGTCGTCTCTCCACAGCTGCGTCGTCCTCGCCTCGCTGCGCGCCGCCCCACCCTCACGGTGGTCGTGGAGGTGGATCCATGACAACGACCCACGCGCAACGCAAAGCCCTCGGTGACTTCGGTGAACGTGTCGCCGCCCGATTTCTGGGCGATCTCGGCATGGTGGTTCTCGACCGCAACTGGCGATGCCCTGCGGGGGAGATCGACATCGTGGCGCTCGACCGGCGCGAGCTGGTCATCTGCGAGGTCAAGACCCGCACCAGCCGGCGGTTCGGTACTCCGTTCGAGGCGATCACCGTCGACAAGTTGGCTCGGCTGCGTCGACTCGGCTACCAGTGGGTCGAGGCCCACGGTGCCCACGGTGCCCACGGTGCCCACGGTGCCCACGGTGCCCAGCTGCCTTTCGCCCGGATGCGCGTCGACGTTGTTTGCGTCGACGCGAGCGCGCGCGGCGCCGCATCCATCGAGCACGTGCGGGCGGTGGCGTGAGTGGCGACCGGCATGACCTACTCCGTCGCGCTCGACGGAGTCACCGGCCGGGTGGTCCCGGTCGAGGCCGACATCAGCGACGGCGTGTCCGGCTGGTCGCTGTCCGGGATGCCCGATCCCAGCGTGACGACGGCCCGCGACCGCTGTCGAGCGGCCCTGATCAACAGCAGGTTCCGGTGGCCCGACCGACGTCTGACGGTCGCTCTCTACCCGCCCGACGTTCCCAAGGTCGGGTCGCACTACGACCTGGCGATCGCGCTCGCACTCCTGGCGGCCGATGGCAGGCTCGCCGCTGACTCCCTCCGCGAGACGGCCGTCCTCGGAGAGCTGGGTCTCGACGGGAGGTTGCGCCCGGTGGCCGGCGTTCTCCCCGCAGCCCTGACGTCTGCCGCGGCCGGACTGTGCCGGATCATCGTCCCGGAGGCAAACGCCAACGAAGCCGGACTGGTTCCCGGGCTGGACGTGACCGCCGTCCGCACCTTGCGCGAGTGCGTGGCCGTGCTCACCGGCGAGGATCTCGGTGCAGACGACCTGCCACCCATTGCGGAGTTCGAGCCGGCCGGGGCCGACTGGGACGACGTCGACGACCGTGATCTGGCCGACGTCCGTGGCCAGACCCAGGCGAGGTGGTGCGTTGAGGTGGCCGCCGCCGGAGGACATCATCTATCGCTCGAAGGGCCTCCCGGAGCAGGCAAGACGATGCTCGCGGAGCGATTCGCTCCGTTGCTGCCTGACCTGACACTCGGCGCGGCCATCGAGGTGAGCCAGATCCACAGCGTCGCGGGCCTGCTGACCCGCGAGCGTCCGTTGCTGACGCGTCCGCCGTTCCTCGCCCCGCACCACAACGACACGGTCCCCTCGGTGGTGGGTGGTGGTGCCAAGGTGATCCGCCCGGGCGCGATCAGCCTGGCGCATCGCGGCGTGCTGTTCCTCGACGAGGCGCCGGAGTTCCGACCGACGGTTCACGACGCCCTCCGGCAACCCTTGGAGAGTGGGCGTATCTCGATCCGGCGCGCCGAGGGTGCCGCCACCTTCCCGGCCCGCTTCCAATTGATCCTGGCGGCCAATCCCTGCCCCTGCGGCGGCGACACGCTGCACAACACCTGTCGGTGCGAGGCGATGAAGCGACGTCGCTACCGGCAACGCATCAGCGGACCAGTCCGCGACCGTATCGACATCGTCCACACCGTGATCCCGGTGTCTCCTGCCGAGATGCTGCAGCCGATCGGTTGGCGGGGGACGACGGCGGCCGTCAGGGACCGCGTGCTCGCGGCGCGTGAGCGACAGGGCAGACGCTTCGACGGGATGCCCTGGACGGTCAACGCGGTCGCGCCGGCCGCCGACTTCCGCGGGGTCTGTCCGGTGAGCGACGAAGTCAGCCGGGCGATCGGGGACGCGGTGGCGAAGGGATACCTCACCCAGCGCGGAGCCGACCGCGTGGTTCGGCTCACCTGGACGCTGGCTGACCTGGCCGGGCTGGACCGACCCGGGCCAGAGCAGGCACAGGAGGCGTTGCACCTGCGCACCGACGGTGGTGCCGGTGTGTCCTACCGATCGGCGGAGGTGGCCTGAGCCGTGTCCGATCGCAACGATGCCACGGGCGCAACCCTTCGACCCGGCACGGCGGTCCAGGCGCGACCGGTGTCCGCGGTGGAGCGACGCGCTCGGATGGTCTTGAGCCGCGTGGCCGAGCCCGGTGATGCCGATGCCTGCGCATTGGTGCACGACCACGGTGCCGAACTGCTGGTCGCTCGGCTCGCCGCCGACTCGCTGGACCCGGCCTCCACGAGCAAGCTCGCGGGCTGGGCGGACCGCCTTCGCGAGCTCGACGTCGACGAGATGGTGACCGCTGGTGACGGCGTCGACGCGCGGTTCGTCTGTCCCGGTGACGCCGAGTGGCCGACCCAGCTCGAAGACCTCGGCCTGCTCGACGGCGGTCACGGGGATCGTCGCGGCGGCCGACCGTTCGGCCTGTGGATCCGCGGTGCCGGCGATCTGCACGCGCTCGCCCAGCGGAGCGTCGCCATCGTGGGCGCCCGGGCGGCGACGTCGTACGGAGAGCACGTCGCAGGAGACCTCGCGATCGGCTGCTCCGTCGAAGGGTGGACGGTGACGTCCGGCGGCGCCTACGGCATCGATGCGGCGGCCCATCGAGGCGCCCTGGCGGCAGACCGCGCCACCATCTGCGTCCTGGCGGGCGGCATCGACCGGCTGTACCCAGCCGGGCACGCTCCGATGCTGCGGCGCCTCCTCGAGCACGGGTGCCTCGTCAGCGAGGCGGCGCCGGGGTGTGCACCTAGCCGGAGCCGGTTCCTCGTCCGCAACCGGCTGATCGCCGCCCTGACGCAGGGCACCGTGGTCGTCGAGGCGGCGCTGCGGAGCGGGTCGCTCAACACGGCCCGCTGGGCTGACGACCTGCTGCGTCCGGTGATGGGGGTGCCCGGCCCGGTCACGTCGGCCGCGTCGCGCGGCGTCCATGAGCTCCTGCGCGTCGCCGCCCTGCTGGTGACAGCTGCTGACGAGATCATCGAACAGCTCTCGCCCGCTGGGACCGGGCTGGCGGTCCGTCGTGAAGACGAGCCCAGACCGGCCGACGCGCTGAGCCGTGAGACCCGGCAGGTGCTCGATGCCGTACCCAAGCTCGAGGCTGCTTCGAGCGCATCGATTGCCCTGGTCGCCGGGCTGCCCCGGCCCACCGTCGTCGAGCGGCTCCGGTGGCTTGCCGAGGCGCAGTGGGTCGACCACACCACCACCGACCGGTGGTGTCAGGCGGCGCTTCCGCCCCGGTGACGACACGCGTCCCACGGCTGCTGGACGACCTGCCCGGTTTCGTCACCTGCGGCTGACACACTGACGAGATGGCGCCGCTGATCGACGAGCTGACCGAGGCGAACGCGGCCATCCTCGGCGAGTACGAGCGTCATCTGGTGTCTGAGCGGAACCTCTCCCCGCATTCCGTGCGCGCCTATCTCGGCGACGTAGCCGATCTGCTCGAGCACCTGCAACGCCTGGGCTGCGCCGGCCTCGGTGACGCGGACCTTCGCTCGCTCCGCAGTTGGCTCGCGAAGCAGCAGACGCTGGGCAGGTCCCGCACCACCCTCGCTCGCCGGGCCACGGCGGCGCGGGTCTTCACCGCGTGGGCGTTCAGGACCGGACGAGCACCGCGCGACGCGGGTGCTCAGCTCGGCAGCCCCAAACCGCACCGCACACTGCCGGAGGCGCTGACTGCGGACGATGCCCGGGCGCTGCTCGACCAGGCTGGTGAGCTGGCCGCCGCCACGGGACCGATGGGCCTGCGAGACGCAGCCATCCTGGAAGTCCTGTACGCAACAGGTGTGCGAGTCGGGGAGCTCACCGGCCTCGACGTCGATGACGTTGACCACGATCGTCGGGTGGTGCGGGTCTTCGGGAAGGGGCGCAAGGAGCGCGCGGTGCCCTATGGCGTGCCGGCGGCGGACGCGCTCGACCGGTGGCTCGGCACGGGCCGGCCCGGACTGGTGCGGTCAGGAAGCGGGCCGGCTCTGTTCCTGGGTGCACGCGGGGGACGCATCGACCCGCGCACCGTGCGGACGATGGTGCACCGGCGGCTGGCAGACATCCCCGGAGCCCCTGACCTCGGCCCGCACGGGTTGCGCCACTCAGCGGCCACGCACCTCCTCGAAGGGGGAGCGGACCTCAGGACCGTGCAGGAGCTGCTCGGACACGCGTCGCTCGCCACCACCCAGATCTATACGCACGTCACCACGGAGCGCTTGCGAGCGGCCTACCGTCAGGCCCACCCGCGCGCCTGACGACAGCGCCTCGGTCAGGGCCCGCCACTCCTGCCGTCGCTGTGGTGGCCGCAGCTCGCCTGGCGCGCCCACGCCCTCGCTCGGAGGCGGTTGGAGCGGCTTGAGCCGGATCTCCACGCCGCCGAGCAGCGCCAAGGGGTCGAGGTACTGCTGGTCACGCCGTGCCCCGAGATGCAGGCACGTTGCCGGTAGGCAGTGCGACCCCACCTGGGTGAGACGCCCCAGTGCCTCCCCGACGTCGATGTGGTCGCCGGCGCGCACGCTTGGCACCACCGGCTGGTAGGTCGACCGGAGTTCGCCGTGACGGACGGCGACGACGCCGCGGCCACCGACGTACCCCGCGAAGCTCACGGTGCCGTCGTCGACGGCGAGGACCGCCTCGCCGACCCGCCCGGTGAGATCGACGCCGCGGTGACCCGGGCCCCACGGGTCGGTCGGCGGCTCGAAACCACGCTCGACTGCCGGCGTGGGCTGCAGCGGCCACTGCCACGTACCGGCGCCCCCCTCGGTGGCTGCGCCTGCCATCAGCAGAGTCCAGCCGGCGGGAGCGAGCGTCAGCACCACGAGGAGAAGCGCCAGTGGCGCCGACGTCAGGAGGGTGAGCAGCAGGCGCTGTCCAGGTCGAATCGTGGAGGTCATCCGGCCAGCCTGAGGGGACGTGGTCGCGAGGGCGCGGGGCCCGCCCCGGCAGTGGACAGACGGCCCTGACCAGCCAGCCTGTGGAGCGGGTTTGCCGGTTCGATTAGCAGCCCGGATTCCACTACACTGACGGCAGCGACCCGTCCATGCGGGTCGACTTCGCACGCCCACCGACCGCAGCCAGCTGCGGGCGAGCGCCGTGGTCTCCTCCGGGAGTGGCGTTCGCGTGAGCGTCAGGGTTCCGTCCGGACCGCGTTCCTCGACCACGTCGGGTCACGGTGCAGGCGGGACGACCAACCGAACCGCGGTGTCCAACACCGCACAGAGGTGCTCGCACGCGAGCACCAAGGAGGAATCTCGCACATGGCCGTCGTGACCATGCGCCAGCTGCTCGAGAGCGGCGTCCACTTCGGGCACCAGACCCGTCGTTGGAACCCGAAGATGAAGCGATTCATCATGACCGAGCGCAACGGCATCTACATCATCGACCTGCAGCAGTCGCTCGCCTACATCGACCGCGGGTACGCGTTCATCAAGAGCGCGGTGGCATCCGGCGGAAACGTCTTGTTCGTCGGCACCAAGAAGCAGGCGCAAGAGGCGATCTCCGAGCAGGCCAAGCGCGTCGGCATGCCGTTCGTCAACCAGCGCTGGCTCGGCGGCATGCTCACCAACTTCCAGACGGTTCACCAGCGTTTGCAGCGCCTCAAGGAGCTCGAGGAGATCAACTTCGACGATGTGGCTGGATCCAGCCGCACCAAGAAGGAGCTCCTCCAGATGAAGCGTGAGAAGGACAAGCTCGACCGCACGCTCGGCGGCATCCGAGACATGGCCCGGGTTCCCGCGGCCGTCTGGATCGTCGACACCAACAAGGAACACCTCGCCGTCGACGAGGCCCGCAAGCTCGGTATCCCGATCGTCGCCATCCTCGACAGCAACTGCGACCCCGACGTCGTCGACTACCCGATTCCGGGCAACGACGACGCGATCCGGTCGGTGACGCTGCTGACGCGCGTGGTCGCTGATGCCGTGGCCGAGGGGCTCATGGCCCGCGCCGGTGTCAAGAGCGGTGCCGAGGTGACCGGTGAGGAGCTGGGCGCCGAGGAGCCGCTGGCCGAATGGGAGCGCGAGCTGCTCGGCGGTCAGGCCGACGAGTCAGCCGCGCAAGCCACCGGCGTCGACACCGCAACGACCGAGACGCCCGCTGCCGAGTCGACTGGCGCTGCGGTCGAGGCGTCCGAACAGCCGGCACCCGAAGCTGTGGACGCCGTTTCCGCATCGGCTGCCGAGACCGAGACCCCTGCCGCTGAGGCGCCTGCCGCTGAGGCGCCTGCCGCTGAGGCGCCTGCCGCTGAGGCGCCTGCCGCTGAGGCGGGCGACGACAGCACGACTGCCTGATCCCTGGTCGGTGACCCGCCCACGGCTACACCGACCTGTTCAGCTCGCCCGACCACCGCGCGGAGGCCGGGCAGCTTCACAGCCAGCCGGACATCGAGGAGGTCGCCCCACGCGGGCGACCTCCTGGTCCAGACCACGATGAGTTCTCACGTTTGTGCACGGCGCAAGGAACGGATGAAGATGGCTATCACCGCCGCAGATGTCAAGAAACTTCGCGACGCCACGGGCGCCGGGATGATGGATTCCAAGAAGGCTCTCGAAGAGGCTGAGGGCGACTTCGACAAGGCTGTCGAGGTGCTCCGCGTCAAGGGCGCCGCCAAGGCAGCGAAGCGGGGCGCCGAGCGCACCGCCTCGTCCGGCCTGGTCGCGAGCTCGGGCGGGTCGCTCGTCGAGCTCAACTCCGAGACCGACTTCGTCGCCAAGTCTGACGGGTTCATCGCTCTTGCCGACGAGATCGTCGCCGCCGCCGAGAACTCCCAGGCCGCCGATGCCGCGACCCTCAGCGCGGTCGCTCTTCCCAGTGGCAAGACCGTCGCGGAGGCCATCGAGGCCCTCGCCTCCGTCATCGGCGAGAAGATCGAGCTCGGCCGGGTTGCCTATTTCGACGGAAATGCGACCACCTACATGCATCGTCGTTCCAGCGACCTGCCGCCGGCTGTCGGCGTCATGGTGGCGTTCGATGGCGACAACGAGGACGCCGCCCGCGGGATCGCCATGCAGATCGCCGCGATGCGCCCGCAGTTCGTCTCCCGGGACGAGGTGCCGGCCGACGTCGTCGAGAAGGAGCGCATGATCGCTGAGGCGACGGCTCGCGAGGAGGGCAAGCCGGAGCAGGCGCTGCCCAAGATCATCGAGGGGCGTCTGAACGGCTTCTTCAAGGACGTCGTCCTGCTCGACCAGCCGTCGGTGCAGGACAGCAAGAAGTCGGTCAAGGCTGTACTCGAGGACGCCGGAGTGACCGTGACCCGGTTCGCGCGCTTCGAAGTGGGCCAGTAGGTTCTGACCAACCGCCCAGATCGTCGACCGCCCAGGAGGCCGGATCGTGGAACCGACTGACCCCGTCAGTGCAGGGGGCACAGGAGACCCAGGAGCCGAGCCGGTCTCGCCGTCCGGCCACCAGGCCACGCCGTACCGACGGGTGCTGCTGAAGCTCTCCGGTGAGGTCTTCGGCGGGGGCCAGGTGGGTGTCGACCCTGACGTCGTGCACACCGTCGCGAAGGAGATCGCGAGTGCCGCACGTGAGGGTGTGCAGATCGCCATCGTGCTCGGCGGTGGCAACTTCTTCCGCGGCGCCGAGCTCCAGCAGCGAGGGATGGAACGTGCCCGTGCTGACTACATGGGGATGCTCGGCATCGTGATGAACTGTCTCGCGCTGCAGGACTTCCTCGAGAAGCAAGGGATCGAGACGCGGGTGCAGACCGCGATCACGATGGGCCAGGTCGCAGAGCCCTACATCCCCCGGCGTGCCATCCGGCACCTCGAGAAGGGCCGCGTCGTGATCTTCGGCGCCGGTGCGGGCATGCCGTTCTTCTCGACCGACACCGTTGCGGTCCAGCGAGCGCTGGAAACCAAGTGCGAAGTCGTGCTGATGGGCAAGAACGGCGTCGACGGCGTCTACACCGCAGATCCACGTAAGGACCCGTCCGCCACCAAGATCGACCGGCTGACGTACTCCGACGCCCTGCAGCAGGGCCTGCGGGTGGCCGATGCCACGGCGTTCGCGCTGTGCATGGAGAACAAGCTCCCGATGGTCGTGTTCGGCATGGCGGGTGACGGCGCGATCGCGCGGGCCGTCCTAGGTGAGAAGATCGGCACGTACGTCGGCTCGGACTGACAGCCGGCCGTACCCACGACGGCGGTGGTGCGCAGCCACGACCGCGATGACGAAGGAGCTCAGGCGTGATTGACCAGACCTTGCGCGAGGCCGACCAGAAGATGACCAAGGCGGTCGAGGTGGCCAAGGACGACTTCGCCTCGATCCGGACCGGGCGCGCCCACCCGGCCATGTTCAACAAGCTGACGGCCGACTACTACGGCACGCCGACCCCGATCCAGCAGCTGGCGTCGTTCAGCAACCCAGAGCCACGGGTCGTGACCATCAACGCGTACGACAAGCAGGCGCTCGCCGCTATCGAGAAGGCCATTCGCGACTCCGACCTCGGCGTCAACCCGACCAACACGGGTGACAACCTCCGTGTCAGCATGCCGGAGCTCACCGAGGAACGACGCAAGGAGTACATCAAGCTCGCCAAGGCGAAGGCCGAGGATGGCCGGGTCTCGGTCCGCAACATTCGGCGCCATGCCAAGCAGACCCTCGAGCGCGGGCAGAAGGACGGCGAGGTCAGCGAGGACGAGGTCAGCGGCGCCGAGAAGCGACTGGACGGCATGACCAAGAAGCACGTCGACGAGATCGACGAGCTGCTCAAGCACAAGGAAGCAGAGCTGCTCGAGGTCTGACCCCAGACCTCTCCGAGCACATGCAGACCTTGTCCACCGACACGACACCGCCAAAGAGCCGAGCCGGGCGCGACCTCCCGGCGTCGATCGCGGTCTCGATCGCGCTCGTCGCCCTGATCGTGGTCTCCCTCGCCTTCTTCAAGGACCTGTTCCTCGTCGTGGTGGTGGGGGCCGTCCTCGTCGCGCTGTGGGAGTTCGGCCGGGCGCTGGCTCGCAACGGCACCTGGATGCCCACGATCCCCTTGTGGATCGGTGCCGTCGGCATGATCGTGGGCGCCTACTACGGGGGGCCGGACGTCCTCGTGGTGGCACTGGCCGCGACCTCCCTCATCTGCATCCTGTGGCGGATGACCCGCGGTCAGGAGGGCTTCGTCCGCGACGTCACCGCCACGATCTTCTGCTTGGTCTACGTCCCGTTCCTGGCGTCGTTCGTGGCGCTGCTGCTCGCCCCGGACGACGGCGTCCGGCGGGTGTTGACCTTCATCGCCGTCACCGCCGCCTCCGACATCGGGGGGTACGCCGTGGGGGTCCTCTTCGGTCGCCACCCGATGTCGCCCAGGATCAGTCCGAAGAAGTCGTGGGAGGGTCTCGCGGGGTCGACTGTCGCCTGTATCGGCGCCGGCGTGGCCTCGATGGTGTGGCTGGTCGACGGTGACTGGTGGGTCGGCGTGGTGCTCGGCCTGGTCGTCGCTGTGGCCGCAACGCTGGGAGACCTGGCCGAGTCACTGATCAAGCGCGATCTCGGCATCAAGGACATGAGCAACGTGCTGCCTGGTCACGGCGGGATCATGGACCGCCTTGATTCGCTCCTGGCCACGGTCTCGGTCGTCTGGCTCGTGCTGCACTTCCTGCTGACCGCCGTCTGAGAGCTCGTCAGCCCCGAGGTACCGGCCGTGGGTTGCTGGCGATCACGACGGTGTTGCTGAGGTAGATCTGACCGTTGTAGTCGGCGCACGTGACGATCGCGAGTCGCTCCGGCCCGGTCTGGTCGAAGACCCGGCCGGCCTTGGACGCGAGCAGACCCTTCCGGTAGGTCCTGACCGACGTGATCGTGTAGCGAAGGTTCTGCCGGCTCCGCTGCAGAGTCACCCGGTCCCCGACGTGGACTGCGGCGAGGTTGTCCAGCGCCCCGCCGCCGGTATGCACCGTGTGTCCGGTGATGATCGTTGTGCCGTAGCCGTCACCGGGTCGCGCACCGGCCGCCCACCAGCCGACGGTCGTGTAGTCCGACGGCGGTGTCAGGATCAGCGAACCGTCGGTGCCGATCGGTGACACCGCCGCTCCGACGCCGATGCTCGGGAGCACGAGGCGCTGCGGTGGGGTGTGCAACAGGCGCGGTTGCCGCTGGGGCTTGGAGCTGTCGGCTCGGTGGTGCTTCTTCGCCATGTGCGGTGAAGGGCCGGGCCGTCCAGGAAGGTGCTTCTGGGCGGCACCGATCTTCGGATCGGGCTTGGCATCGGCGATGCTCGCCGATCCGTCATGCCAGGTGATGGCAGACAGACCGGCGAGCGCCAGACCGACAAGTACTACGAGCGGGGCGTAGACCCTACGCCTCATGCTGTCCACGACGGCGCATCAGCGCGAACGCTCCGCTCGCCGCGATGGCCAGGCCACCGAGGATGCCGAGCGCTGACAGGACGTGCGAGGAGGAGCCGCCGCTCGCCGGGGGACCGCTGATCCCGGCCTCGACGGCGGTGGGAACCGGCCGGGTGCTCTCGGTCGGCAGCACGTTCGTGGTCGTTGTGCGGGTCGACTCAGAAGGCAGCACCGGGGTGGTCTCTGTCGTCTGCGTCGTCGTCGGGGCCGTGGTGGGCACGGTCGTCGGGTGCGTCTCGTTCGTGTCGCAGCTCACGATGCCGACAGCAGCCTCGAAGAGCTGCTGGGGAGCCATGTACGTGACAAAGACGTCGCTCGACGCTGTGACACCGGCACCGGGTGAGGTGAAGGACCACGTGAAGTCGCCGGTCTGCACTCCGGGCTGGGTGACACCGTTGACGCTCAAGGTGGCGCTGCTGGCCATGGTCGGGCCGGCCAGGTTGAACTCCCACGTCAGGATGCCGTCCTCGCAGGGCAGGAACTCAGCTCCTGCTCCGCCCCAGGCCTGCGTGTAGCTGGAGTCGTCGAGGGCCGCGGGGGCTGTGTTCGCGGAAGCCTGAGACAGTGCGCCGAAGCCGGCGATGACGATCGCGACGGCTGCGGCGAGGAAGTACACCATGCGTTTCATCTGACATCCCCCAAAAAGGACCGAGAACGGTTCGTGGATACGACCACGAATGAGTGAGAGCGCCTAGCGTACGGGACGTCATGGCAGGTGACACCGGGGTATTCCAGGAAATCATCCTTTCTCATACACACGGTGATTGTGTCGTCACGCAAACGGGGATATGGATGACATCGGCCGCGTCCTGGCCGTGGTCCGATGGGCCTCAGGCACCTACGAGGGAAGGGGATCCGGCTGGTTCGGGCGTCCGGCTCCGCCGCCCGACAGGCCGTCCTGAAGGCCCCACGTCAGACCAACCGTGCTCTATTTAACGGACTGTTGCGACGCATTTACCCTAGGTAATATTCTTCAATTCAACACACTGTGACCGCGCAATAACTAAAGGTGAAATAAATGCGGGGTCACGCGTCGGACGAGGCGGCGTCGAACGAGTCGAGACCCAGGTCGAACCGAGCCAGCCCGCCCTGCTCCAGGGCGGCCTCGACCCCACGTGGCAGTGGTCCGTCCCCGACCAGCCCCAGCGTCGTCCGGGTGGCGAAGTCACGCCACAGCCCACTGCGGTCGAGGAGTGCGTGCTTGGCCCCTGGCAGCTCGAAGCGCGCCACCGTCTGGCCCGCACGTCGCAGGCGTTCGGCGTACTCCCGGCTCAACGGCGACGAGGTCATCCGGTCCGAGGTGCCGTGGGCGATGACGAACCGTTGGTCGTCGCGGAAGGGTGGCACGGGCTCGTCCGCGGGAAGCCAGGGTGCCAGCCCGCACACCCCGACGACGGCCGGGTGGTCTGCGGCGGCGAACGCGGCGCGTGCGCCCATCGAGTGGCCGAGCATGGCGATCGGCAGTCGTGGGTGCAGCGCCGTGAGCTGGTCGAGCGCCCACTGGGTGTCGACGACCGGGTCGGGCACGCCGGGACCCGGGTTCCACCCGCGCAGCCGGTAGCGCAGCAGATAGACGGCGCAGCCGACGGAACGCCGGCGCAGGGCCCATGCGAAGTCGAACATCCGCAGATAGGACAGCTGCAGGGGAGAGGTGGGCACCTCGCCCCACTCACGACCACCGTGGAGGATCAGCGCCACCGACGTGGTCTCGTGGCCCCGGGCGGGGCCGCCACGGAGCGTGGGATGGGCGGGTGCGTGGCGCATGGCGTCCATCATGACGGACGCTGCCAAATGGCCCCGCCTCGCCTCGCCCCGTTGCTGACTGACCTGGCGTTCCCTAGGGTCCCTTCATGACCCCACGCACTCACGCCCGTCGACGCCGGGCCCTTGCTGTCACGTTCACGGCCGTTGCACTGGCGGCTGCCTCCACGTTGCCGGCCGCGGCAGCACCTGCCGCCGGCACGCACCGTGCCACGGCCTCGTCCTATGCCTGGCACATCACTCCCACTGGTAGCTCAGATGAGTTCCGTGGGCTGTCCGTGGTCAACGCCAGGACGGTCTGGGTGAGCGGCGAGGCCGGCACCGTGCTGCGCACGACCGACGGGGGCGCGACGTGGCAGGACGTCTCGCCGCCCGCGGCTACCGGGATGGCGTTGCGCGATATCGAGGCGTTCTCCCGCAACCGCGCCGTCGCGCTCGCCATCGGAACCGGACAGGACTCACGGATCTACGCCACCCGTAACGGCGGGCGCACCTGGACCGAGACCTTCCGCAACCCAGATCCCGACGCCTTCTACGACTGTATGGCGTTCTCACCCGACGGGTCGGGCCTGGCGATGAGCGACCCGGTCGGTGGCTACTTCCAGCTTGCTCGCACCACTGACCGAGGGCGGAGCTGGCACGTGTTCACACCGGCCTCCATGCCGGTGGCCCTCGACGGCGAGTTCGGGTTCGCCGCCAGCGGGACGTGCATCGTGTCCCAGCCGGGCCACCGCTACTGGTTCGCCAGTGGGGGCGTCGCCGAGCCCCGCGTGTTCCGGTCGAAGGATGGCGGGGAGCACTGGACGGTCACGAGTGCACCCATGCGTGGTGGGCCCAGCGCAGGCATCTTCTCGCTCGCGTTCCGCTCTGCGCACGAAGGGGTCGCGGTCGGAGGCGACTACCTGGACGACGCCAACGGGGCCGATGCTGCCGCGACCACCCGAAGCGGCGGCCGCAGCTGGCAGGCGTCCGGTCCGCTGGGCGGGTACCGCTCCGGCGTCTCCTACATCCCGGGCGCACCCCGCACAGTGGTCGCCGTCGGCCCGACCGGCAGTGACGTGAGCACCGACGGGGGTCACACCTGGACGACGTTCGACGGCGATCGGTACGACGGCATCCAGTGCCGGCCGCGCGCCTGCTGGGCGTCGGGCACCGACGGACGCGTGGCCGTGCTGGACCGGAGCGGCGGCACCACGTGACACCCACGTGCGCACGTGACCCACGTGAGCTGCGTCGTCAGCCGGAGCGCTGGCGGACCGCTTCGTAGACCACGATCGCGGCCGACGTCGCGACGTTGAGGCTGTTGACCCGTCCCACCATGGGGAGCCGGACCGCGGTCGCGTCGGGACCGATCCGTTGCGGGTCGAACCACAACGCGCTGATCCCGTCGTGCTCGGCACCGACCACGATGGCGGTCGACGAGGTCAGGTCGGCATCGGTCACCAGGACGTCGGTGTCGGGCGTTGCGACGACGATGCGAATCCCGTGGCGTCGCAGCCAGCCCACCACCTCCTCGGCGCTGGCGGCAGCGACCGGCACCGCGAACAGGGTGCCCTTGCTGGCTCGTACGACATTCGGGTTGCCCCAATCGGTCACCGGCGACGCCGAGATGACGGCATCGACACCGGCGGCCTCGGCGGTCCGGAGCATCGCGCCGAGATTGCCGGGCTTCTCCACCGCCTCGCAGACGAGCAACATCGGCCGGCGGCCCGCGTCGATCGCCGCGTCCAGCACGGGTTCGAGATCCTCCAGGCTCCGCGCGGGGTCCGGCACGACGGCCAGCCAGCCGTCCGGCGACTCGCGGTACGACGCCTTCGCGAACGCCGCCACGCCCATGGTGACGACCTCGGCTCCGAGCGAACGAACCCGGTCGACGATCGCCGGCGCATCCTCGCCGAGCAGGTCAGGACACATGGCCAGCAGCTGCGGACGTACTCCCGCTTCGAGAGCCAGGACGAGCTCGTCGTGGCCCTCGACCACGGTGACCTGCTCGTCATCGCGCACCCGACGCCTGCGCAGCGACAGGAGCCACTTGACGCGAGGATTGGCCGGGCTCGTGATCTCGCCCTCCTGCCGGCTTCGGTCCTGCCGACCGGGCACGTCGTCCTGGGTCACGTGCACGACCCTAGTCGCGAGCACTCCTGCGACCTCGGCGTCTGGTTAGGGTTCGACGAATGCACCTGCACCTGGTCCGCCATGCACCGCCTCTGATCGACACCGGGGTGCCTGCCTCGAGGTGGCCACTCGACCCGGATCGGCTCGCCGCTCTCGTGCCGCTGAACGCCAGTGGAGTCCTGCCGATCCACGCAGCGACCTGGTGCAGCTCGATGGAGCCCAAGGCCGTGCAGACCGCTGAGTTGCTGGCCGCAGACGCGAACGTTCAGCACTTCGCCGAGCTCGGTGAGGCCGTCCGTCCGGCTTGCTGGTCCGAGCGGGCCGCGTTCGAGGCCACCGTCGAGCGGTCGTTCGCGAGGCCGACCGAACCCGTGTTGCCGGAATGGGAGGCGCTGGATACTGTCCGCCAGCGCCTCCTTCGAGCCCTCGACGACCGCGTGCTTCCCTTGGCTGCCGGCCGCGGTCATCACGACGTGGTGCTGGTGGGCCACGGGACGGCTTGGACGGTCCTCGTCTCGGCGCTCACCACTGCCTCACCGGACATCGACGCCTGGCGGGCGATGGCGATGCCGGACCACTGCCAGCTCGAGATCGAGGTCGGCCGAGCGACATCCCGGGCACCAGGCATCTCGCGAGCCCGTGTCCTGAGTCACTGGGGCGACTGGCGAGCGGTCGGCGACCTCCGTCGCGCGTGAGAGACTGGCTGAGCCATGTCTGAGTCTGCTCCGACGGCGCCCACTGAGTCCGGGGCGGCCAAGCCGTTGCCCCTGGTGTTCGACGAACCGCGCCGCGCCAAGAAGCCGCCCCGCCACCTCGCCGACCTCACCTCCGCCGAACGCAAGGAGGCGGTCGAGTCCGCCGGGCTTCCTGGCTATCGAGCGCGCCAGGTGTCGCATCACTACTTCTCCCGGCTAAGTGACGACCCAGCAGACATGACCGACCTTCCCGCGGACCTGCGCGAACCGCTTTCGACAGCGCTGCTGCCCGAGCTGATCACCCCGGTCCACACGATGGAGGCCGATCGCGGCACGACCCGCAAGACCCTCTGGCGCCTGCACGACGGCGCCCTGGTCGAGTCGGTCCTCATGCGCTATCCAGGCCGCGTCACGATGTGCGTCTCGTCGCAGGCCGGGTGCGGAATGGCGTGTCCGTTCTGCGCCACCGGGCAAGGTGGGCTACAGCGCAACATGAGCACGGGGGAGATCATCGAGCAGGTGCTCGCCGGTGCGCGCTCGTTGGCCCGCGGCGAGGTCCCAGGCGGTCCCGGTCGTGTCTCCAACGTCGTGTTCATGGGGATGGGCGAACCGATGGCCAACTACAACGCGGTGATCGGATCCGTACGACGGATGACCGATGCCGCACCCGACGGACTGGGCATGTCAGCGCGCGGCATCACCGTGTCGACGGTCGGACTGGTGCCGCGGATGCTGCAGCTGGCAGACGAGGGCATCCCGGTCACGTTGGCGCTGTCGCTGCATGCCCCCGATGACGAGCTCCGCAACGAGCTCGTGCCGATCAACACCCGCTGGAGTGTCGGTGAGGCCGTCGACGCCGCCTGGAACTACGCCCGGGTCACGAAGCGCCGCGTGTCGATCGAGTACGCCATGATCAAGGACATCAACGACCAGGCCTGGCGGGCCGACCTGCTCGGCGACGTGCTGACGTCGTACGGCGACTGGGGATGGGTGCACGTGAATCTGATACCGCTCAACCCGACGCCGGGCTCGAAGTGGACCGCCTCCCGTCCGGAGGACGAGCGCGAGTTCGTCCGACGGCTGGAGGCGAAGGGCGTTCCGACGACGGTACGCGACACGCGAGGTCGCGAGATCGACGGCGCCTGCGGCCAGCTCGCCGCGACGCAGAGCTGATGCCGTGACCGACTACGACGCCGAGGCTGCCCACTACGACGAGACGCGTGGCGGGCAACCGCGAGCGGACGCGGCGGCACGGGCCATCGGGTCCATGCTCCCGTCGAGTCGCGCCCTGGTCATCGCGGACGTTGCCGGTGGCACCGGCATCGTCGCCGAGGCTCTCGCAACGCAGGGGCGGCGCGTCATCGTGGTCGACCTTGCGACGGGCATGTTGCGCCAGGCTGCCCGACGTCTGCCCGGCTACCAGGTTCGCGCGACGGCCCTGGCGCTCCCGATGAGGGACGCCTCGGTCGACGTCGTGACGTGCATCTGGTTCCTGCACCTGCTGGCGAAGCGCGACGACCTGGGCACTGTGGTCGGCGAGGTGGCGCGCGTGTTGAAGCCCGGCGGCCGGTTCCTGGCGACGGTGGACAAGGATGCGGCGTGCGGGACCGCCCGGGACCGCCCGACGATGGATCACCGCGACGACGTCGAGACCGCCTGCCAGGACAGCGGGCTCAGGCACGTCGGCAGTACGGAGTTTGTCGGGCACGGCCAGTGGAGCGGGACGACAGACCCCGTCTACACCCTGGTCGCATTCTCCAGGGGCTACCGCTGACGCTCCCGGACCCTGCGTTCCGGACTGGCCCTCACGGACGCAGCCGGCTGGCGACCTCGGTCACGGAGTCGACGAGGTGGACCGCACCCCGCATAGCTCGTCCCTGAGCCAGCTTCGACAGCAGAGGCCACGCCGGCACCTCGTTCGTCCAGTACTGGATTCCCACCAGCACCATCGGGGTGACAGTCGCCGCGTCGGCGTAGAAGTTCTCGCACGCGTCCTGGAAGATCTCCTGCACCGTTCCGGCAGCCCCCGGCAGGAAGACGATCCCCGCGCCGCAGTGGCGCAGCAACGTGTCCTCGCGGAGCGCGTTCTGGAAGTACTTCGCGATCGACGTCGCGAACAGGTTCGGCGGCTCGTGACCGTAGAACCAGGTCGGGATGCCGAAGCTCGGCACGCCCAATCCATCGGTTTCGACCTTCGCACGGGCTGCGAACGCCGCTCGAGCCCATCGGGTGATGGACGGCCGGAAGTCGGGCACGGCAGCTAACTCCTGCAGGAGGTCGTCCATCCGGCCTTCGGGTTCCGCCGAGATGTATGCGCCGAGGTTGGCGGCCTCCATCGCGCCTGGCCCCCCACCGGTGACGACGTGGTGCCCGGCGCGCGCCAGGGCGCGCCCGAGCACGACCGCCTCGCGGTAGGTGGACTCGTCACGACGCAGGTCGTGGCCCCCCATCACGCCGACCGCGCTCGTGTCGACGAGCGTCTCTTCGAGCGCGTCATCGATTGCGTGGTCGTGCAGCGCTGCGGCCAATGTATGGGCGACATCGCGTCGATGACCCAGCGACCACGCATAGCACTGAGCGTCCGGAGTCGACTCGTAGCGATGCTCCAGCAGCCCGTCGTACAGCTCGACGGGGGAGTAGAGAGACGCTCGGTAGGGATCGAACGGAACGCCGGCGATCTCGGGGAAGATCAGCGCGCCACCCCGCCGTAGATGCTCGTCGGCGTGGTTGGACACGGTGCACCCGAGAAGCAGCGCCCCCTGCGGGTCCAGCGCGAGCAACGCATCGGTGCGCTCCGTCAGGTCGACGTCCTGGACACGCCACCCGAGCATCGCGGTAGCGCCCGCCTCGACGAGGCTGTCGAAGTGTGACAGCGACTCGACCTCGACGATCCGTCCATGCGTACGCGTCACGCGGTGAGCGTAGCGGCCGACCTCACCAGGCCTGGGCGAGCAGCTCGGCCAGCAGCTCGTCGGCGTCGACCTCGAGTCCGCGCGAGGTGAACCAGGCGCTCACGTTGCGGCAGTCGCGATGGAGCAGGTCGACGCCGTTGTGGTTGCTGACGATGTCGATCACTTGAGGTACGTCGATGATCACCACGCGATCGCCCTGCACGAGGATGTTGTACGGCGAGAGGTCGCCATGGGCGAGGTGACGCCGAGCCAGCACCGCCATGGCCTCCCGAAGCTGTTCGAAGTACGACTCGACCGTGCTCCTGTCCGGGCGTACCTGGGCCAAGCGGGGGGCTGCGGCGCCGTCGACGTCGATGAACTCCATCAGGATCTCGGTGCCGTCGATCTGGACGGGGTAGGGGACCGGGATCCCGGCTGACCACATCGACGCCAACGCGGCGAACTCATGACTGGCCCACTCGCCGGCCTGCACCTGCTTCCCGAACGCCGTACCCCGGGCGGCGGCCCGCGCCTCGCGGCTCTTACGGATCCGGCGGCCTTCGGTGTAGCCCGCGTCGCGATGGAACTGACGATGGTGCGTGCTGCGGTAACGCTTGGCGGCCAGCAGGGTGGTGCGGAGCGGGTCGCCGGGCACGCCGCGCTCGAGCAGGAAGACGTCGGCCTCCTTGCCGGTCTTCAGGACGCCGAGCTCGGTATCGACAGCGCCGTCTTCGGTGACGACCCAGGCCGGACGGGGCTCCGGTCCGTGGGCACCCTTCTCGACCGACGACCAGGTCGACCAACGCTGGTCGTCGGAGAGGTCGTCGAGCGGGCGGAACGTCAGGCCGGCGGGCTGTTGCGGGCGTGCCGGGTCGGTGAGCGATTCAGATGGGACGACATGCATGGTGGTGGTGACTCCTCGAGCGGGTCGAGGCACCACAGCCGCAATCAGCGGGGGAAGGACCTCGACAGGGAAGGGACGCGGTAGCGCGACCCCTGGACCGGGGTTGACATCTCGACGCCTCCTTCGCTCGAAGCGGCTGACACGGCCGGACATGGACGCGGTTCGTCCCTACCGGTGTCGACACCAGGGTGGCAGGGCGGCGGCACCGGGTGCAACGGGTTTTCCGGGCTGCCGCAGACCCGCCGGAGTCCTCGCGGCGAACGCCGCCAATCCTTGCGGTTGTGTGACGAACTTGTGCAAGAGGCCGCTGACCCCTTGCGTCCTGTTCCTGTAAAGCGCATCCTTCTCGGTGCAAGGACCAGTGCAGACGCGACCGGGCCCGGGAGGCAGCCAGGTCGCAACCGTCCGAACCAGGAGGTTCACGCGTCACCCCGCCCACGTGCGGGGCCACTGGGAGATGGCTTTCCATCTCATCCTTGCCAAGGAAGGTACGAAGCATGACTTCGTTGCTGCGTCATCGCCGAACCCGGGCGGCCATCGCCGCCTTCGCCTCATCCGCTCTCGCACTCGGAACGGCCGCTGTTCTCTTGGGCGCCGAGTCGGGCACCGCGTCCAGCCACCGCGAGGCTCCACTGCTGCTGTCCGACCCACAGGTCGACAACACCGACGTCTACGCGTTCGTGAGCCCGGACCGCCAAGGGACTGTCACCCTCCTGGCGAACTGGATCCCGTTCGAAGATCCGGCCGGGGGCCCGAACTTCTACCCGTTCGCCACCCAGGACGGAGCCCGCTACAACATCAACATCGACAACAACGGTGATGCCAAGCCAGACCTCACCTACCGCTGGACGTTCCGCTCCAGCTACCGCAACACGAACACGTTCCTCTACAACACCGGTCAGGTCACGAGCCTCGGCGACAAGGACCTCAACTTCCGCCAGCACTACACGCTGACCAAGATCAACTGGAACAAGGGCAGGCACGGCTACTCCAAGACGTTGATCAAGAGCGGCCGGGTCGCGCCGTCGAACGTGGGCGCTGCGTCGATGCCGGATTACACGTCCTTGAGCGACGCGGCCGTCACGCACTTCGGTAGCGGCAACCGTCGCACGTTCGCCGGCCAGGCCGACGACCCGTTCTTCCTCGACCTGCGCGTGTTCGACCTGCTGTACGGCGCGGACCTGAGCGAGACCGGTAACGACACCCTGTCGGGGTACAACGTCAACACGATCGCGCTGCAGGTGCCCAAGGGCGACCTGACGCACGGCAACGACCCGACGATCGGCATCTGGAGCACGACGGACCGTCGCAGCGTCAAGGTGACGAACCCCGGCAGCCAGTCGTACAAGGGCAAGTTCGTCCAGGTCTCTCGACTCGGCAACCCGCTCGTGAACGAGGTCGTGATCCCGGTTGGGCTCAAGGACGCGTTCAACTCGCTGAAGCCGCAGGACGACGCGAGTGTCAAGCCTGCAGTTAACAAGGTGCTTCGTCCCGAGGTGCCCAAGCTGATCGAGTCCATTTACGGCATCAAGGCGCCCAAGGAGCCGCGCGACGACCTGTTCAGTGTCTTCCTGACCGGCGTCAAGGGGCTGAACATGCCGAAGGGCAAGGTGCAGCCGGCCGAGCTGTTGCGGCTGAACACGTCGATCAAGCCCAGTGCGAAGCCGGACCGCCTCGGCGTGCTCGGTGGCGACACGGCGGGCTTCCCGAACGGCCGACGGCTTGCTGACGACGTCGTGGACATCGAGCTGCAGGCGCTCGAGGGCGCTGTCCGCACCGGGACCCTGGTCCCCGGGCTGACCGACGCGGTCGACGCCAACGACCTGCCGTTCAGGCAGCACTTCCCCTACGTCGCGGTCGCGCACTCCGGCTCCGCCACGACTCCGGGAACGCCTAAGGCGGGGACGAGCCAATCGGCGTACACGGCGGCACCGGACCGTGCACAGCTGGCTGGCTCGACGCAGGTGGCACCGGTGACGACCTCAGCGTCGTCGTCAGAGGCTCCGCTGGCGCTCATCGTCGCCACGCTGGGTCTCGGCCTGGGCGGGCTCGGCGTGGTTCTGGTTCGCCAGGGCCGCCGCCGCAGCGTACTCCGCACCGGCTGATGGAACCCGACGGTGCGGCTTGTTCCCTGAGCGGCCGCACCGTCGGCCCGTCGACCGTGGTGCCGGGCCCATCCCCCGGGACCACGGCCTGGCCCTACCCATCCCCGCAGTCCCATCCCCGCAGTCCCATCCCCGCAGGCCGTCGTCTCGCTGGTGACTCGAAAGGCTCGTCATGACAGGAACCCGGTTCCTCCGGCTCGGTCTCGCGGCCGTGTCCCTGAGCGTGCTGCTGGTCCTCGTGTCGGCGGTGCTCTTCACGCGATCCGACTCAGCCACCCCCCAACCGCTCGGCCGGGCACCGGTCGCCGCATCAGAACTCGCCACGTCCGGCGACCTGTCCGCCACGATCGCGTCACTGCAGTCGAGGCTGCAACGGTTGCCATCGGACTCCGAGTCGTGGGCGGCGCTCGGTGCTGCCTATGTGCAACAGGCCCGGATCACCGGCGATCCGAGCTACTACCCCAAGGCTGCCGGGGTACTGGCCCGCTCGCTGAAGGAGTCGCCGACCGACAACGCGGCCGCGCTGACCGGCGAGGCCGCGCTGGCGGCAGCCCGGCATGACTTCCAGGGTGCCTATGGGCTCACCTCGAAGGCCATGGACATCAACGCCTTCAACTCGTCGACGATGGCCATCCAGTTCGACGCGCTCATCGAGCTCGGACGCTATGACGATGCGCTTCGGGCGCTGAAGAGGTACGCCGGTCTGAAGCCCGGGGTACCGGTGTACACCCGGATCTCGTACAACTACGAGCTTCACGGAAACGTCCGGGGGGCGACGTACGCCATGCGGCGCGCGCTCGACATCGCGTACTCGCCCGACGACCGCGCTTTCGCGCTGTTCGAGCTCGGCGAGCTGGCATGGAATGCCGGCCGGCTCGAGAAGGCGTCGTCGCTGTACGGACAAGGGTGGCGCACGGACCCCAGCTACGTCGCCAACCTGTACGGGCTCGCGAAGACCGATGCGGGACTGGGCCGGGCAGACCGCGCGGTCCGCCGGTATCAGGACGTGATCAACCGGCTGCCGCAGCCCGCGTACATCATCGAGTACGCCGACCTGCTCACCTCACTGGGTCGTACCGACGAGGCGGCGACACAAGGCCGCTTGATCGATGCCCAGCAGCGGATCTTCCGGGCTGCTGGGGTCAATCTCGACCTGGAGCTCGCGCTCTACGACGCGTCGCACGGAAGACCTGCACGCGCCTTGGAGCAGGCCCGGCAGGCCTGGCACGAACGCAAGAGCATCTTCGTCGAGGATGCCTACGCCTGGGCGCTGCACGTCAACGGTCGTGACCGTGCTGCCCTCCGTCATCTGGACTCCGCCGAGCGGCTCGGCACTCGAAGCGCACTGTTCGCGTTCCACCGCGGGATGGTCGAACGCTCGCTGGGCCATCGCGTCGAGGCGATCTCGTCCCTGCGCAAGGCGCTCGCGATCAACCCGGCGTTCAACCCGATCTTCGCGACGCAGGCTCGGCAGGCGATGCAGGCCATGGAGCGGGGGAACTGAGATGACCCGTCCCGCACGCAAGTCCCTGCGTCGCCGGGCCCTGCTCTTCACGGTCCTGGTGGCAGGCCTGGTGCTCGGACCGGCGTACGCCGCAAGCGCCCACCCGCTCGGGAACTTCACGATCAACCATTTCAACGGCCTCCGTGTCACCGAGACGGCCATCACCGACAACGCGGTGATCGACTCGGCTGAGCTCCCCACCATCTCCGACCGCGACACGGTGGACTCCGACGGCGACGGCACCATCACCACGGCCGAGCGAGCGGCGTACGCCGTCGACCGCTGCGGCACCTTCGCGAACCAGGTCGTCCTGACGGTCGGGGGAGCCGTGACACCGTGGACCGTGACCCGGACGAGTTACACGTATCAGCCGGGCGCCGCCGGCCTCGAGACCGGCCGGCTCGAGTGCGGACTGGAGGCGAGCGTCGACCTGACGTCGCCGGCCCGCATCACGTTCGACGACCGGTACCTGAGCCAGCGGATCGGCTGGCGGGAGATCACCGCGGTCGGGCAGGGCGTCAACCTCGGCGAACGGGACGTGGCCACGCAGAGCATCTCCGACGAGCTCCGTGCCTACCCGAACAACCTGCTCACCTCACCACTCGACCAGCGGTCGGTGACGTTCGATGCCAAGCCCGGTGCCGACTCCGGTGGGTCACCACTGCCGACCGTGTCCGGCGCCGGACCGTTCTCGTCCATGCTCGCCGGCGTCACGACGCACCTGGACAGTCTCGTGGGCGGCGAGCACCTCACGCTCGGGGTGGGGTTGCTCGCGGTGCTCCTGTCCTTGCTGCTCGGCGCTTCCCACGCGGCATTGCCGGGGCACGGCAAGACCCTGATGGCCGCGTACATGGTCGGTACCCGGGGCACTCCTCGCGACGCCGTGCTCATCGGCGCCACGGTCACCCTGGCGCACACGTCGGGCGTCCTCGTGCTGGGGCTGTTGTTCAACGCGTCCGCGTCGTTCGCCGGTGAGACCGTCCTTGCCGTGCTCGGCATCATCAGCGGACTGCTCGTGGCCGCCATCGGTGTCACGTTGGTGCGCGGCGCCTGGCGACGGCACCGGGTCAGCAGTGTCGACGAGCTGTGGGGTCACGGCCACGGCCACGGCCACGGCCACGGTCACGGCCACGGCCACGGTCACGGCCATGAGCAGGGGCACCCGGCCGCATCGGGACCCGACGATCGCCCGTCCGCCACCGGCGACGCCACCGAGCAGAGCTCCTCGGACACGCTCGTGCTGACGTCAGCGCCCGTCGGTGGGCCTGGTCCCGACCACGCGCATGACCACTCCCACGACCACGCCCGCGACCACGCCCACGCGAAGGGCGAGCAGGGGTTCCGCCGGATGACGCTGGTCGGCATGGGACTGGCCGGCGGGCTGGTGCCGAGCCCTTCCGCGCTGATCGTGTTGCTCGGTGCGATCGCCCTTGGCCGGACAGTCTTCGGCATCGGTCTGGTGCTGGCCTACGGCATCGGGATGGCCGCGACCCTCACCACGATCGGCTACCTGTTCGCCAAGCTGCCCGGTCGGTTGTCCCGGCTGCGGCGGTTCTCCACCCACCGCTGGCTGACCCGCCTCGCCACGGCCGGGCCGGTGCTCACGGCCGGCCTGGTTCTCGTCGTGGGCCTGGCACTGGCCTGGCGCAGCGCGAGCCCACTGGTCTGACCCGGCTGACCTCCGCACCACCGCAGATGCCCTCGGGTCGAGGGGTTGGCAGGATGGGGTGGACCCTGGGATTCCGGGCCGGAGGAGGCGCATCATGAGCAGCTACCGCGCGACGTACGACGCCAGCGTGCAGGATCCGGAGACGTTCTGGCGCGAGTGCGCCGGGCTCGTCGACTGGTTCAGCAAGCCGTCGGAGATCCTCGACCGCTCCCGTCCACCCTTCTATCGCTGGTACACCGGTGGGCGCCTCAACACCTGCTACAACGCGCTCGACCGGCACGTCATCAAGGGACGCGGTGACCAGACGGCGCTGATCTACGACAGCGCAGTGACCGGGCAGGTGAAGCGGTTCACGTACGCCGAGCTGCTGGAGGAGGTCGCCGCCTTCGCGGGTGGGCTGGCCGGTCTCGGGGTCACGCCGGGCGATCGCGTGGTCATCTACATGCCGATGATCCCCGAGGCCGTGGTCGCGATGCTGGCCTGCGCCCGGCTCGGGGCGGTGCACTCGGTGGTGTTCGGCGGCTTCGCCGCAGCCGAGCTCGCGCTTCGCATCGACGACGCTCGGCCCACCGTGGTGGTGTCGGCCTCGTGCGGCATCGAACCCGCGCGGACCGTGGCCTACAAGCCGCTGCTGGATGCGGCTCTCGACCTCGCCACCCACCGGCCGGCCGCGGTCGTGGTGAAACAACGTCCCGAGCTCGAGGCCGACCTCGATCCGCCGCGGGACCTCGACTATGCCGTGGTGCTGAAGGCCGGCCGCGACGACCCGGCTCCGTGCGCGGACGTGGCCGCGACCGATCCGCTCTACATCCTCTACACCTCCGGAACCACCGGAAAGCCCAAGGGGATCGTGCGCGACAACGGTGGCCACGCGGTCGCCCTCGCCTGGTCGATGCACAACATCTACGACGTGTCAGCAGGCCAGGTGTGGTGGACGGCGTCGGATGTCGGCTGGGTGGTCGGACACTCCTACATCGTGTACGCGCCGTTGATCGTCGGCGCCACCACCGTCCTGTTCGAGGGGAAACCGGTGGGTACGCCGGATGCCGGGACGTTCTGGCGGGTCGTCGAGGACCACGGGGTCCAGGGGTTGTTCACAGCGCCGACGGCCATCCGGGCCATCAAGAAGGACGACCCCGAGGGCGAACACGTACGCCGCCACGACGTCTCCACGCTGCGGCACCTCTTCCTGGCCGGCGAGCGGCTCGACCCCGAGACCTACCACTGGGCGTCGGACCAGCTCGGCATCCCGGTGGTGGACCACTGGTGGCAGACCGAGACGGGTTGGCCGATCGTGGCGAACCTACGTGGATTGGAGCCGATGGAGATCAAGCCGGGGTCGCCGACGGTCCCGGTCCCGGGTTACGACGTCGTGGTGCTCGACGAGAAAGGGGAGGAGGTGGCTCCCGGCACCGAAGGCGCCATCTGCATCCGCTTGCCGCTTCCCCCCGGCAATCTGCCGACGCTGTGGCACGACGATGACAGGTTCGTCTCCTCCTACCTCAGCGCCTTCGACGGCTACTACCTCTCCGGTGACGGTGGGTTTGTCGACGACGACGGCTACGTGTTCGTGATGGGACGCACCGACGACGTGATCAACGTGGCCGGACACCGCCTCTCGACGGGGTCGATGGAGGCGGTCCTCGCCGCACATCCGGACGTGGCCGAGTGTGCGGTCATCGGCACCGCGGACGCCCTGAAGGGTCAGCTGCCACGGGGATTCGTGGTGCTCAAAGCGGGACACGAGGTCGATGAGGCCACCTTGGCTGCCGAGCTCATCGCTGCCGTCCGCGCCCAGATCGGCCCGGTGGCGGCGTTCAAGGACGTGAGCGTCGTACCGGCGCTGCCGAAGACGAGGTCGGGCAAGATCCTGCGCAAGACGATGCGTCAGATCGCCGACGGAGACGATCCGGCCGTCCCATCCACGATCGAGGATCCAGCGGTCCTGGACGCGATGAAGCCGAGTCTGCTCCGGGGTTGACGCCGATCGGGTCCGATAGCCCGATGGCGGGGGTGTCCAGAGGGCGTCTGAGCTATTGCCCGCGTGTCCGGACTCTGCTCAGATGGCGGTATGAAGAAGCTCATCAATGACCCCGCCGACGTCGTCAAGGACGCGCTGCTCGGCATCGAAGCCGCTCACGGTGACCGGGTACGTGTCGATCACACGAACAAGATCATCTATCGCAAGGACGCACCGCGAAAGGGAAAGGTCGGCCTCATCTCTGGCGGTGGGTCCGGACATGAGCCCATGCACGGAGGGTTCGTCGGCGCCGGCATGCTGGACGCCGCGTGCGCCGGCGAGGTGTTCACGTCGCCCGTGCCCGACCAGATGATGGAAGCGACCAAGGGCGTCGACGGCGGCGCCGGCGTCCTCCACATCGTCAAGAACTACACCGGCGACGTGATGAACTTCGAGATGGCTGCCGAGATGGCCGAGGCCGACGCCGGCACGGAGGTCAAGGCAGTCGTCACCGACGACGACGTCGCCGTCCAGGACAGCCTCTACACCGCCGGCCGCAGGGGAGTCGGCGTGACGGTCCTGCTCGAGAAGCTCGTCGGCGCAGCCGCTGAAGAAGGCCGCTCTCTGTCCGAGGTCGCCGACCTGGCCAAGAAGATCAACGACAGTGGACGCAGCATGGGGATGGCGTTGACGTCCTGCACGGTGCCGGCCGCAGGCAAGCCGACCTTCGACCTGGCCGACGACGAGATGGAGGTCGGGATCGGCATCCACGGTGAGCCCGGGCGACGGCGCCTACCTCTCGCACCCGCGAAGGACGTCGCGGCGCTGCTCGTCGACCCGATCCTCGGCGACCTTCCTTACGGGCAGGGCGACTCCGTGATCGCGTTCGTCAACGGCATGGGCGGCACGCCGCTCATCGAGCTGTACATCATGTTCAACGAGGTCAACGAGCTGCTCAGCAAGGCCGGTATCACGGTTGCTCGGTCGCTCGTGGGCGACTACATCACCTCCCTGGAGATGGCCGGTTGCTCGGTCACCCTGCTCAAGGTCGACGACGAGCTCGTTCGGCTCTGGGACGCGCCGGTCAACACGCCCGGTCTCCGCTGGGGCGCGTGAGCATGGGGTTGTCCGTTGACGACCTGAGCTCCTGGGTCAAGGCGTTCGCCGACGTCGTGCACGAGAACGCGGGGATGTTGACCGACCTCGATGCGGCCATCGGTGACGCCGACCACGGAAGCAACATGGATCGCGGGATGAAGGCCGCAGCCGCGGCGCTCGACGAGGGGACGTTCGAGACGGCCGACGCGTTGCTCAAGAAGGTCGGGATGACCTTGGTGAGCACCGTCGGCGGCGCGAGCGGTCCGTTGTACGGGACGTTCTTCCTGCGTTGCGGGACCGCGCTCGCCGGGGTCGACGACATCGATGCCGCGGCTTTCGGCGCTGCGTTACGCGCCGGTGTCGAAGGCCTCGTGGCCCGTGGCAAACCGGAGCTCGGAGACAAGACGATGTATGACGCCTGGGCTCCGGCGCTCGAGGCGTACGACGCGGCGGTGGCTGCCGGGTCGCCGTTGGCCGATGCCTTGCGAGCCGCAGCCGACGCGGCTGCCAAGGGGCGCGACGAGACGATCCCCATGGTCGCCCGCAAGGGACGTGCGAGCTATCTGGGGGAGCGGAGCGCGGGCCACCAGGACCCCGGGGCGACGAGCACCACCCTGCTCGTGGAGGCGGCAGCAAGCGCGCTGTCGTGAGGCGGCCATGATCGGCATCGTCGTGGTCTCGCACAGCCGAGCCCTCGCCGATGCAGCCGTCGGGCTCGCTCGCGAGATGGTCGACGCCGAGACTGCACCGGCGATCGTCGTGGCGGCCGGCCTGGACGAGACGACGTTCGGTACCGACGCGACTGCGGTGTCGGCCGCGATCGAGCAGGTGGATTCACCCGACGGTGTCCTCGTGCTGCTCGACCTCGGCAGTGCTGTCCTCAGTGGCGAGATGGCCCTGGAGTTCCTCGACCCGGACCTGGCCGGTCGCGTCCGGCTGTCCAGCGCTCCACTGGTCGAAGGTCTCGTCGCCGCCGTGGTGCTGGCGTCCACCGGTGCCGAGCTCGACGCCGTGGTGGCTGAGGCCGAGTCGGGGTTGTTGGCGAAGCAGTCCCACCTCGGCTCCGGCGGCGAGGCCGCCGCGCCGTCGGCAGCCGGGAGTGAGTCTGCGCGCCCGGACGCCACCACCGAGGTCACTGTGTCCAACCCGCACGGCCTCCATGCCCGCCCGGCTGCCAAGGTCGTCACACTCGTCCGCAGTTTCGACGCGACCGTGACACTGCGCAACCTGGACACCGGGAAAGGGCCGGTCCCTGCGGGCAGCCTGAGTGCGGTGGCCACGCTGGACGCCCGCCTGGGGCATCGGCTCGAGGTGTCGGCCTCGGGGGCACAGGCCGCTGATGCGCTGCGCGCCTTCGAGGAGCTGGCGGAGCGGGACTTCGACGACGTACCGGTGCCACCCTCGTCGCCGTCAAAGGTTGACGGCCCGGCGGCGGGGAGTGGTCTCGATCTGGCGATGGGGCCTGCTCTGGTCCTGAGCGCGACGGTCGACATATCCGCCTACGAGGCGGGGGACGGTCAGGCTGAGCTCGCCCGCTCGGCCCAGGCGGTCGATGCGGTCCGGGCTCGTCTCGAGGAGCTGCAACGGCGCACGGCCGAGACGTCCGGACCCGAGGCAGCCGACATCTTCGTCGCCCAGACGGCCCTGCTCGACGACCCCGAGATCACCGCGCCGGTCGACGACGCGATCGCGGCGGGAACACCGGCGCCGCAGGCCTGGCGTGACCGGCTGGACGCCGTGGCAGCACAGTTCGAAGGCCTCGCCGACGCCTACCAGCGCGAACGCGCGGCAGACGTGCGCAGCGTGCAGGCGAGTGTGCTGCGGGCGCTGACCGGTGAGGCGGAGACCGAGCTCGACACCGGTGGCGAGCCCGTGATCCTTGTCGTGGACGAGCTCGACGCTGCCACGGCCGCCTCGATCGACGCCGACGCCGTGGCAGGAGTGGTGACGATCGCGCGTGGTACCACGGGGCACGGCGTCATCGTGGCCTCCTCGCGCGGTATCCCGCTGATGACCGGTGCCGGTGCGGATGCCGCCGGGGTCCGTACCGGACAGCTGGTTTCCTTCGACGCTCGCAGCCACAGCTTCGTTGCCGACGTGAGTGCGGAGGAGCGGCGACGTTTCCCTGATCTCGTGGCCGAGCGGCGGCGCGAGCGAGAGCAGGTCGTGCAGGCGGCCCAGACGCCGGCGGTGACCCGCGACGGGACTGCGATCCCGGTGTTCGCGAACCTCGCCTCGGTCGCCGACGCGGACAGCGCGAGCGCCAACGGGGCCGAGGGCTCGGGCCTGGTCCGAACCGAGGTCCTGTTCGGTGACCGTTCGGTGGCACCGACGGTCGAGGAGCAGGTGGAGATGTTCCTGGCTCTGGCGAAGTCGTTGGGTGGCGCGCCGTTGACGATCCGGACGTGGGACATCGGCGGCGACAAGCCGCTGCCGTTCCTCGCCCAGGCTGCTGAGGCCAACCCGTTCCTGGGCGAGCGCGGGCTGCGGGTGTTCCGACGTCGGCCGGACTTGTTGCGGGACCAGCTCATCGCGATCTGGCAGGCCGCGCGTCAGACGCCGCTGCGGGTCATGTTCCCGATGGTCACCGAGCCGGCCGAGGTGGCGTTCGCGCGGGACCTGCTCGCGGCCGCTCGAGGAGACGTCACCGGAGTCGACCTCTCGGTCGGCATCATGGTCGAGGTACCCGCTGCCGCCCTGACGGTGGAGTCCCTGGCCGCCGACCTCGACTTCGTCAGCATCGGGACCAACGACCTGACCCAGTACACGATGGCCGTCGACCGCGGCAACGACGCCGTGGCCGACCTCGCCGACCCGATGGGCCCGGCCGTGCTCCGCCTCATCGACCGCGTGTGCCGCCGGCGCCCGCCGGGCGTCGAGGTGGCCGTCTGCGGTGACCTGGCGAGTCGCCCAGGCGTCATACCCCTGCTGCTCGGCCTGGGGGTCGACGAGCTCAGCTGTACGCCGCCCCGGGTGCCGGAGGTCAAGCAGGCGGTCCGGGCCACCGACCTCACCTCGGCCCGGGAGCTGGCGGCCGCCTGCCTGGCCGCCCCCGATGCCCCCTCCGTCCGCCGCCTCCTGCTTCGTTGAACCGTGAGTTGTGGTCCTTTGAACCGTGAGTTGTGGTCCCTTGAACCGTGAGTTGTGGCGCTGGATCGACGGTCAGCGGTCAGCTGCTGTGTCAGTAGCAGCCGGGTGGGCAGGCGGAGGTCCTGCGACGGCTCAGTGGCCACCGACGAGTGGTGACATCACGCGGGCGATGCGCGACGGCCGGCCGGTGCGACCCTCCTCGTAGTCTGCGAGTGACATGGCGCGCAGGCCAGCGTTGACACCGAGCCACCGCAGCGGCTCGGGCTCCCATCGGCGCGAGTGATGGTCGACCCACGGCAGCTCGACGAGATCGGAAGGCACCTCCCGGATCAGGTCCGCCAAGGTCCTTCCCGCCAGGTTGGTCGTCGTGACTCCGTCACCCACGTAGCCACCGGCCCAGCCGATGCCGGTCGTCCGGTCCAGACCGACAGACGCCATCCAGTCCCGCGGTATGCCGAGGGGGCCACCCCAGGTATGGGAGTACCGCACGTCGCCCAGAGCCGGAAAGAGCTCGGCAAGCGTGGCACGCAGCTCGGCGAACACATGTTCGGCCCGGTCGTACTCGGGCGACACCGACGAAGCGAAGTGATACGGCGCCCCGCGTCCCCCGAAGACGATGCGGTCGTCGGCCGTGCGCTGGCCGTAGATGATCAGGTGGCGGTGGTCGGTGAAGGTCGGCGCATCGGCCAGGCCGATCGCGTCCCACGTGGTAGTAGGCAACGGCTCCGTGGCGACCACCAACGAGTAGACCGGCACCACCTGGCGTCGACGACCGGGAAGACCCGGCGTGTATCCCTCGGTCGCCCGGACGACGTACTCGGCACGGACGTTGCCCCGTACCGTCGTCACCAGGCTCGGCGCGAGTGCTGTCACTGCGGTCTGCTCGTAGATCACGACGCCGCGTCGCTCAGCTGCGGCGGCGAGACCGCGGACGAGCTTGGCCGGGTGGATCCGTGCGCAGTGCGGCGTGTACGTCGCACCGAGTGCACCCGCGGCTGCGGCCATGTCGGCGGTCTCACTCGCGGACAGCAGCCGCACGTCATCGACGGTGTCACCCCAGCCATGCGCCTCGTCGACTTCGTGCCGGGCGCGTTCGAGCTGGGCCTTGGTCCGGGCGAAGGCAACCGTGCCTCCGCGGTGGAAGCCACAGTCGATGCCCTCCTCGTCGGCGACCCGCTCGATCTCACCGATGCTGGCCCGCATCGCTGCTACCTGGGCGTTGGCAGCCTCGGGAGATGAGCCGGCCAACCGGGCCAACTTGGAGCGGGAGCTCGGGAACAGCGCGGACGCCCACCCGCCGTTGCGGCCCGAGGCGCCGAAGCCGGCGATGTCCCGCTCGAGCACAGCGATGCGAACGCTGGGGTCAGCGACCGCCAGGTAGTAGGCGGTCCACAGTCCGGTGAACCCCGCGCCCACGATCGCGACGTCGACATCCAGGTCGGCGTCGAGGGCGGGGCGGGGGAGGAGTGGGTCCCCGCAGGTGGCATGCCAGAGGGACAGATCGGCGTACGGGGCCACGGCTCAGCGGACTCCCCACGAGTAGGTCTGCTTGTGGAGCTTGAGGTAGACGAAGGACTCCGTGCCGCGGACGCCCTCGATCGCGCGGATGCGCTTGGACAGTAGCTCGAGCAGGTGGTCGTCGCTCTCACAGACCACCTCGACCATCAGGTCGAACGATCCCGCGGTCACGATGACGTAGTCGACCTCGGCCATGGTCGTCAGGGCCTCAGCGATGGGTTCGAGGTCGCCCTCGGCGTGGATGCCGATCATGGCCTGTCGTGCAAAGCCGAGCTGGAGCGGATCGGTGACGGCTACGATCTGCATGACCCCGCTGTCGAGCAACCGCTGCACCCGCTGGCGGACGGCCGCCTCGGACAGGCCGACGGCCTTGCCGATGGAGGCGTACGGCATCCGACCGTCCTTCTGCAGCTGGGCGATGATGCCCTTGGACACCTCGTCGAGGACGGGATGTGTGCCGTTGTGGCGTTGGGTCACGGGCCCCATCTTGGTAGCGAAAGGGTGGCTTGCGCAAGCAAAAAACTTCAGATTCCGTTGCGAATGAGGATCGTACCGATGGAATCCCTTGTCACGGCGACGGTCGTCTGACAAGATCGCGTCCACTGGATCAGGAAGAAGGATGATCGATGGATGCTGCCGGGAAAACGACGTCGCAGGCCATTCCGCGCCGCACATTTCTCCGAGGAGCGTCTCTCTCTGCCGTGGCGCTGGCGGCCGGTCTGACGGGCTGCGGAACCGCCGGCGCCAAGCTCGCACCCGGCTCTTGCAAGAGCACGGACTTGTCCGCCAGCCAGCCCTCGCTCATGTTCTCCAACTGGCCCCAGTACATCGACCCGATCAAGAAGAAGAACTCCTCGCTGAGTCGGTTCGAGGACGAGACGGGAATCTCGGTCAACTACGTCCCCGACGTCAACGACAACGAGACGTTCTTCGCCAAGGTCGCCAACCAGCTTGCCGGTTGCGAGTCCACCGGCCGCGACATCTTCACGCTGACCGACTGGATGGCAGCGAAGATGATCGAGCTCGGCTGGATCCAGAAGCTCGACAAGTCGCGGATGCCCAACGTCGATGCCAACATGCTGCCCTCGCTGAAGTCCCCGGGCTGGGACCCCAAACGTGAGTACAGCGCTCCGTGGCAGAGCGGCATGACCGGGATCTGTTACAACAAGGAGCTGACCGACCCGGTCGGGAGCTTCTCCGAACTGCTCACGCGCCCCGACCTCAAGGGCAAGGTCGACCTGCTCAGCGAGATGCGCGACACCATGTTGTTCATGCTTTTGCTCGACGACGCGGATCCCGAGGACTTCACGCTGACCCAGTTCGAGGCTGCCATCGAACGGCTCCAGAAGGCCGTGTCGGACGGACAGATCAGGCGATTCACCGGCAACGACTACACCGAAGACCTGCGGGGGGGCAACGTGGTCGCCTGCGAGGCCTGGAGCGGCGACATTCCGCAGCTCGGCGATCCCAAGTTCGTCTGGGTGCCTGCCGAAGAAGGCGTGGCGTTGTGGAGCGACAACATGATGGTTCCGAACCGCGCAAACCACCAGTCCAACGCCGAAGAGCTCTTCGACTTCTACTACGACCCGAAGAACGCCGCCCAGCTGTCGGCGTGGAACTACTACTTCTGCCCGGTCGTGGGGGCAGAGGAGTACATCGGCGAGTACGACGAGGAAGCGGTCGGGAACCCCTTGATCTTCCCGACCCAGAAGTACCTCGAGAACGGATACGGCTTCATGGCACTCGGGGACCAGGAACGCGAGTACACCTCGCTCTTCTCAAAGGTGATGACTGGATGACGATGACGGAGACTGAGACCGGCGCAAGCGTGGGTGATGGCCAGGACAAGGATCTACGGCTGGTCAACGTGACGAAGCGGTTCGCCTCGTTCACAGCGGTCGACGACCTGACCCTGACCGTGCCGGCGGGATCCTTCTTTGCGCTGCTGGGACCGTCCGGCTGCGGCAAGACGACCACGCTGCGGATGGTGGCCGGTCTCGAGCAACCCACCAAGGGTGAGTTGTTCATCGGCGACGAGGAGATCTCGCGCCTCAAGGCTTACAAGCGCCCGGTCAACACCGTCTTCCAGTCGTATGCCCTGTTCCCACACCTGACGATCTTCGAGAACGTGGCCTTCGGGCTGCGTCGGCGCGGCCGCAACGACGTGAAGCAGACGGTTCAGGACATGCTCGACCTCGTCGAGCTGACCGATTTCGCTGCTCGCAAGCCCGCCCAGCTCTCCGGTGGTCAGCAGCAGCGGGTCGCCCTGGCCCGGGCCTTGATCAACAAACCCGGCGTGCTGCTCCTCGACGAGCCGCTTGGTGCACTTGACCTCAAGCTGCGCCGGCAGATGCAGATCGAGCTCAAGCAGATCCAGGACGAGGTGGGCATCACGTTCGTGCACGTGACCCATGACCAGGAAGAGGCCATGACGATGGCCGACACGATCGCTGTCATGAACCAGGGGATCATCGAGCAGATGGGGGCCCCCGAGGAGCTGTACGAGAACCCTGAGACGACGTTCGTCGCCAACTTCCTGGGCCAGTCCAACCTCGTCAAGGTCGATGTCGTCGCGCAGACCGGCGAGTTCACCCAGGTCAACTGCAACGGTGCGAAGCTGGTCGTCCCGACCAAACGCGACCACAGCGGTGGCGGCAAGGGCTGGCTCGGCGTCCGCCCGGAGAAGATCTTCCTCGGCGCTCCGGGGGACGAGGACCACGGTGACGCGAACGTCCTCACCGGCGCGCGGGTCAGTGACGTGAGCTTCGTGGGGGTGAGCACCCAGTACCTCGTGCGGATGCCCTGGGGTCAGGAGTTGATGGTCTTTGAGCAGAACACCGGTCAGCGGGAGCGCTTCGCCCAAGGCGCTGAGGTCGAGCTTGCCTGGAACCCGGCGCACTCGTTCCTGCTCGATCCGGAACAGGACGCGGAGGCCGGTGTCACCCGCGAGGAGGACCTGTGAGCGTCGCTCCCGTCGTGGAGCCACCGGTCGCTGACGGTGAGGTAGCGCGTCGCCGCGGCTGGGGTTGGTTGCTGATCGTCCCAGGGATGATCTGGCTCGCGGTCTTCTTCGTGGTGCCGACCGTCCAGCTCGTCGGCACCAGCTTGTACAACCCGGTCGGCTCGTTCGAGTTCGGCTACAACATGACATGGCACATCCAGAACTACGGTGACGCGATCTCGGAGAACACCAAGTTCTTCGTGCGGTCGTTCATGTACGCCGGGATCGCCACGTTGTTGTGCTTCCTGCTCGCCTACCCGTTGGCCTATGCCATCGCGTTCAAGGCCGGCCGGTGGAAGAACTTCATGCTCGTGCTGGTGATCGCCCCGTTCTTCACCAGCTTCCTGCTGAGGACGCTGACCTGGCAGTCGATCCTGTCCGACCGCGGCTTCGTCGTCGACACCATGAAGACGCTGCACCTGTTGCCCTCCGACGGGCGGCTGCTCGCGACGTCGTTCGCGGTCGTCGCCGGGCTCACTTACAACTTCCTGCCCTTCATGACGTTGCCGATCTACGCCAGTCTCGACAAGGTGGATCCGCGGCTCGTCGAGGCGTCGTCGGACCTGTATGCCGGGCCGTTCACTGGACTCCGCAAGGTGACGTTCCCGCTGTCGTTGCCCGGAGTGGTCTCCGGGACCCTGTTGACGTTCATCCCTGCCTGTGGCGACTACATCAACGCAGAGCTGCTGGGAACACCGCGGCAGTTCATGATCGGCAACAAGATCCAGGACGCCTATCTGCGGCAGAAGGACTATCCGCAGGCAGCCACGCTCTCCATCATCTTGATGGTCATCGTGCTGGTGATGGTCATCACCTACATACGTAGGGCCGGCACGGAGGAGCTCGTCTGATGGCCGCGACCGCAACAAGGCCGGGGAACCAGCGAACGACCCCCTCTACTCGGCGACCGCGAGGGGGTGGCATCGTCGGTTGGTTCCGCGATCACATCGTGCTGCTGATCGGGTGCGCTGTCCTCATCTACACGTTCATCCCGATCGCGTACGTGATCGCGCTGTCGTTCAACGAACCCTCGGGTCGAGCGGCCAGCACGCAGTGGAACCAGTTCACCTGGAACAACTGGCAGACGATCTGTGAGCCGGAAGGCATGTGCTCGGCCCTCAAGCTCAGCTTCCAGGTGAGCATCACCGCCACGATCATGGCCACCCTCCTCGGAACCCTGCTGGCCTTCGGCATAGTCCGCCACAGCTTCCGGGGGCGTGCCGCGACGAACATCCTGGTCTTCCTGCCGATGGCCACGCCTGAGGTGGTCATGGGTTCCAGCCTGCTCGCGATGTTCGTCGCAGCCGGGTTCAACAGCTACCTGGGCTTCGCAACGATCGTGATCGCGCACGTGCTGTTCTGCCTGTCGTTCGTGGTCGTGACCGTCAAGGCGCGGTTGGCGGGCATGGACTCGCGGCTGGAGCAGGCCGCGATGGACCTGTACGCGAACGAGTGGCAGGCGTTCCGCCTGATCACGCTGCCACTGGCGATGCCGGGCATCGTGGCCGCCTCATTGCTGGCCTTCTCATTGTCGTTCGACGACTTCATCGTCACCAACTTCACGTCCGGCAGTGACGTCACGTTCCCGCTGTTCATCTATGGCGCCAAGCAGCGCGGCTTCCCACCGCAGGTCTTCGTCATCGGGACGCTCATGTTCCTGATCTCGTTCGTCTTCGTCATCGGTGGCGAGCTCTGGCGACGTCGGCGCGCGGCTGCTCTGACGGGTTGACGACTCGGTGGGCTCGAACAGAATGGCAGTATGAGCGATCCGGTTCGCGTGATCCGGCAGGGCGACCTCGTCCAGGCTGATCCCACGCCAGGGATGATGCGTGAGCGCGCCTTCGAGGTCTCAACGTTGTGGGCAGGGCAGGTCGAAACCGCGCCCGGAGCTGTCTCCGGTTGGCATCACCACGATCGCAACGAGACGAGTCTGTTCGTCGTGTCGGGCGTCCTTCGGCTGGAGTTCGAGGGTCACGACGGGTACGTCGATGCCCGTGCCGGTGACTTCGTGCACGTGCCGGCCTACACCGTGCATCGCGAGAGCAACCCGAGCGACGAGGCTTCGGTGGCTGTCATCGCCCGGGCCGGGGGAGGGACGCCGACCGTGAACGTCGACGACCCGACCACTCCGGCGCCTTAGTCCTGCCCTGCGGCCCTGACCTGCAGCCCTGACCGCACGCCGTCGTACGATCGGCCCGTGTCACCACGAACGCGCAAGGCCCGCATCGAGGATGTGCATGAGATCGCGCTGTCCATGCCGCACGTCACCATTGATCAGCGTGCAAGTGACAACCCCGTCTATCAGGTCGGTCGCAAGTCGTTCATCTTCTTCCGAACCCCTCGTCCGGATGCCGTCGACCCGGAGAGCGGCGAGCGCTATACCGACGTGATCGTCTTCTGGGTGGGTTCGGAGGCAGACAAGGAAGCTCTGGTGCAGGACGCGTCGTCGCCGTTCTTCACCACACCGCACTTCGACGGCCACCAGTCCGTGCTGCTCCGGGCATCGCGGATCGGGGAGCTGACTCGGGCAGAACTCACCGAGGTCATCCAGGATGCGTGGCTCTCGCGCGCGTCGCCGGCTCGCGCTCGGCAGTGGCTCGAGACCCACACCTGAGCTCCGACGGCCGACCAGTTGTTTCAGGCGCCAAGTACTTCGCGGCGCGCACAGGCAGCGGCGGGAGCCCGAAAGGGCGGGTTCAGGCAGTAGGCAATGCCGGGGCGGCGGTAATTGGCCAGTGCGTGCCGGTGTGGTCGACCAGGAGGTAGCGGCCGTGGGGGGTGCGCCACACGAACACGCCGGTGAAGGGTTGGGCGACCTGCCAGTGGCCGTGGGTCTTGACCCGATGGTGGAACCGGGTGATGGGGCCGAGCTTGCCGAGGCCGGTCTGACCGGGTGGTCCACCGTCGTCGGGTTTGACGAACGGAATGGTGTGGTCGATGTCGCCGGTCCTGCGGGTGGAGGTGGCGTAGGGGAAGCAGTCCACGGGGATGGCGAGGTGGACGGCTTCGCGGATCCGGTCGGGGATCTCATACGCATCGACCGGGATCTGGTCGTTGAGGTCGATCACGGGCTTCACCACGACGTTGGCGTGGCCGAGCCAGGTCTTGACCCGGTCGAGGGTGACCGGTCCGACCTGCTCCACCCTGGCCACGCCTTGACCGGTGGTCAGGGTCTGGTCGGTGAGGTGGACATACACGGTGACGTCGGGCCGGGTGTCGACCGGCTTGGCCCGACCCGAACGCGCTTGACCCGTCGCAGTCTGAAGGTCAGCCGCAGCCGACACAGGGCCGGACGGCTCGGTCTGCCCGCCGGCGGCGTCGATGTCGGCGAACAGGTCCAGGGCGTGTTGGGGGTGGGCCAGGATCCCCACCGCCGCCGCCCGCCGCACATCCACGGGGCGGGTGTCGCCCAGCGCACCCAGGCCGGTGGCGAGGCCGCCGATCGAAGCGTTGAACCGCAACGCGTCGGGTGCTTCAGCCCGGATGAAGATCTCGCCGGCGCCGGGCTCGGAGGGCTGGTCCTTGACCCACACTCCCAACGCTCCCTGTGCGGCCGCGTCGGCTTCAGCGGCAGCCTCGGGGTCACACTCCATCCAGCAGGCGGCGATGATCGATTCGATCCGACCCCACGACAAGGAATGCGCGTACTTCGCGATGCGCCGGTCCACCACCGCGGCGGTCTCCACCGACAGGTGGCGGGTGGCTTCGGCGGTCCGGCGGCCGATCCACGGCTTCACCTCACCGGCCACGATCCGGGCCCACAGGCGTGGCAGCCGATGCCGCAGATCGAGCGCGTCGCCGACCAGCCGCTCTGCAGCGGCGGTCGAGGTCGCCAGCACCACGCCGAGCTCGGCCGGGGCGAACTCAGCCACCGCAGGGGTCCCGTCCCCACCGAAGCAGACCAGTTTCTCCGACCCGGGCAGCAGCGGGCTCGTGGCGCGGGCGAGCTCACCGTGCAAGTCCGCCCAGTGCGCGGCGGCCTCCAGCAACCTGACCTCTCCTTGTTCGACGACCGCGCGGGCGGTCTCGACGTAGGACAGAGTGGCTGTCGCGTCGAGAGCATCGAGGTCATGATCGAACATGTGTTCGATTCTACCCGACCTCCTTGCCAGTGCCCAGACATTTTTCGCCTTGTGCACAACGGTTTCCGGGTCTCGAGCAGCCGGTCGTGAGCTCGTCGAAGGGCTCGATCGACGGGACCCAACTGATCGAGCCTGTCGACGGGCGGGCCCGGCGCAAAAGCGACGGTGCGTCCGCAGAGTTGTCGCGAACGCACCGTCTTCAGGGGAGGGAGCCCGGAGCTCCCGGGGATGAGGTTCAGATCTTGGTCGAGGCCTCCGTCAACACCGAGCGGAGGATCTGCTCGATCTCGTCGAAGTGCTGCTGGTCGCAGATCAGTGGGGGCGAGAGCTGGATGACGGGGTCGCCGCGGTCGTCGGCCCGGCAGTACAGGCCGGCGGAGTACAGCGCCTTGGACAGGAACCCACGCAGCAGCTTCTCGGCCTCGTCGTCGTTGAAGGTCTCCTTCGTCGCCTTGTCCTTGACGAGCTCGATGCCGTAGAAGTACCCGTCACCGCGGACGTCACCGACAATCGGGAGGTCGTAGAGCTTCTCGAGCGTGTTGCGGAAGGCGTCCTGGTTGGCCAGCACGTTTTCGTTGATGTGCTCGCGTTCGAAGATGTCGAGGTTGGCCATGGCAACCGCGGTCGAGACGGGGTGACCGCCGAACGTGTAGCCGTGCATGAAGGACGCGTCGCCCTTCGAGAAGGGCTCGAACAACCTGTCGGTCGCGATCATCGCCCCGAGCGGCGCGTAACCGGACGTCAGGCCCTTGGCGCAGGTGATCATGTCGGGCTGGTAGCCGTAGCGCTCGGCGCCGAACATGTGCCCGAGGCGGCCGAAGGCGCAGATGACCTCGTCGCTGACGAGGAGCACGTCGTACTCGTCGCAGATCTCGCGTACGCGCTGGAAGTACCCAGGCGGCGGCGGGAAGCAGCCGCCGGCGTTCTGGACCGGCTCGAGGAAGACGGCGGCGACGGTGTCGGCGCCCTCGTTCTCGATGGCCACGGCGATCTGGTCAGCGGCCCAGCGACCGAAGGCCTCGGGGTCGTCGCCATGGATGGGGGCGCGGTAGATGTTGGTGTTGGGCACGCGGAACGTACTCGGGACGAGCGGCTCGAACATCGCCTTGAGCTCGGGCAGACCCGTGATCGACAACGCGCCCTGGGTGGTCCCGTGGTACGCGATCGCCCGGCTGATCACCTTGTGCTTGCCAGGCTTGCCGGTCATCTTGAAGTACTGCTTCGCCAGCTTCCACGCAGTCTCGACCGCCTCGCCGCCTCCGGTCGTGAAGAAGACCCGGTTGAGGTCACCAGGGGCGTAGGACGCCATCCGCTGGGCAAGCTCGATGGCGTTCGGGTGCGCGTAGGACCACAGCGGCATGAACGCCAGCTGCTGGGTCTGCCGCGCGGCGGCCTCGGCGAGCTCGGTTCGGCCGTGGCCGAGCTGGCTCACGAACAAGCCGGCGAGCGCGTCGAGATAGCGCTTGCCGTGCGCGTCATAGATGTACGGTCCCTCGCCGCGCACGATGATTGGGACGTCGGCATTCTCGTACGACGACATGCGGGTGAAGTGCATCCACAGGTGGTCACGCGCAGACTGTTGGAGGGCAGCATGGTCCAGTGCGGTGCTGTCGAGTCTCTGGTCGATCGTCATGGCGGTCAGTCTGCCGTATCGCCAAACGTCTAGGCAAGTGAATCCGTGGCCAGACTCCGGATCGCGGTGATACTGCGTGGTTGAAGACACGTCAAACGACGAAATCCGTTGCGTGCCCGGTCTGTCCAGGTCCTGATCGACCCGCAGGCAACCGAACGCCGTGGCCAGCGGGTCCTGATGGGTGAGGGAAGCCGGAACAGAGCGCAGCTGGGCACGAGAGGATGACGCGGTGATCGATCGGGGGAGCACGCGCGAGACGTTCGAGGACTTCGTGACGGCGCGATCGGTTGGCCTGCTCCGCACGGCCTACCTGCTGACGCAGGACAGCCATCTCGCCGAGGACCTGGTCCAGACCGCGCTGGCCAAGGCCTGGCGGTCCTGGGGACGGGTCCAGACGAGCCCCGACGCCTACGTGCGCAAGATCCTCGTCAACACCTATTCCTCCTGGTGGCGTCGGAAGTGGAACGGGGAACATCCGACCGATGACCTTCCTGACACCGAGCAGCACGCGAACGATCCGGCCGACCGCGGTACGACGCATGACGTACGAACCGCCCTGGCCCGGCTGCCCAGACGACAGCGCGCCGTGGTCGTGCTCCGGTTCTTCGAGGACCTGAGCGAGGCCGAGACGGCGCGCCTGCTCGAGTGCAGCGTCGGCACGGTCAAGAGCCAGTCCAGCAAGGCACTGGCCAAGCTGCGGGTCGATCCGAGTCTGGCCGTTGCTGATGACGACACGCGCCCAAGCCGTGACAACGAGGGGGTAGTCCGATGAACATCGATGAGCTCAAGCAGACGCTGACCGAGGTCGCTGACGAGGTCGACGACCGAGGGGGACTCGACCGGCTGACGGGTGTCGATCACAAGGTCACGGCCAGACGACGCACCGCGGCAGTCGGCATGACGCTGGCTGCGGTGATCACCGCAGTCGCGGTGGCGATCGTGCCCACCGTGCTCGACGGGTCGGACAGCACATCGCCCGCTGACCAGACCGGCAAGCAGACCTCGTCGCTTCCCACGATCACCGACCGGGGCACGACCTTCTACACCTCACCGGGCGGAGCAGCACTGCTCGGCCACGTGGTGTCCGAACCCGGCCAGCGCGAGGTCTCCTTCACGTTCACCCCGGACACCCTCAACCTCACATGGGAGCAGTTCTGCTGGGATCCGAACCGGGCCGGCGGTGAGCACGGCGCCGAGTACAGCACCTTCGTCAACGGCCATCCCCTCGGTGGGTCCACGTGTGCAGGCGGACCGGACGGCCCGATCTCGGGCACCTCGTCGTTCGGTTCCGGGTCCCCGCGCAGCAACGGCTCGGGATGGGCTGGGCTCGGTGTCCGGGTGGGCAAGCCGTCCACCTTCACCGTGCGGATCACGAAGCACGCCGATCACTCGGTTGCCTCTCAGCTCGGCGCAGCGATCTACGCACATGCACCTCAGGTGCACGACGCGGGAGTCTGGTACGACCAGCAGGTCGTCTACCTCGGCCACACGTACGAGGCCGCGGCGGTGAGCTCGGCCGCGTTGTCCGGCCGGCTCACGCGAGCGTCCGCCGACCTTCCACCCTCTGACACGAAGCTCTACGTCTTCCTGGGCGTGACGCACCTGAAGGGGCAGCTCCAGCTTGGCTCGGGTGGTGGCAGCGGCATGAACCTGGCCCGTGGCAGTCTCGGTGGTGGCACCGGAGACCTCGTCGACTCCGATCAAGGCTCTGTCACGGTGTCGGGGTCGAGCAAGGACGGCAAGTCAACGGGCACGATCTACGTCGTTGTCTACCAACGGGTGACGTAGGGCGCCGATCTGTTTATGGTGAAGTATGCGTTTCCCGTCGAGTCCGACTTGAGTCCTGCCGCGCAGGTTCAGGCTGCGCGTCCTCGGTTATCACGCCTCGCGTGACCTGGTCCCGCTGTACAGCGTCTACGCGCTGCTGTTCGGAGACCACGGCGTCTCGACGGGTCAGATCTCGACGCTCTTCATCATCTGGTCGCTGACCTCCTTCGTCTTCGAGGTGCCCTCCGGCGCCTGGGCCGACACCATCGACCGGCGTCTCCTGCTGGTCGTGTCGGCGGTGGTCTACGCCGGCGCGTTCAGCGCCTGGATGCTGCTGCCGACCTACACCGGCTATGCCCTCGGGTTCGTCCTGTGGGGGCTCTCGAGCGCCCTGATGTCGGGCACCTTCGAGTCGGCGCTGTACGACGAGCTCGTCCTTCGGGGAGCCGATGCGGCGTACCCGGGCCTCATCGGATGGGCCCACTCCACCGCGATGATGGCCAACCTCGTGGCGACCCTGGCGGCAGCACCGTTGATCGCGCTCGGTGGCTATGGCCTCGTCGGCTGGACGTCGGTGGCGATCGCCGGCGGGCAGGCGGTGCTGGCCGCGACCTTGCCTTTCTCGCCGTCGGCACGGAAACCGAACCGGTCGCACCATCTCTTGGCCAAGACAGAAGCGTTGGCGGCGCGGTACGTCGCGATGCTGCGTGCAGGCATCCGGGAGGCGTCGAGGTCGGTCGACGTCCGTCGTGTCGTCCTGCTCTCCTCGCTGCTGGTCGGGCTGACTGCCTACGACGAGTACTTTCCACTGGTCGCCAAGGACCACGGTGTCTCGACGTCGACGATCCCGCTGCTCATCGGGATGGCCGTCGTGGGGCAGGTCGTGGGTACCGCCCTGGCCGGGCGGACGGCCGGGATGAGCTCTCGCACGATCGCCGTCGTGGTCGTGGCCGGTGGCGGTCTGATCTCGCTCGGCGCGCTGGTCTGGCCGTACGCCGGGTTCGTCGCCATCGCAGTCGGCTACGGGCTGCTGAACAACACCATGATCGTCGCCGAGGCCCGGCTCCAGCAGGTGATCGCCGGTCCGGCTCGGGCGACGGTCACGTCGGTGTACGGGTTCGCGACCGAGGTGGTGGCGCTGGCTGTCTACGGGAGCTTCGCCGCGGCAGCCGGTTTCGTGTCCGTGCCCAGGCTCGTGGCGCTGCTCGGCATTCCGATCGTGGTCATCGCGTGGTCCGTCGGGCGGTGGTTCCCCGGACCGCCGAGGCGGCCGGCGGTCGAGGCGGGGTGATCTCGACAGGCTCGACCAGCGGGGTGGGCTTGATCAGCGGGGTGGGCTTGATCAGCGGGTGGGCTTGATCAGCGGAAGGCCGACTCGCCGGTGAGGGCTTGTCCGATGACGAGCTGGTGGACCTCGGACGTTCCTTCGTAGGTCAGCACCGACTCGAGGTTGTTGGCGTGCCGCATGACCGGGTACTCGAGGGTGATGCCGTTTGCCGCCAAGATCGTCCGGCACTCGCGGGCGATCGCGATCGACTCGCGGACGTTGTTGAGCTTGCCCAGGCTCACCTGTTCGGCGCGGATCCCTGTGCTGTCCTTGAGCCGGCCGAGGTGCAGCGCGAGCAGCATCCCCTTGCCGAGCTCGAGCGTCATGTTGGCCAGCTTCTCCTGCGTCAGCTGGTAGGACGCCAACGGCTTGTCGAACACCTGCCGGCTCTTGGCGTAGTCGATGGTGACCTCGAGGCAGTCGCGGGCCGCCCCCAGCGCCCCGAACACGATGCCGAACCGGGCCTCGGACAGGCACGAGAGCGGACCGCCCAGACCCTGCGCGTCGGGCAGCATCGCCGACTCCGGAAGCCGCACGTCCTCCAGGATGAGCTCGCTCGTCACCGACGCCCGCAGCGACATCTTCTGCTTGATCTCGGGAGCGGAGAAGCCCGGTGTGTCCGTCGGCACGACGAAGCCACGGATGATCCCGAGCCCGAGCCCGAGCCCGAGCCCGAGCCCGAGCCCGAGCCCGATGTCGTTTCGTCGGTGCGTGCCCACACCACGGCGACGTCGGCGATGCCGCCGTTGGTGATCCACATCTTGGTGCCGTTGAGCACCCAGTCGGAGCCGTTGCGTCGGGCGCGCGTCCGCATGCCACCCGGGTCGGACCCGAAATCGGGCTCGGTCAGACCGAAGCAGCCGATCGCCGTACCCGCGGCCATCTGCGGCAGCCAGTGCTCCTTCTGCTCGTCGCTGCCGAAGCGGTGGATGGCGAACATCGCGAGCGAACCCTGGACCGACACCAGGCTGCGGACGCCGCTGTCAGCTGCTTCGAGCTCGAGGCAGGCCAGCCCGTACGCCGTTGCGCTGGTCCCGGCGCAGCCGTAGCCGTCGAGGTGCATGCCCATCAGACCCAGCGAGCCGAGCTCTTTCGCGAGCTCTCTGGCCGGGAGGGAGGCCGCTTCGTACCACTCCGCGATCTGGGGCCTGATCTGGTCGTCGCAGAACCGACGGACGGTATCGCGTATGGCGCGCTCCTCGTCGTCGAGGAGGGCGTCGATCCCGAACAGGTCGAGCGGGGCGGTGGATGCGTTGGGTGACTTCGGCACGATCGCTCCAGAGGTCGAGCAGTGGATGCCTTCACCTTAGAGGGAACGACTCCCGGTGACGCGTACGGTCGGCTCCGCGGGCAGCGACACGGCGAGCCCGGATGGCATCGCGTGCGCCCAGGGGTTGCCGCCCAGTAGGGTGCCGATGTGGCGACGACGACCGACGGGGGTCACGATGCCGACACGGCCTCTTCCGACGCTGCCCATGCGGCCGTCGACCTTGCCGGGCTGACCCGTCGCTTTGGCTCCGTGACGGCCGTCGACGACATCGATCTGACGATCCGCGACGGCGAGTTCTTCTCGATGCTCGGGCCGTCCGGCTCCGGCAAGACCACGGTATTGCGGATGATCGCAGGCTTCGAGATGCCCGATGCCGGCACGGTCCGGCTCGACGGTGTCGACGTCACCCGCCAGGCGCCGTTCGAACGCAACGTCAACACCGTCTTCCAGGACTATGCGCTGTTCCCGCACATGAACGTGCGCGACAACGTCGGCTACGGGCTGCGCGTGCGGGGCGTTGCCAAAGCCAGGCGTCGCGAGCTTGCCGACGCTGCCCTGGCCAAGGTCCGGCTCGACTCCCACGGTGATCGCAAAGCCAGCCAGCTGTCGGGCGGTCAGCGGCAGCGGGTCGCGCTCGCACGCGCCTTGGTGATCGAGCCGAAGGTGCTGCTGCTCGACGAGCCGCTGGGCGCGCTCGACCTGAAGCTCCGTGAAGAGATGCAGATCGAGCTCAAGGTCCTGCAGCGGGACGTGGGTATCACCTTCGTGTTCGTGACGCACGATCAAGACGAAGCGTTGACCATGAGTGACCGGATCGCCGTCTTCAACAACGGACACATCGAACAGATCGGGACAGCTGCAGAGATCTACGAACAGCCGGCCAGCGCCTTCGTCGCCGGCTTCGTCGGCACCAGCAACCTCATCACCGGTGCCGCGGCCAAGACCTTGTTCGGGAACGAGGGCACGTTCAGCGTGCGACCCGAGAAGATCCACATCGACACTGATCTGCAGAAACCGGAAGATCCCGGCTTCACGTCGGTCAGGGGAACCGTGGCGGAGGTGGTCTACGCGGGCGCGTCCACCCGCTTCATCGTCGACCTCGACGCCGGAGCACGACTCGTGGCGGTGCAGCAGAACCTGCAGTCGTCATCGATGGACGTGCTCGACTACCGCGACAAGCAGGTGCGGCTCAGCTGGCGCGCTGAGCACTGCGTCGCGATCGACGATCATCCCAGCCGCTCTACGTTGGAGGACTCATGACCGCAACACACCCACGACGGCTCGGTCGTCGTACCGGCACGCTCGCCGTGCTCGCTTCGCTGGCCCTGGTCGTCAGCGCCTGCGGCACCTCGAGCAGCGACAACACCTCGTCTCAACCGGGAGCCGGCGGTTTCAAGGCTCCTGACATCCCGATGGTCTCGTCCGTGGGCAAGGGTGAGGGGAAGCTCAACGTGCTGGCCTGGCCGGGGTACGCCGAGTCCGGCAAGAACGACCCCGGCGTCGACTGGGTGACGCCGTTCGAGCAGAAGACCGGCTGCCAGGTCAACGTCAAGGAGTTCGGCACCTCCGACGAAGCGGTCAGCCTGATGCACACCGGCGGCTACGACGTCGTGTCCGCGTCCGGCGATGCAACGCTGCGGCTCATCTCGGCTGGCGACGTGCAACCGATCAACACTGACCTCGTGCCGAACTACACCGACATCTCTGCGTTCCTGAAGGACAAGGACTTCAACAGCGTCGACGGCCAGATGTGGGGGATCCCGCACGGGTGGGGTGCCAACCTGCTGATGTACAACAAGGACGTCGTCAAGCCGGCCCCGACCGACTGGAACGCCGTGTTCGATGTCCCCAAGTCCTATGCCGGCAAGGTGACCGCGTATGACTCGCCCATCTACATCGCCGACGCTGCGCTCTACTTGATGAACACCCAGGCGAGCCTCGCCATCAAGAACCCCTACGCGCTCGACCAGCGTCAGCTTCAGGCGGCCGTCGACGTGCTCAAGAAGCAGAAGGAAAGTATCGGCGAGTACTGGTCGGACTACACCAAGGAGGTGCAGGCCTTCAAGAGCGGATCGACGGCCATCGGGACCACGTGGCAGGTGATTGCCAACCTGACGAAGGAGGACGCCCCCGTTGCCACGGTGTTCCCGCAGGGCGGTTCGACCGGCTGGTCCGACACCTGGATGGTCACGTCCAAGGACGACCACGTGAACTGCGCATACTTGTGGCTGGACTGGATCGCGAGTCCCAAGGTGCAGGCGCAGGTGGCGGAGTGGTTCGGCGAGGCGCCGGCCAACCCGAAGGCCTGTGATTTCACCAGTGAGGGCTTCTGCAGCAACTACCACGTCAGCGATGCGGCGTACGCCGCAAAGATCTTCTACTGGGTCACGCCCATCAAGGAATGTCTGGACGGGCGTACTGACGTCGACTGCACGGACTACAACGCGTGGACGGACGCGTGGACCGAGATCAAGGGCTGACGTGACCGAGGCCCCCGTGCCGGTGAGGCGAGAGGTCGAGCTGCCGCGGTCAACGTGGCTGCGCCGGGCCTCGGCGTTCTCGCATCGGCACGGGGGTACCCGGGTCGCCGGTCTGGTGGCAGCACCGCTGCTGTGGCTGGGGCTGATCTACCTCGTCGCGATCGTCGCGCTGTTCCTGACCGCCTTCTGGCGCGTCGACTTCGGCGTGACGGTGACCCGGGAGTGGAACCTCGACAACTTCCGCAAGCTGTACGAGCAGGATGTCTACCGCACCGTCATCGTCCGCACGATCCTGGTGGCCGCCGCTGTCACGGTGATCGACGCCGTCCTGGCGCTCCCGATGGCGTTCTACATGGCGAAGATCGCCCGACCCGTGGTCGCTCGGATCCTGGTGGTCGCGCTGTTGACGCCGTTGTGGGCCAGTTACCTGGTCAAGGCGTTCGCCTGGCGCGCCATGGTCACGCCGGGTGGCGTGCTGGAGTCGGCGTTCGGGTGGACTCCGGGCTTCGGAGTGACCTCGGTGACGATCACGTTGGCGTACCTGTGGCTCCCCTTCATGGCGCTGCCGTTGTACGCCGGTTTCTCGAAGCTGCCGGACTCGCTGCTCGAGGCGAGCAGCGACCTGGGGGCGAAGCCGACGCGTACCTTGCGGAGCATCGCCCTGCCGATGATCGTCCCGTCGCTGATCGCGGGTTCGATCTTCACGTTCTCCCTGTCGCTCGGTGACTACATCGCCGTCAAGAACGTCGGCGGCACCACCCAGATGCTGGGCAACCTCGTGTTCGACCGGCAGGCCACCGACATCCCGTTCGCGGCGGCGCTGGCCACCGTGTCGGTCTTGATCATGGTCATCTACCTCGCGCTCGTGCGGCGTACCGGCGCCTTGGAGAACTTGTGAGTACGCCGGGGTTCCGCCTTTCGCGCGGCAGCACCTGGGCACTGCGCGGCCTGGTCGCGCTCGTGTTGGCGTTCATCTACGTGCCGCTCGGCGTCGTCGTGATCAACTCGTTCAACTCCGACAAGACGTTCTCGTGGCCGCCCCGCAGCTTCACCCTCGAGTGGTGGCGGCGGGCCAAGGACAGCACGGGAATGATCAACGCGCTCCAGGAGTCGGTGAAGATCGGGCTCCTCGCCACGGCGATCGCGCTCGTGCTCGGCACGCTCGCGGCCTTCGCGTTGACGCGGCACCGCTTCTTCGGGCGGGAGGCCGTGTCGCTGCTGATCGTGCTGCCGATCGCCCTGCCGGGCATCGTCACGGGCATCGCCCTGAGCAACGCGTTCACCACGATCCTCGGTGTCGGACTGTCGGTCTGGTCGCTCGTCATCGCGCATGCGACCTTCTGCATCGTGGTCGTGTTCAACAACGTGGTGGCCAGGCTGCGACGGTTGGGCGGGAACATCGAGGAAGCCTCGATGGACCTCGGGGCGACCCGGCTGACGACCTTCCGCCTCATCACGCTGCCCAACCTCGGCGGGGCGCTGGTCGCCGGCGCGCTGCTGGCCTTTGCGTTGTCGTTCGACGAGATCGTCGTCACGACGTTCACCGCACCGGCTGACGTCCAGACGCTACCGCTGTGGATCTACAACAACCTGCTCAGCCGGCAGCAGGCGCCCATCGTCAACGTCACCGCGGCGGCGCTGATCCTGGTGTCGGTGCTGCCGATCTACCTCTCGCAGAAGATCTCCGGCGACGAGTCCGCCGGCCGGCTCTGACCCCCCGCCCCGCGCTGACCCCCGTCCCGCGCTGCCCCTCTCGCCGGGCAGCCCCCGTCGCCGGGCTGCCCCCGTCCCGCGCTGCCCACGGTGGCTCTCCGTGTTTGTCTTGTGCGGTGTTTGTCTTGTGCGGTGTTTGTCTTGTGAACAAGCCACCCACTCTGTTCACAAGGCAAACCCGCCTTGCTCTGTAGCCAGGTGGCTTGTGAACTAGGCAAACGTCGGCGCTCGGAGGCGGCGGAGGCCAGCCCTCACGAAAGCCGCGGCGTTGTACGACGAAATGCGTCGATCATCTGGTCAGGTACTGGCGTAATCAGCCGTCGCGCACTAGTTTTACCGGTGGAATCAGTCCGTCACATCGAGTCGATCAAGGGGCCACATGACCACCCGGACACTCAAGAACGTGATCAACGGCGAACTCGTGGACAGCGCCGACGGACGTACGTCGGCCGTCGTCAACCCCGCCACGGAAGCCGAGTACGCGACGGCGCCGGTGTCCGGTGCGGAGGACGTCGACCGGGCGATGCAGGCCGCCGGCAAGGCCTACGAGACGTGGCGTGACGCGACGCCCGCCGACCGGCAGCGGGCCCTGCTCAAGCTTGCCGACGCTATGGAGCAGCGGACCGACGAGTTCGTCGCGGTCGAGAGCGAGAACACCGGCAAGCCGCTGGGGTTCACCCATTCGGAGGAGCTGCCCCCGGCGATCGACCAGGTACGGTTCTTCGCCGGAGCGGCCCGGGTCCTCGAGGGACGCTCGGCGGGGGAGTACCTCGCCGGCCACACGTCATACGTCCGCCGCGAGCCCATCGGGGTCGTCGCCCAGGTGACCCCCTGGAACTACCCGCTGATGATGGCGATCTGGAAGGTGGCGCCGGCCCTGGCGGCCGGCAACTGCCTGGTCATCAAGCCGTCCGACACCACGCCCGCCTCGACCCTGTTGCTCGGTGAGATCGCGCAGGAGTTCTTCCCACCGGGCGTCTTCAACGTCGTCACCGGTGACCGCGACACCGGCCGGGCGCTGATCGAGCACCCGATTCCGCAGCTCGTGTCGATCACCGGGTCTGTCCGCGCCGGTATGGAGGTCGCCAAGTCCGCCGCCGCCGACCTGAAGAAGACCCACCTCGAGCTCGGGGGCAAGGCGCCGGTCATCGTGTTCGACGACGCCGACATCGAAGCCGCGGCCGAGGCGATCGCCGGTGCCGGTTACTTCAACGCCGGCCAGGACTGCACGGCGGCCACCCGCGTGCTCGCCGGTCCAGGCGTGCACAACGACTTCGTGGCAGCGCTGACCGAGCAGGCCAAGAACACCAAGACCGGCATGCCCGACGACGAAGACGTGCTCTATGGCCCGGTCAACAACCCCAACCAGCTCGCCCGTGTCACCGGCTTCATCGACCGACTCCCCGACCACGCCAAGCTCCAGGCCGGCGGCCACCGGGTGGGTGACAAGGGGTACTTCTACGCCCCGACGGTCGTCTCCGGACTGCAGCAGGACGACGAGGCGATCCAGGACGAGATCTTCGGTCCGGTCATCACCGTGCAGCAGTTCTCCGACGAGGACGAGGCCCTGCGGTGGGCGAACGGTGTCCAGTACGGCCTGGCCAGCAGTGTCTTCACCAGAGACCATGGTCGTGCCATGCGGATGGCGCGCAGCCTCGACTTCGGGTGTGTCTGGATCAACACACACATCCCGATCGTCGCGGAGATGCCGCACGGTGGCTTCAAGCACTCCGGGTACGGCAAGGACCTGTCGATGTACGGGCTGGAGGACTACACGCGCATCAAGCACGTCATGTCCGACTTCACCGTGTGACCGACGTCCCGTGGGCGCTTGACTGCGTTCTCGATCAGTCGCGCTAGCCCGCTAGCGCTTTCCAGTGCTTGCGGGCGTGGGCGGCGCCTCGCTGCGTTCTCGATCAGTCGCGCTAGCCCGCTATCGCTTCGCTCCTCCGCCTTGCGATGCATCCACCCGACCACCGCCCACTCGCCGGTTCAGATGGCTTGGGCTACAGACTTCTTTCGATGTTCGGAAAGGCATACATGAAGATTTTGCTAGTTGGTGCGGGGGGCGTGGGGGCGGCGTTCGCTGCGATCGCAGCGCGGCGGGACTTCTTCGAACGCGTGGTCATCGCCGACTACGACCTGTCCCGCGCCGAGCGGGCGGCCGCGGACGACGACAGATTCGACGCAGCCCAGGTCGACGCCTCGGACGCAGCATCGATCGAGGCACTGGTGCGCGCGCACCAGATCACGCACGTCATGAACGCAGTTGACCCGCGCTTCGTGATGCCGATCTTCAACGGTGCGTACGCCGGGGGAGCGGACTACCTCGACATGGCGATGAGCTTGTCCCGGCCGCACCCCGAGGCCCCATACGAGCAGACTGGGGTGATGCTCGGCGACGAGCAGTTCGCGGTCGCCGGCGACTGGGAGGCGGCCGGGCGCCTGGCACTGGTCGGCATCGGCGTCGAGCCTGGCCTGTCGGACGTGTTCGCGCGGTACGCCGCCGACCATCTCTTCAGCGAGATCGACGAGCTCGGCGTACGCGACGGTGCCAACCTCACCGTCGACGGCTACGACTTTGCGCCGTCCTTCTCGATCTGGACGACGATCGAGGAATGCCTCAACCCGCCGGTCGTGTGGGAGAAAGACCGTGGCTGGTTCACGACCGAGCCGTTCTCCGAGCCGGAGGTCTTCGAGTTTCCGGAGGGCATCGGGCCGGTCGAGTGCGTGAACGTCGAGCACGAAGAGGTGCTCCTCATGCCACGCTGGGTCGAGGCCAAGCGGGCGACGTTCAAGTACGGGCTCGGGGACGAGTTCATCGATGTGCTGAAGGTTCTGCACAAGCTCGGGCTCGACAAGACCGACAAGCTCCGGGTCGGCGGCGTCGAGGTCAGCCCGCGCGACGTGGTGGCCGCGAGCCTGCCTGACCCGGCCACGCTGGGCGACAAGATGCGGGGCAAGACCTGCGCGGGCTTGTTCGTCACGGGCAGGGGCAAGGACGGGCAGCCGCGGGCCACCTACCTGTATCACGTGGTCGACAACGAGTGGTCGATGCGCGAGTACGGCCACCAGTGCGTGGTCTGGCAGACCGCGGTCAACCCGGTCGTGGCGCTCGAGCTCCTGGCGGACGGCACCTGGTCGGGTGCCGGCGTGCTCGGCCCGGAGGCGTTCGACGCCGTACCCTTCCTCGACCTGCTGACCGCCTACGGATCCCCCTGGTCCCTCGAAGACCGTTGAACCGTGAGTTGTGGCTCCTTCAACCGTGAGTTGTGACTCCTTCAACCGTGAGTTGTGGCTCCTCGAACCGTGAGTTGTGGTGCTTCGTCACACGGAAGGTCGGAATGCTGAGAACACGTCTTGGTTGGCTTCTCGACGTGAGCACCTCTCAAGATCCCGAAGTCCGCCCGCTGTCCCTGCTCGATTTCGTCGACATTCCGTCAGGGCTGTCGGCAACCGAGGCGATGGCGCGGACCGTCACGACGGCCCAGGCAGCGGACCGCCTGGGCTACAAGCGCTTTTGGATCTCTGAGCATCACAACTTCGAAGGACTGGCGAGCAGCTCGCCAGAGATCCTGATCAGCCACGTGGCCTCGGCCACTCGGAGCATCCGGTAGGAGCCGCCGGGATCATGCTGCCGAACCACGCGCCGCTCAAGGTCGCCGAGTGGTTCAAGACTCTCGAGATGCTGCACCCGGGTCGCATCGACCTCGGCCTGGGGAGGGCACCGGGCACTGACCAGGTCACGGCATTCGCGCTACGGCGCTCGCGCGAGTCAGCGGGTGCTCCTGACTTTCCGGAGCAGGCTGCCGAGCTGATCGCGTTCCTCACCGACGAATGGCCGGACGAGCATCCCTTCGCCACGGTGCGAGCCACGCCGGTCGTGGATGGTCAGCCCGAACTGCTGATGCTGGGATCGAGCGGTTGGGGATCGGCGTTCGCGGCCGTGAACGGGATGACCTCGGTCTTCGCACACCACATGAGCCCCGACCTCGCGGTCGACGCGCTTCAGGCGTACCGGCGAGACTTCCGACCGTCCGAGCTGGGTAGTGCGCCGCGCGTCATCGTGTCCGCTCTCGCGCTGGCCTCGCACGATCCCGATGTGGTGGCCGACTTCCGCGCCGGCTGGACCCTGGGTATGCGCTATATCCGCAGCGGTGCGAAGCGTAGGCCGACGCCCGAGGAGATCCGCGAGTTCCGGACGTCGTCGAAGTACGCCGAGATCGAACCGACGCTGCGGGGGCGTGTCTTCGCGGGGTCGCCCGACGTGGTTGCCCGCGACCTGGCGGCGCTCGCAGATGCTGCCGGCGCCGATGAACTGACGCTGGTCGCGCCGACGCCCGACCACGAAGCCAAGCTGGCCTCGCTCGAACTCCTGGCCAAGCAGTGGGGCCTGGAGCCGCAAGTCTGACGTCCATACTGAGCTTTCGGCTCGAGGGGCCACAACTCACGGCTCGAGGGGCCACAACTCACGGTTCGAGGGGCCACAACTCACGGTTCGAGGGGCCACAACTCACGGTTCGAGGGGCCACAACTCACGGTTCAAGGAGCCACAACTCACGGTTCAACGAAGGCGGGCTAGGAGTCGAGGGCGGTCGTGATGGCTGAGGCGAGGTCGTCGACCTCGGAGTCGGTCATCACGAAGGCGGGGGAGACCTGGATGCCGCCGGCACCGACCGCGCGGGTGGCCACGCCGTGTGACCGCAGCATCTTGGCCAGCGCCATCGCCTCGGCGGGATCGCTGAGCTGGATCGCCGCCAGCGCACCGGTTCCACACCGCACCTCGACGACGCGTTCGTGATCCGCCAGCGGCTTGAGCCGCGCAGCCAGCGACGACTCGAGGCGAGCCGACTCGTCCAACAGGTTCTCCCGCTCGAGGATGTCGAGGTTGGCCAGCGCCACCGCCGCCGCGGCGGCATGTCCGGAGTACGTGTAGCCGTGCCGCCACCACACCCCGGCGTCCGGCTGGAAGAACGGCTCGGACACCTTCGGCGCGATCAGCACCGCACCCATAGGCAGGTAGCCCGAGGTCAGACCCTTGGCTGTGGTGATCATGTCGGGCTCGAGCCCGAACCGACCGCTTGCGAACCAGGCGCCGCCGATGCGCCCGTAGCCCGTCACGACCTCGTCGGCCACGAACAGCACGTCGTACTCCGTGCACACCTTGCGGACGTCGGCGAGATAACCGTCCGGCGGTGGGTAGACGCCGCCCGCGCCGATCACGGGCTCGCAGAAGAACGCCGCGACGTTCTCCGGCCCGAGCCGCTCGATCGTCGTACGCAGGTCTCCGGCGTCATCCCACGCGACCGTGGCGCTGTCGTGCACCAGGTCGCCGTAACCCTCGCGGTTACCCGGAATCCCGGCGATCGACGTCCCGGCGTAGTGCATGCCGTGGTAGGCCTTCTGCCGTCCGATCAGGTAGCGCCGCTGGGGCTGACCCATCTCGTTCCAGTACCGACGGGCCAGCTTCGCCGCGGTGTCGACCGAGTCCGAGCCACCCGACGTGAAGAACACCTTCGAGCCGGGCACCGGTGCGATCCCTGCGAGCCGTTCCGCGAGCGCCACCGTCGGCTCGGTCACGTAGTCGCCGAACGTGCTGTACGCCGCCATCTTGCTCATCTGCTCGGCAGCGACCTCGCCGAGCTCGGCACGGCCATGTCCGACGTTGGTGAACCAGAGCCCCGCCGTGGCGTCGAGGTAACGGTTGCCCTCGGGGTCGAAGACGTACGTACCCTCGCCGCGCGCGATGACGAACTCGCCGTTGCGTTCGACGGCTCCCATGTCCGAGAACGGATGCCATAGCGCGCCCATTGGTGCTCCTTCGCAGATCGAGACCTGATTCCGAGCAACGTATCCCAACGACGGAGCCGCAGCAGTCCCCGGTCCCGGAGAGGTCCCGCACAGGGTCAGGAGACGTCGGCGAGCGCCTTCTCGAGCACCGTCAGCGCCTCGTCGATGAGTGCGTCGGAGATCACCAGCGGTGGCAGGAAGCGGAAGACGTTCCCGAACGTGCCGCATGTCAGCGTGAGCACGCCCTCGGCGTGACAAGCCTTGTTGACGGCCGTGGCCGCTGCGGGGTTCGGGGTCGCCGTGCCGGGCTCGACGAGCTCGATGGCGAGCATCGCACCGCGCCCACGCACGTCACCGATCACGGGATAGCGCGTGGCGAGGTCACGCAGCCGCCCGAGCATCAGGTCGCCGATGTGGCGGGCGCGCGCCGCAAGGTCCTGCTCGCGCATGGTGGCGATGGTGCCGAGCGCCGCGGCGCAAGCGACCGGGTTGCCGCCGTAGGTGCCCCCAAGGCCCCCGGCCTTGACGGAGTCCATGATCTCGGCACGCCCCGTGACGGCCGCGAGTGGGAGACCGCCGGCGATGCCCTTCGCCGTGGTGATGAGGTCGGGTACGACGCCCTCGTCGTCACAGGCGAACCAGTCGCCGGTGCGGCAGAAGCCGGTCTGGATCTCGTCGGCCACGAACACGACGCCGTTGTCGGTGCACCACCGGGCCAGCCCGGGCAGGAAGCCGGCGGCGGGTACGACGAAGCCGCCCTCGCCGAGAATCGGCTCGATGACCAGGCAGGCGATGTTGTGGGCGCCGACCTGCTTGTCGATCATGGTGATCGCGCGCTCGGCCGCCTCTTCGCCGGATACCTCTGACGTCTCGCGGAAGGGATAGGACATGGGCGCCCGGTAGACGTCGCCGGCAAACGGCCCGAAGCCGTCCTTGTACGGCACGTTCTTCGATGTCATCGCCATCGTCAGGTTGGTCCGACCGTGGTAGCCGTGGTCGAAGACGACGACGCCGCGTCGACCCGTGTGGGTGCGCGCGATCTTGACGGCGTTCTCGACGGCTTCGGCGCCGCTGTTGAGCAGCACGGACTTCTTCGCGTGGTCACCCGGGGTCAGCTCGTTGAGCTGTTCGCACACCTCCACGTAGCCCTCGTACGGGGCGACCATGAAACACGTGTGCGTGAACTGGGCCACCTGGGCGCTGACCCGCTCGACGACCGCCGGGGTCGCGTTGCCGACTCCCGTTACAGCGATACCCGACGCCATGTCGATGATCGAGTTGCCGTCGACGTCGACGATCACTCCGCCGCCGGCGGCGACGACGTACACCGGCAGGGTGACGCCGATGCCGCCGGAGACGGCAGCCTCCTTGCGGGACTGCAGGTCACGCGAGCGGGGGCCGGGGATCTCGGTGACGATGCGCCGTTCCTGGGGGAGCGACGGGCCGCCTACGGGGGTGTCAGACATGGGCTCACAGTACGACGTCGGCGCTGCTGCCGGGCGGCTTCGATTCGCACAATCGTGGCGGCCTCGCTTGTACGCTGTGGACAACCGGTCCCGGCGTTGAAGAGGTGGGTATGAGCGCAACCCTTCGGCTCCTCCTGCGCCGCCCCGATCTCGGCCTCTCCCTCCTGGTCCCGGACCCCGCGACTGCGGCCGGGAGCGGCGACGCGCTGGACCGACCGATCCGCTGGGTGGCGACGAGCGAGCTGGCTGATCCGACGCCGTACCTCCAGGGCGGTGAGCTGCTGCTCACCAACGGAATCGGGGTTCCCAAGTCACGCCAGGCCATCGACCGATATGTCTCTCGACTGGTCGACGTCGGTGTCGTCGGGATGGGTTTCGCGGTCGGGACCGTGCACGACGCGGTGCCATCGGGGCTCGTCGCCAGCGCCCGGAACCGCGGCCTTCCGCTGGTGGTGGTGGCGGAGCCGGTCCCGTTCATCGCGGTCGGGGAGGCGGTTTCTGAGCTCCTGGCCAAGGAGCAGTACGGCGAGATCGCCGCCGCGTACGACGCTCAGCAGGAGATCACGCGAGCAGCCTTGCGACAAGGTGCTGCCGGGGTCGTCGCCCGGCTGTCGAGAAGTACCGGTGGCTGGGTCGTGCTCCTCGACCCGCACGGCGACGTCGTCGAGGCGTCGCGGCGTACGACCGCGGTCGAGCGCGAAAGCTGGCTGCCCGACCTCGAGCGGCTGCGGAGCCGGGGCCCGGCCACCGCGACCACCGTCGACACGCAAGAGCACCGGACGATCCAGTCGCTGGGCGCCTCCGGTCGGGTGCGCGGCTACCTGGTCACCGGAGTGGCCGGCAAGACCGCCCCGACCACCGCCCACCGTGCGCTCGTCAACGTCGCCGCCGCGCTTCTCACGTTCTCGTTGGCTCACGAGGGTGGGGCACGCGACCGACTGGCCCGGAGTGCACTCATGACGCTGGCGATGCGCCTCCCGGAGCAGGTGACGCCCCTCCTGCCCGAACTCGCCGGGCCGGTGTTCGAGGCCGGGGAGCTCTGGGTGGTGGCCGCGGGTGGAGAGCCGGCAGACCTCGAGACCTGGCACCAGCAGCTCGAGGACGAGGGGCGATCGCACTGCTTTCCCTGGGTGGAGCGGGCCAGTGATGGCAGCTCGCACTCCACTGGCGGCCGGGCGAGCACCGACCTGCTCCTGGTCGCTGTGTCTGACGAGCGTGAGCGTGACCGCCTACTCAGCCTGCAGCGACCCGCTGTCACCCTGGGCGCCAGCGAACGCGTAGGCATCGCCTTGCTGTCAACGGCTCGTGACCAGGCGATCAACAGCCTGCGCGTCGCCATGACCAGGCGGGTTCCCAGCCTGAGCTTCTCCGACCTGGGGCAGCTCGGACTGGCGGCGGTGGTCGATCCGGAGGCGGCCGCCGCCTTCGCGGCCGCGACGCTGGAACAGCTGGCGGCGTACGAGCGCGCCTCTCACGTCGAGCTGCTCGAGAGCCTGCGGGCCTGGCTGGCGCATCACGGGCAGTACGAACCTGCCGCTGCTTCGCTGGGCATCCACCGGCACACCCTGCGCTACCGCGTCCGCAAAGCATCCGCGCTGATGGGCCGCGACCTCGACGACCCGGCGGCCCGGATGGACCTGTGGTTCGCACTGACTGTCCAGAGTGGACAACGCTGACGTTCGGGTCATCCCGACCGTGACACGGCACGGTTTGCCTGGGGGCACTAGCGTCGGGGTATGACACGAGCATTCCCCCTGTGGATCGCCGGCAAGCAGGTCGACGGACCCGAGCCCCTCGAGATCACCAGCCCCTACGACGGACGAGCCGTCGGTACGACGTCGTGGGCCAGTCCCGAGCAGGTCGAGGACGCGGTTGCGGCCGCGGCCGCGCTGGCTGACGAGGCGGCCGCCCTGCCCATCCATGTGCGGGCGGACGCGCTGGCACACGTGAGCGGCCAGATCGCCGCGCGGGCCGAGGAGCTCGCACAGCTGATCACGGCCGAGAACGGCAAGCCGCTGTTCTGGGCCCGAGGTGAGGTCGGTCGCGCCGTGTCGGTGTTCCGGCTCGCCGCCGAGGAGGCGCGGCGATGGTCGGGGGAGGCCATGCGCCTCGACACCGACAAGGCTGCAGCCGGCCGCCTGGCGTACATCCGCCGGGTGCCGAAGGGGCCGGTCCTGGCCATCTCACCGTTCAACTTCCCGCTCAACCTGGTCGCCCACAAGGTCGCGCCGGCCATCGCCGTCGGGGCCCCCATCGTCCTCAAACCGGCGCCGAAGACGCCGCTGTCGGCGCTGCTCCTCGCCGAGATCGTGGCCGAGACCGACCTGCCCGCCGGCATGCTCAACGTCGTCAACGTCCAGAACGACCAGGCCGGCGAGCTCGTCGCCGACGAGCGGCTGCCGGTCATCTCGTTCACCGGTTCAGGGCCGGTCGGCTGGTCGATCCAGAAGGCGGTGCCGCACAAGCACGTGACGCTGGAGCTCGGTGGCAACGCCGCCGCGGTCATCTGTGCTGACTGGACGTCAGCCGACGACCTCGAGTGGGCGTCCACCCGCATCGCCACCTTCTCCAACTACCAGGCAGGTCAGTCCTGTATCGGGGTTCAGCGGGTCTACGTGGCCGAGTCCGTGTACGACGACTTCAAGGGCCGCCTGGTCGAGAAGGTCCAGGCGCTCAAGACCGGCGACCCCGGGGACGACGAGACCCAGGTCGGCCCGGTCATCAACATCGAAGCCGCCGAGCGGATCGAGGCCTGGGTCAACGAAGCCGTCACGCAAGGGGCCACGGTGCTGACCGGCGGCGGCCGCGACGGCGCAACCGTCGAGCCGACCGTGCTGGAGGGAGTCGCGTCGGACGCGAAGGTGTCCTGCGACGAGGTCTTCGGGCCGGTGGTGCTGATCGAGCCGGTCGCCGACGACGCCACAGCGTTCGCCAAGGTCAACGACTCGGCGTACGGCCTGCAGGCGGGCGTCTTCACCCATGACCTGCAGACGGCCTTCCGCGCACACCGGGACCTCGAGGTCGGCGGCGTGATCGTGGGCGACGTGCCGAGCTACCGGGCCGACCAGATGCCGTACGGCGGGGCGAAAGAGTCCGGCGTGGGCCGCGAGGGCGTCCGCTACGCGATGGAGGACTACACCTACGAGCGGGTGATGGTGCTCACCGGACTCGACCTGTAGCAGGGGGCCGCCGGCGGGAATTGCTGCGGTACCGGGGGTTCCGGTCTGGATCGTGGACCCTAGAGTGCCCGGGTGATGACTGACGACCTCCTCCCCGGGTGCTTCGCCTGCGATCAGCAGGCGATGGCCTCGTTGCCACCGCGTGACGACATCGTCCGCAGCAGCCACTGGCGGGTGGCCCATGCGTTCAACAGCACGCTGCCGGGGTGGCTCGTCCTGCTGCCCACGCGGCACATCACGTCGTTCACGGAGCTGACGCCGCAGGCCGCCGACGAGCTCGGCGGGCTCGTACGCGGATTGGGCGT
>CAVVQV010000018.1:0-16828 GCA_963750495.1 uncultured Actinomycetota bacterium
CTCAGACGATGGTCTCGCAGCGTCCCGACCTCAACAACCCGGGTGCCTATGTCGACGTGGGCTTCCTGGGTGTGCTGCCGACAGAAACACGAGAACGCCAGGGGTTCGGCTACGTCGCCAGCACGATCGGCGACTACACGGCCAAGACCGGACAGGCGCTCCTGCACCTGCCGCAGCGGATGGTCGGCGTCACCAAGGCCGCGCTGGGAATCGAGAACCGCGACGTCAACAGCCCGATGAGTGTCGTCGGTGCCAGCCGGGTCGCGGGTGAGGTGGCGTCGGAGAACACGATCAGTGTCGGCGACCGTTGGGCGACGCTGCTGACCCTGCTCGGCGTCGTCAACCTGTTCGTGGCCCTCTTCAACTTCATCCCGCTGCTACCGCTCGACGGTGGGCACATCGCCGGAGCGCTGTACGAAGCGCTGCGTCGCGGCCTGGCCCGGGTGCGTGGGCGACCCGATCCCGGCTACGCCGACGTGGCCCAGCTGCTGCCCATCGCCTACACGGCAGCGAGCGTCCTCATCGTGATGGGCGTGGTGCTCGTCTGGGCCGATATCGTCAACCCGATCCGCATCACCGGATGACCTACCCGGCGTACTCGAAGGACCCCTCATGACATCGATCGACCTAGGAATGCCCGCCGCACCGCCTCCGGTGCTCGCGCCCCGGCGCAAGACGCGGCAGATCAAGGTGGGCAAGGTGCTGGTGGGCGGTGACGCGCCCATCTCGGTGCAGTCGATGACGACCACGCTCACCTCCGACGTCAACACGACGTTGCAGCAGATCGCGGAGCTGACGGCGTCGGGATGCGACATCGTGCGGGTGGCGTGCCCCAGCCAGGACGACGCCGATGCGCTTCCCGAGATCGCGCAGCACTCGCAGATCCCGGTGATCGCCGACATCCACTTCCAGCCCAAGTACGTGTTTGCCGCGATCGACGCCGGCTGTGCGGCGGTGCGCGTCAACCCTGGCAACATCCGCAAGTTCGACGACCAGGTCCAGCAGATCGCGAAGGCCGCCAAAGACCGTGGCACGTCGATCCGCATCGGTGTCAACGCCGGTTCGCTCGACCCTCGACTGTTCGAGAAGTACGGCAAGGCGACGCCTGAGGCACTGGTCGAGTCGGCTGTCTGGGAGGCCTCGCTCTTCGAGGAGCACGACTTCCACGACTTCAAGATCTCTGTCAAACACAACGATCCGGTCGTGATGGTCAAGGCATACCAGTTGCTGTCCGAGGCCGGCGACTGGCCCTTGCATCTCGGCGTGACCGAGGCCGGACCGGCGTTCCAGGGCACGATCAAGTCGTCCGTGGCGTTCGGGGCGCTGCTGTCGCAGGGCATCGGCGACACGATCCGCGTCTCGCTGTCCGCTCCTCCGGTCGAGGAGGTCAAGGTCGGGCTGCAGATCCTCGAGTCGCTCAACCTGCGACAGCGTCGGCTGGAGATCGTGTCGTGCCCGTCGTGCGGTCGCGCGCAGGTCGACGTCTACAAGCTGGCTGACGAGGTCACTGCTGGGCTCGAAGGCATGGAGGTACCGCTCCGTGTCGCCGTCATGGGATGCGTGGTCAACGGACCGGGCGAGGCCCGCGAAGCCGACCTCGGTGTGGCGTCCGGCAACGGCAAGGGTCAGATCTTCGTCAAGGGCGAGGTCATCAAGACCGTGCCCGAGGCGATGATCGTCGAGACCCTGATCGAGGAGGCCATGCGTCTCGCCGACGAGATGGGCGCACCCCTCGACGAAGACGGTGGTTCGGTCGCGCCAGGTACGCCCACGGTCACCGTTTCCTGACCTCTGTTCCTCGCGAATTCCGGGAACGTGCAGAGCGACACGCCGTACGACGGCTGTCCTTTCCCGCAATTCACGGTCTCCCGCCGACGCGCCATTGCGTACCCCTCACCCGGGGTCGCGCCGTGACGACATTCGGTCAATACTGGGACCGGTGATCGTCTTCGGCAACCACCGCGCCCGTGCCCGTCTCATCGTCCCCGTCGTGGCTGTCGTGCTCGTGACCGGCGTTGTCCAGTCCGGCCCATCCAAGGCCGACGCCTCTGCTCCCGTCCTGGTCACCGCCGAGAGCTCGGTGTCGTACGCCGCACTGTCAGGTCTGACCACCGGCTCGTTCGCGACCGCCCAAGCCCGCCGTGCACTGCCCCGCCTGCGTACGAGCGTCGTGATGCACGGACTCGACGTCCCCTGGGACATCGCGGTCTTGCCCAGCGGCGCCTGGCTCGTCACCGAACGCGACCGGCAGCGGATCCTGCTGAAGAGAAAGGGCCACAAGGCCCGGGTGATCAGCAACGGGCCGGCCGGTCTGTGGTCGAGCGGGGAGACCGGCCTGATGTCGATCCTGGCCGACCCCAAGATCGCGAGGAACGACCGCTTCTACACCTGCAACGGTTGGCAACGAGGCAGCCGCAGCCCCGACATCCGGGTGCTTGCCTGGCGACTCAACCAGGCGCGAACCAAGGCCCGTGTCGTGGACACTCTGCTGTCCGGCATCCAGGTCACCAGCGGACGCCACGGTGGCTGCCGGTTGCGGCTCGACCGTGCCGGGGCCATGTTCGTCGGTACCGGCGATGCAGCGGTGGGCACCAACCCGCAGAACCTGCACAGCCTGAACGGCAAGCTGCTTCGGATGAACCGCTTCACCGGAAATGCGTGGCGCTCGAACCCCTGGATCCACTCGCCGAACCGGCACAAGCGCTTCATCTACAACTACGGCCACCGCAATGTGCAAGGTCTGGCGCTGAGGTCCAACGGGTCGATGTGGTCCGTCGAGCACGGCACCGACCGCAACGACGAGGTCAACCTGGCAATCCGTGGCGGCAACTACGGCTGGAACCCCGTGCCGGGCTATGACGAATCCACGCCGATGACGGACTTCAGCCTGCCCGGGCGACAGATCGGGGCGCGGTGGCGCTCGGGTTATCCCACCCTCGCGACGTCTGGAGCGGTCTGGGTGAAAGGCAAGAAGTGGGGTCGCTACCAGGGAACGCTCGCGGTGTGCGCCCTGAAGGCGTCCCGGCTGTTGTTCATGCGGTTCGACCGTCACGGCAAGCTGGTCTGGGTCAAGGCTCCACCCGCGATGCGCGACACCTACGGTCGAATCCGGTCGGTGGTCCAGAGCGCCAACCGTGACCTGCTGGTGACGACCGCCAACGGTGGCGGCGCCGACCGTGTCATCCGGGTTCACCCCCGCTGAGGGTCCGCTGATCGAGCTGGTCGAGATCGAGGGGTCTCGCCAGGCTCGACCGTCGGGGGTGCGCTAGAAGAGGATGGTGGCGAAGGTGCCGGTGGTGACGAAGCCGACGCGGTCGTAGGTCCGACGGGCTGGTTCGTTGTGCTTGTTGACGTACAGCGACACGACCGGAGCGACGTCGTTCAACGACAACGCACACACGGCTGCGACTCCACCGGCCGCCAAGCCGCGTCCGCGGTAGCGGGGGTCGACCCACACGCTCTGCAGCTGCGCCGCATGTGGAGTGACCGCGCCGAGCTCGGCCTTGAACAAGACCTCACCGTCCTCGATCTGCGCGAACGCGTGACCCTTGGCGATCAGCTGGGCGACCCGGGCGCGGTAGAGCCGCGCTCCACCGTTGGCCTCCGGTGAGACGCCGAGCTCCTCGGTGTACATCGCCACGCATGCGGGATACAGCAGGTCGAGCTCGTCCGGCCGGACGCGACGGACCTCAGGTGCAGGAGCCACGGCGGGCGGCATGTCGAGCACCATGAAGGGCTGCTGGGGACGGATTGACCGGGCCGGGCCCCACTCCGGTCCGAGGATCCGCCACAGGTGTCGTACCTCGTTCTCCGGGCCGAGGATGGATCCGCAGTGCCGACCCTGCTGGAGCGCACGCTCAGCGAAAGCGTCCAGCGCCGCAGGAGTGCCCTGGACGGGCGCCAGGTTGGCAGCCGCATGACAGAGGGAGACGAGCTCGGACCCCTCGGTGTAGCCCCAGATCTCGCCACCGAGCCAGCGTGGCTCCATGCGCGTGACGCGCACCCGATGGTCGACGAAGACGTGGGTCACCGGGTCGCGCGCCAGCAACCGGCTGACGGCGTCGAGATCGGTCGGCCCCAGGACCCGGACATGCGGGCGGGTGCGCAGCTCGATAGCACACCTCCTGCTCCGCCTGCGGATCGGGTATCCGCGCCTCCTGGAATGCGAGCGAGCCTACGCGTCCCGACCCTCGCCCGGGTGGCATGCTGGCCCCTTCGAGGCCCGATCGATGCGCGGCCGACACGTCTGGGGATGACGGGTGGGTGGGGAAGTGCCTGAGCGAGTGAGACGTCCCGTTTGCCTGGTTGTGGTCTTGGTGGTCGGCGCGGCGGCGCTCACCGGCGGCTGCACGATCGAACGGACAGGCGACGACCCCGCTACGGCCGGCCCCGTGACGTCGGGGGTCACGCAGCCTGCTCCCACCGACCCATCGGGCACGACGACCACGACTGACCCCACCGTCACCAACCCGGCCGAGCCGCGTCAGATCACCGTCGTGATGAACGGCGACATGTTGCTCCACGAGGGTCTGTGGGCGTCGGCGCAGACCGATGCTGCCCGCACCGGGCACGGCGGCCCGGACGGCATGGACTTCCGGCCGATCCTGGCGAACATGAGGCCGGTCGTCGCCGGTGCTGACCTCGCCATCTGTCACCTCGAGACGCCGTTGGCGCCGTCGGGCGGCCCTACGCCGGCTACCCGCTGTTCGCGGCACCGCCCGCCATCCTCCCCGCCCTGAAGTGGGAGGGGTACGACGCCTGCACGACTGCCTCGAACCACAGCCTCGACCAAGGGTTCGAGGGTCTCGAGCGGACGCTGGACGACTTCAATGCGATCGGCCTAGCGCATGCCGGTACGGCCGCCACCCGAGCCGCCTCCCGTCGACCGCTGCTGCTCGACGTCAAGGGCCTGCACGTCGGGCTGATCTCCGCGACGTACGGGACCAACGGGCTACCCCTTCCGGCCGACCAGCCGTGGTCCGTGCCGCTCATCGACCCCGCCAGGATCGAGCGCATGGCCCACCGCGCCAAGCAGCGGGGCGCCGACGTCGTGATGGTGGCGTTGCACTGGGGCCTCGAGTACATGCACGAGCCCACCACCGACCAGCTCGACGTCGCCAGGGAGCTGACGCAGTCGCCCGACATCGACTTCATCTACGGCCACCATGCTCACGTGGTCCAGCCCTACGACAAGGTCAACCACACCTGGGTGGTGTTCGGACTCGGCAACGCAGTCGCTCAGCAGGACACCGCCGTCGAGGGCGTGTACGACGGCAACACCTGCCGGGTCACGTTCTCCGAGCAGCCGGACGGTTCCTTTCGCGTCAGCAAGCTCGAGTACATCCCGACGATGATCACTCCGTACGACGGGGTTCATCCCATGCGCTGGCTCAACGTGCCGCAGTCCCTCGACGATCCCCGGTTCGCTGCGCTTCGTTCCACGCTGCGAGCCACGGGGGATCGGGTTCGCGACGTGATCGGATCCCTGGGCGCGTTCCGACTCGGCGTCACCGAAGGACGCTAACCCCCGGTGTGAGAAGCACAGGGGGTAGCACGTGGTACTGCCGCCCGTACTTCTGACAACTCGGTTGCGGCTGCCGATATCCTCAAGGCTCACGTTGTCACCTGAGGCAGGAGAGCCCGTGTCGTCCATGCGGATGTCGTCGTTGTTCCTTCGTACCTTGCGCGAGGACCCGGCGGACGCAGAGATTCCGAGCCATCGGCTGCTCGTGCGAGCCGGCTACATCCGCCGCGCCGCACCCGGCATCTACTCGTGGCTGCCGCTCGGCTACGCGGTACTGCGCCGCGTCGAGGCGATCGTGCGCGAGGAGATGAACGCGATCGGCGCCCAGGAGGTCCACTTCCCGGCGCTGCTGCCCCGGGAACCGTATGAGAAGAGCAACCGGTGGGTCGACTACGGCTCCAGCATCTTCCGGCTCAAGGACCGCAAGGGCAACGACTACCTCCTCGGTCCGACCCACGAGGAGATGTTCACCCTGCTCGTCAAGGACCTGTACTCGTCGTACAAGGACCTGCCGGTGTCGCTCTACCAGATCCAGAACAAGTACCGCGACGAGGCGCGTCCCCGGGCGGGCATCCTGCGCGGGCGCGAGTTCGTGATGAAGGACTCCTACTCCTTCGACGTCACCGACGAGGCGTTCCTGCGGTCCTACGAGCTGCACCGCCAGGCGTACGTCCGCATCTTCGACCGCCTCGGTTTCGACTACGTCATCGTCGCCGCGATGTCCGGAGCGATGGGTGGGTCTGCGAGCGAGGAGTTCCTCGCGACCGCCGAGAATGGTGAGGACACCTACGTCCGCTGCACCAACTGCGACTACGCCGCCAACGTCGAGGCCGTCCGCGTGCCCGTGCCTGACCCGGTCGCGTACGACGACGTGCCCGAAGCGCACGCCGAGCACACCCCGGACACGCCGACGATCGAGACGCTGGTCGACCATCTCAACCAGAAGTTCCCGCGCGACGATCGGGCCTGGACCGCCGCCGACACGCTCAAGAACGTCATCGTCATGCTCGTCCACCCCGACGGCACCCGAGAGCCCTTGGCCGTTGGCGTGCCTGGCGACCGCGACATCGACCTCAAACGGCTGGGGGCACAGGTCGAACCCATCGAGGTCGAGGCGTTCGACGAAAAGGACTTCGCGGCCAACGCCGCGCTCGTCAAGGGCTACATCGGCCCAGGCGCGCTGGGTGAGAAGGGCACGAGCGGCATTCGCTACCTGCTCGATCCGAGGGTCAGCACCGGCACCCGTTGGGTCACCGGCGCCAACGAGGACGGCCACCACGTCATCGACCTCGTCGTGGGCCGCGACTTCGAAGGCGACGGTCTCATCGAGGCGGCCGACGTCCGCGAGGGCGACGCCTGCCCGGTGTGCGGCCACGCCCTGGAGACCGCCCGCGGCATCGAGATGGGGCATATCTTCCAGCTCGGACGCCGCTACACCGAGGCGCTCGATCTGAGGGTCCTCGACGAGAACGGCAAGCTCGTCACGGTCACGATGGGGTGCTACGGCGTCGGCATCTCTCGCGCGGTCGCCGCCATCATCGAGAACTCCCATGACGAGCTCGGCATCATCTGGCCGCGCGGTGTCTCGCCCGCCGACGTCCACCTGGTCGCGACCGGGAAGGACGCCGACGTGTTCACCGCAGCCGACCAGCTCTGCGCCGAGCTCGACGCGCTCGGTCTGACGGTGCTGTACGACGACCGCCCGAAGGTGTCGCCCGGAGTGAAGTTCAAGGACGCCGAGCTCATCGGCGTGCCGACGATCGTCGTGGTGGGCAAGGGCCTGGTCGACGGTGTGGTCGAGGTCAAGGACCGCGCGAGCGGTGAGCGCGAGAACGTCGCGGTGGCCGAGGCGGCCGCGCATGTGGCAGAGGTCGTCCGTGGCGGTTGACGCCGTCATCTTCGACTGGGGTGGCACGCTGACCGAGTGGCGGACGATCTCGCCGAACGACGAGTGGTCCTCGCTGGCGGCGGTGGCAGCGCCCGAGCGGCATACCGCGGCGACCGAGGCGCTCGTCGCAGCAGCCACGGCGGTCTGGACGCGGTCGCGCGACAAGCACCGCAGCGCCACGCTCGAGGAGATCTGCACGCTGGCCGAGATCTCCTACGACGCCGAGCATCTCCAGGCGTACCGCGACTTCTGGGACCCGGCGACCATCACCCACGACGACGTCCCGGGGTTGTTCGAGTGGCTGCGCGACGAGGGAATCAAGGTCGGAGTCCTGTCCAACACCGTGTGGCCGCGCGACTGGCACGAGGAGATCTTCGTGCGCGACGGCGTCGACCACCTGATCGACGGCGACGTCTACACCTCCGAGATCGCATGGACCAAGCCAGCACCGGAGGCCTTCGAGGCGGCGATGTCTTCGGTCGGCGTGTCCAGCCCCGAGCGTTGCGTGTTCGTCGGCGACCGCCTGTTCGACGACATCTACGGCGCGAAGAACGTCGGCATGAAAGCGGTGCACGTACCGCACAGCGCGATCCCGCTCACGCAGCACGGACACACCCTGGGGGAGCCCGACGCCGTGATCCAACGCCTCGCCGACCTTCCCCAGATCATCGGCGCCTGGCGGTAGAGGATGTCGTACGGCGGTTCGAGTTCAAGTAACTCGAAGTTGCTTGCTGGCCTGGCCGACCCGATCACCGGAGGTCGATCACATCTCCATCGCATTCATCGCCGGCCCCGCACAGAGCCTGCGTTCCTGACCTAGGGGCGATCGCGCCCTGCAGGCCTGGTCAGTGAGCCACCGTCTGTGACCGAGGTGCAGGCGGCCTGACGTCGAAAGAAGTGGGCGCGAACGACCGTGGCCAACCGCTCGGGGGTGGAGCGGCCGGTGTCGACGACCAGGTCGTAGGTGATCCCGGTGTGCACGGACTCCGCCTGGCTTGCCGCCATCCCGGCCACACGGTCCCCACGTGCGGCCTCGCGCCCGGAGACGATCTCAGGGGAGCAGCGGACGCCCACCCAGCCGACTGCAACGCCGCGAAGTGCCTGCTGCCAGCGTTGCTGGGCTCCGGGTCCGCTCACGAAGTTGTCCTCGACGAGGAGGCGGGCACCCGCCGCGGCCATCGCAGCCACGCCCGTCATCCACTGGCGCTCCACAGCCACCCAGTCCGGCCCCACCGCGACCTCTCCGTCGTCGCCGAGGCTCAAACCTGCTGCTCCGAACAGCCTCGGAGGTGCGGCATCGACGAGCGTGTCCACTCCCAAGCGCAGCCAACACCCGTCGAGGAGCTCCTGAAGCGCGCGCGCCAGCGTGCTCTTCCCCGAGCTGGAACCCCCGTTGAGCACGAGAACCTGAGGACTGCCGCCAGTCACGTGTTCACTTCCTTTCAACGTCTGGCACTTCACGGGATGCCGGTCAGCAAGCCGTCACAGCTCCGCGATCCCCGGGAAGGCCACCGGCTTCGCACCCCAGTCGACCGCGCGCAGGGCGCAGGCAGACAGGGCGCGGGCCACGAGCTCCCGCTCGCTGTCGACCGTCTCTGCAACGGCAGCCGCGTAGGTCTCGGCCGTGCGCTCCTCCAGCAGCCGGCCGAGGGCGCGGCAGTCCGCGAGAGTCTCGACCGGTCCGGGCAGGTCGTACGCCGGCTGAGCCGGCACCGGAGCCGCGTCCTGGTCGGCGATGACCGCGGTCAGGTCGTCGCGGCGCCGCCGGTGCTCGACATAACCAGCGGCGGCGAGCTCCTGGTCGGATGATCCGGCGGCGACCCCGGCCAGGACGCCACCGATGACGCCGTAGCCGTAGACGCTGGCGTGCTCGGCCGTCAAACAGGCCTGCAGCGCTTCGAGGGCCGTCATCGCGCGGCGCGCACGGACTCGACCGTGACTGCATGAGAGGCGGACACCGAGGCGAACACGCGGGCCAACAGGCCAGAGGTGGCCCGCAGGCAGTCGGAGAGCCGGTCCTGCTCCGCGGCCGAGAACGCTGCAGTCAGTGCTCGCAGCGCCCCGCTGCGACTGGACGGGACCGTCGTTGTCGGAGGGGAGGGTAAGGACGGGGGTTCGGCCAGGCTCTCCGTCAGCCGTCGTACGTGGGCACGCTGGGTCACGGCGACCGGCCTGATCAGCGACTCCAGGTCCGGGTGTCGGCGCCGGGTGGTCGAGCAGAGCTCGAGCAGTCGTGTCTCAGCGCCGATGGCGCTGGTGAGCACGGCTATGTCGGTGTCGGTGTCGCTCGTGGCCGTTCCACCCGTTGCGGTCGTCGCCGACCCCGCGCGAACGGTCGCCGTCTCGGTGCCACAGGCGGTGGTCGCTCCCAGCGCGGCGGTGCCGGCCGCCAGCAGCGCCGCCTGTAGGGCAGCGCGTCGGCTGATCGGACGGACGAGGACCACGCGCCGACCGTACCTGACCGCGCGAGCTTGCCCGGGACGGTCCCCGCTAGGCTGGTTTGAGCACGTCGACAACACAACATCGGAGGAGGACTGCCCGTGACCGGTCAGCAGCCCCAGCAAGCACTCCTTGAGGTGTTGGAGCAGCCCCTCGCCAGCTCAGGCCTCGACCTCGAGGGCGTCGAGATGACCCGCGCCGGACGCCGCAGCGTGATCCGGGTGCTCGTTGACACCGACGGTGGTGTCACGCTCGACGACATCGCCGCAGCCACCCACGTCGTCGGCACGGTGCTCGACTCCTCGGACGTGCTCGGAGAGTCGCCCTACACGCTCGAAGTCACCTCGCCCGGCGTCGACCGACCACTCGCGCTGCCACGCCACTGGCGACGCAATGTCAACCGCCTGGTCAAGGTGACCGGTCACGACGGCAGCGCCTTCACGGGCCGCGTGACCTCCGCTGATGACGACGCGGCCGTCCTCGACATCGACGGGGCCGCTCGCGAGGTGTCGTACGCCGACGTCGCAACGGCGCACGTCCAGATCGAGTTCAACCGTCCGCGCACCGCCGTGCCGGACGACGACGCCGAGGAGAGCTGAGCCGATGGATATCGACATGGCTGTGCTTCGGTCGCTGGTCTCCGAGAAGGAGATCTCGCTCGATGTGCTCATCGACGCGATCGAGCAGGCGCTGCTTGTCGCCTACCACCGCACACCCGGCGCCTACGAGGACGCCCGCGTCGTGCTCGACCGCGGTAGCGGGCATGTCATCGTGTACGCCGCCGAGCGCGACGAGGGCGGCGAGCTCGTCCGTGAGTTCGAGGACACGCCCGAGGGGTTCGGCCGGATCGCCGCCACCACGGCCAAGCAGGTCATCCTGCAGCGGCTGCGAGACGCCGAGGACGACGCGCGGTACGGCGAGTTCGCCGGCAAGGAGGGTGATGTCGTCTCGGGCGTCATCCAACAGGGCCGTGACCCGGACATGGTCTTCGTCGACCTGGGCAAGATCGAGGCTGTTCTCCCGGCTGCCGAGCGGGTGCCGGGGGAGCGCTACGACCACGGGCAGCGCATCCGCTGCCTCGTCGTGTCGGTGCGCAAGGGGCCGAAGGGTCCGCAGGTGATGGTCTCCCGCTCCCACCCCAACCTGGTCAAGAAGCTGTTCGCCCTCGAAGTGCCCGAGATCGGCGACGGGACGGTGGAGATCGCCGGGATCGCGCGGGAAGCCGGGCACCGAACCAAGATCGCGGTCCGTTCGCACGAACCCGGCGTCAACCCGAAGGGCGCCTGCATCGGGCCCATGGGGCAGCGGGTGCGCAACGTGATGACCGAGCTGCACGGCGAGAAGATCGACATCGTCGACTGGGCCGACGACCCGGCCGAGATGATCAGGCACGCACTGTCCCCGGCCAACGTCAGCAGCGTCGAGATCGTCGACGAGGCCGCCCGCTCCGCGCGCGTGGTCGTTCCGGACTACCAGCTGTCGCTCGCCATCGGCAAAGAGGGGCAGAACGCCCGTCTCGCCGCCCGCATGACGGGGTGGCGCATCGACATCCGCTCCGACACGGCACCCGCAGACGACGGGGTCGAGCCGTTGGTCGAACCCGCGGTCGAGGAGTCGACAGACGCCTGACCTGGGATCTTCGGGCTGATGTGTGGTTTCGAGCGGTCGCGGCCCGTTACTCTGACGGCGTGTCGACCTGCGCGGTCTGTGAGACCGACAACGCCGAAGGCAAACGGTTCTGCCGCTCCTGCGGCACCCCGCTGACGGCCGCGTGTGCCGTGTGCTCCTCGGCCCTCGAACCGGACTCGACGTTCTGCGGTGACTGCGGAGCTCCGGTGGTCGCCGGAGCGACCCACTCGGCCAGAGCACCCACGCCGGTGACCGCTGTCACGGCCGCCCCACCCTCGGAACACGTATCCGAGCGTCGACTCTGCTCGGTGTTGTTCTGCGACCTGGTCGGTTTCACCACCCTTTCGGAGTCTCGCGACCCCGAAGAGATCCGCGAGCTGCTCTCGGAGTACTTCGTCACCGCGCGAACGATCATCGGGCGTTACGGGGGTGTGGTCGAGAAGTTCATCGGAGACGCGGTGATGGCGGTCTGGGGTACGCCGACCGCGACGGAGGGCGACGCCGAGCGTTGCGTGCGCGCGGCGCTCGACGTGGTGGCCGCGGTCACCGAGCTCGGTGAGACCTCCGGTGCGAAAGGCCTGTCCGCCCGCGCCGGCGTGGTCACCGGCGAGGTGGCTGTGACGCTGGGTGCGACGGGCGAAGGAATGGTCGCCGGGGATGCGGTCAACACAGCCGCCCGCGTCCAGGCCGCGGCGGCGCCCGGGGCCGTGTGGGTCGATGGCGCGACGCACCGGTCCGCGTCGTCGGCGATCGGCTTCACCGACGCAGGTGAGCACGCGCTGAAGGGCAAGGCCGAGCCCGTGAACCTGTGGACGGCCACCCGGGTGCTCTCCGGCGTCGGAGGCGCTCAGCGTGTCGACGGGCTGGAGGCGCCCCTCTTCGGCCGGGATGCAGAGCTGCGCACCCTCAAGGAGCTGTTCCATGCGGTGGCCGAGCGACGCACCCCGCGTCTCGTCCTGGTCTCGGGACCGGCCGGTGTCGGCAAGTCCCGGCTTGGTTGGGAGTTCGAGAAGTACGTCGACGGTCTCGCCGACTTCGTGTGGTGGCACCGGGGTCGTTGTCTGTCGTACGGCGAGGGAGTCGCCTTCTGGGCGTTGGCCGAGATCGTGCGCCAGCGGTTGGCGATCGCGGAGGAAGATCCGCACGACCTGGCCGTCTCCAAGCTGACCGACGGACTCGCCACCCTCATCTACGATCCTGCGGACCGGGCGTACCTGGCGCCGAGGCTGGCGCGGCTGCTCGGCCTGAAGATCGAGGGCGACGCTGACAGCGCGATGGCCCGCGAAGAGCTGTTCGCCGGGTGGCGGGTTTTCTTCGAGCGGCTGGCTGCCCGCGAGCCCGTCGTCCTGCTCATCGAGAACGCCCAGCACGCCGATGCCGGCCTGCTCGACTTCCTCGACCATCTCATCGACTGGGCGAGAGACGCCCCGATCTACGTGCTCGTGTTCACGCGGCCGGAGCTCGACGACAACCGCCCAGGGTTCGGGACGGGTCGCAACCGGTCGGCGTTGACGATCGACCCGCTCGACACGGCGGCGATGGACGCGATGGTGGATGCGATGGTGCCGGGCACGCCGGCCGAGGCCAGGGAGATGATCACGGCGCAGGCCCAGGGGATCCCGCTGTTCGCGGTCGAGACGGTGCGGTCGTTGGTGGACCGGGACGTCGTGGTTCCGCGCGAGGGTGTCTACCGGCTTGTCGGTGACATCGGTAAGCTCACCATCCCGGACAGCCTGCATGGCCTGCTGGCCTCACGACTCGACGCTCTCGACCCGCACCTGCGTCTGTTGGTTGCTGACGCGGCTGTGCTGGGCAGCAGCTTCCCGGCGGAGGCGCTCATCGCCGTCTCAAGTCAGAGCGAGGACGAAGTACGAGCCGGTCTGGGCGAGCTGCTCCGCCGCGAGGTGCTGAGCGTGTCCGCAGACAGGCTGTCGCCGCAGGTGGGCGACTACCGGTTCGCCCAGGACCTGCTCCGCCAGGTGGCCTACGAGACGCTGTCGCGCCGGGAACGCAAGACCCGACACCTCACCGTCGCTGCCCACCTGCGGGCCACCTTCTCCAACGACGGTGACGATCTCGCCGACGTGATCGCCCGTCACTACCTGGACGCCCTGACGTCGGTACCCGAGGCGCCCGACGTGCCCGAGATCCGCCACGAGGCCATCGGCATGCTCGTCCGTGCGGCCGAGCGGGCTCTCCGAGCCGGGTCACCGAGCGCGGCCGTCTCCGGGTACGCCGCCGGAGCGGCCGAGACAGAGTTGCTGGACGGCGGCGACGCGCAGGTGTCAGCAGCCGAGCTCTACGAACGTGCGGCGACCGCTGCCTACACCGCTGCGGACTTCGTCGCTTCGGTCGCGCATGCCGACCGTGCCGGTGCGCTGTACGACGCGCAAGGGCGCGAGCGAGAACGTGCTCGAGCGCAGGCGGCGGGGGGCCATGCCCTGTCGGCGGCGGGACGCCACCGGGAGGCCCGTGAGCGGCTGGAGCATGCCCTCGAGGTGCTCTCGCCGGAGCCGGACGCTGACACAGTCAGCGCCCTCGGCTGGTTGGCCGGCCTGGCGAGCCTCGCAGGCAGTGAAGACGCTGATGAGCTGACGGCGCACGCCTTGGATCTTGGTCAGGCGGTTGACGTCGACAAGGCCCGCCTGGGTAACCTTTTCATCGCCCGGGGCCTCGCACACGTCGTGGCGGACCGGCACGCACAAGCCGAAGCCGCCTTCTCCTACGCGATCAGGCTGGGAGAAGAGGCAGAGGATTCGATCCTGCGTTCGATCGGCCTGCTGAACCTCGCAAACGTGCAGCTGGCCATTGACCCAGTCGCCGCGGCCGATGCCGCTCGCGCAGCGACGGTTCATGCTCGCAAAGTGGGCGACGTCAACAGGCTCAGTGTGGCTATCGGCAACTTGTCGCAGGCCCTCATCATCGCCGGTGACTGGGAGGTGGCCGAGCAAGTCCTGCGTGAGGCGATCGAGGTCGACGGCCTGCGTGACGACTTCGTCGCCATGAACGCCTTGTACCTGTCGGTACTCCGGGGCGGTTCGGCGAGTCCGGCGCTCGTCGTCACCTCAGCGAACCAATCGGTCTTCACCTCGCTGCGTGGCAGCGAGGACCCCCAGGACCAGGCGGCCATCGCGGGGGTGGACGCCATCCGCGCCGCCGGCCTCGGCAGCCCGGCCGAGGTGTTGCTTCACGCCGGGAAGGTCATCGAGACGATTCCCTCTCTGGGTATCCGGAACGACGTTCTTCAGTGGGTCTGGCCGCTGGCTGCTCGGGCCGCGACGACGACGCGGGACGCGGCCGCTTTGGAGGAGCTGCTGGCAGTCCTGGACAAACGGCCGGTGGGCCATGTCCCGCCGCTCCTTCGCCTCGAGCGTGACCTGGCGCGAGCGCGGGGCCGGCTGGCGACGGGCGACACTTCGGCGCTGGAGGTGATGTCCGCTGCCGTTGAGGCGCTGCGCCAGGTCGGCCGCCCTTACCCGCTGGCTGAAGGTTTGCTTGACTACGCCACAGGCCTCGCTCGCGTTGGCGAGCGGGACCAGGCAACCGCACTGCTCGACGAAGCCCGCCAGATCGCCGACCGGCTTCGGGCGGCTCCACTGGTGGCCCGCATCCAGGCCGCCCTCGAGTCCGATGATGCCCGGGTCGGCAGCACCGGCGCCGGAGAGACCGTGTCCTGACCGTCGCCCAGCGTTCTCACGGGTGTCTGGTTCGCGGCATCGTGGTCCAAGCCGGTAGACTCGCCCCTGATGAGTCGGGTGTCCCCAGTCCGCACCTGTGTGGGCTGTCGGGAACGCGCGGCAAAGTCTGACCTCCTGCGCGTCGTCGCCGAGGGCGACGGGGCCACCCGCGCCGTCGTACCGGATGCCGCAGGAAGAAGAGCGGGCCGGGGAGCACACCTGCACCCCACGCCCGCGTGTCTCGAACTGGCCGAACGACGTCGCGCCTTCCCTCGAGCCTTGCGCATCGAGGGACCGGTCGATTGCAGTGCCGTCCGGACCTGGCTCGAGTCGCAGCGCGAAACACCCGTAGCACCAGAAGCACCCGAACAGCTTCAGGTCCCGCCCGGGGACATGGAGTCGGCCCGACAGGGCTGAGACCGACGAAGAGAGTGGAGCAGTTGCTCATGACATCTCGATGAGACTCATGCGATGAGCACGCCCAACATCTAACGGTCTGGACCTTCGTGGGTTCGGACCGCCCACGAAGGAGAATTGTGGCTAAAGCCAGAGTCCATGAACTCGCCAAAGAGTTCGGAGTGCCGAGCAAGGACGTCCTTGCAGCGCTCAAAGACATGGGGGAGTTCGTCAAGTCGGCGTCCTCCACCGTCGAGGCGCCGGTAGCCCGTCGCCTCGAAGAGACACACGGAGAGGCCTGGAAGAAGGCCGCCGAGGCCAAGGCTGCCAAGAAGGCCGCCAAGAAGGCGCCGGCGAAGAAGGCCACCCCTGCTGACGCCGCCGCCACGACCGAACCCGCCGAGGTTCCGGTCGAGGTCGCCGCCGGCCCCGCCATCACCGAAGATCCCCCCGCTACCGCGGACGCGCCGCGGCCCGCACCACGGCCCGCCAGCGCACCGTCCGTCGAGTCCGCGCCCACTCCCGCGGAGCCGGTCGCGCCGGCCGCATCTGCGGCCGAGCCATCGGCAGAGCCCGAGGCACCTGCGGCGTCCGCCGACGGTTCGACTGCCGGTTCGACGGCGGCGGCCCGGCCGGCGCCCAAGCCCGGAACCCCGCGTCCCGGCAACAACCCGTTCTCGTCCACGCAGGGCATGCAGCAGCCTCGCCGACCGGGCCAGCAGCGTCCGGGTGAGCGTCCTGACCGCCCGAGTGGAGACACCAGGCCGCCGCGTCCGGGCGGCGTTCCCGGTGCACCGCGACCCAACCCCGCGATGATGCCGCGCCAGTCCGCGATCAGCGGTCCCGGTGCGCCCGCGCGTGGACGGTCCGGTCCGGGTGGACCGGGCGGTGCCCGTGGCGGAGCCACTCGTGGCGGGCCCGGGGGCTCGACCGGTGCGCCGGCTCGCGGTGGCCGCAGCGGCGGCTACGCAGGCGCCGGTGGCGGCGGCGGTATGCCGTCGGGCGGCGGAGGCCGTCCCGGTGGCCGCAACCAGCGCGGCGTCACCCAGGGTGCCTTCGGGCGCGCCGGTGGTCCGTCGAGGCGTGGTCGCAAGTCCAAGCGGGCGCGTCGCCAAGAGTACGAACAGATGCAGGCCCCGACGACCGGCGGCGTGCGCGTCCGCAAGGGCGACGGCCTGACCGTCCGGCTCTCCCGTGGCGCCTCGCTGACCGACTTCGCCGAGAAGGTCGGCGTCGACGCGGCGTCGTTGGTGCAGGTCCTCTTCCACCTCGGTG
>CAVVQV010000019.1:0-11302 GCA_963750495.1 uncultured Actinomycetota bacterium
TGAAGGGCATGCTCAAGCCCGAGTTCGAGGAGTCGCAGCTCGGCACCGCCGAGATCCGCAACATCTTCCGGTCGTCGAAGGTCGGCAACATCGCCGGCTGCATGGTCACCTCGGGCATCATGCGGCGCAACGCCAAGGCGCGGCTGCTGCGGGACGGCTCGGTCGTGGCCGACAACCTCGACATCTCGTCGCTGAAGCGGGAGAAGGACGACGCCACCGAGGTCCGCGAGGGCTTCGAGTGCGGTCTGACGCTCGCCGGCTACAACGACATCAAGATCGGGGACGTCATCGAGACGTTCGAGATGAAGGAGATCCCCCGGAGCTGACGGTGGGCGCACCCTTGTGGTGCCCCGGGTCCATCTGGGCGGGGAACCGCTGTGCGGAAGGTGCGCCGGACGGATCGCAATCCGTCCGGCGCACCACGCCGTTCAGCCTTTGCTCCGTCGAACGTTCGCTACTGAAGGAGGAACCATGAGCTCGGGTCGAGTTCGCAAGGTCGCCGACCGGATTCACGTGATCGTCGCAGAGATGCTCGAACGTCGCATCAAGGATGCCCGCCTCGGTTTCGTCACGATCACCGATGTCCGCGTCACCGGCGACACGCAGCATGCCTCGATCTTCTACACCGTGCTCGGCGACGACCAGGAGCGCGCGGCATCGACCGCGGCCCTCGACAGCGCCAAGGGCCTGATCAGGTCAGAAGTGGGCAAGCAGCTCGGGATGCGGCACACGCCGACGCTGGAGTTCATCCTCGACGCGTTGCCTGACTCGGCGGCGCACATCGACGGGCTGCTGGCACAGGCACGCGAGAACGACGCCGCCGTTGCCGCGACGGCTGCCCAGGCGTCGTACGCCGGGGAGGCAGATCCGTATCGTCACCCGGAGGACGACGACCTCGACGACCTCGAAGAGGCTGAGGGGGCCGACGCCACCGTCGAGACTGGCGTCGAGCGGGCCGGCAGCGGTCGGGCCGTCTCCACCGAGGACGGGATCGGCGGTTGACCGAAGCAGCTCCGGACGGACTGCTGGTCGTCGACAAGCCTGCGGGTTGGACCTCACACGACGTCGTCGCGCGAGGGCGACGCCTCGCCAGGACGCGCAAAGTCGGTCATGCCGGCACGCTCGATCCGATGGCGACCGGCGTCCTGCTGCTCGGGGTGGGCCGAGCGACCAGGCTGCTGGGCCACCTCGCGCTCTCGACCAAGGGCTACGACGCCACGATCCGGCTCGGCCAACGAACGATCACTGATGACGCCGAGGGCGAGATCGTCGAGGCGGTGGCTGCCGACGCCGCGACGGACGCCGACATCGCCGCTGCCATCGCCCGACTGACCGGCGACATCGACCAGGTGCCGTCTTCGGTGTCGGCCATCAAGATCGACGGGCAGCGGTCCTATGCGCGGGTGCGCGCCGGTGAGGACGTCGAAATCCCGGCCCGGCCCGTCACCGTGTCAGAGTTCAGCGTCAGTGCGGTGCGGCGCGACGCCGAGGGCCTCGTCGACGTCGACGTGCACGTCGAGTGCTCGACGGGAACGTATGTCAGGGCGCTCGCCCGCGACCTGGGCGCCCTGTTGGGCGTCGGGGGACACCTCACGGCGCTGCGGCGTACTCGGGTGGGGCCGTTCGGCCTCGACCGGGCCAGCACGCTGGAGGCCATCGATGTGGGGCCGGTCGAGAACTTCGTACTATCCCTGGCCGTGGTGGCCCAGGCGACCTTCCCGTCCTACGTGCTGGCAGACGACCTGGTGCCTGCGATCCGGAACGGGCGGCCCCTGGCCATCGATCTCGGCGTGACCGGGGAGCCGGTCGCCGTCATGAGCACAGCCGGTGAGTTCCTGGCTCTCTACCGTCAGGACCGGCCGAACGCCGCCACCCCGATCGCCGTCTTCGCCCCCGCCTGACGCCGATGTCCCGGTGGCCCTTGGCGTTTGCCTAGTGAACAAGCCAGGTGGCTTGTGAACTAGGCAAACGGGCCGATGGCACTGGCCTTCTGCCTAGTTCACTAGGCAAACGGGCGGCCACGATGGGCAGCTGGGCGGCGGGGCGGCCCTGGGCGTACGTCGGGGCGCGCGCATGACGACCGGGGTCAAGCGGGGTAGCTCGGGTCATCGAGGTCGAGCTCGACGAGGTCGGCGATCACGCGGGCCGCCGCCTCGTCGTCACTCTCGACAACGACCTCGTCTCCAGGGCCGGCACCCAGGGTCATGAGGAGCAGCGCGGAATCGGCGTCGACCGGCTCGCCGCCTGGTGTGGCGATCGTGACGTCGGCGTCGAGCGCGTCTGCCTTCTCGGAGATGATCGTGGCGGGACGGGCATGCAGGCCGACGGATGATCCGACCTTGACGGTGAAGCTGGCCATGGTGTTCCTCTCGGGAGGGTGTTGAGGATGGTGTTGGATCAGGCGGCGACGGCGACGGTTGTCTCGACAGCCGCCACCTCAGCATTGCGACGCATCGACTTCAGTGCCACGACGCAGGCCGCCGCCACGACCATGCCGGCCACGAGGGCGAGCAGGAACCCGAAGACGCCGTCCACTGCGAACAGCACGAAGATGCCGCCGTGCGGCGCCCGCAGCTGGACGTCGAACGCCATGGACAGGGCGCCCGTGACGGCACCGCCGGCCATCATCGAGGGGATCACCCGCAACGGGTCGGCAGCAGCGAACGGGATGGCACCCTCACTGATGAACGACGCACCCAAAAGCCAGGCGGCCCGACCGTTCTCGAGCTCGGGCTCGGTGAACAGCTGTGGTCGGAGCGTCGAGGCGAGGGCCATCGCCAGCGGAGGAACCATGCCGGAGAGCATGACCGCGGCCATGATCTTGAGGTTGGCCGGGCTGGGGTCGGCGCCGAGACCGGTGGTGGCAAAGACGTATGCCGCCTTGTTGACCGGGCCGCCGAGGTCGAAGCACATCATCAGGCCGAGCACGACGCCGAGCAGGACCGCGTAGGTGCCGCTCATGTTGCTCAGCCCGTCGGTGAGCTGAGTCGTCAGCCACGACAGCGGCCTGCCGAGCACCAGGATCATCAGCCCGCCGGAGATGAGGGTTGCGAACAGCGGGATGATCACGACCGGCATCAGCCCGCGAACGAAGCGCGGAACCTGAAAGCTCGAGATCCACAGGGCGACCACGCCGGCCAGCAGGCCACCGATGATGCCGCCGATGAAGCCGGCATTGGTGAAGCCGGCCACGGCCCCTGCGGTGAAACCCGGAGCGATACCCGGTCGGTCCGCGATGGCGTAAGCGATGTAGCCGGCCAAGGCAGGTACGAGGAAGCCGAACGACAACGCGCCGAGCTTGAACAGCGCCGCACCGAGGAACAGCGTGAAGCCGCTGCTGAACAGTGCGTGCGGGCTCAAGGAGCCGGCCGGCAGGTTCGTCAGGTTCGAGCTGCCGAGCACGAAGTCCGCCAGGCTCTGGTCCTTGTCGGGCCCGTAGTCATTGAGCGCCAGCTCGTAGCCACCCAGCAGGAAGCCGAGCGCGATGAGCAGGCCACCGGCCGCGACGAAGGGGATCATGTAGCTGACACCCGTCAGCAGGGCCGTCCTCACCTGGGTGCCCAGACCACCCACACCGCCACCACCGGTGGCTACGGCGCCGCGGCCGGATGAACCGCTACCTCCACCGTCTCCGGCAACGCGGGGAGCGTTCGGGTCGTCAGCGGCAGCCAGGGCGCGGGAGACGAGCTGGTCGGCGTCGTGGATACCGCTCTTCACGCTGGTGGAGATCTCGGGGAGCCCGGCGAACCGACCCTTGTCCCGGACTCCGACGTCAGTCGCGAAGATGACCGCGCTGGCAGCGGCGATGACCGTCGGGTCCAACCGTTCGGCGCCGACCGAGCCCTGCGGCTCGACCAGGAGCTTGATGCCGGCCTTCGTCCCGGCAGCCTCGAGCGCCTCGGCGGCCATGTAGGTGTGGGCGATACCGGTAGGGCAGGCCGTCACGGCGACGATCGTCAGTGGCTCGGCAGAATGGCGCGACGCCGGCACGGCCGCCGCAGCGCCCGACGTCGTGGACGAGGCCGCCGGAGCGGGGGCGGAGCCGGAGTCCTCCGGGGTGACGACCGAGGACACCAGGTTCACGACCTCGGCGGTCTCAGTCGCCGACCGGAGGGCGTCCGTGAAGTCCTTGCGCACGAGAGCCCGGGCCAGCTTCGTCAGCAGCTTCATGTGCTCCTGGTCACCGCTGGCCGGGGCCGCGATCATGAACACCAGGTCGGCAGGTCCGTCCTTCGCACCGAAGTCGACCGGAGGGGCGAGCCGGGCGAACGCCAGGGACGGCGCCGTCACGTGCTCGGACCGGCAGTGTGGGATGGCCAGGCCACCCGGCATACCGGTCACGGACTTGGCCTCGCGAGCGAACGCGTCCTCGGCGAGGCCGTCTGCGTTCGTGCTCCGACCGGCGTCGGCGACGAGCCGGGCCAGAGCGCGGATGACATCGTCCTTGGTGCCGCCGAAGGTGGCATCCAGCGCCACCAGGTGGGGGTTGATGAGCTCAGACACGGGGGTTCCTTGTGAGTTGGTCGCTCGATGAGCGGTGGGAGGGTTGGGTGACGACGACGCCATCACGCTGCAGGTCGGACAGTCGAGGCATGGTTGAGCCGGGCAGTGACGCGGCCGCGGCGCCGTACGCCACCGCCTCGCGGAGCCGATCGGCCGGACCGAGATCGCTCAGCTCGGCCAAGAGGTAGCCGGCCAGGCTGGCGTCGCCTGCGCCGACGGTGCTGCGCAGGGTGATCGGGGGAGGGGTCGCGGTCCAGGTGCCCTGAGGTGTGACGAGGAGAGCCCCCTCGGCGCCGAGGGTGAGCAGGACGGCCCCGACCCCGTCGTCGACGAGCCGACCGGCGGCGTCGGCCGCCGCGTCGCGGTCGGACTCGAGACGGTCAGGGTCGTCGCCGGTCAGGGACGCCAGCTCCTCCGCGTTGGGCTTGAGCAGGTCCGGCCGAACGGAGTTGCCCACAGCGGCGACCAGAGCTGCCCCGGACGTGTCGATGGCCACGCGTCGCCCGGCCGCATGCAGCTGTTCCGTCAGCTCGGCGTACCACTCGGTCGGTGCGGACGGCGGGAGCGAGCCGCACAACACGACCCAGTCGCTGCCGTGCGAACGGCTGAGCAGCCGGTCGCGGAGCTGATCGAAGACGTCGACGTCGAAGTTGTGCCCGGGGTCGTTGAACTTGGTGGTCGTCCCGTCCGGCTCGGTGATCGTGATGTTGACACGCGAAGGCCGGCCCACCGGCACGTTGATGGGGTGCACGCCGGCGGCGATGAGTCCCTTGACGAGCGGGTCGTCATCGTCGGCGGGCAGGACCGCAACTGCGGGGACGCCGGCGTGGGCGATGGCGCGGGCGACATTGACGCCCTTCCCGCCGGCTTCGTCACCGACGCTGAGAGCGCGGAACACTCCGCCGGGCCTGATCGGCCCGTCGATCGTCATGGTGCGGTCGACCGACGGGTTGGCGGTGAGCGTGACGATCATGCGACGACCACATCGATGTCGAGCGCCTCGAGGGCCCGGACGTCCCTCGGGTCGACGTCGTCGTCGGTGACCACGGCGTCGATCTGGTCCAGCCGGGCGAAGCGGACCAGCGTCTCCTGGCCGAACTTGCTGGAGTCGGTGAGCACGACGACGCGCCGGCCGGCGGTGACCATGGCTGACTTCACCGCCGCTTCGTCCTGGTCGGGGGTGGTCAGGCCGTACGGAAGGGCCAGACCGTTGGTGCCGAGGAACGCCACGTCGACCCGTACGTCGGCCAGGGCTGCGAGCGTTTGGGGGCCGACGCACGCGAGGCTGGCGGTCCGGATCCGTCCGCCGAGCAGCTGTACTTCGGCCGGGTTCGAGACCGACGACAACGTGGTCGCGACCGAGGCGGCGTTGGTGACGACGGTGAACCTCTGGTCAGCCGGGAGGGCTGCGGCCAGCCGCTGTGTCGTCGTACCGGCGTCGAGGAGCACGCTTCCCCCCGGAGGTGGCAGCAGGTCGAGGGCAGCCCGCGCGATGCGATCCTTCTGCACGGTGGCAGCCAGGTCTCGTTCGGCGACGAGTGGCTCGACCGTGGTCAGTGATCCGGCGGCGACAGCGCCACCGTGCACCCGGTGGACGAGGCCGTGCCGCTCGAGCAGCGCCAGATCGCGGCGCACGGTCTCGGTGGTCACTCCGAACGTCTGGGCTGCACCGCTGACGCTGACCCGGCGCTCTCGAGCGACCAGGTCTGCGATGGCCTGCTGCCGTTCTTCTGCGTACACAGGATGCCCTTTCGTGGATCTGCAGGTCTGTTGCTTTCTTTTGTTTTACGCCCGTACCCCTTGCGTTGTCAAGCCTTTCGCGACTAATCTCGAGGGGAAAGGCCAAACATAACAACATGACGTGGGTGTCGAGGACGCGGAAGAGCCGTGCCACCGCCCAGCTGAGCGATCGCACGACAGTGCGAGGCAGGATGGCAAGACCATGACCGATGTCAGCAGCCCGACTCTCGGAGCCCCGACCGACGCCTCATCCGGTGTCTCCGGCACCAGGACGGGCACTCCCGTGGTTCCCGGCGTGGCCGTCGGGCCGGTGATCCGACCGGCAGCCGGTGTCGACCTCAGCCGAGTGTCGGAGCTGGCCTCGGCGGGCGCTGACCGCGAGGGCGAGCGCTTCCGCGCCGCAGTCTCCGTGGTGGCCGAGCGACTGCAGGGTCGGGCCGACGCGGCGTCGGGCGTGGCCAAGGAGGTGCTGGTGGCCCAGGTCGGACTCGTGTCCGACAAGGGGCTGCGCAAGGCCGTCGACAAGGAGATCGCTGCTGATGCGTCGGCCGAGGCGGCGACGGTATCGGCAGTCGAGAAGTTCGCGGCCATGTTCGAACAGGTCGGCGGCTTGATGGCCGAGCGGACCACAGACCTTCGCGACCTCGGCAGTCGTGTCGTGGCCGAGCTCCAGGGGCTGCCCGAGCCGGGGATCCCCATGCCTGACGAGCCATCGGTGCTCGTGGCTGACGACCTGGCGCCGGCGGACACGGCCGGCCTCGATCCCACCCGCGTGATCGCCCTCGTGACCAGCCTCGGCGGCCCGACCAGCCACACGGCGATCATCGCCCGCCAGCTGTCGATCCCCTGCATCGTGGCGGCTGACGTCGACGACCTGCCGGTCGGGACGATCGTGCTGGTCAATGGTGCGACGGGGGAGATCCTCATCGACCCCGACGAGACCGAAGCCGTGTCCCTCGTCGACGCAGACCGCCGTACCCGCCAGGCCGCCGACGCTTGGCGGGGCCCTGGTTCAACGGCCGACGGCGTACCGGTAGCGATCTATGCGAACGTGCAGGACGGCAAGTCCGCCCAAGCGGCAGCCCGAGGCCCCAGTGAGGGTGTCGGGTTGTTCCGCAGCGAGCTGGCGTTCCTCGGCCGGGAGGACGAGCCAGGCGTCGACGAGCAGGCGGACCTGTACGCCGAGGTCTTCGCTGCGTTCGGCGAACGCAAGGTGGTGATTCGGACCCTGGACGCCGGGTCGGACAAGCCCATGGCGTTCGCCACGCTGCCCGACGAGCCGAACCCGGCTCTCGGCGTCCGCGGCCTGCGCCTCTCCTGGAGCAACCCGGGCCTGCTGACCCGTCAGCTCGACGCGATCGCGATCGCCGCCGCGAGGACGGGTACGGCGCCGTGGGTGATGGCGCCGATGGTGGCCACCAGCGCGGAGGCCAAGAGCTTTGCTGCGCAGATTCGCGACCGCGGTCTCACCCCCGGCGTGATGGTCGAGGTGCCGGCGGCCGCACTGCTGGCCTATCGGCTGCTCGAGCACGTCGAGTTCCTGTCGATCGGCACCAACGACCTCTCGCAGTACACCATGGCGGCCGACCGGCTCTCGGGCGACCTGGCGGGGCTCACCGACTCCTGGCAGCCGGCCGTGCTGCACCTCATCGCCATCACGGCCGCTGCCGGCAAGCAGGTCGGTAAGCCGGTCGGCGTGTGCGGCGAGGCTGCTGCTGACCCGCTGCTCGCCTGCGTCCTCGCCGGCGTCGGGGTCACCTCCCTGTCGATGGCCACCTCGGCCATCGGTGCCGTCGGTGCTTCCCTAGCGACAGTGACCAGTGAGCAGTGCGCCTCTGCAGCGGAGGCAGCCCTGAGCGCGGCGGATCCGGCCGGGGCCCGCGCAGCGGCAGCCGCGGCTCTCGGCCGCTGAACCGCCCTGCGCCCCACGGCGCAACGGTCGGACCTCCACCGCTCCGGGTCGGCCGTCCATCCAGAGGCCGAACATGGCAGAGTTTGGCTGCAGAGGTGGTGCCGAAACGCGGCACCACACCCGTCTTCGCAGATGTGACGGATGCCAGAGGAGCGCGGCGCGTGCAGGTGTGGGATGACGTCTCCGAGGTCGGCCCCAGTATCGGGCCGACCGTGGTGACGATCGGCAACTTCGATGGTGTCCACCTCGGGCATCGACACGTGATCGACCGCGCCCACGAGGTCGCCTCCGAGCTGGGCGGGTTGCCGGTCGTCGCCGTGACCTTCGACCCCCATCCCCTGCGGGTGCTAGCCCCCGACAAGGCGCCGATGCCGCTCACGACGCTCGACACGCGGTTGAGCCTGCTGGCAGCCGCCAGGGTGGACGCGGTTCTCGTCCTCCGGTTCACCCGAGAGCTCGCGAACGTCTCGGCGGAGGACTTCGTGACGTCATACCTCCTGTCGGGCCTGCGCGCGGCGGCAGTGGTCGTGGGCGAGAACTTCCACTTCGGCCATCGTGCCCAGGGGGACGTGGCGCTGCTGCGGCGCCTGTGCGCTGAGCGGGACGTCCGCGTCGAAGGGCTGCCGTTGGACGGTGACAGGTCGGACCGGGTCTGGTCGTCGACGTACATCAGGTCCCGGCTCGCCGAGGGTGACGTGGCCGCCGCCGCGCAGGCGCTGGGCCGTCCATTCGTCGTCCGGGGCGACGTGGCCCAGGGTCAGCAGCGTGGCCGCGAGCTCGGGTACCCGACCGCCAACGTGCCGGTCGCGACGTCGGTCACCGCCGTCCCGGCAGACGGCGTCTACGCCGGCTGGCTGCGTCGCCTGGACGAGACCGGGGCTCCGTACCTGCCCGCGGCGATCTCGGTCGGCACCAACCCCACGTTCCACGACCAGGATCGCCGGGTCGAGTCCTACGTCTTGGACCGCGACGACCTCGAGCTGTACGGCGTCGAGGTCGAGGTGGTCTTCGTCGACTATCTGCGGGGGATGGTGACGTTCGACGCGGTGGACGACCTGCTCGTGCAGATGGCGTTGGACGTCGACCGGGCCCGGGAGCTGCTCGTGACCCCGCCGATAGCCACTCCCAGCTGACCTCGGCCGAGCGCGCCACGACTCGTTCACGAGTTCTTTACCGGCCGCGGCTGGTGTTGACCGGCGGACAGGCGCACACTGGAACGATCCTCTCAGCCGACTCGTCGGGGTGATCACATGAGACGTCGTTCTCCGCTCGTACCCAACAGCGTGCCTGTCCTCTCCGCCGGGAAGCATCGGAGACCACAATCGGGTGCGTGCTTCATGGAGTACGCCTCCTACCTCGCGGGAGAGCGCTTCTCCGACCACCCATCGTGTACCCATCCGCTGCTGGCCTCGCTGGCACGCAACGTCAACGACCACCTTTCTGACGACGCGCGGCAGCGGATCCTGCCACTGATCCACCGGGTGGTGGGGCTGACCGGTGACCACCCGCTGATGACGCCGGCGCTCACCGTCCATGCCGCCACCGCTGCCGTCACGGTGGCCGCCTACGAGCACCAGAAAGCCCTCGTCGTCGGCTTGCTACGGGCCGTGCGGGAGCTCGACGACCGGCCGGGAGCAGACTCGGCCCGGCTGCGGGAGCTCGCCGCCACCGGACTCGCCTTCTGTCCGTCGGCGACCACCTGGGCCCGGCAGTTCATGTCACGGCCGTGGGGTCGAGGGCAGAACTTCGACCGCGCCGCCCCGCACGTCATCAACCTGTCGGTCGTGGGCATGTCCGAGTCACTTGATGCCGACGACCTGCTGTGCGGGTTGCTCGAGGTCGCGGTCGCCGAGAGCGAGATGCTTCTGGGCACCGCTTCGCGCCACGAACCAGCCGCCGCGCCCGCGCCGAGCGAGCACGCCTGATCCCGCGGCGGTGACGTCGAGGCGGTCCGACGGGCGTTAGCCTGACGATCATGCCTCACCCGCTCGACCGTCCGGCTCGTCCTCCGCGTGTCCGGAGCGGTGCTGCGTGACCGAAGAGAGTCGGCTCGCCACCATCCGGGCGGCAGAGGTGTGGTTCGAGCGCCAGGGCCTGCCCTACTTCGTGCCCACGCACGCCTCGCGTGTGAAGTCGGCGTTGAGCCGAGCCCGGGTGATCCCGGTCGTAACCGGCGCTGTCGTGGTGGGTCTCGGCGCGGGGTTGGCGACGGGGGTGTGGACCGGCGACGTCTCGTTGGGAGTCCTCGTTGGGGCGCTCACCCTCGGGCTCCTTGTGCTCGGTTACGGGCTCGTGTCCCTGCACCTGCAGCCGATCATCCGCTGGGCGACCGGGCGCACGTTCGGCAGCCTTGGCTGGCTCTTCCCGCTGATCACCCGGGCGCTGCCGTTGCTGCTGCTGTTCATCACGTTCCTGTTCATCAACACCGAGGTCTGGCAGGTGTGCAGTGCACTGGACCGGGGTCTGCTGTGGCTCACGGTCCTGCTGTTCGCCGGTGTCGCGGTCGTCTTCCTGCTCGTGCGGCTGCCCGAGGAGGTGCGCCAGGTCAGCGCCGAAGCCGAGGGGGAGCGGCTGGTGAAGATCTGCGCGACCACGCCAGTGGCTGAGGCGGCGCGGGAGATGACCGACCAGGCGGCGCGGGCCGAGCTGAGTCCGGTGCAGCAGGCCAACCTGGTGCTGGTGCTGTTGTTCTCCCAAGCCCTCCAGGTCCTGCTGCTGTCGCTGTCGGTGTTCGTCTTCTTCATCGTGTTCGGCAAGCTCGCGATCACCGACCCGGTCATCACGACCTGGGTCGGACGACCGCCGACGGCACTTCCGTCGCTGGACTGGCTGCCTGTGAGCAACGAGCTCTTCCAGGTCTCGGTCTTCCTGGCGGCCTTTTCGGGCCTCTACTTCACCGTCTACGCAGTGACTGATCAAACGTACCGGGACCAGTTCTTCAGCTCGGTCGCCGGCGAGCTCGAACGTGCGGTCGGCGTCCAGACCGTCTACCGGGCCCTGACCCGGTAGCCCCTCAGGCAGGGGTCTGCTGGTGGAAGGCGAGGCGCCACCCGTCGTCGCGCCGCACGTACCCCGCGGCACGAGGCTCCATCACCTGCTAGGCGTTTTGCGGTGGGATCTCCCGGTTGTCCGGTGCACGGAGGGGCG